>CAVVUP010000036.1:0-391160 GCA_963751435.1 uncultured Verrucomicrobiae bacterium | reverse complement strand
TGAGGAAAAGAATCACCCGGCTCTCAGCCTGCCCCCCGATCTTTTAGCCCGCGTCTGTGCCCCCATACCGTTACGTTCTTCTTGATGCAAAGAAGGAGCAGTACCAATGCCTGTACAAATTCCGATCGAAAAATGGAGTGGAGCAGTTCGCGGTCACCTTGGGGGGCTACGACGGCTCAAGGTTGCACGCGCACGCACACGGTAACGGTGGGCGGCGAGACGACCCTGCCGTTTCTCCATTTCGAAGGCAGCATTCCGCATCCGCCGACGGCTGCGCTGGAAATCAGAGCCGGCGCCGGCCGATTGGTCGCCGCTGCTGCTGGACACCTGGGGCCCGGTCGTCATATGATCCGGCTGATAGGGCCAAGGCGGCAGAAACGGCCGGCGCCGGGTTGATCACGCTTACATTCAGCCTCGAAGATTCGGCCTCCGACGCCCGTGCGATCCTGCGCCAGGTGCTGAGGGCTACCGGGCTGCCTCTCCTGGTCTTTGGCCCGGGCCAGGCCGAAAAGGACAACGAGCTGATCGTCGCCGCGGCCGAAAAGGCCAAGGCGAACGGCTGGTCCTCGGCGTCTGCGAAGACAAGAATTACCGCACTATCGTGGCCGCCGCGTTGGCCCACGGTCACTTGGTCAACTCGCGCACACCCATGGATGTCGACCTCGCCAAGCAGCTCATCATCCTAATCCGCGACATGGGCTTGAGCCTGGATCTGGTGCTGATGGACCCATCGACCGGCGCCTTGGGCTACGGCACCGAATACGGCTACTCTGTTATGGAGCGCCTGCGCATCGCGGCCCTGCAGGGCGACAGTATGACACAGCAGCCTATGCTCGTCAGCCCCGGCGAGGAAAGCCTGGAAGACCAAGGAGGCAAAGGTCGGTGCAGGAGTGCCTGAGACTTGGGGCGATTGGTGTGAGCGGGCGCTGCACTGGGAGACGCTTACCGCCATGACACTGATTCAGTCAGGCGCGGATATCGTCGTGCTGCGCCATCCGAATCACTACGTCGCGTCCAGCGTGCCGTCGGGGCGCTCATGACGCAAACCCAGAGTGAAGGGGCCTTAGAAGGAGCATCATCATGGCGCTGACAGGATTGCAGATCTACAAGCTGTGCCCCAGACCAACTGCAAGGAGTGTGGCTTTCCCACCTGCATGGCATTTGCCATGAAACTGGCCGCCAAGCAGGCCGAATTGGCGGCCTGCCCCTACGTGAGCGAGCAGGCCAAGGGCCAATTGGAGGCGACGCCCGCGCCGCGGGTCCGGTTGGTCACCGTAACCCGCAACGGCTCCAAGCTGGCAGTCGGCAACGAGACGGTGCTCTTCCGTCACGAGAAGACCTTCTATCATGCGCCCGGCCTCTTCGTGCGTGTGCGCGATCGGATCGCTCGACGACGTGACGGCGCCTGCTGCGGCAGTGGAAGAGTACAAGGTGGATTCGTCGGTCCGACCTGGCGTTTGATGGCATGGCTGTGGCCAGTGAAAGCGGCGATCCGGCGGCGTTCCGCCGTGCCGTAGAGGCCGTCCGTGGCGTCAATCACGGTGCCTTGGTCCTGATGAGCCGCAGCCCAGCCGCGCTTGAAGCCGGGCTGGCTGGGGCAGGCGACGCGGCGCCGCTGCTGTACGCCGCCGACGCCAACAATTGGCAGGAGATGGCCGCGCTGGCGCGCCGGTACCGGCTGCCACTGGCCGTGGCTGCCGGAGCCTGGACGAGTTGGTGGAGCTGTCGAAACAGGTCCAGGCGGCCGCGACCAGACCTCGTGCTGGATCTCGAGCAGCGCGGTTTTGCCGCTCGTTGGCGGCCATGACGCAGCTGCGCCGGCTGGCCCTCAAGGGTGGTGTGTGTGACTCGGGCTTCCCGCTGATGGCATTTCCGGCCGAAGGAGTGGAAGATCCCAGCGACGAAGCGGCGCTGGCGGGACAGCAGATCGCCAAGTACGGCGGATTCGTCGTGCTGGATCACTTTACGCCGGCCCTGGCCTATCCGCTGCTGGTGCTGCGCCAGAATGTCTTTACAGACCCGCAAAAGCAAAACCAGGTGCAGCCCGGCCTCTATGAGATCGATAATCGATCCGCCCGGCGCGCCGTTGATGATCACATCGCAGTCCTCCACCACCAACTGGCGGTCAGCAAGCTGCGGCAGGCCGCTCAGCACGAACGACGAACCGTTGGCATCGTTCCAGAGCACGGCGCGGCGAATGCCCAGTCCGTTCACATAGAGCGAATCATCCTGCGTGCGGAGGAAACAGTCCTCGATGAGCGTGTTGCCGAAGGGATTGATCCCGTCGCCGTTCGCACGCCAGGTGAAGATCTTGGTCCACTTCACTTCGTTGGGGTGACCTGCTTTGTAGGGATGGATCAGCATCAGCGAGTGCGTCGCCGAGTCGGCGATGGTGATGCCATCCACGCGGGTGTCGGTGGTGCCGACCAACTCAATCGGACGATAGCGCCCGTGTTCCTTCTCTGAAACTGCCGGCTCGACATACTCGGGATGCTTCAACCGGGCTCCCGACAAAGTGCCGAGGCCGAAGATGCGGATGTGATGGCCATCGCCCCATTGCGTGTTGGAGAGCGTGCCGTAAACCATCGCGTCACCCGGGATGTAATAGTGGCGGTTCGCGTGAAGCGGGAAAGCCAGTCCGACATCGTGAACACCCGGCAGGAAATACAGCGTGGTCCAAGGCCCGTCGGATGGTGGAGTCTCACCGGGTTTCACCGCCCACACGCCGTGATCATGCAGCTTGGGCTTGCCAACCAACAGAGGGTTGGCAAAGAGGGATATTGTGTGAATCGGCGGCCCTTTGTAGCCCTTGCCCGTGTCCTGCCCGTCCATCTGGCCATCAATATCAACGGCTACGAGACAGGGTTTATCGAGTCTGACGAGAACTTTGCCGTCCTTGACGGAACACGCGGAGGCTTTGCGTTGGGGATGCACCGCTGCGGTATGAATCGGCTGGCCGTTGACGCGAGCGATCTCGATCTCCACGGCACCGGCAGTTTCAAAGTTCACATAGGTGTGCGTCCAGCCCGCCAGGGTGTCGAAGTAGGCGTCGGTCTTCTTTTCGATGGTCTTGCAGGTCGTTTCCCAGGCGAAGGTGCTCAGCCACCCGCCGCCATCGCTGGCCGGGCGCACGCGCACTTTGTAATGCTCCGAGGCTGCGAGCCCTGGCACTGGCGGATAGACGACCAGTCCGTCTGCGCGCGCCACAGACTGCGAAGCCAATAGCAGGGCGGTGAGGAGGGTGAACGTGTAGAGGTATGTTTTCATCGGACTACCGGATTCCATGTTCCAGATGATCAAAGATCAACTTGTTGGACTTCATCCACTCGGCGACCTTTTCCAGATCTCCTTTCCGGCAATCATGGAAATGGACGTGCTCCTCTATGAACCTGCCCCTCCCTGCCCGCGCCCGGATTGTCACCGGGCATGGACTCCGCCGCCAAACCGCCTATTCCAATCGCCACCGCCGCGGGTGGTTTCGAGAAGAACACGTCGATTCATCACTTGCTTCTGTGATCTATTTCTTCAACAGCTCCACCATGGCCTTGCCCATGGCTTCACCGACGTCCATATAGACTTCCGCTTTGCCGCCGTAGTGACCGTTGCCGCTGCCGCCTTGCGCCATGGGGTTGGAATAGACCGTGGCCACATTGCCTTTGAACTCCGGATACTTGCCGGTAGCGCCGTCCACCGCGAGCTGCGCCTCGAGCACCTTTCCCCCATTGCCCCCGCTGCCCTTGGTGGATTCTCCCAAAGTGGCGAGGACGAACTTCGCATTCGGAGCGGCGAAGTCCTTGCGCAACCGCTTGATGAAGCGGACCAGATTCTCTTCGTATTTGCTGGCATGCCCTGCGTTTCCGCAGTCCTTTTCGCCTTGCCAGAAGAAGAAGCCGGCGACTTCGTATTTCATTGCTCCAGGGTAGTACTTATCGATTTCCGCCAGCACCTTCTTCGCGTTCGCGGTATCGTCGTCGTATTGCTTGCCGGCATACCAGTCGATGGGCCTGCCGGATTTGTCCACCCATGGCGGCGGCTCCGTCGCCTTGCCTTTGGCCGGGTCCATCGGCCAGGAATCCGGCCGGTCCTTGTAGCCGGCGTGGATCTTGCCTTCGAATTCAAACCGTTCGCTGCCCGGGGGCAGGAGATCCCAGCCGAGGCTGCGGTTGCCGATGCAGCTCTTGAGAATCATGACCGGCGCATCGACGGCGTTGCCGACGGGATGCCCGATGCCATATTCCGGACCCATGGTTCCTCCTTTGATGGTCATCCATTCATTGTTGAAGATCTGCATGCCACCGCCCCGGCCAACCATGACGCGCACGTTGCGGACATCTTTCCGTTCCGTCCAGGCACCCGCATCATCCACCAGGTACGAGTATTTTTTCCTGGTCTTCACTGCATACTCGAGGGAGCCTTCGCCGCCGGCAATCTTGCCTTTGCCCACCATGTTGGACTGTCCCAGCAGGATGAAAACCTGAACCGGCTTGGTCATGTCCGCCGGTTTGCCATCGGGTTTTGGTATTGGCTGTTCCGCTGCCGGGACGGCGGCAAAAGACGAAAGGGCGAGCGCTGCGAGCGCGATGGATGACAGAGCAAACGCTCCGTATCGTTGGTGGTTCCGGTTCATTCTTGGTCGGTTGTGTCGTTGTGGATTCCGACTAGCGAGTGACACCGGCGTTTGACCGGGTCCGCGATGGTCGGCGCCTTTTTCTGATCCCGAGCGTTGGACTGCTTGATCGGAACGGCATGTTGCAGGCTGGTGGCCAGCGCCAGCCGTTGAAACACGCCTTCGCCGGCCTTCGGGCTGGCCTGCTGGATCGCCGCGTATATTTGCATCGCCTGACCATACTTCGCGGAGCTCGCGCCGCCTGCTATCAGCATTTGCTTCATCAAGGCGTCATCACCCAAGAGCCTGTCAACCAACGCCTCCTGCCCGCTTCCCTGCTGGGCGAACTCCACCAATCCATGCGGTGTCGCCCCGGCCACGACCGGCAGGGCCTTCGTGATCTCCGCCTGCAGGGCCTTGGGCATGTCGTCGTATTTCACCTGGAACTTCTCGCCGTCCTGCGTGAGGACAATGGTCGGTTCCGGCTTCCTGGCCGCCGACACGCTTGTGAGTCCGATGATCATTGCTGCCAGCAGACAGCAGGGCCACTTGGTTGTGGTGCGCTTCACTATCGTGGCGTTCCTTGATCGCGTGAGCCGCCCGGTTGGCAAGCCTCCCGCAACTCGTCGGGTGAAAGTCGGGCACCACACAAACGGTTGGATGCTTCGGCGGTTTTCATGGGATCAGTAGCGGTTGCCATAGATGAGCACAGGAGGCAGTTGATCCGTTCCCTCGTGGAAGATTTCTGCTTTCCCCTGCTCCTTCTCCCACAGCAATGTGCTGCCATCCGCCCTGGCTCTGCGCTGTTCGGAACCGAGCGATACTTCTCGCGCGGCCTGTCCGATGACGAGCGCGCTGGTCTGGGTTTGGTCTTGCACCGCAAGATAGCTTGGCTTAACCGGATCCAGTTCAGCGATCACCGTGTAGTCGCCTAGTTTCAAGCGAATGCAATCGTTGCCATCAGCGACCGGCTCAACCGGCTTGCCCGTGCCTGGCAGCACTTCGATGACCGTCAGGAACCGCGTGGCAGGCAGTTTTCCGGCAGTCGAGATGGAAGCGTGCCAGTTCGGCGGGTTCTGGCCGCCGCGTTTGTTTTCCTCGTCCACGGGTTTGCCGAAGAACTGATCGGTCACGCTGCCATTCACAGTCGAGGCGCAAAAGAGCCGTGCGCTGCCCGTCGCCTTGCCATTGGCCGTGGAGAACCAACTATTGCCGAGTTGCTCCATCGGCTTGAGCGAGTGCAGCATGAAGGTCCAGGTCACCGGTTTTTCGGCTTCCAGTTCGTCGTAAATCAAGACGTGGCTCGGGCGCAGCATGACCATGTGGCGGCGGAATCGCGTGACACCCGGCATGCCGTAGCCGTTCCGGTGGGTGATGAATTCGTCGCGGTTCTTGCTCTTCGAGCTGCGTGGCTGGTTGGGCTGATCGATGCCGAACTTGGGAAACCTGCCGTTGTAGGCGTGGGAGGCATCGCCCAGCACATAGCTGATGCGTCTTCCCGTCGCGAAGCGCGGGATCCAACCATAGGCACCGAGGTCGAAGCCCTGGACCAGGCCGTCCACCATGATCGTGTTGTGCGCGCGGGAGCATTTGTAGCTGAGCGCATCGTGGATCGGCCCACCGTTGTAGTAGCCGGTGCGCCAGAAGAGCGGTTTGCCGCCGTAGGCGATACAGAACGCGTTTTGTGAAGGATGCAGGTGTTGAAAGGATCCGTTCACCGCCGAACTGAAAGTGACCATCAGGTTCCGATCGGGATCGAGGATGTCGCTATGCATAGCCGACATCCCGACATCGCGGAATGCAGCGGCAGACTCCGACGGAGGTTGCGCCTCGGACAAGTCAGGTGCCCTGACGTGCTGCCACAATTGCAGGACCGCCATTGCCTTGTAGCCTTTGACAAGATCCTTGCTGAATTGATCGGCATCGCGGCGGCCTTGCGATTTGAAACGCCATCGATTGGCGGGATGATCCGGACACATGTGGGCCAGCATTTCGGTGAGATACGGAACACCGGGACTGTCGTCGCCACCGTCGCTGAAAGGCACGCCTGGGTTGCCCACCGCGTTCATGTAGGACATGTAAACGGGAAAGCTGGAGAACCAGCGTTTGTAGTTGAAATAGTTGTAGCCGGTCAGCCGGTAGAGCATCCAGTTCACATGCGTCAGGGGTTCATCATGGACCCCCAGATAGCCGTTGCCATCCATGGACCCGCCATCGCTGCGACTGAGCGCCGGGCTGCGGTAAAGCCACAACTCATAGGCATATTTGAACCAGTCTTCGATGTCCGGGCAATAGCGGCTGAGAATGGCGGAACCGATGATCAAGTTTTTGATGTCAGCCTGCCAGTCGTGCTGGTTGAAGTGCGCGTGCTCGAGTTGGTCGTGCAGATGCGGATGGCCGGAATTCCTTTTGTCCATCAGCCTCAAGGCCGTCTCCGTGAAAGTCCGCTGCTGTTCCGCTGGCAAATCCGCGTAGAAGGCATCGAGCATCAGCAGCGGCACGGTGTTGTAGAAGGCGGGATAGGTGAGCGGAACCTGCTTTCCCAAAACCGAATACTTCCGGGTCAGCCGCTGGTTTTCCAGTTCGATGGCCCGCTGCACGCCCAGTTTCTTGAACTGCTCATCGCCGGTCAGCAGGTAGCCTCGCAACAGCCAGTCCACGCGCCGTTCCTCGACGGCGAACAAGGCGCGCAGCTTGACCATGAAATAATTCTCCTTCGGGTTCTTGCCCATGTAGGCCGGATAATCCTTGTCGCTGAAGTCGATTTGCACTGGACGACCGCCGTCCTTCAACGCCTTGCGGGCATCCGACAAAAGTTTTTGGGCGAGTTCCGGCCAGACCTTGTCGGGGAGCATATGGCCGATGTCACCGTTGGAGCAAATGGCGATCGGACCGGTGTTCCGCTTTTTCAGGATCGCAAGCACATCGTCGGCAGTCGGCGGGGTAGGCGGAGCAAACTCGCTGCCGTTGATGACGAAGGAAAGCACCTCGTTGTGCCAGACCGGGGTGCCCGGTGATTCGGCCGGTGCCACGCCATACGTCCAGAACCAAGTGCCCTTGGTCAGTGTCCGGAACGGACTGAAGAACGACCACCGCTTCGGGCCGCTTTCGATCACGTCCTTCTTCAGTTGCGGGTCTTGGGATAACTTGAAGTAAAAGCGGCGGTTCCACTGCTGGCCAGTCCGAGTGTGTTTTGTCCCATCTGGCAGAGGCACCTGCACATGCAACCAAGGCGGATTGACGTCCACCACACCTTGCGGCACGGGCCGGGCCAACCCCGGTTCGCCGATGTAATCGCGATCAATACGCAGTTCCGACGGACTAACCCGCCGAACCCCGTCTGGCAAATCGTCAGCATTGAGCACAGCCAGCGGTGCCAGCAGCAGGGCGGCGAGGAGGCGATGTTCCATAGGCGTAGTGGTCATTCTTTCACTGCTTGCCGGGTCGCGATGGGGACGTAGCCCGCCTCCATGCCGCGTGGTGGCGTCAGAATCAAAGCCGGGTCCAGATGCGCGAGCGTGCCGGCGTCGGGCGGGGCGAGGTAGTTGCGGTCTTTGGTCCATGTGCGATGGAGCAGTTCCACGCGCTTCTGCACGACTTCGCGCTCTTCCGGCGTGAGGTCGGCATTGAGCATCGCGGGCTGATCGGCAAACCGATACCAATAGTAGGTCACCACGCTGCCATCCCCGAGGTGCGCTTGGAACGGGCCGGCGGCGGGGCCGGGCTTCTTCCAGCAGCTTGCGGCGTCGTCGGGCGTCGTGCGGGTTTCCTGGGGCTTCTCCTGCGAAGTTTCAAAGGCGTATTGCGTGAGGCCGAGTTCCGGCGGCACATCCTTGGGTGACACGACCGACCACTGGGGCTTCTTGCCGTCCGAATCGAGCCGGAAATATTCCGGCAAGGTGACGAGCGACCCGTTCCTGCGTGTCACCTGTTCGTTCCAACGATAGCCGAACGTGATGGGATTCGGCGTCAAGGAAGTGGCGAAGGATTTCCATGCAATGGGCACCTTCTCTTCGCGCGGAGTTTTTGGCGGATAGACACTCCAACTGGATCCGCCGCCCAGTCGGAACGTATGCACGGCCGACGCTTCGGCTTTGATCAGGCCCGTGGAGGGAGCGCCGCCGTCGAACCAACTCTTCACGTCGTCCCAAAGCGCCGCTTTCTTATAGGCAGTGAGACGGTGGAGCACGGTGGAGTAGCCGTCAGGACCGACGGGAAACGCGGTCGGAGCGACGCGGGCGTAAACCCTGCCGTCCGCGCTCGTGCTCAGAATGGCCGGGATGTGCTGCGTTTCCATCTGGATCGCCTTGTTCGGCCCGGCGGGACATGAATCCAACATCAGCCCGGCCCATTCCGGATTCTCGAGGGTCGCCTGCGACCAGAAGAAGGGCGTGAAGAAGGCCACCGGGCCTTTGAAGTTGGCCGTGCTGAGGAACAGCGTCCAGCACTGGTTGCCGGTCGGCACGTTCTTGCCCGCCGTGGTGGCTTTCGGATTGGTGAGCGGCAACGGGAGATAGCCGTAGCCGAAGAGTTCGCCGCTCGTGCCTTGCTTCAAGTTTAGTCCGTCGAGCGGGAACAACAGCCACGGGCTGAGTTGCGCGACGCCGTATTGACCGCGCGGTTTCTCCCAACTGCCCGCGCCGTAGCCGGGGCCGTTGGCGATCCACCTAAAATTCGGCGCAACGCCGCCCATGATGAATTTCGGCGTGGTGGTCGGAAAGTGCGTGTCGCGCCACCAACCGAGGCCGCCTTCGATGTCCGTGTAGCATTTACCCGCGGGCTTTTTGTCCGCGTCATACTGCGGATGCATCCAGGTGCCGCACAGCCCGGTTTGGAATCTGTGCCCGGGGTAGGTTTGGACGAGGGGCCAGGCCGCCGCATAGAGCGAGAAGCCGCCGTTGAATTCTTCCGGCACCTTCTCCGCCGGGCCAAAGAGGTAGCCGGCCATTTCGCCCTGCTGAATTTCCGCGGCGCAAACGACGGCGGGAACGACCAGCAGTGAAGCCGCGAGAGATGGGATGATGGTTTTCATAAATGGAGCCTTGTGATGAGGTCTTATGGGCGCTCGGACCCCAGCATTTTAAGGTTGGCTTCGGCGAAGGCTTTGCCCATGAGGGCGGTGTGACGATCACCGGATTGTGACCCCGGTGACAAAAAGCAAGGCATCATTGGGGACCGTCTGGCCTTTTTTCGAGCCGCAATACATTCCCCACCGGAACTGGATCTTGTGGCCCTCCGCTTTGGGGCCGGTGCCTTTGGTCACCAGCTTCCATGGACCGGAATCCAGGGGATCTTTCTGATAGACTTCAAACTCCTGCCCGTTTGCCCGCACCCTGATGCTGATGGATTTGCCCACCATGTCTTTTGCCAGCGAGATTTCCCGCTCCATACCGGGCACGGGTCTGCGCCGGAAGAAGTGGATTTCCCCCTTGTCCGTCATGTCGATGTGGATGGGCCAGAGGCTGCCCTCGTGCATCAATTGGAAAATGCAGGCGCCAACCGGATGGATGACGGTGTAGGTCCCTTCCCACTCGCGCCAGGTTCCGGGAGCGACGGCCAGGCTGCGCGAGAAGGCCTCGATGCGTCCCGGCGAACCCTTTTCGCCGGTGCCACCACGGACGTTTTGTTCGCCCTTGAACAGGCGGAACACTCTGGACGTTGCCGTCCTCCTGATACCAGCGCGTCCACTTGCCAAAGTCCTTGCGGCGGATGCTATCCCCGCAGACCTCGGTGTGGAGGCCGATGTCTTCAGGGATGGGGTCGGATCTTGCCGACCTGCTTTTCCAGCAGTTCGTGGTTCACATGGATGCGGGAGCCGAGGACGGGGCCTTTGGAGAATTTCTCGCCGGGCTTGACGCCACTGCTCTTCAGTACTTCAGCGAATGATAGGTCGCTGCCCTCTTGCGTGTAGAGCAGTTCGGCCGGTTCTGCCGCGCGCAGCATCACGGATGCGGACAACGCGACCAAAAGGAATACGGGAATAAGTTGAAGCACACGTTTCATTGGTCAGTTCAGGTTCGGCGGGTTTATTCTTCCGCTGCCTGGCGGGTGACAATGGGGACGTAGCCCGCCTCAAGGCCTGGGGGCGGTGTGACGAGCAGAGCAGGATCGAGCGCCACCACTTTTCCCCGCGTGGGCGGGGGCATGTAGTCGCGGTCTGATGGCCAGTACGCATGCAGTTTCTCCACCAACGCCTGCAGCTTCGCTTTTTTCTCCGCGCTCCAGTGGTATTGCTGGAAGGACGGTTGGTCCACGAAACGATACCAGGAGTAGGTCACCACCGAACCATCAACGAGCCGGGCGGTGAACGGTCCGCGTTTCGGGCCGGGCTCTGCCCACGCGCCGCCGCCGGGCGAGGTGTAGGGCGCTCCCATCCGGGCGCGCTTGAATTCCTGGGTGAGGAGTTTGGTTTCCGCGGGCACTGCCGCAGCCGGCACGGCCACGCGCTCCCCGCCGTCATGCTTGTAGTATTGCGGGAAAATGCCTTTCGTGGCTCGGTCGTTGCTGGACCATTGCAAGCCCCACACGTTGCCGTCGAAAATGCGGGTGTCGAACACTTTCTCCACGCCGGTGATTTTCTTACCCGCCTGGCTGTACTGCGTGGTGCGCGTGTTGAGCCTGGGTTTCCACGCGCCCTTCGCGTCAAATGTCCCGGAGCAGGCCGGGCCGCCGTCGCGCCAGGCCTTGAAGGCGTCGTAGAGCGCCGTCTTCGAGTAGCAGGTGACGTCCTGGACCAGGTAGGCGCGGCCTTCGGCGTCCACCGGGAATTGCAGCTTTGGCAGCTTGGAGTAGGCCGTTCCCTGCGCGTCCCAGGAGTCGAAGCACGGCACGGTGTTGATCTCCATCGCGCCGCCGCCCATGTTGCCGGGGCGGGCGTCGAGGCCGCGGCCGTAGAGGAACGGATCGTTGAACAACTTGCCGATCTTGCTCCAGGTCTCGGGAATGTAGTAGGCGATCGGCCCTTTGAAGTTGGCGGCGCTGAGAAAGCAGGTCCAGCTCTGGTCGCCCGTCGGTGGATCGCCGGCCGTGGGATCCGTGAACGGAAGCGCCATCCAGGTGTAGCCGAGGAACTCGCCGTTGGGATTGCCCTGGAACGCCAGCCCATCGGGAGGAATCAGCAGGCGGTTGCTCAACTGCGCAATGCCGAGGCGATCATCGGGCAGCGCCTCGTTGCCGTGGAAGAAGGACCAGCCGGGCGAGCCGATTTCGTAGTCGTAGCATTGCGGCGTGCCGTTCATGCTGAACTTTGGCGGGCCGTAGCGGAAATGGTTGCCCGCCCAGTAGCCCAAGCCGCCTTCCACGGTCTGGAAGACGCTGCTCCACGTCGGACCGCGCTCCGGCCACTTGCGCGCCCGTGTGCCCTCCGGCGCGAGCGGTTTGTCCTTGTTGTCGGAGTTGTCGGGCTGAATCCACGTGCCCGGCAGGCCGATTTGGAAACCGGCCAACGGCTGATCCGTCAGCGGCCAGACGGCGGCATAGAATCCCATGCCCGCGCTGTAGCCACCATCGGCCGGCAGTTTTTCGCGGCTGAAACTGATGTAACCGTGGAGTCCCTGGGAATGGGAGGTGACGTTGCCCGCGATGGGACCGTCAGCGGCGGCAGGCAGCGCGGCCAGAGCCAGCAGCAAGGGCGCAATGACCAAGACCTTTTGTGCCAAATTCACTTCGCTTTGCCTCCCTGGTTGATGAACTCATCGCGGGTGAGGAATCCTTTCTTGTCCACGTCCCATTGCTCAAAACGATTCTTTGCCGCTTTGGGATCGGGCTGGTTGGCCATGAATTCCTCGAAGGTGAGTTTGTTATCGTGATTCTTATCCTTCTTCTCGAACAGCGCGGCGCGATCCACGCCCAGTTTCGGGGCTTTCCCTGTTCGTCGCACCCGGCGTCGGTGGCGGGGGCAGGAACTTGCTCAGACGGGTGACGACGTCGGGATGGGCGCCGGCCAGATTCTTCGACTCGGCCGGATCGTTTTGTTCGTCGTAGAGTTCCGTTGCCACGGCGGTGCCGTCGTGCCGGTCGCGCCAGACGGTCAGCCGCCAGCGCGCGTCGCGGATGCTGTAGCCCATCAGCGGACGATTGCCGGTCTCCGTGCCGCCGCGCGGATATTGGCTGATGGCGACCTTGGTCGCCGGTGCAGCCGGGTTTTCGAGCCAGGGCTTGAGGCTCACCCCGTCGAGGCCGGCCGGAATCGGCAGCCCGCAGACGTCGGCGAGCGTCGGGTAGACGTCCACGAACTCGACCGGCGCGTCGCACTTTTGGCCGGCCGTCTTCTGTCCCGGCACGCTGATGAGGAGCGGCGCGCGGGTGGCGAGTTCGAAGTTGGTGTGCTTGTGCCAGAGACCGTGGTCGCCGAGTTGCCAGCCGTGGTCGCCCCAGAGCACGATGACGGTGTTGTCGGCGAGCCCTTCCTTGTCGAGCGCGTCGAGCAGCCGGCCGACTTGGGCGTCGGTGTAGCTGACGCAGGCGTAGTAGCCGTGGCGCAGCGTCTTGGCGAAGTCCGCCGGGATCGGGTTGCCTGGCGGGCAGTTGGCGTAGGAATGCAACTCGCCGTTGTTGTGGCCCGCGAACTCGGGGGCGCCTTCGGGCAGATGATCGATCGACGGCAGCGGAATCTTGGCCGGGTCGTAAAGGTCCCAGTATTTCTTCGGCGCGACGAACGGCAGGTGCGGCTTGAGGAAGCCGACGGCGAGGAAGAACGGCTGGCCTTTCGTTTTCAACTCGTGCAGTTTCTTGACCGCCGTTGCGGCGGTGAAACCGTCGGGCAATTCGTCGTCGCTCTTCGGGCTGACCTCGAACGCGTTGCCCTTCGCGCCTTTGCCGCGCTGGCCGGCGCCGGGTTTGTCGTTGTCCGCGGGCAGCGGCGTCCTGGCGTATTCCTTGACGCCGGCGCCGGTCTTCTTCACGATGCGCTTGGTCCAATCGAGCGGATCGGTGTCGATGGTCTGGCCGCTCGGATACCAGTGCGGCTCGCTCCATGACCGGCCGTCCTCGAAGCCGTGATGGTAAATCTTGCTGAGCGCGGCGCAGTAGTAGCCGTTGGCCTTGAAATGTTGCGGCAGCGTGATCGCGTCGGGCAACGCGACGCGGAAATGCGTCTCCAGATCCCACACGCGCGTCGCGTCCGGCCGGCGGCCGGTCATGATCGAACTGCGCGACGGGCTGCACACGGCCTGCTGGCAATAGGCGCGGTTGAACACGACACCGCGGGCGGCGAGCCGGTCGAGGTTCGGCGTCTTGACGACCTTGTTGCCGTAACAGCCCATTTCCGGCCGCAGATCATCCACGGCAATGAACAGGACGTTGGGTTTGGCGGTTGCACCGGTGGCGATGGACACCGACACCGTGAGCGCGGCCGGCAGCGCCAGCAGCAGGGCGGTGAGCGAGGGGATGCGTTTCATGGATTGCGTGGAGTCTTGTTTCGGTTGGAGCGTTTGGGATTTGCCGCAGGCGGGGTCCACTCAGCGGGCTTCGGATTCTGAACCGTCAAGGAGGCGGTGTCCCCGTCGTGCTGCATTTCCTTTTCAAGCAGGGCGGTGAGTTTAGCGGGAGGAAATCACTCGACCACCCGGTTATACACCCGGAGGTCAAAGAGGCTGCCAATGTAGTTGCGGTTCTTGTCCGACGGTTTTTGCCGGGATTCACCGATGACTTCGCCGACGGCCTCAAATCCACTCAAGGTCGCGCCAAAGGTTCCGGCCTGGGTGGCGTCCTTGACCCCGTGCTTGAGGCCCGTCTTCTCGACAGTTTTCCGTCCGTTAATGAAGACGGCGGCCGTGCCTTTGGAATACACGCATTTGACTTTGACGGTTTTCCCCGGGGAATAGGCGTTGGGCGCCACCAACTCCGTGAAGTCGGCTTTGCTGCCAATGCGGAAGGCGATTTCGCCCTGCCGGCCCAGGAGCAAGGCCCAGCCATTCCGGCCCTTGGCAGGCGCGCGAGTGATCGGACACGTGCTGGCCAGGACTTTGGGGGTCAAATCCACCATCAGAGTCATGGCGTCGCCATAGCCCACGTTCCGGGAGATGAAGAAAAACGAGGCGTCGCCGCTGAACTCAATCGGCTGGGTCATGGCAATCTGCCAGATCGGGTCGCGCACCAGGGTGAACGGGCGCTGGGGCGGCTCCGGCTGGCCGGGCGGAACCGGTTTCTTGAACTGAATGTCATCCAGGCTCAGCGCGTGGGCGGCATCGCCCGCCGCATGCAATTCGATCCGCGCCGTGTGGTTGGTTATCGCCACGTCGTCGAGTGCGATCCGGGTCCACTCCGCTGCCGCCGGGATGTCCAGCGTGCGGACGTTGGCCTGGAGTGTGGCCTTCACCTTGCCGCCGGGGTTTTTGACGCGGGCCGTCAATTGATAGGTGCCATTGCGGATGTATTGCAGGGTCTGCCAGAGGCGGACCTTGAAATCCTTCTGGCCGCCAATCTTCAGATAATACGCGTCCCGGGCCGCCCCGCCCCGGACCACGGTGCAGGCGCCTGTGGTTCCGTCCTGCCGCCAGGCGATGGGGCGGTCTGGGGTTTTGTCGTGGTTGTATTCAAAACCCCCGTTCGGCAGCAGGTTGTGGCCGGGAAAATCCCTGGCGTAATAGCGGAAGTAGTCGAAGAACGTATCGGCGGGTTGCTTGGCCGCCTCGACCTTTCCGACGCCGTTGAGCGCAGTCAGCCAGACCATCTGCTGGGCGGCCAGATCCTTGAACTCGGCCTGGCCCACGACCTGGCCGTGGTCGTAGAACGTGACGCCCTCGGGGGTGTATTCGTAGGCATCGATCCACCAGCCCTCCCGGTCGAGCTGGAACACCTTGCCATTCCGGTAGGGCCAGGGCAGTTCGCCCATGCCCTTGGGCGCGAGGTGGACATACAGGTTGTTGGCCGCAACCCAGTGGCCGGAGTCAATCTCGTAGGAATCGATCTCGAAGATGCCGTTGTTGGGGTCCCATTGGTCGTCGCGATTGCCGCCCGCCTGCCAGAAGGCGGAATGGACGCCTTTGCCGGCCATGAAAGGCTTGGAACGTGTCTCGTAATAGCCATAGCCGAAATTCGCCCGCGAAATCAGGCCGCCGCCGGTGTTCTCGGTCTTCCCGTTGATTTTTTCGACCCTGGCCCGGATGACCAGGTTGCCGTTTTGAATGAATACGTTTTCCTTCCGGTTCAACCCGTTGATCCAGGTTCCCGAGGTGCGCGGGCCTTCGCGATAGCGCCAGAGCACCTCGTTCACCGCGGTTACCGTCAAAGTTGTCTTCAAACATCAACTCGTAGTCCGCGGAGGGGGGCGCACGGACGCCGTGAGTGCCAGGCCGAGGCACGAGGGCGAATAGGAATCTCATAGTGTGATGGATTTTGTGGGAGCTGACTTCACTGCGCGGCAACGGACCCGAATGATCGAAGGGTCACCGGCCCCAGCAGCCCCGAGGGCTGGAGCGGCTGGTTTTTGACGATGTAATTCCAGGTGGTGAAGGTGCGGCGTTCGGCGGACGGGCGCGGCGTGCCTTGGATCATCCATTCGGGGTAGGTTTCGAGCGGGTTATTGCCGTCGGCACTCTCCTTCTTTTTCCACTGCAACATCGGCCGGCTCCAGTTCGTCGCCGATCAGGCGGTTGGCCCAGACATTCACCACTTCCACGGAAACCTTGTTCATGCCCGGCTTCACCGCCTGGGTGATGTCGCAGGTGAAGGGCGGCTTCCACAGCTCGGGGAAAGCGGTGCCGTTCACCGTGACCCGGGCCAGGTTCTTGACCTGCCCAAGATCCAGGATGATTTTCCCGCCGCGCGCCAGCAGGCTGGACGGAATGTTCGCCTCGCGCTGATACACCGCGATGCCCGAGTAATAACGAATCCCCTTCTCCGGCCGATCGGTCCAGGAAACGAGCTTCGGGAATTCCACCTCGGCGGGCGCGCCCATCCCGGGCGCGAACCGGACCTTCCATCCCTCCGACAGCGGCACCGAGCCGATCACGGCCGGCTCCTTCAGCTTGACCGGAAGGGACGGCATCGGTCCCGGATGAAAGCGCACAAACACCGAGCCGCGCGGGTCGAAATCGAGTTCCACCTCCGTGCGTCCGTCCTTGCGGGTCCACGCGCGGGCCGGTTCGACAAGCCCGTGTCCGCATGCCAGAACTCCGGAATTTTGCCGTCCACGCGGAACGACCGACCGACCTTCACCCGCTCGTTCTTCTGGTTGGAGACGAAATACAAGTCGATCCTTCGCCCGACCGCGGCGATGAATCCACGGGACCTCGTCCGGCCGGCACGAATTCAACCGTCTTGAAATCGGGTTGCACGCCGATCCGGGCGAGCGCTTCGGTGACCGGGATGCCGGAAAACACCCGGCCCTTGCCGACCTTGCGATCCACGGGGCCGGTGGCGGAGGCCGGTCCCCACAGTTCCTCCGCGATCCGCGCGACTTCCTGGTCGCTTCCGGGATAACCGGTGAGACCGGCCGCGCAGGCGGGACGCGGCCCGACCACCGTCGCGCCGGCCAGGACCAGTTCCCGCACCTTGCGGAGCAGCGGGAGGGAGATGCTTTGCGGCATCGGATTGCCCGAGTCGCCTCTCGATGCCCGACGGGGAAAGCCTGGCAGTTGACCGTCAGCCTGGGTCGTGTCCACCAGTTCGAGCACCTTGTAGCGCATGCCGCCGGGCAGGCAGAGGGCCTTGCCGTCCCAAGTCATCGCGGAGACGATCAACTCCTCATTGCACAGGTCGCCGGCATAACCGGCGGGCAGGTTCATAGCCTTTTTGCCCGGGCCGGAACAGGGTGACCGCATCGGCGGCAAATGTTCCCTGCTGGAGCAGATAACAGCAGCGGCTCAGGTAGGTGATCCACGAGCCCGCCAGGTCGTTCCAGACCTGCCATCCGCCGATCAGCGGCGGGAAAAATCCGGTGGTCATGCCCGGCTTCAACTTCGGCCACGGGTTGTGCGCCATGGCATGGACGGCCATGTGATTGATCCCCATGGTGAACGCCAGGTCGGTCTGCGCCTTGGTGGAAAAAGGATCCGCGTCCATGTGATGATTGGCCGGCATGCTGGTCAGGGATTCCGCCGCCGCGATTTTCTTGCCGTTCACATGGCTGACGGAGGCGATCATGCGCAGGCTCCACCAGCCATACTCCCGTTTGTTGAGCCAGTATTCCGCCTCGGGAATGTCGAACAGCGCGCCGGCCGTCATGAAATTCACCGGGCCGTTGTAAGGCTGCGCGCGGAATTCGTTGCAGCCGTTCTCGTGGCAAAGCCGGGCCAGCTCGGCGAAATGCTCGGAGTTGATCATCTCCTCGATGGTGGTTTTCCAGTCGTAATCAAAGCGGCGGCTCAGCTCCTCGCCGCCGATCAGCCGGCCGGTCGCGACCGGCAGCCACGGCAGCGGATCGTAGCCGCGGCGCTTCTGGAATTCCTCGCGGAAATGCGCCGTCCAGTTCTGGTTGTCCGCCTCCCAACTGTCGTAAAACAACTGAACATTCCCGGGCGCCCCAGCCGGGCGCTGGTCGAGGATTTTCTTGAAGTAATTGTCGAACTGGATCCGGGCCGCCGCGCGGCTCAGCTTGTCGCACTCCAGGCCGGCGCCGGTTTTGGTCGTCGGATGCACCGGCACCCCGGTGGTGGTGTGGCCGAAGCGGATGATTTTCCAGGCGCCCGCCTTCGCCTCCCACTTGAGCCGGCCCGAGGCATCCATGCGGTCCGTGAGATTGATCACCTGATCGGGGCGGATCGCCTCGTCCCGGCTGACCCGGGGCACCGCCAGAACGGCGACGTCCCGGTAGAAATTCCATTTCTTGTCCACCTGGGGAACCGGCAGGACGGCCTCGAAGCTTTTCGGGCCGTCGCAGCCGGTCTCGCTCCAGACCAGTTTCTGCATCGAGGTTTCGGGCGTGATCCACGGCCCGCCCGCCGTGGCGTAGCCGGGGCACACCTGGAACCAGAGATCCAGGTTCCGGCGGGAAGCCTCGTTCAATTTGAACCCCATCAGGTCCCACCATTCCTTCGACAGGATCGGGACATAAGGAAGCCCCGGCTGCGGCTCACTTAATACTCTTGTGCCGGCGCAATACGACACCACCGCGCCGCGCAACCCGATGCGCTGCATGGAATCCAGATCGGCGGTGATCCCCTCCCGGCTGGCATAATCGTCCATGAACCGCCACCAGACCGCCGGACGCACCTCCTTGGGCGGGGACTGGAAACTCGGGAGCAGTGCATCGCCGCTCGTGGGCCTGAAGAGGTAACCGCTCCAAGCGGCGGCTCCGCAGAGCAACCCGGCAAGAAGGCCGTGCGAGCGGGATGAATGGATGCGTCGTAACACGGGCATTCTTTCCATTTTTGTGGTCATCGAGCAGAGGCTGGGCGTGCGCAAGTTCACTGGCGGGCGGGGTGGAGGCGCAGGACGGTAACGGAATAAGGCGGGAAAGTGTGGCGAAATTCAGTCGCGCCGGCGGCCGGAAACGCGAGGGCGGTCTCGACGGGGGCGATCTTGAACGGCTCCGCGTAGGTGTTTTCGGCCAGCGGATCGGCGTCGATCATCGTGAGCGCGCTCCCTCCCGCGTAAGCACGGCCCGCGCCGGCGAGCTTGATGCCGGTATCCTGCGGATTGGCGCTGATATTGATCACCTGCATGATCATCATGAGGAACGACTATGGCTTGTAAAACTCAATCTCCCAGATGCGCGAGACGTCGGTCTGGGTTTTGGTGACCACCCAACGGACGCGCCGGGCGCGCACCGGGTCGAACGTGGCGGCCCAGGCCGGGTTGGTGTTTCCGGTCACGTTGACAGCGCTGTCCACCCATCGGGTGCCGTCATGCCATTGGAGGCGGAAATCCATGACCGGCGCCTCCACGATCTGTCCGTTGTTGTGACCGGAAATGATCCGGGCCGCGCCGAGTTCAACCGGTTGATCCCACTCGAACTCGATGGTGTGCGGCAGCGCGGCCCGATGGATCCAGCGGGTGTTGTTGTCTTCGACGTTGCCGTTCCCGTCGTTCAGCAGCAGGCTGGTTTTGACGGCGTCGGCTTCCTCGCCGGGAACATGGATGCGCGCGCGGCGGGCGAGGTTTTCCCCCGCCGACTTCAGCCAGGCGGGCGCAGCGAGCGGGACTGCGCGGCGAGCGGACTCCTTTTCGGGCGGAGCCGCCGCCGGAACCTTGCCGATGCCATGCCGCATCAATGCCTGGAGATCCTCAAGGTGTTTCTCATAAACGCCGCGGGGGTCGGTGTTGAATTTCATGCAGAGGCTGGCGGCCATGCCGATGATCTCGCCTTCGCACCCGCCGGTGCGCATGACGCGCACGGCCCCGAGGGCGTCGTGTTTCACGCTGATATTGCGCCCGGCCATGAGGAGGTTGGCGATGTTCCGCGAATACAGCGAGCGATAGGGAATCCAGAACGGACGGCCTTCCTTGTGCGCCGGAAACGCCCCGAAATTCGCCCGGGAAATGAAGGCATCGCCCTTGAACCCTTTCTCATAAGCCGGATCGGCATGATGAATGTCGTTCGCCCAACCCGTGGGAACGCAGCCGTCGGGAAACTGCCGGTCCTGCTGGAGATCCTCCAGCGAAAGGACCACGTCGCCCATGAGCCGGCGCGACTCGCGTTTGCCCAGGATGTAGGCCGACCAATTCAGGCGGTGATTGGGCAGCACCTTGTCCACGTTCTTCAAGGCATCCCACGCGCCATACATCGCCCGGAAATTCCAGTCGCGCACCGCTTCCATCTCCTGGATCGGGTGCCGGTCGAACCCGCTTTCCCAATACCATCCGCCAAGTTTGTCCGGGTCGGGTTTGACTTTTGAGCGGCCAGGGAAAGGTTTGTCCGAGAGATCGAGCGCCCAGGGGCAGCGAGGGAAAGGCACGGGGCGGGAGGTCTGCGCGGTGTCGGTGTTCAGCGCGTTGTTGTCCTTGCACTCGCACACGTTCCACAGATTGCACGGCCCCATGTGGTCGGTCTCCTGCATTTCAAAGTCGGCGCCGGCCAGCGCGCCGACGCAGGCGTCGCCCGTGCAGTCGGCAAACCAGCGTCCTTCAATCCGGAGGCGTCGGCCGGTCCGGATCTCCTGCGCGACGACCGCGCGGATCCGCCCGTTGTCCACCTCCGCGCTGTTGACGCGGTGTTCCAGCAGCAGCGTGATGTTCGGTTCAGCCCGGACGAGCGCGAGTTTTCTGGCGTCCTCATAAATTTCGGCGGTGTTGGACGCCCCGTAATGCGCCGACCTTTTCTGCTCCAATTCCGCCACGACATCGCCCACACGCGGCCACGGTGGCTTGTTGCGGGCGCCCTGGAGCCAGACGCGCACTTCCGAGCTGTTGTTGCCGCCGAGCACCGGCCGGTCCTGGATCAGCGCCACCTTGAGGCCGAGGCGCGCCGCGGAAAGTGCGGCGGTGGTGCCGGCGATGCCGCCGCCGCTCACCACGAAATCATATTTCCCGCCGGACTCGGGTTGATCCGGCTGTCCCAGGCAGACGCGCCGGAAGGCGGCCATCGCGGGGTCGGCGTTCGGCGGCGTGAAGTTCGGATCGCGGGACAGGATGATGGCGTCGCAGCGCCCCTCGAACCCGGTCAGATCGTGGAGCACGAGGTCCGCCTTGCCCATCGGAAGGGGCACGGTTCCGCCATCCTGCCAGTGCCACTCGGCGGCGACGGTGCCAAAGGTAACGGGCAATGCGGCGCTGTTGATCCGCAACTGGAACCGGCCCGGCGTGCCGGGCGCTTTCCACTGCGCCACCCAATCCTTGGTGCGGACCCAGACCCGGTAATTGCCGGCTTCGGGGATCGCCACCATGGTGCGCGCATCAGCCACCGGCTCGCCCAGTCCGTGCGCCAGCAGGTAGGGCGAGCCCATTTGATCCATGAACTGCGGATCCACCACCCAGCCGCCGTGATTCTCAAATCCCTCCGCCTCCACCAAAATGGGCCCGGCCTCTCCGCTGACTCCGGGAATCAGCAGGGCGAAGAAGACAAGGATCGAAAGCAGCCGGTTCATTGGGGGGAAAACCTGCATAAGTTATCGCGGGGTAATGGCAGACTTTGATGAAATGACCACCGGCCCGAGCAGCCCTGACGGCAGGAGCGCCTGATCTTTCCTGACGTAATTCCAAGTGGTGAAAGTGCGCCGTTCCGGGGACGGTCGCGGCGTGCCGTGGATCACCCAGTCGGGAATGGCTTCCAGCGACTGGCCCTTGTAGCGTTTAGCCGGGTTGAATTGATCCGGTCCCCATACGACATCGGCCGGTTCCTGCTCGTCGCCGATCAGGC
This sequence comes from uncultured Verrucomicrobiae bacterium, assembly GCA_963751435.1. GTDB lineage: Bacteria > Verrucomicrobiota > Verrucomicrobiia > Limisphaerales > DSYF01 > JALOTU01. The sequence continues at coordinate 369,315 of CAVVUP010000036.1, read as the reverse complement.
GGTTGGCCCAGACGTTCACCACTTCCACGCAAATTTTATTCACGCCCGGCTTCGCCGCCCGGGTGATGTCGCAAGTGAAGGGCGGCTTCCACAGTTCGGGGAAAACGGTGCCGTTCACCGTGACCCGGGCCAGGTTTTTCACCTCGCCCAGGTTCAGAACCAGGCGGCTTGCCGGCTTCAGCAAGTCGGCTGCAATCGCCACCTCCCGCTCATACGCGGCAATGCCCGAGTAATAACGAACCCCCTTCTCCGGCCGCTCGGTCCAGGAAACGAGCTTCGGGAACTCCACCTTCGCCGGCGCGCCCATCTCCGGGGCGAAACGCACCGTCCACCCCTCCGACAACGGAATCGAAGCGCTCACGGCCGGCTCCTTCAGCTTGACGGGAAGGGACGGCAGTGCCCCCGGATGAAAGCGGACAAACACGGAGCCGCGCGGATCAAAATCCAATTCCACTTCCGTCCGCCCGTCCTGGCGGCTCCAGGAACGCGCCGGTTCGACGACCCCGGTGTCGGGGCGCCAAAACTCCGGCACCTTGCCGTCCACGCGGAAGGAACCGGTGACTTTCACCCGCTCGTTTTTCTGGTTGGAAACAAAATACCAATCGTCGTCCCCAACCCGGCGGTGAATCCACGGAACCTCCTCGGAGGGCACGGTTTCAACCGCCTTGAAATCAGGCTGCACGCCCAACCGGGCGAGCACCTCGGCGACAGGCATCCCGGAGAACACCCGGCCTTTGCCGACCTTCCGCTCCACGGGACCCGTGGCGGTCACCGGTCCCCACAACTCTTCCGCGATCCGGGCAACCTCCTGGTCGCTTCCGGGATAACCGGTGAGACCGGCTGCGCAGGCGGGACGCGGACCGACGACTGCGGCACCGGCCAGGACCAGTTCCCGCACTTTGCGCAGCAGCGGGAGGGAGATGTTTTGCGGGAGCGGCTTGGGGGCGAGTCGTTTCTCGATGCCCGACGGAGAAAGGTGCGGCGCCAGCACCTGGGTGGTGTCCACCAGTTCCAGCACCTGGTAGCGCATCCCGCCCGGCAGGCAGAGCGCACTGCCATCCCAGGTCATGGCGGAGACGATCCATTCCGCGTTGCAAAGATCGGCGGCGTGGCCGGCCGGCGGCGTAAACCCCCTCTGCCCGGGCCGAAACAGGGTTACGACATCCGCGGAAAATGTTCCCTGCCGGAGCAGGTAACAGCAGCGGCTCAGGTAGGTAACCCACGAGCCCGCGAGGTCGGCCCAGACCTGGCCTCCGCCCAACAGCATCCCGTAAGGCCCGGCGGTCATGCCGGGTTTGAGTTTCGGCCACGGATTATGGGGAATATGCGGGATGGCCAGGTTGTTGATGCCCATGGTGAAGGCGAGATCGGTCTCCGCCTTGGTGGAAAAGGGATCCACATCGAACCGGAGGTCTTCGGGACTGGCGGTCAAGGCTTCCGCCGAAGCCAGGTTCCGGCCGTTGACATGGCTCACCGAGGCGATCATGCGCAGGGTCCACCAGCCGTAATTCCGGTTCACATGCCAGAATTCCCCCTCGGGAATATCGAAGACCGCCCCGGCCGTCATGAAATTCACCGGGCCGTTGTAAGGTTGTCCCCGGAATTCGTTGCAGCCGTTTTCATGCGAGAGCCGGGCCAGTTCGGCAAAATGCTCGGTGTTGATCAGTTCCTCGATGGTCGTCCGCCAATCGCAGTCGAACCGGCGGCTCTGCTCCTCGCTGCCGATCAGCCGCCCGGTTGCCACCAGCAGCCACGGCAGCGGGTCATAGCCGCGACGTTGCTGGAACTCCTCCCGGAACTGCGCCGTCCAGTTCTGGGTGTCCGCCTCCCAACTGTCATAGAACAGCTCGATCTTTCCGGGCGCCTTCGCTGCGGGCCGGGCGCTGGTCGAGGATCTTCTTGAAGTAATTGTCGAACTGAACGCGGGCCGCCTCGCGACTCAGCTTGTCGCATTCGAGGCCGTAGCCGGTCTTGGTCACAGGATGAACCGGCACGCCCGTGGTGGTGTGGCCCAGCCGGACGATTTTCCAGGCGCCGGCCTTCGGTTCCCATTGCACCCGGCCCGAAGTCTCCATGCGTTGGGTGAGATCAACCACCTGATCGGGGCGGATCGCCTCGTTGTTGCCGGAAACAGGCACGGCCAGGACAGCGATGTCGCGGTAATAATTCCATTTCTTGTCCACCGTCGGCACCGGCAGGACGGCCTCGAAGCTTTTGCCCCCTTCGCAGGCGGTCTCGCTCCAGACCAGCTTTTGCATCGACAACTCGGGCGTGATCCACGGGCCGCCCGAGGTTGCGTAGCCGGGACAGGCCTGGAACCAGAGATCGAGGTTCCGCGCCGAGGCCTCCTTCAACTGGAACCCCATGAGCCCCCACCACTCCTTGGAAAGAATGGGAACGAAGGGCAAGCCGGGCTGCGGGTTGCTCAACTTCGTGCGGCTGGAGCAAAACGACACCACCGCACCACTCAGGCCGAGACGCTGAATGGAGTCGAGGTCGGCGGTGATGCCTTCCCGCGTGACAAAATCATCCATGAAGCGCCACCAGACCGTCGGGCGCGCCGAAGCGGGCGGATTCTGGAAGGCCTGCTCGAAAGACGGCTCCACCGCGAAGAGTGAACCCAGCGTGGCAAACAGCGTCAGCCGTTGCAGGAGGGCTGCAGCCTTCCGGGCGAGATTTCTCCCAACCCAAGTTCGCGCTTTGAACCCCCGAACCGGGAAAAGGCAGGACCGCCAGCGTCCTTGCCGACTTTGGGTGTGCGCCAGTCGAAAGCCAGCGGGGACGCTGGCGCTCCGGTTCAGGGGGAGCCCCCTTTCGCGATTGCGCATCGAATGGGACCCTGAACCCGGGCAAGGAGCGCGAGTTGTCCTCAACTCGCAGCAGCACCGCATCATCGGAGCCGCTGCGGATTGAGACAATCCGCGCTCCGGGGGCCGGTTCATGGGGAGCCTCCACGACATGACATCGCGCATTGGGACCATGAACCCGTTGCGCAGGAGCGCGGCTCTATGAGCCGCAGCAGCCTCGAAGGGCGGATGGGTGCGCGAACCTTTGTGGACGCCGGACATGGCGCTGCCGCTGCGGGTCGCGGACCCGCGCTCCGGAGCGGCAGGGTCAACTCCCGCGATTCGGCCCCGCAGCGCAGCACGCACGGTTGACCGTTCGGCGAGCGGATGACCGCTGAAGCCAGTTTCCTGTTCTGCCACTGGAGGGTCACCTTGGAAACGGACTCTTCTGGATGAATTCATGGAAATGTCAACGAGCCGGGTTCGTCACTCCGAAAACCGTAAACTCCGCCACGCCGGGCGTGATGCCCTTGGGCCAGCCGGTGATGACGAGCCGGGCGCGCAGGCCAACCGTCGGGGTGACCTCGCGATAATCAATCAGGAAATCCTCGTCGCTCCCGCTGCGGTCGAGGATCGGCGTCCACTGGTCCTTCGCCGTCTCCAGTTCCACCCGGTAGCGGAAGGGGCCGGGCTTCACGCCGCGATTGGTATCCAACCCCACGTCACGCCAGACGAGACGAACAGCGTGAATTGTGGCCGGGGCGCTGAACCGGCTGGTCAGCACCGGCTGCGCGTCATCGGCCGCAGGCTGCCACCAGGTGCGCAGTTCGTTGTCCACCGCGAATCGCCCCGGGAGATTCGGCGCCGTCGTGGAGCCGACGGTGGGTTGTCCGCCATTGATGGGCAGCCAGCCGGTGCCGGCGGGTTTTCCGGCAGGACTCATTCCTGGCAACCACTGCGGCACGGAGGTCGCGGGCGGCACGCAGAGTTCGCCGTTCGCATCCAGATCCACCCGATCCATGCCGATGCGCCGCTCGAAGCCATGCGCCACGCCGGCCCGGATCGTGTAGAACGTCCAGAGCGTGTCGTCCGGCCCGGCCACGATGCAGCCGTGCGCCGTGCCGGTGACCAGGCCGTCGGTTGTGCGGAAAATCGGATTGCGCTGCTGCGGGGTGAAGGGGCCGAGCGGCGACTGGGCGGTGTAACAGCCCATCGCGTATGTGCGGTTCTGGGTGCCGCCCGCCGAATAGGTCAGGATAGTAGTTCCCGTTGCGCTTGAGCATCCAGGAGCCTTCCATCCAACTGGAAGTGGTGTCCTGGTTCCATTCGCCCAGCGCTTCCCATGGATGGGCGGCGGGATTGAACGTGATCAACTCGGCCGGCTTGGTGAGCGCGTTCGTCGGACTGGCGGCGTCCAGTTCCACGCCCCAAATCCCACCGGCCTTGGTGCAGCCCCAGTAAAAATAGAGACGCCCGTCGTCGTCGGAGAACATCATCGGATCAATGAACGCCGGTACGCCGCCGGCACGGGCAATCTGGATGCGCCCGATTCTTTCAAACGGGCCGAGGGGCGACTCCGACGTGTAAAGGGCCGATTCGGAGGCCAGCAGCAGGAAGCGCCCGCGATGTTTCACCACGGTGGGCGCGTAGCCGACGTCGCGGATGTTCAGCGGCTGATGCTGCCACGTCGCGCCGTAGTCCGCGCTGACCCAGGCCATGTCCACCGACGGGTAGAGGTACCATTTGCCGTCCAGCCACAGCGCCGTGGGGTCGGCCAGCTCGCGGAATGGCTCCTTGTGATCCAGCAGCCAGATGCCCGAACCGTCGGACGGGGCGCCGTTGGTGACGTCCCGCGCCGCCCGGCCGAGGGGGTAATCCGGAATGGGCAGCGGGTTGCAGAAGGTCGAAGGCGGAGGGGATGCGGCCCACGCGGACGGGAGGCAGGCGGCCAGCAGGGGGGTGAGAAGCCAGGGTTTCATGGGCGGAATCGTTATTCAGTCTTGGGGGAAAGCGGTCGTGATCGGCGGCGCGTCGCCAGGGGCTGAATCCATGCGGACGGACACGTTGGTCGATCGGCCGATGAGCGGGTGGTGGTCGTGGCAGATGCCGACAGGGTGTGGCAGTGAACGCCGGTGCGCTTGCTTGGGTTGTCGGTGAACTGGCATTACAGCCGGCCGGCGCTGCCGGGCGTAAGGGTGCCGCTGAAGCTCGACGGGACGGGCTGGAGCCGGCCGTTGAAGTCGCTTTCCTCCGGCGTTCCGGGGGCGGCCGCCGCGCCCGGCTTGGCCTGCTGATAGACGCGGACGTAATCCACCTCCATGGCGGTGCCGTCGATGGCGTCGGTGATGCGGCCGGCCCAGGGGATGACGGCCAGGCTCAACCAGACCGACGCCGGACTGAAACAGAATTCATTTTTCACGCGGCGGATTTCCTTGCCGTTGAAGTAGAACACCAGTTCCCGCTCGTTCCATTCGAGGCCATGCACCTGAAACTCGCGGGCAAAGTTGAATCCCCCGTTGGTGCTGTCAAAGGCGGCCATCTCCACCCATTTCGCGCCGTCGTGATAAGCGACGCGGTAGTTGTCCACCATCCCCTTCCAAGCGCCGTCCTGCGGGTAGCCATTGAGGAACTGGACGCAGCCGATGGTGCGCGGCCCGGCGAACTGGAACTCGATCCACTTGTCGCCCTCGCGCTGCGTGGTCCACCGGGTTTCGATCCGGCCGTCCGCGAGCCGCTGGCGGGCGTCCGAAGTGAAGGAACCGCTTGTGGTGATCTTGGTCCCGGATTCGCGGGCGAAGTTCACCAGGCCCGGCTTGTCCTTGTCGGCCGTGGGGAAAGCGCGGCGGGGTAGCCGGAAGGATGGACGTTGTAGATGCGGAACTCGCCCAGGTGGAACTGGGCGCCGTGCGTGGAGCGGAAGCGCAGCTTGCGGGTGGTCACCGGCAGTTCGAGTTGAATCGTCACATCCGGTCGCGCCCCAAAGCTGAATGTCCGCGACGAACTGGGATGCGTCTTGCGTCCGTTCACGACGATCTTGTCGGTGTGGTTATGGATGTTGTTGGCGATCTTGTTCGGGTAATGCCCCTCGTTGACATCAATCTCGAAGAACTTCCCCTTCGTGATCTTGTTGGTGCCCGTGGGCATCAGCCAGAAGGAGTTGTTCAGCCCTTCCGCCCCGGCGTAGCGGTAGCGGCACTCGAAGTAACCGTATTGGTACATCCGCCGCGTCCAGAGGCTGCCGGCCGTCCACTCCTGCCCGCCCCGCTGTTCCTTCCGGGCCACCAGGCGCAACAGGCCGTTGGTGACCACGGCGTTCTCGCGCCAGCGGCTGGACAGGATATGACCGCTCGGGCCGTTCTGCGATTCCCAGGCGACGTCCAGCTCCGCGTCCGGCTGCTCGAATTCATCGTTCCACACCATCCGCCACCCGTCCGCGCCGCCGGGCAGCAGCGATTCGAGCGTCACAGGATTGGTCTGCGCCGTCGCGACCCGCAACGGCCAGGCCAGCAGGAGAACGAGGAGATGCTTCCAGAGACTGCAGCGGGTGGATGGACGAGCTTCGGCGACCGGGTTTGCCGGGAGACTTGCAGTCAGGAGGATGAGATGCAGCGTTGTTTTCATGGTTGGTTCAGGGCATGAGGGCGTTCGCCTCGGCTTCAGTGACGAGGAGCCGGGTCTGCGATCATCGTGCGATCCCGTACAAGACTGGGCCACCGCGCAGCCCGCCGATTGTAGATGATTCGAGTAGAGCACAAGTACCGCGCCCCCGACTACCTGCATGCGCATGCAGGGGGCAATTGGCCGCCAGGCGGGACCAGGGCAGACGTAACAAAGCCTGGGACATTGGCCGCGTTGACCGGGTCCTCGCGCTCCGGTGCCCCCGGTCCGTCCCGGGCAATGCCTCACGGTGCCAGCGCCGTTTCCGCCCTCGGAATCAGCCGCACCGGCCCGAGCAATCCCGCGGGCATCAACGGCGTGTCCTTGCGATGATAATACCAGACGACAAACCCCTTCCGACCCGGCTCCGGACGCGGTTCACCCTTGATGAACCAGTCGGGATAGGCCTTGAGCGCCCGGCCCTTGTCCGCGCCGCGATCCGTGCCGAACTCGAAGTCCGGCGGAAACTGTTCGTCGCCGACCAGCCGGTTGTGCCAGGTGTTCGCCACGGCGAGTTCGAGCGTGTTCTCACCCGGCTTCAACGCGCTGGTGATGTCGCGCACAAACGGCGGATGCCAGAGCACGCCGAGGCTCTGTCCATTCACCTTCACGCGTGACCAGATCACGCACTTCGCCCAGATCCAGCTCCACGCGTTTGCCCGCGCCGAGCAAGGCGGCGTCCACGTTGACTGTGCGCGATACGTCGCCGTGCCGGAGAAATACTTCACCGCCGCGTCGTCGGATTCGGAAAGCGATTTCAGCGCGGGCAAGCTCAATTTGCCGGGCTCACGCCAACGGCGGGCGCGAGGTCCACCTGCCACGGGCCCGCGACCGCAATTGCCGCCGCCGGTTTCAACTCGAAGCGCCGCGCGCTTGCCCGAGACGAAGACCGCCGTGCCGCTGATGTTCGTGCTGGCGCTGACGACGGCACGACCTTGCGCGTCGCTGGATAGTGTCCAGTCGCCCCGGGCTTCAACGGACGCAAGGCGGTCGCCGGAGGCCGCCTTGGTGCGGAAGACCACAAACACCGATTTCGCCGCGCCAAGCGAAAGATCGACTTCCGTGCGCCCGTCCTTGCTCGCGCCAGAGCGGAGCGACTGTTCGATCGCACCCGTCTCGGCATCCCAAAGCTCCGGCTGCATGCCGGCTCACACGGAATGAGGCGGTGAACTGCGCGGGCTGCTGATTCACGTTGGCGACGAAGAACATCTTCGTGTCGCCCTCCTGCCGCGCGGCGATGCGGATGTTTTCCACCTTCGGCGTCACCATTTGCGCGACCGGCGTGATGCCGAGTTCGCGCAACGCCGCCGCCAACATCGCCTTGCGTGAACAGCTTTCCGCGTCCGACCTGGCGCACGGTTTCGCCTGCCCTCGCCCCAGACTTCCGTTCGCGAGCGTACGCACTTCTGTCATCAGCACTCGGGATAGTTCGCCAGGCTGGGCGATTTGTTTGGCTTCGACGCAAACCACCGTTGCGCCCTCCGCCAGCAGCTTCTTGATCTGCAGCACCACTTCCGGCACCAACGCGCCGTTGTGCGGAACGCTGAGGAAGGCATATTGGCGTCCGCTCGGCAGAACGATCTTCCCATCCTCCACGCGCACGTCCTTCAGCGCCCGCAGCGGAATCACATCGCCGTCGCCCTGCACCGAACCGACGCTGACAAAATCCGCAGGCGCTTCGCCGCGCTGGAGCAGTGCCTGCACGCGACCGAGGTAGCGGAAGAATTCCTTGCCCGGCTCGAACCACGTCTGGTTGCGACCGAAGTGCGTGCCCCACCAGCCCATGCCCATGCCGGGCTTGTAGCGGTCGTCGAACGGCTGATGCACCCAGTGATGCAGAATCATGCGGTTCACGCCGGACGCGAACTGCGCGTCGCCCGCCGATCTTGAGGAACGCCGGCGTCTCGGTCCATTGGCTGACGCTCGGGCGAACCGGTGAAGGCTTCCGCGCCAACGACGCGTTTGCCCGCCGCCCGCGCCGCGCCCACGACCGATGGGTTCGCCGCTGCCCGCCCGGCCCGTCCAGAACTCGGTCATCGGCAAATCCGCCAGCGCCGCACCTTCGACCGTGTCGAACGGGCCCGCCATACGGCTCCCATCTGCAACTTCACGCCCGCTGCATGGATCATCTCCGCTGCCGGCTGCCAGCCGTTCTCGTAGTAAAGCGTGGAGATCACATCGCGATAATCCCACTCGAACCGCGCCGTCTGCTCCGCGCTGCCGACGATGCGCTCGGTCTTGCCGCTGCCGTTCTTCACCGGCGCGCCCAGCGTCACCAGCCACGGCAGCGGATCGTAACCCTTGCGGCGCTTGAACTCGGCGCGGAAATCCGGCGTCCAGTTCTGGTTGCCCGCCTCGTAGCTATCAATCAGGAAGTGGCGGAAACTTTTTCCCAACAGCGGGCCGAGATGTTCCTTGAGCGGATCGATGACGGTCTCCCAGTGAAACTTCGTCTGCTCCAGGCTCATCTTGTCCGCTTCGAGCGTCTTGCCGATGCACATCGTCCGGCACCGGATGCGGCGGCCGGCCCGTGGAAGCATGGCCGAGCCGATAGACCGTCCAGTTCCCGGGCGGCGCGGCCCAGCGCAGTTCGCCGGTTGGTCGAACAGTTCTGCGGTCAGATCCAGCACCTCGGCCAGGGCCAGGTTCGTCTTGCCCGCCGGAACCGCCAGCACCGCGACGTCTCGATAGAAAGAGATCTTCCGCCCGGTCTTCCCCCACCCTCATCGGCCACGAGCGCGGGCGCGGGCAAATTGGTCACGAGCAAGCGCGCCACCGTTGACGCCAGTGGTGCTCCACACGAGCCGCTGCATGGAGCGCTCCTCGTCAATCCACGGGCCGCCGGTCGTCGAGTAGCCGACCGTGTTGTGCAGGCCGATCTCCAAGCCGAGCCGATCCGCCTCGGCGGCAGCGTGGCGGATAGCCTCCCAGTATTTCGGACTGCGATACGTCTGGTCGGGCCACGGATTGTTCAGCGTCGGGCGCATGGCTTTCCTGCACGGCGGAGGAGAGATTGAAGATCGTCGCGCCGCCGATGCCGCTGGCTTTCATCGCCTCGAGGTCCTTGGTGATGCCTTCCTTGGAAAAGTTCGCCGCCCATCCAGTGCCACCAGACATACGGCCGCGCGGCGACGGGGGGGTGGAGAAAATCCTCTTCGAGTGTGCCCGCGCTGACGTGCGTGGCCATGACCGCGGCGATGACGGCGCAAAAGCCGTTTATGATAATGCGGGGGGAGCGGAGTTGATCTATGAACATGAGTTTATTCGTTGATGGTTTTCAATTCCAGACGGCTGACGCGAAACAGCTCTTCGCCGAGTATTTCCTTCGCCGAAATGCGGAACTCGTAATTACCCGGCGTCAGGGTCACGCGCCCCAGCGCGGCTTTCACGTTAAGGCCGATTTTCACCGGTTGCGTGAAGGTCTGCGGCCCGAGCGCGATTTGATAGGTGCCGCCCGCGCCCTTGCCGCCGCCAACCAGTTCCTTGCCCGCGTCGCCCTCGACCATGCGGTTGCGCAACGTGTCCGTCGGCGCGTCGTAAACCAGCGTGGCTTCGAACGTGGCCTTCTCGTTCAACCGCACGGGCCACACGATGGCGTCGTCCGTGGCGCGTCCAGTTCTTCACGAAGGCCACGCTGGTCTTGCCCGGGCCGAACTGGAGCGGGCCCACCAGCTTGGCATCGAAGGCGCGCAGCGTGTCCACGGCCACCGACGTCGTCAGCAACCGGGCCGGATCGGCCTGCGGCTCGCCGGCACACTCCAACGCGATCACAGAATCGCTTTGGTCGGGAGCAGCTTTGGGCAGACCGTCAATGCGCACATCCAGCGGATTCACGCGCGTCACTTTAAGTTTGGTGAAGATCGTATTCGCCTTGTCCGCCAGCAACCACGCCGACTTCACCTCCGTCTTCAAGCCGCCCACCACCAACTTGCCATCGCGCGGCCAGTCGAAGACATGCAGGTAGATTGTGTTCCCCTTGCGGGTGGTTTCGCCCCAAGCCTGCACCGGCAGGGGCGTGCGTGTCGTGCCACGGATGGATTCGCCATACACCGACCACCACGCGCCGATGCCGTGGAGGATCGCCACGTCTTTCGGGTCCACCTGGCCGCTGCCCATGGGGCCGATGTTCATGAGGATGTTGCCGCCACGGGCCGCCGCCTTGGCGAGCAGCCGGATGAAATGGCCCGGCGGCTTGTGCGAATGATCGCCCGCGTTGTGGCCATAGGATTCGTTCGTGGTCGGGATGCCTTCCCAATCGCCGTCGTTGGGCGGGAACTCGGCGGGCTTGTCGGTGGTGTTGCGATAGTCCGTCAGCGGGGCCAGCTCGGTCCACCCGCTGGAAAAGATGCGGCCGTTGACCACGATGTTGGGATCCGCCTTCCGCACGGCGGCCAGGATGCGCAGGTTTTCCTCCGGCGGCAGTTTGTGCGGCGTGTCGAACCAGAGAATATCAGGGTCGTAATTGCGGATCAGTTCGAGGATTTGCGGGATGGACTTCTCATCCACGTACTGGCGCACCTTGGGCAGGAACTCGGGATAGGTTTCCCACCAATCCGATCCGTGCAGCAGCTTGTCGCCGCCGGGGTTCTTCCAATCCCAATCGTTGCCCGGCGCGTTTTCCTCGCCCCAGTCAAACGCGTGCGAGTAATAGAAGCCGAACCTGATGCCGTGCTTCCGGCAGGCGGCCGCCAGGTCCTTCATCGGGTCACGCGCGAACGGCGTGGCCTTGACGACGTTGTAATCACTGACCTTCGAGTCATACATCGCGAATCCATCGTGATGCTTGGCGGTGATGACGAAGTAGCCCATGCCCGCCGCCTTCGCGAGGCGGATCCATTCGTCCGCGTTGAACTCCGTGGGGTTGAACTTCTCCACGACCTCCTGGCGATACACCGCCATGGGAATCTTCCGCGCCCGCTGGATGTGCTCTGCATAACCCCCGTAGGACTGTCCCTGCCAGGCACCGCCGAGATAGGACGAAACGCCCCAATGCACAAACATCCCGAAGCGCGCCTCGCGCCACCAGGCCAGCCGGGCATCGCGCTCGGCGCGCGAGGGGACCAGCGACTCCAGGCTCGGAGCACGCGGCGGCTCATTGGTTGCCGCGGAGGAAAGCAACTCTGCGGACAGCAAAGCGGCCAGGACTGGAGCTAGTCGTGCAGTTCTCATGGTGGGTGGATCAGAGCCTTCGCGATTTGACGACGGACACCTGGTCGCCGATTCGCACCTTCACTTCGCGGGGTTGCGCCGAGAGGATGCGATATTGGCGGAGTTTGCCATCCTTCCACTCGATGTCCACGGTGAAGCCGCCGCGGGCGCGCAGGCCGGTCACCTTGCCCGCCGGCCAGGCCTTGGGCAGCGCCGGCAGCAGGTGAATCTCGCCGGCGTGGGATTGAACCAGCATCTCGCAGACGCCGGCCGTGTAGCCGAAATTGCCGTCGATCTGGAACGGCGGATGCGCGTCGAAGAGGTTGGCATAAACACCGCCGCCGCGGTCGTAGTCCGTGCGCGTGTCGCCCACCAGCCGGATGAGATTGCCGATGAGCTTGTAGGCGCGGTCGCCGTCGTGCAGGCGCGCCCAGAGATTGATCTTCCAGGCCGTGCTCCAGCCGGTGCTCTCGTCGCCCCGCGCGTTGAGCGAGACGCGCGCCGCCTCGGCCAGCTCGGGCGTGGTCAGCGGCGAAATCTGCCGCCCGGGATGCAGCGCGACGAGATGCGAAAGGTGCCGGTGCGTATCCTTCGGGATCATCCCGGTCCACCATCCATTCCTGCAACTGCCCCCACTTGCCGATTTTCGGCCCCAGCAGTCTGTCGCGCTTGGCGGCCAGGGTGTCCCGAAACTCCTGGTCCACGCCCAGCGCGTCCGCCGCCTCGACCGTGTTGTTGAACAAATCCCAGATCAACTGCTGGTCATGCGAGACGCCGTCCTCGCGCGGGCCGTGTTCGGGCGAATAGCCGTTCGGTGCGACCAAGGTGCCATCCGGCAGCGGCTTCAGGCGATCGAGCCAGAACTCGCAGATCTCCTTCATCATCGGATAGGCCAGGGTGCGCAGATACTCCAGGTCGCCGGTGAAAGCGTAGTGGTCCCAAAGGTTCTGCGCGCACCAGGCGCTGCCCGACTCGACCCATTGCCAGGTCGAGCCGCCGAAAATCCCGTTCTCGGCCCGCATGGTCCAGCCGCGGACGCCAAATGCCTTGTGCGTGGCCTCCTTGCGCACCTCGCGGATGGAGTTCAGCCAGGCGGCGTAAGGCCGGAAGCACTCGCTCAGGTTCGCCACGTCCGCCGGCCAGTAGTTCATCTGGATGTTGACGTCCGTGTGGTAATCGCTGCGCCACGGCGGCTGGAGGCTGTCGTTCCATTTGCCCTGCAGATTGGCGGGCAACCCGCCGGGTCGGGAGGAGGAGATCATCAGGTAACGACCGTATTGAAACAGCAGTGCCTCCAAGCCCGGGTCCGCCGCACGGTTGGTGCTGACGCCGACCAACCGTTCGTCGGTCGGCCCCGAGCGGGACGGTCCGAGGTCCAGGCTCACGCGATTGAACAACGCCTGGTAGTCGCGCACATGGTCCGCCAGCAGCCGGTCGTAGGACTTGGCCGCCGCCGCATCGAGCCGGGCCGTAATCGGCTGGGTGCGGGGCTTGACCGCGCCAGCCCCGGCTGCGGTCCTGGACGAAGTCCGTTCCGGCATCGAGCAACAGCGTCAGACGGTTGACCTTTGTCAAATCGAATGCGGTCGCCCACCACTTCGATCGTGCCGCCGTCGTGCTGCACCCGCAGTTGCGCCTCGTAGTTCAGGACGATCGCGTAAGGCTGATCCTTGCTGTACCTGGCAGCCGGCGAGCGATCCCGTTGATTGCAGCCGTTTGCCGCTCGCACTGATCTGGCCTTTGTGCGCGTCGGCGAGCGCAATGCTCCCGCTCAACGAGCCGGGTTGGTCGGCGGTGAACCGGAACACCAGGACGCCCGCCGGAGCGCTTGCAAACGCCTCGCGCCGATAGGTCAGCCCGCCGCTCTCATAAGTGACGACATGCACCGCGCGCCGTAGATCGAGTTCGCGCCGGTAATTCGTCACTGCCCCATGCGGCATTTCGACGAACACATCGCCGAAGGCCTGGTAGGCACCCGTGGACTCCTCGTCGCCGACCCACAGGCTTTCCTCGTTGAACTGGATGCGCTCGCGCTCGACGCCGCCGAATAACATCGCGCCCAGCCGCCCGTTGCCGATGGGCAGCGCCTCCTTCTGCCAGCTCGACGCGGGTTTGTCATACCAGAGCGTCAAGTCCGGTTCGCCGGCATCCAGAACCCCGTTGAACAGCAGCAACCCGAGCAGCCCGGCAGACATTTTCTTCCCGAATTCCGATTTCATGCGTTACCTGTCTTTCACCACGACCAGCTTGCCGAATCCCGCCTGTTTGCCGGGCTCGGCCTCGATGAGCACGCTCAACGTGCGACTCCCCTTGCCGGGCGGCAGCGGCACCGTGAGCGCGCCGGCGTCGAACTTGTCCTTGCGGCCGAGGAGCGTGCCAGCCAGCCAGACCTGCGCCTTGCCGGTGATGCTGGGGAAGACGATGCTGCCGCCGCCGGCATTCAACGCCGCGGACGGCTCGAACTGGACGCGGTAGAGGGCAAACGCGCCGCCCGAGAATGTCTGCAGCTTTCCGGCTTCAACCGTGGTCCAGGTATTCTGGTCGTTGTCCGCCACCTCCATGTTGGGATTCAGCGAGGTGCCGCTGACCGGCGACATCCGCCAGCTTTGTAGTGCGAGCGGGGCGAGAACCACCTCGACGGCGGGCGGAGCGGCGGCGGATTGAACCTGGAGGGTCGTCTCGGCCGCTTTCAGCCCAGCAGCCTTCGCGCGCAGCGTCAGCGGCCCAATCCCGCCCGCCTGCGATTGCACGATGACCTGCGCCAGCCCGTTGAACAGGCTGCGGCGGCCGCCCTTCTCCGGCTCGTGGCAGTTCGGGTCGCCGTTGCCATGACCGATGATGGCGCCCGGCCCGTTGATTTCAAATTCTACCAGGGGATCAGCCGTTGGCACGACACGACCCTGCGCGTCCACCACCTGCACGGTCACCGGCTGCGCGTCCCAGCCGTCGCCGGCCAGCGCGGCTCGATCCGGAACCAGCCGCAGCGCCACCGGCTCGCCTGTGGTTTCCACCACGCAACGCGAGACTTCCTGTCCGGCTTTCTTGCCGACGGCTTCCAGCCTGCCCGGCGCGTAGGGCACCTCCCATTCCGCAAAGTCGAACTTGTCCACCGGCTTTTCCCCGAGCGACTGGCCGTTCAGCGAAAGCGCGACGGTGTCGCAGTTGGCGATCGCCATGACCTTGATCGGCTTGCCTTCCTGCCCCGCCCAGTTCCAATGCGGAATCAGTTGCAGGATCGGCCGGTCCTCGATCCAGTGCGCCTGGTGCATGTAGAACGCCGCCTTCGGGAAACCGCAGAGGTCCATGCAGCCGAAGAACGAACCCGGCGCTCGGCCACGAATGCGGCGTCGGTTCGCCGCGATAATCAAAGCCCGTCCAGACGAACCCGCCGGCGAGGAACGGCCGGGTGGCGATGCTTCTTCCAGGCCATCGCGATGCGTCGCGCCCCAGGCCGCGCGCTGGTCGTCGTAGGAGCCGATGATGTTGCGCTTCTTGTCGGTGACGTATTCGCCGCGCGTCATGAACGCCGACGTGTCCTCGGAACTGGTCATCGGCTTGTCCGGATTGGTCCGCGTGATAGCGGTCGTAACCGCCGGTGCTGTAATTGAACCCCACCACGTCCACCGCCTGCGACACGTTGACCGGGCGCGAACTGGCCGCCGTTCATCGCCGCCGTCACCGGCCGCGTCGTGTCGAGCCGCTTCACCGCCGCGCTCATGCGCCGCACCATTTCGTACCCTGCCTCCGTGCCCTGCATCGGCTCCTCGTTGAACACCGACCAGAGAATCACGCTGGGATGATTGCGGTCGCGGCGCACCAGCCATTCGAGCTGGCGCAGGTATTCGGGGCGTGGAATTGAAATTCCGGTTCTCGTCCATCACCAGCATGCCCAGGCGGTCGCAGGCGTCGAGGAACTCGGCCGCCGGCGGATTGTGCGAGCAGCGGTAGGCGTTCGACGCCCATCTCCTTCAGCTTGCGCAACCGGAATTCCCAGAGCGCATCCGGCACGGCCACGCCCACGCCCGGCGTGGTCCTGGTGATTGCACACGCCCTTGAGCTTGAGCGGCTGGTCGTTCAGGAAGAAACCCTTGTCGGCGTCGAACCGAATCGTGCGGAAGCCGCAGTGCGTGACCGCGGCATCGCCGGCCTTGCCGTCCTGCTTCACCACGGTGCGCACCTCGTAAAGCGCCGGCTGATCCACCGACCACAGTTGCGGCGCGCGCACCGGCAGGGACAGCTTGGCGACGGCCTGTCTTCAAACGGCCTCGACGCTCGCCGAACGCTTGTCCTGCGCCACCTGCTTCCCGTCCGGATCCAGCAACGTGGCTTCGACCTCGACCGCCGCCGCGTCCCGCGCCGGAGTTGTTCAAGCGTCACCTCGACCGGCAGCAGCCACTGGCCATCGGCCTGCGCGGACGGGATTGGCATACACGCCGTCGGTGGCGATGTGGACGGCATCGCGCTTCACCAGCCAGGTGTGGCGATAAATGCCACGCGCCCTCGTACCACCAGCCTTCCATCGCGTTGGCGTCCACGCGCACGGCGATGGTGTTCACGCCCTCGCCGAATTGCGCGAACGGCGTGATGTCCATGGGGAACGACGTGTAGCCGCACCAGTTGCGGTGCGCGACGATGCCGTTGACCCAGACCGTGCAATGCGTGGCCACGCCGTCGAACTGCAATTCGATGTGCCGCCCACGGTCGCCGGCCGGAAGCTTGAAATGCCGCCGATACCAGCCGACGCCGCGCGGACGATAGCCTTGCGACAGATTCTCCTTCTCATCAAACGGCCCTTCCACCACCCAGTCGTGCGGCAGATCGAGTTCGCGCCATTTCGAGTCGTCGTAATCCGGCGCCGCCGCGCCCCACGCCTTGCCGGCCTTGGCGTTGCTGTAGGACTCGCCGTGCCCCTTGATCACGGGAAACGGGATGTCGCCCGAGGTGAAACCGCCAGCCGGAATCGAGCGAAAGCCGATCGCGGGTGGATTCGGCAGCCTCAGCAGAGGAGGCGATAACCGCTGCGAACAGACCGGCGGCCAGTGTGAGTAGGAGGATTCGTTTCATATCATTTGCAAGGGATGTTAGGACGGTTCATTTCACATCGAGATTCATCCCGACGGCGCCCCGCTTGGTGATGACCGGGCATTCCGACCGCGGAGACACCCAACGGCTGGAGGCGACTGGAGAACACGAACCCGCACGAATCCCCTCACCCGCCCTTCGGGCACCCTCTCCCCGGGGGAGAGGGGTGGGGTGAGGGCGAGCCCCTCGTTGATGGCAAGCACCTCCGGATGGATGGAGCTGGTTCGGCACGGGGTTGCAGATCATGGGTACAGTTCGACTTCCGCCGCACCCTGAGCGTGCGACAGTTTCAGCGTCAGCCTGCCGGTGGCGGCATCCCACTGTTGGATCGTCGCCGCCGAGGTCGGCGTGATCTTCACCTGCGGTCGAGCCTTGCACAAGAACGCAATCTCGACCTCGCGCTCCGCGTATTCGCCGTTGATCTGGCACCAGAACCGGCGGTTGCCGTCCTCGAACCTGCCCATGAGGTAGGCATGCGGGGCCATCCGCCCCTGGATGGCGATGAAGTTGCCGCGCTGGAGCGGGACATCGTAGGTCTCGGTGACGTCCGTGTTTTCATGACTGTTCATCACGGTTAACACATCCCCGACCCGCGTCACCAGAGCGTCTCCCTGATACCACTGCGGGTAGGCCTGACGGAATCGTGTCGCCACCGCGTCCGGCTCCTGGAGTTCGGACAGCGGCAGGGTCTGGATCCCTCGTCCCAGCCCGACCTTTCCTTGGGGAAAGACCGGGATGTAGTAGTAACGTCCGGTGTTTGGGAAGAACTCCATCAACTCGCCGGGGAACACGCCGGAGGGGCGAAAGCCATAGGTGCCGGCGTAGAGTGGTTGGTATTCAAAATAATACGGGTCGACCTGCTTCCCGACCTTGACGCCATCGTTGTAAACGGCAAGCCGGATTTGTTCGAGCACCTGCGCCTTGCCGGGAATCATCCGGTGTTGAATCATCCCGCGGAGGAAGGGCACGAGGTAGCGATGGAACACCGGGGTCAGCTCGCCCTCGGTCGTGCAGTAGGCGGACGGGCTGGCCTTGGCTGGCCATCCGCTCTCCGCCAGCCGGTAACCCTCGCGCACCGGCACGATGCCAGTCTGTCCGTCGAGGCTGAACACCGCACAGCCCCGGCTCAGGCCCATCAGGAAGGTCAGACCCCAGAAGATCCGGGGCATGTCCTCCGTGGTGCCGCCCCGTTGCCCCCGGAGGTCGCCCAGCTTGCGGAAGCCGACCTGCTGCCAATACCACCCGCCGTCCTCCCACGCACCCTGGTGGCCGATCGCACCCGACACATACAGCCCCAGCACCGAGCTTTGTGAAACAAACTGGCGATGGAGGATGTTGTTCTTCTGCGCAAACACCAGGTAGCCGCCGTAGTCGCGCAGCAGAGGCGCCTGTTTGCGGTACAGCGCCTCCCATTTGTTCTCCGCCGGATAGGTCCCGTCGCCTTCGTAGTAAATCCGCCCATGCTTGCCGCACAACTTGAGCAGCCGATGCGTGTAGGTTTGCGCCAGCCCGCCGTGATACAGGGCGGAGAGCGATTCGCCCCCCATGACCCCCAGGACGTTCGGATAGGTTTGAAACAGCGCCTCGATGTCCGCCAGCGGCGTCCAACCGGTCACCGGCGAAGGATGGTGCGTGCGCACGAACACCTTCTGGTCCGTCTCCCGGAGCGGCTCGATCATCTGCATCAGGCCGAACTTCTCGCTGATGTTATACGCCACGTAAGGCCGGAGATCCTCGGGCAGCGTGTGCCGGAACTTGGCGAGGTCCTTCACCCGGAGCAGTTCCATGGTGATCAGCGGTCGCTCGGGCGTGATGGTGAACTTCAGCGGAGCCTTTTCATGGTCATTGTTGACGTCCATCCGGCGCGCTTCCGACCACGCCCCGGGTTGGCCCGGCTCCACGGCGCGCACCCGCCAGAACCAGGTGCCCGGCGAGGGCAGTTGCTCGTCGGACGGCAGGAACAGGGGCCACTCGATTTCCGAACGCACCCGCAGGCTCTTGGCATCGGAAAACTGTGCATCGCGCGCCAACTGCAATTCGTAATCCATCGCTCCCTCGACCCCTTTCCAGCGGAAACAGACGGCCAGGTCGGTCAGGCTCAGGTTGTCCGCCGGGGAGGAAAGCTCGGGCGCCGGAAACGGCGCGGGCGCCAGCGTCAGCTTCGCCAAGCGGGCCATTGCGGGCTGACTGACCTCCAGCGTGTAGGCCCGGCGCTGGCCCATCCAGCCGGTCAACGCGGTGAAGTCCACCTCGATCGAGCCGGGCCGATCCAACGTCATCAACTCGACCGCCCGATCCGGCGCATCCAAGGGCCGGGCGCGCAGAGTGATCACGTTGGTTGCAGTGGCATGACTCGCGGTTGCGGACAGCCGGCAGGGGCGTTGGAAATCCGTGGCCAGCGCAGCGCGGTGCACCGTGCCTTGTCGAACCCATCTCGATGAAAGACCGGGGTCCTCGTCCTCCCGAAACGACCGCACCTCGCCGGCTTGGAGGGGAATGCCGCCCAGATACACTGCGCAGGCGCCATTGAGTTGAGGGGTGCGCCCGGAGGTGACGTCCGCGAAGACCTGGCGTGTTTGATTCCAGATGCTGGCGTCACCACAGGCCGCCACGAACGCCAGACCCGTGTCCAGCGGTTGACCGCGCTGGAGGGCATACGGGAAATTGCCCTGCCCGGTATCGAGAAGACAGATCTGGAATCCGGACGCACCGACATTCCAGACCGTCGAGCCCAGCAAGGTGCGCGTGACGTTGGCCGTCGTGGAAAAGCCGATGCCGCACCCCGATCCCGACCCGACGCCCAGCCAGCAGCGTTCGCCCCGCCAGGCGACGCGCAGTCCCGAGTTGCTCGGGCCGGAGAGCAGCACGCCGTTGGGAGCCTTGGGATCCTCGTACTTGAGCAGAGGCTCGTCGCGGAGGAGCCCGCCGAAACGGCCCCGCATGCTGCCACCCGCGTCGACGTAAGCCAGATAGCGCACCTCATCGCCACGGTTTTCGAACACGGTGCGATAGGTCAGAACCGGCTGGCCCGGAAGGAGGGTGTAGTATTCAGTCCAAACAATGTCCGCTGCAAAACCGCCGAAGTGTCTGACCAGTTCCAGCGTGGCAGAGCCGTCCGGATTCACCGTGGCCTTGCCCCCCGCCAGCCTTGCGTCGCGCGAATGGATCAAGCCCAGGCCTTTCGGGTCCGCCCCCATCAAACGCCCCCGCAGCTCCGAATCCAACCAGGTGTCGAGCCAACACTGGCTCACGATCTGCCGATCCCTGGGCGGGACAATCGAGCCGGCCATTGGGCCGTCGAACGACAGGCTCCACTGGCCGTCGCGATATTCAAACGCCAGCACCCCGTTGCCCAGCAAGGCGCGACCGGAGGCTGCATCGAAATGGGCCGAGGCCACTCGGTTCGCCTCGCCCCACTCCGACGCAGGTTCCAGCTTCAAGTCCAGGCGCTCACCTGCTTTGAGGGATAGGAAAGCCCGGACGACTTCCCGTCCCTGATCCACGCCTGGAACCAAGGCCAGGCGATCGCCGCCCGCCGTTGTCGCCCGCAGCGGCGTGGCCGCAGTCAGGCCGAGCGCGGCCTGAAGTGTAGTGGCGGGCAGCGTGACCGCCGTTGCGTAGATCGGCTTGTCCCCGCAATTGACAACCGTCAGAACATTCGAACCCGCAGGCAGCGCAGCCGGGGACGACGACGCCCCCCCCTGCCCCGCCCCGCCAGCGGCGTGGGCCCCCACGAGGACGGACCCGAGGACCGCCAGAATCAGGATTCGCGCGAGACCTGACATGCGGAACGCAGGAGCCACAGCTCACAGATCCCTATTCGCTGTCCGCCACGTCATAGCCGGTGGGCGTGAAGAGCTTCACCACGGTGCCGGGGTTGACCTTCTTCCTGGACATCCACACGGGATCCCCGGGCTTGAGGTCAGGCAGGGTGATTTCGCCGCCCTCCCATTTCAGTTTGTAGCCGCGCAAGGTGAAACTCGGCACTTCATCTGGACGGCGCGGTTCGAGACGGATGATGCCATTGGTCACGGTCAACGAATGCACGGGACTGAACAGCTTGCGCACCTGTTCGTAGGCCGCCTTGGGCTGGCGATCCTCGGTGACGATGCCCCACTCGCGGTTGCCGGACGCCGGCGTGCCTTTGAAATCACTGCGGTAGTCGTTGTAGGTCCACAGCGACAGGCCGACGACGTAGGGCTTGCCGTCCGTGAGCAGACGATACATGTCTTCCAGGCCCTCGATACGGGCGCCGAGGCCGGCGCCAAATTGCCCGATCCCGAACTCGGAGAAGAAGAGCGGTTGGTCGGGCCACCGGTGGTGGAGAACGCTGGAGGTGTCGCTCTTTGGGCTGTAGGTGTTGTAGAGTGTGACCGGGCTGAGGGTGATCGGGTCATTGGTCCGGTTGGCGCGGGAACCTGCTCCTGAATTGCTGACGTGGGTGACGATCCGATGCGGGTCGAGGGTGCGCGTGAAGCCCATCATGTTGCTGGCGTAGTTGAAGTGGCCGCGCAGCTCGTTGCCCACGCTCCAGCCGATGATGCAGGGATGGTTGTAATCGCGCTCGATCATCTCCGTCATCCACTGCTCGGTCAGCTCCGTCTTGCCCCCCCACACCTGGGGGTCATCGCCGCCCCAGACCGGGATTTCGCACCAGATCAGCATCCCTTTCTCGTCCAGGTACTCGAGCAGGTTCGGCGCTTGGGGATAGTGCATCAGACGGGTCAAGTTCCCGTTGGCACGCTTCATCAGGTCCACGTCCTTCCGCACCAACTCATCCGGCTCGGTGTTGCCGAACCGGCGGCTGTCACTGACACGGTTGTAACCGTTCAGGCGCACCCGCTCGCCGTTCAACAGGAGGCTGTCCCGGGTCAGTTCGATCTTCCGAATGCCAAAACGGTCGGATTGCTCATGGAGCACCTGGCGACCGGACGAAAGCTCGGTGGTCAGGTGGTAGAGATTCGGGTGGTCAAAATGCCAGAGGCGCACCCGCTTCTCCGGCAGGGTGGTTTCCATCTCGACCATTGTCCCACCACGCGCCGGGATGGAAACCGTCTTGGCCAGGCCCGACTCCTTCTTCCCGTCAATCGCCGAAGCCAGCGAAACCTCGATAGGCTGGGCGGCGCAATTCGTTAGCTTGCAGCGCAGGAACACCTTCGCCGTGCCCCGCTCCAGATCCGGCTCGGCGCGGATGTGCTGCCAGACAATCCGCGCGTCGTGGTTCGCGATGAGGGTCACGCTCCGGCTGATGCCACCCCAGTGCCACCAGGCGCCGCGACGATAGGTGTTGTCCGCGCAAACCGTCACCGTATTCGTCGCACCCAGTTGGATTGTGTCCGTCACGTCGAACTCGAAGGGCGTGTAACCGCCGTTGTGACTGCCCAGTTCCCGTCCGTTCAGCGTCACGGTCGCGTCGTGATACACGGCGTCGAACCTGAGCCGGACGCGTTTGCCCCGCCAGTCCGCGGGCGCGATGAAGTCGCGGCGATACCAGCCCTGACCCTTGTGGGTCGAGTAGGCGGGCCGCGTGTCCCAGTTGCCCGGCACGGTGAGACTGTCCCAGGTCGCACCGGGTTGTCCGAGGGCAGCCGCGTTGGTGGTGAACTGCCACGGACCATTCAAGGATTGCCGCCATTCTCCGGCAGTTTGGGCGGACGCAGGCAACGCCATGGCCACAATGACTCCAACGATGATTCGATGTGTTTTCATAAGAACCGTATCTTCATGGCGCGATGGTCACGCGATAAAAGCGTTCCGGATAATGGGTCGAGCCCTCGTCTGCCCACCAGAGGGGCGTGGTCGTGGCATTGGTCGTGAACAGGTTTGTCCACGCCAGCAGGTTCGTGGACGCCTGCACCACGTAGTTCCATCCGGTGACGCCATGAACGCAAAAGCCGAAAAGTCCGTTGGTCAGCATCGGCGAGGTAAGTGACGGCGGCGGCGGAACGCTGACCGTGAATTGCACCGGGGCGGAGGTGCTTGCCCCGCCGGCATTGTCATAGGCGACGGCATGGACCGAGTAAACGCCGTTGGTCGGGTCAGGCCAGGCGATGCCGAACGGCGCAAAGGTGTTGGATCCCAGCCACCGGACGGGGGCGTTGGTGGGCCCGCCGAAAAACTCCACCCGCAGGACGGTCCCATCGTCGTCCGAAGCCGAGGCCGTCACGGTGACGTTGGATCGAACCCCGAACACGGCGTTGGACATCGGACTGGTCACGGCAACCGCTGGCGGACTGTTGGAACGGGTGGCTGCGACCTTCTGATACACGCGGGTCCAGTCCACCTTCACCTCGGAACCTTCCATGAATTCAAAGTTGACCGTGCCCGCCCAACTGAAGATGCCCCCCGTGATATAGAGCTGGAGACCGACATTGAGCGGGAAGTAATAGGGATAGTTGTTGCCCGAAGCCCAGGTCTTTTCGCCGGTCAACACTCCATCGAGGAAGAACGCCACCCCGTTGGTGTCCCATTCCCACGCGTAGAGATGGAAGTCGTGGCTGATGTCGAACGCGGTGGATTGGTGCCATTGAAAATCAGGCACACCCGCCAGGTGTTGGGCGACCGAGTTGGGATACTCCGCCTCTGGGGAATCGATCTCGAGAAACTGGTTGGTGTAGGGGCCGGAAACACCCTTGCGTCCCCACCACGAGGTGTGCTGTGCCCCGGCCTTGGCCAGGCGCAGCCGGCACTCGCAGTAACCGTTGGTCGGGGTGTAGGTGCGGGTGATCAATCCGGCCGTCGAGTAGGGAAAGCCCCGGCGATTCTCCTTCAAATTGCGGAGGATCAGCAGCCCGTTGGTGACCCCGGCATTTTCCGGCCAGCGACCGCCGATGGCGCCATTGGCACCGTCCCAGTTGTTGAATCCCCAGGTGTTCCAATTCACCTGGGTTCCCTTGAACTCATCGGTGAAAGCCAATGTCCACCGGCCTTCGGTGCGCGGCCCGGCCTGGAGGCATTTGACAGCGACGTTGTAAAGCAGCAGGGCCACGTCGGCCCGGCTGAGGTTGGTTTGCGGTCCCAGACGGCCGGTGCTGTCCAGCGATGCGATCTCCCAGCCCAGCGCCTGCCCACACGCCTGCCGGGCCCAGGAACTCACCGTGCTGTAATCGGCGAAATTCGTGACCGCCGCGGCCAGGTTCGTGATGTTGAACTGTTTGCCGGAGAACCGGACGGCATCCTGCGCGATGACCAGCGCGGTTTCCCGGCTGATGAGGTTGGTGCTGGCGGACTGCGAGATCCCCGGCCAGTTGTTGAGGAGTCCGTTGGTCTTGGCCGTTGTCAGCGGGTCGCCCCCAAGACCAAGCAGGCCGGTCACACCCTGGAGATAATCGCCCAGGGTCGCCGGGGCGTCCGGACTGAAACTCGTTGGCGAGGTGCCGCTCATGAGGTTGGTTTTGACGACAAACTCCACTGCCAACAGCGTTTCCTCGGGGACATGCGCGGCATCCACAAATTGCGGAACCGGGAAGACGGCGAAGGTGGAAACCAGGATGCTTTTGAGGAGGGCGCCTCCGGCCACAGCCTTTTCGAATTTCACCGCGTCGTTTCGGGTGATGTTGCCCGCCGCCAGAATGCGGCAGTATTCGTCGTTGGTGCCGGTAAAGGATCGCGCCGGTCCCACCCCCGCCCAAAACAGGCTGAATGCGCCGGGGCGCTCATAGGGGGTCAAATCCACCGGCGACGCATTGGTGGTTGCGGAACAAACCACATGGAAGTTCCGGGGGCTGTGCTCGCCGGCCCGGTACATGCAGGCGGCCATCACCTGGTAGGTGCCCGGTTCGGTGATCAGCGGATTCCAGGTCGCCGTATGGCCGTCCCCGTTACAATATCGCTCCCGTCCCCACGGGGTGGCGCCCTTGAGACTGCTGAGGTTCCACGTGCCGGTCTCGCTGTACCCGGCGGGCGTCGGGGTCACGGCCAGTTTCGTCTTGAACGCGGTTTCATCCAGAAAGCGAGGGTCGCTCGTGATCACGCCGGGGTTGGTCAAGGGCGTGACAATCACCGACCGCAACAGGGATCCATTGAAACGCAGGTCATCGAAGCTGACGGAATCCACCACCGTTCCGGGCCCGACGCCGTCCGCCTCCATCCGGGCGCAGCTCACGTACTCGGCATTGGTTCCGGCAAAATCCCAACTTCCAAGCGTGTACCATCCGGGGGGCGCATTCGTCGTGTCGCAATAAACGGTGTCGATCTTTCCGTTGTGATGAATCTGGAACCGAAGGGCGCCGTTGGTGGTGGTGTTCCACGCGATGGGTTGGTCGGTTCGCGTGTTGCGGAAGAGCACATTCGTGTAGGCCCCGTTCATCACGGAGATTTCGGCGTTGGTCGGGTCCGGCACAAAGAAGGCCACGCGCAGGGTCCGGGCGGCCAGCGGCCCGGGATTCCATCGGGCCATCGCGCCACGGACAGCGGTGCGGCGGGGGGTGGCGTAATCGGAGTAACCCGTCCAATCCGTCGCCTGCCATGAACCGGATTCGCTGTAACCCACCGGAATGTCCGGCGAGGGTTGGGTGACCGTGGCCGTGTCGAGGATGGCCTCGAACCGGACCAGTCCGGCCTTGGTGGCGTTGCCGGCGCCCGTGCTGACACGTTTGATGGTGACACTTTCATTGGTGCCGCCCTGGAAATCATGGACTCCGGCGGACCAGTAGCCGGTCTGGCCGGCGGAAGAGTCCAGATACACCGTGTTGGTCTTGCCCGCATGGATGATCCGGACCTCGACGTTGGTGTCGTTGCCGGTGTAGGGCACCAAGGGATACTGGCCCGGCTGTTCCACAAAACGGTAGATCAGCACATTGGCGGTTTGCGGCCGGGTGAAGTTGGGCCGGTAGGTGGCCGTGGCGCCCGTCGAGGTGGTGGATTTGGTGTAGGGAGTGCCCGTGTACATGGGCCCCTGGTAATTGGACCAGGTCCCGCTGAACGTGACGTTCGCGGTCGAGGTGCTCTCGAATGTGTAGCGGTCCTGAACCATCACCCTGGCGCGAACCTCGCCCACCACGAAAAGCAGGCCCATGACCACGCCGTAGATCAGCCACAGCTTTGTGGCGGCCATCGGAAGCCAAGAACATTGTTTGCCAGTCATAAACGGGCGCGTGCCGTCACTGATCCGCTTTTCGTTGGTACACCCGCACCCAGTCCACATCCATGCTCTTCCCGTCGAGCGCGTCCGTGATCGGACCCGCCCACGGCAGCACGGCGGTGGCGTAGATGACCGGGACCTCCATGTGCGCCTTGGCGTTGGGCACGCGATGAATCTCCTGCCCGTCAAAGAAATAGATGACCTCGCGCTCGTTCCACTCCGCCGCATAGATGTGGAAGTCCGCCGACAGATCATACTCGGTGCCGTACCGTTTCGAGTTGGACGGCAACCCGCCCTGGTGCAGGGTCGCATTGACATCCGCCGGGTAATGTCCCTCGTTGACGTCGATCTCGAACGAGGCGTCCAACGCCACGTCGTTCTCGAAACTCTTGCGTTTGGCCTTGGACCCGGGATTCATCCAGAACGCCTGGTTCAGGCCGGTGGCGGCGGCGTAGCGGTAGCGCGATTCCCAATACCCGTAACGCTGCGCGAAATGGCGGGTGCTGATCATCGCGCTGGTCCATTCCTTGCCCCCGCGCTTCTCCTTGCGGGTGACCAACCGGAGGAGGCCATTCGTCACCGCGATATTCTCGGGGTACCGAATCGACTGCAACTGTCCCCACGTCTGACCCTGGGCGCTCATCCAGACATTCGTATCCAGCCGGTCGCCGTTGAAATCATCGCTGAAGGTCAGTTCCCACCGTTCCGGATTCGGGGGGCCCGGACGAATCTCCCGGGACGCCTCCCGCCGCAGCTTCGCCGGGTCATACGGCAACAGGTCATCCAGCACGAGGGTCTGCCAAACGCTCCCGTCGTGGGCGTCCAAAATCTCCATCCGGAGCGCGCAGAGCCGCAAATTGCCGGGGCCGTCGGGCCGCACCCGGACAAACTCCTTCCCCTGCCCCGCCAACTCGATCGTGCCCAGGTGCACCCAGCGCGAGGCATCCGGCCGCATGTTGACCGTGACGGAGTGGGGCGTTCCACCGCCCACCATCTCCACCTTCGCATGGGCGACGTTGTTGGAATGGGCAATCACGTACAGGGAAACTCGCACCGGACCCTGGCTGCGCAACCGCGGCGTCCAGGTCGCGGTCGCATTCGAGTCGGGTGAGTAGATCACGGTCTTGTTTGTTTCGTGCCCCGGCAGACTGCTGAAGGACCACGCACCGCTGGTGGTGAATCCGGGGGCCCCAGGCGGTTGAGAAGTGGCGGACGGCGTCAGCGGCCTGGCTGGAGAAACATTGGGCGGGTTGGCGCGGGGCGGCAACGAAGCGCTCCACTCACTCCAAGCTTGCCGGAGGCGCCGGACAACTTCCGGCTCCCGGCTGGCAAGGTCGCGCTTCTCGGCAGGATCGTCCGCAAGATTGAACAGTTGCTGCTTTGCGCCATCGACGAGCAGTTTCCACTCGCCCGACCGCACCGCGCCCTGCTCGTCCTTCTTCCAAAACAGGATCGGATGGGGCGCACCCGGGGCGTCGCCCCGCAGAAACGGCAGCAGGTTCACGCCATCGAGCTTCGTTTCGGACGGCACCCGGACGCCAGCCGCCGCGCACAGCGTGGGATACAGATCCATGGCGCTGACCGGCTGACGATAATCCCGGCCCGCGGACAGCCCGCCCGGCCAGCGCAGGATGAACGGCACCCGGTTTCCGCCTTCGAGGAAATTGCCCTTGTGACCGCTCAGCGGGCCGGCGGAGCCGATGATCATCTGTTTGGGCCAGCCATTGGGCCAGCCAACCTTCAGCTCCGGACTCGGCCCGTTGTCGCTGGTCAGGGCGACCACGGTATTGCTGGCCAATCCCAGCTCGTCCAGCCGGGCGAGCAGGCGCCCGATGTTCTCGTCCAAGGAAGCGGTCATGGCCGCATAGTAGTTCAGGGGCTCGGGCCACAACTCGCCGTGCTTTGCCATCCACTCTTTCTTGGCCTGGAAGGGACTGTGGACAGCATTAAATGCGAGGTAGAGGAAGAACGGACGCGGACCGCTCTTGTGCCGATCGATGAACTCGACCGCGTGCCGCCCGATCCGATCGGTCAGGTATTCGTCGCCCGGCCGTACCGGGCCGATAATGCCCTGGACCTTGCTGTCGTTGCGTCGGACCGGCTCATCCACACCCTGGTAGTGGCCCTTTGCATCCGGAAAATAGTCCGCGGCAAATCCGATCAGGTCCTGGACCTCGTCCACTGCGTTCGTCACCGGTCGGGTGATGTTCCATTTGCCGATGTGCCCGGTCACATAGCCCGCCGCCCGGAGCGCTTCCGGCAGTGTCCGGTGTGCGGACGGGATGCGGTAGGGATGGCGCCATTCGTCCTCGTTCCACTGGCAGCCGAACCGCTGCGGGTAAGCACCGGTGAGGAGTCCGCAGCGGCGGGCGCACACACTGGCGCGGTCACATACCCATCGGTGAACCGCACCCCCTCGCTGGCCAGACGGTCGCTGTGCGGTGTCGCCACCGCGGTGCCCCCATAGCAGCCGAGATCGCCGTAACCGAGGTCGTCGGCCACGATCAAAATGAGGTTCGGTCGGGACGGCTCCGCCCCCGCACTCTCGAGCGGGGATGCCAGAGCGACGGTCAGGAACAACGCATGGGAGACGTGAATGCGTCTGCGGGTCATTGCTACGGCGCGGCCCTGAGCGGGATCTGGACATTGAAGCTCTCGTTGCGGTCCTTGCGCACCGCGGCCGCGCAAAGCAGCGCAATCGGCTCGCCGTTCTCGAACACCAACTGCGGACGCTCCAGCCGGTCCATCTTCTCGACCCGGCCGTCCGCCCACTTGACCTCGGGCGTGGCAACGAGCGCGTGCTTCGCCAGCTTCCAGTCGAAGCCGTCCGCCGATTCCCACAACGCCAGCGAATAGCCGCGTTTGGTGAAATTGCCCTCGTTGTCCTTCACCACCGCCCAGTAACGGTCCGCGCCGCGCCAGATGAACGGGTCTTCCGCCGCGAACATCACGCCCTTCGCACCGAACACTTCGCCGGGATGTTTCTGTGAACGGCCCGGTCGGGACTGTCCGCCGTCGCCACGAGATGCACGACCGGCCCGCCGAACGGCGCGGCGCGCTTCATGCCCCACCGCCTTGTAAATCATCAGCACGCCGCCGTCGGGCCGCTGCGGTCACGCTGGGATTGGAGTCACCAGCGCGTCCGGCGCGTTGGTGTCGGAACTGATGTCGAGCACGGGCTGGTCGAAGCGCTGCCAGGGCCTTCCGGCGAATCCGCCACCGCCACGCCGATGCGCTGGTGATTGCGATGCTCCCAGTTCAACGGCAGTCGCACCACGCCGTCGCCGTAGTTGCCCATGTAGTAGAGGTAGTACTTCTTGCCGATGCGGAGAATGGTCGGGTTGTGCGTGCAGGAGCCGTCCCAGAAATTCGTGCCGCGCGCGCGGCAGCGTCACGTCATGGTGCGCCCACGGGCCGAACGGCGAATCGCTCACCGCATGCGCGACTTCCGAGTGCGTGACCCACGCGTAATGCCCGAGCTTGCGCGGCCAGCGCGAGTAGAACATGTGGTATTTGCCGTCGTCGCCCTTCACCGCCGAACCGCACCAGATGTTGTAGTTCGTGTCCGCCCACTTCGCCGTCAGCGGCACAGGCTGGAGCATGGCGTGGAAGTCGTATTCGACCACGTTGGTCGCCGCGCGACCGGGAGACACAACAGCGATCAACAACGCGAGGGCGGAAACCAGACGTGACATGGGGTTCAAATGTTGTGCATCGATTCGTATCAGTCGTTCGCAAAACACCGCACTTCAAACAACGCCGCCGGCACATTGGCCGTCGGCGCGACCAGCCGGAGTTCCAGCACGTCCGTCGTCACGGGCTGCTTCAACCGGATGACCTGCCGCGACTGGTGATTGTCCGCGACCTCGCACAGCAGTCGCTCGGTGTCGGACCCGTTCCTGCCGGAACCGCGGCCCGGGGCGGGACCGGCGGCAACCGCCACGCACGCCGGCACGGCCACCACCACATTCGCGCACGCAGAACGGCATCACCCGTTCGGGATGGCCCATCAGCACCGACTCCATCGGATGATCGAAGTCCGTGTCGAAACTCAGCTCGATGCGCGCGATGGTCTGCGGCTGTGTCCCACGCGAGGCGGAGCGATCGGCTGCTCGTGGGCGAAGTCCGCCACCCACGCGTTCGGCTGGTTCGTCGGGCGCGCAAAGCCGTTCGTGAGATTCGCCGCGCCGAAAACCTCCAGCGGCGGCTCAATCTTCAGCGCCAGATTCTTGCCCGCCGGGCCGGCGCTGCGGGATCCAGAACTCGAAACTGTCAATGCCGCTGCCCGGCGGCGGCTCCTGGCGCGGCGACTTGGCCACGGCGCGATTGAACTTCTGCGTCACGGCCAGCACGCCGGTCACGCGCTGATCGCTCAGATGCACGGACACGTCGGGATTCGCCATCAGGCAGACGAACGCGTAGCGCGGCGCGTCGATCTGCGGCGGCGAACTCCAGCGGCAGCTTGACCCGCGTCCCGGCGGCCAACGGCATGTCCTGCGTGGCCAGCGTCACGTCCGGCGTGTGGTTGTCGGGCTTGCTGCTGACGCGCAGTTCGGCGCGCAGCGTCGTCGGCGCAGCCACGTCCAGCAGGAATTCCACCGCCGGCATCGGGCCCGGCTGCACCGGCAGCATCATCGCCCACGACGC
The DNA here is from genome assembly GCA_963751435.1 of uncultured Verrucomicrobiae bacterium. Taxonomy (GTDB): domain Bacteria; phylum Verrucomicrobiota; class Verrucomicrobiia; order Limisphaerales; family DSYF01; genus JALOTU01. The sequence goes on along the minus strand of CAVVUP010000036.1, from coordinate 338,913 downwards.
GTCCAGCGGCAGCGTCTCGCCGCTGGGCGCGAACCCGGCCAGCTTCAATTCGCTCGATGCGGAAATCTCGCGCCGTGCGCGCCAGGTCGGCCTCATCCTCCAGCGCCACGCCGGGAATGTACTGCCCGACGCGCAGCAGTTCCCGCTGCAATTCCGCCATGCGCGGCGCGGCCAGCAGGTCGCGCGGCTTCAGCCTGTCCCGCACGCACAAGCGCCGCCGCCATGCCCACCGCCTGGCCGCTGTGGGCGCAGGTCGCCATCACGCGCGTCGAGCCGAACGCGATGTGCGAGGCGCTGATGATGCGGCCGGCGAGGAACAGATTCGTGATGTTGCGCGAATACATCGCGCGATAGGGAATCTGGTAAACGCCCTTCGAGTGCCATTGCTGGCAGCCGGGTTGCGCGCTGTAGACGCCGTCCGCCGGATGCAGGTCAATCGCCCAGCCGCCGAAGGAAACCGCGTCGGCGTGGCGCCGCTGCTCGACGAGATCCTGCTGCGTGATCATGTAGTCGCCCTCGAACCGGCGGCTCTCGCGTTTGCCGGGAATCGTGCCGACCCATTCCAGCGTCAGCGTCTCGGCCTCGGGAAACTGGCCGGAGTTCTTGATGTGGTTCCACACGCCGTAGACCACCTTCCACAGCTCCCACTTGATCTTCTCGCTGTCGTGAATGGTGTCCAGCTTGCCGCCCCATTCCAGCCACCAGAAGCGGCAGCCGTAGTCGCTGAACTTGATGTCGCGCCAGCGCGGAATCTTCGTGATGTCGCGCAGCGCAAAACTCGGCGGGATGAACTTCACCGGCCGGCCGGTGTCCTTCGAGTAGAAATAGATCGTGTGGCCGAGCAGTTCGCTGCTCGGCCTTCTCCGGCGCGAACTGCTCGCCGAACTCGGCCCGCGACTCCGCCCCGATGCGGAACGCCGCGCCCGCCAGGAAACCCACGATGCCGTCGCCGCTCGCGTCGCACGAACAGCGGCGCGGTGATCTCGTAGGCCGTCGAGTTCTGCGAACAGAACGCGCGCACCGACTTGATCGTGTCGGCGTCGGACTTTTCCAGATCATGGACGGCGGTGTTCAGCAGCAGCGTGATGTTCGGCTCGTTGACGACCATCTCCAGCAGGATCGTGTCCAGGATGAGCGGGTTGCCCTCGGGATTGCGGTACATGTTCTCGACGAGCATCTCGTCAATCACGCCGCCCTCGCGCGCCCAGCGGTTGTTGTTGCCCATGTGCGACGTCGCGCCGAGAATCCACAGCCGCACCTCGCTGGAGGCGTTGCCGCCGAGCACCGGCCGGTCCTGCACCAGCACGACCTTGCGCCCGGCGCGCGCCGCCGTGATGGCCGCGCAGACCCCCGCCAACCCGCCGCCGATCACCGCGATGTCCGTCGTCCACTTGTAAGGGTCCGCAAGGACCGGGTCCGCTTGGATTCCAGGCTCGATCGTCATAAATTCATCATTTCCGAATGGTTGAAAGCCGGTGCACCCCGCCCAACTTGAGCACCAGCCACGCGACCGGATGCAGGAACGCCATGATCAAAAACCATTGCGCGTAGCCGTGGCCCTGGACCAGTTCCAGCAGCGGGCCAAACACGGTCTTGATCGCCTGATCGAGAAACCCCGCGGGCTTGGTGGACGGGCCGGAAACCATCGTGGCCACGATCATGTTCATGATGATGCCGCCGATGGTGCTGCCGGTGGCCACCACGCTGAACACCGTGCCCAGCGAATGCTTCGGCACGACGTCCACGACGAGCGAACTGATGTTGATGAGCCAGGCCAGCGACGCGAACACGGTGCAGACGGTCAGCGTCATCGTCAGACTCATGCCCGTGGCCTGCGCGATGAACGGCGAGAGCGGCATGAGGCAGGCGCAGCCGAGCATCACCCACAAGCGGCTCGACGCCGGCGCGACGCCGCGTTTCACGAACTGGCCGGACAGCCAGCCGCCGAGCAGGCTGCCCACGCCCGCCGCCGCATAGACGATCCAGGTGATCTTGAGCTGCTCCTGCGAGAGATGCCGGTCGGCGCTCAGGTATTTGGGAAACCAGAACTGGTAGAAATACCAGACGGGATCGGTGATCAGCCGGCCCAGCAGCAGCAGCCAGGTGCCGCGGAAGAGGAAGACCTGCTTCCAGGTCCAGGCGTTGGCGGCGGCGGAGTCCGCGGGATTCTCGGCGGCGGCGGAATCCTCGATCAGTCTGCAGTTCGGCTCGGGTGATCAGCTTGCTCTCGCGCGGCTGCCGGTAAAGCCACAGCCAGGGAATCAGCCAGACCAGGCCCACCACGCCCGTCAGAATGAACGCCAGCCGCCAGCCCGTCCCCTGCCCCAGCCAGTTGGCCACGGCGGGCATGGTTTCGTGCGTAAGCATGCGTCGCCAGCGGAATGACGAGGTAAGGCGCGACCGTGGCGCCGATGGTCGCGCCCATCGTGTAGAAGCCGATGGCCAGCGCGCGTTCCTTGGCGGGGAACCATTCGCTGACCGCCTTGGACGCCGCCGGCCAGACGCCGGCCTCGCCCAGCCCCAGCGCAAACCGATACACGCCCAGCGAGGTCACCCCGCGCGCCGCCGCCGTGAGCATGTTGGCCACCGACCACCACGCCACGAACAGCACCATGCTCGCCCGCGTGCCCGATCCGGTCCGCGATGCGGCCGGAAACCAGATAGGCGATGGTGTAGGCGACCAGGAAGATGTTGACGACGTTGGCGTAGGCGCGGTCGTCCATCGCCAGATCCGCCTGAATGGTCGGGCGCCAGCGCGGAGAGCGTCTGGCGATCCACATAATTCAGCACCGCCGCCCCGAAGAGCAGCGCCACGATCCACCAGCGCAGACCCGGAACCTTCACAATGCCCCTCCGACGTCCGGCACACGGATGCGGTTCTGCACTGCCCGCGTCGGACGCACGGACGGATCCATCCACGCACCCTTGGCGGACGCAGCTCTCATTGTCGTTCCGAGTCTCATCATTGCCTGTTCCCAATCAAACCCGCATCCCGGCGGGGATACCATCTCAACCTGGGTTGTCAACTCAGCCTAACCGGCACCCGGCCCGCGCGATATAGACACTTGCGCCAATCTTTTTAGATTTTGCGCCATCCCGGCGCCATCGGCCAGGAGCCGCGCAGTCGAGTGGGCCATCCACCAACCGCCCAGCCACGATCGGGCGACGGCCCCTTGCATCGGCGGGACGCGGAGCGCCACGCCGCTTTGGGGACGAGCGCGGCCCTTCCAAAGCGGTGTCGCCGCTACGCTCCGCCACCGCACTCCACAAGGACCCAGGTTCCGAGGGAGCGCGAGTTGCCCTCACCCGGCCTCCGGGCACCCTCCCCATGAATCTGAGGCTCGCCCTCACCCCGTCCCTCTCCCCCGGGGGAGAGGGTGCCCGCAGGGCGGGTGAGGGGTTTCGCGCGGTTCATGTAAAGCACTTGCGCGATCTACCGGGCCTCATACCGGTAGAACCGCTTGGGCGTGGTCTTGCTCACCGGAATCGGGTTGGTCACGACACCGCCGGTGCCTGCGTTGGTCTGGACGGGCGTCCACACCACCACAGGCGCCAAGTTGGTCGTGGTTTCCAGCACATACTCGAATGCCGCGTCCGTGCCGACCCGCAGCAGGAGGTTCGTGCCCGTGCCGTCCAAAGCGACGGGCAGGATCGTCGGTTGCGACGGCGCGGTCCCCGACACCGAGATCGTGCCGGTGGTGTAGAGGTTGTTCGTGTTCCAGGACAGATTGGTGTCGGTCAACGATGGCAGCGTGATGCTGTCGAAACTGCCCAGGATGCTGACCGCGGCAAAGAGCTGGAACGCATCCCCCGCCACGGGTTCCGTCACGCCGATGTTGGTGACCATCAAGCTGCCCTCGCAGGTGAGCGTGCTGATCCCGGCAATCTTGTCCTGCACCGGGCCGCCGTCCTTGTTGATGCGGAAGGTGGTCTTGGTGTAAGAGCCGAGCAGCGTGAGTGAATTGCTGATGGTGAGCGTGTCCAGGGCGGCGGGCGTGCCGGGGTTGAGCCTTCGATTCGTCACGGTCACCGGGCCGCGCACGGTGCCGTTGCCGGCCAGCGTGCTCACGGTCGAGTTGATGGGCCCGGCAAAGGTGCTGTTGCCCTCCAGACTCACCGTGCCGGAGCCGATGAGGCTCAACGTGTTCGAACTGGCGCCGGAAATGACGCCGGTCAGATGAATCACGCCGCCACTTTGGACGGCGCCCAACGGCGCGCTGTTCTTGTCGACGACCACCGAGCCGCCAAAGGTGACCTCGCTGGTGTCGGCCACGCCAAACACCGGATACAGGGTCGAGCCGACATAGTATCCGTTGTCATTGAGGTGAATCGTATGAGGCATCGTGTAGTTGACCCCGTTCGCCAGGAACACGGAGCCGCCGCCGCCGTTGTAACCGGCGTAGCTGTGTGTACCCGAGGCGCCCAGGGCGCCGTTCACGGGCGCGATGAGGCGGCCCGTGCCCATCACGTAATTGGTGCCTGTGTGGTTGTTCGCCGCATTGAGCCACACCTCCCCGCTGCCGAACCGGCGGAGGTCCGAGATCGACGCCGGCAGGGACGAGTTCAGGTTCACGCGTTCGCCACCGCAGAAATAGAGGTGCCGTCCGCTGGCGGTGCCGGAGATGGTGCCGTTGAGCTCGAGCGTGACGCCGGGGGTGGTGCTGTAATTGCCGAATTCCAACTCGCGCTCGGCGACGATCGCCACGTTGATGGTTTGCGAGTTGGTCAACCCGCTGCCCAGGATGACGCCGCCGCGCGCACCCGTGGCGCTGCCGCCCAGATGGAGGCTGTTGCCGGCGGCCAGGGTGAACGACGGGGCCTGAGGCGTGTCGAAATAGAGCGACTGGCAATAACGATCCGACGGCAACGTGACCGTGGTGTTGGGCGACGCCTGGTTGAACAACGCGGCGAAGTTCGTCCCGGGCACACCATCCGCGCCCCAGTTCGCCGGGTTGGTCCAACTGCCGCTGATCGCGCCGCTCCAGCCGGGTTTCTGGAACACCTGCACCCAGTCCACATCCATGCTGGTGTTGGTCAGACCATTGCCCGGACCTGCCCAATCAAAGTAGTGCGTGCTGAAGATGATGTCCTGCGGCGCCATGACCCCGCATTTGTTGAGGGCCGTGGTGGAACTCGTGTATTCGACGCCGTCCATGAAAAACCTGATGGTATTGTCCGCCTGCCATTCGAGCACGTTGGTGTGGTATTGCGTCCAGTCGTAGGCGGGCTTCGACCCGAAGGCCAACGTGTTGGAGCCGGGGACGGGATGATACCAGACGTGCGAGCTCAGCGTGTCCAGGGAACCGTAAGGCCAGTGCCCCTCGTTGATGTCAATCTCGATGTCGTCCCACGGATTGCCGCCCACCGTGGCGGTCCAGAAGGCATTGTTCAATCCGTTCGTCTGCGCGATGCGATAGCGGCTCACCCACACGCCGTATTTGTGGACGAACTCCTTGGTGTTGACCCAGCCGGTGATCCAGTTCGTCCCGTCCTTCGACGTGTTCAAGTGCAGGTTGCCACTGGAAACGCTGACGTTGGTTCGGCCACCGGGCACCGAATAGCCATCCCCCACCCTCCACGCGCCGGTATCAATGCCAACGCCATTGAACCCATCGTAAAAGGTCACAATGCTGTATCCCGGAATCGGCGGCGTGCTGGGAGCCGCCACCACCCGGATCTGACCCAGCGTGTTCAACTGGCTGGCATCCCAATCGAGGCCGGCGGGCAACGCGGGCAGGTCCGCGCTCGCGAAATTGCCGGAGAACGTTCCGGCCTGGAACAACTGGAAGGTGTCGTTCACAGCCAGCACAGTGACCCCGATGTTGGTGACGACCAGCGTGCCGCCGAGCGCCATCGTCTGGCCCGGCGCGGCCACCACGTCGTTGGTCAACCCGCCGTCCTTGGTGATTTCCATGAACGTCGTGCCGCCCAAAGTGACGGGGCTGTTGACGGTGAGTTTGCCGATCGACGTGCCGGGCGACAGGGTCCCATCCACCTGCACGATCAAGGAACTCCCCACTGTCCCCTGCCCACCCAGAGTGCCGTTCGCGACGGTCACCGAACCGCCTCCGCTGACCGTGCCATCCAGCAGGACCCTGCCAAGGTTGTTCGTGTCGCCGACGGTGAGCGTGTTCCCACCGGTGGCAATGCCCCCGACGAGCGTCAGAGCGGTGTTGTCATCGGCAAGGATGCCGGCTGCGCCTGTCAGGGTGATGGCCCCCTGCCAGGTATTGGTTCGCAACTCGTTGCGCAGGGCGGTGTCGGCGCCCAGGGTCAACGGCTCGGCGTCGTAGGTGACGCCGTCTCCGGCACGCGGGTCGAGGTTCAATCTTGCCCCCGCGCCCGAAAGCACCGTGCCCCCGGCGGTGCTGCCCAAAGAATCGGCCGAACGCGCCTGCACGGTGCCGCCTTGAATGTCGAGCGTACCGCTGAAATAGCTGCCGACCGTCCCCACACCATTTGTGCCCAGCGCCAGGACTCCGGCGCCGGTCTTGTTGAGATCGCCGCTGCCGGTGATCGGGCCGCTGAGCCGGACGGTGCTGCCCGCATTGGTGATATCAAAGGTGCTGGTGGTCGCAGCAGTCAGATCGAACCCGAGCGTGTCGTTCGCAGAGGTGCCCGTGCCGATGAGCTTGAGGGTGCCGCCGCCCAGTTTGAGTCCGACCGGCGCAAAGTTGCCGCTGGCGATCGAGCTGAAGCCCACCGTGCCCTCATTGACTTCGAAACCGCCGGTGTTCCCCACGCTGGCGCCGGACAGGTCAAGCAGGCCGGCACCGGACTTGATCACGGCCAGGACGCCGTTGGTCAGGTAGTTGTCGCGCAGGATGCCCGAGTAGGCGGTGTCCGAGGCCTGATTGATGGTTAACGTGCTGAATCCGCTCACGCCGTTTTCCACCACGCGCGTGGAGTTGGTGCCGCTGGACAGGGCGGCGACGGTCTGATTGTAGCCGGCCAATTGCACACGCGCGCCGTTCCCGCCGGTACTGGCGGTGCCCACGGTCAGCGGGCCGCTTCCCAGCGCCTCGTTGGCGCCCAGCCTGATCGAAAACACGCCGCTGCCATTCTCGGCTACCGTTCCGTCGGCGTAGGTGTTGCCGCTGTTGATGGTCAGCGTGCCTGGGCCGTACTTCACCAGGGTCAGGTTGTCCTCACCCGCGCCGGCCCCACCCACGGTTACTGTCCCGGGGATCGTCCCGCTGGCCAGTTTGAGCGTGGCGCCAGACGCGCCGGTTCCGGTGATCCTCGCCGTGCCGCTGCCCGAGATCGCGTCGGCCGTGATCACCCCGCCCACCGCAAGATTCATCACGTTGTTGAGCGTGATGTCGTTCCAGGTCTGCACGTCCGCCGAGGATTCACCGAGGACAAGCCGCGCCGTCGGCGCCGGGTTGACGTAGCCCGTTCCGCTGTTCATGGTGATGTTGGCGCCGCTCAGCGACTGGTTGCCGGCGATGACCACGTCGCCTGCCCATACGCCGCCGGCCGGCTGGATCATGGACAACCCGCTGATGGACCCGGCAATGCGCGTGATGGAATTGGTCGCACCCTGGCAGCGGATCGCGTAGGTCCCGGACGAGGCCGAGATCCCGCTGTTGATGGCGAGCGTGGCGGCCTTGTTGTTGTTGATGACGAGCAATGACCCGGCCCCGTTGGTGTTGACCTGCACGGGCGCGTTGATCGTCGAATTGGTCGCTGCAGCGCTGCTGACGATCAGATTGGCGTTGCCTCCGGACGCCGATCCCTTGATTACCAAATTGCCCGGCCCGGCGATGGTAAACCCGCCCGGGTCCGCCCGGTTGAAAGTGACATTCGTAAAATAGGCGGCCGTATTCAGGGTGGCGGTGTTGCCGCCGGTGCCGAAGCTGGCCGGCGTCGTGCCGTCGAGCGGATTGACGATGTTGTTGTTCCAGTTGGTTGCATTGTTGATGCTGGTGTCGGCCCCCGCCCCGGCATCCCAGGTGGTCTGGGCCAGCAGCGAGGAGGGAGAAGCGCCCGCGAGGGCGACCAGAGCAGCGCCCAGGAGGGGCAGGTTCGAAACGGATGGAATGTCGGGGTGTTATCATAACATGGACTTTGCAGCGGATGCGCGGGGACACCGGCATCGGGGTTGAGAATTTAGGTCAGAGGTTTACGGGATGACCGCGTTCCGGGGTAGGGGGCACTTCCAACGTTGTACGCGCATCGGGACCATGAACCGCACGAATCCCCTCACCCGCCCTTCGGGCACCCTCTCCCCGGGGGAGAGGGATGGGGTGAGGGCGAGCCTCAGGTTCATGGATAGCCTCGGCGTATCCGGAATCGTGGGTTGGCACCATGAACCCAAACAACCCACAAGGTTTCGAGGTGCGAACCATTGGATGTCGGGTGTTCAAGCTTGGCTGCTTCAGGAGAAGAGAACCGGCCGCCACGGCACCCCGTGGTGCCCATGGCGGCCGGCCAACCACTCCAACCCAAATACGTATTACGGATAAGCGAGGCGGAAGAACACCGCGCCGTTGGCGGGGTTCACCGTGTTTGTGTAAGGCGGCGTGGTCGTCACGTCAGACCACGCGTTCGTCGCCGTTTGCAGGCCCACCGCCAGGGTGTTGGTCTGGGACTGCAGCTTCCAGCCCTGACCGGCTTGCCATTCCAGCCTGATCTGATTGCCGCCCAGGACCGTGTAGGTGAGGTTCGTCTGCGAGGGCGCCAGACTGGTGGTCACCAGCAAACTGCCCGTGCCGGCGAGGTAAGGGGCGGCGTTGGCGCTGCTGTAGACCCCGGGGCTCTGGGCCACGCCCGCCAGCACCAGCGACGAGATCGCGTTGGTCTCGGCGAAGTCCAGTTGCATCACAGCATTGCTGGCGACGCTGACCGTCGAGTTGGTGGCCAGGGTGGCGAGCGCCAGCTTGAGCGTGCCGCCATTGACGGTGGTGTTGCCGCTGTAGTTGTTGTTCGACAGGGTGTAAACCGAATTACTCAACCCCGAGGTGGTCACCGCAGCCGGGCCGGAAATAACGCCGTTGACGGTGATGTTGTGGGTGTTGGTCAACGCACTGCCGGTGACGTCGGAACCAAAGTTCAAGCTGGCCGCGCCGACGTTCACAATGTTGGAGCTGATCACAAAGGTCGCCCCGCTCGTGTTCGGGTAGGACGCGAGGTTGAGCGCGCCGTTGTTGGTGATCGGCCCCGTCCAGGTGACGGAGGTGGTCACGCTGGGAGTGGGCGCCTGGTAACGGAATTCGGAAGTGCCCGAGAATGTCACCGGCTCGGGATCGATGCTGAAGTCAGCCGTCTGGCTGAAGGGGTAGATCATCAGCCGGGCGCTGTTGACCGCGGTCACGCCGTTCGTGTCACCCAGCGAATCCGGGTTGCGGACATCAAAGGTGCCGGCGTTCACCGTGACCTTGCCGGTGAAAGTGTTGCCCAGGTAGCCCGCCGCATTCTTGCTGAACGACAACGTCCCGTTGCCGGTCTTGATCAGGTCGCCGGCGCCGGTCACGGGCGCGCCGGTGCGCAGCGTGTAGTTGTTCGTGCCGGTGGCCACGTCGTTGATATCAATCGTGCTGATGCCGCCCAGAAGGTTGAAGGTGAGCGTCTCGGAGGTGATGGTCGCACCGGTGTAGCTGAAGGTACCGCTGTTGAGGTTGACGGTGTTCAAGCTCGGGGTGCTGCTGCTGTTGCCGCCAATCTGGTTGATGTTATTGATCACCAGCGCGCCACCGTTGTTGGTCACGCCGCCGGTGAACGTACTCGCGCCGCCGACCAGGCTGACGGTGCCGCCGTTGATGGTCAGGCCACCGGAGAAACTATGCCCGCCGCCATACACGGTGAGCGCGCCCGCGCCATACTTGGTCACCGAACCGCTACCGATGATGGAGGCGTTGGTCAGGACGTAGGCGTTGGCAAGGTTGCTGAAGACCGTATTGCCGGGAGAAACGGAGCCGGCTCGCACGTCCACCAGGTAGGAACTGGCCGTATCGTTAAACAAGACATTATCGCCACTGTAGAAACGATCCGTGCCGACCCCGTTGTTCCAGTTGGTGGTGACGGTCAGGTCCCAGAAGGTCGGGTTGACGGCGTTACCGGTCCACCTGAGATTCACCGGGGCAGCCACTCCGTTGGTGTAAATCAGTTCGTTGGTGGTGGCGTTGAAGCCCAGGCTGCCACCACGCGTGCCTGGAATGAAATTCACGCCAATCGCGCCGAGAATCCCGTCCGCCGCCGGCGTCTGGAAGACGATGCCATCCGCCGCCGAAGCAGGACTGATCACCACGGTGGCCGCGCTGCCATCGATGGTGGCGGCCGTGAGAGCGCCACCCGTCGTGGGGTCGAAGTAGAAATTCTCCGTGCCCGCGCTGAAGTTGACGGTGCCGGTCGTCGAACCCTCGCCGCCGAGGCTGGCGCCGTTGGAAAGCGTCACCGACGAAGCGATCGAGCCGACCAGATTCAACTGCCCGCCGCTGACGAGCGTCGGACCGGTGTAATACTGAAAGCCGTCCAGCGTCAGGGTGCCGGCACCGGTCTTGAGGATTTGCACATTGTTTTCGTCGGTCCCGAAACCGCCAATGGTCAGAAGGCTCGACACCGTGACGGCGCCGGCGCTGGCGATGGTCAGGGTGCCGTTGGTCGGCGAACCGCCGACGATGGTTCCACCACCACCCCCAATAGAGAGGTTGGTCGTGAGGACAAGGCGGCCTGCGTTGGTTCCGTCGCCCAGTTGCAATTTACCGGCGAAACCGGTGCTGCCGATGGTCAGGTTGCCAGCCGTTGCGAGGCCGGACACCTGCGCCGCGCTGCGTTGGATCAGCAGCCCGGGGGTGGTCACCGTCCCGCGCACGTCCAGCGCCACCGTGGGCGTGGCGTTGTTGATGGTAAACGTGCCCCAGGATTGGGTATCGGAAAGGCTTTCGCCCAGGATGATGCGCGCATTGGCGCCATGCGTCGTGGTGGAACTGAAGGCAATGCCACTGGTGCCGACCGCCTGATTGCCGGCGATGGTCCACGCCCCGTTCAATGAGGTGCCTGCGCTGCCCTGGACGTCGCCCAAGCCGGCGAGGGTGGAGGTGATCCGGGCGTTGCCGGTGCCGCCCAAGCGGATGTTGAATGCATTGGCTGTGCTCGATCGCGTGATCGGGCTGTTCACAATAAACTCGGGATCTGCCGCAGTGTTGTTGGCGGTCAATTTAAGCAGCGTGCCGGAAGCACTGGTGTCCATGCGGACGCCAGAATCCACCGTCGCCGTGCCGTTGAGGGTGCTGCCGGCGATCAAGGATCCGATGGTGCCCGAACTGCTCGAGGCCCGCGTCAGCGCGATCACACCGCCGGTCAAAGTAGGGGTGCCTTCCTGAAACGTGATGCTGTTGGCCAAATTGGTGCCGCTCACCGTGACCGTGAACCCATTCGTGCCGTCCGTGCCGGCCGAGAAGTACGCGTCATTGGTGGAGCCCACTGTAGCAAGAAACGCTGCTGGCTCGCCGCCCGCGCTGTTGGTGGTCCAGTTCAAGGCCACGCCGTCCCAGGCGCCCGTCGGCGTGGTTCCCGGTCCATCATTCGTCCCGTTGGTGTCCCAGAAGATGTTGATGGCGTTGGCGGAGGGCAGCCACAGGCACTGGGCTGCGAGGGTCACCGCGCCCAGCAGGCGCAGGCGTGAACTGATCGGCATTTTGTTTTTCTTCATGTTGCGGTGCTTCTTGGTTTGTCCGCCATTTCAGCGGAGCTGTGTTTGTGTGTTGTTCTCGGTCTGTTGGAAAATCCGGGAGGCCAACGGCCTGGTCAGAACGGCCGGTTGGCGTGGAAATAGATATCCAGCCCGTTGAATTGCATGCGCGCGGCCTTGGAAAATTCGGCGAAGTTCACATACTCGACATGCCCGTCGGTGTAGCCCTCATTCGCGCCGGTCGGGTTTTCCTTTTCAAAGTGGTTCGCCCGGCGTTCGCCTTTGGCTTGATCGCGCCACCAGGTCCCCTGCCACTTGGAGGTCATGTCCGTCCACACCAGGTTGTAATAGGGCCGGTCGGTGGACTTGATGGCGAACACGGGCCGGTGCGCGGAGAGATTATCGCCACCGGGCAGGGCGCCGCCGTTGGGGAAATACTTGCCCAGGTTCTGGTTGTAGGCGTTGTAGCCGGCCAGATAGAAATAGCCGATGACGCTCTGGCCCCCGCCGTTAAACAGCCACAGGTCGTCGTTGTTCCAAATGAAGTTGCCCGGACAGTAGAAGGAGTCGCGCGGAATCTTGTAGGTTCGAATCATCTTGTCCCGGTAAACCTGGCCGATGCTCCGCGGATCCTCGGTGCCGTCGTCGGCAAACCGTCCCTGGTTGTCGTCGCCGTCCATGATCGAGGCCAGCGTGAGTTGCTTGATGTTGTTGGTGCAGGCCACGCGCTTGGCCTTGTCCTTGGCCTTGCCCAGCGCGGGCAGGAGCATGGCGGCCAGGATCGCGATGATGGCGATGACCACCAGCAGTTCAATGAGGGTGAAACCGCGCCCGACCATTCGACGCCGGACCGGGCTGGGTTGATTGGATGATCTGTTCTTCATGGTGCAATCGGGTTGCGGGTTAAACGGGTTATGTTGATGCCTCAGTCTCCGTCAGTCGCGCAAACCAATCCACCAACGTTTGCGCCAGATTTTTTCCAGATTTGCGCCAGCACCGCCGGTCGGCCCGCACTTGCGGACCGCGAGTTGTCTCAACTCGCAGCAGCCACGCAGCCCCCCAGAGCCACCGGAACACCAGGACACAGCCGCACCTCGCCGCGCTGCAAGCCTGTCCCATGCTTGTAGCCGTCCCGCCGATTCGCGGCCGCTGCGGATTGGGACAATCCGCGCTCCGGAGACCAGTTCAGGCGGAGCACGTCAGCAGGGCGCGGGGGGATTAAGCCGTCCGAAATTCCGCTTGCGGAATCGCAGGGGCGACAAGCCGACCTGACGGCTGAAGTTGTCGGAGAAGTGGGACTGCGAACAGAAGCCGGCCGCCTCGGCCACCCGGGCCATGGACAGGCGTGTTTCGGCGAGCAGTTGCTTCGCGTACTCGAGACGCACCCGACGCACCTCTTCGGCCGGCGACCGCTTCAGTCCCTCGGCAAACCGGCGCTCCAACACGCGCCGGGAAGCCCCGGCATGACGCGCGATTTCCTGGACACTCAAGGATTGCCGCCCCGCATTCTGACGGATGTAACTCACGGCCTTGACCAGCACCGGATCGGACATGGCGATGGTCTGGGTGGATTGGCGAGCCACAATGGTGCCGGGCGCGACCAGCGTGGCGGACGACGGAGCCGGCAGGCCATGCAGCAGGCCGTCCAGGATGGACGCCGCCTGATAGCCGATGCGATCGGAAGCCACCGAGATGCCGGAGATGGGAATCAGGGCGGTTTCGCACAACAACTCGTCGTCGGCCTGGCTGAGCACCGCCACTTCCTCGGGCACGTGGATGCCGGCTTCGTGGCAGGCAAACAGGATCTCGCGGGCGCTGCCCGCGTTCCAGCACAGCAGGGCCACCGGCTTGGGCAGACTGCGCACCCACTGGCCCAGGACGGCGAGATCCAGCCGCCAATCCGGCTCCGCGCCCGCCGCGGGCTTGACCGACTGCGAAGTGAAGCTGCCCCCGGCATCGAGGACGCTGCTCTCAAAGGCCTTCCGATGCTCCTGCACAAACTCCAGCCCCTCGAGGTCCAGATAGGCGAAGTGCTGGAAACCGCGCTCGATGAAATGGCGCGCGGCCATCTTGCCCGAGGCAACAAGATCCGTGGTGACACGCGGGAAGACGTCGAACGCCTCCAGCTTGATGCCCGAGACATTCACCACCGGCAGTCGCGTGGCCTGCAATTCCTCCGCAAGCGCCGCGTTGCTGATTCGCGCAATCACGCCATCGCCCGCCCACCCGCGCGGCAGCCGCAACCGCTCCAACTGGCCTCGAGGCTCGACAAAAATCTCCCAGCTTCCGTGCTCCCGGCAATACAGGTGCACGCCACGAAGGATCCGCCGTCCCCACGTGGTGCTGGTGTCCACCAGCACCGCCACCCGGCGCACGACGCGCCGGCTTGGGGCGGTGGCGCGACCGGACCGCGCACGCTGCCCCCGCGGCCTGGGACGCAGACCCGGGGCGCGAACAGGGTCCACACCTCTTCGCGGCAGCCTCGAAGACGCGCAGGTTGCGTCGGAAATCATGACGGTCATGGCCGGCAAATGGATGCCTACATTAGACCATAGGCGGCGATGGAAACCACCTGCATACGCATGCAGGGGGATGGGAAGTCGGAATCGGGCATCGACTGCCCAACTACGCCCTGGTGAAACGCCCGGGAGAAGCGGGGCCGGATCCTTGCTCAGCGCTGCAAGTATTTCACCACGGCGTCGGTGCGGGAGTGCACATGCAGTTTTTCGTAAATGCGCCGGACATGGAACCGCACGCCATCGAGGGAAATTCCGAGGTGATCGGCAATCTGCTTGAATTGATCGCCGCGGACGAGGTGTTCCAACACCTCCTTCTCGCGGGCGGTCAGGCTTTCGATTTCGGGCGTGGGCGCGGGGGCGGTTCGAAAGTGTTGGACCACCCGGCGCGCGATCTGGGGGGTCATGGGCGAGCCGCCGGCCTTGACCTCGCGGATGGCCTCGACCAAGCGGCCGGGCACGGTGCGCTTGAGCAGATAACCGTCGGCCCCCGCCAGGATGGAATTGAAGAGCCGCTCGTTGTCCTCGTACATGGTGAGCATCAGCACCTGGATGCCCGGCACCAGGGACTTGAGGCGTCGCACGCATTCCACGCCGTCCATCCCGGGCAGGTTGATGTCCATGAGCACCACATCCGGCTTCTGGTGGGCAATATCCGCCAGGGCCTCCTCGGCGCTGGCGTAGCTGCCGACCACGGCCAGGCCGGAGGCGCGCGCCACCAGGTTGGCGAGGCTGGCCCGCAGCTCCGGATCGTCTTCGACGAATGCCACTCGAATCGCCATGATGGCCTCAAGCACCAGTTCCATCCCGGTCATCCTGCCGCACCGGGGCAGATCCGTCACCTGCATGCAAATGCAGGTGCAGGGCGACCGTGGTTCCCTGACCCGGCTGGCTCCGGATCTCCAAGGTCCCTCCGATGGACTCGAGTCGCTGACGCATGTTGCCCAGGCCACTGCGTGTGTCCCGGCCCGTCGCGTCGGGGTCCATCCCCGAGCCGTTGTCCTCGATCTGAACCGTCAATTCGCCCGCTTTGAGCGCGACACCCAGGCGCACCCGGGAGGCGCGGGCATGTTTGAGCACGTTGTTCAGCGCCTCCTTCACGGCCAGAAACAGGTTGTGTCGCACCTCGGCGCTGAGCGGCACCGACTGGAGGTCGGTCGGGATGTCCAGTTGACACTCGACGGACGTGTCCTGAAAGAACTCGTAGGCGTAATGGCTGAGGTACTGGAGCAGGCTGTCGAGGGTGTCGTTGCGCGGGTTGACCGCCCAAACGATCGCATCCAGGCTCCTCACGGCGTCGCGGGAAGCCGCGCTGATCCTCGAGGCATGCGCTTCGACCTCATCGGGGAGGACTTGTCCGCGCGGACCAGTTCGCTGAACACCGACATGCGGGTGAGGCTGGCGCCCAGGTCATCGTGAATATCGCGGGCGATGCGCGCCCGTTCGTGCTCCAGTTCGCGTTCGTACTTCAGCCGTTCCAGTTTGCGCCGGGCCTTCTGCTTCTCGACGCGGCGGACGGTCAAGGCCACCGCGGTCGCGCCACCGGCCAGCAGAGCGCCGATGAACCACCAGGTCTCCCAGGAGTGCGGAAGCACCGTCAGCTCGAGCGTGGCGCCGGTTTCGTTCCAGACCCCGTCGTTGTTGCAGGCCCGCACGTGGAAGCGATAATCGCCGGGACGCAGATACGAGTAGTTCGCGCTCCGCTGCCGTCCCACGTCCTCCCAATCCGAATCGACCCCCTCCAACCTGCACTTGAACCGCACCTTGCGGGGGTCGGAGAAGCTCAGGGCCGTGTAGTGAATCTCCACACGCCCGCGGCCCGGTGGGATGGTCAGCGTCCGGACCGATGCGTCCGGCCCGCCGCCGGAGGAGGAGCGGGCGTAATCCGGTCTGGTTTCTTTGCCGTCCAGCAACACATCTTCAATCCACACCGGTGGCGGGGTGAGGTTGTCCACGGTCGATTCCGGACGGAGCACCGCCACCCCCTTGAGCGTGGGAAACAGGAGACGTCCGTCCCGCGTCTTCAAACCCGCCGGCTGGAATCCTCCGGGACACTCTGAAGACGGCATGCCATCCGAACGATCATAACCAATGCAGGAAATGCCCGCGGTGTGCCCCGGGGCAAACGCCTCGATCTCGCCTTTGGTGGCGCGGAACACCCCGCGCGGCGAACTCATCCAAAGCCGGCCCTGGGAATCCTCCTCGATATGGCACACGGTGTTCTCCCACAGACCGTCCGCGGTCGTGACCATGGTCAGCCGTCCCTCGCGCAGGCGCCCGAGTCCGTTGCCCCGAGTCCCAATCCAAAGCGTGTCGTCCGCATCCGCGTAGAGCGCCCAGATGGGACTGGAGGCCGGGGGACCCGTGGGAATGACCTCGATGGGTCCATCCTCCCGCCGGCACCACAATCCGCCGGCGTCGGTTCCAAACCAAAGGCGACCCCGCGAATCCGCAGTAATGCAGGTCACCCCGGACTGTGCATTCCAGGAGACCGGAGCCTGCTCCTCGAGAGCACCGTTCCGCCAACAGCGCAACCCGTACTGGCACCCCAGCCAGATCGTCCCCGCGGCATCTTCGTAGAGCACATTGACGCGTCCGGGCAAGCCGGTATGCGGAATCACTTTGACAAAGCGGTCGTCCTTGAATTGATACACCCCATACCAGGAGGTGCCCACCCAGATATTGGATCCGCGGTCCTCGATGATGGACCAGAGGTGCGTGAGGACCAGCTCCCTGCCTCCGTAATGAGTGGTGTTGGGTCCGGAAAACCGGTAGAGGCCGCCCAGGCTTGTGCCAACCCACACATCGCCTCGATGGTCCTCGCACAGCGCCCGGACCTGTTCGACATGCGATGTGCGCGCCCCGGCCAGTTCACTGAACAGACGCGGACGCAGCCGCGCCAGCCCCCCATCGGCGAATCCCAACCACTCGTTTCCCTCGCAGTCCGCCAGGTAACAGGCCACCGCCATGCCAGGCAGTCCGTCTGATTCGGTCAACCGGGTCATCTGTCCGTCATCCCCCAGAGCGACGTAGCCCTCCGGATACCGGCCCCCGAGCACCAACCGGCCCCAACGATCTTCGCACAGGGGCCGGACAAAAGTCTTCACGCCGGCAAGGGAGACAGCGGGGCCGACCCACTGGCCCTGATGAAGCTTGCGGAAGACATTGTTCTCCGACCGCACCCACAACCCGCCATCCCGGTCCGGGAGCAGATCAACGATCATGGCAGGCTCCGGCATCTCAGGGCGTTCGACCCGCTCAGGCTGCCCGTTCCGCAACCGCGCCAATCCACTCGAAGTCCCCAGCCAAACGCGGCCCTCCGAATCCTTCGTCAACGCGATGCACTCGCTTCCGGCAAGTGGTCCCTGCAGCGGGACGGGCTTCAAACGGTTCCCGTCCAAGCGGAGCAGCCGGCCCTTCAGCTCGAACTGGTTCAACATCCAGACCGTTCCCTGTTCATCGCGGCAAACGCTTCGCGGGAGGATGGGGTGAGCCCAACGATTGGTGTTCAACACCGTGAGCCGGTCGTCGGCCCACCGCCAGAGCACGCCCGAACGCCCCACCAGCAGCCATTGCCCCGGCGCCAGCGGCTCGCAGGCGATCAGGAAATCATGTTCCATCCCAGGCTCGGCCAGGCGCCGGAACCGGCCGTCGCGCATGACCGCCAAACCGCCCGCCTGCGTGCCCACCATCAACGTCCCATCCTCAAGCGCAAACAACGCCTCGACTTGGTTGTTGGGCAGAGCCGGACAGGTGGCGGTGTTGAACACCTTGAAACGCGCCCCGTCAAACCGGGCCAACCCATGCGTCGTGCCCACCCACAAATACCCGTCGCGCGTCTGCACCAACGCGGTCACGGAATCCGCAGGCAACCCGTCCTGGGCGGACCATGTGGCAATCGAAAAGTCCCGCGGAGCCCGCACCGCCACCTCAGCGGATTCCGCTTGCCCCCGGCACGAGAATCCAGCCAGAAGCACGAGCGCAAAGGCCGGCGACAGCAGGCGCCTCGGTGCCGACCGAAGTCCCAACGTCCCACATCCGAATGCCTGACGATTGATGTTCAAACAGCTTGCCTTGGCAACAGTTTCCGTAGCCGCCGGGTGGCTTCATCACGGTCCCTCTCACCCGCCGCGACCGCCCGCGTCAGCCCTGCCCATTCCGGCAATTTGGGACACGATTGCGGGTCCGGAAATCCCTTTCAGCAAACGTTCTAGTCTTCACGGGCCGAGAAGACCCACGAGCCGGGGCCGACTTCGAACACCTCGCAACCGGCATCCCGGCCTTTGCGGGTCACGCGGGTGGCACTTTCCGCGCGTTTGCCATTGACGAGCACCGCCCCGGTCACCGGCAATGCCACCCTCGCCTTCGATCCCGGAGGCACGTTCAAACTCAGGGTGAACCGACCGACCGCACGCACGATCTCGGTGCGGATGTCCCCTTTGACCGTCGGCACAACCACGTTGACCGAGCGCAGCGAACCCAGTTGCGGCCTGACCTGAAACGTTGCAAAGCCGGGTGAGGTCGGCGCGACGCCGGCGACGTATTGCATCAGGAGGGTGAGCGGGCCGCCCGACCAGCCGTGGTTGTAGCTGCCAGCGCCCGGGTCCGATCCCCAGCCCTCCCACAACGTGCTCAGATGGCTCTCGACCATGATGCGGTAGCGCGCCTTCATCCGGGCCAGCGCGGCATCGGTATCCCCCATTTTGAACAACGATTCGAGGATGTACTTCTCCATGTAAGGGCTGGCTTCGAACGAGTTGGTAAAGACCCGTTTGATGGCCGGCCATTGTTCCGGCTTCGCCAGGCCGTAGAGCACCGCCAAACCATGACCGCGATCATCGGTTTTGCCGGTGTAACCCGGCGAACGGTATTCAGCGCCCCTCCAAAGGCGCTGGTTGTAGTTCTCCTCAATGCTCTTGCGCATCGCCTGATAACCGGGAATGTCCGCGTCCTGGCCCGTCACGCGCGCCATGTCAATCGCCGCACCGAGCGCCTGATGGAGCAGCGCATTGTCCATCACCGGACGATCGATGTTCTCGCCCCAATCGCCCCAGTCCCAACCGCCCGCGCGATGCACGAGCAAGCCGTCCGGGCCGAGTTTCCACAGTGACAGGTAGCGCTTCACCGCCGGGTAGGCGTGAACGAGGGTCGCCTTGTCGCCGGAATACCGGTAGTAATACCAGAACCCATGCTCGCCGATGCTCGAGAGCATTTGCCCCGGCAGTTCCTTGTCCCAATTCCCGGCGGGAACGGGCGAGTAAAGCACGCCGTCGGGCTTCTGCCAGTCCACCAGTTCCAAAATGGCCTTGCGAATGAGCGCATGGGCGCGCGGGTCGCAGGTGTAGAACATTTCGCCCAGCATGATCGCCGCGTCGCCCCACCACTGGGCACGCTCGCGGTCGGGATCCTGGATGGCGTCGCGCATGTTCAGGTTCATCGTGTAAAGACACTTCCTCCAGAGAGTGTTCAGGAACGGATCGTCACACTCGAAGCGGCCGACAAACTCCGTGTCGTACCGCGTCTCGCGATAGCGCAGATCCAGAATCTCCACGCCGGCAGGAATGCTGTAGATCATCCAGTGCCCGTTGAGATACGGCAGGCTTTCAAATTCCTGCACGCCCTCCCGGGTCAGGTATTCGCTGCGGTAGGTGTATTCGGTGCCGATCTTGTAGTTGTCGCTTCGCAGATCAATCGTCAGCCCCGCAGGCGCTTTGATCTTGAGGTACGGGGAGATCGTCAGGTTGCGCGGCAGCCGGGCGATGATCGGCTGGCCGTCACTCACCCGCGGCAGGGCGGCGGCGTTTTCATACCTGGCCAGGTCCCCGACGCGCCACAGCGGCGTGGGCCGCTTCACAAGATCATTCCACGGCGCGCACGGCGGCCGCCCCAGGACCACGGACGCGGGCCAGCCGCTGTCATCAAACTTCGGCGCTGTCCAGTCTCCCGGGGCCAGTCGCGCGTCAAAATGAACGTTGTCATCCGGCATCCGGAAATTCGGATGCGGCTCGCCGGTCACGCCGTAGGCTGGATGGCGCAGCGCCTTCCAGGATGAACCCGAGCCGACAATCTGGCCGTCGATGTTGAGTTCTGCGATGAAACCCGCCTTGCCGCTGTCTTTGTGCGAGAAGCCGTCCTTGCCCCAGTACCACGCGAGCGCCGCAATGGTGTTGGTGCCTGGGCGCAGATGCGGTGCGAGGTCCACGACATCAAAGTAGGTATCCCGCGGATTCGGCCCGCGTTTCAGGCCCCCTTCATACACCGCCAGCCTGCCATTCACCCACAGCCAGTATTTCGAATCCACCGCGATCCGCGTAAGCGCGGTGCCCGGCTTGTTCGGCAGGGAGAAACTCTTGCGGTAACACGTCCACAAGTTCGACTGCGCAGACGGCGCGGGCGCCGCCGGCCCGATCCAGCAGGCCTGCCACAGAGGGGCATCGGCAGATTCGGCCGCGCCCGTGATGGGGTTGAGACTGAGTGAAGCTGCGATCAGGCCGAAGGCCAGGTTGGTCATGGGGTTTGCCTCTCGAAAATCACGCACGCCCCGCCGCCGGGTGCGAGCCGGACGTGGAGGGTCTCTGCTGCGGTAACGACCCGCCTCTCGGAACGCAGGGTTTCGCGGTTCTTGAGGTAATGGGCATTCTCGCCGTCCTGGATGATCGTCGCCTGGTAATTGCCCCTGGGCAGGAAATCGAGCTTGATGTCCAGCTCGCGCGCCTGTTCGTCGGTGGCCGCGCCGATGAGCCAGGTGCCGTCCGCCGCCTGGCGCGCCATGACGATGTACTCGCCGATCACGCCGGACAGGGTCCGGCTTTCCCGCCACGGCTGTCTGCTGCGCGGCGAGGAAGCGCAGCAGGTCGGGATACTTTTCGATAGAACTCCGGCATGTCCGGAATGATGGTCACGCCGGAGAACATGATCAGCGTGCGGGCGGCCTCGGACACCACGGTGGAAGGCACCTCCATCTTGTTGTCCACGCGGGTGGTCGGCCCCTGGCGCAGATCGAACATGCCGTTGTTCATGTCCAGCGGACCGGCCAGCATGTTGACGAAGACGGTGGTGACGAAGGTTTTCGGCTGGAAGACGCGCCGGGCATCGAGCTGGGCGTGGCAGAACTCGCGGGTGACGGCGTTGGGCCAGGTGCGCATCTGGCCGTAGGGATGCACCGGACCGTCGTGGAAATCGCAGAGCAGTTTGTTCCGGGCGCACAGTTCGGTGATCATCCGGGTGCGGGCGTTCTTCTCCTCGGGCGTGCCGCGCATGAAGCCGTACTTCACGCCGGCGGCGCCCCACTCGCCGTATTGGGCGAGGGTTTGCTCGAGCGGGAACTTGCGGCCGCCCACATCGTTCAGATAAAGCCAGATGCCGACGTTCTTCGCCTTGGCCGTAGGCGATGAGCTTCTTCACGTCGCCCGCCTTGTCGCCCTTGACGGGATCCGAATCGTGGGCGAACTCGGGCCCATACCAGTTCGCGTCCAGCACGAGGTGTTTCAGGCCGTTGGTCGCGGCGAAGTCCACCATGCGCAGCCACGAGGGCAGGCTCATCGGTGTATTTGAACCCGTCCACCACCGCGCCATCAATGCGCCAGTCCCACACCGCCAGACGCCGGGTTTCACCCAGGAAAAATCTCCGGCCGGATCGGGATTCAGCAGCTCGATCAGGTGCGAGTCCACCATCGCGCCCGGCGTCTTGCCGAAAAAGATCACGCGCCACGGGCCCTCGTAACCCGGCGCAATCTCACCCGGAGCCGCAAGAGCACGGAAGGCGGTGGGACCGGACTTGGCGAGCTGCAGCGGCTCGCCGGATCGCAAATCGGCCTCATGAATGGCGAGGAAGGCGTCCGCCGCCGCCTGCACGGTCATGACCGGCTGGCGATTGCCGGAAATCGCGCTGAGCTTGTCCGGCCCCAGGTTGTGGCGTTCGCCATTGTAAAACCAGGCGGTGAAATCGCCGGCAAAATTGTATTCGGTGAGATCGGCCGCAGCCCGGACGCGACTGCCCTGGGCCTCGGCGGGAATGCCGTAGCGGAAGGCGATGCCGTCGTCGTAGGCGCGCAGCGTGACGGTCATCCGGTCGAACGGCGCGCCCGGCCCGATCAACTCCCACGCCGTCCCATTGTAGCAATCCGGCACCTGGGCACGCTTACCCCAGAGGGGTTTCCATGTGGACCGGACCGAGCGTGTACGGGTGTGGACCGCCTTCCAGCCCGCACCCGGCAGATGTCCCGCCGGACCGAAATCGAGGCCCAGCGCGGACGGGGCGATCAACGGGCGGCCATGCGCTTCGACGGCGTAAGTCAGACGACCCGTGGAATCGAGGTCGGTGGTGACGACCAGCGTTCCGTCCGGGCTGCGGGTGGTCTGCGGCGCGGCCCAAGCGACCAGGGGCGCGCCCAGCCAGAGGTGGAGCAGGATCAGTGCGGCGTAATGGAACAGGGTGTATTTCGTCATAACCCTTGCGGAAGGCTTCGGCGCGCAAGGTCTGGCGCCGCTCCGTGTGTGTCGTAATTCGCCACGCATCTTCGAGTGTTGATCAAATGGCCGCCACAGTTCAAGGATTCGCCTCCGCCTGGAGGCGGATGATTCTCAGACTTTCGGCAGGTTGCTGGCAGACGGTGAGAACGCCATCGGCCAAAGTGATCTTCTCCGCCATCGGGAAAGCCGCGCGCGCGGAATACGTCCGGCCCCCGGGCAGGCGGAGTTCATCGAGCGAGACGGAGACGTCGGAGGCGTCGCGGCTCCAGTTGTAGAGTCCGGCGGCGTATTCGCCGTTGCCCTGCGCAACCGCGACCGCGGCCGGCAGGCCATCCGACCTGAGAACCAGGCGCTGGCTGCGGGGAACGCGGGGGCCGGTCTTGTCCCAATAGCGCCGCACCACCTGCGGAGGCCGGCGCGCTCCATTGATCGGCAAAGTCCGATGTCAGGAACGCCGTGCCCAGCAGGCCCTGCGTGGCGGTCAGCAGGTGGGATTGCTCGAAGTTGAGGTCGGACCTCTCCTCCCGCATGTAGAAGACATCGGGGTCAGCCTGGAACCAGACGCCGTTGACGTGCGCGCGCAGCATCATTTCCGCAAGGTTGCGCCGCAGATGCTCCGTGCTTCCGCCGATGTCGCCCCCGATGCGCGACAGATCGACGGTGCCCAGCGTGTAACGCCACATCCCGCCGTTGCAAGAGTTGAGGACGGCGTCCTCGCCGAGCGCCTCGCGGAACAGCTTCCATTGATCGCGCAACGATTCGTAGGTCGTCTTGTGCGGATCGTATTTCACACGGTGGCTGCTGACGGTGTAGGCGAAGTCGATTTTGAAATAGCGCCACCCGTCGGCGCGCAGTTGCCGCAGGGTGTCCGCGATGAACCGGCGGGCGTCGGGATGATCGGGTTCAAGGAAGTAGGTTTCAGCATTCGTCCACCCGTTGAAGTTTCGCCAATTATGGAACCGGATGCAAAAGGCGCCGCTCCCGTCGCGCTGAAGCCACTCGGGATGTTCCTGGACGATCCGATGGCTGGCGTGGATCGCCGTGGGCGCGATCCAAATGCCCGGAATGTAGCCTTGCCCGGATATTTCCTTCGGGAGTTTCTTCAGCTCGGCCTTCCACTCTCCGCGTCCGGTCCAGTCGCCCGGACAGACCTGGTAGCCGTCGTCCACCTGGATGGTCCGTCCGCCGGGCGGGGCTTCATAGGAAACAAAGCCTTCGATGGCCCGGCGAATGTCCGACGGTTGAACCCCCTGCCCCGTTTGATACCACGAGCAATAACCGACCAGCGGTGGCCGGGTGCGGGCGGGGCCGAGTGCATCGCGACACACGAGCGCCCAGTGGCGAAGTTCGTCCTGCGGATCGCCAAATGAAAGGAGGGCGCCTTCCAGGGACCGCGAAGCGCCCGGGTCGAGTCGAACGGCATCCAACAACACGGCGGCGAAGAACGAAGTCCGGTCCCGTGCAGTTCGCAATGCCCAACTCGCCAAACGCCGAGCCGGGACCGGTGAACCCAAGAAAAAAACCGCGACTGTTCCAGTCGGCCGCCAGCATGCCCGTGTCGCCGGAAATGGCGACGTTGGGCTGGTCATGGACCGGCTCCGCCAGTCGCGGCCAATGAACGCCGCCCCAGCCCTTCTGACAGGCGGTGCGAGGCGACGCAAGTTTCTCCGAAGGCTTCACAATACGGCCGGGCAATTCAAACTGCCGCATGGAAAGCAGGTTCATCGCAGCGTCGGCCACGAGGCCGTCGAGATAGTGAAAGCGCGCCAACTCCATCGGCTGCTGCACCGTCGAGTCGAGCCGCCCGGAGAACTCCCACCGGCCCGCGGCGTCGCGCCGCAGAACGACCGTCGCCTTGCACCAGGCAAACGGCGCCTCCAACACGATCTTCTGCGCATCCTCTGCAATGACCTTGTAACCGGAGGTTTCCTCGGTCCAGGCCTGGGTGCCGACAGAACGGCTGGCCAGGTAGGGTCGGCAATCCTTCAGTGCCTGGCCCGGTCCCGCCTGGATGTCCAGGGCGCCAGCAGGGGTGGGCGTGACCTTCAGCGGAGTTGCAGCCACGGTGAGGAGCCCTGGCGAATCAAGCTCGGCCCAGCCGCTGTTGACAAGGGCCAGGGACAGCAGGGCGACACCGGCACCTGTGCACAGGGGGCCGGTGCCACGGCGCCCGGGCCGCGCGCAGCGCAGCCCTACCGCGCGTTTCATGGCGAGCCCCCTTTCGCGATGGGTCGATGGACCCGGTACCGAGGAGCGCGGCTCCATGAGCCGCAGCAGCCTCGAAGGTCGGATGGGTATGCGAACCTTTGTGGACGCCGGACATGGCGCAGCCGCTGCGGGTCGCGGACCCGCGCTCCGACCACCCTCCCACTGAACCGCAGGGGAAGAAAACGCCGAACGTTCAACGCTCAACGTTCAACCTCCAAGGGTTTGCCGTTCGGCGCCGCATTGGACGTTGGAAGTTGGATGTTGAACGTTTCAGAGGTTCATGCGCGAAACCGGGTTTCCGGGAATTCTCTCCCCGGGGTAGAGGGATCGGGTGAGGGCGAGCCCCCGCTTCATGGGTATCCTGCACGCAATCGGTTTATCAGACGGCGGATTTCAATGAAAGCGCCCGAACACTCTGAGTTCCTGAATCGACAGCGGCCCGCCCGGCCCCGATCGGCCCACGCGCACGTAGCGCCAACTGCCCGCTTTGGGCGGTTCGACAATCCATGGCGGGTTGTCTCCGATCCGCAACGTCTCCCTTTCCCTCGTCACAACCGTCTGCTCGCGGCCATCCAGCGAATAATCGACGTGCAACTCTTTCACCGTGTAGGGGGCCGGATCCGAATCAACCAAGTCATTGCCGGCCACCACCACCAGCGAGGAGCCACCCGCCATCGCCCGCACTTTGTCTGTCACGTCCACGGTGCGATCGCCGATCCCGTAGGTGGCTTTGCGAATGACAAGCTTCGGTTCACTGGCGGGCCGGGCGGCGAGCACCTTGGATTTGCGGAAATCGGCGGTCTCTGAAGCGCGTAGTTCCACGTTCCCGGTCAGATCCCCAAGCACCTCGATTCGCGAAATCCGACAGGCACGGCCCAAGTCCACCTGGCCCCACGCCTGGCTGTCCTCCGGCAACGAAGTCCATGCCGTGGCTTCCGAGCCGTCGACGAGATTCCGCGGGTGATGCGCCGTGTCGAGCCAGCTCGATGCCCGGAACGCCCGCCACTGCGCCACGTTCACCGGCGGCGAATCCTTGGCCACAGCCAGTTGAATCACGGCATCCAGCCTGTCCCAGGTCGCACCCGGCGCCAGCGTGAGCGTAAGTCCTCCACCCTCCTGCTTCAGCTCGATCCCCTGTCCGCCGGGCAACAGCGTCGCCGTGGCAAACTTCTTCCCGTCGACGGGCGGCGGCAATGTGAGCGTGCGATTGGCCGGCGGACGCAGCACATGCAGGTATTCAAACCGGTCGTCGGCGGATTGGGTGGCGACGCCCCATTGCAGATCGGCGATCTTGGCGCCGGGAGCGGTGGGGAACGAGGTGCTCGGAAAGGTCTTCTTGACCGCGCGCTCGACAGTTTGAATCAGTGCGCCGGTTTTCCGCATCCGGTCGAGCACGCCGGGTTCCCATCCGCCGCCGGCATAGGGTCCTGCGGACCAAAGGACGCCGCCGCCGTCAATGTTGGCGCCGGCTTGCAGGACGGTATAACGGAACAGGGACTCGGGGGTGTATTGGATCCACTTGGGATCGTTGTGTTCCGGGGACGACGCCCAGAACGTGCTGCCGACGACGATGGAGATGGGGATTTTGGAGGAGGACCATTGATCGCCGTCCGGCGTGCCCAGGGAATGGTTGTAGACCACCTCCTTGTTTCCGATGTCGCAGGAGTAGAGGTTGCCGTAATCATTCTGCATCAGCAGCAGGTGCGGATGCCGGGCGGTGATCGTCTTGCGCAGGCGCGGGTAATCCACCACGCGATAGCTGTCTCCCGCGCCGCTGCCCTCGTCCAGGTAAAGGCCAAGGATATCGTTGCCGTAGCGCTCGACCAGTTCTCCATAGACGTCGTTGATGAAATCGTTCCACTTCGCCTTGTCGAACTTGGACCAGTCGGGATTGGGCGAACCGCCGTCGGCCCAGCCGGTTCTCGCCTGATCCGGGGCCTTCAGGTCATGCCCATCCCGCGGGTGGGTGTAAAACAAGACGACGATGTTCTTGCGCTTGCAGGCTTTGATGAGGTCACCGAGGAGATCGCGTTTGGCGCTGTGGCCGGGCAGCCAGCGGTCCATGACCTGGCTGGGGTAGAGCAGGTTCATGTTGGCGTGCCAGGCCGTAAAGACGACATACTCGACCTTCATGCCGGCCAGGTCGGCGGCGAATTGTTCCGCATCAAACCGGTTGGCGAGATCATCCAGGCCGGCGGGTTTCGATCCGTCCTTGTTGACCGTGACCGTATAGGCATCGCCCCCCCAGACGTAATGGACGAACAAGCCGTATTTCATCGACTTGTACTCGGCCAACCCGTTGCCGTCGTCCTGCCCGCACAGGCTGAACGCCGTCAGCAACAAACAGGTGGAGAGGAGTCGTGGACTTGGTATTCAGCCAGTGCTTTGTCATGGGTACGGATGGTTGTGAGTGATGGCCGGCGGCCACCCAGCCGGCGGAGATGTTCAGGGTTGCCCTTGCCTATTGCTGTCCGCTTGCAGCCGGATCACCGTATCCAAGGCGTCCCAAGCGACATCGTCCGGCAGCGTGATCGCATAACCGGCCGCGTCAAGTCCAGTTCCACACTTCCCTGCCACCCGCAAGCAGCGAGGCCTTGGAGAACCGCGCGCCGTTGGCCGGCATGCCGAGGCGCAGCGTCTTGCCTTGCGGCGGGTTGAGCACATGGAGGTAGGTGGCGGAACCGTCGGCGGCGTCCGTCGCCACCCCCCATTCCACCGCGCGCACACCCCAGCCGATCGATTTCAGCGCATGCCCTCTCTGGGTCGGGAAAGCAGCGGCTGGCATAGGACGCCCTTGAGCGAGGCGGCGATGGGCTGGATGTAGCCCGCCAACTTGCGCATGGTCGCGTCCACCCCCGTCTCCCAACCGCCGCCGGCATACGGGCCCGGCGGCCCATTGCACGCCGCCGCCCTCGGTGTTCACTCCCGCCTGCAGCACGGTGTAGCGGAACATGTCCTCCGCCGAGAACACCACCGTTTCGTGCCCGCCGGCTTCGCGGCCCACCACGTCGTGGCGAAACACGTGCCCACCGGCATCGGTTCGCCGGCCAGAAGCCGCCGTCGCGATTCTCGAACTCCCGCCAGTGATGGTATTCCATGTCAGCCGAAATCGCAGGAGTAAAGCGTGCCGTAGTAGTTCTGGCCCATGAGCAGATTGCGGGTTGCCGCGCCTTGATGGTTCTGCGCAGGCGCGGATAATCCACCACCCGCTGGCTGTCGCCGGCAGAACTCCCTTCGTCCAGATACAAGCCGAGGATATCCGCTTGCCGTAGCGCTCCACCAGTTCGGCGTAGAGGTCGTTGTTGAAGTCGTTCCATTTCTGGTAATCAAATTTGGTCCCAGTCCGGGTCGCCGCCCTCCGACCCGTTCCAGCCGGTCTTGCGCTGGTCATCGCCGCGAAGATCATGGCCGTCGCGCGGATGCGTGTAGAGCATCACTTTGATGCCCTTGGCGTTGAGGGCGGTGATGATTTCGCCCAGCAAATCGCGCCGGCAATCATGGCCGGCCAGTCCCCACTTCTTCATCGTCTGGCTGGGGAAGAGCGGGTTGATGTCCGCGTGCCACGCGGTGAAGATGACGTATTCCACCTGCCACGCCGCCAGGTCGCTCGGCGAACCCCTTCACATCGAAACCGTCGGCCAACTCGTCGAAGGTCGCAGGGGGATGACCGGTCTGGTCGAGGGTGAGCTGGCCGAACTGCCCCCCCCAGACGTAGTGGACGAAGAATCCGTATTTCAGCCGCTGGAACCTGGCCAGGCCATCGACTTCGCCGTGGCTGCTCGACGCTGCCAGCAGCAGCGCCAGGCTCATCAGAATCGTTCTCATCATCTTTGCTCGATCAACAACCGTACAGGTCCGATCAGGCCCGAGCGGGTTTGGCGCTCAAACGCGTAGGGCGTCGGGATGCCCACGCTGTAATGGTTGGCCAATGTGTTGGCAACCCGGATCACGACGATGTTCCGTCCGGCCTGAAGCAGTTCCGTCACGTCCACCCGCCAGGGCGGCGCACTCAAGACGGCTGCGCGGATGCCATTGACGCGCACTTCCGCCGTGGCTGCCACCTCGCCCAGATCCAGCACCCACCGCGCGGACGCCGGGACTTTGCCCACTTCAACACTCCGTCGATACTCGCCCGATGCCGGAGTACATCGACAACCCGTACCCACACCAGTCGCCGGCAGGTATCTGTCCTTCGCCGCACTCGAACCGGACCGGCTCGGGCAGGACATCCCCGGCCCGGTATTCCGGCGCGGCCTCGATCCGCAAGGCCAGAGACGCCGGGCGCGGCCTGATTATTCGGCGCCGACGGCGCGATAACGCACGCTGCCGTCGGGAAGCGTTTCACACCGTTCGGTCGCCAGCTCCCGTCCGTTCGCCCAAACGCGGGCCGCACCCCGGGCCACAAACTGCAGCCCGCGCAACCCCGGGGGCGTCATGCAACGCAACCACACCGCCCGGCGCTCCGGCATCCGCCGGCAACGCCGGTCGCGGAACCTGCGGGTCCCTGAACCATCGCAGGCCAAGATGGTCCGCGTCCGGCGGCGGCGGATCAAAGGCGACAAACGCGCGCGTGCGCTGGCCTTCCGGTTGAACCAGTCTCAGGCGGAGATGGTTCACGCCCGGACGCAACTTCACGCGCGTCTCCTGCGGCGTGCATTCGTAATGCGGGATGTTCCACGGCGCATACCGTCCGGGCGGCAGCGACGCGGCCTGCTCCGACGACCAGTTCCTCATTCACCCACGCCTGATAGGCGCACCGCGCCCCGACCCACAGTGTCACCTCACGCTCCGTCCGCACGGACACCTGCGCCCGCACATGCCACACGCTGACCCGATGGGTCGCAGTAAAAATCCAGAAACTCGTCCGGCACCCGCCCCTTCAATCCGTGCGGACCGCTCAGCCAATCGGTCAAAGAACGGGTCGCGCTCGATGCCCCAGCGCAACGAGAACGCATACGGACGCCACTCGCCCGCCATCGGAGCGTCCGGGGCCAGCGGACCCAACACTTCGAAGCGCGGACCGAAGGAATAGGTCGTCTCCGGCCACCGGCTGTCATCGAAGGACGGCTCGTGCCAGTCCACACCGGGCGCCATTTCCTCCGCCCACTTGAAGTGGCGCGCCTCCGGCCCGAGGACCTCCGGCGTCGGGGGAAGCCGAAAGTCGCCAAACCGGTTATCCAGGGTCGGACGGACGCAAAAGTCCCAGGAACCATCCAACCGCAGCACTTCCGCCCCGGCCGGGGTGGCCTCCAGGGTCTCAAGATCGGGCCTTGGGTCTATGAACGCTGCGGAACCCCTCACCCGCCCATCGGGCCCCCTCTCGCGGGCGGAGAGGGAGGGGGTGATGGCAAGCTGCGGTTCATGGGCGCCAGGGTCGATCCGGACCGGTGCCTGCACCTCGCGCTGAAAGACAATGACCCGGCCCTCGCGCGCCCCCAACGTCAGGCGCAACGTGGTGACGCCCTCCGCCACAGCCGCGATGGACACGGGCGTGACAGCCGCCGTCCACGCGTCCCACTGTTCCACCGCGCCCGTGGCGCGGAATCGCACGTCGGTGATCAGGGGCGAGTCCGCGGGATTGAAAACGAAAAAGACATCCTGCGCCTCCAACCGGCGGTGCAGCACCTGCAGCGGTCCGACGTCGGCGCTGACGTCGCGCGGGACGGATTTGTTAATGCGGCTGAGCACTTCGGCGTAGGAATGCGGAATCACCACGCCACGACCGCCGGAGCGGTGCGCCTGGGGATTGAAGATTTCCGAAAGCAAGGCGGCCACGTTCGGGTCCGTGCTGCCGCCGCGCTCGGTCGCGGTCGGCATTCGTCCGCAGGCGATCACGAGCCCGCCCGCGCGCACGAAATCCCGCGCCGCCTCGAGGGTCGAGAACCGCACCACCGGCATGGCCGGAAGGAGCAGCACCCGGTAACTCTCGCCGCTCACACGCAGTTGGCCATCCTCCGCGCTCGCACGGGCCAGCGATTCGAAGTCGATGAAATCAAAATCGCAGGCGCGCTGGAACAGATGCTTGCCAAGACCGAAGGCGACCCGCTCCGCATCAGCGGCAACCATGTCCGTGTCCGTGATCGCCGCGTGCCCGACGTGGGCATGCAGCCCGGAGGCCCCGCGGCCTTGGGCCTCGGCTTCCAGGGCCGCGCTCGGATAAAGAATGGCGACGTCGCAGGCGTGGGTTCCTTGTGACAGCAGCCAGGACAACCGCGCAAAGTAATCATTCAAGGATCCGCAATGCTCCCAATACGGCTGGCGAAAATGGAAATCGGGCGGCGCCCACTCCCACCACCCGCCGCGCGTCGTGTAATAGAGGCCGTGCAGATTGATCACGGTGGCGCCGTAGACGATGTCCTCATTCAAGGCGGCCACCACCTCGGCGGGTGTCGTGCCCCACCCGCTCGAGTGCAGCGCCTCCACCCACACGCGCGGACGCTGGTAAAGGTGAGCAATCGAGCTGTTGACCTTGAGCCCCTTGAAGGCCCGCTCGCCATCAATCTTCGGATCGTCACAACCCGGCGCCGAATACCAGCGCATGGCGCGAAAGTAGTCCGCATAGTGCTGCCGCGCCCGCCGGATTTCGCCCCGCCCAAGATTGTCGTGTCCAAACAACACGCCCCGTTCCTGGTGCCAATTGAAGATGGGCTGGAAATAGCAGCGCTCGAGTTCCCGGCTCACCACGTCGGCGTAGTCCAACCGCGCCTTCACGGTGGCTTCCCCAAGGTCCAGCCAGAGCGCCGGCAGCAGCGGCCAGAGATCGTAGCCCTGCCCGGATTGGAACGCCGAGCGCAGGCGGTCCGACCAGAACGGCATCACGGCGCCAAAATCCAGTTCGTCCTGGAAGAACAGGTTGAGTGTCCGCCCGACTTCTCCCGGGCACTCGCGCTCGAAGGGCGCATAGAGTCGCTCGATCACGAGGCGGCCCGACTCCGGATGCAGCGGGTCGAATGCGGACGGGCGCGCGAAGACGAGTGTCACCAGCCAGTCTCCATCAGGCGCGGTCCAGTGCAACTCGCCACCCCGCACACACGCCCGCAGGTCCAGAACCGCCTCGGGGCGGGCCCTGCCGGCCTGAACGGGATAAGCCCACGCGCCAATGACCCGGGATCCCGGTTCGCTGTACAACGTCACGGGGATGGGACCGGACGCGGTCGTGGACGCGCACCCCAACTGCCCGCCGCTCATGCCGGGGGTGTCAGTGCCGATCTGTTGAAGCATTGGCCCGAGCAGCGTGTAATCCTGGAAGCCCGCGGTCATCTCGCGTTCGCGGCATTGGGCCAGAAACCAGCGCAACAGTTCCCACCAGTCGCGGGAGAACAGCGGCGGGGCACCCAGATCCGTGGCGTTCTCCGGACCGTGCGGATAACTGATGATGACCTGATGAACCCCCCTTTCCTTGAGCCGATCCAGTTGCCAGGCCAGACGCTCCCGCGTCAACCGCTCGCCGGTCCACCAGTAAAACGGCACGGGCCGAAACGACACCGGCGGCACGCGAAACCCTGCCAGCAAGGCCTGGCCCGACGACTCGCGTGCCGCCACTCTGGCATCAGTCATCCCCAAGGTCGCGGAAGCCGGCGAACCTTGAATTCCAATGGCCTCGGTCGTTTTCGATCCTGACAGCATGGAAGCGGATTGCCGCAAATAGTAGGGAGACGGGGCGGGGTCGGGAATGGCAAAACCCTATGAATGGATGATGAAATTCAACAGTTGTGGCCGTTCCGTCGATTCGCAGCCGCTGCGGATTGGGACAATCCGCGCTCGTGCGCCTGTTTACGGACCGCGAGTTGTCCCAACTCGCAGCAGCCACGCACTGGGAACTCGCCTGCGAACTGGGAGAAGACCGCACACCGCCGCACTGGGAGACTGCCCCCGAGCTTGAGTCCGTCCCGCGTGTTCGGGGATGCTGCGGATTGGGACAATCCGCGCTCCGCCGCTGCGCTGTTTACGGACCGCGAGTTGTCTCAACTCGCAGCAGCCACGCACCCCCAAGGCCGCCCGCGAACTGGGAGAAGACCGCACTCCTTCGCACTGGGAGACTGCCCCCGAGTTTGTGTCCGTCCCGCGAGTTCGGGGGTGCTGCGGATTGGGACAATCCGCGCTCCGCCGAAACGGCCCGAAGACTGGGAGAAGACCGCACTCTGCGTCCCCGGGAGCCTGCCCCGAGCTTGCTGCGAAAAGATTGCCGAAAAGATTGCCGCTTGCCCCGGCTTCCTGTTTCAATCTCTGCCATGGGTAAGGGGTCTGAGGGCACGGGACCACGACGGGCCGGTCCGCCGCACAATCCCGGCGTGCGCGACTTGGTGGAAGGCAAACGGCGATGGTCATCACCGTTGTCCCTGGAACCAGCCCGGCTCGGGTTTCGTGGCTGGCACGAGCGCGGTTACCTGCCGCATCGTGACCAACCTGGGCTGACGCAATTCGTTACTTTTCACCTGGCGGATTCCTTTCCGGCCGCTCTGCGTTCGGAGTGGGAGGGGCTTCTGGCGATCGAATGCGACCGTGAGCGCCGGTTGGAACTCGAAGCTTATCTGGATCGCGGCCGGGGCGCGTGCCATTTGCGGCGCCCGGAGATCGCCGCCCGGGGCGAGGAAGCCCTGCGGTTCCGTCACGGACACTGGTATGAGTTGCGGGCCTGGATCATCATGCCCAATCATATTCACATCCTCTTTAAAACCGGCAGAGCGCCGATGGCCAAAATCGTCAAGGAACTCAAACGCTATACTGCCCGCGAGGCGAACAAAGTGTTTCGGCGCGTGGGACCTTTCTGGTCCGAGGATTACTTCGACACTTACATGCGAAACACCGAACAGGAACTGCGGACCCGTCGTTATGTGGAGAACAACCCGGTAAAGGCAGGATTGGTCCGCGAACCGGGCGATTGGCCCTGGAGCAGCGCCCGGTTCCGGGACGAATTCGGGGTACTCCGCCTCTGACCCAAGCGGAGCGCGAGTTGTCCCAACTCGCAGCAGCCGCGCACCCCCAAGGCCGCCCGCGAACTGGGAGGAGACCGCACACCGCCGCGATGGGAGACTGCCCCCGAGTTCGTGACCGTCCCGCGTGTTCGGGGGTGCTGCGGATTGGGACAATCCGCGCTCCGCCGCTGCGCTGTTTACGGACCGCGAGTTGTCTCAACTCGCAGCCGCCACGCACCCCCAAGGCCGCCCGCGAACTGGGAGGAGACCGCACACCGCCGCGATGGGAGACTGCCCCCGAGTTTGTGTCCGTCCCGCGTGTTCGGGGGTGCTGCGGATTGGGACAATCCGGGCTCCGCCGCTGCGCTGTTTACGGACCGCGAGTTGTCTCAACTCGCAGCAGCCGCGCACCCCCAAGGCCGCCCGCGAACTGGGAGAAGACCGCACTCCTTCGCACTGGGAGACTGCCCCCGAGTTCGTGACCGTCCCGCGTGTTCGGGAAAACCGCACCAGCACGTCGCGCTGCCATCCCCTCCCAACCCGCAGCCGCCCCGATCGTGCGCGGCGGCTGCGAGTGGGGGGACAAATCGCGCTCCTACGGCTGGGACAACCGGAAGAACACACTGCCGTTGGTCGGAGACACCAGCACGGTCACCGGACTGCTGCCGCCTCCGGGATAATCGCTCCAATTGGTGGTCAGGCCCAGGCTCAGGAGATTCGTCTGCGCCTGCAACTTGAAGCTTCCGGTCCAGGAGAACTGCAAACCGCTTACCGTATTGCTGTAAATGAGCGTGGGGGACGGCACCACGGCGCTGGCGAGACTCAAGGTGCCGTTGGTGGGATTGAAGGACGCGATCAGCCCGGGCGCGGCCGGTTCAACCACGACGTTGGTGAAGTTCCCGGTCTTCGTGCCCGAGGCGCTGAACAGGACGAAAGCATCCCCATCGGCCAGGGTCGCACCAGTGGCATTGGTCACGATGAGCGCGCCGCCGTAGGTGATGTTGGTCACGCCCACGACGCTGTCGTTCACCGGGGTGGCACCCGACTTGCCAATCTGGACCAGCGCGGTGCCGGCCAGCGTCAGGTCGTTGTTGATGGTGAGGGTTTCACCCAGGCTGGCGGAGATGCCGGGTTCGAGGGTGCCGGCCGCTTCAATAACCACGGGGCCTTGGAGGGTGCCGGTGCCGGCCAAGGTGCCGCCGGTGTTGGTGACGGCGGTGTTGGTCAGCGAACCAGTCACAATCAACCTTCCCGCGCTGATAGTGGTCGTGCCGGTGTAGGTGTTGGTGCCGGACAGAATCCACGTGCCGGTGCCGGTCTTGGTCAACGGGTTGGGGTTAGCCGGTGAGTTGTTGCCATCCTGAATTGTGCCACTGACCGTGTTGGCGCCGGTGGAGGAACCTGTCAGAGTCAGGGAGCGGACGCCGGAACTCTTGATCGGGCCAGCGAGGGTCAGGGTGCCGCCGCTGCTGGTGATCGTCGTACCGCCCACACCGGTGGTGCGGAAGATTTCGCCAAGAATGGTGTTGTTGCCGGCCACGTTGTTGATCACCGAGCCGCTGGTCTGGATGTTATTGTTGCTAACCACAATGTCTCCCGTCGCTCCGTCCAATTCGAGCGGCGCATTCGCAGTCGCGTAAATCCATCGGCTGCTGGCGGTGTCCAAGGCGCGCGGATTGGCAATGCGCAACTGGCCGCCCAAAACATTCACGTCGCCGGTGAAGGTGTTCGTGCCGGACAGAATGAGGCGATTGGCGCCGAGTTTGGTCAAGCCGAGTTTGTTGGTGCCATTCGGATTGATGAGGTTCGCGGCATAGAGGAAATCGCCCCCGGCATTGGCCGTGTCCAAGCCAAGAAATGTTCCCGATATGAATCCATTCGTTGGGGTTCCCAAAGCTGCCAACGCGGCGATGTCGCCGGCGGTAAACTCACCAGCGCCACCGACGTTGAAGCCCGCCGTAGCACCGTTGGTTACGATGATCTTGGTTGCCACCCAACTCGCAGGGGTGTTGCTGTAGAGGGAGACTTGTCTGGCAAATTGCAATCGTCCGGCTTCGATGCTGGTGGGGTCGGCATAGGAATTGGTGCCAGACACGGTCCATACCCCGGCGCCACGCTTGCCCAATCCCGTCCCATTGCCATTGACAATATTGCCCGAGAACAGGCCATTCCCAGCGCCCAAAAGATACACTCCACGACCCGTCGAGTAGGTTTGGGAGAAACCGCCTTGCACCGTCAAAAAGCCAGCTTGAGATTCGATGGGGAACGCACCGCCGCTGCCAGCTACGCCAGTGATGTTGCCGGTTAGAGTGTTAGTTCCCGACAAATTGCTGAGAGCGCGCGTATTCCCAGACGAGCGACCTTCCAAGGTAATGGCATTTGTAATCGTGATACCGCCGGTAAACTCAACGCGCCCGCTTTGGCTCCCCCCGGTGACGAGCAGCTTGCCCGTCCCGATGGCGCTGCTGTTGGCAAGCCGGAGGATGCCATCCGCGCCATTGCGGACTCCGAAAACGGTCTGACCGCTGTGAGTGTTGGAACTGGTGATTTGCCAGGTGTTGGGCCCCTGTTTCTCCAAGCCGGTCAAGTTGGTGGTGTAGATGTCGTAGACGACGCCGCTGACAGTGTTGACCGCTGAGTTGGTGCCCTTGAGCACGAGATTGCGCGTGGAGCCGGCGACATGAATCGGACCAGCCAAAGTCAGTGCACCGCCGTCGCTGATAACCCCGGAAGTACCCACCCCGGTCGAGAGGGCAATCTCGGAGTTGACTGTGTTTGTCCCAGCCACATTGCGAATTTGGCCGTCGCCGCTGGTGACGAAGAGGAAATTAGTGGAGAGGCTTATCGCGCCGCCCGATCCGTCGAGTTCCAAGCGCGATCCACTGGCGCGGATAACAATCACCTGCCTGTTGGTATCGTTCGCCACGCCGAGCGCGGCTGAGTTGGTGATGCGAATGGCGCCGCAGGCGGGACCACCGCCGGAGACATCGTTGGCTTCAGCGCCCATGATGATGTTTCCGTAAAAAGTGTTGCTCGCGTTGAGCGTCAGGGTGCCCACATCCTGTTTGCGAAATCCATTCGTGCCGGCGATGACGGAGTTGAACACGGTATTGATGGCCGGGCCCATCTCCAGGATGGGCGTGTTGGTCAGACTGAGATCCAGTGTCAAGGTGCCTCCCTGGATCGTGCAGCCGTCCGCGAAAAACTTCAGGTCATTAGCCGTGACGCCGCCGGGGGCGATGGTGACCGTGTCGCCGAAACCATAGAAGTAGGCATCGTCGTCGCCGCTCGATGTCGCCGGCCACACGACGTCCGAGCCGCCATCCCACCAGTTGGTGGTGATGCCGGCGTCCCAAGTGCCCGAGCCGCCCGCGCCACCGCTGCCCCAATAAAGGATGCCGGCGCGGGTAACGGTTGGCAGGGCCAGTGCCAGGCCCAGGGCGAGCCCGAGGCGGAGGCTTGCGGTTGCAGTTCGTAGGATTCCTGATTTTTTCATAATGCGTGTCTTGACTTGGTATTTTTGCGGTGGAGGTTTCGATGCGTTCGAGGTTTGGGAACAAGGATCGGCTGACGGCTAGTTGATGGTGTTGACGTTGGTGCCCGTCCAGGACTTGACATGCCAATCGAAATAGACGCGGTTGCGGACGTTGCCGTGCGTCGCGCTCGGGGCCACGGCGGTCCAGTTGCCCGGCCAGAGCTGCTTGTCCACGTCGGACACCGCGTACACCTGCGAGATCGGCCCGTAACGGCCGACGGTCGAGAGCTTGACTGGCGAGAGCTTGGGGTTATCGGGATAACCAAAAGGCACAGCATTGCCGGGCACCGTCACCAGGGGGTTCGAATGGACGACGGTGACCATGTAATTCACCCGGGTCATGGCGGTGGTGGGATCCTCGGGCGAGAACTTGCCGTAACCGGGGCAAAACATGCCGCGCAGGTAGCCGCGCTGACCGAAGCCGAGCGTGGAGGGCGATTTCCCACCCATGTAGGTGGACAGGTAATAAGCCAATTCGGTGTTGCCCGTCGGGGTGCGGTTATAGGCGGACGAATGGCCGGCCGAGCAGGGTCCGGGCAGGGTGTCGCGGTTGTCGTTGGCGTACATGTTGATGGCCAGGCCTACCTGTTTGAGATTGGACACGCACTGGGTGGTGATGGCCTTTTGCTTGGCCTTGCTCAGCGCCGGGAGCAGCATGGCGGCGAGAATGGCGATGATGGCAATCACCACCAGCAACTCGATCAGGGTAAAGGCGCGGAGCGAAACCGCCGGGCGAACGGTCGGGCAATGAATGCGGACGCTGCGTTGCACGTCGGATTTGCTTTGCGTGTTGGTCATAAGGGCGTCGGCTTACGAGCAAGCTTAGGTTGGAATGCCGCGCCCCGCCACCGGCAGACCATCATCCTTTTGGCTGATGCGGCGTCGGTGGTGGCCCGGGCGCCGACCGCTATGATCCCTTGCATGATTCACTCCATGAACACCCTGATTTGCGGCCTTTTGGCCGCGGCTCCCCTGTTGGCCGCACACGCCGCCACACCTTCCACCGCGAATGCTGTCGCAGCCCCAGCGGCGCTGCCGGCCATGCATTGGGCCGATGACTCGTCCGGACGCCCGTTCTCGAAAGACCCGTCGGTGATCCGCTTCGGCGGACGTTACCTGATGTATTACTCCCTGCCCGGTGGGGCGAAAGCGGGAATGCAGGGCTGGAGCGTCGGCATTGCGGAAAGCCGCGACCTCGTGGATTGGAAACGAGTCGGCGGTGTCGGTCCGGCTCAAGACTGCGACAAACTCGGCCTGGCCGCGCCCGCCGCGTGGGTGCACACAGGCAAGGTTCACCTCTTTTACCAGACCTACGGCAACGGTCCGAAGGACGCGATCTGCCATGCGTGGTCCACGAACGGACTCGACTTCACGCGCAACCCGGACAACCCGATCTTTGCCCCCACCGGCGAATGGACGGTAGGCCGGGCCATTGACGCGGAGGTGACGCCCATCGGCGATCAACTATTCCTGTATTTCGCCACACGCGATCCGCAAATGAAGACCCAGATGCTCGGCGTGGCTTCCGCCCCGCTCCGGTCGGACTACGGGCGCACACAGTGGAAACAACTCGTGGATGGCCCGGTTCTGCGTCCCGAGTTGCCGTGGGAGCGGGACTGCATCGAGGCCGCCTCGATCCTGCCGCACGCCGGCAAGCTGTGGATGTTCTACGCGGGCGGCTACAACAACGCGCCGCAACAGATCGGGGTGGCGGTTTCGACCAACGGCATCGCCTGGACGCGCGTCTCGAACCAACCGCTCCTGCCCCACGGCAAACCGGGCTCCTGGAATGCCTGCGAATCCGGACATCCCGGCATCTTCGCGGACGCCGACGGCTCGTTCCACCTGTTCTACCAGGGCAACAACGACATGGGAAAGACCTGGTATCTCTCCAAGGTGCGAATTGTCTGGAAGGACGGCTTGCCCGCCCGGGGGGACTGACAAGTTTGGGGTCACATCTTTACATTCTACATTTGATGCCACTTCCAAGCCGCCTCGGAACGTGCGCCCACCCCCGTATCCTCACGACTGCAAGATGCAAGGATGCAATCCCATTTACAGCCGATGCGCGGTCGTGACCGGGGATGGCTGATCTAACCCCACGCTCACCGGCGCCGGCTCACCCGCTTGCCCGGTGTGGCCCAGGATCACCCGGATCACGTCTGCCGCGGAGTAGGAATCACGGCCTGGAGACAGGAACTGGGCAATCGAGGCCACGTCGTTGCCGGCGGTGACCAGGGGCCGTTCGTTCTTGTCATCAGGACGCACCTGGGCCTGGCCAATGGTGGCGGGCAAACCGTTGCAGACACATTTCCGTCCCGACGTTTCCTCGACACTTCCACCCTTGCGCAGGTAGTCCTCCACCGGTTCGGCTGGACAACGATAGCCCACCGATCCGTCCGCCCTGCGGTAGAGATGTCGCAGATAACCCAGGTCGCAGATCCGGTCACGGGCTTCGTAGCGGACGGCTTCAGACATCGTGCCCGGCACCTGGGCGATCTTGAAAGGAAACCCGGTCGGCGACGCCACCGGATCGGTGAAGACACTTGCGGTGCCGGCGCGGCTCATGGCCAGCACCTGTCGCTTCAGGTCCGGATCGATGCCGGACTCCTCGCAAAAGGCAAATGCGGTGCCCACCTGAACGCCGGCAGCTCCGGCTCGCAACGCTTCACCGAGCTTCCCGGGCCTTCCGTAGGAACCGGCGAGCCAGAATGGCAAACCCAACGTTGCAATCTTGCCCAGATCAGCCACATCCCGCTCGCCATAAATCGGCTCACCCTGCGGACTCAGTTGCAGGGGACCCCGCGGCGGCGCGTTGTGGCCGCCCGCCGTCTCACCTTCCACGACAAACCCATCGACGCGGCCGTTGGATTTCTTGGCGAGCGTCAGGGCCAGGGTGGCGGAAGCTACGATCCCGATGAACTTGGGGCGTTTGAGCTTGGGTGCCGTGCCGCCACAGAACGCCTGAGGGTCGAAGCGCATGTGATGTTCCTCGCCGGGCAGAGCGCCTTCCACGTCGATCCTCAGCTCCGCGGCTTCCCCCTGCGAAAACCGGTCCAGCACCCCGGGAATGGCCCGGGGAATGCCCGCGCCCATCAGCACGTAATCGACCCCGCCCAACATGGAGCCAAAGATCGAGGCCAGGGTGGGCAACTGGATCTTCTCCAGGAAATTGATTCCGACGACCCCGTCGTGACCTTCCTTGGCCAGGAAGACCTCGACAAAGTTCGCCACCACGGTCAGCTCGTCGAGCGCCCGACACGATTGCAACGTGGGCATGGGGGTGAGCTTGAAGGGCGCGTCGGACGGCTTGCCGCCGGGGACAAAGTGTTCGGACACCACGCGCCGAGCCATTTCAGGAAATGGAAAGTGTCCGAGTGCATGTCGCAGCCGTCCGTCCGCATCGCCGAGTTGCAGCCGCCGGGACAACACCACGGCCAGAGCCGTTCCGGAGACCACGCCCAACTGGCCCGCTCGCGAAACCGTTCGCGCCAGTCGCCAACCGGACACCGCAACCCCCATCCCGCCCTGAATAATCAATGGATGCGTCATAATGGCTTGAACCGAACCTCCCCCCCTGACGGAGAAGGATGCACGAGTGGAGAACCGGGGACTTCTGCCAAGGCACCCAAACAGCGCCACCCGGCTGCAGAAGTCCATCGGACATCGACGCGCTAGCAAGACAGTAGTCTGGGAAGGCGCCTGTGGGAAGCTCCTTTCTTGACGAAATGCAGTCCCCGGGAAAACGTGGCGTCATCATGCCGGGCCTGATCAAGGTTCTATCCATCGACGGCGGCGGGATTCGCGGGATCATCCCCGCGTTGGTCCTCGCCGAGATCGAACGGCGCACCGGCCAGCCCATTGCGCGGATGTTCGACCTGATCGCCGGCACCTCCACCGGTGGCATCCTCACGCTCGCGCTCACCCGCCCGGGCCGGCAGCGTCTCCAGCCGAAATACACCGCCGCCCGCCTGGTGGAACTTTACGAGCAGGAAGGCCCGCGCATCTTTTCCCGCTCCCTCTGGCACCGGCTTCATGCGGTCGGCAACCTGTTCGAGGAAAAATATCCGGCCAAAGGCCTTCAAACCGTGCTCAAGGAGTATCTGGGCAGCACGCGACTCCAGGATGCGCTGACCGAAGTGCTGGTGACGGCTTACGAAATCGAAGGGCGATTCCCCTGGTTTTTCAAGCGACACCGGGCCCGGACAGACACCGCCACTCATGACTTTCCCATGACCGACGTGGCCCATGCGACCGCCGCTGCCCCCACTTACTTCGAGCCCGTCAAGGTCACAACCCGGGAGGGCACGGACGATTACGCGCTGATCGACGGAGGAGTGTATGCGAACAACCCGGCCATGTGCGCTTACGTCGAGGCCCAGACGTTGCATCCGCAGGACAGCGACTTCCTGGTCGTTTCCCTGGGCACCGGCGAACTGACCCGTCCCCTGCCCTATGACCAGGTCAAGGGCTGGGGCCTGGCCAACTGGGCCCAACCCATCCTCAACGTGGTCTTCGACGGGGTCAGCGACACCACCGACTACCAACTGCGACAGCTCCTGCCGTCCAACCGCTATTACCGATTCCAGACGCGATTGGACGAAGGCAACGAAGACATGGACAACGCGAGTCGGGCCAACCTGGCCGCGCTCAAGCGCCTGGGCGAGGGCCTCATTCGGAGCGAAAGCGCGCGGCTGACCGAGCTGTGCGGGCAGTTGGCGCCATGAATCCCGCCGCGAGAAATGGAACGGGAAATGGATTGCCAGGGCGGGCAAGCTTGCCCACATTGAATCGCCCCGGCGGAGAGGTGGCAGAGTGGTTTAACGCGCACGCCTGGAAAGCGTGAATGGGCTCATACCCCATCGGGGGTTCGAATCCCCCCCTCTCCGCCAAATTACTTTTTGGTGAATGAAATAAGGGGTTCTGTGCGATTCCGAACGGTCTTCATGTGACTGAGTCAGAATCAAAGTCAGAATAGAAACGCCGATAACGGATCGCCTGCGCCCCTTTTGTCCCGAGGTTCCCGGCGCGCATCTCCTCGACTCCACCCTCCACCACCTCCTTGCTGCGTGAATATCGCCATGCCCAAAAGCGCCGTCAGGTGCGGCATCTTTGTAGAAACCGGGATCGCAACATGTCGCAGCTCCGTAGGAGCGGCATCTCCCCATGCCGCCCCTGACGGGGCTGGAGAACGATTGATCGGCTGGCGGTCCTACAAATATGCCGCGCCTACGGCGCTGCCGCCGTGGAAGGCGAGGAAGGCGTCAGTCCCGACAATTTGCAGTTTTCCAACAATTCCTGAGCTCCGACTGCAAATTGCTGGAACCGACACCTTCTAAAGTCTTGCCGCAGGGCGCCGCGTTGCGTATCAGCTCCGGGAGGTCAGAGATGGGGATACCCGATTTTCAATCCATCATGCGTCCCCTCCTTGAGGCGCATCAGGACGGCCAGGAGCATGTCAATCGCGAGTTGGTGTCAAAGCTCGCGGACCAGTTCGGCCTGACGGAGGACGATCGACGGCAGATGCTGCCGAGCGGCAGGGCTCGGCTCTTTGATAACCGGATCGGATGGGCGAAGACACACATGATGCAGGCTGGGCTGCTCTCGTCGCCCCGTCGTGCGGTGTCGATAATCACGGCGACGGGTCGTGAGGTGCTTCGGAATCATCCAGAACGGGTTGATCTTCGCGTCCTAAACCAGTTCGACGACTACCGCGAATTTCGCAACCGGCCGCGCCCCACGGAAGAAAGGGACCAATCACCCGAAACGAACGGAGAGACGGACACCCCTGAAGAACTTCTTGAAAACGCGTATCTGAAAGTCCGGCGCCAAATCGAGGCCGACCTGATGGCCCAAATCATGAACGGCCCGCCGGACCTCCTGGAGCGTGTGGTTGTCGATCTTGTCGTCCGGATGGGCTACGGTGGGAGCCGCAAGGACGCCGGCGAGGCACTCGGAAAATCGGGTGACGAGGGCATCGACGGGATCATCAAGGAAGACCCTCTCGGACTCGATACGATCTACCTGCAAGCGAAGCGATGGGGCAACACAGTGGGCCGCCCGGAGATCCAGAAGTTTGCAGGTGCGTTGCAGGGACAGCGGGCACGGAAAGGCATCTTCATTACCACTTCAGGTTTTTCTTCCGACGCATTGGAATACGCATCAAAGATTGAAACGAAGATCATCCTGATTGACGGCGCACGGCTTACCAAACTGATGTTCGATCATGGTGTTGGTGTGGCGATTGCCTCGACATACGAGGTGAAACGCATCGACTCGGACTACTTCAGCGAGAGTTGAGGGTTTTCTCGCAGGACTGCGGACCCACGTCAGCCTGCAGACCTGTTGGTCCCCACGGTTGGCAGCCCGTGGAAAGCGTCAGTCCCGGCAATTTGCAGTTTTCCAACAATTTCTGAGCTCCGACTGTAAATTGCTGGAACCGACACCTTCTTGTCGCTCCGACCATTCCCTTACCCACAAGGACGCCCCGGCCGACCCGGTTTGTTCCGCGCGGGTTACTGGCTCACCGCGTTGGTTTTTCCAGTTTGCTCAACCTTGGGCGGTTTGGCGTCGCGGTTCTGCTCGGATCCCTTGGTCTTGTCAGGCTTGGCTTCCTTGCTCTTGGGGGCCTTGCCGGCAGTGCCGACGCCACCGGTCTTGGCAAGGATTTGCTTGTCCTCCTTGCTCATGGCCTTTTTCTCACTTTTGCTGAGGACGCCGTTGCCGTTGGTGTCGTATTTCTTGATCACCGCCTGCCGCTGCTGAACCTGCTCTGGAGACAGGGTCTTGCCAGCCTCGGCCTCCTGCGCACGGGCTGTCCAAACCGCCGCGCAGCTCAACACGATCATGGTTGCCATCCATCGCTTCATAGTTCCTTTCATGGTTTGCACGCCGCCACTAAAGACCAGCCCGTGGGAAATTTCAAGGTCCGGGAAGGCGTCAGTCCCGACAATTTGCAGTTTTCCAACAATTTCTGAGCTCCGACTGTAAATTGCTGGAACCGACA
This sequence comes from uncultured Verrucomicrobiae bacterium, assembly GCA_963751435.1. Taxonomy (GTDB): domain Bacteria; phylum Verrucomicrobiota; class Verrucomicrobiia; order Limisphaerales; family DSYF01; genus JALOTU01. Next base: position 294,629 of record CAVVUP010000036.1, on the reverse strand, counting down.
CGTTCCGGGGTTCGAGCCCGCTGCCGGCGGCCTATTCCGGCGGTGGAACCGCTTCCGGCACGGCCCGGTAGAATCGCGCAGGCGCTTCGTCGGCGTCCGGATCCACAAAGTGGATGGCGCCATTGGTGACTGCATTGCTGCACAGGGGCGTCCATTGCCGCAAGTCGGTCGAGGACTCGATGCGGAACCAGGCTCCATCGGTCCCCGGGGTCGACAGGTGGAAGCACCGGTCGGGCAGCATGCCCGTGCACGGTCGCGGTCCGTCATTGTCCACGATGATGGCTGCCGCCTGTCCCGGACATCCGATCACGTAGGGAGGCACAGCCGATCCGACGGTCGGTGGGACGTGCAGACGCAACACCACGGATTCAACCGGCTCCGGCAGTGCATCGTCAAACGGCACCACCAGAATCGATGCCGCGCGTTGTCCGGTCGGAACGGTGACCACGCCCGGCAGTTCGACATAATCCACGCCATTCGAAGCCATGCCACCGACGCCGTAGCAAACGGTCAGCGCCTCGTTTGTCGGCCCCTGGCGACGCACCACGAACAGGGCCGTGTTGGTGCCGCAGAACGTGGCTGTGGCCGTGCTGGTCCAACCCACCCAGCGACAGCAATTTGTCCCTTCTGAGGCAATCGGATCGCGGGCCACGATTGTCACCACGGGCAACGGAGTGTCGTTGTCGGCAATGAACACAACCGCCTCCCTGCCGGAACCTACCAGATACGCGCCCGGTGGCGGCGGATAGATGGTGATGAACACCGGATTTTTCAGGCGCAACACCACGGTCTCGGTTCCCTCCGGCAACAGGTCGTGCAGGGGTTGAATCACGATGTCCACCGCGGCCACCCCCGCCGGGATCAGGACCTGGTCTGAAAGGGCGGCGTAATCCACTCCATTGCTGGCGCTACCGCCAATCGAGTAAGCCACGGTGAGCGCATGGTTCGTGGGGCCATCGCGGGTTATGCGAAAGACGCCATTTTCGATCACGGTCAGCAGTCCGGGTTCGGAAGCCTGCGGATCGATTGCCTCGATGCTCACCACCGGCAGCAGATTTGTCGGATCGATGGACTGGGCGTGACTGGACGCCACAGCGCCAGCGCAGAGCAGGACGAGCAGGCCCTTCGTCCCCAAGCCGGGAATGCAATGAATTCTCATGCGAACCTTTCCGCCCGGACCCGGGATCCAGGCCGGGCCAACATGGATTCTGGAATAACCACGCGCCACTTGGCTGCGTTGTCAACCAGGTGTTTTGGGAGTGGTCCGTTCAGCTCCTCCTCGACGCGCCGGCTCGCATCGCCTACTCTGCCGCCCGCGCGGACGAGTCATCCGTGGCGATTCACGAACCATGAGCATGCAAATCGGCATCCCCAGGGAAATCCACGACGGCGAACGGCGGGTGGCCACCACGCCCGAGGTGGTCGAACAACTCCGGAAACTGGGGTTCCGCGTGGCCATCCAATCCCAAGCCGGCGAGTCCGCCCACTTCACCGACGACGCCTATCGCGAAGCCGGCGCAGAAATCCTCGCGGACCCCCGCGCCGTCTGGGCCGGGTCCGACATTATTCTGAAAGTCCGTGCGCCCGAACAGCACCCGGAGCTGGGCGTGGACGAGGTGGAACTGCTGCGTCCGGGCCAGACCCTGATCAGTTTTGTCTGGCCGGGGCAGAACAAGGCCCTGCTGGACCGGTTAGCCGCGCGCAAAGTCACGGTGCTGGCCATGGACAGCGTCCCGCGCATCTCGCGCGCGCAAAAGCTGGATGCGCTCAGTTCGATGGCCAACATCGCCGGCTACCGTGCGGTGATCGAGGCGGCGCAGCATTTCGGACGGTTCTTCACCGGCCAGATCACCGCGGCGGGCAAGATCCCGCCGGCCAAGGTGCTGGTCATCGGCGCCGGCGTGGCCGGGTTGTCCGCGCTCGGCACCGCGCGCAACATGGGCGCGATCGCACGGGCGTTCGACACGCGGCCGGAGGTCAAGGAGCAGGTCGAGAGCATGGACGCCGAGTTTCTGATGCTGGATTTCAAGGAGGAAGGCAGCGGCGCCGGCGGCTACGCCAAGGTGATGAGCGAGGCGTTCATCAAGGCGGAGATGGAACTGTTCGCCCGGCAGGCCATGGAGGTGGACATCATCATCACCACGGCCCTGATCCCGGGCAAACCGGCGCCCAAGTTGATCACCGAAGGCATGGTCGAGTCCATGCGGGAGGGCAGTGTCATCGTGGACCTGGCCGCCGAGCAGGGGGGCAACTGCGCACTGACCCAGCCCGGCCGTGTGGCGCAGAAACACGGGGTCACCATCATCGGTTACACGGACCTGCCCAGCCGGCTTCCCACGCAAGCCAGCCAGCTTTACGCCTCCAACCTGCGCCATCTGTTGGTCGAGCTTTGCCCGGACAAAAACGGCGTGATCAACGTCAACTTCGGGGACGAAGTCATCCGCGGCGCGACCGTGATCAAGGACGGCCAGATCACCTGGCCGCCGCCGGCGCCGAAGTTGTCCGCAAAACCGCCGGAGGCCAAACCGGCTGATGTCGCGGCGCCAGCGGCCAGGCCCGAGCCCAAGAAGGCCGGTGCCTGGGCTTTGTTGCTGCCCTTCATTTTGGGAGGCGCGGCGCTGTTTGGCTTGGGACTGGTCGCCCCGCCGTCGTTCATGGCGCATTTCACCGTATTCGTGCTGGCGTGTTTCATCGGTTACATGGTGATCTGGAACGTCACCCCCGCGTTGCACACCCCGCTGATGAGCGTGACCAACGCCATCAGCAGCATCATCATCCTCGGCGCCCTGCTGCAGGTGTCGTCCGAGGTGAACTGGATCAAGTGGCTGGCGGCGGTGGCCATTCTCATCACGGCCATCAACATCACCGGCGGCTTCGCGGTGACCCAGCGCATGCTGCAGATGTTCCGCAAATAGGAGAGCACCGCCATGACTCAAGGACTCATTCACGTCTCCTACATTGCAGCCACCATCCTGTTCATCCTGGCCTTGGGCGGGCTCAGCCAGCACGAGACGGCGCGGCGCGGCAACCTCTACGGCATCCTGGGCATGGTCATCGCCCTCGTGGCCACCATGCTCGGATCGGTGCAAGGCAACCACGGCCTGATGGCGGGCGGACTGATCGGCGGCGGCCTCATCGGCTTGCGACTGGCACTCAAGGTGAAGATGACGCAGATGCCCGAGCTGGTCGCCATCCTGCACAGTCTGGTCGGGCTGGCCGCCGTGCTGGTGGGGTTTGCCACCTTCATGGATCCGGTCGCCGGCGCCGATTCCACGCGAGCCGAGCAGGTCATTCACGAGGTTGAGATCTATCTGGGCATCCTCATTGGCGCGGTGACGTTTTCGGGATCGGTGATTGCCTTTGGCAAACTGAGCGCGCGGATCAGCGGCAAACCGCTGCGGATGCCTGGCAAGCACGGACTGAACCTGGCCATGCTGGTGGCGGCGCTGTGGCTCGGCCAAGTGTTCCTCAACCAGGCGGCGGAGGGCGCAGGGATGTTGCCTTTGCTGCTCATGACGGCGGTGGCGCTGCTGTTCGGCGTGCACCTGGTCCTGTCCATCGGCGGCGCGGACATGCCCGTGGTGGTGTCCATGCTCAACAGCTATTCCGGTTGGGCGGCGGCGGCGACCGGGTTCATGCTCAACAACGACCTCTTGATCGTAGTGGGCGCGCTGGTGGGCAGCAGCGGCGCGATCCTCAGCTACATCATGTGCCGCGCCATGAACCGGAAGTTCCTCGCCGTCATCGCCGGCGGCTTTGGCACCGGCGGCGGCAAGGCGACCGCAGCGGCAGCCGAGGCGGGCGAGGTGGTGTCGATCGATGCCGCCGAGACCGCCGCCCTGCTGAACGCGTCCAAGGAAGTGATGATTGTTCCCGGGTACGGCATGGCGGTGGCCCAGGCCCAGCACGCGGTGTATGAACTCACCCGTTCCCTGCGCGAGAAAGGCGTGAACGTGCGGTTCGGCATCCATCCGGTCGCCGGCCGCATGCCCGGCCACATGAACGTGCTGCTGGCCGAAGCCCGGGTGCCCTACGACATCGTGTTCGAGATGGACGAGGTCAACGAGGACTTCCCCCACGTGGATGTCTCGATCGTCATCGGCGCCAATGACATTGTGAATCCGTCCGCCCAGGAGGTGCCGGACAGTCCGATTGCCGGCATGCCGGTTTTGGAAGTGTGGAAGGGCAGGACCACGATTGTGCTCAAGCGCAGCATGGCCACCGGCTATGCGGGGGTGGAGAATCCACTGTTCCACAAGGAGAACACGCGGATGCTGTTCGGGGACGCCCGGGAAAGCCTCGAGGCGGTGCTGAAGGCCCTTTGACCCGGTATGACCACTGAACAGATCATCGGTCTTGGCCTTGCGCTCTTCATCATGCTGATCGGGGTGGCGGGGTGTCTGTTACCGGTGTTGCCCGGCACACCGATCGTCCTGGCGGCAGCGGTGGGGCATCGGCTGTATTTTGGCGACACCGGCCCCAGCAACCTCGTGCTGGTGCTGCTTACCCTCCTGACCGTTCTTTCCCTGATCTTGGATCAACTGGCCAGCGTGGTTGGAGCCCGGAAGCTGGGCGCCACCTGGAAAGGCGTGACGGGCGCAGTCGTCGGGGGATTGGTGGGACTGTTTTTCAGCCTGCCCGGGATCATTCTGGGGCCCTTCATCGGCGCCACCCTGTTTGAGTTGATCGGGGACAGGGAGTTCCGGGACGCCCTCAAGGCCGGAGTTGGTGCCACACTGGGATTGCTGTTCGGCGTCGTCGGCAAGGTGGCCGTCAGCATGGTGATGATCCTGATGTTCAGTTGGAGCGTCGTCACACGCTCGCTGGAGGCCGGGGACACCGAACCCACCCCCGCCCCCCCCACCGGCGGACAGGCATATCCACGCCCCGGTAGCGGCTCCCTTCATTCTTCTGAGCCTCATTCCGGCATCTTCTGGTCCGTTTGCCGTGGGCGCATCTGGGCACTGCCCCCGGTTACGGACTGCGAGTTGTCCCAACTCGCAGCAGCCCCGCCCCGCCGGAGCCTCCCGTGAACTGGGACGAGGCTGCACTCCACCAGGGTGGGGGGCTGCCCCGAGCTTGTGGGCCGTGGTGCCTGTTCGAGGCTGCTGCGGATTGAGACAATCCGCGCTCCGGGGCAGTGCCCAGATGCGCCCGTTTGCCGTCCACTTCCACTTTGACACTGGCGGTGGCCGGACTATTCTTGCCGCTCCTCATTCCCGAGGAGTTGTCCCTGACTTTGAAACGGAGAATTGGACTATGGCAAAACTGACTGTGCGAGACCTGGCGGTGAACGGCAAACGGGTGTTTGTGCGTGTGGATTACAATGTGCCCCTGGAGGAGAAGGACGGCGAGATGGTGGTGACCGATGCCACGCGCATCGAGGCCACGCTGCCCACCCTGCGGCTCCTGATCGAGAAGGGCGCCAAACTCATCCTCACCGCGCATTGCGGCCGGCCCAAAGGCCAGCGCGTGCCCACCATGTCCCTCCGCCCGGCGGCCGCCAAGCTGGCGGACCTCATCGGCATCCCCGTGAACTTTGTCGATGATTGCATCGGCGAAAAGGTGGAGAAGGTCGTGAACGCCATGGTGCCCGGCAGCATCGTCCTGCTGGAAAACGTGCGCTTCTATCCCGAGGAAGAGAAGAACGACCCGGCGTTTGCCGAGAAGCTGGCCCGGGTGGCGGATGTATATGTGAACGACGCGTTCGGGTCCGCCCACCGCGCGCATGCCTCGACCGAGGGCGTCGCCCGATTCGTGGCCCGGCGCGGCGGACAGTGCGCGGCCGGGTTGCTCATGGAAAAGGAACTGCAGTTCCTCGGCGACGAACTGGAGAATCCCGCCCGCCCGTTCGTCGTGATCCTCGGCGGCGCCAAGGTGTCGGACAAGATCAAGGTGATCGATCGCCTGCTTGAAAAGGCCGACGCGATCCTGATCGGCGGGGCGATGGCCTACACGTTCCGCCTGGCGCAGGGGCGCAAGACCGGCGCTTCGTTGGTGGAACCGGACAAGGTGGACATCGCCCATGCCGCCCTGGCCAAGGCCAAGGCGCGCAACGTGAAGTTCCTCCTGCCCACCGACGACGTGATTGCCGAACCGGTCAAGACGGACAAGCTCGACAAGAAGGGCAAGCCGATCGTGGAATGGCACAATGCACGGACGAACTCCACCGCCGATGTGCAAGAGGGCGCCGCCGGTCTGGATATTGGTCCGGCCACGGTTGCGGCCTATTCGAAGGCGATCGCCGAGGCCAAGACGATTCTCTGGAACGGCCCGATGGGAATGTTTGAGGACAAGCAGTTCGCGGCGGGAACCAACGCCGTGGCCAAGGCGGTGGCCGAGGCGACTTCCAAAGGCGCCAAGAGCATTATTGGCGGGGGCGACAGCGTGAAAGCATTGAACAAAGCCGGCCTGGGCGACCGGGTGACCTTCATGAGCACCGGCGGCGGGGCCAGCCTCGAGTTCCTCGAAGGCATCGAACTGCCGGGCGTGGCCGCTCTGACAGACAAGAAGTAGCAGAAACGAGTCTTGGACTGCTGAAGCGAGCGCTTCCGTGTCAACCCAAGACTCCGACACTCCATCACTCCAATTTTGAAAATGAACAAAGAACGAAAACTGATTATTGCCGGAAACTGGAAGATGAACAAAACGGTTGCCGAGGGGCTGACCCTCGTCAACGCCCTCAAGCTGGAACTGGCCGCCGTCAAGGAGGTGGACATTGTGGTCTGCCCGCCCTACACCGCCCTCGAATCCGTCTCCAAGGCGGTCCTGGATTCCAACATCCGCCTCGGGGCGCAGAACATGAGCGAGCACAACTTCGGCGCCTATACCGGCGAGATCTGCGCCGGCATGCTCAAGGAATTCTCCGTGCGCTACGTCATCCTCGGCCACTCGGAACGACGCCAATACCAGAAGGAATCCGACGCCCTCATTGCCACCAAGGCGGCGGCGGTCCACGCGGCCTCGCTCAAACCCATCGTGTGCGTCGGAGAAACGCTTCAGGAACGCGAGTCCGGCAAGATGGAGGCGGTCCTGCAGACGCAGGTTCAAGGCAGCCTGGCCGGCCTGAGCAAGGAACAGATGGTCGAGACCATCCTGGCCTACGAACCGGTCTGGGCCATTGGCACGGGCAAGACCGCCACCACGGAACAGGCGCAGGAAGCCCATGCGTTCATTCGCAAGGTGTTGACCGCCAAGTTCGACGAAGCCACGGCCCGGAAGGTTCGCATCCAGTACGGCGGCAGCGTCAAACCGTCCAACGCCCGGGAACTCATGAGCCAACCGGATGTGGACGGCGCGTTGGTCGGCGGGGCGGCCCTCGAGGCAAGAAGTTTTGCTGACATCGTCCGCAACTCCATCTAGGATACCGCCATGGGCTTTTTCATTGGACTCCTGACGTTTGTCCTGGTGCTGAACTGCGCCGTGTTGATTCTGCTGGTGCTGATGCAGCTTCCGAAGAAGGATGCCGGCGCGGGCCTCGCCTTTGGGGGCGGCGCCACGGACGCGCTCTTCGGGGCGGGCTCAGGCAACGTGCTGACCAAAACCACCAAGTACGCCGCCACGATCTTCTTCGTGCTGGCCCTGATCATCGGCATCCTGCAGAGCAAGCACCACCACCGTTCAGTGACTGAACTTGAGAAGGCCGTGGCCAGTAGTCAGCCGTCGACAACGCCGGACACAGCGCCTGTCGGCTTGCCGGCAACACCAACCGCTGCGCCCGCCGCCACCAACTTTACTCTCGAAACGGTGCCTGCGACCCAGCCGGTGACCACCAACCCGCCCGCCGCACAATAGAGGCGTCGATCGCCTGGCCTTGGCACCGGGGTGATCACCGCGCGCGTGGAGATTATTGCGCACACATCTCTCCACGGGATTTAAAGCGTCTGTTGTGGCCATGAAGCTGGCAGGGCGTCGTTGCCCGGCACCCGGGCCGAACGGCCCAGCCCTCCGACTCACAGAGAACCCGCCGCAAACGCGCCGTAGCCGACAACATGATCCCGTGGACCAGCGGTGTCGCCGGAATTTCGAAGATCAAGCGTGCGCAGGGTCATCCCCCGGGCGCGCGCGGCCCGTAACAACCCGTCCAACGGGATAGCACCGCACGCCTGCTCCGGAACCACAGGCTCCAACCGCTCGATCCGTCGCGCCGTCTCCCTGTCCAGCCGGCAAGCCGCCGCGTAATCATGGTAGTGGCTGAGATCTGAACTGATGATGATGCGCGTCTCGGGTCCGCCCCAGAGCCGATCGAGCAACTCCGCCACCTCACTCTCGCCGGAGTCACCCACCACCAGCGGCACCACCTTCAAGCTGCCCAGGGCCACTTGCAGGAAGGGCAGATGAACTTCCAGGGAGTGCTCGAACTGATGGGCCTGCTCCAGTTCCACCATCTGCGGCAAATCCCGGATACCCTCGATGGCCTCCCGATCGACCGGCACCACCCCGAGCGGCGTGGCAAACCCGTCATGCCGGCTGAATGCAATCCCGTAAAAAGCCACCCGGTGCGAAGGCCCCAACAGCACCACGCGCCGAATCTGCGCACGCTCGGACCGAAGCTGCCGGTAGCCCGTCCCCGCCACCGGTCCGGAGTAGACATAACCGGCATGCGGAAGGATGTAAGCCTTCGCCGACCCCAACCCGGCGGTTGGTTCTCCTTCCAGAAACGATTCCACCATCCGACGGAGTTCCGCCGGCTCGCCGGGATAAAACATGCCGGCAACCGCCGGGGGGCGGATATGTTCAAATGGGGGATGATGCTTCGCTGTCATGGGTCCGGCTCTCCAACCGCACGCGTCGCGGGCCGCGCCCCGACAACTCGGCATTGTCTTTGGCCTCCCCTTCCCGCACGTTCTGGCCCACGAACCAAATCCCGGGCACCTCTGCGCCACAGGCCCCACAACAGCCGGGGCGATTCAGGTGGACGCCGCCAATCTGATAGCCGGTGCGTTCGACCACGACCTTTCCGCAGGCGGGACAGCAGGTGTTCTCCCATCGCCCGACCCGGCCCGGCAGGTTGCCGGCATAAACGAAATGCAACCCCTCCTCGACGCCGATTTCAGCCGCCCGGATCAACTGAGAAGCCTGCGTCCGCGTGCCATCGCTCATGTTGTAGTCCGGATGAAAAGCCGTGACGTGCCACGGAATATCCCGGCTGTGCCCGGCCAGGAACCTCGCAATCGCCCGCAATTCCTCCTCGCTGTCATTGAAGCCCGGTACGACCAGCGTCACCACCTCGAGCCAGATCCCGCGTTCCAGAACCATCTCGACGCCCCGACACACGTTGGCCAGGGTCCCGCCCAGCGAACGATAGCGTTGGTCGTTGAACCCCTTGAGATCGATCTTGTAGGCGGCAATCCAGGGCTTCAGATAGTCCAACGCCTCCGCCGTGGCGTTGCCGTTGGAAACAAACGCGCACAGCAATCCCTCCGGACGCGCCTCCTTGAACACTGCCACCGCCCACTCCGCCGTGATCAGGGGTTCATTGTAGCTGGACACCACCAATCGCGCCCCGGCCTCCCGGGCCGCATCCACCAACTGCTTCGGGGTGGCTGGCAGCAGGGGCGATTGCGCGACCGGATCGCGCAAGGCCTGGCTGGTGACCCAGTTCTGACAATACCCGCAGTGGAAATCGCATCCCAGCATCCCGAAGGTAAGGGCATCCGATCCGGGTAAGACGTGGAAAAACGGCTTTTTCTCGACTGGATCCGACTGCGCCCCCGCCACGTAGCCGAACGGCACCCGCAATTCGCCATCCTGGTTGAATCGAACCTTGCAAATTCCGGAGTGTCCCTTCCCGATCAGACATCGATGCCCACAGGCCACGCAGCGGATCTTGTCGCCTTCAGGGTGCCAAAGCTCTCCTCGTGTCGTTTCCCGGGCCATCATTTCGCCCAAGAGACTTACCGCTGCCCTCGGCTCCCGCGCGCCGCTTGCGGTGGACAAAGTCATACCTGCCTTTTCCAAGACACCGCACCCTCGGCCTTTCGGGGTGCCCTGTCAAAGCGATGTTTCAAGGGGTGCCCTGGGACCGCGAATCCGCAGCGCGGGGGCGGAGATTTGACTGGATGGAGCCGGTCCGTTTCGGCTTTACTCCCGCGCCCGCCATGGCGGGTTTTATTTTGATTTATGAGACAATCACGACACATCGGCCGCACTCTGCGGGAGGCGCCCAAGGATGCCCAGACCGCCGCGCACGCCCTCATGATCCGCGCGGGCTATATTTCACAGCTTTCCGCCGGGGTTTACGTCTATCAGCCGTTACTGCTGAGGACCCTCAACAAGATCTCCCAGATCATCCGCGAGGAAATGGCCGCCGCCGGAGCCGAGGAACTGCTCATGCCCGCCATCCAACCCAAGGAACTCTGGGAGGAGTCCGGCCGCTGGGAACGTTACACGGCCGTGGACGGCATCATGTTCGCCTTCAAGGACCGCCGCGGCAGCACGGTCTGCCTCGGCCCCACCCACGAGGAAGTCGTGACCGATGTGCTGCGCCGAGAGATCAAGTCCTACAAGGACCTCCCCAAGTGCGCCTTCCAGATCCAGACCAAGTTCCGCGACGAGATCCGCCCGCGCTTCGGCCTCATGCGCGCCCGCGAGTTCGTCATGAAGGACGCCTACAGCTTCGACGCGGATGAAGCGGGCCAGGACGCGTCCTACGAAGCGATGCGCAAGGCCTACCACCGCATCTGCGAACGCGTCGGCTACACCTACCGCGCCGTGGAGGCGGACACCGGCGCCATCGGCGGCAGCGGCAGTCACGAGTTCATGGTGCTCGCCGACTCGGGCGAGGAAACCGTGCTCTACTGCGACACCTGCGACTACGCTGCCAACCAGGAACGCGCGGAATCCAGGCTCGATCAGTTTCCTCAGGACGCCGAGCCTCGCCCGATGGAAGCCGTTTTGGGCGAAGGCCTGATCGGGGTCGAGAAACTGGCAAAGTTCCTCGACATCCCCGTCTGGAAAACCACCAAGACCCTGATCTTCGATGCCGATGGGGACACCGTGGCCGTGATGGTGCGGGGCGATTGCGACGTGCACGAACTCAAAGTGGCCAACCACCTCGGCGCGAAAGTGCTCCGGCTCGCCCCGGCGGAGAAGATCCAATCACTCACGGGCGCGCAAGTCGGTTACGCCGGCCCGATCGGGCTGCCCGACGGCGTCCGCGTCATCGCGGATCGCTACGTGAATGGCCGGGTGAATTTCGAGTGCGGCGCCAACAAGACGGATTACCACAACATCAACGTCAACTTCGGACGCGACGTCGCCCTGCCCGAGTTCGGGGATTTCAAGCTGGCCAAGGAAGGCGACGGCTGTCCGCGCTGTTCGGGCAAGCTCAAGTCGGCCCGGGGCATCGAGGTGGGCCACATCTTCAAGCTGGGCACCAAGTATTCCGAGGCCATGAACTGTTCCTATCTCGACGCCAACAGCCAGACCCAGCCCGTGGTCATGGGGTGTTACGGCATCGGCGTGTCCCGAATGGCGGCTGCGTGGATCGAACAGAGCCACGACGACAAGGGCATCATCTGGTCCCCGCAGATCGCTCCCTACCACGTCCACCTCATCGCCCTGAACATCGAGGATGATTCAATCCGCAGCCAGGCCGAGGCGCTGTATGCACGCCTGCAGCAGGAAGGGATCGAGGTCCTGTTCGACGACCGCCCCGCCCGGGCAGGCGAGAAGTTCAGCGACGCAGATCTCATGGGTTTGCCGGTGCGCCTGACCCTGAGCAAACGCACGCTCGAACAGGGCAAGGTGGAATTCAAACTGCGCAGCCAGAAGGACTCCGCCGTGCTGTCCCCCGACGAGGCGGTGGCGAAGATCAAAGTCTTGTGCGGCATCCGGTGACACCGCGGGGTGAGAATTCCCGGAAACCCGGTTTCGCGCAGTGAACCCCTGAACCGCACGAATCCCCTCACCCGCCCTTGTGGGCACCCTCTCCCCGGGGGAGAGGGACGGGGTGAGGGCGAGCCTCGGTTCAGGGGGAGATTCAATCGAGCGCCTGCTCGTTTCAGCGTGAAGGTCTGGGACGCCGTCGGCCGCGGGCGTGGCAGTCCCGCCGCTGGCCAGGCGGTTGATCAATGCGGCGGCTGTGAAATTTGTCGCGCGCCAAGACCCGAGCCCGCCAGGTGCTGCGCCACTTCAATCTCATACCAGAGAGTCGCGGCGTGGGTGGTGATGGTGAGGATCGAGTGGTTGGCCGTGCCGGTGACTGGCAGTTTGGCCATGCGCTGGCCGCGTTCGGTCGAGCGCCCAAATGTGGACGCGGTTCGTGGCCACCGGCAGGGTGAGCGTGAAGGGCACGACTTCCATCAGGATCGGCGGCCCGCCCCATCGGTTGCCGACGGAGTTCTTCGTCGCCGTCTTCCACACCTGCCCGGTGTTCTCCCACCAACCGCTCGCGACGACGAGCGCGGTGCAACCGTTGGTGAAGCTGTCGCCGCGGGTGAGCGTCGCGCCGAAGCTGCACCAGCCGAGCAGATTCGTCCCGGGCGTGAACGTGAGGTCCCCAAGCGGGAAAACCCGGTTCGTGGCGTAGCCGAGCACGGCCTTGGTGCGCGGCGTGTTGACCGTGACCAGGCCGCGCCCCGCAGTGGCAAGGTCCCACCTCAACTCGCCGGTGTCGCTGACCACCACGTTGCCGGTGGGCCCGGCCGGTGGATGGGCAAGGCCGTCGGGCGTCCGGCCCACACGGGTGCTGAGCCGGTTGGTGAAGGCGAGCTTCCCGGGCACACCCATCTGCCGGCTGGAGAAGACGCTCCAGGCCCGCGTGTTGGCGAGCAGATCAATCTCCCGTTCCGGCGTCAGCGCCATGGAAATTTCATACAGGGCGGGCCGCACGTCGCCCCGGCGGAAGAGGTTTGCGGCCAAAAGCATGTTGGCCATCTTCCCCGAGTGCTGCGCGGTGTCGAAAAAACCGCGCGCCGCACCCATCGTCGCTGTGCCGTCCTGACCGTGGCCGTAGTCGAACATCCAGACGCCGTCCCAGTCCTGGAACGCGGCGTAGGCGGCCAGCAGCAGCGGAGCCTCGGCGCCGTAATACATCGGCTGCGGATGGTTGTATTCCGTGACCGTGAAGGGCTTGCCCTTGGATCCGCTGGCGCGCGAGGCCGGCCAGCGTGTTGTCGTCCCCGAGCGTGTTGACCATGGAGACGTTCGGCACGGTCCAGTTCACGGAATCCCAAGGGTTGCCGGGGAACTGCGGGTGCTGCCAGTAAGCGTGGCCGTCAATCACGTCAAGCCGGCTCTGCACCGTGGCGGGGCTGTTCGCCATGATGGTGCCAAAGATGAGGCCGGGGTAGGCGCAGTTGGTACGCACGTGGGCGACCATGGCGTCGTAGTAACGGTGTTCGAGGTCGCGCAGGAAGCGCAGCCAATCCTTGCGCGCCTCGATCGTGCCGCGATAGCCAGTGCCGGAAAACAGCAGGTTCGGCACGGTGCGCGCGCCCAGGGAAGCGCCGTCCGGCAGCGTTCCCGATTTGCCCGCCGGGTTGAAGCCGGACATCGGCCACCCAGAAGGTTCGCCAGCTTGAGGCCCATGCCGCCGAAGTTCATGCGCACGTTGCGGTCGGTCATGTTTGCCTGGAAGGTGTTGCGTGAACCGCTGCCAGTCGGTGGTGAGCCTGTAGTCCAGGGCAAAACCCGCCGTCTGCCAATCCGCGTGCGCCTGCATGACCGAGGCCTCGAAATCCGTCGCGGGGCTGGCTTTCGCCGAAAACGACACGGTGTAGGGTTGGCTGTTGGTAACGACTGCAGGCCGGGGTAGTTGAACTGGATGTGCCACGAAGCCGAGCCCGGGTTGGTGACGATGATTCTGGCCGAGGGCGCGCCGTCGGTGAACTCGAAGGTGCGCGCGAAGCTGGCCCGCGCGGTGTCGTGCTGCTCCGGGTTCCAGCCGGTGAGGCCGTTGCCGAAGTCGCCGTTGGCGACCAGATTTGCGCCGAACGGCACATCGACGATGTTCCATGCGGCGAGCATGGCCGCGTCGTTCGTGTAACGAGCCACGAGCCAATCGTTCCAGCGCGACTTGCAGTTGCGCAGCGTAGGCCGCGGGCAGGTTGTCCAGGCCGCGATCCAGCCACTTCTGGATGATGCCGTTCTCGTTGATGATTTCCACGAACGCCACCGCCGGGTCTCTGGCCAGGGGCAGGCCGGTGAAGCGGTTGGTCGGTGTGAGCAACCGGGTCGCATAGTCCTTCTGCAACGCCAGTGCAGTGTCATTGAAATAGCCGAGAATGTGCTGATCCTTCCAATCCATGCCCGTGACCGCCGACCCCAGGCCGTCCCCGGATCGATACTCCCGACCCACCAGCAGGTTGAGGTTGGCATAGATACCGTGCGCCTTGAGACGGGAGACAAGAAAGAAAAGCTGGTCGAGCTGGCCGGCATTCACGTTCGTGCTGTGGTTCGGAGCGTAGGCCAGGAGGCCGCCATGGTAGGCCCAAGGAGCGTCCATGTGATGAAATCGCACACAGTTCACCCCGAACTTCGCCAGGCGCGCGGCGACGGCATCCGCCTTGTTCGTCGGCATGAAGGGCGAGTCACCGGCGAAATTGACGCCGAGAAATCGCACCCGCTGGCCCTCCACGCTGAAGTGCCCATCGGGATTCACACTGACCCAGGAGTTGGAGCGGATGGGTGAATTGAGCGATGAGAAATCTGTGACGCCCGCGGCCGCGTCGTTCCAGGGCAAGACGAAAGGAACTGCGGCGCGGGCGGCGGCGGCTGCCAAACCCAGCGCCACCAGGGGAAACAGCAACAGCCGGAAAAGGGTCAGAGGGACGTGGAACGCGCCCGGGACTCGATGTTTCATGCGTGTGGGCATGGCGCACTCTAGGACACCCACCCGCCAAGGGCGAGCGGGTTCCCCGTATGCACACTCAAATCCCCGACTCGCGCCGCCGACCGACCGCAAAGCGGAAAGCAGATTCTCATTGCCTGGCCAGGCGTCGCAGGGCAGATTTGGCGGGCAGGTCGGGGCGTAGCGTAGCCTGGCTAGCGCGCTTGTTTCGGGTACAAGAGGTCGCGAGTTCGAATCTCGCCGCCCCGACCATTTTCCTTTGTTTGTTCATGCTCTCTGAATGCGGAAAGTCTCCGCGCAGTCTGAATTCTGGAATGCTTATGATTGATCGCTTCCCTGCCAAACCGTTGTTGGCCGCCCTCGGCATTGCGCTGACCGTGATGGCCTCTGCAACCCCGGCAACCGCCCAAAGCAGCGCGGATTCCGCTCCCAAACGCGTGCTGGTCGTGAGCACGACCACCGGTTTTCGACATACGTCCATCCCCACCGCCGAGAAGGTGCTGGGCGAGTTGGCCAGCCAGACGCGCGAGTTCAAGGTCGAATACGCCCGCGTCGATCCATCCGAGGCCCGATTCCAAGGGCCGGACGGCAAGCCGGACAAGGCCAAGGTGCGGGAAGCCATCCAAGCTGTGTTGGCCGAGAAGATGAGTCCGGCGGCGCTCAAGAACTATGACGCCATTGTTTTTGCCAACACCACGGGCGACCTGCCCATGCCGGACCCGGCAGCGTTCCTCGAATGGATCCG
Organism: uncultured Verrucomicrobiae bacterium; assembly: GCA_963751435.1. Taxonomy (GTDB): domain Bacteria; phylum Verrucomicrobiota; class Verrucomicrobiia; order Limisphaerales; family DSYF01; genus JALOTU01. The sequence continues at coordinate 279,090 of CAVVUP010000036.1, read as the reverse complement.
CTCGGGCAAAGGGTTTGTCGGCATGCATGCCGCGACCGACACATTTCCGGGCCTGCCTGCCTATACCGAGATGATCGGGGGCCATTTTCTCAAGCACGGGCCGCAGGTGGAGGTGGACATCATCAACCAGGACTCGGAATGCAGCGCCTGCCGGCATTTGGGCGCCGCGTGGAAGGTTTACGACGAGATCTATCAGTTCAAGGATTTCGACCGGTCCAAGGTTCACGGTCTGCTGACGCTGGACAAGCATCCCAACGACAAGACCCCGGGCGACTACCCGGTGGCCTGGCGCAAGGACTACGGCCAGGGCCGGGTGTTTTACACCTCGCTGGGTCATCGGGAAGACATCTGGGATCCGGCCTGGGTGGACAAGAACGGTGAGCGCAAGAACTCGCCCGAGGTCAGTCGCCAGTATCAGCAGCACGTTCTCGGCGGCATCCGCTGGGCGCTGGGAATCGACCAGACCCGACCGGAATAGGGCTTTTGTCCCGGACCGGATGCGGCCCGAACCCCTCCAACCGTCAGGTCTGGCAAAGGACTTGGTGTATATCCTGCCGTCCATTGTCGAGCGGCTGGACTTATCCGATCTGTTTCCCGTCCCTCAACCGCTGGAGATTGAACTGGGAAGCGGGGATGGCTCGTTCCTGCTTGCTTACGCGGAACGGCATCCGGATCGCAACTTCATCGGCGTGGAACGGTTGCTGGGGCGCATCCGCAAACTGGATCGGAAAGGCCGGCGCCTTGGGCTGCGAAATCTCCGCGGAGTGCGCATCGAATGCGCCTATTTTCTCGACTACCTCCTGCCACCGCAGACAGCGGACGCGTTGCACATCTATTTCCCGGATCCCTGGCCCAAGAAGAAGCACCGCAAGAATCGGCTGATCAACGCCGGGTTTCCATCCCTGGCCGCACACGCGCTTCAGCCAGGTGGATGGGTGCATTTGCGGACGGACGACTCCGACTATTTTGAGCAGATGACGGATGTGTTCCGCACAGCCAGTGCGTTTGAAAAGGTCGCTACGCCGGAGGAACTGGCATCGATCCTCACCGATTTCGAGCGCGACTTCGTGGCAGACGGCAGACCGATTCAACGGGTGAGCTACCGGCTCACGCATGAACCACCGCTACCAACACGCCGAACGCATTGAGCGGCGCAGTTCTGAATGAACTGCGCGGTACCAGCCTTCACACCTCCGGACCGGTGCCCGCTGTGACGACCAGGAATTCGCAAGGCGCGTCGGCCTGGATCTCTGCATTGGCCACGCATGCGGGAATCAGGCAGAAACGACCGGGAACCATCTCTACACGACCCGAGTCGCTCCTGATGAGCGACATCCCATCGACTTGGGCCACGATCGACATCCGACCCGCTGGCAGTGCGAAGGCTCCCCGTCCAGGCAAATGCCGAACCTCCACGCGGAAGAGCACATGATCGGCGAGCATGCGGCAGCGAGACGTCCCATCCTCTGAGAAATCGCGTTTGGCCAGGGCCGGCTCGAAGTCATTGAAGTCGATGCTTTCGAGCGACTGCTCGACGTGCAGTTCCCGGGGCCGCCCATCGAGCCCCACCCGGTTCCAGTCAAAAACCCGATAGGTGGTGTCGGAGTTCTGCTGGATTTCGAAGATGACATTGCCCGCCCCGATCGCATGGACCCGGCCGCTGGGCAGGAACAGCGAATCGCCCCGGGTCACCGCCAGCCGATGGAAGCACTCGGCCACACTCCCATCCGCCAGCCGTCGTATAAAGTCCGCCCGTGTCACTCCACGCTTGAGGCCGGCGTAGAACGCGGCGGTCGCGGTGGCATCGACCACATACCACATTTCGGTTTTGGGCTCCCCGCCCAACGCGGCTGCCTTGTGGGCCGGAGGATGGACCTGGAGCGACAGATCCTCCTGCGCGTCGAGGATCTTGATAAGCAGTGGAAAATGGCTCCCCTGATCGGCTGCATTGCCTAGAAGCTCCGCCCGGTGGCGCTCCATCAGCCAGCGAAGATCCTTGCCAGCCAGCGGACCGTTGGCCACGACACTGACATCCCCCGGGCGATCACTGATTTCCCAGGATTCGCCGACTCGCCGTCCTTCGGGCAGCACTTTGCCGAAGAGCCGCTCCAGGTTGCGACCGCCCCAGACGCGTTCTTTGAGGATCGGGTCGAAGACGAGCGGGTAAAGCATGGAAAGCCAGAAAACCGGGACGTCAAAGGGCTGGGTTCAGCTCAGAGGGCGGTTCCAGAATTTTGAGGGGAGACGTTCCCTCGCTGAAATGGCCCATGGCACGGTACTTCTGGTAGCGATGTTTGAGCAGTTCCTCGGGCGAAAGTTTCTGGAGGGATTCAATGGCGTTGATGAGGTGTTCGCGCAGATTGGAACTGGTGGTTTCGTGATCGGTATGGGCGCCTCCGATCGGCTCTGGGACGACGGCGTCTATCAATCCAAGCTGGAGGAGGTGTGTGGCGGTGATCTTGAGTGCTTCCGCTGCCTGACTCGCAGCCGCGCGGTCTTTCCAGAGAATCGCCGCGCACCCCTCCGGGCTGATGACGGAGTAATAGGCGTTTTCCAGGACCAACACCTTGTCGGCCACCCCGATCCCCAAGGCTCCGCCCGAGCCGCCTTCCCCGATGACCGCCGCAATGATTGGTACCCGAAAGAGAGTCATTTCGCGCAAATTCACCGCGATCGCCTCGGCGATGTGCCGTTCCTCGGCCCCGATGCCCGGATACGCGCCGGCAGTATCGATCAGCGTTATGATCGGAAGCCCAAACTTGTCCGCCAAGCGCATCAGCCGCAAGGCCTTGCGATACCCTTCCGGATGTGCGGATCCGAAGTTACGCCGGATGTTCTCCTTGGTATCCCGCCCTTTCTGAGTGCAAACCACCACGCATCGATGCCCGCCGATCATGGCCAACCCGCCGATCATCGCCTTGTCATCCGCAAACAGCCGGTCCCCGTGCATCTCATGGAATTCGTCAAAGGCCAACCGCAGGTAATCCATCGAGTAGGGCCTCTTGGGGTGTCGGGCCAACTGAACGCGCTGCCAGGCGGTGAGGTTGGTAAATACTTGGCGCCGAGTCTCTTCAAGCTTCTTTTCAATCAACGCGATCTCGTCCTCAATGCTCAGATCTGGAAGATGATCCTCCGGATGTTTACGAAGTGCACTGAGCTTGTGTTGCAACTCGACGATCGGCTTCTCGAAGTCGAGAACGTGTTTCATCGAAATCCAGCCTAACCTCCCCCGCAAGTGCAGGCAACGCTGAACTAGTCAGTGCGCCCTGCCGGGCGCACAAAACGAAAGGCCGGACTTACGTCCGGCCTTTCAGGACGATGAGGTTTATACGCCGTCGTCCACGACGCTCAGAAGTGCAATACGGCCAACTTGGTGGGTCGCTGTTCGGACCGTATTGCCAGCAAAACCTCTCTGCCAACCCTAACGAACAGCGAGATTGTCTGAGGTTAAGATGTACCCCAGGCGAGTTTTGTTCAAACGGACGGCGAATATTTTTGAGAAGAGGCGGCAGCGATAATTCAGCCCCTGAAACCCTTTGCAGGGGAGAGGTCTGTGTAAATGCGCGTTTGGGAGCGGGACCCTAGAACCCAACCGAGAGGAGTGCGTTCCGGCGATTCCAGCGAGGTGCGCAGGGCCTGTTCCTTGCCGGACCCCGAGGCCAGGACCCACACCTGATCCGCTTGGGAAAGAACCGAATAGCCGAGCGTCACACGGTCGGGAGGGGGCTTGGGGGCAGCCACGCTCCGATAGGATTCCTTGGACGACATGAGTTCGGGCGGTTCCCCGGGGAAAAGGGAGGCCACATGGCCGTCCTCTCCCATTCCCAGCAACACCAGGTCCAGGCGGGGAACGGTTCCCGCAGCCGCGCCTGTCCACCTGGCCAAGTCCCGCGCAGCCGTGGTCGCGGCCAGCATCGGCTCGATCTCGCCGTGAATGCGGTGCAGATTCGACTCCGGCACGCCGCTGGGTCGGAGCAGATGCTTCCACGCCATCCCGAAATTGCTCTCAGGATGCTCGGGGGGCACACAGCGTTCGTCCGCCCAAAAGAACTGTGTCTTCGCAATAAGCCCCGAATGGCTGGCGAGAGCCTTGTTTGCAGCTTCGAGGAAAGCCTTGGCAATGCGCCCGCCCGAAAGAGCCACAGCAGGGTCCCGTCCACCAACGCGCAACACTTGAAACCACTCGATCCAGTCCCGGGCAGCGGTCCACACCAGTTCTTCGGGGGAATGGAACCATCGGACTTCGCAGGCGGGGCTTTGCAGCGTTTCGCATCTCATAACAGTCGGCCCGCGACTCAGTTCGTTTGCTGAAGCGGCTGCGGCTCACGCCAGGCATGTCCGGATCGGCCCAGCAATTCATCAGCGAGTTTGGGGCCCCAGGTCCCCGCCGCGTAAAACTCCTGCTCAACCAGCGGCACCCCGTCCCAACCAGCGCGAATCGCGTCCACGAAACTCCACGCCGCCTCCACCTCGTCCCGCCGCAGGAACAGAGTCGCGTCGCCCGACATGGCATCGATCAGGAGTCGTTCATAAGCCTCCGGGGTGTAGGCCCCAAATTCCGCATCGTAACTGAAATGCATGCGGACGGGGCGGATCTGCATGCTGGCGCCGGGAATCTTGCCATTGATGTGCATCGTAATCCCCTCGTTGGGCTGGAGCCGGATGGTGATCGAGTTGGAATCCAGGCGGGGGCCGCATCGGGCTGCGAAGAGCACGTTGGGGGTCGGACGGAACTGCACCCGCACTTCACTCGCGCTCATGGGCAGGCACTTGCCGGTCCTCAGATAGAAGGGAACGCCGGACCAGCGCCAGTTGTCGACATGCAGTTTGAGCGCGACATACGTCTCGATATTCGACCCCGGACGCACCAGGGGTTCATTGCGATAAGCCGCCTGGGCTGCTCCGTCCAGGATGCCTGCGGTGTACTGGCCGCGAACCACCATTCGCGACACCTGCTCGGACGAAATGGGGCGGATGGACTCCAGCAACTTGACTTTCTCATCCCGAATGGGTTCGGCTTCGAGCGAAACCGGAGGTTCCATGGCCATCAGCGCCATGACCTGCAAAATATGATTTTGGACCATGTCACGCAGCGCCCCAGCCTCTTCGTAATAGCCCCCGCGGCGTCCCACGCCCAGGCGCTCGCTGACGGTGATCTGCACGTGCTCCACGCATCCCCGGTTCCAAAGCGGTTCGAACAGGGCGTTGGAAAAGCGGAAGGTCAACAGGTTCTGCACTGTTTCCTTGCCGAGGTAATGGTCGATGCGAAAGATCTGGTCCTCATGGGCATGCCGGGTGAGCTCACGATTCAGTTCGCGCGCGGAGCGCAAGTCATGGCCAAAGGGTTTCTCGACCACCACCCGCTGCCAGCCTTGGGAATCATCCCGACACAGCAGCCCTGCCTGGCACAGTTGCGCAACCGCCTGCCCAAAATGACTGGGCGAAATGGCGAGATAGAACAGAAGGTGCCGCGACAACGGCCCGGGGCCGGAACCCGAAACGAGGGCTTTCAGCTTCTGGAACGATTGCGCATCGTCAATATCCCCCCGACAGTAATGCACTTTCGCGGAGAACGCGGCCCAGGCTTCGGCGTCCAACCGGCGGGATCGTGCCACTCTCCCCAAGGCCTGGAACAACTCCGCTCGCCAGGACTCATCGCTCTTCTCGCTGCGCGCAAAGCCGATGATCCGGTAATCCGTCGGCAAAAGCCCCTCCTGATGCAGGTGGTAAAGGGCTGGAACCAGCTTGCGGGAGGTCAGATCGCCGCTGGCGCCGAAGATCACAATTGTGCAGGGCTCGACACTCCGCCGATGGGCATCCAGCCGGCAGATCATCAATTCATCCAGCCCCTCCGAAGAAAGCATGCCGCGGAACAATGAGACAGCGTCGGCAATATTTCAACGAATAAAGCCCCCCCGGCTCCTCCTCCAGGCAGTCGGTGCGGATCAGGCGCAAACGTTTGCCCCCCCTTGGTAGTCGGCCATGGCCGCCAGCATGTCGCGCACAGCCTCTTCCAGCCCCGACAGGATTGCGCGGCTGATGATGCTGTGTCCGATGTTGAGTTCCACCAAGTGGGGCACTTGCAGGAGGACCCGGACATTCTCGTAATTCAACCCATGCCCGGCGTTGACCCGCAAACCGCCCTCATGAGCAAGTTCCGAGGCCTGTCTGAGCCGCGCCAGTTCCTCCGTCCGTCCCGGCCCGGTCCCAAATCGCTCGGCGAAGGCGCCGGTGTGGAGTTCCACGAATTGTGCCCCGACCTGCGTGGAGGCCTTGATCTGCGCCGGATCCGGCGCGACGAACAGGCTAACCTCGATCCCCGCGTCATTTAGTTGCTTGCGCGTTTCACTCAAGGAATAGAGGTGATGCGCCACGTCCAAACCGCCTTCGGTGGTGATTTCCAGGCGTCTCTCGGGCACGAGGCAGACAATGTCCGGCTTGAGTTCAATGGCGATCTTGACGATCTCCGGCGCGTTGGCCATCTCGAGGTTCAGGCGCGTTTGCACCGACTCCTTGAGCCGCCAGATGTCGCGATCCTGGATATGCCGTCGGTCCTCGCGCAAATGCGCAGTGATGCCGTGGGCCCCGGCGCACTCCGCCACGCGCGCGGCCGCCACCGGATCCGGTTCGCCGGTACCGCGTCCCCGGTAACGCGCCTCGCGCAACGTGGCCACATGATCGATGTTGACTCCCAGTTTCAGCATGGGACGCAATGTCTGCCAGAGCCGATCCCGCTTCGCAACCCTCCAAAATCCTCCACAGTCGAACCACTCAAGGCAAACACGTCACCCATTGCGGAAGGGCGCACCCGGCGTCGCCGGATTTCAACATCGGCCAATGAACCAGGCGCTGGTGTTGCGCGGTGAAACTGCCTCCGCCCCAGGGGCGCCAGTCGCAGAACTCACGATCGCTCAGCGCGGGTTTGTGAGAGGCGAGGAACGGGGGGGGCAGCGCGGACGGCTCAAGGGGACCCGGCCTGCAAGCCACGAAGCCCCTGGTATAGGCCCGGGGCCCTCACCGGGCGACCCACGACAGTTCCACGGATCAGGAGTTCTGAGCTTCGGGAGAACGAGCGCACATGCGGACGGCGGTCAGGGTAGCGGAGCCCACGCCGGGTATCGGTAATGGTCCCAGGCCCAGACAAAGTCCGGATTGGACTTGTTGCCGCCCGGCCAATAGAAGCTCGCCTTCCCGTTGGCCGAGTCGGTGGCCGCCTTGATGGTGCCCGCATCCTGCCAGGCGTGATTCTCCGCATGCCCGTCGGCGAAGGAAAAGGTGCTGACCTTGCCGTGGAAGATGGCGAACGGATCCACCCACCGGGTCGCCTCCATGACCCAACTGCCGTCATTGTAACCGCGCGGGTCAGCCTCCTCGATTAAGAGCATGGCTTTCACAGGTTGTTTGACCTGCGAGAATTTCGCGTAAGGCTGCTGTCCCGACCACACCGTGCCTCCCATCCCGTTCGCGCGCGAATAACTCACGTAAGCCCACCCGCTGCCCACGGCCAGATTCCGATAGCGAAGATCTCCGGGACAGTGGTACGCCCCGGCGCTGCTGGCATACTTCCACAACGGTGATTTCTGCAACTGCAGCACGGTCAGGCGCTCGGCCTGGTCGGTTGACGTGCCGGCGGGCAGCGCCGCCGCTGCGTAATATCCCGCCCCGTTCGCGTATGGCGGGAAGGTGTCCTGGTTGTCACCCGCGAACATGATCCACGCCGCGCCCATCTGTTTCTGGTTGCTGAGGCAGGTGGCCATGGTCGCCTTGAGCTTGGCCTTGGCCAAGGCCGGCAACAACATCGCCGCCAGGATGGCGATGATGGCAATAACCACCAGAAGCTCGATGAGAGTGAAGCCCGATCGGACCGAAACATTTGATTTCATAGATTCATCTTCCTGCGCCCGCCCCAAGCCTTCCACGGTGGCGCTGCAGGCCCTGGAACAACAACAGAGCAAGATATCACGTCCCAATGTGCAAGCCTTTTTTAATCCTGGAAAGTCGCCCGAACCCGCAGGCTGAACAGCCCGCGCCACACCACCGTTCAGGGCCACACCTGGATTCGGTAGAAACGCGTCCCGGCAGCGGAATCCGGGTCGGTGAATTCGAGCACCGCACCGTTGCCCGCCTGGGCCAATCCCACGTCCACCCAGCTTGGCGTGGTCAGAGAGGAGGCGCGCTGCAACTGGTACTGGTGTCCGGTGTAGCTTTGGACGCGGATCTTGACAGCCGATCCGGCCATAAAGATGACCTGCGCCGGGAGGCTGCCGGAATCGAGGATGACCCCGTTGTTCACGAGGTTTGGGGGCAAACCAGACCCGGCGGTCATCATATCCAGCACCCCATTGTTGACGAACAGGTTGGTGCTGGCCAGCGCCGTGCCGCTCACCAATCGCATGGTGCCGTTGTTGGTCACGTTGCCCGTCAGGGTCAGAACTCCAGGCGCACCGCAATCGGACAGGACCAGGCCGTTGTTCACGAGGACGGCATTGAGCGTGCCGCAACCGGTCAACGTGCCGCCGGCCTGAATCTCCAACACAGACGCAGTGAGGGTGCCGCTCAGGTGGAGGGTGGCGGCGTTGGAAACGACCACGGAATTCGTGGTGGTGATCGTCCCCGCAAGGGCCAGACTGCCCTCCCCGACGCGCGTCGGGCCGGAGTAGGCATTCGTGCCGGCCAATGTCCACGTGCCGCCCCCCAGCTTGGTGATCGCCACCAGGTGTGCCGTGTCCTGGATCGCCCCCGCGAACACTGCGTCCCGTCCGGTGCCGCCCGTCACGTAGGTGTTCAGCGAACCCGGATTGGAGGACTGATCGCTGCCGCGCAGTTTGGCGCCGGACCCGCCGTCGAGGGCCCCGAGGTAAACCGTGCCGCCGCCGGTCAAGCGATTGTTAATGATGCCCGCCGTTCCGGCATCCAAGGTGGCATTGGCCGCGCCCCAGGGATTGCCGCCCTGGTTGAAGCGCAGGCCGCCCGGACTGCTGCCCAAGCTGATCGTTCCGGAGAAGGCGGATGCGCTCCCGCCCAGCGTAATGACGCTGCCGGAGGTGATGCCAAGGCTCAACACGTTGCTGCCCCCCAGCGTGCCGTTCAGTGTGCAATTGCCGTTGTTGGTGACGGTGCTCGAGGCGGTCACCTGCAACGCGTTGGCCAAAGTGCCGTTGCGGTGCAGTTGCAGTGTGCCGCCCGCCAAACCCACGGCGCCACTGCCGAGCGCGGATCCGTTGCCAAGCACCACCGTGCCCAACGTCAGCGTCGCCGGACTGCTGAACATATTGGTGGTGTTGATCGTCAACGTTCCCGTGCCCGCCTTGGTCAAGGGCATGGACCCCGCCAACCAACCGGTGCCGCCCAACGTGTAATTGATCGCGGCGTCCACCGTCATGGCGACCGGCGCCAGGACCCCCACCAGGGTCACCGGCACCTGGTTGGAACCCGTGTCGTCGAAGGTCACGGTGTCCAGGTTGGTGAACACGCTCAGATTGGTCCCATACAGCCAGTTGGGTGTGAGCGCCAGATCCCAGACGTTGCCCGCGCCGTCCCCTTTCCAGACCAGATCCTTCGGCACCGGCACCCCCACGACGGCAATCGAACCGTTGTTGGTGAGCCCGCTGGCATCCCAAGCCAGACCAGCAGGCAGGACCGGCAACTGGAGCGCGTTGAACCCGGTCAACGGATAAGCGGGCGCGTCAAAGATGCGGAACGTGTCGCCAACGGCGAATCCGACTCCGTTGGTGACCACGGTCAACGTGCCGCCATAGCTCAGGTTGCCCAGCACCCGGATCACGTCGTTGGTGAAGGGCGACTTGCTGACCTCGACCACCGTGGTGCTGCCGGCGGCCAGGCTGACATCGCTGCTGAAGGTGAGCGTGCCCACTGAACTGCCGGGCGCGAGCGTGCCCTGAAGGGTGGTGGCGCCTCCGACGATGCCGCTTCCGGACAACGTGCCGTCCGTCTGGACCGTGACCGAATTGGTGGCGGCGGACTGGTTGCCGTTCACGCGCAAGCGTGCCCGAGCTAACCAGGGTGGCGCCCGAATAGGTGTTGCTGCCGGTCAGGGTCCAGGTGCCGCTCCCGACCTTCTCGATGGCCGCCGCGCCTTGCCGATCCTTGATGACACCGGCAAAGGTGGCGTCGGTGTTCCGTCCGCCCACCTGCCAGGTGATGGTCCCGCTGCCTGCAGTGTCACTGCTGACCAGAAATGACCCAGCGCCCCCCGTCAGTTGCCCGATCGGCACCGTTGCCGCTCCCGCCGGGGCGAAGCAGGCTGTCACTTTGTCGTTCAGATGCACCGCGCCGAACGGCGCTCCCGCTTCATTGGAAAACCGCAATTCGCCGCCGTCGCTGTCCGTGGTCACATTGAGTTGGCCGGTGAACCCGGACCAATTCCCGTTCAGGGCGGTGCGGACAAACTTCACATTCAGATTCAGGGTGCCGGCACCTTCGAGGCGCCCATACAGCTCGCAGCGTCCGTCGGCATTGAAGGTGGCGGTGGCGCCGGTGGGGACGATCAGGTTCCAATAGGAATTGTTGTACGTGCCATTGTTGTCGTACATGCTGAACGTGCCCCCGTTCAGCGTGATGTCCCCGGCGAGGTAGCTGTTGGCGCTGTCGCTGCCCAACTGCAGGGTGCCGGCGTTGAGGGTGATGCCGCCGCCGAGGGCGTTGCTCGAGTTGAGCGTCAGGGTGCCGCTACCGGATTTGACCAGCGGGATCAGGCCCTGGGAGCCAGCCGCTGCCGTTGAAGGTGTAATTCTTCGAGGCATTCACCACGACGGATCCGGGCAGGAGCGATCCGGACAGGGTGAGCGGGCTGCTGTTGTTGCCGCTGTCGGTGAACGTGACCTGGTCGCCCTGCTGAAACCGGGTGGTCGTGGCCCCGTCCAGCCAATTCAAGGTGAGGTTCACATCCCAGGCATTGGCCGCCACGCCGCCTTTCCAGGTCAGATTCCGGCCCGGCGGGGGCGACGGGACGGTGGGCACTTCGAGGTTGACGTAATCGTACATGACGTGATTGGCGGCCCCGTTCCAACCGCGTTGGAAGAGCGTGAGGGTGTTGGACCCCTCGCGCAGCAGGGCCGCGGGGATCGTGAAGGTATTCACGCCGTATTTGGCATGGATGCCTTCGCGGATGAGCGCGTTGCCGCCGGTGGGACCACCGTAACAGGTCGGTCCCGACCTCGCCCAGGTAGGTCGTGCCATCGACAAACACCTGCACCGCGCCGTAGTGCGCGCTGGCCCAGGCCAGGGTGAGCTTGGCATCGCCCACCGCCGGGCGATTGGTTAATTGGTAGTGGACGTTCCATTTCCACGGCTGCCAGGTTCCGCCGGCCAGGTAACCGGAGTGCGCGTAGTTCCAATCGTTGGTCCACTTGCTCACGCCGACGGTGTATTCCAGCGGGTTCGGGAACACGTTCGAATATTGCTCCCACAGATACGGCTCCCAATAATTGGTGCCGAACCGAAACTCGCGCGCCGTCCGGTCCGGAATCCCAATCTCCCAGGCCAACTCGATCACCGGCATGGGGCACCGTCCAGGTGAGCGTCCCCAAGGCGTTGGTGCTGCCCGCAGTCACGGTGACGTTGGCCAGGGAATACTCGCCCACGGCGCCGGGGGTGAAGGCATAAAGGCGTGAACGTGCCGGGGCGGACGTGCGGAATCAGGAAATTGCCCGCGGCATCCGGATGCACCCAGTATTGGTAACGCTTGGACTCAAACTGCCAGTTGCTCGCCGGGATCGGGCTGAGCGAGGCCGATCCAGGCGTTGGTCGAGACGGTCAGCGCCGGGCTTGATGGATCGCTGACCACGAACCGTGCCGGTCACCGCGCCACGCCCGCTGGCGGCCGGATAATTGGTGTTGCCGGTCAGCCAGGCGTAGGGCCAGGCCGCCTTCTCGGCGACCACCTGCGCCTTGGCATCGGCCCAGCAGGCATCGCCGCCGGCCGGCGTTGGTGTTGCAGTAGAGCAGCCACGGCCCATACATCTTGGTCCACGCCTCGCCCGCTGCCACGCTGGTGCTCGAGGCGTTGTAATGGTTCCGGCCGAAATGGATGTGGATGATGCCGTCGGCCGGCGCGAGGTCCTGCTTGGTGGGGCCGTCGTTGAAGTAATCGAAACCCGCCGAACACCGCCCACACGCCGATCTTGTTGATGTTGCTGGCGTGGCCGTAACAGCCGACGTTCTCGTATTCGACCGCGATACATGTATTTGCAGGTGTAACGGCCCGCCCACAGGCCGGTGGTGAGCTTGACGATCTCGCCGACGGGCGTTGCCTCCGCGCTGGTCCAGGTCGTAGGCGCTGGGCTTCTGCCAGTTGCGGATGTCGTCCACGTAGATCCGCTCGGTCTGGTCCTGGTTCATCTTCCACACCATGCGCCACTCGCCGACGCTGGTGTCCGGATAGTCGGCCGGATGATTCAACACCGCATAGACATAAAGCCCCGAATCCCCCCGCCGCAGGACGTAATGGACTTCGATGTCAAACTTCTGCGCCCGGCTGTTGGTCAGGCTGAAAAGGCCGATGTCCACCATGTCGGGCGTGTTGGTGACGATGGACAGCACGCATCCACTCGGCTGAGAGTAGGTGTCCCCGCCGTCCATGCTGAAGTAGATGTCGCCATTGACCATTTGCCGGCCCTGGTAGAGCAAGGATGTGATGTGGGCATTGTCCTTGGTGATCTGGGCGGTGAGCGTACCGTTGGCCAGCGTCAAGGTGCTGCCGTTGTCGGTGAGCGTCACGTTGGGTCCGACACCGTTCGTGCCGCCGCCGGGATCGTTGGCAAACATCAGCGCCGGAGCGCAAAGGATCGCCAGGACGAGCGGATGCCACACGCGGTTCACAAGTGACTTCTTCATATTTGCATCATCACACCAACCTCACCCCGCGGCAACGCGGGCCGCGCACGTTACGGCAACTGCAACCGGTAAAAGACGTGCGGCGTTCCCGAGCTGATGGCGTTGGTGAAATTGAAATGACCGCCGGCATCGTAGGTGTTGGTGGCGATGCGCGTCCAGGCCGCCGCCGGCAGGGCGAGGTTGGTCGAGGCCAGCACGTAATAGGTCCCATTCGGCAGGCCGCCCCCGCCGCCGAACACGACCTGGCTGCCGGTGAGGGACACCGTGGTGAACGACGGCACGATGCTGATGACGGCCAGGGTGCCGGCGGTGTTCAAGTTGTTGGTGTTCCAGGCCAGACCCGGCTCCAACCCGGGCAGGCTCACCGAGGCGAAGGCGCCCTGACGGCTGGCGGCGCTGAACAGGGTGAAGGTGTCGCCCCCCGCCAGCGGCGTGGCGCTGGAATGGACGACCACCAGGGTGCCCCCATTGGTCAGTGCACCGAATACCCGGGCCATGCTGTTCGTGAGCGGGGAATGGCTCACGGAGACGCACGTCGTGCCGCCGTCCGACAAAGCGAGCGCGTTGCTGAACGTCAGTGTCCCGAACGGATTGCCCGGAGCCAGGGTGGCGCCATCGCCGACCTCCAGATCGCCTTTCACCGCGCCGTTGCCGGACAACGTTTGACCGCCGGCCAACGCAAGGCGACCGTCCGTGGTGCCGGACACATTGAAGATCGCACCGGCGGAGACGGTGATGCCCGCGGAACCGGCGATCGCGCCGCTGCCGGTCAAGGCGAGCGAGCCCGCGTTCACAAAGGTCGCCCCGGTGTAAGGCTGCGCCCGGGTGAAGGTGAGGGTGCCGGAACCGTTCTGCGCGACACTGCCCAGACCGGTGATCAGGCCGAACCCGGAATCGTCGATGGCGTTGCTGCGATTGAAGGCGAGTGTGCCGGAGTTGGAAATGGTGTTGGTGCCCAGGGAGCCGGACGTTCCACCGCCGCCAATCTGAAGTGTGCCCGCGTTGATGACGGTCGTCCCGGAGTAATTGTTGCTCCCGGACAAGGTGAGCGTGCCGAGGCCGACCTTTCTCAGGAACACCCGGCTGGAAGTGCTGTCCTGAACACTGCCGGCGAACGCGCTGTTCAGATGGAGCCCGCCAATGGAATAGGTGGTGTAGTCGTTGGTGGTGCCGCCCAGCGTGGCGCCTTTCAAGACGGCCGTGGCCGTGCCGGACAGCGCGCCGATCGGGATGACCAGCCCGCTGGAGAACAACTGCGGGTCGGTGACCACGCCGTCCAGGAACACGCTCGCTTTGCCGAAGCCGGCGAACGAGCCGCCCTGGTTGATGAAGCGAAGCCCATTGTTGCCGTTTGCTCCAACGATCCGGAGCGTGCCGGCAAATTCACTCCAGTTGCCTTTCAAGTCACAGCGATTCTGCGTCGAAGCATTGGTCAGATTCAAGACCCCGCCCCCGAGCAACCGGCCGGTCGGGGCAAACCGGTTGGCCGTGTAAATGGCCGCCGTCGCGCCCGTGGGCACCACGATGTCGTTGGTGGGTCCATAGCTGTTGGCACTGCCATAGGCGGACTTCAGCAGCCCGCCGTTGAGCGTGAGTTGTCCGCCGCCGAGCCCGGCCAGGTCGTTCACCTGCAAGGTGCCGGCGTTGAGCACCGTGCCGCCCGCATACGAATGTCCGCCGCTGGCCATCTGCAGCATGCCGCTGCCGCTCTTGGTCAGCGCCGAATTCCCGCCCATCGCGCCGGTGCTGAAGGTGTAGGTGCGCGCGGCGTTGCTGACCAGGATCCCGCCCGGCTGCACCGTGCCGCTGATGCTGACGCTGCCGTTGGTGGACGTGTCGTTGAACACGACGGGGTCAAAGGTGTAGAACAAGTCCGCGGCGGCTCCGTTGAGCCAGTTGGTGGTCGTGGTGTCCCAGGAATTCCCGTTCGTGCCACGCCAGACCAGCGCACTGGCGAGCGGTAGGATCCCGGCATTGTTCGTCACGCGCAACAGCACGGCGCCGGGCGTGGTGGCATCGAGCCCGTAAGTCTGCCGGGTTGCGCCGGTGCCCCCTGCCCACGCGAGATTGGCGCTGCCGCCGATCGTGGAACCACCGCCGGTGATGAGCGTGTAGGTCCCGGCCGCCGGCAGCCCGCCTGTGAACAGCGGATAGACCGTGTTGGTGCCGGCGAGCGTCAGGATCCCGCCATTGAGCCGCACCAGATCGTTGGTGCCACCCCCGACCGCGGGCGAGGCGCCGAGGTGGAACCACAGCGAGACATTCGTCAGCGCCAGATCATTGGTCACCACCGTGTTGACAATCGTCAGGGTGCCAGGACCGCTGGCCGGGCCCGGCGCCAACACCGTGCCGGCCAGCAGCGAGACGTCCCCCGCCAGGCTGCCAGCGCCGCCCAACGCGCCGCCCGCCATGGTGACCGGACCGGTGACGAGGCCATTGATCCGCAGGGTGCCGTTGCTGACGATCGTGCCGCCCGTGTAAGTGTTGGTGTTGTTCAACGTCAGCGTGCCGGTGCCGGACTTGGTCAATGACATCGAGCCGTAGAGGGACTGGCCATTGATGGAATAGTCCTTGTTGGCCGACACCAGCATGGAAGCCGGTTCCATGGCCGACACGAGGTTGATTGCGGGAGACGCCGACCCGGTGTCGTCCAGAATGACCGGGTACAAGTCGTGATAGGCCGCCATGCCACTGCCATCAAACCAGTTCGTGCTGACCCCGATATCCCAGAGATTGGCCACCCCGTCGCCGCGCCAGGTCAATTGCGGCGCCGGCGCTTCGAGGTTGAGGTAGTCATACATGAAACAGTCATTGGCATGGTCGGTATGATATTCGTGATCCAGTGTGATGAAATTGGCCCCGGGAACCAGCAGGCTGGAGGGAATCGGGACGTGGGCCACGGTGTATTTGGTGTGGATGGCCTGCCGCAGCATCGTCGAGGCGCCGTGATTGCCGTTGTCGGGAGTGAAATTGGCGACGTAGGAGGCGTCGTTGTTCACGCGCACGATTTGATACGAATTCGCGGCAGCATAGGCGATGTTGAGCCAATAGGTGCCCTGCCTGACCGACGGCAGGTTGAAATTCAGATGCCATTTCCACGGCGTGCTGGCGGTGTAATCCACCGTGTGCGCGTAATTCAGCGCCGTCGCCCAGTTGTTGCTGGCGACGTCGTATTCGAGCGGGCTGGAAAATTCACTGCCAAAGTCCAGCCACATTCCGGGCCGGCCATATTCGTCGCCGTGACGATATTCCGCAGCAGTGCGGTCCGGGTAGCCGATTTCCCAAAGCACCTGGCTGCCCGGATGCGGGACTTCCCAAGTGAGCGTGCCGAGATTGGTCACCGTGCCGGGCGCGAAGGTAACGGGCCGGTTTGAAATTCGCCGACCGATCCGTTCGTGCCGGAGCAATAAGCATAAAGCGTGTAGGTTTGGGCCCCGCCGTAAGGTGAAAAGGTCGTGACTGGCGGCAGCATGAAACTGCCGTCCGCCGCGCATTGCGTCCAGAACTGGTAGCCGTCGGACTGAAACTGCCAGTTGTCACTGGCGTTTTCCGTGCCGTCATCCGGCGCGGCCAGGCCGATCCACGCCCCCGCCGCGCTGGCCTGCGGACGCAGCGGGTCGCTGATGACGAGCCGGCCGCTGACGAGGGCGCGCTGGGTTTTGGGCTGGTAAACCGAGTTGGTCAGCCACGCGTAAGGCCACGCGGACCTTTCCGCCACCGCCTGGCTTTGGGCGTCGGCCCATGCGGCGAGTCCGTTGGACTGGCCGTTGAAATACAGCATCCACGGGCCGTAAATCTTGGTCCAGTTCGCGTTGCTGCTGACGTCGAGGCCGGTGTTTTGGTAATGCGCAATGAGCGGCTCGTAGAGAAGCAGTCCGCCGATGCCGCCGGCGTATTCGCACGCGGTCGGGCCGTTGTTCTGATACTCGTGTCCGCCGGCCACATACCACAGGCCGATCGGGTTGGTGTCGCTGGCCATGCCGAAGGTGTCGAGCTTCGGATAATCGAACGTGAAGGAATATTTTCCGTTGGTACAGCCGGCGAACACCCCCGTGGTGTATTGGACGATCTCCGCCGGCATGCCCGGCACATTCGTGGTGTGCCAGCAGTCATAAAAATTCGGCTGCAGACCGTTGCGCTTCTGCTGCACGCCGTCAATGAACAAGCCGTATTTGGTGGAGTCGTCGAGATACTGGTTTTCACAGAGGAAATTTGTGTTGTCGTGCGCCGTCGGCCAGATGCACTGGATGAAACTGATGTTCAGGTTGGTCGCGTAAGCGGCGAAACTCGCCGGATGCTTCACGATCATGTAGCTATACAGACCGGCGTTGCCCTTGCCTAACAGGTAATGCAGTTCGACATCCGCCACCACGTTGTGCCTGGCCGGGTCGTAGGCCCGCAGGAAGCCAAGGTCAATGTTCGTGCTGGTGGTAACCGTGCCGGTGTAAGCGGCATCCCCGGTGCTGTCGGGGTAGATGTAATAATAGATGGCCGTGTGGTTGCCAAAATTCACGCCGGACTGGCTGACGGTCTCGATGCCATTGGCCTTGGGCGTGCCGGGCAGGCCCGGTTTGAGATACTTGATGGAGTCCACGTTGCCGTTGGTCCGGATGGATACATGCAGAATGCCGTTGTCCAGGTAGCGGTTCGTCCGGCCGTTGTAAGTTTCGGTGCCGGTCGTCACCGGCGTGGTCACCAGCGGGGTGAAGCCGCCGGGGCTGTTGGCGGCCGCGTGAAACACGCTCAAGCCAAGGAGGACGGCCATCCCAAACCAGCGTAACCATCGGTTCCAACCTCCCCATGAACCGGGCCCCGGACCGCGGATTGTCTCAATCCGCAGCGGCTCCGATGATGCGGTGCTGCTGCGAGTTGAGGACAACTCGCGCTCCTTGCCAGGTTTCATGGCCCCAATGCGCGATCTCACGGTCGTGGAGGCTCCCCATGAACCCCGAGGAAGGTAGGGCCGCGCTGCGCGCGGCCCGGCGCCGGGGCACCGGCGCCCTACCAGGTCCATGGTCCCGACGCGCGATCCCTTGGTCGTGGAGGCTCCCCCGGAAGCGGCGAAAACCACCGGGATCCGCTTCACCGGCACGCACCAGCCGTTGACGCACCGGGACACGTCCGCCCGCCCGGGCAGAGAGCCGTCCAAACAACACACCGGACCAGGTCCGGCCCGCAGGGGCGCTTTGCTAAACATCCTATGGATTCCTACATCACAAACAAGCTCGGGGCACCCTCCCACCGTGGCGCAGTGCAGCCGCATCCCAGTTCTCGGGAGGCTCCGGCGGTGCGGGGCTGCTGCGAGTTGGGACAACTCGCGCTCCGCAACGCGACGCACTGCCCAGATGCGCCCTTCCCACCCACAAACTTTGGCGGGTGCCGCATCCGCGGCACCCGCCAACCTCTCACCACTCACCTCAGATCAGGCCCGGCCTAGGGCGAAGACAACCGGAAGAACACCGTCGGATTAGCCGGGTTGTTCGTCACGCTGACCGAACCGGTACCGCCGCCCGGATAGTCGAACCAGTTGGTGTTGGCCGGCTTCAGCCCAACATTCAGGGCATTGGTTTGGGCCTGGAGCTTGTAGCTGCCCGTCCAGTTGAACTGAAGCACATTGCCCGAGCGGGTGTAGTTCAGGACAGGAGCGGTCCCCACCACCGAGAGCACGCCCGTCGAGGGATTGAAACTCCAGCCCAACCCGGCTCCGGGCGAACCCACGATGCTGGCAAAGTTGCCGTTCGTCGCCCCGGCGATGAACACCGGGTAACTGTCACCCGCCGCAAAGGTTCCCGTTCCCACCACCGTGAGTGTGCCGCCGTAGTTGACCGAAGCGACCACGACCTGATCGTTCGTCGCGAGGGTCTTGTTCACCTCGATCCGAGTGTCGCCCGCCAGCGTCAGGGTGTTGTTGACCGTCAGGATTCCGACCGAAGCGCCCGGATCCAGCGTGCCGCCCGCCTGCACGTTGACGGTGCTGCCGAGGGTGCCGTTGCCGCCCAAGGCGCCGGACACCACGGTGATGGGCGAACTGGCCCAGGTGCCGTCCACCTGCAGTTTGCCGCCGTTGATCGTGGTCGGTCCCGTGTGCGTGGCATTGCCTGAGAGCACCAGGGTGCCCGCTCCAACCTTGTCGAGGGCGGTGTAGTTCGGACCACCGGTCTGGCTGCCATTCGTGATCGCACCCGCGAAGGTCGTGTTCAGACCGAGCGCGCCGATCTGCCAGGTGACATTCGTGCCCGTGCCGCTGCTGAGGTGGCCGGACAGGGTTCCGCTGGCGCCTTGGAGGGCGCCCAAGGCCAAGGTGCGCTCCGTCCCGGCGACCGCCGCCAGGGTACTGCCAGGGTAGGCGCCGATGTCCCAGATGGCGCTGGCGCTGCCGGACTCCAGGCCCTGCAACCGCATGACCACCGGGCTGGCCAGTTCGATCACGCCTGTGAAGGCGCTGTTCGTGCCCAAGAGATCAAAACCCTTGGACGCCTGATCCGATTGCACCACGGCCCGTCCGGAACCGCTCAGGGGCCCGCCGAGGTATTGAAGCCCGGCGCCGTCGGCCTGGAACGTATTGGTCGTTCCCGCGGCCAACTGCACGGCATTGTTCAGGGTGGCGGATGAAGATCCGACGTAGGCCTGTAGTGTGGCGCCGATCGAGACCAGCGGTCCGCTGCCCAGCGCGGTGAACTTGTTGGTGATGTCGATGGTGCCGCCGCCGGTGTTGGTGGTTCCGCCGAGGTAATCGTTGGTGGCCACGAGCGACAGCGTCCCGGCGCCTTGTTTGAGCAGACTGGTCGAGCCGCTGATCTTGCCGGTGCTGGTGAACGCATAGTTGCTGGTGGAGCTCACCGTGACCGCACTGGCGAGGAGTGTGCCGGTGAGATTCACTGTCTGATTCGAGCTGGAATCATCGAACGTCACCCGGTCGAACTGGTAGAATACCGTGGGCGTACTGTTGCTCTTCCATGTGACACTGTTGGTGATGTCCCACAGGTTGGCCGTGCCGTCGCCTGTCCAGACGAGGCTGCCGCCGGGTCCGATCACCAACTGGATGGCCGTGCCGGTATTGGTCAGGCTCAGACTGCGGACCTGGCCCACGATCGAGCCGGCGAGGGTGAACTGGCCGGTCACATCCCCGACGGGCAACGAAGTGGAGGCGAAGGTGACCAGCGTGAAGGTGGCCGGTGGCACAATTGTGTTGAGCGGGTTGAGAACGAGCACGTTGCCGCTGCCACTGACGTTCAGGGTACCGACCACCACGATCTGGTCATTGGTGCCGCTGCTGCCGATGTCAAACCGATTGGTGACATTCCCGGTCATGGCCAGGTTGTTTGAGAAGGTCAGGGTTCCGATGGCGCCGCTGGCGCCCGGGGTGATGCTGGCGGTGGCCAAGGACACGTTGCCCTTCACCGCGCCGTAGCCCGTCAGGGTCTGGGGTACCACGCTGCCAATGGAAGTGGTCCCAGCCGCCGAAACATCCAGCACGGCATTCGAGGCCACCGTGATCGTCGGGCTGTAATTCATGAACCCGCTGGCGCCCACCACGAGGCTGCCGCCGTTGACGGTGGTGTTGCCGGTGTAGGTGTTACCCGATCCGTTGAGCAGAAGGCTGCCGCTGCCGACCTTGGTGATGGCACTGGCGGCCGTTCCGTTGACGATGTTCCCCTGGATGTCGCTCGTCGTGTTCAGCGCGCCGATCTGGTAGGTGATCGTGCCGCCAAAGTAGGAGCCGTTCAGGGTCGAAAGCGAGTCCACATTCAACTCACCGAATTGCGCGGTGGTCCCACCCGAACCGCACGTGCCCACCAGGCCCACGCCGTCATAGAGGTTGACCCGGGCATTGGCCAGACTGTCAAAGTAAGGCGCCAAGCTGTTGTTGTTGAAGTTGCAGACCAGCCGCGCACTGGTGCCGGCATTCGTCACATTCAGGACGCCGGTGAAGTTGGTGCAGGAGGTCAGCGCATCCCCATACTGGCCGCTGCTCCCAGTGGGGTTGCCACCGGTGACATTGAGGCCGAGTGAACCCGAGCCATACAACGCCGGCAGCTTCATCACCGCCGGCATGTTGATGATCCCGTTTTGGCCAGAAGGCACGGTCAATGTCCGGGCGCTCATGTCCATCGTAAGCCCGCTGTTCAACGCGTTGAGGGTGCCTCCCCCGATGAGGGTGATCGGACCGGTGCCCAGCGCCGCGGCGCTGGCGAAGCCCAGCACGCCGCCGGTGTTGGTCAGTCCGCCGCTGAAGGTGTTGGCCCCGCGGAGGTTCAAGGTGTTGACCCCGCTCTTGACCAGCCCCAGCCGGCCGCTGCCCGCATTGTTGTTGTCCACGAGCAGGCCGTAATAATCGGTGTCCGCCACGGAATCGTCCACCACCAGCCAATTCGTGCCGGCGCCACCATTGTTGAGCACCCGGCCCAGCACCGTGCCGGAGAGGCCGGCCAGCGCGTTGACCGTCTGATCAAAGCCGTTCAGGTCCAGGGTCCCCGCCCCACCGGCACTCCCGTCGAGAATCAGCCAGCCCGTGGTGGCGCCACCATGGGGAATCACGTTGGCCGAGGCCAGTTTGACCACCCCGTTGCTGATGTGGGTGTTGTCCGTGTAAGCCTGAACCCCGCCAAACACATTGGTGGCGTTGCCGGTGAACACCACGTTGCCGGCGCCGAGGATGCTGTTGCTTACGACGTAATTCCCCGAGCGATTGAAGGCCAGGGTGCCCTGGTTGGCCAGGACGAACGAATTGGTCGAGACGCTCATGGCCCCGCCGTTGCCCAGTTGCAAGGTGCCGGTGTCAATCAGGTTGGTCCCCGTGAAGCTGACGTTGCCTGCCAGGATCAGCGTCCCCCCTCCCTGCTTGACCAGGCTGCCGGACCCGGTGAGATCGCCCGCCACGGTGGACTCGTCCGGCTGGTTGAAGATCAGCCGGGCGTTGTTGGTGACATTGCCGGAACTGATCGCCGTGTTAAGCGCGGAGCCGTCGCCGACCTGCACCGTGCCGCTGCTGATCAGCGTCGGACCGGTGTAGTTGTTCTTCGTGAGGATGGTCAGCGTTCCGCTGCCGCTCTTGGTAAGGCCGTTGCTCAGCGTGCCGGAAATCTGGCCAATGCTGGTGGAAGACGAGAAGGTGTAAGCCGCCGAGCTGTTGACCACCACGCCCTTGGGGGAAACCGCCACCCGCAGGTCCACCGGCGAATTGGCCGCGCCAGAATCATTGAACGTCACATTGTCACCGTTCACAAACGGCGTGATGGACGCGCTGGTGCTGTTGGTCCAGTTCAAGGAGGCCACGTCCAGGTCCCAGTAGTTGTTGGTCGCCACCCCCGTGGTGAGCCAGGTCAGGCTGGAACTCCCGACCGCACTGACCTGCAACAGAATCTGCCCAAACCCGTCGTCCACCAGCGACAGGCTCTTGCCGCCGGCGGTGGTGGGGGTGAGACTCAAATTCGCCACGCTTCCGCTCCCGATGGAACTGTACGAAATCAGCGGGTAGTTGCCGTTGGTCAGGGCGTCGGTGACATTCACGCGGACCACGCCGCCGCCGGCCAAATACAAGCTGCCCGACGCGACGATGGTTTCGCTGTTGGTGGTGCTGACATCGAAGTAGTTCGTGCCGCCGTTAACATAGAGTCCCCCCGCCAGCGTAAGCGTGCCGTAGGCGCCGATGCCTCCCGGGGCCACCGTGCTGCCGGACTCCAGAGCGACGGGCCCATAGATGGTGCCGATGCCGACCAGGGTTCCCCCCGCGCGGTTCGTCACCGGACTGGAATACAGCGTGCCGTTGACCACCAGGGTGCCGTTGCTGATGGTGGTCACTCCGCTATAGCCGCTACTGGCCGTCAGTGTCAGCGAACCGGAGCCGACCTTGGTCAAGCCGAGACTCGTTCCGGAATAGTCTTCCAATAGCCCGTCATAAACGGTGCTGGTGCCCAAGCCGCCCACGGTGAGAACGACATTCGCCGTGTTGCTCGGACACAGCGTGGCGTCGCTGGTGCCGGTCAAGGCGCCGATGGCCCGCGAGGCACTGGAATAGAAGGTGATCTTGTTCACCCCCGCCGAAGAGGAACTCAAATCCAAAGTGCAGTTGGCCAGGCCATCACTGATTTGAGACTGGAGGGTGCTGGTGGGGGAGGTTCCCACAACGTTCAACGTGCCCGTGAACCCAGCCCACGTGCCCTGGAGAAAATCGCGCGAGGGCGCGGACAGGCTGGCCGGAATTCTCAGGGTCAAGGATCCGCCACCGAGGCCGCCGCCGGTGATGTAACAGCGCTGTGCATAATTAATCGTCGCCGAAACCCCGTTGCTCACCGAAACCGTGCCAATGTAAGGATACACGGACGACGAGGTCCCGATCCCCAGCGTGCTGTCCCCGGTGAAAATGACGTTGCCACTGCTAAATCCATGTCCGGAGGAGTAGCTGATATTCAACGTTCCAGCGTTGATGTAGGTGCCGCCCGTGTAGGCAAACGAGTCCAGAATGCTCTGCACCGTGAGCGTGTTGGTGCCGTACTTGTAGAGGGCGCCAGTGCCGAAAATGTTGTTGGCGGACGTGCCCGTCAGCGTGTAGGCCGTCAAGTCGTTGCTGAAGGTCACCGACACCGGCCGGACCGGCTGCGCGATGGTCACCGTGCCGCCGCCCGAGACGTCGTCAAACAGCACCCGGTCGAAGTTGGGATCCTCGTAGGTGACCGCGTTCGCGTAGGCATCCACCCAGTTGGTCGTGGTGGTATCCCAATTGCCGGTCCCCACCGTCCAGGTCAACGGCTCGGCATTGGCGTTCGTCACGACAAGGTAAATCGTCGTCGCCAGGTCGTTGCTGAGATAGCCGCTGGCGCGGTTGGCCAGCAACTGCGGCACCGCCGGCAGGGTGCCGGATTGCGCGCCGTATTTCACCAGGGGATAGGTGCCGACCGGCAGGGCCGAACCGCGCACGATGAAATTCATCGTGTTGGTGGTGTCGAGGTTTCCAAGCACCACCAGCGGAGCCGTCGTGGTGCTGGGGGCAAACCCGTTCAGATCAATGTCCACGGTGCTGGCGCCAGAGGCGACGAAGTTCGAGACCGTCCATTGCCCGTCGGCAGCAGCCAGCCGCACGCCCCCGGCGGCCCCGGTGCCGACCTGGAGAGAAGTGGTGTTGGAAAGGGAACCACCCGTGATGCCGAGCAGCCGTCCCGCAGTGACGAGAGTCGCCCCACTGTAGGTGTTGGTGCCGGACAACGCCAGTGTGCCGGTTCCACTGTAAGTGAGGTTGCCGGAAGTCGCCGTGCCACCGTTAATAATGGCTCCGGAAATAGTCGTGTTTCCACTACCGTTGATGGTCAACGTGCGTGCGATCGCACCTTCGGAAAGATTCACCCCTCCGCCGAAGGTGGTCAGCGCGGAATTGTTGACTGTAAGGGTGCGATTGCCGCCTGAATTGAGTAAAGTGCCGTTAACCGTCAGGTTGTTCGTTCCAGCAATCGTTGCGTTGCCGGTGGTGACACTGGTCAGGGTGATGGAGTTGGTGATTGTGTGGCTGCCACCCGTAGCCGCCAGTGTCGGCGTGGCGGAGCTCGTTCCCCCCATGGTCAACGTCGCCGAGCCTAGCGCCGAGTCATTCCCGATGTTCAACGTGCCGTCTTTGACTTCCTTGGAGCTGCCCCCGCTCCAACTGCCCACTCCATTCATGGTGACAGTCGTGCCACCCTGAATGCTGAAGCCCATCGCCCCGCCTGAACCGGCGCCACTGTTAAAAACAATATTTCCGCCACCAGTCATGGTAACCGTCTTGGTGTTACCTGCATTGTTCATCGTCGAATTGAAGGTCAGCCTTCGGCCCGAGGCGACATTAATGCCGCTGTATACGGTCGAATTCCAACGAATATAGCCAGAGGAGCCGGCGGTGGTGCCGAAGGTCACATCGTTATCCGCCGCCGACATATCAATCACATAGGTGGGCGCGGCATTGTTAAGCGTAATCGTAGTGCTGCTGCTCACGCCAATGGTGACCGGACCGCCAATGTTGGTGAATTGCAAGCTGCCGAAGGTGCTGACGGTGCCGGCGTTAGCGGTTGTAAGAGCATTTGTGATCGTGCTGTCGAACAAACCAATGTCAGCGATGCCCGGGACTGCGCCTCCATTCCAAGAGCCACCCGAGCTAATGGCGGTCGTGTTCATGAGTTTCGTGATAGTCGCGGCCTGAAGAGCCGTCGTGCCCGCCAGCAGCAGCCAGGCCGCCGCAAGCAGGCGGTTCAAGCCGCGGCAAGCAATGGACGCGGGCAGCCGGGTGCGGGTTTGGAACGGGGCAAACGTCGGTGCAAGGCTTTCCTGGTTCATGCAGCTTTCTTTCATAGGGTGTTGGAGTTGTCTGTTGGTGCTGACTGGATTTCTATCGGGTTCTGCTCCTCGAAGCATGGGATAGCCACTGGAATTCGAGCCCGGACCGGGCCGGGAGCGACCTCGTGTTCCAACTGGGCGCTCAGCGCAGTTGCAGCCTGGTCCGCCTGCTTTCCAATGACTCTTCTCATTCCTCTGGGGATTTACGGATTCTTTCTACCACGCGCGCTCCCCGTGGCGCTATCAGACGTTTGTCTGATGCGGACCGGGCATCCCGAGGACTTCGAAACCCTGTCGCGCACATGGCTCACCGCTGCGGTTCATGGGGAGAATTCTCCGCACGGACTCGAGTCATCCCCCCCCGGGAGGACGGTAGCACGCGCCTCAGGGGGTCACCGGTGACAGACGGAAGCTCCAGCGGTAGGTCCGGTCGGGTTTGATTCGATACGGCTCGTTGACCGGGAGGCCCCAGGAGTTGTCGCCCCCCACCCCCATCTGGAGATGATCCACATTGACGGTGATGAACTCCCGCCGCGGCAATTCGAAGTCGTGCCTGGCCAGCGTCAGATCCTCCATGGAATAGGGCCAGGCACTGACGGAGAGTGGATTGGCGGCAGGCGCCTCGATGCGCAATCCCCTCCCCTGCCCGTCCGTGAGCGACAGCCAACGCACGTCGCAGCGATTGGCGTTTTCCTGCGGGCGCACGTATGGGGTAATCCAGTCCGGCACGGTGGACTGATAGCGTCCGATCGGGGCTGAGGTGCGCCGGTCCCAATAGTTCTCGTGCGGCCCGCGACCATACCAGCGGACGGTTTCGAGGGTGCGCGGCACCGCAAACTGGATCCCCAACCGGGGGATGTCCGGCCCTTTGTTGGTGCCCACCACTTCAAATGAAACCTCCGTGTTCACGATTCCGCCCACAGCCACGAAGTGATGCACGTCGATGCGCGCGTTGCGCTTCGGGATGGTCAACCGCCCCCGAACCTGGATCCGTCCGGCTGCATCCCGGGTTGGCTCCAGCAATTCAATCGTCACTTCCTGACCGGCGGATTTCCAGGCGCCGAGTTTCTGCTGCACGTTCCAACCTTTGTCGTTGTCCGTGAGTGCGCGCCAGAAATTCCACTGCATGGGTTTGACCAGCAGCTCCTGCCCGGCGACCGCGTAGGAATCCGGCAGACCGGTGCGGCGGCTGAAACGGACCGAGAATCCGTCGCCCCGCAGCAGCACCCCGGCGTCCGTTGTTTCCTCCAACACCGCTCCGGTCGGCAACTCAGGCAAGTCCTTCATGATTTGGGGCCAAGGCACCTGTTCCCAAGCCATCACGTGTCCGGCGGGCGCCCAGGCGGTGGCATGGGCCAGCGCGAGCTTGAATGTGATCGCCACCTCCTGCCCGGTGACGTTGAGAGCCTTGGCAGCGAGCGCAATCTGCGAGACATCCAGTTCCCGTGTCTGGCCCGGGGGGACAACGCAAGGCGGCAGTGTACCGGCCTTGATCACATCCCCGTTGGCACGGATTTCGTAACTGAAATCAAATTCATCGAGCCCCGTGTCCAGGAACCGGTTCTGGACCGTCAACCGGCCCTTCTCGATGGCCGAACCGTCGAACCGGACGGATTGATACACCTTCTGGACCTCGAAGTACTGCGGTCGCGGCAATCGGTCCGCGCTCACCAGGCCTTTGAGGCAGAAGTTCCCATCGTTCGGGATGTCGCCAAAGTCGCCGCCGTAAAGGAATCCTTTCGACGGGTCCGAGCGATCCCGATACAACGCCTGGTCTGCCCATTCCCAGATGAAACCTCCGGACAGGATCGGTTGTGCCCAGATGAGGTCCCAGTAGTCCTGGAGGTTGCCGACGCTGTTGCCCATGGCATGGGCGTATTCGTTCATCAGGAACGGGCGTCCGGAGGGGTAGCGCCCGTGCTGGGCCTCATGGGAGGACTGCCCCTGCTCCCCCTTTCGGGTGGCTTTACCCGCCAGGTGCTGCTTAAGCCAGGCAATGTCCGGGTAAGTCTGACTGTCCATGTCCGCGGCCCGGTTCATGTCCGCGTATTGAATGAGGCGTTGTTCGGGATCCTGTTTGCGGCACGCCTCGCGCATCTGGAGGAAGGCGGTGCCGTAACCGGCCTCGTTGCCCAGGGACCACATCACCACGCACGGATGTTGTCGATCCCGCACGACCATCCGCTCCATGCGTTCCACCACGGCCGCCGACCATTCCGGCTGGTCACCCGGCAGGATGCGCTTGTGATAGCTCAGCCCGTGCGACTCGACATTGGCCTCGTCCATCACCATCACGCCCCATTCGTCACAAAGCGCATACCAGCGCGGGTGATTCGGGTAATGGGAAGCCCGGACACAGTTGATGTTGGCGCGCTTGATCAGTTCCAAATCCCGGCGCATCAGGGCTTCGGTGATCACATAGCCGGTGTGCGGATCGGACTCATGCCGGTTGACCCCGCGGATCTTCAGGGGCCGACCGTTGAAGTGCAGTTCCTGGCCGACGACTTCAAGCTTGCGGAATCCGACGGGCAATCGGAAAACCTCGATCACCCGCCCCCGGTCGGACACTTCCACCTGGGCGGTGTAGAGGGTCGGGTGCTCCGGCGACCACGGGTGGACCGTCTTCAATTCGATCCGCTCCGGATGGCGCCCGAGAACATTCCCCGCGGCGTCGAGCAATGCGAAGCGCACCTCCGGAGTTGCCCCGGGCATGGGTGTGCGGTGGAGTGTCACCCGCCCCTCGCCGGATGCGGGGTTGTATTCGGGTTGGGCGTAAACATCCCACAACCCATCCGCCGGCACCGCCATGAGCAAGACGTCCCGGTGGATGCCACTGAGCCTCCAGAAATCCTGGTCCTCGATGTAAGACCCGTCACAAAGCTTGTAGACCTCCACCGCCAGCCGGTTCTGCCCGGGCTTGAGCACCCCGGTGATGTCGAATTCGGCCGGCAGTCTCGAATCCTGCGAGTAGCCCACGGTCTGGCCGTTCACCCAGACGAACATGGCCGAGTAGACCCCGCCGAAGTGCAGGATGACCCGCATCCCCTTCCACTCCGCCGGCACCTCGAAGGTACGGACATAAGATCCGACCGGGTTCCGTTCCCGGTAGGACGTGAATTTCGGATCCGGGTCGCCCATCACCCGCGGGGGATCCACGTGGAACGGGTACCGGCTGTTCACGTAAAGCGGCGTGCCGTGTCCCTCCCGCTCCCACGTCGATGGAACCGGAACCTCGGTCCAATCCCTCGTGTCGAAGCCCTCCTCGTGGAAACGGACCGGTCGTTGCTCGGGCCGTGGGACCCAGTGGAATTTCCATCGTCCGTTCAGCGACCGGACCCAGGGCGATTCATTGGCGTCGGGATTGGCGGCGCTGGCGGCATCGGGACAGGGCCAGGCATTTCCCCGGGGCGGCAGCTTGCCGATCTGGGTCATCCGCGGGTCTTGAATCTCGTCCGGAACAGGAGCGACACTGTCGGAAATGACACCTGGCCCGTTGGTAAGTACGGCTGCGGACACTGACACGACCGGGCTCGCGGTTTCCAGCGCGTAAACCGGCGGGGACATAAGTCCGGTCAGCAGGGCTGCCAGAAAGAGGAGCAACAGCAGCCGGGTGGACGCCGGCGAACGGGGACCCGTCCGCACTCTGCCACGCAGCGAGCCTGCCGCGGGCTTGGGGCCGTCCTCCCGGTTCGCGGCTGCTGCGGATTGGGACAATCCGCGCTCCGGGGGAAGGAGCGGAGCGCAGACATTCGTGTCTGCCCGGCCCAGGCGCAGCCGCTCTTGCCGACAGGAATGTCGGCGCTCCCGTCGGCGGGTCATGGGTAACCTCCACATTCCGCCGTCCGGACCTCAGTGTCCCACCGGCTGGAGCATGATCGAGCGCAGGTTCATCGGCTGCCACGCATCCGCGACCGGCTTGACGGTGAGCGTGATGCTGCCGGCCTTGGCGATGTCGATCTCGGCCGGGAGTGTGCTGCGCTTGAACTTGGTGAAGTCCTTGGTGGCCGGCGATGTACCCTCGATTCTCTGCCCACCCGCCTCGATGGCAAAACTTGCCGGACGCCTCGGCGGCGATTTCGGTGATCACCTTGAATTGCCCGGGGCGATCCACCTTGAACGTCCAAATGGCGGTGTCCTGCGGATTCGTCCAGAACCCGATGTTGTCCTTGCCATGGCCGGACTCGTATTGCAGTCCGCCTTTCAAGTCTGCCTCGCTGGCCATCAGCCGGACCGACCCATCGGACTCCTGGGTGATCGGCGTCGCCGCGACCTCCGGCGTGTCCTTTGATTTTCAACACGATCGTCGAGGAGATCTTGTCCGGAGCGGTGGCGGGCACCTCGACCACCACGCCATCCGGCGCGGAGTTGCTGCTTTGAGCTTCTTCCCGCCGGCCAGCAGGCGCGCGGACTTCGACGGAGTTCTTCAGGCCGGGCACGACCAGCTTGCCGTCGGCCGGCCAGTTGAACACGTGCAGGTAGAGGGTGGTGTCCTTGCCGGACACCTTGCTTGGTGCAGCGGCCCCAAGGCAGGCGCTTGAACGGGCTGGCGGTGGTGCCGTAAATGGCCTCGCCGTTGACCTTCATCCACGCGCCGACCTCCTTGAGCCGCTCGATGCTGGGCGCGGGAATTTCGCCCTCGGCGGTCGGGCCGACGTTGAGCAGGTAATTGCCGCCCTTGCTGGCGATGTCCACCAGGTTGCGGATCAGCGTCTCGGTGGGTTTCCAGTTGTGGTCGTAGCTCTTGAAACCCCAGGTGTCGTTCATGGTCATGCAGGTTTCCCAGTCGCGCCCCGGATAGCCGGTGGCGGGAATGTATTGCTCGGGCGTTTCGGTGTCGCCCTTGTAGCCGCCGCCCAGCCGGTTGTTGTGGATGATGCCGGGCTTGAGCTTGAGCAACTCGATCAGTTTGTCCGCGCGCTCCTTGTTCATGTCCGTCGGCGTGTCCCACCAGAGCACCGCCGGGAATTCGCCGTAGTTGGTCAGGATCTCGCGCACCTGCGGCACGGCGACCTTGTCGATGTATTCGTCCATGCTGTGCTCCTGCGCCTTGTCCCACTTGCCGCCCGCCGCCGAGCCGCCGTTGTTCCAGTCCTGCGCCTGCGAATAATAGAAGCCGAGCTTGAGCCCGTGCTTGCGGCAGGCCTCGGCCAGCGGCTTGAGCAGGTCCTTGCCGTAGGGCGTGGCATCCACGATGTCCCAGTCGTTCACCTTGCGAATCGAACAGCGCGAAGCCGTCGTGATGTTTGCTGGTGATGACGATGTATTTCATGCCGGCCTCCTTGGCCAGGCGCACCCAGGCGTCGGCATCGTATTTCACCGGGTTGAACTGCTTGGCGTAGGCCTGGTATTCCGCCATCGGGATCTTGCCGCGGTTCATGATCCACTCGCCGATGCCGCCGATCTGCTTGCCGTTGTAGGTGCCGGCGGGCACGGCATAGACGCCCCAATGGATGAACATGCCGAAGCGCGCCTCGCGCCACCACTTCATGCGCGCATCGCGCTGGGCGGGGGTTTCGTTGGCGTAAGGATCGGGCGACTCCGCGGCCGTGGCTCCGTTGAACATCGCCGCTGCCAGCAGCAGCGCCATTACAAGTAGGTTGCTGTGTTTCATGTCGTTAACCGGTCTCCGGGTCGGAGGGCTATAAACAAACTCCCCCGTTGAAAGTCAAGCCCGGCGGCTCCGGCCCGCGGCTCCGGCAGTCATCGCACCAAGGTCACGCTCATCAGGCCGATGACCACCTCGTTGGCCAGGGCGCGCAGGGTCAGCGATTTCAACTCGCGGCCGGCATCCAGCGGCAGATCCAGCACCGTCGCCGCCCCGCCGGGAACACCCCGTCCCCTGCCCTTGAACTCGTCCAACCGCAGGACGCGAACATCACCGGACTTCAGGTCCACCCGCACCGGCAACGGTTCCGGTCGGGCGAAGGCGAAGTCGTCAATGTAATAGTCCTGGTCGATCGGCCACCACGTCGTCGGATTGTGCAGCGCCAGCCGCGACGTCGAGCCGTCGGTGTAGGTCACGACCACCTCGCCGTTGTCGAACCGGCTTTGCATCGCACCGGTGGACCCGGCCATCAGGAGGAAGGCGTGCGACGACCTTCCAGAAAGCGGCACCGAGATCGTCTGGGGATAATTCTCCCACTGCGACACGAACGCGATGTTCCTCGTGTCTGTCGCACCGGGCGTGGCCAGCGGGACGCCGTTGGGCAGGACAATCCGGTTTCCTCGATCCGCCGCCTGGGCGCGCAGGCCTGAATCATCCACTTCAAACGTGTCCTTCGGATGGCACCAACTGCCGATGCCCTGCTTGGGGGAGGCCAGCGAGCAGAAGGGCGAACGTGGCGCGCGATACTCGTTCTTGAAGATCCGGGTCACCTTGTCGTTGAAGCAGTGCTGCAGGTCAACGGTTTCCAGCGGGGCGGTGATGGGCTTGAACCAGTCCACGGGCGCGGGGGGCTGGGATCCGGGATGGATCTCGAAGGTCACCGGCAGCCACCAGCGCAGGTCGCCCTGCTCGACCTGGGCGAACACGGTCCGATGACCCGGCAGGCCGTCCGCTCGCGCGCGAAAGCCCGTCTTGCGACTCTTTAGGCCGGCCAGTGCCTTCTGCGGATCGGCGATTTCTTCCAAGCGCCCGCGCTCAAGGTTCACCTCCACCGCACCGCCCGGCCTGACCACGCCCGCGTCATTGGGCCTCACAGGCGATTCTCCACGCCATTCGATGACCACCGTGTGGCTCCTGGCAGCGGGCGTCTCAATCTGAATTCGCGGAGTGCCGACAGAGTCCGGCAGCACGCGCCACGTTGCGCCCTTCCCATTCACCTTCACGCTGGCCACGCGATCGCGCAGTGCCGCAGCCTGGAGTTGCAATCGCAAGGGGTTGGGAAAGGCGCTTTCCAATGCGTAGGTTTCCCGCAAGCCGTCGCGCCGGAAGCTGAATTGAAAATCCGGATGCCGGATGCTCGCGTGATTCCAGTCCGCCGGAAAGCCCGGACGCAGCGCGATTTCGCCGGCCAGCAAATCCGGTTTCACGCCGAACAAGCCCTTCCATCACCGTGCGCGCCATCGCGCCCACGCCGTCGCCAAAGTCGCGCTGGGATTCGCGCCGTGTCGCATCGAACCAGGTGCACATGCCGACGTTGCCGGGGCAGAGCCCGAGATACATGCTGTCCAGCACCGCGCCCTTGAAGAGCGGGAACGCGCCTTCGGGTCGGTTCGCCTGCCAATACGCCAGCGCCGTGTGCATCGTTTCGGCCAGCACCACGTTGTTCAGCGACCAGGTGTAAGGCATCCAGCTCGTCGTCGGCATGGTGTAGTTGCCGTCCGGCACGCCCGGGCCGCGCAGCGGAAAGCGCGCGATCTGCGTGTCCACGAACCGCGTCATCTGCCAGGCTTCGAGCGGCGAGGGCACTTCGGAATCCACCGTGTGATAGAAGGTCCACGCGGCGGCGTTCGGGTGGACGAGTTGCAGGCCGAGCAAATCCTTCCACTCCGCGTACCAGCCGCGATCCGCGAGCCAGAGCTGTTCTCTCATGCCTTGGGCGATCAGCTCGGCCTCGCGCTCGTAAGGCGTCGGGTCCTTGCCGAGCAGCTTTGCCACCCGCGCCGCCATGCGGTTGTGATACAGGTTGTAGGCCGAGGAATGCGTCGCCCCGCCGCCGTTGTAGGCGAGATCGTCGCTCGCCCAGATGCAGCAATACGCCTCGTAAAGCGGCAGCTTGTCCGCACCGAACTCGCGCCGGAACAACCGCCGTTCCCACGCCAGATGCCGCTCGATCGTCGGCCACATGCGCCGGGCAAACTCCAGATCGCCCGTCCAGAGCAGATGCCGGAAGAACGCGTCCACGCCGACCAGGTTCATGTCGTAGTGGGACTTGGTCATGTCGCCGTTCGAGTGCAGCGCGGTTTCGTTGCGGGAGAGATTGGCGGACTCCTCCGGGGGCGGAAGGACGGCCGGAATGGGATTGGTGTTCTGCTGCTGTGCGAAGCCCTCGAAGTGCCTCGCGGTGCGCTCGTGCCAGCCCAGGCATCCCCGGCGTAAGCCACCCGCCAGCCCAGCAAGCGCACGCGCCACGCCACGCCGCCGTGCAGATAAGCCTCCTGGCGGTCATCCCAGACCGCGTCCGCCGCAACGTTCAACGCCGCCACCGACGGCATTGATGAACGGGTCGGGCGTCTCCACCACCACGCGGCCGGCCATGGCGCGCTGCGCCGCCTCCTCCTGCGCAAACAGCGTCGGCAATTCCATGGCACGCCACTGCTGCAGCTTCGTAGCGCCCACGGTCGAACTCGTTTGGTCCGCCACTTCGCGATAAGTTGCCAGCACCTCCTCGGCGTCGCTACTGCTCGCGAGACGCTGGACGCCGATGAACTCCGGCTTGCCAGGTTCCAGTTTGAGACTGCCGCGCACCAAGGGTTGGTTTGTGCCCCCGACGATTGCAGCGAAAAGCAACCGCCGCCCTGGCCCACTGATCCGCGTCCGCCACCGCCAGTTGTGCGTCCGTGGTCAGCACCCCGCCCAGCACCCCCGGTTTACCCTGAATGGCGAACGAGTCTCGGCCCAGCACGACCACGTTGCTGGTGCATTGGTCCGGACGGAGTTGGAACAGCCTCGTCACCGGCTCGGTTTCGCAACCAATGTCGCCGTCACGCCGCCCGCGCCAGCCATCCACGCCGCCGAACGCGAACAGAAGTTCCGTCCCGCTCACGCCAACACTTCAGCCCGAACAATCATCCCCTCCTCGGCCCGCGTCGCCAACACCGCCAGCCGCAATTCGCCCGCGCCGAGCAGCGGATCGCGAATCTCGTAAAGCATCATTCCGGGGCGATAGCGCGCGACGACCTGCTGCGCTTCGTGCAGCCATTTCACCTGACCGGCGGCGCGCAGACCGAGCCGCAGGTTGCCGCCGCGGCCCGGCAGATAGAGCGAGAACTCCGGCACATCACCCGCATCCACCCGGAACGGGGAGCTGCCGCCGTAGAGCGGGCGGTTGAAGAACTCGCCGCCGTTGGTGATGACGAAGTCCGTGCCGATGGGAGTGTAACGCAGCGGACGTTCGATGTTGTTCGCGCGAAAGCCCTTTGTGGTGGTTCGTCCCGGTTGGGTTGGCGGTTGGGGCGCGGTTCCAGGGGCGGCGACCACGCAGGCGATTCCCAACGCGGCCGTGGCACCGGCCAGAGCGATTCGGTTCATGCAAGCAGAGTGAAGCACGTCTGCCTCCCCGTCAGTCGGATTTTTGTCTGACAGGACGGTGCCCGGGAAGGCGCGTCAACGCGCAGCGACCTCGAGGAGCGTCAGGATGTTGGTCAATGCCACGTTGTCGTAATTGGCCGGCTGGCCCTGCAACACGAGCTTCACCGCCGCGGGGCTGTTGGCGAACGAGACACTGCCGTCGTTGAACGCCAGGTTCCATCCCCCATCCCGGAAATGAGCCAGCTCATCCGGGGTCATCCCGCTGCCCAGGTAGTCCATCGCCAGGATCTTTCGGGTGCGGATTTCCGCTGTCCGCTGCATGAGCCGTGTTTCATCGACACCCGGCCGGCGCACCCAGGGGTTGAACATGTAACCCGACCGCACAATCCCGCCGGCGTCACTGCTCATGAACGCCGGGCTGCTGTATTGGCCGATGCCCAGCATGGCGTCGTACTTGTAGCTCGGGCACCAGAAAACCTTGCCGTTCCCGGCGTACTTGGTGGGATAGAGGTGCCCCAGGTTGTTGAATTCCCCCAGGCCGTAGGAGGTGGGGACACGGGTGTTGGCCGCGCCGGCCCAGACATAGCGCGAATACCAGGTGCCGCTCATCACGTTGATCTGGCGGGTGGTCGGGTGTCGCCAGATGGGAAACCAATCCCGGTAATCCGAGGCGTACATGAGCGAGCCCACGGCGCATTGTTTCAGTTGGGAAATGCATTGGGTGCGCTTGGCCTTCTCCTTGGCCTTGCCCAGGGCCGGAAGGAGCATGGCCGCGAGGATGGCGATGATGGCGATGACCACCAGCAGTTCAATGAGGGTGAAGGCGCCGGGTGTCCGGTGCCGATTGGAGGATGCGTCTTGGAGTTCGGGATGGTGTTTCATGGTTGTGGGTTTGGGGTTGTGGGTTGTGGAGCGGGCCCGCCGGCCCTGCTAACGCGACCGGGCGGACGACCATTCGGATCGCAGCCGCCCGGCCAGGGTCTGGAGCGCCTGTTTCTGGTCAGCGGACAGATTGGGATTGGCGGCCAGGCTTTCAAGTTGCGGAATCACCTCGGCGTAAGCCACCGGGTTGGCGCCACCGGCCTTTACCAGGGCGAGCATCTCGCTCACGGGATTCCGGAAACTGGGCGGGGCGGACTCGAAGGCCTTGCGGACAGCCACCGCTTCGGGCGGCAGGCCGGCGTCGGAATCTCTGGGGGACGGGTTCTTGCCACAACCGCAGGCCGCTCCCGTCAGCACCGCCGAGAGCATCAGCGCCAGCCAGGGAGACAGGCGGACCATCCGGACCCCCGGGCGGCTCGGGGTCATGGTTGAAGGGCGGACTCGCTCTTGTGTGCTCATCGCTTGAGATTCGGGATTAACAACAGCAAGGAAGCACATCGGCCTCGTGGGCTAAATCGGATGTTTGTCTGAGCCATTGCAGGCGGCGGGTGGGGCCTGGCTCCCGGGGAGCCTCCAGGATGACCCCATCGCGCAATGGGACCATGAACCTTCACCAGGACCGCGAGTTGTCTCAACTCGCAGCAGCCACGCACTGCCGAGCCCGCCGACAAACTCCGAACCGGCTTCACTCCCACACGCTGTGTGCCTGTCCCATACTTGTGGCCGTCTTGCGTGATCGGAGCGGCTGCGGATTGGGACAATCCGCGGTCCAGGGGAATGGCGGGTTCTCAGTCCTTGCCCACGAATTTCAGGGTGGCTTCCGTGCGCGAATGCACGTGGAGCTTCTGATAAACCGCCGAGATGTGGGTCCGCATGGTGCTCATGCTGATGCCCAGTTGATCCGCGATCTCCTTGTACATGTAGCCCTTGGCCAGCAACCGAAGAATCTCGTGCTCGCGATTGGTCAGTTGCTCGATTTCGGAGCCGGACTGGTGGGGGCTATGGAAATGGTTGATCACCTTGCGGGCGATCTGCATGGACATCGGGGAGCCGCCCGCATGGACCTGTTGCACCGCCGCCACCAATTCCTCGCGCGACTGGTTCTTCAGCAGATAGCCGCCCGCGCCCGCCCGCAACGAGTCGAAGATGCTTTGCCCATCGTCGTAAGTGGTCAGCATCAGCACATCCAGGTCCGGCATGCTCTGCTTGAGGCGCGAGACACATTGGATGCCGCCCATGCCCGGCAGGTTGATGTCCATCAGCACCACATCCGGAAGCTCTTTGGGAATCTGGCGCAGGGCCTCCTCGCCGGTGGCGTGGGATCCCACGCAGCGCAGGCCCGGGGCGCCGCTCAGCCATTCGACCAGGCTTTGCCGCAACTCGGGCTGATCCTCAACGACGCAGAAGGTGATCATTTCCGCACTCACGCGATTCCTGTTCATTCTGGACCCGGGCCGGACGGGCGGGCCATCGGATGTATGTCTGAGGGCCGTTCATTCGGAAGCCCAGGGGAATTCGAGGGTGACCTCGGTGCCGGCGCCCACCCGGCTCTCGATCCGGCAGGTTCCCCCGACGGCCTCGAGGCGCTGGCGCATGTTGCGCAAGCCGTCCGCCAACGCGTTGTCCGGGGCGGCCGCGAAGCCGCAGCCGTTGTCGCGAATGGCCAGGTGGACGCCCGCAGGCGCCACGGAGACGTGGAGCCAGACCTCGGTGGCCCGGGCGTGCTTGACGATGTTCTGCAACGCCTCCTTGATGGCCAGGAACACGTTGTAGCGCACGTTGCTCGGCAATTCGCGTGCCGGCACCTGGTCGGGGATCTCCAGCCGGCACCGCACCCCCGCGGCCCGCAAATAATCCACCGCGAACTGCCCGGCATAATCCACCAGTTGCGCCAGGGAATCGTTGCGCGGGTTCACCGCCCAGACGATTTCGTCCAGCGACTTGATCGCCTGCCGGGCGGTGCTCGAGACCCTGGCGATGCGCTCCGGGTCGCCCCGTTCCTTGGCCAGATCGCCCTGCACGGCGATCAGGGTCAGCGTGCTGCCCAGGTCGTCGTGAATGTCCTTGGCAATACGCGCCCGCTCGCGCTCGATGGCATGGCGCCGTTCCAATTGCTCGGCGTGCCGCCGGAACTTGACCCGGTAACGGTGGCGCACGATGCCGAAGATCAACCCGGCCGCCGTCACCCCCGAGCCCGCCCGGAACCACCAGGTCTCATGAAACCGGGGGGGCACACGGATGTTCAGCGCGGCACCCTGCTCGCTCCAGACCCCGTCGCTGTTGCAAGCGGTGACGCGGAACCGGTAGTTGCCCGGCCGCAAGGATCCGTAGTGGGCGAAGCGCCGGGTTCCCGCCCAAACCCAGGCGTCGTCCTCGCCTTCCAGTTGGTAGCGGTATTGCACCCGCTCCGGCGCAACCAGACTCAGACCGGCGTAATGGACTTCAATGCGCCGGCGGCCGGGAGGGACGGTGAGCACGGACGGCAGCGCGTCCGTTGTGCTGGCCGCCTCGGGACGGTCCGTCGGCCCGGCCCCCGACCGGTGGGCGGGCCAGCCCTCGAGCCCATCCACCAGCACTTGTTCGATGGAGACCGCCGGGGCCAGGCGATTCGGTTCCACTTGGGAAGGATCGATGGAAGCGGCGCCTTTCAAGGTGGAGAACCAGAGCAGACCGGTCCTGGTTTTCCACGCGGCGGGTTGATAGCCCCCCGAGCATTCGTTGGAGGGCAGGCCATCCGCCTGGCCAAACACCATGCAGGGCAGCGAGGTCAGCCGGCCCAGGGCGACCTCGGACAGGTGGGCTTTGGACACCCGCAGCACCCCCTGCTGGGTCCCCAGCCACAAGTTGCCCTGGTCGTCCGCCAGGATCTGGCTGATCACCATGTTCGGCAACCCCTGCGCGTTCGAGTAGGCCACGAATTCACCGTCGCGGAATCGGAGCAGGCCGCCCCGGAAAGTGCCCACCCACAACGTGCCATCAGACTCCGCCAGGAGCGACCAAATCGGATGAGCGGCGTCCCCGGGCCGAAAGGCCTGCACCACCTCCTTGCAAATCCGGTAGAGCGTGCCCCCCTCGCTTCCCGCCCACACCGCCCCTTCCCCATCCTCGGCCAGCGCGCGCACCCCGCGGGCGCCCAGTCCCTGCAACAAATTGAACCGCATCGGCGGCCGACCGTCCCAGTGAAACAATCCATCCCGCGCCCCCGCCCACACGCCCCCGGAACGGTCGGCCAAAATGGCTTTCACCCCATGCACCACCGGCATCACCTGTTCAAACCCTGCTCCCTCCAGGCGATATAAATCCTCCGCCCCCGCGCTGACCCAAAGCCGGCCCGAGACGTCGGAAGCCACGCTGAACACCGATCCACTGGGCGGATCCCCTGGAAGGGTATGATGCGTCAGGGCCGAGTTCTGCCAGCAACCCAGCCCGCCCCCTACACTGCCCATCCAGAGCGCCCCGCCCGAATCCTCGCAGATCGAGCGCACGGGATTGGCCGACCAGGATTCCGCTGGGGGCGGTCCGAGGAACCGGCTGGGACGAATGCGCGCCAAACCGCCCATCTCGAAGCCCGCCCAAATGTTGCCCTCGCGATCCTCAATCATGCCGGTGGCCCGGTCCGTATTGAATCCACCTCTCGCCGAGAACTTCCAAACGCCGCCATCCGCGCTGAAATGGGCCACCCCCCGCCCATAATCCCGCAGCCAGACGCCGCCCTGGTGATCGTCCAGCATCTCCGAGCGCGACGCCGACGGATTGAACACATCGCCCATGGACCCGCCTTCGGCGATCCATTGGCGCCCCATCGCCTTGCGCACGCGGCCGTTCGCCTCGACCCACAACCCTCCATCCTCGCCGATATGGAACAGCCGAACCAGGAGGGTCGGTTCCCCATTGGTAGGCGTCAGGTCGATGACGTTCGTCCCTTTCAGCCGGGCGATCCCTTGATCGGTGCCCACCCAGATCCGGCCCTGCGCATCGCCCCGCGCATGCATGATCCGCTGCCCCACCAAACCGGTCGCCTCGAGCACTGGCACGAACTGCCGGTGTTCCAGGTGCCACAGCCGTTTGGCCGGCCCTTTGTACCAGGCCAGGCAACCGCCTTCGCCAAAGGGCTGCGTCAAGAGGGTGCGGTTCGGCAAAGCAAGCTGTTCCCATCCCTCGCCGGGCGGCTGATCGAGCGGTTTGAGGTAAAACTCGCCTTGATCGAGGACAAACACCACGTGCCCGGGGCCGGAGGCCACCAGCGCATTGTCCCGATCATCCCGGATCTTGCACGTCCACTCGCGCGCAAACTGGCCGGCGCGAAAGGTGGCCAGCGATCCGTCAAACGTGCTGATCCAGAGTGTTCCCCGCCGGTCCACCGCCAACAGCCGGATCCGGGCATGCGCCAGCGCCGGGGTGTTGTCGGGATCAAAAGTCTTGAAAGACAAGCCGTCAAACCGGGCCAGGCCGTTGTAGGTGCCCACCCACAAATAGCCATCCGGCGTTTGGGCCAGGCTCGTCACCGAACTGTCCGGCAGCCCCTCCTCGGACGTCCAGACCCGGGTCAAATAGTGGTCTGGCGCCTCTTGCCCCGTTCCCCCGGATGCCATCCCCCAGCAGACCACGCCCAAAAAGCAGACCACCCTTCGAACCATGGGTCCGAGGAAGCCGCTTTGCCGGGTGTGGGCCACGCTGCCATTCTTGCGTAACCGTTGCTCCCGGTCAATGGCCGCGCCTCAGGGGCCAATGTCAGAGCCCCATCCGCACGCGATAATAGAGCGCCGGGAAATTGCTGGTGCTGTCAGACCAGGTAAACGGCATCACCGCCGGATTGGTGGTCAGAAGATCCGTCCAAGTCGTCAGATTGGTGGAAGCCTGAACCGTGTAGGACACCCCGGGCGCCCCGCTCACCTGGAACTGGAACTGGCCGCCGCTCAAAACCGGACTCCCCAGTTGGGGCGCGTCCGGCGCGATCAATTCCGCCGGGCCATAGCTGTTGAAGGTGTCGTGCGACGCCAGGTTCCGCCATGTGGCCCACAGCCAGTTGGTCGAGCGCGCCACATTCGAGATCCGCACCTCGTCCAGCCGACCGTTGAAGTAACGCCCGCTGGTGAATTCCCGGGCCAGGTTCACGCCCGTGAGGTTGTTGTTGGCCGTGGCGCTGCCGGTGGCGATGACGTCCCCGTTCAGGAACAGGCGGAACGCCCCCGCATTTGTGCCGGCGGCGACATAGCCGGAATAGAACCACTGGCCCGCCGCCAGCGCGCCAGCCGCCGAGGTGAGCGTGGAACCGCCGTTGATCGCGGCGACGACCTGCAAATTGCTGTTGCAGCGGAAATGACAAATCCCGGAACTCCAGGGATCCGATGAAACCAACCCGTGATACGGGCCGCTCGGGGCCGTGTCAAAGGTCGACCAACACTCGACGGTGACCACCGGATGACTGCCGAGATCCGGCAGGCTGACGTAGTCGCTGCTGCCGTTGAACCGGTCACACCCGCCCGCCACGCCCGTGGCCGTCCCCTGCTGGCTGGCCGTCACCACGCGCGAGGTGGGGTAGTTCAGCGCAGAGTCGTAATGCGGTCCGCTGGTTTCATCCAAATGCCAGACGCCCAGGTACCCGGCGCTCCAGGTCGAGCCGTTGGTGGCGCCCGGGAATCCCCCCGGCATCGAGCGCATCACCCCAGCGGGCCAGGATCGACACATTGTTGGTGAACCTCGGCACCTGGACCCAGACAAACGAACTGCCCGCCGGATTCCACTGCTCGATTTCGTAATTCAACGACGTCTGGCCGTCGGCGGTCGTGAACCGCAAATCCGCGCCGGTGGGCGAAATGAACGTGCCGTAGTTGAAGCCGGAGATGTTCGTGCCCAAAACGACGAGCGCGGGGAAGTTCGTCAACACCTCCCCGCGCTCGTAGTTCGTGAACGTGATGGCGGCCTGGTAGCGGATGGCATTGGGATTGGGCGCCACGGTCACGGTCATTTCATCCAGCGTTTGGGCGAACGCGTTGCTGGCGGTGAGCCGCACCACATACGCACCGGGCGTGCTGAAGGTGACCCACGTCTCCAACTGCGCCGGATCACCGAACTCAACCACCCCGGGCCCGCTGACCAGGCTCCACTCGACGGACGCCGCGTTGCTGGCCGACCCGCTGAAGGGCGCGGCGATCCCGTTGGTCGCCCCCGGGGCGGCCCCGCAGTCCACCTCGGGCGCGAAATTGCCGGCGAACGACAGGGTGAGCAGCGGACGATTGGTCAGCGTGGCGTGGTCATCCGAACAAAGGCGGCTGAAGACGCCATTTGCCCCCGCCTCGGTGGCCGGGGAATAGAGCATCAGATCCCACGGCTGTCCCGCACTGGCGGCCGCCTGCGCGGCGGACACCAGATCGGGCGTGGAGGGGAACGACACCGTCCATCCCACGTTCGTGCCGGCAAAACCCGGAGCGGTGGACAAGATGTTGGTGCCAAAATCCCCGCCGGGACTGAGCCAGAGGTCGCCGGCGTTGGTGCCGCCCGTGCGCGACACCCACGTCGCCCCGGTCCCCGCGCCATTCGCGGCGCTGGTGCCGTCGCCGGTGCCCTCGACGGGCGTGGATTGCAGGGGGCGCAACTCCAGATCGCCCGAGCGTGCCCGCGCCCGTCTGCGTGTGCGTCCAGAAATCCAGCGTCGCCCCGGTGATCAACACGTTCGTCGGACAAGGTGGACAGATCATACGACAGCAGGATGCGAAACCCGCCATTGTTGAACTTGCCGACCAGAACCTGGTCGCGGGCGCCGGAATTCCAGGCGGTCGAGTCCTGCCGGATGAACGTGGCCAGATGCGGTAGCCGTCGGCGCCCTGCCGGAATTGCATCGGCAGCGCGGCACCGCCGCCCCCGGGCGCCAGCACGCTTACGCTCACCCGCGCCGTGGCGCTGCTGACGCCCGCCGTCGCCATGCATTGCAACGTGTAAAGGCCGGGTGCCGGGAAGCTGCGCCGTGGTGTCGGGACGGGCGGCGTCGCCAAAGAGGATGGTTCCCGGCCCCGACACCTTGGACCACGCCAGGTCGGTGTCCTGGGCATTCGAACTCACCTCGGCGAGCAGGCGCAACGCCACGTTGGTGCCGCTCAGGGTCGCCCCCATCGGCGACGGCGAGAGGATCCGCACGGACAGCTCCGGCGCCGCGGTCACAAAAAACCGCGCGTAATCGAACTGCGCCACCGCCGGCAACTGCGTGTCGTCCACGTTGGTGGTGCCGCCCAGATACGAGGCGATGCGAGGTGAGCCAGATGTTCAGGTCGCCCTGCGGCAACGCCGTCGCATCCACGGTCTGCACCAGCGCGCCGTCGAAGAAGTATTTGATCGCCGCCGGCGTGTATTCGCAGCCGTAGATGTGGAAGTCGTCGGTGAGCGACGGCCCGTTGGTCGGCGCATTGATGGTCTTGCGAGCCGTAGGTCAGGTGCGGCGTGGGATTCCACTTGTGCGTGTTGACGCCGTATTTCCAGGGGTTGATCGAATCGTTCTCGATGCAGTCCAGTTCGAGCGCCGTGGCGCCGGCGCCGGTGCCGCCCGAACCGTCGTGCTTCATCATCCAGAACGACGTGTGCCAGCCCCGGCCCGGCGGCGTGCGCATGCGCGCCTCATAGTAGCCGAAGCGGAACGCCGGTTTGCTGATCGCGCCCGCGCCGGTGTAGTCCATGCCGTCCGACGGTTTCCTTCTTGAGATTCAAGTTCAGGATGCCGTTCGACACGGTGAGGTTCGCCGGCAGTTGGGTGCTCCAATGCTTGCTGTCCGTGCGGTAATCCCACTTGTTCGTGTCGAACACCGGCGCGTCGAATTCATCCGACCACGCGAGCCGGTAGCCGCTCACCGGCGTCCCCGCGAAGGGCTGGATGAAGTTGGTGTTCACGTTGACATCCGCGCGGCGCGGCGGCGGGCGTGACGGTGTAGGAAACCAACGCGCCGTTGCTGACCACGCCCTCGATGACCGTCTGCTTCGGCGCATGCAGCTTGAACTTCACGTCCCAATCCTTCGGCCACGCGGGCAGCAGGAAGATCTTGTCGCCCTCGGTCTGCAACAGCATCGCCTGCACCGCCTTCATCAGCACGCCGCCGTGACATTGGTCGGGCGTCCAGTCGAAGTTCGGCCCCCAGAACGCCGGGAACCGGCACGAAGCATCCTTGTTACGCGCCCGGGAAGTCACGTTCGGCTTTGGCGCGATCCGCCAGACCCAGGTAGGCCATGAAGAGGTCGTCCTGCCGCCAGCCGTTGGCGCCCTTGTCGCCGCTGCTCGCCGCGTCGTAGGCCGCCACCCCCCAGGCGGCATTGGTCTTTTCAAAGGAAACCAGGCGGAACGGATACACGGCGTATTGCTCCGGCAACTCGCTGTTGTTCTTGCTCGAATAGCTTTGCGCGGGCGCGAGCATGTTCGTGCCATTCAAAACCCGCGTGGGCAGCGTCCGGAATCTTCGCCTGCAGGTTGGTCAGGAAACTCCGGTCGCCCGCTGCCAGGGCGCCTTCCGGCAGCGCCAGCAGGCGGGCGACCACGGCCTGCAACCCCGCCACTTCGGGCATCGGATTGGTGCAGTTCCACCAGGTTTCGAGCGCCTGCGACGGATTCATCACCATCTTGCCGCCGACGATGTTCGTGTAATAGCGGTCAAACCACCGCACCAGCGGCAGCGCGGCGGGCAGCACGTCCTGCGCGAGGAAGTTGGTGTCGCCGGTGTGGTCGTAGTAATCCAGCATCATGAACGACAGCTCGAGCCCGCCCACCCATTCGCGCTTGTGCCATCCGCCGTCCTGAAGTTTGCCGTCGTTGGGCGGACGCGACGCCGCAGGCGTGGTCCAGCCGTAGCTGGTCGGAAACACCGCGCCCCAAGGATAGGTGACCTCGGTCATGTAGCAGGAATCGTCGAAGCGCGGATCCGTGTAGTAGTAACCGGCGCGGTAGCGCGCCACCGGCAACACGCCGTCCCCATACATGCGATACAACGACGGCAACAGATCGAAGTCGCCCGAGGTACACAAGCCCGCATAGGGCAGGCGCGTGTTCTGCCACCAGTAACCGGGTCCCCAGCGGCGATAATCCGCGTCGCCCGGCTTGCCCGGCCACGGCATCGCGAAGATCGAGCCGTTGAACTTGATCGGATATTGCCCCCTTCCGCCGCAGGCCGTGATGAAGCGTTGCAGGGCGTAGCCCCGCGAGACATCCGTCGCCGCCGCCGGGTCGGCGGCGTTGGTGGGCGCGGTGACCTCGATGTAGCTGCGGTCCCAAAACTCGCTCCACCAGGCCACATGCGCGTCGTAGCGATCCACCAACGGCGTGCCTCGATGTTGGTGACGGTGGTCAGCAGGTTCGTCAGCCACTCGCCGGCGGTGGCCGGATGTTTCGTCAAGGCGTAGAGATCAAACCGATGGCTGGTCGCCGCAGGACTGACCAGGGTTTGGTGGTTCGTCCGGATGGCGCCCTGCCGACCGGAGGATCGCGCCGAACGTGCGGCCCAGGATCGGATCGGCATACGAAGGCGCGCCCAGCAGGTCCTGGAAGCCCATGGTCTCGTTGGGCCCGACCGATTTGTTGTTGCGATGATACCACCCGACGCCTTCGGTGAGGTTGGTCAGCACGGTGTCCGGCTCGACCACCGTGGGCGCGTGCATGTTGTTGGGCTGCGACGTGTCGTAGTTCACGTC
Organism: uncultured Verrucomicrobiae bacterium; assembly: GCA_963751435.1. Classification (GTDB taxonomy): domain Bacteria; phylum Verrucomicrobiota; class Verrucomicrobiia; order Limisphaerales; family DSYF01; genus JALOTU01. The sequence goes on along the minus strand of CAVVUP010000036.1, from coordinate 234,197 downwards.
GCTGGCCTCGATCGACGACAGCGCGGCGGCGTTGGTGCGCCACAACTCGAAGGAGGCCGTGGCGGTGACATTGGACGGCGCGTTGACCTGGACGTGAACGACGGGGTTGTTTGCATCCACCCACAGTTTCACCGACGTCGCGCCGGCGTTGGTCGGGCGTGACGCTGACGGTCATCTCGCCACGCAGCGGGTTCAGCGTTTGATTGAACGCCGCACCCGCCGGAATCAGCGGCGGATTCAGCTTCACGCGCACCCTGCCCAGCTTGGCCAGCCGCGAGTTGTCCTCCCAGGAATCCGTCTTGCCGACGTAGAACAGCAGGTCGCCAGTGGACTCGACCCAGGCGTTGAGCGAGAGATCGCCGTTGCCCAGGGGCATCGAGCCCAGCGCGTTGGTGCTGGGCGAGGTCCACGTCACCACCGGCGGCGTGGCCAGCGGGCAATGGCTGGAGCGGAATCTGCACGTTGTAGGAGATGCGCCCGCCGGGATCATAGCCGTCCGTCGCGCCGAAGAGCACGGTCGGCTCGTTGTTCTCGATCAGCACCCAGGGCCGCTCGATGCGCGAGAGGCTGTTCGAACCGTTGGCCCATTTGAAACTCGGTGCCGAGCACGGCGGGATCGACCGCGTTCGTCCAGTTCAAGCCGTCCGCCGACTTGAACAACGCCAGACCGCCGGCCGCGCCCGGTGAACGTGCCCACCACATCCCGCACGACGGCGTAGTAAAGGTTGCCGTAGTTCGGGCTGAACCAGATGAACGGATCCTCCGCCACCATCCAGTCGCCGCCGGGCGCCTTGAAAATCTGCCCGGCCACGCTGGCCTGCTTGACGTAAGTGTTCGTCGGCGAATCCGCGATGCAGGCACCGAACCGGACGGCGTTGCCGCTCGCCTGCGTCACCGCCTTGTAAACCATCAGCACCTTGCCATCGGGTCGGAAGGTCACGGACGGATTGCTCAAGCGCAGCGAATCAAAGTCCGCCGCGTTCGTGCTGACATCCACGATGGGCTGATCCAGCCGCGTCCATGGCCCGGCGGGATGGTCGGCGACCGCCAGGCCGATGCGGTCGTGATTGAGGTGATTGTTGTAGGTGCCGTCGCCATAGTTGCCGAGGTAGTAGAGATACCATTTGCCATCCTTGCGCAGGCAATACGGATTGTGCGTCATGTCCGCGTCCCAATATTTCTGGCCGGTGACGGCGTTGGTGCCGCGCTTCGGCAGCGCGACGTTGACATGAGTGAACGGCCCGCGCGGTGAATCGCCGATGGCGTAAGCGACCTCGGAAACAATCGCCCAGCCCGGCGCAAAGTGATTCGGATTGCTCACGGGCCAGCGGGAATAGAACAGGTGATAGCGCCCGTCGTCGCCCTTCACCGCCGAACCGCACCAGACATAATAATTGGGATCGCTGAACTTCGAGTCCAGCGGCGCGGGCTGGACCCGGGCGCCCAGGCTCAATTCGTCCGCGCCGCTCATCAACGGCAACAGCACACATCCCAGCAAGCACAAGTATTTGGTCATCATTGGCATTTTACTCCATCACATCATCAGGCGCACCTATCCGAACAGGGAGGCTCCGGTCCCCGGACCGCGAGTTGTCTCAACTCGCAGCAGCACCGCACCGCCCAAGCCGCTGCCGAACTGGGACCCGTCCGCACACCCCCGCGCCGCAAGCCTGTCCCATGCTTGTGGCCGTCCCGCTGGTTCGCGGCTGCTGCGGATTGAGACAATCCGCGCTCCGGCGCTCCGGGCGGTTCACGGGTTCGGTCCCACCTTCACGCGGTAGAACCGCTGCGGCAACGGGCTGCCGTTGGTGTCCGCCCAGAGGAACGGCATCGCCGCCGGATTGGTGGTGAACAGGCTTTCCCAAGTGACGAGATTGGAGCTGCCCTCGATGGTGGTGCTCACACCCGGAGTGCCGCTCACCTCAAATTGAAACTGCCCGTTGCTATGGGACGGACCGCCCAGTTGCGGCGGCAGCAGCACGGCGACCGCAATGGCTAGGTCGGCGGCGCACTCTGCAACGGTGTTGCTGGCCGACAGGCGCAAGACGTAATTCCCAGGCTGATCGAAGGTGACCGTCGTGGCCGGCAAGGCCGCATTGGCAAACCAAGCCACCCCCGGACCGCTCACCTGGCTCCAGACGCTGGTGGGAGCGTTGCTCACCGCGCCATTCAACGCCGTGCTCACCCCCACGAACGGCGCGGGCGGAGCGCCGGCATCCACAGTCGGCGCAAAGATATGATTGAAGACGAGTGTGAACCCGGGCCGGTTCGACACCGTGCCATGGTCGTCCGAGGCCAGGCGCGCAAAGAGGCTGCCCGCCAGGGTGTCGTTCGTCATCTTGATCATCATATCGAACCGCTGCCCCAAGCGCAGCGCGTTGCTCACCGCGGCGACCATCTCGGGATTCGAGGGAAACGTGATCCGGGTGCCCACCGGGGTGATCGAGGGGTCAAAACCCGGGATGCTGACCAGCGGCATCGCGGCGTAATCGGTTCCCGCCAATCCTCCGGGGGCGGTCCACGCAACTGCCACGTCGCGGTTGTTCCAGTCCGCACCCGTACCCGCGCCGTTGGTGGAGCTGCTCCCGTCGCCTGTTCCCTCGGTGAAGGGCTGGAGCAGTTCATGCAGGCCCAGGTTGGTGAGCATCGTGCCGTTGCCAGCGGCGGCCACGCACAAGTCGAGCGTGGCACTTTGCAGGACCGCGCCGGTCGGCGCCCCGGAGAGGTCGAATGCCAGCAACGCGCGCATCCCGCCGTTGTTGCGGCCCACGAGAATCTGATCCCGCGCACCGGAGTTCCAGGTGGGTGTGTCCGCCCGGATAAACGTGGCGTCCTGGGCATACCCGTTCTCGCCAGCCCGGAACGTCAGGGTCCCGGGCGGATTCACCAGGACGATGAGATGGGTCGCCGCACTGCCGAGGAAATTCGTGGTGGCGGCGCGGAGGGTGTAGCTTCCCGAAGCCGGAAACTGCACCGTGGTATCGAGGGACGCGGCATTGTCAAAGGCCGCCGGAGCCGGTCCACTGACCTGCGTCCAACCGAAACCGCCCCCGCCGCTGACCGCGACCCGCAGTCGCAGCGCGCGGCCCGGGCTCACCACGCTGACCGGACTGACCGCGGGTGAAATCAGCGTCAGAGTGGGAGGTTCCCCGGGCACGGGGGTCCAAACCAGGTTCACCACCGCGCCGGTCTGCTGCAACGAGAACGCGCCGAACGGTGTCACACTCTGGCCCGACGAGTCGGGGCTGACGCTGCCCAGCGTGAACGAACCGCTCCGGCTGGTCGCGTTGAGCAGTCCGAGGGTGCGCGCCGTTCGCCAGTAGGGATCTAGGAAATTGGCGGTGCTGCCCGGGGTGTCGAGCTTCACATTCACCTTGGCTCCACTGTTCACGGTCACGGAGCCCGCCGTGAGGCCGGCGACGCCGTTGCTGCTGTTGTTCGTGAAATTGCATTGCAAGACGGCCGGGGCTGCCGAACGTCAACGTGCCCGCGACCGTCAGCGGCGAAACCACCAGCGTGCCGTTGATGGTGGACGCCTTGGCGATGCTGCCCGAACCGGCCAGAATGCCATTGGTGGCGACCGTCAGCGCGCCACCCGCTGCCAGACTGCCGTCCAGGACCAGCGTGCCGGCGTCCACATTGGCCGCGCCCGTAAAACCATTGGGCGCGGTCAGCGTCAACGCGCCCGCGCCGCGCTTCCGCAATCCACCGCTGCCGTTGATGGGCGCGCTGCAGGTCATCGAGTCATCGCGCCCAAAACCGATTTCCGCGCCGCTGGAGACGTTGACGCCCGGCGCGGCCAGCGTTCCATTCGTGCCGCTGCCGATGAACACTTTCCCAGCAGTGACGTAGAGGTCGCTCGAAACGGACACGCTGCCGGTCAGCACCCAGGTACTGCTCCCCGCCTTGTAAAGCTGCAACGTGGCCGGACCGCTGTTGGACGTGCCGTCGGCGTTCAGGTAGGTGATGGTCACACCGGCGTCGGACAGGTCGCCCGCAAACACGTTTTCCCCGGAAGCGGACGTGCCACCGAGCGTGAGCTTGGGTTGTCGCGTCAGCACCTGCTTCGGATTCTCGGCGGAAGGATCGATGACGAGGTCGCCGGTCCACGTCAGCGGGCCCGTGCCGGTGGATTCGAGCACCCCATCCGCCTGCCAGCCGCCCAGCACCAGGGGATGCGAGGAAGTGGCGGCGGGGCCGGTGTAGGTGAGGCGCGGGCGCCAGGATTCGGAGTGTTTGTAGCGGGGACGGAAGACCACGGCGGAGTTGCTGGTGACGCCAAGCGATGAAACCGCCGGGATGCTGACCGGGCCGCGCGCGATGCGCAGTTCGCCCGTATGCTGGCTGCCAGCAGGCAGGGTCAACAGCGTGTCGCCCGCCTTGTTGAGGTGACGGAGGCCGCTGCCGAGGGACTGGCCGAGCACGATCGCGCCGAGGTTCGCGTTGGCAGCCATCGGCGTGACGAAATCCACGTCCCGCGGACTGCCCGAGCCGGTGATGGGGCCATTCAGTTTCAGCTTCATCCCGGCCGTGCGGCTCAGGTTGGCGAACTGGAGATGGTTCAGTCCAACGATGGACGTGTTGAAGGTCTGATCCACTGGCACGGTGGTGTTGACAAGGATGCCGCCGTGCGTGACGGACGTGTCGCCCGGTTTGCCCGCGCCCAGTTGGAGCGCGCCCGGTCCGTCGAAGGTATGCGCGGGCAGCGACGGGCTGTCGAGGAAGAGCGATTGCAGGCTTTGGTTCGAGGCCACCGTGACGGTGGTCGGGGCGTTGGGCATGTTGAAAACCGCGGCATAGCCCGGGCCGGGAATGCCTTCCACGCCCCAGTTGGCGGCGTTGGTCCAGTGGGCGTCCACCGCGCCGAGCCAGCCGGGCTTTTGATAGTAGCGGGCGTAGTCCCAGGTGGCCTCTGCGTTGTGCAGGTTCGTGTTCGGCTTCAGCCAGTCGAGCACCTTGGTGCTCAGGATGATCGAGGACGGCAGGATGGATTCCGTGTCGTTCATGCCCGAGGTGGGTGCGGTGTAAACCTTGACGCCGTTCACATAGACCACCTGCGAATTATCGGTGCGCCACTCGAGACCCATGGTGACGTATTGCGAGTCGTCACCAAGCGTGGACCAGTTCCGCGAGTAGTCCCAGGTGCGCTCGCCGTCAATGTGATCCCAGACGCCATACCCATAGTTGTTGGCCGCCCCGCTCGAGTCCTTGTTGAAGAACTCCGGCGCGTCGATCTCGTAGCCATTCAGCAGTTCGTCGCTGGCGCCATGCCAGTAAGCCGTGTCCACGCCGCGCGCGGGGGGTTGGGGCAACCGGAGGCGCGCCTCGTGATAGCCGAACTTCTGCGCCTGGCGGGCGACGATTCCCCCCTCGGTCCAGTTCGCTTCGTTGTAGAGTTCGTTCGTGGTGGCGGATTCCAGCGGCACGCTGCCGATGTAACTCAGCTTGGTGTGCAACCGTCCGTCCGCAACCGAGTAGTTGCCCCGCCCCAGAAACGTGGACCACACCGAGGTGTCCAAGCCCGTTCCGTCGAAGTGCTCGTCCACCGGCGCAAGCGTGTATTCCTCGGGCCGATCCGCCGCCGGTGCCACCGGGAAGAACCGCGGCACGAACTGCACCGCGTCGGCAATGACGTTGCCACTGGCCCCGTTGTTGCGGATCACCACGGAAGCGTTCGTGCCGGATTCGGCGGCGAGGGTGCCGATGTAATTCCACACGCCCCCGTTGACCTGCTGATTGACGGTCACGGTGCGCGAGCCATCGGGGAATTCCAAATCCACCGGTGTGTTGGTGGCCCGGTTCGGGTGCTCCGTCCAATGCAGATACACGTCGTAGTTGCCGCGCGCGGGCAGATCCGGCGTGAAGGTGTAGGTGGCCGTGGGCGTCGGCCCGGCCACCGGCGCGGCATAGACGGGAGTCGTGCCGTAATAGCCCGCGACGGTGGTGCCGCCCCACGTCCCAGTGAACGCGGTTCCCGGATCCCCATTGTCCACAATGACGCTCCCGCCCGCCATCACGCCACGGGTGGCAGGGCTTTCGCCTGAGGCATCCAGCGTGGTCACCACGTAGTAATAGCGCGCGCCGGGAGCCGCGTTCGTGTCGCTGTAACTCGTGCCGGTGACCGTCGCGATTGTGGTCACAGCGGAAACCGGCGAAGCGCCGCGCTTGACGTTGTAACCCGTCGCCCCCGAAACCGCGGACCACGACAACGCCACCTGCTCGGGGGCATCGGCCGGACCCGGCCGCAGGGTGTCGGGCGGCGAAGGCAGGGCCACGGCAGCGCCGGCGGTCAGCCAGGCCATCCCCGCAGCCAGCGCCAGACGGGCGAGACCTCTCCGAAGTCCGATTTCGCGCAGTGAGTGCCTGAACTTGGTAGGGCGCCGGTGCCCCGGCGCCGGGCCGCGCAGCAGCGCGGCCCTACCTTGCCCCAGGTTCAGGGAAAGGTCCCGCCGACCGGACGGTGTGCGGCATGTACGACGTAAACTCATGGTATCACGCTAACCCGATAAAACCGTTTCGGGAAGAGGCCGGCGTTCGTGTCGGTCAACATCGTGGGCGTGGACAGGGGGGTCCAAGACTGGACGCTTTCCCAGGTCACCAGGTTGGTGCTGGTTTGCAGGGTGTGGATGTAGCCGGGCGTGCCCTGGATCTGGAACTGGAACTGGCCGGGTCCGGACGGCAGAGAGGTCAACACCGGCTGGGGTGGCGTGAAGGGAATCAGTTCGGACACCGTCCCGTAGCTGTTGAACGAGCTGTGCACCCCGATGTTCTGGTAGGTCGCCCACAGCCAGTTGGTCGAGCGCGGCACGTTCGAGAGGCGCACCTCGTCCATCCGGGCGTTGAGGTAGCGCCCGTTGTATTCGCGGGCGAGGTTCAAGTCCTGCAGATTGCAGGTCGCCGCGCCGTTGGTGCTGGCCACGACGTTGCCATTGAGGAACAGCCGGAAATTGTTCGCCCCGCTGCCCGCCATGACATAGCCCGCGTGGAACCAGTTGCCGACGGCGATCGAGTTCGACGCGGAAGTCAGCGCCCCGAGGCCGCCCGGCGCGGCGGCCTGCACCTGGAGGGCGTTGTTGACGCGGAAATGCACGTCCCCCGTGGTGTAGGTGTCGCTGGACACCAGTCCGCGCAACGCATCCGCCGGCGTGGCGTTCAGGTTCGCCCAGCACTCGACGGTGACGAACGGTTCGAGGCCCAGGTTGGGCAGGCTCACGTAGGTGCTCGATGCATTGAAGTTGTCGCCCCCGTTGACCACCCCCGCCGCCGTCCCCTGCTCCGCCGCCTGGGTCACCCGCGCCACCGCCCGGTTCGGCGAGGAATCCAGATGGTCCTCGCTGGTTTCGGCCAGGTGCCACACCCCAATGTAACCGTTGCTCCACACCGCGCCCGTGCCTTCGCTGGTCGGCGGTTCGGTGAGGTTCGGATTGCCCCAGCGGGCGATGATCGAACACCCGTTGGTGAACACCGGCACCCGCACCCACACATCGGACGAGCCGTCCGTGTCCCAGCGCTCGACCTCGTAAGGAAGGTCCGTCACACCATCCGCCGCCTTGAAACGCAGCTCATCCGACGTCGGCGCCAGGAAGCTGGCGTAGCTGAAGCCCGGCACGTTGGTCCCGAGCACGACCCGCACGGGAAAATTGGTCAGCGGCTCGGTGCGCGGATAGTTGTTGAAGGTGATCACCGCCTCATAGCCGAGAAGAGGCATCAAGGGTGTGGTCGCCGACGCGATGTTGCTCGAACCCGAATAGCTCGCAAAGTCCCGGTACGCCCGCACCCGGTAATAGTAAGTCGTCAGCTCCGCGCAGCTCGTGTCCGAGAAGCTCGTGATGTTCGTGGTCACGGTGCCCACCGGCAGGAAGGGGCCGGACGGACTCGACGAGCGCTCGATCACGAACCCCGACTCGTCCGCCGACGTGTCGGTCCAGGCCAGGTCAATTTGTTTCCAGCTCACCGGCGTGGCCACCAGGTTCAACGGGGCCACCGGCGGCGTCAGCACCGGCGACAGGGCCGTCAGGGTCACGTCGTTGCCGTTGCCCCCGGTGTAGCTGATGCGCCAGGTATACTGGGACGCGACGAAGGTCGAGTCTTGCGGTTTGCCGGCGAAGGTGCCGCTCACCAGCGCGCTGCCGATGTTGTTGACGATCACGAAAGCCGTGTTGGTGGGGATCTCGTTGGTCACCACCACCGTGAGCGCGCCGCCCAAGGTCACGGTGCTCGAGACGCTCGACAGGTAGATCTGGTCGTTCTGCGCGCCGCCGCTGGGCAGCCCGGTGACCTTCATTTCGAGGACTGCGCCCGTGCTGATGGTGAGGTTGCTGGCCACCGTGCCGGTTCCGGAGAAAGTGCCCCCACTGTTAGCGACCACCGACCCGCCCACGCTGCCCCGCAGGATCAGTTTGCCGGCGCTCACCGTGGTGTTGCCGGTGTAGGGATTGGCCCCGGACAGAATCCACGTGCCCGTTCCGGTCTTGGTGACGGACGTCCGGTTGGCCGCACTGTTGTTGGGGATGGCCCCGGCGATCTCGCCCACGCCGGCGGTGGAACCTTGCAGCGTCACCGTCTTGCTGCCGCCACCCGTCGCCGTGAAGGCGCTGGTGAACTTCAGCAGGCCGTCGCCCGATTGATCCAGCACCGCCCCGCCGCTCGAACCGGCCAAGTCCATGATGCGGTCAGTCGTCTCGCCCGGGCCGGTGTAACGCAGCGTGGCTGTCGTCGAGCTGTAACCGAACGTGATGGTGCCGTTGGCCACGGTGGTCGGTGCGCCGAAGCCGCTCGCGTCGAAGAGCGGAGTGCCGCCGTTGACGCTGTTGATCGAGTTCACGGCCAGCGTGCCGCCGTTGATGTCGGTCGGGCCGGTGAACGTGTTGTCGCCCGCCAGGGTGCGCACGCCGCTGCCTTCCGAACTGCTCGTGAGCTTCGAGTCACCCGTCACATTTCCGGTCACGGTGATGTTGCCGTTCCCCTGAAGCACGAGTTGGTCGCTGGCGGATGCCACCAGGTTCACGTCGCCCGCGATGGTGAGCGATCCCGCATCACAGCCAATCCGGGTGGTGCTGCTGCTGGCCGATGCGGCGGCGCTGAGGTCGCCCGCCCAGGTGTTGTTGCCGCTCAGACTGCGCAACGCGCCACCGCCCACGCCCTCGCCGGTGATGCTCAGCGGCTCGGCATCGATGGTCACACCCCCCGCGATCTGCAACACCGCCCCGTTTGAAACCACCGTGCCGGACGTGTTCAACCCTAGCGCGCCGCCGGACAACACATTCAGAAAGCCCGCGCCCACGGCAGTCACACCCGAGTAGCTGTTCGTGCCGGAGAGCGAGAGCGTGCCCGCCCCGGTTTTGGCAATGCCCCCACTGCCGTTGAGGGCGCCACTGACGGCCAGGCTGTTGCTGGGCACGGAGAACGTCGTGACGCCATCCAATGTCAGGGGGACGGACAGGGTATGCGCCACGTTCTGCACCGTGCTGACCGTGGCATTCGAGCCGATGAAGAACAGCCCGTCGCCCGAAAGCGTCACGGACTGGTTGATCAACTGGAGCTTGTTCAGCAGGAAGAAACCGAGGTTGTTCGAGCTGGCGATGCCTGCGCCGTTGTTGAACACCAGCGTCGTCGCGAAGTCCGCAATGGGCTGGCCAGGTGGATTCGGCAACCAGGTCACCGCGCCCCAGGCGCCGGCCGGCTGTTGGTGAACGTGGCCGGCGGAATCGACGGCGTGACCGGGACCGGCGTCGAGTTGCCGCTCTCGGACAACCCGAAGCTGGCGGAGACGACGTAGAAATAGTTCGAGCCGTTGATTAAACCGGCGTCAGTAAAGTTTGGCGCGAGCAACCCGCTTGCGACGACGGCGTATGGCCCGCCGTTTATCGTGCCGCGCTTCACGTTGTAAGCCGTGGCGTTCGCGACGGCATTCCAGGTCAGGTTCGCACCGCTGTTGGCCGGGAATCCAACCAGACCCGTCGGCACCGGCAACATGGCCAGCGGCACCGCGCCCGACGGCGCGGAATCCGCGCTCTCGAAGCCCGGCGCATTGGCGCTGACGACGTAGAACTAGGCCGTCCCGTTGGACAGGCCCGTATCGGCGAAGCTCGTGCCCACCAGGTTGCCCTGGATCACCGAGAACGGCCCGCTGCCGCTCGACGCGCGCTTCGGACGTTGTAGCTCGTCGCACCCGCCACCGCGCTCCAGGTCACGTTCACCGCGGCATTGCTCGGCGACGCCACCACGCCCGTCGGGCGCGGCAACCGGCAGCACGGTGGCCTGCGCCGAATCCGCGCCCGCCGCGCCGCCGCTGACGGCGTTCACGACGTAATAGTAGGTCGTCCCCATGACGACGGTCGGATCGGTGAAGTTCGTGCCCACGATGCCCGCCAGTTGGGTGGCGTAAGGCCCGCCGTTCGTCGTGCTGCGTTTGATCTCGTAGCTGCCCGGCGCCGGCGTCCGGCCATTCGAGCCGCACCTGGCCGTTGGCCGGAACTCCCGCGAGGCTGGCCGGCGGCGCGGCGGGTGTGGTGAAGTTCTGCGCCACGCGCCGCCCACGCCGCCGAAGTCGCGTTCGAGGCGAAGCAGCGATAGGAATAGGTCATCCCCGCCGTGAGTCCGCTGAGGTTCGTGCTGAACGCGCCCGCCGTGCGCGGCCCGAGCGCGAGGCTGTTCGCCCAACGCGGCCGCATTCGTGCCCCCATCGCTGCCGCCCCAGAAGACCGTGACGACCGCGTTCGACGGCCCGGCGTAAATCAGGTCGCCATTCAGCGTCGCCGCCGTCGCGGTCACGCCGGTGGCGGGGAGGGTGACGACCTGGAGGCTGTCGGCACGCATTCGTCAGCGCGCCGCTCCGATGCTGGTGAAGACGCTGTTCGACGCGATGTTCTGATACACCGCCCAGACCCAGTTCGACGAACGTTTCACATTGGAAATGCGGAACTCATCCATCGGTCCCTTGAAGTAGCGCCCCAGGCCGGTTTCATACCCGAAATACACGGAGGAACTCTGCGTCTCGGCGGTGCCGGGCGAGGTGTCGGTGGCCACCTGCGCGCCGTCCACATACAGCCGCGCCACGCTGCCGTCGTGAATGGCGGAGAAGTGATGCCACTGGCTGTTGGCGAGGTCGGTCGAGGTGGTGAAGTCCAGCTGGGGCTGCTCTTCCACCACAAGGTGCCGTCCGCGCGCACGACAATCCACCAGTTGCGATTGCCGAAATCAATCTGCTTCGAGGTCAGCGTGCGGTAATCGTTCCGCGGCTTGTCTGCCGGCGTCCATCTTGAACCAGCCCTGAATCTCAAAGTTCGACGGCAGGTTGAACTCGGCGTTGTGCGGCATGGTCGTGATTCTGCGAGGTGCCGTTGTAGTTCAGACCGCCGCCCACGATGCCGTGGGTGGCGGTGGCGCTGTTGGCGCTGGCGTTTTGGGGCGTCGCAGCTGGAATCGGTGACCGTCGCCGAGTTGAGGTGATAGACGCCGACGTAACCGTTCGTCCAAGTCGCGCCGTTGGTGGTATAGCCGGGCGGCGTGGTCGCGGCGGGGTTGCCCCAGAACATGCGTGATGCCCGCGCCGTTGGTGAGGCGCGGCACTTGCACCCAGACGAGCGAGGCGCCGTTCGTGTTCCACGTCTCGATCTCGTGATTCAACTCGGCCGCGCCCGTCGCGTCGCCGAAGCGCAGATCCGCCGCCCGTCGGCGAGGCGAATTGCGCGTAGCTGAAGCCGCGGGATGTTCGTGCTCAGCGTGACGAGCAGCGGAATATTCGTGAGCGTCTCGCTGCGCGTGTAGCCGGGGAACGTGATCCGCGCGCCGCGCGGCCACGCGTTGAAGCCGCCCCCCACCCACAGCCCGGCGTCGCCGGGCGCACGCATGGCGCTCACCGCGATCGAGGGGGCGCTCTCGCCCGCCGCGTTCACGGCGCTGACGACGTAGAAATAATTCACGCCCGGCACGGCCGGAGCTGTCCGTGAAGTTCGTGGGGGTCGTGACTCCCGGTGGCGATCGTCGGTGAACGGCCCGCCGCTCGACGCGCCGCGCTTCACGTTGTAGCTCGTCGCGCCGCCGACCGCGTTCCACGTCAGCGGACGGCGCTGTTGACGAGCTTCGCCTGCAAGCCCTGCGGCGCGAGCGGCGCGGTGACGATGCTGACGGTGTTCGTCACCTCGCAACCCGCCCAGCGCGCGGCCGGACCGGTCGCCAGGCGCGCGATGTCGCCGTCGTCGAAACGTCCCGCCACAGCGCCAGATCGTCGAGCAGGCCACTGAGAAGTTGCGGCTGAACACGGTGTTGACCGCCGGGCCGCCGAAATAGATCGGCCCGGTCTGGTTCAGCGCCCACGTCACGTTGCTCACCGACGCCGGAGAGCGCGCCGTCCAGGTAGAGCCGCACATGGCCGGTGTGTGCGCGACGCGCTGGAAGGAGACGGCGAGGTGATGCCATTCGTTCGTCGCCACGCTCGGCGGCGGAAACGAGATTCACGTCGAGCGCGTTGTTCGTCGCGTAGTGGCGGAGCGCGACGGTCTTCGACTGCGCGGGGCAATAGACTTGCAATTCATCGCCGCTGCCGCCGAAGCCGCCGCCCGCGCCGATGTAGAAAATGAAATCGTCGTCCGCGTAGCCGGAGCGGTTGAACCACGTCGCAAACGTCCAGTCCTCGTTGGCCAGACGTCAGGCTCGCCGGGATACACCTGCCGCGAGAACCGCGCCGAACCGACGCCCGACGAGGTCAGCCGCAGCGACTTCGTGCTGTGCGCGCCGAGCGCGGGCGGCGTGTTCGTGTCGCCCGCCGCCGACGCCAGCCCCACCACGCTCAACGTCGCCGTGGCGGTTCAAGGTGGAGACGTCCGTGATGGAATTGCCCGCCACGGGATTCGCCTGCTCGAAGTCGTAGAGGACAATCTGCCGCGCGTGCGGGAACTGGTCGCCCGCCGCGAACGTGAAGCTGCCCGCGCCGCTGAAGTTCGCCGCCGGCGTGAAGCGCACCGTGCGTCCGTCGGCCAGCAATTGCGCCGTGCCGTTCGTCGCGCCGAGCGACGCGGTAGAGCAGATTCGTCGCGGGCGTTTCCACGTCGCTGACGCGCGACGCGAGATTCACGTCCACCGTCGCGCCGCCTGTGCCGACGACCGGCGCCGTCGTCGTGAGGGTCGGGCGGTTGTTCGTGGGTTCCGTCCAGTTCTTGTAATTCCAGAGCAGTGTGCGGTCCTTGCCGAAGACGAACATGTTGCCCATCTGCTGCTGGTAGCTCCACGGGCTTTCGTTCAGCGGCCACGCCTCGTAATCCACCGGGATTCCCATCAATCTTGCCGCCCAGGCCGTAGGTGATGTCCAGCACCGTGCCGAATCGGTTTGTGTAAATCATCCGGTTGTTGACGGCGTCGCGGACATAGTTCGTGTTCACGCCGCTCAACGTCAGGATGTCGTTGCGAAACGCCGCCAACCGGTCCGCCGCCGTGGCCTGCGAATACTCGTTCGTGGACGCCGCCTCGATGGCAAAGCCGCGCTTGTCGCAGAACGTCGAGTCAGGCGGGGGAAATTGGAAGACGCCGGGGTCCGTGCGGAAGATGGAGACGAGCACGTTGTTGTAGTGCAGGAAGAGCCGTCCGGCATTGGCGGTTTCATTGATGACGGCCAGCGTGTTCGCCGGGATCGTGTCGCGGGTGTATTGCCAGCCGTTGGTGGGAATGTTGAGGATGCCGACCATCGTGCCTTCGTGCTGCACCACATCCTCGTAAGGCGTAAGCCCGCAGCCCTGGCACCAGCCGTAGCCCGTTGGCGCTTTCATCGTGAGGCCCGCCCCGGCGTAATTCGGCGCGTCATCCCACATCAAGGCCCAGCGCTCGGCATTCCAGTCGTTGGACGGAACGCCGTTGTTGTTCATATCCTTCACCTTGATCGTGCCGTCGGCGTTCAGCGTCGTGTCGCCTTCGAGCTGGCTGTAGAGCGTGTAGCCGTTGGTCATGTACGTGTAGGCGAACTGCGTCTCGAACAACCGCGCCAGGCCGCGGCGGGTGTAAGACGTCGGCGCGATTCGTCGCCGCCTCCATCATTTCGGGCAGCGCCGGCGGCGGCGTGGCGGCGGGAATCTTCAACTGGGCGCACGTCAGCGACTGGTCGGCATCGAGCAGGCTGGCGGGCGACGGTCCGCCGAACATCAGCCAGGAGGCAAATTCGCTGATGTCATAGCTGTTGCCGTCGGCCACCAAACCACCGCGTCCAGCAGGAATGGACCAGCGGCCATTGAAACTGAAAGACGCGATGTCCATGAAGCCCCAGTTCCAGGTCATGCGCGCCTTGTTGCGGAGCACGGCGTCCGTAGAAAGATCGCTGATGGTACGCAGCGGCCCGAGCGTGTAAATGAGGTAGTGCTTCGCCCAGCGCTCCTCGAAATTGTATTTCACGGATTTGTCGCAGATGGCCAGGATGTAATCCCGCCCGGTCTTGTCCGCGTAGCCGTACTTGGCGTTGGAAACCTGGGTGACCTCGTTGGTGCCCCACGTCTCGCAGGCAATCCGGCACGCCACGGCCCACATCATTTTCTGGTTGGGCGTCGAACCTTTGCCGTAGTTCGGCATCGTGGTGAACTCCGTGTAATACTGGTCCTTGATGCTCTGGGGGAACAGGTGGTTCCAGCGCGGCCAGGTATCCATGCCCGGCCAGCCTGAGAACCCGCCGTTCGCCCCGCCCGCGTCCGCGCTGCCATCGGCGTCGGTGATGCTCGCGCTCAAATAATTCCATGTCGTCGAGTTCGTGATGTTGCGCGCGAGCCGGCCCTGCGTGGTCCAGAAGCCGGTGCGCCCGGCGCGATGCGGGCCGTCGTGCTGGCCGGTGTTGACCTTCCGGGTGCTCAGATCATCAAGTAGCTTATCTTCGCGCTCGGCATAGGTTGCCTGGGCGTTTACCTGCTCTGCTCCGTGCAAGAGCAGCGTAATTAAAACAGCGAACCGAATCAGTTGGTTGGGCATCTTCATAAATGGCTAAAGTCCGGCGGCATCACGGTTGCAACAGCACGCGATAGAACCGTGCGGGAACATGGATCGCCGCCGTGTCCGTCCACTCAAACGGCAGCGTGGGCGGGTTGGTCGTGAGCAGGGTCGTCCACGCGGACAGATTCGTCGAAGCCTGCACGGTGTAAGTGCAGCCCGCTGCGCCGCCGATGAGCATCGTCGGCTGGCCGCCGCTGAAGCTGAACGACTGGATCACCGGCGCGGACGGTGTCGGTTCGCTCACCACGCCGTAGCTGGCGAAGGAGGAGTTCGACGCGATGTTCTGGCAGGTGGCCCAAAGCCAGTTCGACGAGCGCGCGACGGACGAGATGCGGACTTCGTCCAGACGCGCGTTGAGGTAACGTCCGTTGTATTCGCGCGCCAGTTTCACGTCGGTGAGGATGTTGTTGGACGTGCCGGTGGCGGAGGCGAGCAGCGCGCCGTTGAGATACAGGCGGAAATTTCCAGCGCCAGCACCGCCGACCGTGTAGGCGACGTGCGCCCACGCGCCGATGGGAAGCACGCCGTCCGAAGAAATCACCGTGCCGCCGCTGTTGATTTGCGCCTTCAGGTTGCGCGTGCTGCTGGTCTTGAAATGCGTGACGCCCGCGCTCCACGGGTCGGAAGAGACGAGTCCCACGTCGTTGCCGGAGGGCGTGCTGTTCAAGTTCACCCAGGCCTCGACAGTGACGGACGGCACAGTGCCCATGTCCGGCAGGCTCACATAATTGCTCGTGCCGTTGAAATTGTCCGCGCCACCCACGATGCCCGCCGCTGTGCCCTGCTGAACCGCGCTCACGAAACGCGAGGCGGCGAGCGCGGGCGAGGAGTCGTAGTGCGCGCCGCTGGTTTCCGCCAGATGCCACACGCCGAGGAAGTCTTCGCTCCACGTCGCGCCCGTGCCCGCGCCGACGGGCGGGTCGGTCACGGCGGGGTCGCCCCAGCGCGCGAGGATCGAGCATTGGTTCGTGAACAGCGGCAACTGCACCCACACGAAGGAACTGCCGTTGGTGTTCCACGTTTCGATTTCGTAGTTCAACTCCGTCCCGCCATCCGCGGCCAGAAAGCGCAGGTCGCTGCCGTCGGGAGTCTGGAACTGGCCGTAATTGAAGCCGGGCACGTTCGTTCCGAGCACGACCAGCACGGGGAAATTCGTCAGCGGCTCGGCGACGGGTAGTTCGTGAACGCGATGCGCGCCTCATACCACGTCGGCACAGGCGTGACGAACACGGTCAGTTCAGCGCTGGCGAACCCGGCTTCGTTCGTGACCGTGCAGCGCAAGTGATACTCGCCCGCGTCGGAGAACTGCACCGTGGTGTTCGTCGCCGCGGCATTGGCGAAGGTCGCGCTGCCGGCGTCGGAAACATACGTCCAGTTCACGCCGAGGTTCGTCCCGCCGCCGGAGTTGACGGACGCGGCGAGGTTGAGTGGCAATCCGCCCAGCGTGAAAAACGCCGGATTCGCGGCGGGCGCGGTGATGGTGACGGTCGGATCGTTGATGACAGGAAAGCCCGGCAGCGCGGTCCAGAACAGACTCACGTTCGTCGCGGTGTTCGTCAGGCTGAACGAGCCGTAGGTGGCGGCAAGCCGGCCGCCCACGTCGGGGCTGTTTGTGCCGAGCGCGAACGCGCCGGTGAGCGCGGTGGCGTTGAGCACGGGCCACGAACGGTTCGTGCGCCAGAAGGCGTGGAGGAAATTCACCGTGCTGCCGGGACTGTTGAGCAGCACGTCCACCTTCGCGCCGTTGGTCACGGTGACGGCGGCGGCGAGGACGAGGTCGCCTCGCGAGCGAGTTGCTGCCCAGTTCCCACTGCAACCGGCTCGCGGAGCCGAACGTGAGATTGCTCGTAATGGTCATCGTGCCGAAGCCGTCGCCGGGCGCGAGCTGGCCAAGAACCGCCGTCGGCGCGGCGATGGTGCCGCCGCCCGCGAGCCGGCCCGACGCAGCGACGGTCACGTTTGACGGACTGGTGAGACTGCCGTTGATGACGAGCGAACCGCCACTCACGGTCGTCGTGCCGGCGTAGGCGTTGCTGCCGCCGAGCGTCCACGAACCCGCATCGTTCTTCGCGAGACTGGTCAGGACGTTTGTGCCCGGTCCGTCAGTGACGTTTCCGAAAATGAAACCGTTCGCCGCGCCGCGCAGGTCGAGCGAGCGTCCGGTGACGTTGGGGGCGACGTTGCCGAGGAAAGTAAGTGTGCCGCTGGCGACGGTGAGCCGGGTGTTGCCCGCGCCACTCGTGAGCGTGATCGGGCCGGCGATCGTGTTGTCGCCGGCCTCGTTCAGCATCGCGCCGTTGCCGTTCGGACTGCTGGTGAAGATGCTGATGTTCGCGGGCAACGTGACGCCGCCCGCGCTGCCGTCGAGACGAAGCGTGGCGGCGTTGCCGCTGAAACCGTGATGTTCTTCGGGCCGCTGCCGAGCTGCGCGGCGTCGGTGATGCGGAGATTGCCGCCGTTCACCGTCAACGCCGCCGGTGAACGTGTTGTTGCCCGTGAGCAAAACAACATCGTTCGTCGTCGGGCCCGCGACCGTGACGGCGCCGGTGCCGCTGATGTCGTTCGCCACGGCAAACGTGCCGGCGCGCGCGAAGCGGAGCGTGCCGTTGTTCAACACGTCGCCGCCGCCCAGCGTGCCGGTCGCGCCGTTGTTGCCGATCTGTAACGTGCCCGCGCTGATGACCGTTGGCCCGGCGTAGGAATTGTTGCCGGAAAATATCAGCGTGCCGTAACTGCCGGTGCGCGTCACGCCGCCCGCGCCGGTCAGGCTGCCGGCGAAATTGAAAATGCCCGTGTGGTCGCCGGCGATGGTCGTGTCCGTCGTCGAGCGTGATGGCATTGCTGATGTTGTAGGTGAAGGGCGTCGAGTAGGCATCGAGCGTGATCGTCGGCGCGGTGAGGCCGTTGGCCGCGAGTTGCAGCGCGCCGCCGGTGAGATTGACCGTCGCTGTGCCGCTGGCGATGCCGCCGAGGACCAGCGCATTGACGAGCGTCGTGCCGGGAAGGTTGTTGTTCAGAGCGAACGGGCCGCCGGCGAACGTCCTGCCGCTGAAAAACTCCAGACGGTTGCCGCGGCTGCTCACCGGTGCGACGCCGTTGCTCCAGTTTGCGCCCGTGCTCCAACTCCCGCTGGCAAGATTCGTCCAGACATACGTCGCCGGCTGCACGCCGATGATGATGATCGCCGAACTGGTCTGTCCGTCCTCGTCGGTGACGAGATAATCAAAGCCCGGATTCCCGCCGGCGGGCGTGAAGCGCGCCGTGTGTCCGTCCGGCAGCAACACCGCGCTGCCGTCCTGCGCGTTGGTCACGGCAAAGATGAGGTTGTTCGGATACGTCCAGTCGTCGCTCGCGAGGCCGAGCAGGTCCACGTCCACCGGCGCGTTGTTGGTGCTGGTGGCGACGCCGTTGCGGGCGACGGGCGGATCGTTTTGCGCAATGAGGCTCCAGGTGTTCAATGGTGTGAGCGTGAGCGTATTCGTCGGCGGATTTTCGCCGGGCGCGAGCGGCACGAACCAGACGGCGAGCGTGGTGTTGGTGACGCCGGTGAGTTGGATGGCCAGTTTTTTGTAGCCGGTGTTGTTCGCGTTCTCCGCGGGTGCTGGCGAGGTGGGCAGCGGCAAAGCCTCGCGAACAGTCCACACACCGCCGCCACTGACGATCCTGCCCCACAGTCGCTCGGCCCCGTTCTGTAGCGTCACGCTGCTGCCATCGCCGCTAATCGCTGTCGCGACGCTCGCATTGAAGTGCGCAAACCACCAGCACGTCGTCGGCGTGGGATGCACGATCTCATCCTGGACGAGCACTTGCTTGCGGTTGCCGAGCAGTTGGATGCCGCGCTGCACCTTCGTCACGCCGGTAATGTTTCCCGAAAGATCCCAGACCGCGAAGCTGCGCGGGCCGTTCTGCGCCGACTGGAAGTGCAGCAACGGAGCCGGAGGTCGCGTTCCAGATGCGGTCGGGTTGCGAGGTGGGATTGACGATGAGGCAATTGTGACCCTCGGCGCGGTTACGGTAGTAATCCCAGCGATCCGCGCCGTTCGGATTCGGCGTGGTGACGTTGTGATTCGGCACGTCGTAACTCTCGCTCTTCAAATCCACGAACCAGTTCACCCCGCGCGCGCTGAGTTGAAACGTGCCGCTCTGCAACATGCCATGGCTCATGTAGGTGCCGCCCATGCCGCCAACGAAGGTCGCCTTCGAGTCCGTCCAGTTTTGCCGCAGCGTCGCCACATGCTGCATGGACGCCTTCTCCACCGCATCCGCCGGCCCCTGGAAGCAGGTGTCGGGATTCAAACCGACCGAGGCCGGCGAACCCGTCGTCTCGGGCAGCAGCAACGCGTTCCAGGTGCTGTTGCCCACCTGCCGGCTGAAATCAAAGACCTCGAGCGCATCGTAGCGCCGCGCCCACCAGTTGGCCCAGCCCATCGGGTTATTGCTGCCCGTGCCGATATCGGAGAACGTGAAACGCTGCCGTGTGTTGCTGGCAATGGTGAGCGGTTCGCGGCGCGCGGTGAAGAAGCCGGGCACACGCCCGAGGCCGAAGGCGGAACCCAGCGAGGTTTCGATGGACTGCATGGCATCGGCGAGGCCGAGCTTGGCAAAAATGCCATAGTCCGTGCCTTCCAGCCACGCGCCGGCGTTCGGCTCCCATTGATCAATCTTCTGCGCGAGCTGGGACACCGCCTGCGAAAGATCGGGCTCCGCCGCGCCCTCATTGCCCGTGCCCACGGCGAGGGCGGCCATGATGAAGCCGCTGTCGTTGAGGATGCCGATGTTGTTGCCGTAGGAATTGCCCTGGGAGTTGAACCCGTTGGTGACGATGAAATTCAGCAGCGTCGTCGCGGCGCGTGCTGTCCCAGTACGGATAGAGCCAATCGTAGGCATAGGCGAGCTGGCGCAGGGTGTAGCCCTTCCACTTCACCGTGTAATCCCCGTTCGTCATGGTCTCCTGCGTATTCGTCCACACCTTCTCCGCATAGACCGGGTCACCCGTGAGCCACCACGCCAGCGCGAGTCGCGGGATTTCATTGCCGTAGTGCCGCGTGTTGTTCGCCACATCGCTGTTCGCCATGCTGACCACGGCCTGCGCCCGCGACTTCGCATTGCTCGCCGTGGGGCTGAGGTATTGCTGCTTCAGCCAGGTGAAGCGCGCGCGCGTCGCACCGAGCCGCGGCTGCTCGGTGGCGAGCGTGTTGAAATAGTTCGCCGTGCTCGGCGTGGCCAGTTCGGTGTTGGGCATCATCAGCACCATGCCGGGAATGACGCTGAAGCCCGCGTCGCCCGGCTTCATCCAGCCGACGCTCCAATGGTCCGCGTTGGTGCTCTGCTTGTGCAGCAGCTCGACGTAGCAACGCTGGCCCGCCGCGAGCGCGATGGGCGCGGAACTTTGACCGGGGTGATTCGTCCACTCGCGGAACGCCGTCGCGTTCGTCACGCTTGCAATGAGCCCCTTCGCGGCGGCGTTGGTGCTTGGGCTCAGGAAAAGCTGCGCCACGTCGTCGCCGCTCACGGCGAAGGTGTAGTTCCCATTCGTCGGCGCGCGCAGGAAGCCCGTCACGCGCGTGCCGTAGTTGGTCTCCCAGTTGGTCGCCAGACACTCGAACGACGTGATGAACTCGCGCATCGCCGGCTTGCTCGGGTAGTTCGCGCTGTTGGTCAGCGTCGCGAAGCTCGCGCCCGCGAGGTCCGTCCAGATTTCCATCATCAGAGCGCCGCCGTTGGGGATTTCCTGTGTCGGATAAAGCCGCGCCATCGGCACGATTTCACGTGCGCGCGACGGCGACGCCCACTCCAGCTTGATGCCCGCGCTGCCGGTGAACTCGATGAATTCGACACGCAGGTTCACGCGATGACCGGCCTTGAGCCGGATCTGCCCGCGCATGTCGCCGTTGCCCTGAAAGAAATCCGCGCCCGACGAGCAACTGGTCGTCCACCCACAATCGCGCCGCGTCATCCGCCGTGAGGTAGAACGTGTAAAGCTCGGTGAACTCCGGCTCGATCTGCCCCGTCCACGCGACGGAGAAGTTGTTCGAGCTTACCCCCGCGATCGGCGAACCGGGCCAGGTGAAGTTGAGGTTCGTGTCCGTGCGCGACACCGCCGTGCCGGAGAAGGTGGTGTTGGTGAAGTATTTCCCCGCCAGCCCCGTGCCCGCCGCGAGCGCAGAGAGGTGAGGCAGCAGCAACGCCGCGGCCACCGCAAAGAGGCGGAGGGGTGAAGCCAGATTTCGGAACGTCTTCATCGGGTCTTCAGACATTGTGGGCATTGCCTTGCATCATGGCCCGAGCAGCACGCGGTAGAAGCGCTCGGGGAAGTTCGTGGCACTGTGATCCGCCCAGTTGAATGGCATCGCCACCGCATTGGTTGTGAACAAGTCCGTCCACGCCGCGAGGTTGGTTGAGCCTTGGATGGTGTAGCTGTAGCGCGGCTCGCCGTTGACCTGGAAGACTCATCCCGCCGCCAATCATGCCCACCGCGCTGAACGTCGGGGCAGGCGCGAGTGTGGCCAAAACGTTGCCGTAAGTGGCGAAGGTCGTGTTCGAGGCGATGTTCTGATGCACGGCCCAGACCCAGTTCGAGGAGCGCGGCACATTGGAAAAGCGGAATTCGTCGAGCGGGCCTTTCATGAAGCGCGTCGTGCCGTATTGCGCGCCGAAAAAGACCGATGCCTCTGGGTGTCCGCGCTTCCCGGGGTGGTGTCGCTCGCCGCCTCAACTCCGTCCACATAAAGTCGCGCCACGCTCCCGTCATGCACTGCCGCAACGTGATGCCACTGACCATCCGCAGAATCAGTGGTCGTGGCGAAATCAATGTCCGGACTGCTCTTCCAGAGGAGCGTGCCGTTGCTCTGCATGGCGAGCCACCAGTTGCGATTGTTGATATCCGTCTCCTTGCCCGTGAACGTGCGGAAATCGCCCGCCGCCGGTTTGTCCGCCGGGTTCACCTTGAACCACCCTTGCAGCTCAAAGTTCGAAGCAAGGTCGAACTCGCTGTGATGCGGCACTGTCGTGGCCTGCGCCGTGCCGCTGTAATTCAACGCGCCGCCCACGATGCCGCCGGTTCCGGTCGCCGTATTCGTGGCGGCATTTTGCGGGATGGCTGTGGAATCCGTGACGTTGGTGGAATCCAGATGCCAGACCCCGACATAACCGCCGGCCCAGACCGCGCCGTTTGTTGTGCAAGCCGGACGATTCGTCGGGCCGCTGCCCCATCGCGCGATCACCGAGGCAGCCGTTGGTCAACACCGGAACCCGCACCCACACCGCAGAGTCCCCGCCGGATTCCAGTGCTCCACCTCGTAATCCAGCTCCGTCAACCCATCGCACTGAAGAAGCGCAGGTCGCCGCCGTCCGGCGCGCGGAACGTCGCATAGTCGAACCCGAACACGTGCCCGCCCAGCCCGACCAGCGCGGGAAAATTCGTCAGCGGCTCGGCGCGGTCGTAACCATTGAAGGTGATGCGCGCCTCGTAATGCCCGCGCCCGGCAGCACGTGGCGGCACGCTTTGCGCAGCGAAGTCGCGCGACACCTCGCCAAACTCGTTCCATGCGGTGAGGCGCAGAACGTGGTCGCCCGCCTGGCCGAAGCTCACGGTCGTCGCCGGCCTGCGTCGGGTCGCCAAAGATCGCCGTGCCCGGCCCGCCGACCTTCGTCCACAGCTGCCGGTGGCGTTGCTCACGCTGCCCAGTGAGCGGAACGGGCATGCTGTTGGTCGCGAGGGAATGGCACGACGGCGGACATCGCCGGCGCCGGATTGCCCGTGAACGTCAGTGTCAGCAGTGGACGTTGCTCCGCCTTCGTCGCTGTCGTCGGAGCTGAAGCGGCTGAGATAATTGTTCGTGCCCGCTTCCGTCGTTGGCGAGATCAGCAGCAGGTTCAACGGCTCGTCCGCGCTCACCGCCGACTGCACCGCCGCAACGAAGCCGGTAGACGACGCGAATGTCTTTTGGACGCCGGCATTCGTCGCATTGTAGCCGGGCACGTTGGACAACACGTTGGTCTCGAAATCGCCGCCCGCGTTCGTCCAGAGATCGCCCACGTTCGTGCCGCCGGTGCGCGAGAGCCACGTTGCGCCCGTGCCCGCGCCGTTGGTCGCGCTGCTGCCGTCGCCCGTGCCCTCGACGGGCGTGCCGTTCAACGCGCGCAATTCCACATCGCCCACCGACCCCGTGCCGAGCGTCGAGTCCGTCCAGAGATCCAGCGTCGCGCTCTGGATGACCGCGTTGGTGTCCAGGCCGCCACAGGTCGAAGGAAAAGACCGGGCGCAGCCCCTGCCCGCCCCAGCGGCCCGACGAGAAACTGGTCGCGCGCCACCGGAGTTCCAGTTGGCGCTGTCGCCGCGGATGAACGTGGCGAGGTGCGCTGTAACCGTTGACCCCCTGGCGCAGCGACGAGGTCAGCGGCGCATCCACCGCCACCGTGACCTGCGCCGCGTTCGTGCTCGCTCAGCACGGCCGCCTGACATTGCAGCACATAGCTGCCCGGCGCGGAAAACCGCGCGGTGGTGTCGGCGTTCGGTCGGATTGGCAAACGTCACCGACGCCCGGCCCGGAGACTTTCGACCAGGCGACGGCCGGCGGGTAGTTCGAATCGCTCGACGACGCCGAGCGCCGCGACGCGCAGCGCCGAGTTGGTGTCCGCAAGCGTCACGCGCGGCAGCCGGACTGCGACGATGCTGACCGCACTCGGTCGGCGCCGAGCACGAAGAACCGCGCGTATTCATACTCGGCCACGTTCGGCAGCATCGAGTCGTCCACGTTCGTCGTGCCGCCCAGACTCGCGGCCACGGACGTGAGCCAGATGTTCATGTCATTGTGCGCGAACTGCGTGGCGTCCACCGTCTGCACCAGCGCACCGTCGAAGAAGTATTTGATCGTGGTCGGCGTGAACTCGCAGCCGAGGACATGGAAATCGGCGTTCAACGACGGCGTGTTGACGGTCTTGTTGCCGAAGGTGACATGCGGCAGTCGGTCTGTGCCGGTGGGTGTTCACCGCCGTATTTGAACAGGTTGACGGAATCGTTCTCGAGGACGTCCAGCTCGATCGAGACGTGCTCGGTCGGTCGTGCCGTTGGAGTCCATCATCCAGAACGACGTGTGCCAGCCGCGCCCCGGCGGCACGCGCATCCGCGTCTCGTAATAGCCGTAGCGCATGCCTTCTTGCTGATGATCCCGCCGGCGGTGTAATCGGTCGTGCCGACGGTCTCCTTCTTGACGTGGAGCATGATAAAGCCCGTTCGAGACGCTGTTGTTCTGCGGCAGCTGCGTGCTCCACAGCCGCACGCCGGTGCGGAAATCCCACTTGGTTGGTGTCCACCGCGTTCCCGTTGAACTCGTCCGACCACGCCAGCTGATACCCGCTGACGGGCGTGCCCGGGTAGGGCTGGACATTCGGGTCGCTTGTCGGGTCGATGCCCTGCGCCAGAGCGGCCAGCGGAACCATGCAAGCCAGGGCCAGGGGCCTGGCGTCCGACATCGTCCGTCGGAACCGGATCGAGGGGGGAATGACCGGAGGCAGAGTTTCGCGCAGTGAACCCCTGAATCGGAAGAAACCACGGATTGCACGGATGACACGGATCAAGAAACCAAAAATCCGCGTAATCCGCGTAATCCGTGGTGAATCCCCGGTCCGGTTCAGGGGGAGGGAAAAGTTCATAAGCAGTCAACGCTAGGGTTTGCCCGACTCATAGAGGGCGGCGATTTCCCGTGCCGACAGCACGCGGGAGAGAATGGCCAGATCATCGAGCCGGCCGACGAAATTGCGAACCTTCTGATTTGCCAGTTGATCCTTGACCCAGGCGCTGTCCGGCTTCGAGGGGTCGGCATCCCAATTGCCAAACGAAGCGGGACCCAAAACCGCCGGCGTATGGCTCCTGAGCACCGCCCGCCCCACGGCCTGTCCATCGCAGTAATGCTCCACCACGCCGGAAGTCGCGTCGTAGGTGGTGACCAGAAACACCCAGCGCCCGACGTCCATGCCCGACACCGCCGGGGCGCTCGAAGCCACCTCCCAGCCGCTGGAGCCTTTGACACGACGCGTATCCCGCAGAATGGCAAATCGCAGGGATCCATTCCGTTCCAGGGTCCAGTGGAAAGACCCCTTCTGGTAATGCGCGGGCAAAATCAAGGCGTTGTACATCGTTCGGCAGGCTGTCCACCCGCGCCCAGGCCATCAGCGTCAAGGCGCCATGCGCACCCGGCACGTCGAAGCGCAACCGGTCGCCGGAACTCCTGTATTCCAGGGCTCGCGTGCCTGCCCAGCGTCCGCCAATCCAGCCTGCGCTCACGACCGTGCCCGGCGATCCCGCCTGCGCGTTCGCCGCCAGGTTGGTCACGCCCCGACTCCAGCCGGGCAGATTCTCGAAGGAGTAACAGAGCAGCGCGCCGGGTTCGCCCGCCAGCCTCGACAGCGCATTCAACCAAACCGCCGCGTGCGCCCGCCCCTCCTCGGTGGCCCGCCGCATCAACTCCAGGAGATTCGGAAAGTCCTTCTCACGCACGGGGATCTCCACGGCGGACGAAGCCTCGATCCGCATCGCATGACCCGCCTCGATCCGGCGCGGAGCATCGGGGCCGCCCGGGATGGCAAAGGTCACCGCGCCCTCGAAGACATGCAGCTCGGGTGGGCGATTCGAGGCGACGGACATCCCAAACGCGGTGCCCAGGTCGGTGACGTCGAGAGCCGCCCCCCGCAGCACGAAACCCCGCGCCGGCGGCGGCACATACACGCTGGCCTCGCCACGCTGCAGAAATGCGGAATTCTCACCCTCCAACCGCACTTCCGCCGGCCCGGCCACGATCAACGACGCGCCGCTCAAGAAATCAATCTGCACCGTCCCCGCCCTCCAGCGCAGCCAATCCGCCGCCAGCAGTTGTCCGACAGACCGCGCGTCCTTGCGGCTGGTCCACTGCACCCCCGCGGAACGCTTGAGCACCGCGACGGCCGGCGCCGAGCCGGATGCTTCCGGCGTTCCGCGCTGGGCGAGCCAGAAGCCGCCAGCTGCGAGCACCAATAACGCCGCCGCCGCGGCCACCGGTTGCCACCAACGCAGACGCCAGCCGCTTGCAGCCGGCAGATCCACCACCGTCTTCGGCTCGGGAACCTCCCCGGCAACCGCTTGCGCCGCCAGTTGCCGTCCCCAGCTTTCCTGGCCCCAACGCCGGATCAGCGCATGGAATTGGGTCTGTTCCCAGAACGCCGACCGGGCGGACGGCGTCGATAGAAGCTGCTGTTCCAACTCGGCGCGCTCGGGTTCGGTCAGCACACCATTCAGATAACGCTCGATCAACCACTCGATCCGCACCTGGTTCATGTTGCCCCTCCTTCCGCCGCCAATCGTCGTTGAACGCAGTCACGCAGCGCGGTTCGGGCGCGGGACAGCGCGACATACACCGATTGAGGGGTCCAATCGAGTTGCCGGGCGATCTCCGCCGGTTTGCTGGCATGCGAGTAGCACAGCTCGACCATCCGACGCGCCTGCGGCGCCAGTTCGGCGATGCAGTCATCCAGGTATTTCAACCGCCGATCCTCGTCCGGCGCCACTGGCAGGCTGGCCGCCAGCACATCTAGAACCTCCTCCGACAACGGCTGCCATTCCCGTGACGATTTGCGTCCGGTCTCCATCACTTTGAACCGTGCAATCCCGCAGGCCCAGGCCAGGAAATTGCGTTCCGGATCAAAGGTCTTTGCCTTCTTGGTCACGGTCAGAAACGTCTCCTGCAACACGTCATCCACCAGTGCGAAATCCCGGATCAACGCCACAATGAACCCCCGCAGCTCGGGCGAGTGCTCGATGAACAGCCGCTGGACCCGGGCGACCGGGTCCTCGCGACGGCGTGCATTGTCCTGACTCATGTCCTACTGATTATTGATGAGCCGGGCCAAAAGCTTAGCAACCCGTTCCGGTTATTCCGGACCGCGAGTTGTCCCAACTCGCAGCAGCCTCGCACTGCCAAGGCCGCCCGAGAACTGGGACGCAGACACGCACTCCCCAACCCCCCAAGCCTCCCCATGTTCGCGTCCGTCCCGCGGGTTCGAGGCCGCTGCGGATTGAGACAATCTGCGCGCCCGGGAAAGGTCACGGTAAGCCATCCTCCCGACCACGCCGTGGCGGCGGCCCGTTCGGGTTGACATCGAGTTCCCCCTCCATCGTCGCCCGCCGCAGCGCCCCCGGTTGCCCCATGAGTTCCTTGAGCAAGTCGAGGTGCTTCTCGTAAACCCCGCGCGGCGTGGTCTGGTGACGCACACAAATCCACGCGGCCTTTCCCACCACCTCGCCCATCATGCCGCAGGTCCGCATCACCCGCACCGCCCCCAAGGCTTCACGGTCCACGCTGATGTCGCGACCCGCCATGAACAGGTTCGAAATGTTCCGGCTGTAAAGACAACGATACGGCCCCCAATAGATGCCGCTGGTACTGGTACTTGCCGCCCGTGGTCGCAACGGAAATGAACTCCTCGCTCTTGTGCCCCTCGTCGTACGCCGGATGCGGCGTGTGAATATCAATGTGCCAGGAACAGGGGAAACACGCGTCCGGGAAGGCGCGGCCCTGACGAAAGTCCTCACCCGTCAAAATCACGTCGCCCAGCAGACGCCGCGACTCGCGCTTGCCCGCGATAAACGCCGCCCAGCCGAGCCGATGGTTCGGGATACCGCTTGTCCACGTTCTTCAACGCGTCCCAGGCGCCGTACATCGCCCGGAAATTCAGGTCGCGGATGCGCTCCATGTCCTGGATCGGGTCGCGGTCAAAGCCGCTCTCCCAGAACCAGCCGCCGAGTTGATCCAGCGGCGTCTTCGCCCACTGCCCGGTGAGCCCGCTGCGACCCGGAAACGGCTTGTCGCTCAAATCAATCGCCCACGGACAGCGCGGGAACGGCGCGGCCACGTCGCCCTGCTCCACCGCCAGTGCGAGAGCCGACTTGTCCTTGCACTCGCATTGGAGCACCTGTTTGCGGTCGGACACATCCATCACGTTCCAGAGGTTGCTCGCGCCCATGATGCTCGTCCTCGGACATCTCATGGTCCGCGCCCGCCAGAAAGCCCACCGTGCCGTCGCCGGTGCAATCGGCAAAAAACTTCGCCTTCAGCCGCACCCGCCGCGCCGTGCGCGTGCTCTCGGCCACCACGGACTGAATCGTCCCGTCGCGCGCCTCGACCGCATTCACGCGCTGCTCGGTCAGCAACGTGATGCGCGGCTCGGCGCGCACCAGGGCGAGTTTGCGTTCGTCGTCGTAGATCGCGCCGGCGCGCGCATTTCCGTCGCCGGGGCGCTTTGGGCGGGACGAGTTCCTCCACGATGTCGCCGATGTGCGGATACGGCTGCTTGACAGGTCTTGCCTTCCGGCCAGACGCGCACCTCGGAACTGCCGTTGCCGCCCAGCACCGGACGATCCTGCACCAGCGCCACCTTGAGCCCATTGCGCGCCGCTGACAGCGCCGCGCTCGTCCCGGCGATGCCGCCGCCCACGACGACCAGATCGAACGTGCCGCCGTCCTCGGGTTCATTGGGCAAGCCGAGCGTCGACGCGACGGAACTGCTTCAACGCGGCGGCTTCATTGGGCGGCGTGAACCTCGAATCCTTGCTGAACAGCACGGCATCGCAGCGCCCCTCGAAGCCGGTCAGATCATGCAGCGCGATCTCGGCCTGCGACCCGACCTTGACCGTGCCGCCCTCCTGCCAATGCCATTCGGCGCCCTCGGTGCCGAACGTCTCGGCCAACGGCTGACCGTTCACGAGCACCTGGAACCTGCCCGGCGCACCCGGCGCATTCCATGGCGCCACCCAATCCCGCGTCCGCACCCAGACGCGATATTGGCCCGGCGACGGAAACTTCACCGTCGTCACCGCATCCTTCACCGGCACGCCCAACCCGTGCGCGAGCAGGATAGGGCGACCCCATTTGATCCATGAATTGCTGGTCCAGGTCCCAGCCGCCGGGATCGGCAAATTGTTCCGCTTCAAGCAGGAGGTGGTGCGACCGGATCGAGCAGGAGGTCGTAAGCACGGCAACCGTCTGAGGCAGAAGGCCGATTCCGAGCGCAGCTCCCCACTTCAGGAGGGCATGCCACCGGAGCCAGCCTCTCCGGGACGTCCGGTTCATGGGGAGCCTCCTTTCGCGATTGCGCATGAAATGGGACCCTGAACCCAGGCAAGGAGCGCGAGTTGTCCTCAACTCGCAGCAGCACCGCATCATCGGAGCCGCTGCGGATTGAGACAATCCGCGGTCCGGGGGCCGGTTCATGGGGAGCCTCCGCCCGATGGCCGAAACGCGCCTTGGGACCCTGACCCCGAGGAACATGCGAACGCCCTTCCCGAGAGCGGAGGTAAGCGCGCCGCATTCCAAACCCTCCGCGCATTGCAAGGCGCCACCGACCTGCGCGCCAGCGTCTGGAGTGCGTGCGTCTTCGTCGCCTCTCTTGGAGCCACGGTCATGGAAAAACAATTCGTTCATACACAGTTTGAAAATCACTCCGATGATTGCGCCTTGCGAACCGCCTGAAGCTGCGCGGCCATCTTTGCGGCGCGCTCGGATTGCGCGGCGGCGAGGTTGTTCGTCTCGCCCACGTCTTCGGCCAGATCGAACAACTGCGGCTGCGGCGCGTTGCCGGTTTCCGTCTTGGTGTTCCAGTTCAAGCGCGGGCCGTTTGCGGGTGGTATGAATTTCCATGCGCCATCGCGCAAGGCCAGCGGGCCGCCCTGCTCCACCAAACTCGTCCGCCCACGCGACGATTCGCCGAGCAGGGATGCCAGTTGATTCTGGCTGTCGGGCGCGGTGCGCGCCTCAAACTTCTGCCCGGTCAACGCCGCCAGGCTCGCCAGCAGATCAATCTGGCTCACAAGCGCATCCGACACGCCCGGCTTCACGCGCGCGGGCCAGCGCACGATGAACGGCACGCGCGTGCCGGCTTCGTAGGAACTGTACTTATTGCCGCGCAACGGGCCGGAGGGACGATGCGCGCCGTTTAACTCGCGCGCCTGATCCTTGTAGCCGTCGTCGAGAATCGGGCCGTTGTCGCTGGAGAAGATGATCAGCGTGTTCTCCGCCAGCTTGAGCCGGTCGAGCGTGTCGAGAATCTGACCGACGGCGTCATCGAGTTGCAGGATCACGTCGCCGCGCGGGCCGAGGCCGGACTTCCCGGCGAAACGCGGATGCGGCACGCGCGGAACGTGCGGTTCGTGCGTGGCGTAGTAGAGGAAGAACGGCCGGCGCTGATTCTTCTCGATAAAGTCCTTCGCCTTGCCGAGGAACGTGTCGCCCAGATGTTCGTCCCTCCACAACGCCGCCTTGCCGCCGCTCATATAGCCGATGCGCGGGATGCCGTTCAGGATGGACTGATCGTGGCCGTGGCTCGGATGCATCGTGAGCAGTTCAGGATTCGCCTTGCCCGTCGGCTCGCCAGGGAAATTCGTTTGGTAGCTCACGCGGATGGGATCGTTCGCATCCAGCCCGACAAGGCGGTGATTCTCCACAAACGCGCACGGCACGCGATCGCCCGTCGCAGCCATGATGAATTCATAGTCAAAGCCAATCTCGCGCGGGCCGGGCTTGATCTCGCCGTTCCAATTCACGTCGCCGTTGCCGAGCCCGAGGTGCCATTTGCCCACGATGCCGGTGTGATAGCCGGCCTGCTGCAAAACCGACGGCAGCGTGGTGCGTCCTGGCTTGATGATGAGCGCAGCATCACCCGGCAGAATGCCCGTGCCCTTCTGCCGCCACGCGTATTCGCCGGTCAGCAGCGAATAACGCGAGGGCGTACAGGTAGCGGATGTCGCGTGGGCGTCGGTGAAGCGCAAACCCTGTTTCGCCAGCCGATCCATGTTCGGCGTCTCCAGCAGCGTTGCCCCGTAACAGCCCACGTCACCGTAGCCAAGGTCATCGGCGAGGATGAGGATGATGTTCGGTTTGTCCGCCGCAATCAGGGGCGCGCAGCCGATCAGCGTGATGAGCAAGGCGATACTTGCCGCCCGAATCATCAGGCATGTCCTTTTCATCGGCATGTGAGGTGTCTTTGTTGAGCGCCACTGCACGGGCATTCAGCGCCGTGAAGATCTCTGATCCTATTCAAAACGTCACCTTTCTTGTGAATCATGCCTGGCGATACGCTTCTCCCACTGGCGTAAGCGTTCCGTCGTCATTGAATATTGCACATGGGCCGAGGGGCGCGCTGTCCGGTCGTGCCGGAAACCAGGCGTAACGCTCGACAAACTCGCACGCATCCAGCTGGGGCAGCACATTGCGAACGAATTCCACCACCTGCTCGGGGCGATGGCGGTTTTCGGCGCGCGTCTTGGCCTGCCAGTCGCCGACGGCGAATTCCGTGATCCAAAGCGGTCGGCCGAACAATTTATGCACCGCCGCAAGGCGCTTCATCAGCGCATCCGCGTTCGGGCCGCCGTAGGAATGCACGGTCACAAAATCCACGCGCAGCCGGCGTTCTTCCACGCCCTTCATGAACGCCTTCATCCAGTCGCGATCGGGATGCACGCAGGCCGGGCTGCCGAGCCGGACGCCGAGTTCCATGAGTTTCGGCCACTGCTCCAATGCCTCTTCCACGCTGAGGTTGGCTTGCTTTGGCTGGTCCGGCTCGTTGAAGCCGAGCACCGTCTTCATCTTGCGGCGCCGGAGTTCGGCGCGGAGCTGGGGAAGCGACTCCTCGCGCAGTGTGCTCCATACCATGGGAACAAACTCGACGCCTGCGGGGATATTCTCCGGCGGCGTGCTGTTCCAGTTGTAGAACCAGCGCGCGCCGCACATTTGGATTTTTTCCCGCCACTGTGTCCCCGGCTTTGTGCCGATGCCAAGGCCGCGCTTGGCGTGAGCCGGGGCGCTGACCGGTGACGATGCGGTGACGCAACCCGACAACAACGTTCCCGCCGTTGCCGCCCCGACCAGTTGAAGAAACGCTCTGCGGTTCATATTTGATTTTGTTCGTGTTTGATCTTCTTGCAATCTCGTGGTTGAACCTTCCGTGGTCTTTCATCGACTGGGAGTGTTTGCCGGGCCGCTGCACGCCGGCGAATTTCAGCAGCAGCCACACGCGCGTCTGGCGAGCCACAGCCTTCAGGACCGCAGCCCAAGAGCCGCGCGCCGATCCACCAGCGGAATGCTTAAATCTTCATGCTTTAATCATGGGGCGAAACGATTGTTCCAATTGCAAACTGAGCGCGGCTGTATCCACAGAATTCACCAATCATCCGTCCGGAACGGCGAAGCGGGCAGTCCCGCACCGTTGTAGAGATTGCAGTTGGGGTTGTCCGCCCAGCCGTAGCGCACAGCCACCGGCAATTTCACCTCGGGACTTGAAACCACCACCTTCTCGCCTTGGATGCGTGCCTTGGCCCAATGCCATTGCTTATCGGCGCCCGCGATGACGAATCCCCGCAACTCACCGTCCTTCGCCATCAGACCGCCGTCGGTGTGCTTGAAGGAGAGGATGATTTGGTCGCCGCTGATTTTCTGTCCGGCGGGCAACGGGCCGGAGAACGGGATTTTCTCACCATACACTTGCGCCCGCGCCCAAAGCCCGAGCCGATAACCCACGGCCTGTTTGTTCTTCGGATGAATGTTGTCAGCCTCGCCGATATCAATGGCGATCGCCATGCCCGTGTTCGTCACGGCAAGCGACTTCAACATGCCTTCGCGCACCGTCGCCCAATGGCTGACCGGGCTGGGGCTGTTGGTAGGGCTCCGGTAATTGGCCAATTGCACCCACGCGAACGGAAATGCGCCCTGCCCCCAGCGCTCGCGCCAGTCCTCGATGAGCAGCGGGAGCTGCGTCTCGTACAGTTTGGCAAATCCTGCGCGTCCGCTGTTCTCGCCCTGATACCAGATGCCGCCACGGATGGCGTAGGGGATGAGCGGCGCGATCATGCCGTTGAACATGTTCGCGGGATAATTCTTGTGTTCGCGCGGCGGCACGGGTTTCTGGGGCGCATAGCCGGCGGGCTTGCCCTCGGCGACCCGCTTGGCGGAATTGGTCTTCCACGCGGCGAGCTGCTTCTCGTATTTGGCCTGCTCCTTCACCGGGTCGAAGGGCACGCGCATTTTTGCCGCCCACTCGTTGAACACGGGCGCGAGTTCTTTCTTCCCTTCCATCTTCTCCATGCTCGTCCACCCTTCAATCGGCGTCGCACCGACGGCCGCGACCACCAATCCGACGGGCACATCAAGTTTCTGATGCAACTCGCGCCCGAAGAAGTAAGCCGTCGCCGAAAAAGTCTCCACCGTTTCCGGGCTGCAAATCACCCACGCGCCCTTGCAGTCCGCCTGCGGCGTGACCGCTTCATGCCGCGTCACGGTGAACATGCGAAGCTTCGGATACTTCGCCGCTGCCTTTTCCTGCTCGATGTTTTGGACTCCCTTCGTCCACATCTGCATGTTGGATTGCCCCGACCCCAGCCACACTTCGCCGACGAGGACATCGTTCACGGTGAGCTTGTTTTTCCCGCTCACCACCATCGTCAATGCTTCGCCCGCCGCGAGTTTGTCCAGCTTCACGCTCCATTTGCCCGCTGCGTCCGCCGTGGTTTCTTTGGTTTGTCCGGCAATGCTGACAATCACGGCTTCGCCCGGTTCGGCCCAGCCCCAAATCGGAGCAGAGGTGTCGCGCTGCAAGACCATGTGATCGGAAAAAATCGCCGGCATACGCACATCGGCGAGGACTGTGGTGGCAGCGAACGAAAGCAGAAATGCCAGCCAATATGTTGTAGATGTGAGGTGTTTCATGGGGC
Source organism: uncultured Verrucomicrobiae bacterium (assembly GCA_963751435.1). GTDB lineage: Bacteria > Verrucomicrobiota > Verrucomicrobiia > Limisphaerales > DSYF01 > JALOTU01. The sequence goes on along the minus strand of CAVVUP010000036.1, from coordinate 200,500 downwards.
GGTTTCTAGGCAGATGACGGAGGCGATGGCATCGGGAGCTGGCGCGGGCAACGTGAGGGAAACTCCGGTTTCGCTCTGGGTGAACTTTAATGGTTTTTTCCCCGCCAACAGATGAGCCGCCGTGACTGTGGCGGCGACGGCAGGCGCTTGGAATTTCCCGTTCGTCGGCCAGTTGAAGACGATGAGATAGATTTTCCCCAGCTTGCTTGTTGCGCGCCAATCGTTCGCGGATGAAACCGTAGTGTCTCTGCCGTAACCATCCTTAGTCTTCACTTCCGCGCCAAATTCGGCACCAAACGGAGTAGCGGTAGTGCCGTAGATGGCGTCCCCATTGACGCGCATCCATTTTCCGACCGCGACCAGGCGTTCAATGCTCGGCTGAGAGATCGAACCTTCAGCGGTCGGCCCGACGTTCAGAAGATAATTGCCGCCTTTGCTGGCGATGTCACAAAGCTGGCGGATGATGGTCTGGGCGGATTTCCAATTGTGGTCATCACGCTTGAAACCCCAGGTGTCGTTCATCGTCATGCACGTTTCCCAATCGCGTCCGGGGAAGCCCCGAGCGGGAATTTTTTGTTCGGGCGTTTCGGTGTCGCCCTTGAACCCACCGCCAAGCCGGTTGTTTTGAATGACATCCGGCTTGAGCTTGTGGACCGCATCGTAAAGCTTTTTTGCCCGGTTGGTGTTCATGCCCGTCGGGGTGTCCCACCAGATCACGGCGGGGAACTCGCCGTAATTAGAGCAGATCTCTTTCACCTGGGGCAGTGCCACTTGGTCAATGTAATCATCCATGTCATGCTCCTGCGCCTTATCCCATTTGCCGCCGGAGGCAGAGCCCCCGTTGTTCCAGTCCTGCGCCTGCGAATAATAGAAGCCGAGTTTTAGGCCATGCTTGCGACACGCTTCCGCCAGCGGCTGGATCAGGTCTTTGCCGTAAGGCGTGGCCTTCACCATATTCCAATCGTTGGCCTTGGAATCAAAAAGTGCGAACCCATCGTGATGTTTTGTGGTGATGACGATGTATTTCATGCCCGCATCCCTGGCGAGTTTCACCCACGCATCCGCGTCAAACTTGACCGGGTTGAATTCCTTGGCGAACTGCTGATATTCAGTCATCGGAATTTTGCCGCGATTCATGATCCATTCACCGATGCCTTTGACGGGCTTGTCCTGATAGAAACCGGCAGGCACGGCGTAAACACCCCAGTGGATGAACATCCCAAACTTCGCCTCGCGCCACCACGCCATGCGCGCGTCGCGTTGTTCCCTGGTCCCGGCGGCTTCTGCCGCCCGGCTGCTGAATGGCAGCGTGACGGCACAAATTAGTGTCAGTATGACGAGCATTGTTGGTCAAAATATTGGCCTGCGGTTCGCGATTCACAATCACACGAGCAGGGGATGCCGTTAGGGTAATTTCAGCCGGTAAAACACCGCCGGATCATTGATGTTAATGGGCAGCGCAACCGAACTGCTGTTGCTGCTGCTGAAAATGGTCGCCCAATTTGTGCCCAGCCCGGTATTCAGTTGATTCGTCTGCACCTGCAACAGCCAGCCGATGTAATTCGTCGGCCAGTTCAATACCAGCGTCCCATTGCTCACGGCGTAAGTGATGTTCGTCGGCGTGGTCGGCAACGGATTCACCGGCAAGGCGATGGCTTGGTTCGAGTTCGTGGATTCGTAGCCGATGAGGTCAGTGGCGGTCACAACGTAATAATAAGTCGTGCCGTTCGTCACGGCATTGTCCGTGAGATTCGTCGCGGTGAGATTGGCGGCGAGCAAACTGTGTGGGCCGCCGTTCGTGGTGCTGCGATAAACAGAGTAACGCCAGAAATCCACAGCCGCGCTCGCATTCCACGTGAGCGACACGGTCTGGTTGCCGGCAACGGCTTGCAAGTTCGCCACGGCTGACGGAGCAGATACTTCGCCGGGACTCATAGGCCGGATGAAGCGCCAGTTGGTCAGGTTCGTGGTGGTGGTGTTGGCCACCATCGAGAACACCATGTTGGTCGGTGCATTGTTCGTATTGTTCGAGCGAAGCAATTGGAGACGCTTGGAACTCGCAGGATGATCGAGATAAAACCAGCCATAAACATCCACCGCCGTGACCGACCACTCGACATTCGTTCCCGTGGTGGCGACGGGCGCGTAGTCGAGCAACGCTCCGTTGAAGCGCAACCGTCGCCCATCCTGCACCGACACGATGTATTTGCGTCCGCCGGGCGCGGGCTGGAAAACCCATTGCACCGAGGCGTCGCTGCTGCGAATCCACGCATTGGTCAGCGAGGAATTGCCCGTGGCACAACGCAGCCGATACCGCGCAGCTTTGTTGTGGATCATATAGACCTTGTCGTCGCGGATCGTCGTGTCCTCATCCCAAGCAGCGTAGGCCTCACCAAACGCGGTGAGCGTCGTGCCGTTGGTTTCGAAAAAATTTGAGCGTGGAGCGGGATTGGGTCTGTCCCACGGATTTTGCGCGCTGGGGTAACTGGAATTCGCGGTGAAAACGAACAGCGCGTATTTCTTCAGCGCGTCGAACGATTCCGCACGCCAGACGAATTCATTGATCCAGTTGTAATTGTCCTCCTCGCTCCACTTGCCGCCGCCGCCCCCCCAGTCCACGGAGGAAAATTCCGTAAGCCAGACCTTGCGGCCATAATTATTGTAGTTGGTCAGAATCAGATTGATCACCGCCGCCGCCGAACCTCCGTTCGGTCCGGGATAACTGTGGATGGCGGTGTATTCCGACCTCATGCCGCGCGCTTCCACACCTTCATAGAATCCCGTCAGCCATCCGCTGATGGAACTAGCCGGGCACGCGGCGACGAGCGGAAGGTTCAAGGATTCCAGCTTGGGCCAGAGCAGCAGGGCGTTGGTCAGGGCGCGCCACTGGCTGAAATCCGTGCTGCTGCTCGGAAAGCCGTCGAGGGACGAACCGGCTTGGTCGTAGCGGTCGGGTTCGTTGAAGCCCATCAGGTGCGTGGCATCCGGCTTGGGGTGATACAGCGCATAGTAGCTCCCGAGATTATCCATGCTGTAATTGCCCCACATCATCGGGTTGAAGGCGAATTCCGGCGTGGGATCAGGATACACGGCACTGTCACCCCGTCCCCAGTCGTAAGCCCACTTTGACTGAGCGGGGTTTCCATCAATGTTACCGCCCACGCCCTTCTTGGAAAAGTGATCGGAAAAAATCACGCTCCACTGCTGATTGCTGGTCGCGGTCAACGGCTGCTGCGTGACCACACCCGCCGTGGATTGCATTGCTTTGCCGCTCCATTCGTTGACGAAAACCAGATTCGTCCCGTTGACGAATTGATACCGCCAGAGCTGATGGGGTGCGGCGGAGTAATTCCCCTCGACGATGGCTGCGCCGGCATTGGTCGAAGCGCCGGCAACTTCGAGGCAAAGCCACGAATCGCGGTTGCGCAGGCGATAGGTGTCGCTGTCGTAGTTGTAGAGCAGTTGATAACTCCTCTGCTCGATGGTTGAGGCCGCCGTCGCTTCGCCCGCGCCGTTCGTGCCGCTGACCAGTGCATTGCCGGAGGCGACGTTGACCTGGTTATAAAAGTCGTCGTGGTAATTGGTGAAACTTTGCGTTGGTCGGGGCGCAACTTTCACGCCTGTGCCGGGCGGATAATTCACGCCGCCGTTGGCCGGAAAGATCAGCAGTTCGCGGATGCGCTGGAAACCGGTGTTGGTGGTGTAGTAGCGAACCCCATCGGTGATGACTGTCGAGGAGAAATTGATGACAAGCGCATTCGTGTTGTTGTTCGTGAAGGCCGTGCCGGGGATCGCCAGCCAATTCGTGCCGGACCGATACTGCAATTGAAAATTCGTGACGGCGTTCTGATTCACGCCCGAGCCGCTGTAAAGATGTGCGCTACCGATCTTGTGGGGCGTGTCGAAATCAATCTGCAACCAGCGCGCAGTGGCGTTGGTATCGGAAAGGCTCAACCAGCGCGAATTGTCGTCAACATAAGCGTCCACCGCCTGCCTGGGATAGTTGGCTTGATAGGTGGAATCCGCCAGCGCGCCGCGAAAGCCCGCGAGATTGATCTGCACATCCGTGCCCAACGGCCAGCCCGCCGGGCCGTTCGGCGGATAGAGCGCAAACTCTTTCACATGAACCTGCTGAACCTGCTTGTCCGTGTAATAAAAACGGAAGAACTGCGCGGTGACATTCGTGGTGAAGACGATGTTGCGTTCGTTGAGCGTGTTGCCCGTGATGTTCGCGCCGGGACACGTCACCCAGTTGGATGAACTGTTCAGATATTGGATGGAAAAGTTGGCGACGGTGGAAGTGTCGTCAATGCCGAGGAAAACCTGCGCGCTGCCAACCGTCATCGCCAGCGGCAATTCCACCTGAAGCCAGTGAGTCTTGCCTTGGACTTGCCAGCGTGAATCGTTGTTGGCCACGCCGTCGGTGGCGTTGCGGGCGGGAGCGGTGGTCTCGTCTGAAGTGGCATCAGCGGTGGTGGGCTGAAACTTCGCCAGGTTCACCCGCTGACCGAAGGCGATGGCCGGCAGCAACAGCAGGCATCCGATCAAACCGAGACAACGCCCGGTGTTCGGGGCTGCATGAGGAAATGGAATTATATCGTTCATTGGGTTTCCGCCATGTCGTAGCCCGTGGGGGAAAATAGTTTCACGCTCGTGCCGGTTTTGATTTTTAGATCCGTCGTCCACACCGGATCGCCCGGCTTTAACTCCGGCAACGCGATTTCGCCACCGTTCCACTGCAATTTGTAGCCGCGCAGGGTGTAGCTGGGAATTTCATCCGGGCGCCGCGGCGTGACGCGAATTACGCCGTTGCTCACGGTGAGCGAATTCACCGGGCTGAAGAGCTTCCGGATCTGCCAATAAGCGGGCTTCGGCTGACGATCCACCGTCACCACGCCCCATTCGCGGTTGCCCGAGGCGGGCGTTCCCTTGTAGTTGCTGCGATAGTCGTTGAACGTCCAGACGGAAATGCCGATGACGTAAGGCAGTTTCTCCAGTGTGTGAAAGCGTTTGTCCATTCCCGGAATGACGGCGTTCGTCCCCGTCCCGATTTGGCTTGCACCGAACTCGGAGAAAAAGATGGGCAGATTAGGCCACTTGCCGCGCAGGTTTTCCGCCAGCACGCCGTTGTTGCCGCCGTAGGTGTTATACATCAGCAAATCGCTCACGGTGATGGGATCATTCGTGGGGAAAGATTTAGAGCCGGTGAAGCTGGCGTAGTTCACGAGGCGATACGAATCAAGCGTGCGCGTGAACTTGATCATCGAGTCCACATAGTCATAGTGCTGCTTGAGTTCGTTGCCCACGCTCCAGCCGATGATGCTCGGATGGTTGTAATCGCGCTCAATCATCTCGTGCAACCACTGTTTGGTGAGCGGATTGTCGGTCTTCATGTTGGGATCGGCTTCGCCCCAGACCGGAATCTCCGCAAAAATCATGAAGCCCTTTTCGTCAAGGTAATCGAGCAGGTTGGGCGCTTGCGGCGAGTGCATGATGCGCGAGAAGCTCGCGCCCGCGCGCTTCATCAAGTCCACATCCTGCCGCACCAGTTCATCCGGCTCGGTGTTGCCGGTGGTGTTGCTGTCGCTCACGCGGTTGAAGCCGCAGACGCGGATGCGCTCGCCGTTGAGTAAGAGTGAATCTTTAGTGACCTCCACTTTGCGGATGCCAAAGCGGTCGGACTTCTCATCCTGCAACTGGCCGCCCGCGGTGAGGCGCGTGGTCAGCGTGTAAAGATTGGGATGATCAAAGTGCCACAAGTGCACGCGGTCGCGGGGCAAGGTGATGCTGTCGGTCACGTTTGTCACTGAATTCGCCGCCACGGTTACGGTCCTCGTGAGCGCGGCTTCTGCCTTTCCATCAATGCTCGAAGCTAGCGAAACTTCCTGCGCCGAATTGCCAGCATTGGCGATTTTGTATTCGATGAAAACCTTGGCCGAGCCCGCTTTCAGATCCGGCTCGCTGCGGATGTGCTGCCGGACGATGCGTGTGTCGTCGTTGGCGATGAGCTTCACGTCGCGGCTGATGCCGCCCCACGCCCACCAAGCACCGCGACGAAACGTGTTGTCCGCGCAGACCGTCACGGTGTTTTCTCCCGCCCGCAACTGCTGGGTCACCTCGAACTCGAACGGCGTGTAGCCGCCGCGATGCGTGCCGAGCGATTTTCCATTAAGCCAGACCTCCGCCACTTCATACACCGCGTCGAACTTCAGCCGGATGTGTTTGCCCTTCCACTCCGTCGGCACGGTGAACGTGCGCTGATACCAGCCTTTGCCGATGTGTGTGGAATAGGCGGGCAACACATCCCAATTGCCGGGAACGGTGATGGCGTCCCACTTCACATCGGGCGATGCGACCGCCGCCGCGTTGGTGGTGAACTGCCATGTGCCGTTGAGCGAGTGGCGCAATTCACCACTCGCCGCGTGGAGCGATTGAGTCCCGACTTGTGCAAGGAGCAACAACACCGCCACCAAAACGAACTCGGCCCGAAAACATGTCAGGCGATTTTGTCTTTTCATTTTGTTAATTGGGTGGATTCAGGGGTGGAGTAGTCTGCGGAGGCGGTGGGCTGGGTTATACCGCGCACGCCCCGCGTATTCGAGTCCGCGACCGTAATATGGTAGATGCTGGCGGGAGCGCTGGCTTTGGTGATGCGCAGGCGGAGTTTTTCCGCCGTGATCTTCTGGTCGAAGCGAAGGATTTTCGCGGCACCGAGTTCTTGGCCGGTGTGAATGGCATTCCAGACACCGCCTTGCAGGGCTTCAATGGTGAAGGCCTGGACGCGGAAAGTCCGCTGTTTCGAGAAGTTGTCGCCGAGATCCTTCATGTCCGCGTATTCGTGGATTGAAATGCGGTCGAAAACGAATGGCTTGGCAGGTGAGAGAATGAGCGAAGCCGGCGTCGCCTTGGCGGCCCAGCGGGTGCGTTCGAGGCTGCCGTCCACGGCTTTGGCCGCGTCATTTTTCTGGGCAAAAATGCTGTCGGCATCGGCAGGGACGCCGGCGGCCTGGTTAATGGGGGCCGAGTGAAGCGGCTTTTGGCCGCCTCGTATCCCGAGTTGATCTGCGACTTTGAAGATCGCCGCACGCTCATTCTCGCGGATGCGCCCGGTTTGGTCCGGCGGCAGGTTGACAAGGAGCGCATTGTCGTTGGCGGTGCACCAATAGAAGAGCTCTTCGAGTTCATCCGGCGTGCGGGCCGGGATGATGTTCTTTTTTTGAAACCAGTTCCAGCGATCCGAGATGCAAATGGTGTGCTCGAAGGGCAGATAGCGAAGCTGGCCATCGGGACTGGTGAATTCCTTGGGGTCATCCGCCCGCACCAGATTCGGATCCTTGGTGCGGAAATCCACTGGCCAGTAACGGATCGGGTCGCCTTTCACGTAATCCTCGGGCTGACGAATCTTGCGTGGTTGACCGGGGATGTGGATGGAGTGGTTTACCGTGACCTGACAGTCGGGCTGAAGTTTCTTGATGTGGGCGTATACCTCGGGAATGTTCCAGTCCTCGTTGGGTTTGGCCCAGCCACCATCAAACCACAGCTCACAGATATCGCCGTAATTGGCGAGGAGCTCGGTGAGCTGGTTCTTCATGAACGCCACATACTTCGCCGGATCCTTGTCGCCGTGTGAGGGTTCCCTGCGGTCCCAGAGCGAATAGTAGAGGCCGAGCTTTATCCCGTATTTCCGACAGGCCTTGGCCACCTCGGCCACGATGTCGGTTTTGACAGGCGAGGAAGCCACGTCGTAGTCGGTGTAGTTCGAATCCCAAAGGCAGAAGCCATCGTGGTGCTTGGTGATCAGGATCACGTGGCGGAACCCCGCTTCCTTGGCGGTTTGGATCCACTGATCGCAATCGAGGGCGGTCGGGTTGAAACTGGCTGCAGGTAGTCTGCCATCGGACCACTCGATCTGGTTGAACGTATTCACGCCGAAGTGAATGAACATGCCATAGCCGCGCTCAATCAACTGGCGTTGGCCTGCGTTCGGTTGCAGTGAATCTGCGGCGGCAGAGACAGTCACGAGCAGGGGCAGCAGTAGAAGGAGTCGGCGGAGATTCATAAGTGGGAAGCCGACGATAACAAGATGGAGTATTTTAGTTTTCATAGACATTTTCGGTGAGCGTGATCCGCAGAACGGTCACATAAGGCGTTTGATCGTAATCCACCTGCTCAATGGCGATCGTGTTGTCGTCGTTCTTTTTCCACGGGAGATTTTTTCCGGAATACAGATTGATGACCTGGCTGACCTTTTTGCTTCCGATGGATTGGGTCGTGAACGTGCCGGTGGCGCGGTCGCGGTAGCCGGCGAAAATGTGGCAGTAGATTTTGTTGTCGCGATAGGAGAATCCGTATTCGCCGAACTGCGGCTGCCACGGGCCGCCGCGCGTCTGGTAAACCGCGTCGCCGACTTTGTCCATCCAGCGGCCCACCTGCTCCAGCACTTCGCGCTGGTTGTCGGGAATTTTTCCTTCGCGGTCGGGGGCGACATTCAGGAGATAATTGACGTTGCGCACCGTGCAATCGGACAGATACACGGCGACTTCCTCAAACGAAACCACGGGCCGGTTGGGCCGGTAGCCCCAGCCACCTTTCATCAGCGACATGCATTTCTCCGTCGGCTGCACGCGGATCGGGCCGGCCATGGCCGCGCCGCCTTCCTCGCCGTGGATGTCGCCCACCCAGCCGAAGCGTTCGTTGACGAGCATGCGCGGTTGATAGTGCCGGGTGAGGCCCATGATGCCGAGCGGCTTGCCGGTGGCGCGATCAGCCACGGTGTATTGCTTGGCGACGGGCCATTCGTTGGTGGGGTTTTGGAAAATGCCGGTGTCCCAGAAACGATCCTCCAATTTCTCGATCCACGGTTTGCCCGAGCCAGCCGCCGTCCCAGAACATGTATTCAATCGGCCCGTAATTGGAGAGCAGCCGCGTGACCTGCTCATAGACTTCCTCCTTCATCAAGCGCGCGTTTTCCTTGTGCGCGGGAGAGTTCGTGTAGCCCCAGACGTTGGGTTTGCAATTGTCGCCGGTGACATCGTAATAGCCGGGGTAGCGCCAGCTCATCGGCGAATAATAAAGCCCGACGTGCAGCCCCGCCTGCCGGACGGCGTCGCAGTATTCGCGGATCAAATCGCGCTTCAGATGCTTGACGGCGGTCCAACTGTTTTCATGGCGGCTGTCGAACAACGCATAGCCGTCGTGATGCCGGGTGGTCAGCACCATGTATTTCATGCCGGCGGTCTTGGCGAGCTTCGCCCAGTCGGCGGGATTGTATTTGGCGGCGGTGAACCCGTTCGTCGGGTCTTCCGCCCGCTTGCGATAGACTTCCGGCGGGTAGGCCTGCTGGTGCATCACCCATTCCGAGCCTTCGGGCATCGAGGAATAAACGCCCCAATGGATGAACATCCCGAACTTCGCGTCCTGAAACCAGGCGAGCGTTTCATCCGGCTGCTGCGCCGCGCCGCCTTCCTCCTCGATGGTGCGCGGCGTGAACGCCATGAATTCCTGCACCACCGGCGGCGGCGCATCGCCCAGGCGGGTCAACTGCACGTCGTCCACATAACCTTTTCCCGGCCCGCCCGGATGCATGAGCGTGATGACCACTTCCTTCGCCGTGTGGGCGGAGACAAATTCCAAACTGACCGGCGTGTATTCCGTCAGCGCGCTGGACACGGACACCTTCGCGCCGCCGTAACCGCTGGCCAGTCAACTGCACCTCTTCCGAACCCGCCTCCGTCCGCACATACGCCGACAACCGGTAGCGGCTGTCGGGAATGATGGTCACGTTTTGGGAGCACATCGCGCGCTCCGGCCCAAGCGCGACAGCGTGACTGCCAGCGAAGGCATTGGTGCTGAGGCTGGCCCGCCGGAGTCGCCAATCCTTCCAGCCTTTCAGACTTCCGTCTTCAAATCCGCCATTGGTCACCTTACCAATATTCGCCGCTTCGCGCTTGGCGGATGATTCTGTCACGGTGTCGAAGCCACCTTGTTGTCATCCGCGACAGCGAACCCTGCAGACATGACGAAAAGCCACCGAAAATAGATCCAAGAACAGCGTTCGCATGGAACGATTCTGAACGGGCTTTGAAAACTGATGGAGTGGTGTCGGTATGCTGGTGATTGGTGATATGACGATGTATGACTTCAGTTCAAATCCTCGAGCTTCGGCCCGCTGTCTTTGACATTTTTCTTTCTCGAGCGGCGGCCGGGGGCGGAGCACCTCGGCGCGCACGGCTTCTTCCGCTTCGCGATACTTCGGATGCTGATAAACGCGGATGTAGTCGCACAGCACCGCGTTCGGCAACTTCGATTCGTCCACCCACCGGTCGCCCTTCAACGTGCTGGCAATGACGCTGAACCAGACATTCATCTCATCGTGGGGAAATCCCGAGGAACTCAACTCCTTGGTCAGTCTCCCGTCGAAATAGAACCGGATGGTCTCGGGCGTGAACTCGCACGACCACACATGAAAATCCGCCGAGGTGTCCGGCGCATCTTCGATCACCCAGCGTCCGGCATTCCAGGATTGGCGATTTTTTTTCTGGTGGTAGCGGGACTGGTTGATGATGCCGAAGCTGTAGAAATGCGGATCGCCGCCATCCTGCTCGCAGAAGTCCAGTTCCAGCAAGGCCGACGGCGCGGAGGTGTCGCCGAAGCGATGCCGCATGGCCCAGAAGGAGGTGTGCCAGCCCTCGGCGGGAGGTGTTTTGAAACGTGCCTCGTAGTAACCATAGACAAATTTCTGTCGGCTGATGACGCCGCCGCCGGTGTAGTCCTTGCCCCGCACGGACTCCTTGCGCAGGGCGATGACAAGATTGCCGTCCTTGACCGACACGTTTTCCCGCTGCTGGGCACTGAGCATCTTGCTCTCGAGTCGGAAGCCCCACCGGTTCGTATCCACGGAAGCCCCATCGAATTCATCGCTGAAGACCAGTTGATAACCCGGCGGCGGCAGCGGTGTCACCTCCTTGGCAAGTTTCACCGGAATGTGGATCTTGCTTTGGAACTTGGGTCGTTCACCGGACTTCGCGGGCGAAGCAGGTGATGATTCCGCCGAGCTGGACATCATGCCGAGCCACAAGATTCCAATGAGCAATTGGCTGCCGCTGGTTTTTTTCATCTTCATTTTGCGGCTGGCTTTCACAAACCGCGCTTCATTCGCTCAAGGATTCCAGATTCCATTCCGTGCGCCATTCGATGACCGGCTTGCCGGACTCAAACGTCAGCGGCAACCAGGCATAGAGACCTTCGATGGCCGCTTCGGGTTTCCACAAATCGAACATCGCGATGTAAGCGTTCGTCTTTCCAGCCACGGGAATCACAAAAGAGATCTGCCCGCCGAAAGTTTTTTCCGGGCCGAGGTTGTTGTGCGGATTCACGCCCCTCGTTGGATTTCCCAATGGACTGATACGGGCCGGTCAGGTTGGTGGCGAAGAAGGAGCGCGCGGCATTGGGTTTCCAACTGGTCGAACCTGATCCAAACAAATAATAACCATCCGGCGTCGGCACGATGGCCGGCGCTTCGGTGTGCTTCTCAATGCCTTCAACCGGCGCGATATTCTCCGGCGGGAAACAAATAGTCATCGCGCAGCTTGCCCGCGCAAAACACCTTGTCCGGCTTGCGGACGGCAAGATGATAAACCGCGCCACTGCGGTCTCGCACGATGGCAAAGTCACCCGACCCATTGGGCGAGTCGCATCCGAGGAATCTATGCCGATAAGTGAACGGCCCATTCGGGCGCGTGGCCGTCGCGACGCCGACGTATCCGAATTCATAACCTTTCCCCTTCGGATACAACTTGAAGAACATCACGAACGTCTTGGTGGCCTCGTTGTAAATCACCTTGGGCCGTTCCAGAATGCAGCCCGCCGCGATGTCGCTCGCGGGATTGTCCTGATCCACCGGGAGAACCACCCCTTCATCCTTCCAGTTGTAGAGGTCAGCGGAGGAATAGCAGTGAACGCCACCGCCCGCCATCTGCGCTTCCGAGCGACCGGGGAGTTTGTGTTCGCCAAACCAGTAGTAACGGCCTTCAAAGAAAATCACGCCGCCGCCGTGCGCGTTGATGTGGACGCCGTTGTTGTCCGGCCAAATCACGCCCGGAGTAAACTTCTGTGCGACCGGACGAGCCGTCTTCCCTGTGCTGTCGTCCATCGGAGACGGAAAGATTCCATTCGTCGCGCCAACGAATCACCGGCTGGTCACCCTCGAATTCCAGCGGCAGCCAGATGTAGCCAGCATTGATGGGGTCGCTCGGGTTGTTGATGTCGAACATGGCAATCCATTGCGTCCTGCTTGCCCGGCATCGGAAACACAAAAGTGCTCTGGCCGCCGAAGGTTTTCTCCGGGCCAAGTTGGTTGTGGGGGTTGACGCCCGCGACAGGGATTTCCGAGGAACTGATATGGCCCGGTCAGTTGATCCGCAACGAACAGCCGCGCCGGGTTCGGCTTCCAGCCGGTGCTGTCCGATCCCAGCAGGTAATACTTTCCCGTCGCGACGAAACAGCGCCGGGCCTTCCGTCGCATTCATCACGCCTTCCATCACGACGTAGTCGCCGGCGGGCTTCAGGCCGTCGTCGGACAGGCGTCCGCAGACCAACGGTTTGTCTTTCCGTCCCTTGTCCGGCTTGCGCACGGCGATGTGATAAACCGCGCCATCTGCATCCTGAAAAATCGCGAAGTCGCCCGAACCGGTTTCACTGCCGCCGCCGAGAAACCTTCCTTGGTATTCGAACGGCCCGGTCGGCGTCGCCGACGTTGCCACGCCAACATAGGCGAAGTCCTTGCCGGTTTTGCCCCCTTGTTCCTTGGGTGGATAAAGTTTGAAATAAAGGATGAAGCGTTTCGTTGCGGCATGGAAGATCACCTTCGGTCGGTCGAGGATGAAGGCATCCCGCAACTCCGGGTGCATGCCCGGCGCAAAGACATCCAGCACCAGCCCGGCGTTCGTCCAATTCAACAAGTCAGTGCTGACATAACACCGAACCCCAGCTTCATTCTTTTCGTCCTCGGTCTTGCCCGCAATCTTGTGCGCGCCATACCAATAATATTTCCCCTCGTGGCTCAGGACGCAGAAGCCGTGCGCGTTGATGTGAACGCCTTCGGAATCAAGCCAAGGCAGTCCCGGCTTGATGGTTTCATTTTCGACTGCCGCGCCTTTGTTGGTTGCGCAGCAAACGACGCAGCAAGCCAGCGCGAAAAGCAATTCCGGCCCGGAGCAATGTAGCAACGATGTTCGATCGGCATGTCATAAACAGATCACAGATGCTTGCCGACAACTTCATGGCCACATCAGGCGAAAGAACTGGTTGCCACCGGAACTCACCGGCAGAGCCACGCTCCACTTGCCACTGTTCAAGACCGGGCTGTTCGTGACGGGCAACCAAATCGCAGGCGGAGTGAGGTTGGTTGTGCTGTGGAGCGAGTAGGCCGAAGCCCAGTCCGGCCAGGACAGCACGAGGGAAGGCGCAGACCACTGCGTTTCCAAAGCAGGCTGGGTGGCGGCGACAATGGTCAGCGTGACGTTGTTGCCATCACCGCCGACATAGCTGATGCGCCAGGTGTAACCCGACTGGAAGAACGTGGCGTTGTTTGCGAGTCCGACTAAACGTGCCCGCGACCGGATCAGTCCCATCATTGTCAATGATGACGAACGTGCTGTTCGTCGGCAGCCCGGGACTGGCGACCACGCTCAATGCTCCCGCCAAAGTCACCGTGCCCGCATTTCCGGCGCGCACCGCCACCTGGGAATATTGCGAGCCGACGTTCGTGCCATTGATGTTGATCTTCAAAGTGCCGCCAGCAGCGACGACGTAATTACTGCAAACGGTCTGAATCCCAACGGAATCGCCCGGCGCATGGCTGCCGGCGGAAATGGTGACCCTGTTGCTGATGACGCCCGAGCCGCCAAAGGTTCCGCCGGAGACGGTGACCGGGCTGACGGAAACGCCATTGATCAAAAGCGTGCCCGCGCTGACGGTCGTTGCGCCGGTGTAGGAGTTCGTCCCCGCCAGTGTCCATTGGCCAGCGCCTTCCTTGGCAATCGCGACGGTGGCGCTTCCGCCATTCTGAATCGAACCGCTGACCCATCCCTCGCCGTCTCCCGACAAATGAACATTCCGCGTGCTGGCATAGATATCCGTAAAGGCGACACCGCCAGCCAGCGTCAACCTTCCCGCAGCCGCAGCGATGCCGTAATCAAAACCGCCGCCCAGCAAACCAACGAGTCCGTTCAGCCGGTTGGTTCCGCCCGCATTCAGCAAGTGAACCGTGCCCGCTCGTCGCTCCCTCCAACTGGATCGGATTGTTGTTGGTGATGCTGCTGCTCAACTTCAGTTGGCCGGTGTTGTGGACCAACACCGTTCCGGCAGCGGCTCCGAGCGCGGCGGAATTGCTGGCCAGCACCGCACCGGCATTGATGGTCAATCCCACGAACGAATTGCTGCCGCCGAGCACCAGCAGACCAGCCCCGTTCTTTTGGACTGAGTTCGTCCCCGCAATGTTTCCGCTCAAGGTCAGGGTTCCATTCGCTGAACTGCAACCCAGCGTCGCGTCATCGGACAGCGTGATCGGCCCGGCAAACAAGGCCGCGCCGTCGCCCTCCAGATCCACCGCGCCATTCCATCCAGCCGCGCCATCACCGGCCAACGTCAACGATTCTGCCGCGGTGTATTGCACGCCCGACGCGAACGCCAGCGTGGCGCCGTTGGACACCACCGTGCCTGAAGTCGTCGGCGCCCAGCGCCGAGGGCGACGCTGCCACCAGCGCCCCGGTGAGAATCTCCGTCAACCCCGTGTGATTGTTTGTCCCGCCGATCCGCACCGTGTTCGGCCCCCACTTGATGATTTTGCCAATCTTTGACGAAAGCGTCCCCGCAACTTCCACCGGCGCGAAGCCGCAGAATTGAAGGGTCGTGTTGCTGGCAACGGCCGTCACGCTGCCGTTCAAATAGAGCGTTGCCGTGGGGGTGCGACTGAAGTTGCCGAATTGCAACTGCCGATCCGCCGTGATGATTCACGTTGATCGTCTGGGAGTTGGTGACCGTGGTATTGACGGTCACGCCGCCCACGCCCGCCGGGGCGGAACCCAGGTGCAGGACGGCATTCCCCGCCGCGAACACAAACGGCGGACAGCCGGGATTGTCGAAATACAGCGAGTGACAGTAGGTGTCGTTCGTCAGGGTGATCGTGGTATTGGCTGCGGGTTGATTAAAGATGGCCGCGTCGCCGGTGCCGGGCACGCCGTCCAGTCCCCAGTTGAACGCATTGCTCCAGTCCCCATTGAACGCGCCGCATCCAGCCGGGCCTTTGCGTCACGCGCACATAATCCACCAGCATCTGCGAACCCTCCAGCCCTGGCCCCGGAGTCCCGGCGAACGGAATCACCTTGGTGCTGAACAAGACCGCCAGCGGAATCATGCTGTTGTTGCTTAACACCGTGGAGGCCGGTCATCGTGCGCTTGGCCTGCCCGTCCCAATACCAGACCAGCGAGTTGTCGGGACGCCAGTCCAATGCCACCAGATGATAGTCGGCACTGATGTTGGGAATGGACGCCGTGGCGCCGCTCGACGTGTGTGTGGGCGCCCAATCATGCACGGTCATGTGGCTGTCATTGTGCTGGTGATGCGCCTCGGTGATGTCAATTTCCAGCCGGTCCACCGGGTTGTTTGCGCCGCTGATTTCTCCCGGAGCTGTTCAGCCAAAACGCGTTGTTCAGTCCGTCCGCCCCGTTCACTTTCATCCGCGTTTCGTAATACCCGTATTTACCGGCGTAAACCGGCGTGGAGACGAATCCCTCCTGCCAGTTCGTGCCGACCGCGACCGTGGTCAACGCCAGCAGTGCCGTTCGTCACGCTGACGTTGGGCCGGCTGGCCAAGATGGACCAGACGTTGGTGTCGAGCTGATTGCCGTCGAAGTTGTCCTCGAAGCAAACGATCGGCGTGGCAGCGGCGGCGGAATCAATTCCCACCAACAGTTCCGGCCGCAGGTCCACCCGCGCATCCTCGTCGTCAACGTAGTCCGCAAAATAGACATTCGTCTGTTCGGTGTTGCGCTTCACCATGAGATAGAGCGTGCGCGTGGAATTCGTCAGCGCGCTGCGCACAGCCTCCACCAACAAGTCCGGCCCGCTGCCGCCACCTGCTGCCCCAGAAATTGGTCGGGCTGCCCCACGTCTCCACCCTGTTGGTCGTCGCGGCCACCGTGACCGAAAGATTGCGCAAGCCGGTGAAGAAATCTCCGCCCACGGTGGAACCCGGACCATGCGGCATGTTCCAGGTGGCATTCGTTTCATCGAATGGCGATGTCGTGTAAACCCCGTGCGTGGAGCAACAACTCTGGCCGGCGCCGGAATTGGTCTCATGCGTCAGACGCAACGCCACCATGTCCACAAGCTGCAGATTGGTGCCCACCCAATTCGTCAGATAGGAAACATCAAACGCAATCAGGCTGCGATAGACCGGCGCATTCGAACATTCCGACGCGCAACCCGCCGCCGTTTTGCGGCGTGCCCGGCTGGTCGGAGCTGAGGGTCGTAGCCGCGACGGAATAGTTGGAATTCACGAGCGCGCCCTCCGTGCCCGCGCCCAACCCCGAGCCAACGCGCAAGTCGCCCGCTTGAAAACTGACGAACAAGGCCGCGCCGGAGGACGAAGCAGACGCCAGATGCAAAACGGCGGCCAGCCACGCGAACCATGGAAACGTTCAACGTGCTTGGATATTAGGCATAACAACGGATTTCAAACAGCGCCGCCGGAATGAATTCATTGGGCGCGGTCAGATGAATCTCCAGACAGTCGGTCGTCACCGGCGCGGCAAATTCCAGCACGCGGCGCGTTTCGTGGTTGTCCACCAACTGCGCGAGCAGGCCGGGCGGATGCGTTTCGGTTGAGCCGTTGCCGTTGCCATTCTTTTGCAGCAGTTCGGTCGCGTAACCGCTCGCGCCGACGACTTTCACCGTGGCGGCGACGGGTTGCGGCGGCTTCACGTCGCGGACGGCGCGCGGGTTCAGCACCACGACGTTCGGCACGCAGAACGGCATCACGCGCTCGGGATGGCCCATCAACACCGACTCCATCGGATGATCGTAATCGCAGTCGAACATCAGCTCGACGCGCGAAATTTTCTGCGGCTTGGACCACGTCAGCTTCAGGCAGGGCTGCTCGTCCTCGAACGCCGCGACCCACGCGTTCGGCTGGCGCACGGGCCGCGCGAAACCGTTGGTGAGATTCGCCACGCCGAACACGTTCAGCGCGGGCGAAATCTGGCAGGCAAAATTTTTCCCGCCGGGCCGGCGTTCGGGAATCCAGAATTCAAACGCCTCGATGCCGCTGTCCGGCGGCGGTTCCTGGCGCGGCGTCTTGGCGACGGCGCGGTTGAACTTTTGCGAGACGGCCAGCACGCCGGTGAGCCGCTGGTCGCTCAAGTGAATCGAAACGTGCGGATTCGCCATCAGGCAGACGAACGCATAGCGCGGCTCGTCAATGACCGCGCCGAAATCCAGCGCCACGCTCTGCCGCGCGCCGGGCTTGAGCGCGAGCTGTGAGCGTCTTGAGCGTCACGTCGGGCGTGTGGTTGTCGGGCTTGCTGCTCACGCGCAGTTCGCATTCCAGTTCCGTCGGCGCGGAAACGTCCACGAGATAAGTCACCTTGGGCATCGGGCCGGCCTGCACGGGCAGCATCATGGCGCGGGCGAAATCCAACTCGCGCGTTTCGCCGCACGGCTTGAGTTCGCTCAAGCTCAACTCGCTGCTCGCGGCGAAGGAGGCGTTGTTGACGAGGTTGTCTTTGTCCTCCAGCGCGACGCCGGGGATGTATTGCCCGACGCTTGAGCAGTTCGCGCTGCAACTCGGTGATGTAAGGCCGCGCCGTGATGTCGCGCGGATTCAAGTTGTGCCGCTTGCACAACGCCGCCGCCATGCCCGACCGCCTGACCGCTGTGGGCGCACGTCGCCATCACGCGCGTCGAACCAAACGCGATGTGCGACGCGCTGATGATGCGGCCGGCGAGGAAAAGATTCTTGATGTTGCGGCTGTAAAGGCTGCGATACGGAATCTGATAGACGCCCTTGGAATGCCATTGCTGGCAGCCGGGTTTCTCGCTGAACACGCCGTCGCTCGGATGCAGATCAATCGCCCAGCCGCCGAAGGAAACCGCGTCGGGATGCTGGCGTTGCTCGATCAAATCCTGCTGGATGATCATGTGGTCGCCCTCGAAGCGGCGGCTCTCGCGTTTGCCGGGAATCGTGCCGACCCATTCGAGCGTGAGGTTTTCCGCCTCGGGAAAATTGCCGGAGTTCTTGATGTAATTCCACACGCCGTAGGCGACCTTCCACAGTTCCCACTTGATGGTTTCCGTTTCGTGAACGGTGTCGAGGTTGCCGCCCCATTCGAGCCACCAAAGCCGGCAGCCGGAATCGCTGGACTTGAAATCGCGATAGCGCGGAATCTTGGTGATGTCCGCCAGCGCGTAGCTCGGCGCGATGTATTTCACCGGACGGCCCGTGTCCTTGGAATAGAAGTAAAGCGAGTGGCCGAGCAGTTCGTTGCTCGCCTTCGTGGGCGCAAATTTTTCGCCGAACTCCGCCTGCGCTTCCGAGCCGATGCGAAACGCCGCGCCCGCCATGAAACCGACGATGCCGTCGCCCGACGCATCGCAGAACAACGGCGCGGTCACGAGATACTCGGTGGAATTCTGCGGACAAAAGGCGCGGACGGACTTGATGGTGTCAGCGTCGCTTTTTTCCAGGTCGTGAACGGCGGTGTTGAGCAGGAGCGTGATGTTTTTTTCCTGCACGACTTTTTCCAGCATCACGGTGTCCAGGATGAGCGCGTTGCCCTCGGGATTGCGCGCCATGTTCTCGACCAGGATCTCGTCAATCACGCCGCCCTCGCGCGCCCAGCGGTTGTTGTTCCCCATGTGCGAGGTCGCGCCGAGAATCCACAGGCGCACTTCGCTGGAGGCGTTGCCGCCCAGCACCGGGCGATCCTGGATCAAAGTCACCTTCAGTCCCGCGCGCGCCGCGGTGATGGCGCAGCACACGCCCGCCAGCCCGCCGCCGATGACCGCGAGGTCGCAGGTCAGCTCACGTCTGAGCAGTTGGCGCCGTTCGCCGCTATGTTTCAATTTTGATCACAAATATTCTTCCCTTGCTGCCCGATCAAAACTGACCGGACATGATTATTTCGACGACTGCACCCGTCCCGCAAAACTGAGAGCTGATTTTGCAATGTGTTCCAAATTAAGCTAGCGCAGACACGAGATCAGGAAGTAGTCTGCTTTGCGTTTATTTTCTAATAATTCACGCCATCTCAATGCCGGCGGCCCGCAAACAAATAACCACATTGAACCTCGCTAAGATTCCGCGCGTGGCGGTGCTGGTGGACACTTCGAGCTCCTGGGGCCGGCAGATTGTCGTCGGCATCCACGACTACATCCGCAAACACGAACGCTGGCAGATGTTCATCGAGACGCGGGGCCTTCAGGAGGAATGGAGCGTTCCGGCTGGCTGGCGGGGCGACGGCATCATTGCGCGCATCAGCAATCCGCGTCTGGCCGCCGACCTCAAGGCCCGGCACATCCCGGTGGTGAACGTCTCCGGAATCCAAATTCCCGGCATAAATTTTCCGCGCGTGAGCAACGACTTGAACGTCCTTGGCCGCCTGGCGGCCCAGCATTTTTTGGATCGCGGGATTCAGGAACTTCGCCTATTTCAGTCTGACCGGATTGAGCTATGTTTTTCAATTGCAGCAATCCTTTTCACAGGCAGTGAGCGCGGCGGGCCGTGAATGCAACATCTTCGAGGAAAAGCCCGCTCAGGGCGCGGAGATGGACTGGAACTCCGACCTCACCCAGTTGGGAGAGTGGCTGAAGTCGCTGCCCAAACCGGTCGCCTTGCTCGCCTGGAATTACAGCAGCGGACGTGAAATCATGTTCGCTGCCGAATTGGCCGGCCTGCTGGTGCCGGAAGAGGTGGCTGTGCTGTGCGGTGGCGGATGATGAACTGCTGTGCGAGGTGTTGCGCACGCCCATGTCCGGCATCCGGGCGGCTAGCGAACAGATTGGCCATGAGGCCGCGCGTGTGCTGGACAGGATGATGTCTGGCGGCAAGCCGCCAACAAAGCCGATTTTTTTCCCGCCGTCCAAAATCATCACCCGCCATTCCACGGATACGCTGGCGATTCAAGACCGGGCCCTGGCTCGCGCGTTGAGTTTCATCCGGGAAAACACCTCGCAGCGTATCGAAGTAAAAGATGTGACGCGCCATTCCGGGGTCTCTCGTCGCGCGCTGGAACAGCAGATTCATGCAAGTGCTTCGCCGCACTCCGGCGAGCGAAATCCGCCGGGTGCATCTGGAGCGGGCCAAGCGTTTGCTGGAGGAAACCGATCTGCCGATTCCCGATGTGGCGGAAGCGGCGGGCTACGGCTCGCCCGAATACATGGCGGGCATTTTCAGGTCAGAACTGCAAACCACCCCGCTGAGATATCGCAAAGAAATTCGGGGACGGTGAGAGCAGGCGCGCGAACGTAGCGCGTCGCAACTAACGGCCGCGCTTACTTGCCCGCCGTAGAAAAACAGGTTCAGGCCGCTGAACTGCATCCGGGGGGTCTGGAAAATTTCTCAAATTTGGCCCACTCCACATGGCCGTCGGTGTAGCCCTCGTTCGCGCCCACGGGCGGGGTGCCGCCCCCTTTGTTGTGATTGGCCCCACGGATGTTGAAATCCGTTCCGCGTCCCCAGTCATTGAGATACTGCCGGTTGATGTCGGTCCAGATCAGATTGTAGTAAGCCTTGTCCGTGCTCTTCATGGCGAAAATGGGGATGCGAGCGCGCAGATTGTCTCCGCCCGGCAGCGCCCCGTTGTTGGGATAATACGTTGCCACCGACCCCGCGTTGTTGTAAGCGGCCTCGCCGACAAAATAGAAATATCCTATCACGCTGGGCTTTGTGACCGTGACCCCATCCTCAAAATACCAAAACGTATTGTTGTCCTTGTTCCAATCGGGATTGGAAGGACAATAAAGCGTCGGCTCGGGTGATCCGGTAGTCGTTGACCACCGCATCCCGAAACTTCTGGCCCATTCGGTAAGGCGACAAGTGTTGCCCGGGTTCTGGTAGCGTTCCCTGATTGTCACCCGCATACATGATGGAGGCGAGGGTCAATTGTTTGATGTTGTTCGTGCAGGCAATCCGCTTGGCTTTCTCTTTTGCCCGCGACAAAGCCGGCAACAACATCGCAGCCAGAATCGCAATGATGGCGATGACCACGAGCAGTTCAATCAAGGTGAAGGCGCGCGGGCGGGCGACGGACGCCTGACCGGCTGGAAACGGAGCTTGGGTTGAGATTTTCATGTGGCTTTGGATGATGGCTTTATCTGCTTATTGGGCCGACGCCGTGCCGTCGGACTTGTGGTACACCCGGACATAGTCGCACAGGGCCTCTTGAGGCAAGGCGGAGTCGTCCACCTTCGGGGTGCCGCCCAAATGGGAGGCGATGGAACTGAACCAGATATTCATGTCGCCCTGCGGAATCCGGGCCACGTCCACGGTCTGAACCAGCTTTCCATCCAGGAAGAACTTGGCGGCGGCGGAGGTGAACTCGCAGCCAAAGACGTGAAACTCGGCCGCCAAATCCGGCGACGGCAGCCGTTGGTAGCCCAGGGTCTCGGGTGGCAGCGGATTGTATTTGTTGACGGCAATGGTGTAGCTCCGGTGGTCTATCGAATCATTCTGCGCCACATCAATCCCCTAGTCGGTCGCTTGAGAATCCGTGGTGCCGGAGCCGTCGTGCTTCATCAGCCAGAATGAATTATGCCACCCGTCTCCGGCGGGCATCTTGATCCGCGCCTCGTAGTAACCATGCTTGAACGCGGGCAGGCTGATGATTCCCCCGCCGGTGTAATTCTTGCCGCCCGCCTCCTCCTTCTTCAGGATCAAGCGCAGGAGACCGTCCTTGACGACGACATTGTCCGGTTTCTGCGTGCTGAGGTTCTTGCTGTCCGTGCGGCACACCCACTTGGTGGCATCAAGAGTGGTGCCGTCGAACTCCTCGCTCCAGGCCAGCGCATAGCCGGGCAACGGTGCGGAATCGCTTTTCCGCGCCCTGAGCTGACGCGTCGGACGGCAACGCGACCAAGCGGGCGGCGGCGAGGGCGGCCATCGCTGCGCCGCACTTGACGAACGCGCCGGCGCGGCCGGGAATGGGCGGGGCAACAGTTCTCATGTCGGATTCGCCGGAAGCACTCCGGCTGGCGGCGCACGAACCGCCAGCCGGATTTCCACCGGAACAATTACTGCGCGATCAGGCGGAAGAACACCGTCGGATCAGCCGCGTTGATGGGCACGGTCACGGGATTGGTGCTGCCGGTAGAAAAGTCGCACCAGTTCGTGCCAATGCCGGAGCCGAGGGTGTTGGTCTGAGACTGAAGGCGATAGACCCCGTTCAGTTGGGTCCATGAGAACTCCAAGGAACCGCCGGATTGAATCACGCTCAACGTCGGCGGGGCCGGAACCGCCGTGACGGTAAACTCGCCCGTGGCCGGGTTGAAGGTTCCCGTGCCGCCGGGCAAAATCGCCACGCTGGCGGCGTTGGCAAAATTTCCCGAAGGCGCGGTGGCGCTGACCAGTTGGAACACCTGTCCGTTGGTCAGGGGCGTGGCGCCCAGATTGGTCACCACCAAGGTGCCGCCGTAGATCTTGGTGTTGGCGACCAGCAGGTCGCTGGCGTTGGAGGCAGCGTCCACCCGGAACAAACTGGTGCTGCCCGCGTTCAGTGTCACGGTGCTGGTGTTGGTCAGCACGCCAATGCTGTCGCCGCCGGGAGCGAGAGTCCCACCGCTGTTGATGGCAATAGTGCCACCGATCGAGCCGCCGTTACCGCTCAGCACCGCTCCCGAAGCGACCGTGACGGCCGTATTCACCAAGACACCGTCAACGCGAAGCTCGCCTTCGTTCACCAGCGTGGTGCCGGTGTAGGTGCTGGCCGGCCATTGGTTGTCAGGGTTTGACGACCGCTGCCCAGCTTGACCAGGTTAACAAGTTTCGAACCATCCTGGATGATGGCGCTGCCGAAGTAGTTGGTCGCACCAGGCACGTTGATCGTCAGCGTGCTCGCACCGCCACCATTGTTGAGAATCACCCCAGGGCCGAAGTAGGTTTCCAAGCCGCCGACGGTCTGGTTGAGACCATTGAGATCAATCGTGCCCGGGCCGACTTGAAGCACATTCGTGGAGAACCCGTTGTCCACCCCCAGTTTGACGACGGCAAGGTTGCCACAGAACGTTGCGGTTCCGAAATAGGAATGGGCGGAATTGCTGACGGTAATCGTGCCGCCGTCGCCCGGACGGTATAACAGGGCGTTGGTTGCTCCGTTGTCGGTGATCGGCCCGGCCACGGTGATGTTCCCGCCGATCTCCGTCCCGATGCGACGATTCGGCAGAGCCCAGGATGATGGGCCCGGCCCAGACATTGGGGCTGTCAGGATCAATGCTGCCGCGCAAATGCGCCGAGCGGGCCGCCGAAGCCCGCGCCGCTAATGGTGATGGTTTCGCCCGAGACCGTGGTGCCAGCACCGAAGCCATCGCCAATCGAGACGGTGCCGGTGCCCGTCACTGCGGTGGCACCCGCGGTGGAGCCGAGCGCACCGTCGTTGTTCACCTGCAAAATCCCGTTGTTGACCGAAACCACGCCGGTAAAGCTGTTGCTGAGGCTCAAGAGCGTGGTGCCGGTCCCGGTCTTGGTCATGCCATTCGCGCCCGTGATCTGGCCCGTGCCGGTCAAGGTGACGGCGGAGTTGCTGCTGTGGTTCAAAACCACGTCGAGCGGGTTTGACATCGTTCGTCAGATTCACGGTGTAGAATAACTCCGCCGGCATCGGTGAAGTTCACGATGTCACCGATGCCGCCGGCATACGTTTCCAGATAAGCAGCTCGCGCCAGCGTCCCAGTTGAGCACGCCATTGGTGGCCCACACGTTGTCAATGCCGCCCGTCCAGATCAGGGATCGAACAGAGAGGGTGACATTCAGGCTCACATCATTGGGTCCATCAACCAACGTGGCCTGCAGGCCCGGCGGCAACGTGCCAAGGACAAAGGAACCGCCGCCAAAGCGGTTGACGCTCGTGTAATCAATGAGTTTCACGACGCCGGGGGTGATGCCCGAACCGCTGGTGATGTTGATGATGTTTGTGCCGCTGACGTTAAGCGTGCCGGTGTTGATTACCGCCGTGGTGGCGCTGGGAACCGCGGTTACGGAGCCCAGGGCGAAATTGATGGTGGCATTCGTCACGCTGGTGACGGAGTTCGTCCATGAGTTGTCTCTGACGGTGATGGAATTGGTAGTGCCGTCAGCCAGCGTCAAGGCGCTGCTGCTCATGGGCAAAATGAATGACAGACCGCCGCCATTCACCACGGTTGCGCCGGTGTAGGTGTTGGTCTGGCTCAACGTCAGCGTGCCAAGTCCGTTCTTGGTGAGACCGCCGCCGCCACCCGCATCCAGCAAACCTTTGGTGATGGTGGCGTTAAATCCGGCGGTATCAATGACTGCGCCGCCCGACTGGACATTTACAGTGAGATTGGTTCCCGGCGTCGTGAGATGAAGGGTTACCGCAGTCTGGAACGGCGATATTGGGCCCAACACGCGCAAGGTGCCGCCGTTAAAGTTCAAGAACGAAGTCATCTGGCTGGCATCACTGTCCCGCCCGGAAATATTTCGGGTGCTCAACGTGCCGCCCGCATTGAGATTGATGATGCCGGTGTTTTTTGCGCCAGTTTGCTAGACGTCGAAGCCAAAGAAAATCCGCTCAATCGTGGCGGTAGAACCGCTGTCGATGGTGAAGGTGCCGTTTGCAAAATTAGGCCCCCATGTTGGTGGAGCCACCGCGAAACGGCACACTCATCACGCCGTATCCGCTCCCGTTGGCGTTGGTAAAGATCAGGTTGCCGCCAGAAAGGGTCAGCGTGGCTTGCACAGCCTGCGCGGCAGCAGCATTACCTACGAGCAGGCCACCAAGACCAGCAGCCTGAGTGCCGTTCCGAATCACCAAAGTCCCACCGGCAATGGTTACTGCGCCGGTGGTCGTGTTGCCGCTGCCGATCAACATACCCAATTGTGGCGACACTCCGCGTTATTAAAAATGGTCGTGCCCATCGTGGCATCATAAGTAACCGACACAGCCTGATTGGCATCGGTGTCCGATATTCAAACGCACATTGGCAGTCGTGGCATTGGTCTTGACCCCTCCGTCCTGCGCTGTCCCAGTTGTTTGCCGGAGACCACGAAGTGGGAGTCAGCCACGCATCCGCAGTGGTGTTGGTATAGCTCAATGTTTGCGCTCGGGCCGATGGCTGAAGTCCGAAACTCAATAAAGTTCCGACGAGCAGTGTGGATAACAGTCTGGTTGTTGTCTTCATATTACTTGGTATTGGGTTGGGTGTGGGACGATTCATGGTTGGAGGCTATTGCCTGTCTTCCGTCAAATTCACCGCGTCCGGCACTTGGATATCGCACCCAAAGGACATCCCGATTTCATGACATCCGGTCATCGTGCTGGCGTAGCGAACCTTCATTTGATTGTTTGGAACGGTGAGACCCTACGCCAGATGCCAATCAAACCGCTAGGGCATGCCGCGCAATATTTCTAAGCAAATGCGCACCCTCCCAACCGATGAACGAAAGGAAAGGTGTGCTCACTTTCTACACTTTGGCCTGCCATACATACCCCAGATTGGACACCTGCGAGCGGCTGAACAGGTGTCGTCTGACCCGTTGTTAGGCTGAGTTCCTGCGCGCCGCAAAACGCCGCCCTCTTCAGCCCCCTGTCGCCAGCCGGAATGCCCGCGTTAACAGTGCGTTGACAGCGAAGACCGAATACCGGCGCAGCGAGCGGCTGTCGGCCACCAACACCTCGGCATTCGGAGCGTACTCGGCCAGCAACTGACGGCACGCGCCACACGGCATGGGGCCCCCAGCACAGCGCGCCACCACCGCCAACGCCACCACCCGCTCGGCCCGGGAAAGGCCCAGACACTGAGGTTGGTGTCGGCGCGTGCGCCCGTAACTGCGAGCAGCAGCGCGAGCACGGCGCCCCCCATGCCGGCGGTCTGGCTCCGCGAGCTGCTCCTGGAGCGGGACGGCGAGCCGGTGAGTTTGAAGTTCAGGCTGGGGAGACTAGGTGCGGTCAAATGAATCTCGAGACAGTCCGTCATCCGGCGCGGACAACTCCACCACGAGGTGCGTTTCGTGGTTGCCCACCCACTGCGCGAGTCGGCCTGGCGATGCGTTTCCAGTTTGCGAAACACGGGAACATCAATAGGCCATGATAACATATCGAAGGACGGGCAAGTTTAGAATATCGTCAAAACATTTTGTCTTTCCGCTACTTCATGAACAGCCTCGATTCCGCGCGTTGAACAAACTGGCGAGGTGCGACCCACCGGAAGCCAGCGGTGGCGAAACTACTTCTCATAGAATCTGACCCAATCAAATTCCGCCCATGCCGGGAGCTTCGCGTCATCCACGGCCTTGGGCTTGACCGGGTCGCCCCACAGGACAGCCACGCAGGTGAGCCAGATGTTTTGCGGGCCGTGCGGAAATTTTGTCGCGTCCGTCTCGTGCGTGAGTTTGCCGTCGAGGTAAAACTTCACCGAGGTCGGGGTGAATTCACAACCCCAGACATGGAAGTCCGCCGAGAAATCCGCCGTGTCGCGATAATACTTGCGGCCAAAACCCGCCGAGCGTTTCCCGGTCTTGCCGCTCCAGTCAATCACACCCGCCGAATACGAACGCGTGTTGACCGCGTCCTGCTCGCAGATGTCAATCTCCTGCGCCTTGATCTGCGTGGCGTTGGTCGCCTTGCCCTGTGAAACCAGTTCGGCAAAATCCGCGCCGGGCGGAAGGGTGGTGGGATCGGTGTAATCCATCGTCCAGAACGCGGTGTGCCAGCCGGCGGCATCGGGACAACGAAAGCGCGCCTCGTAGTAACCGTATTTGAACTGCTGGCGGCTGATCACGCCGCCCGCCGTGTGTTGCGCGCCGCCGGCCTTCTCCTTTTTGAGCGCGAGCCGCAGCAGTCCGTTGGTGGCGGAGACATTGTTCGGCTGCTGAAAACTCAACAGCCGCCTGCCTGTCCGGTAATGCCACTTGTTCGTGTCCAGTCTGCCACCGTCGAACTCATCCGACCAGGCGAGGCGGTAGCCGGGAATCGGAGGGGTTGCGGATTCGACCGCTTGCAGCGAGGTGCAGGCGATGATGGCCGCGAGTCCGACAAGGTGCATGGCGCGGGTCTTCATAAATGTTGCACCTGAACTCTCTCACGACATGGCAACGCCCGCAACGGCAGGATGCCTGCCGCCACACTTCACGGCTTCACCACCGTCACCCGCATGAAACGCATCGGCGCGGCGTCCATCGGCACGGTGTCGCGGAAGGTCACCTGCTCGAAGTCCGCGTCCAGGCTGACAGGCGGGCCGACCTGCAGGACCTGCATTCGTCCACGGCACCGCGCCGGACAGTTCCGGCACCACCTCGACCATGCAACTCAGATCGGCATGTTTCCGGCGCGGGAAGGTGAGGCTCAAATAATTCGTGCCGCCTTCATCAAGGAGATGGGTCTCCAACGGATCGCGCGAAAGCGCGTTGGTGGGCTTGGTGCCCAAATAGAACTCGGCCAGGTTCCAATCCCCGTCTCCGTCCGCATCCGCGCCATCGGCGCCCGCGCCGGCGTTGGCGGGCGACCCGAAGTGCGTCCTGCGCCAGTTCTCGATGCACCGGCAGTTGCTGGAAGGCGTCGAACCACACCTGCGCGATCTCGTTGTAACCCGCCTGGTTGGGATGCACGCCGTCGGAACACAGCAACGCGGCGGCGTTGGTGAGGTTCACCCGCGTCCGCACGTCGCACCAGGTGACCCGATGCCCGGCGGCCTGATGACTGGCGACCAGCGCGGGCAGCGCGGCGTTGAAGGTTCTGCTGGTTCGCCTCGCGGTTCGGATACACCGGCGCCGATGTAGGGCGTGAGGGTCGAGACCATGATCCAGGCGGACGGGCGCAGTGTGGCCAGCTTGTTGAGCAACGCGTCGAAGCCGGCCAGCCCCTGCTCGGGCGGAAGCTGGTTCACGCCGAGATCGTTCACGCCCGCCATCAGCAGGATCACGTCCGGATACAGCGCCGGGCGCACCCCAGTAAGGCCGGTCAGCCAGAAGCCGCCGTTGTTGGCGCTCGGACCGGCCACGTTGGCGTCGAGGTTGGCCAGCAGGTCGGTGGTCTTATAGCTTCCATGCCCTTCATGCGCCGCGTTGCCTGCGGCGGTCAGGGCGGCGGTGGGATTGTTCGGGTCGCTGCCCACGAACTGGATCGAATATCCCGCGTTGACCAACAGCGTGTGCAAAGGATCGCGGTAGCCGCCGGGAACCCATGCCGGCTGGCTCGCCCCCAGCGTGATGGAATCGCCCAGCGGCATAACCACCAGCGGCGGACGCGCCACCGCGGCGGGTGTGGTCACGCTGGCCGTCGCCTCGGCCGAGCTGCCACCGTCCGCGAACACGCCGCGCACGCGATAGGAATAAGTCGGTGTTCGCGGCCACACCGATGTCCGCGGCGCCGGTCACGTCCGCGGAGGTGGTGATGATCGGGACCACACAGCAGTTCGTGCCAGTGCGGCGCTCGATGACGAACCCCGTTTCGTTCGTGAGGTTCTCGCCGCCAGTTCAAGCGCACCTCCGCCCAGGACACCGGCGAGGCCACCAGGCTGTGGGGCGCGCGTTCGGTGGAATAGCTGACCGCCAGGCGCGGGCGCTGGCCGAGATTCGCGCTGTCGTCGGAACTGAGGCGGGTCAGTCGATCGTTGGGTCCGGCCTCCGTTTCCGGCGACAGGAGCATCAGATCGAGAGGCTGCCCCGCGCTGACCGCCGCTTGGGCGGCCAGGACGAACGCGTCGGAGGATGGGAACACCAAGGGCGTGTTGGTGGCCAGCACGGCGTTGAAACCCGGCACACTGGACAACACGGGAACGGTGTAATCGCCGCCCGCCGTAACCCAGACATTGCCAAAGTTGGTCGCGCCGGTGCGCGACAGCCAGGTCACGCCGCTGCCCGGGGCGCTGCCATTGCCGTCATCCGTACCCTCGATCGGGGTCGCCTCGAGCGCGCGCACCTCGAGCGCCCCCACCGTGCCAAAGCCGGCCTCGGCATCCGTCCACAGTTCGAGCGTGACCCCGGTGACCACGGCATGGGACGGCACGGACACGAGCGGCAAGGAGAGCACAGACCGCAGCGGTTTGGAGTTCTTGCCGACAATCAGTTGATTGCGCGCGCCGGAGTTGCGGCTGGTGTTGTCGCCGCGGATCAAGGCGCCGACGTGCGTGTAGCCCCCGACCCCTTCACGCATCGCCACCGTCGTCACGGAGAGGGTCGGCCCAGTCGCGCCCGGCGACCCACCCACCACGGCGGACTGGTTCCAGGCGCCGTTCGGGAAGTTGGTTTCCGCGCCCGTGAAGACCACGCTGTAGCCCGCGACCGGATTGAATGCGCCGTAATCAACCGTGGCGAACGTGTTGCCGTTCACGTCGCCGAGCGTGAGCGCTTCGCCCGCATCCGCAAGATCGCCGGTGAACGTGCCGACGACCGGCAGGCCCGCGCCAAACTGGTTGGTGAACGCCGCGCCGTTCCGCACGAGCAGGCAACGCGCGCCGGGCGCGAGTTCGGTCAACGTGTTCGTCGGGAACGTGAAACTCACGCCGCCGCCAATCGTGAGTCCGCTCAAGCGCGCCGGGATAAGGCGTGGGGTTGTACAGCTCGATGAACTCGGCCAGCGGATTGCCGCGGGCGCGGGCAGGATTTCCGAAATGACCATCGGCAGAGGCGCAGCCAAGCGTGTCGGACTGCGCCGTTCAAGTCGGCGAGCAGGTAGGCCAGGCCGACATTCCAAGCGGCGTTGAAGTTCACCCAGCCTTCGTTGTGACGCTTCGCGCCGGCGGGATTGTAGGGAAAATGTTCCGTCGCCGGGCCGGACGCGAGCGCGCCGCGGCAGAGATCGAGGTAGCCCGCGCTGCCGCTGTAAATCGGCGTCCAACCCACTTCCGCATCGGGAAAGCCGAGCGCGAGCCGGCTGGCGGAAGCAGGCGTTGAGCGGATTGCGGCCGAACAGGCAATCCATCGTGGCCCAGGAAACCTCGGTGAGCCGCTGGCGGGTGGCGGCGTTGGTCACGACCTGTTTCGCGGCCAGCGCGCAGGCCGGGAAACCCGCCAGATTGCCCGGCTCGTTCCAGTTCTGGGAGAACTTCGGCAGGCTCCAGTCCACCAGGCCGTCGCCATCGAAGTCATTCGTTTCATACATGCGGAAGTCCCAGAGATTGTCCGACCGCGCCATCATCGTGTCGGCCCACGACTGGATCTTGGCGACGAGTCCGGGCGGCGCGTCGGCGGGAAACCGCGTCGGCGAAATACACGAGCCCCGGCATCATCTTGTGCTCGCTCATGCGATGCCCCTTGGTCGTGCGCGGGTCGGCCCAGTCGAGATTGTCGATGATCCACTGCGCCTGCGTCCGGGCGGCGTTGAGATAGTTCGTCGCGTCGCCGCGCCCCTCGCGCTGCGCCACCTGATACATGAGCAGGTTCGGCAAGATGGAATGGCCCGGCGCGTGCCGGCCCTTGTAGGGATGCTTGTCCACCGTGCCGTAGGTGGCCGGCGGCCCACAGCGGATCAATTTCGAGCGACGACGGATCGTCGTCGGCCACGTTGGCGTTGGTCAGGCCGGAGGAAACGCCCCATTGCGCGAAGGCGAAGTCGCGGACGTTGCGATAGAAGCCGTCGTCGAGCCAGTTGCGCAGCACCGGCCAGGCGTGGAGAAAATAGGCGCACCACTCGACGGTCTGCGCGTGAATCTGGCGCGGACGCTCGTCGCCGCTCCAGTCGCGCGTGGACGGGCGCTCCAGCGTGACGCCGAGACCGAAGTGAATGCATTGGACGACATCCGGAAGGTTCGTGGTCAGCGGCGGCGGCTGGTTCGTGTAATAGCGGCGGAGCGCGGCGAGAAAGCCGGAATCCTCGGTCGTGGTGATGAAATCGAAATTCGTCGCCAGCACCATCGCCTTTTCGGCGGCGTAGTTTACCTCGCGCGGCATGGCTTCCATCGTGGCGCGGTCGTTCAGCAGCAGATAAATCAGCGAGGGAATCTCGAACGAGTAATACGTGCCGTCGCGCCACGGACAGCCGCCGAACGCCGATTGTGCGTGCCCACGCCGCTGCGCGAGTCCACCATGAATTGCGCGGCGGGCACGGTGTATTTGGCCGAGATGAGGTTCGACAGGATGAGGAACGGATACGAAATGCCGTTGGTCGCGCCGCCCACGCCGAATGACGTAAGGCCCGGGCTCGGCCGGCTCGAAGCTGGAGAAGTCCGCGCGTCCGTCGAGGATGCTGCCGGAGAAAAGCGCGTCGGTGCTGTTCGTCGTCGTGATGCTGAACGGCGTGCCGTTGGTGAGCGTCGGCGCGGTGAAACGTTTCGGCGCGCCGAACTGGTAGCCGATCTGATTCACCAGCACCGGCGCGCCGAGCACGGCGCTGCCGGGAACGTAATCGCCCGTGACGCCGGTGTAGAGCGGCTGCGGCTCGTCCCAGAGCGTGATTTCGCGGAGACGCGCGTAGGTGGTGTCGGTGGTGACGAAGCGGATCTTGGTCGTGGTGACCGGGCGCGTTGAAGGTGAGCGCCAGGGCGAAGGAACTGGTGTTGGTGATCGCGCCGCCGGGGATGTTCGTCCACGCCGCACCGCTCCACGCCTGCAACTGGATGTTCGTGATCCACGATGCCGGCCTGCGTTTGATAGCCGGTGTAGATGTGCGCCTGCGCAAGCGTGACGTTGGTGGCCGAAATTGATTTCGAGCCAGTTGCCGACCCGGCAGCCGGATTGCCCAGCCAGCGCGAGGCGTCCGAGACGACACGCGTCCACGGCGTTCGAGCCGTAGTTCGTCTGGTAGGTGCTGCTGACGGTGACCGGGTGGTTCAGGGCGTAGTTGTTGGTGCTGGCATGCGCGGCACAAGGCGAAGCTGACCGCGACCAAAGCCGCCCCGACGACGCATTGGCCGTAAGCGTTTTCAGGCGGCGAGAGTTTCATGGAGATGGAAATAGTGTAGAAACGGCGCGGCGCGCTGCCGACGGAGGCATCCTGAAACGTGGCGGCGTTGGTGCCGAAGATGCCGTTGCCCAGCGCCGACCAGCTCGCCCAGCGGAACTGTCAGGTCGCTGCTGGCCCGCACGGTGTAGGGCTGGCCGGGCGCCCCAGTGAAGGTGAGCTGAAAACGCCGCCGGGCTGCATCGCCGCGCCGGTGATCTGCGGCGCGGCCGGGCCGTAGGTGAACTGCGCGGTCGCGGTCGTGGTGGTGTCGGCCTTCAGGCGCACCCAGTGCGCGCTGTAGCCGTCGGGGAAAACGTGGCGTCAGCGTCTGGCCGGGCGCGACGGTGAACTGCGCCGTATTCGATCCAGGTGTTGTTGGCGGCAAAATCCACCTCCACGGTGAAGGTCACCGGCGCGGCATTGGAGTGCGACAGTTCCAACACCTTTCCGCTCGTAGCCGAACATCAGATACGGATCGCTCGCGACGCCCGCTCGTGACGGCGATTCTTTCCACGGCCCGCCCACGCCCGACGGCGCCCCGAAGCGCCAGAGGTCGTCCACGTTGCCAAACCACAGCCCCACCAAGCCGTCGTCGGACCGCACGTAATGCGCGTCATTGGTGGCGCTGGTGAGATTGCCCGCGATCACCAGCAGGCCGCGCCAGGTGGTGAAGTCGAAGATCTGCCGCCCGTGCGTGGTCAGCGGGCGGATGCCGCGCATGCCGCCGCTGTCGTCGCGAGGCAACTCGTAGATCGTCCCGTGAATGTTCATCAACTGACGCTCGGTGACGACCTCGCGAATCCCCCGCCGCCAACCCGAGGCCGTAGCGGTGTCAAAGGCGCCGTTCGCTCCGGGGCAACCGGAAGCGCACCCCGCTGTTGGTCATGAACACCGACGCGGCGTCGAGATAGAAATCCTGTTTCGTGGCGGCGTTGGTGCGCAGCGACGCCTCGGTGGTCGCATCGTTCACCTTCTGCAACACGATGGGGTTGGTCTGGCCCAGCGACGCAACGTAATATCCGCCGCCCACCTTCTGGCCCGTCGCATCCAGCAGATCCGCGGCAAACTGCAACGGATAATCGGATCGCCGTCGTCACCTTGAGAATGCCTTGCGACAGCGGCGCAGCCGGCATTGACCGGAGCCAGGCTGGCGGTCAGCGCCGGATCCGGCGCGCGAGCGCCACTGCCACAGGTCAGGTAAACCGAAATCGCCCGGCGCCGTTTGATCCACGGCAAACCGCAGCCACGGCGCGGCAAACGTCGCAGGCAGAAGTTCGTAGGCGTAGCCATTCGTGCCCACCGTCACCGTCTTGTACGTCGTCCAGTTGCCGTCGCCCGCCGCATCCATCTCGAGGGTGAACTGGATGGGCACATTGGTGCCGTGGGCGAAATGCAGAGTGCGCTTCTGGAATCCGGCCACCAGCAGCGGATCGGAGAACTGGCCCGGCACCGACGGTTTCATTGAGCCAGACGCCGCCGAAACCGGCCGGCGGCCCGCCGTAGTCGTCCACCTGATCCTTTTCGACGAACAGGAAATTGGAATGCACCCGGCCCGCCAGCGGACTGCTGAAGTAGGAGGCGTCGTTGCAGCCCATGACGATGCGCCCGTTCCAATCCGCGTAGTCCACCATCATCTTGTGGAACGTGCTCAGGGGCAGCAAGCCCGCCGGTCTGACCCGGGACGTAAGTTGCTTGGGAAGCGGAAGAACATTCCCTGCTGGTTCATCAGATAATCGCCGCCGCCCAAGCCGACGTCGCGGATGCGCGGCCACTCGACATACCAGCCGCTGGGCGCATCGTGGGTGTGACTGCCCTTGGGCAGACGATACGTGTGCCAGCCGTCCGAGACGCGCGGCGCACCATCAGCAACACCGACCGGCTGATCCCAGCCCAGCGCCCAGATGGGATCGTCCGGGATTGGTCGCGCCGTGAATGCCGCCCGGGCCGGTCACCTCGTCGAACTGGGCGCGCCGGATGAGCGTCCAGTTGTTGGTGGTGTTGCCCGTGCCGTCCCATTCCATCAGAACCCCGGGCGGCGTGCTGTTGTAAGTCCCCTGCCCGTTGCTGCCATAAACGATGCGGCCCTGTCCCGGAGTAAAGCCCTTTGCCGTGATGACTGTTGAAGCCGAAGAGGTTGCTTTGAATCTCGCTCAACTTGGGTTGGATCGTCACCTTGCTGGCGGGAATCGATGCCTCCGTGCCGCTCACGTCCACCATCGAACGCTCCATCGCCAGCCCGACAAAATAGACCAGGTTGGAATCCGTCAGGTGCTTCGCCCACCGCGCTCAGGTGCATGGGCATGACGGTGTTGATCGGGATCTGGCGGATGTTGCGGTTGGTATCAATGAAGTAAGGAGCCCATGAGCAATTGGCTGGTCGGCATCGTGAATCATCCGGCTGGCAATCGAGCCACCGTAGAACGGCTGGCCGCGCCCGGTGATGTTCAGGGCGTCATCAATCTCCCACAAATGCTGCACGCCATCCACGTTGTAACCGGCGGCAAAATAATTGATCGCCCAGAGCCGCCCCGCCCACGGCACCACCGCGCCGATGCCCGACTCACTTTGGTTCGCCGTGGTGATGGACAGGTGCGGATAGATGCCGCTGATCAAACCGATGGCCGGTGGCAGCGGGCGGCGGCGGCGGAATCACACTGGCCGTCACCTCGTCCACATCGAATCCAGGATTGTTCCCGAACACCGTCGTGAAGACGAAGTAACGCGCCGGGTTGGCCGTGGGCGTGCCGTCTTGATACCACGTAAGGTTGGTGGCGGAATTGATGAAGTTCGTGCCGCCCGCAGCAGAGACGTCCACCGCCCAACGCGCGGTCGCGGTGCCCCAGTCCTGACCGCTGACCCGCAACCGATACCACTCGCCGGGCGTGACGCTGCCCAGGCCGGAGATGGGATTCCACTCCGTGCTGAAAGCCGCCCAGCCATTGGTGACGTCATATTTCAGATTGATGGACGGCCCGCTGCTGCCGATCGCGCCGGTCGAGGTGGACACATGCAGATTAAACCGCCGCTGGGTGGTGTTCTGGGCGCGGAAATAAAGGTCCACCGAAAAATCCTTTGCCCCCTCCGGCGCCACGGCGTCAAACCGCGCGCCCAACTCCCGTCCCGTGCTCGCCGTGTAGGCGGCCAGCCGGGCGAAGTTCGTCGTGCTCCTTGGCGCCGCCGGTAGTTTGAATGGTCACCCCAGCCGTCTGTCCCCACCCAGCCGCAAAGCTGCCGGACTCGAAGCCGTCCACCACCGCGACCTGGCCCCTGGCCAGACTCGACGGACGCCAACAAGCCGCACAGCAGGAAACTCCACTGGCTTGATCCCACAAGCAACGGCTCGGCTGTCGCCGAGCACTGATGATCGCAGTGATGCTGTGTTCATGGAATCGAGATCGAGTAAAAGCGGCGAGGCCGGTTGCTGGCATCCGAATCCAGCCAGGACGCCGCATTCGTTCCGAACGTGCCGCTGCCCAGCACCGGCCAGTTGGCGAGAGGCACGCCGACATCCTCGCTCGCCCGCACACGTGTAAGGCTCGCCCGCGTTGCCGGTGAAAGTGAGTTGGAAGCTGCCGTCCGGCTGCATCGTCGCGCCAGTGATCTGCGGCGCCGCCGGGCCGTAGGTGAATTGCGCGGTGGCCGTCGTGGTCGTGTCGGACTTCACGCCGAACCCAGTGCGCGCTGTAGCCGTCGGGAAAAACGTGCGTCAGCGTCTGCCCGGCGCGAACCGTGAAGCGCGCGTATTCGCTCCAGGTGTTGTCGGCAGCGAAATCCACCTCCACGGTGAACGTCACCGGCGCGGCGTTCGAGTGCGACGAGTTCCAACACCTTCCGCTCGTAGCCGAACATCAGATACGGATCGCTCGCGACGCCGTTGGTCACGGCGGAGTTCTTCCACGGCCCGCCCACCCCGCGCGGCGCGCCCATGCGCCAGAGGTCGTCCACATTGCCGAACCACAGCGCCGCCTGGCCGTCGTCGCTGCGATAGACGTGGTTGTTGGTGGCCGGCACTGGCCGGCAATCCCCGCGATCGGCAAACAGCCCGCGCCAGGAGGCAAAGTCGCTGATGTGCTTGTCGTGAGTGGTGATGGGCCGGATGCGCCGGAAGCCGCCGGAACCGCTGAGGGGCAATTCGTAAAAGGTGCCGTGCGCCTGGAACATCTGCCGCTCGGTGACGACCTCGCGCACCCCGCGCGGCCAGCCGGAGGCAAACGCGCCGTCGTAGGCCGGCGGAACTGCGCGGCAGCCGGAAACGATTCGCGCCCTCGGTGTAGATCACCGACGCGGCATCCAGCGTGAAGGGCGCGTTGGAGAGGCGAATAGGTGGTCCGCAGCGTGTTCTCGGCAGTGGCGTTGGTGGCCCGGCGCAATTGGAGCGAGCCGTCCATTTCGTAGTAGGCCGGTGCGAAGCCGCGCCGTTGCTGGCGACGAGCGTGGCGGCGAACTGCAGCGTGCGCGCATCGCCGCGATTGCGGACGGATGATGCCGTCGCTCAGCGCAGTTCGTCGCGGCGGCGTCGGCAATGCCGGCGAACAACTCGGGCGTCGGCGCCTGCGGCGGATTTTGCAGATGGAAATACGCGGTCACGCCGGTGGCGTTCTGGTCCGGCGACCAGGCGCACCCAGGTCGTGTCGAAGCCCGGCGGGAAGAGGTAATAGGCGTAGCCGTTGTTCGTGACGGCGAGGGTGGTCAGATTGGACCACGCGCCGCTGCCGGTGGCGTCGTGCTGCACGGTGAAGTTCACCGTGGCGGCGGTGGTGTGCTTCAGATGCAGGATGCGGCGTTGAAAGCCTTTGACCAGAAACGCTTCGCTGGGCGCGCCGGCGGTGACGGTGTCATTGAGCCACACGCCGCCGAAGCCGGCGGGCTTGCCCCACGTTTCCAGATCGCTCAACTGCCCGAACCACGGCGCGGAATGCGATTGGCCGGCCCAGATGTTGCCGCCGGTGGTCGAGGCGTCGTCGCGGCCCATGACGAGCTGACCGTTCCACCAGCAGTAATCCACGGGCATCTTGAGATAGGTGCAGATCGGGCGTGATGCCGCCGGTGTTGGTGACGGAGAAGCGTTTTCGGGAAGTAGTAGAACAACCCGTGCATGTGCATGCAGCAGCGTGCCGTCCGTGATTTCGCGGATGCGCGGCCACTCGGTATACCAGCCGGCGTCGGCATCGTGGGTGTAGCTGCCCTTGGGCAGGCGATAGCGCGTCCACGCGCCGTTTTGCAGCAGGCGCAAGATCACCGAGCGCGTGTCCCAGCCCACCGCCCAAAGCCGGTCGTCGCGAGGCATCGTTCCCATAAACGCCGCCCGGGCCGGTGACCTCGGTGAACTTGTTGGATTCGATCACCGTCCAGTTGGTGCCGTCCCACGACGGACAAGCGAGCCGCCGACGCCGTTGTTGGAATACACCACCCGGCCCTGCGAGGAATACAGTCCTTTGCCATGCTGGCCGGGCAGATTCGCCTTCGCGCCCGACCGGGCCGCCGCTGTTGATGTCCTCGTAAAGCTGCGTCACGGCGAGGGTGTTGACGTCCACCTCGTAAAGCCCCTCCTCCATCGTCGCGATGTAGATCTTGTTCGTCGGGTCGGTGAGATGGCGCGCCGAACCGGTGAGCCGCCCCGGCATGATCGCCGGGGAGATCGCGCGCACGGTGCCGTTCGAGTCGATGAGGTAATGGCCGATGTTGAGTTGCTGCGACTCGCGATGGATGAGACGGTTCGCGTCCGTGCAGCCCACGCTCGCGGGATGCGCGGTGAGCGTGAGGTTGGTGTCCACCATCCAGAGTTTGTCCGCGCTGCCGTTGGGCGCGTGCGGCGGATAGGTGACGAACCAGAGCTTGTCCGCCCAGGGCATCACCGCGCCCATGCCGATCTCGCCCTCGGCGCTGAACACGGCCAGATGCGGATAGGTGCCGCTGATGTTGACGATGGCGTTGGTGACCGGAACGGTCGACCTGGTAATCCGCCGCCGGTGCCGCAGCGGCGACATCCTCCACGCGGTATCATCCACCACGTAGGAATTGTTGCCGAAGACGGTGGTGAAGACGAAGATACCCCGCCGGGTGCGCCTTCGGCGCGCCGCGTTGAAACCACCATTTCGACCGCGGCATGCGTGAAGGTTCGGCCCCCGGATCGGACCAGGCCAGATCGTAGGACGCGTTGGTCGTGCCCCAGTTGCGGCCGATGACGCGCAAGGACGGTCTGGCTCGCCGGCACGTTAAACGTCGCGCCGCCACTGAGCGCCGTCACGTCCAGCCAGTCCGCGCCACTGAGCGTCTGCAGACGCCCGCTGCTGCCGGTCCGGACGTCGATCGCTTTGCCCGCCGCGGTGTGCAGTTCCACATGAAACGCCTGGGCCTATTGATACCCGCGACCTGGAAGGAGACGTCGAAGGTGAAGTTCGAGGGTGAAACGGCCAGGGACTGGTTCAACGTGGCCGAGGTATTGAAGGGCAGTCGGGCGGCGGTGGCGGAGCCGTTCAACCCCGCCCAGTTGGTCAAACCGGAGCCCCCGTTCCAATTGGTGGGAAACGGGGCAAGTTCGAAGCCTGGGTTGAGCAGCCATTGGGCGCCGCGAGTTGCGGACTGCGCCGAGCCGTTCGACGCCGCCGGATGATTGAATCATCACGCCGCTGTCAGCCCCCAGGCCGAGGCAAAGACGCCGGATTCGAAGCCGTCCTGCACCACGGTCTGCGCTGACGCGCAACCGCGGCGAGATGGCGCGACCGCGACGAAGCATTGCCATCTGAGCATTCGCCGGAACTTCATGACAGCTGCGATCACGCGGCTCGGGGATTACTCCGCCACCGACCCGGAAAGTATTGCTTGTCGCCAACCATGGAGACCGTTTCGCGATTCTGCGGCGGCGTGGCCGGGATGCCCGCGCGATGGGGCCGGAAGTTGACCAGGTCATCGGACACTTCGATGCGGTAAGTGCGATTGGTGGTGCTGGGCCAGCGTCAGCACGGCCTGGCGCGGCACGGCATCGAGCAGCCAAGCCGCATGTCAAAACGCGACGCCGCATTCAGCGGATCCGTGCCGGTGAGGTATTCCTGGTAATTGCTCATCCCGTCGCCGTCGGCATCGGCGTCCCGCTGCAGCCTCGGTCTCGGACAGGAAATACCAGCGCTCCCACCAGTCGGGCAGCCCGTCGGCGTCGCGGTCGCTCGACCGGCAGAGGCAGCCGAGGCATCCACGAACTGCACGGCGTCGGCGATGACGTAGCCGGTCGTGTTGGAGTTGCCGACGATGACCTGCGCGGCAGCGGGGTCGAAAGCAGTAGGTGCCCAGGCTGTTCCAGGCCCCGCCATTGACCTGCTGGTTCACCGTGAATTGGACGGGCGCCGCGCCGTTGCTGGTGATGAGGGTGACGGGCGTGTTGGTGGCGCGATTGTTCGGAACTGGTCCAGCGCAGGAATACCTCGTAATTGCCCGCATTGGTCAGCGCCGGGCGGAAGCTGACGGATTTCTGTCCTTTGTTGGTGTTTCCGTCGTGCAGGTAGTTCGTGCCGATAATAGCCCGCGTCGTAGGCGGAGGAGGTCCACGCGCCCTGAATGGTCACGCAGCGCCGAATTGGTGTTGTCCACGATGATTCCCGCGGCGGCCGCGGGACGCTGCGGCCAGGACGCCGCCGATGCGCGCCTGCAATTCCAGCGTGCGGTCCGCGCTGCGATAGATGTCGCGCGGCTCGATGCCGTATTGCTTGCACAGCGCCGCCGCGTAACCGACCGCCACGCCCATCTGCGCCGGTGGTGTTCTGCACGCGCGGGCTGCCCAGGCCGACGTGCGACACGCTGATGCAGCGCCCGGCCATGATCAGGTTGGGAACGTTGCGCGAGTAGAGGCTGCGGAAGGGATAATACCACTTGGTCACCGCCGTGGAGGTGTAGGTGGACAGGTAACTGGTGCGCGGTGGGGTAATGCAGATCGATGCCCCAGGTGGCGGTGCCGACGGCATCCTCGAAATAGACGCCGTTCTGCACGTCGGACTGGATGATGAGGTGGTCGCCCATCAACCGGCGCGACTCGCGTTTGCCGGCGATGTAGGGCAGGAAGCTGAAATCCAGGTTGGAGTTGGCGGGGTTTTGCTTGGCGTTGTAGAAATTGCCGTAAATCGCGCGGAGCAGGTGGTCCCGGATTTCCTCGGCGTCCTCGATGGTGTCGAGGTGCATGCCATACTCCCAATTCCAATCGCCGCCGGTGTCGGCGCGCAGTGCCGGCGACGTCGGTCGCCCAGGCCATGCTCATCGGCACTGGCGGGAAACGACACGTTGGTGCCGGTGTTGGCACGGTGCTCCACATGAGTGAATTGCCCATGGTCATCTGGTCTGCGCGTCGCCGGGCGCGCGGCTCTCGCCAAACTCCGACGCGCCTCGCGGCCCATCCGGATACTCCGCGCCGGCCCAATAGCCGATCCAGCCATCCCCCGTGCAGTCAATGAAGGTCGTGCGCGGCGAACCGCCGGCGCTCGCCGGTGGAGATGTGCCGCGCATCCACATGCGTGATGCGCCCGCTGGCGTTGGTGCCGACGGCATAAGCGCGCCAGGGCAGCATCAGGGTCAGGTTGGTTTCCGCCTGCAGCACCGCCAGCGCGGAGTCGCGTCCGCGGCAATCGTGCCGCTGGATCGCGGTTGCCCAGACTGAAGGTGTCGATTTCGTCCACGATCGGGTTGCGAATCTCGCCCCGCGTGGCCACGCGGATTTCCTGGCTGGCATTGCCGCCCAGCACCGGGCGGTCGTGGATGAGCGCCACGCGCACGCCCGGAGCGCGCCGCCGCCAGGCTGGCGCCGCATCCGGCCATGCCGCCGCCCACCACCACGCAGTCGAAGGTCTCGGTCTGCGCCGGGCGCCGCGGATTCGCCCAGCACCGCCGCGCGCCACGCCGCCAGCGCCGGACCCATCCGCGGGCGGTGGCTCGTCTGAATCCTTTGATGAACGCAATGGCATCGCAGCGCCCGTCGAACCCGGTCAGGTCATCGCAAGACGACCGCCGCATTGGTGCCGGTGATCGTCGACCGTTCCGCCATCCTGCCAATGCCACGTGGCCAGTTCGCGTTCCGAACACCGGCGCGAGTTCGACGCCATTGACGCGCAGCTTGAACTGGCCGGGATCGTCCGCGTGTGTCGGCACCCAATCGCGGGTGCGCACCCAGACCCGGTAGGTGCCGGGTTCGGGAAACGAGACGGTCGTCGAGGCATCCGCCACCGGCTTGCCGCCGCCGTGCGCCAGCAGAAAAGGCGAGCCCATCTGCTGCACGAACTGCGGATCCACCACCCAGCCGCCCTTGCACGGCGAACGTTTCCGCCTCGACCAGGACAGTCACCGCGCCCCATCCCTGTGACGTTGTGCTGAGGCCCACGAAAGCCAGGAAAGCCACGACGGTGTGTTGGAAATGGTTACGAAGGATAATCATACAACAAAGGGAGGGAAGAAAGACACGACCCCGACGCACACCAACGGCGCGCACCACCAAAGAGATTTCGTTCCAGCGACAGGCATCGACGCAGGATAGCTCAACCAAGGGCCGACGGATACCCAACTTTGCGACAATCTTTTCAACTTTTGCGACTCGCTTCCGCCGCGCCCGGAGCGCGGATTGTCTCAATCCGCAGCGGCCTCGACCACGCGGGGGGGCCACGAGTTAGGGCCGACTCGCACTCCTAGAGATACCCCCTCCCCGGACCGCGGATTGTTTCAATACGCAGCGGCCCCGGCCATGCGGAGGTGCTGCGAGTTGAGGACAACTCGCGTTCCCAGAGATGCCCAACCGCCCCTGCGCAACCGCTACGGTTTGCCGGCGGAGAAGAAGAACCGGGTGCCTGTGCCGTTCGAGAATCGATAGGTGTTGGCCGATGGGGCGAAGGTCGGACCGCTGGCCCACTCGACGTGGCCATCCAAATAGCCCTCGTTGTTTCCCTCCGGCAGATTGGCCTTTCTGCTGAAGTGATTCACGCCCTTGGTATCGGGTCCGCTGTCCGGACGCAGCCACGAATTGTTATAGTAACGGGAGATATCGGTGAACATCACCTGGAAGTGGGGACGATCCGTGGTCTTGACCGCGAGGTACGGCTGCCGCGCGCCAGTGGCTGCGCTCACCGCGGTGGGGTTCCAACTGATTCCACCAAAGGGGGCTGAAGCCCATTCCTTGTGACCCACCAGATAGAAATAGCCAATCACCGACGTGTCGGCGCTCCAGTACCACAGGCTGTCCTGGTTCCAGCTCGGGTTGGACGGACAATAGAAGGTGTTCCGACCCAGCTTATAGGCATTGGTCATCTGACGGCGGAAGTCCCCGCCGACATAGTAGGCGGCCCCCGCGTTTCCCCCGTCCTGGAAGGTTCCCTTGTTCTGGTCGTCGGCGAACATGATTCCGGCGACCGCGAGTTGTTTGAGGTTGTTGATGCACGAGGCCTTGTTGGCCTTGTCCTTGGCCTTGGCCAGCGCGGGCAGCAGCATGGCCGCCAGAATGGCGATGATGGCAATCACCACCAGCAGTTCGATGAGGGTGAATGCCGCCTGGCAGGTTTTCGATTTCTCCCGCCGATTCAATGTCTCTCTTCCGTTCGCTTTCATAATGGTTTCCTGTTGGATTGTTTGAAGGTCACCGGTTTGCCGCCGTCATGACCCCGCCGCACTCAACTTGGCGGACTTCTGCTTGGTGATGCAACAACATAGATCACTCCCCACCACTCCGACACTACCCGACCGGGTAGTGGCCAACCGCCGGGCTCCCAATGCGGACCCAGGAACGCTTCCGTCATTTGGAACCACCCTGGAAGGGGCAGACGAGTCTGCGCGCTCCAGGAGCCATTGCGTGCTTCGCGCCTGGTAGTTGGACAACCGGCCGCCATGGAGTGACCCATGACGGCCGGCGCAACCCAACCCAATCAATTCACAAATTCGCCTATAGGTTGGTATAAACCATCCGGAAGAACACCGCCGGATTGGTGCCGGCGACCGGCAACGTCACCTGGTTGGTGCTCTCGCTTCCGCTCACCGTGATCCAGTTGTTGCTCAGGCCGGTGTTCAACAGGTTGGTCTGGCTCTGGAGATACCAGCCCGTGTAGTTGCTCGGCCAGGTGAGGGTGATCTGACCCGCGCTGACCGTGTAGGTGATGTTCGTGCCTTCGCTTGGGATCGGCGGCACGAGCGAGGGCACCTCGAGGGCGCCGGTGCCAGCGATGTAAGGGGCGGACGTCGCACTCTTATACACACCCGGCGACTGGCTTACGCCGTTGATCACCAGCGCGGCCACCTTGTTGGTGGTGGTGAAGTTCAAGCGCAACACCGCGTTGGTGGCGATGCTGACGGTTGAATTGGTGTTCAAGGTCGCCTGCGAGATCGCCAGCGTTCCGGCATCGACCGTGGTGTTGCCGGTGTAGGTGGTGGCCCCGGAATTGGTCAAGATTCCGCTGCCCGTCTTGACCAGCGCCAGGTTACCACCGATGGGGCTGTCATACGTGTAGGTCGTTGTATTGCTGACCGTCAGTGTCGCCAAGGATGGCGATGAATTGGTCACCAACGCGGGACCGCTGGTATTGCCACGCAACAAACCGGCCACCTGCTGATTGTAACCGGCCAGGTCGAAGACGGACCGATCGGTTACGCCGCTGGCACTATGAACATTCAGCACGGTGCCCACCGGCAGGGAGTTGTTCGCCCCCAACTGGAGGGTGCCGCGGATGATGGCACTCTGACCGCTATAGGTATTGGCCCCGGACACAATCACCTTGCCGGTCAAGCCGTCCGCGCTGATGTAAAGATCGCCGATGCTGCCGTTCGTGATCGGTCCGCTGATCTTGAGCGTGCCGTTCGCCTGGGCACCGATGCGGTTGCCGTCCCCGGCAACGCCGCCGCCCAAGATGACCGGCCCAGCCCATTCCGCCGTGGCACCGCTGCCCGCCTGGAAGGATCCCCGGACATTCGGACCGTAACCGTTGACGGTGATGCTTTCACCCGTGACGGTCACGCCATTGGCCAGCACCACGGAGGCGACGTTGTTGTAGCCCCTGTTCGAGAACGGTCGCGCCTGCCGTGCTGCCCAAGGCGGCGTTGTTGCTG
This sequence comes from uncultured Verrucomicrobiae bacterium, assembly GCA_963751435.1. Taxonomy (GTDB): domain Bacteria; phylum Verrucomicrobiota; class Verrucomicrobiia; order Limisphaerales; family DSYF01; genus JALOTU01. The sequence continues at coordinate 156,334 of CAVVUP010000036.1, read as the reverse complement.
ACCACCAAGTAGCCCGGTGCTCACCGCAGTGACGCCGGTGTAGGTGTTGGTGCCCGAGAGCACGTTGGTTCCGGTGCCGCACCCGACTTGGTCAGGCCACCCGAACCGCTCACCGCGCCATTCAGAGACAGCGTGTTCCAGCGGCCACGCTGACGGACGCGCCCTGAACGGGCAGGGCCAACGGCGCATTGATGGTGTGGCTGCCGCCCAATTGGCTGATCACCGGGACGCCGGCGCCATTATCAAGTGTCAGGGTGCCGGTGCTGCCCTGGTTCACCGTGAAGGGTTGCGCGTTGCTGAACACCAGCGAACCCACCGTGTAGGTGCCGTCCAGCGTCACCGTGCGAGGGGCTGTGATGACCGGGTTGTTGGTGCCGCCGAGGTTGGCGGTGACGAATTGTCCGTTCGGCACCGTGTTCGGCGCCCAGTTCCCGACCGTGACCCAACTGCCGTCGGCGTTCACGCCCCAGAATATCGGCGCGGGCCCGTCGCCAATGGTCAACTGCACCTGGGTGCCGGTGGTGCTGAAGGCATAGGTCTTGCCCGCCACCGCGTTGAGCACGACCAAGTTCGTGACGCTGCCGTTGAGGGTGCCGGTGTAGGTGAACAGCGTGTAGGTCCCATTGACGGCGAAGGCCGAGTTGGTGCCGGCATTATAGAGGTTGATGCCACCGCCGCTGAGCGTGAGACCGCCGGATGCGGTGACCGCGACCTGGTCCAATGTGGAGCTGTCGGTGATTTCAAAATCTGCCAAAGCTCCCACTTGCAGGGTCAGCGAGCCGGCGGTCAGGGTGCCGATGCCGCTCACGAGGCCGGCGCCCACATTCCCGGGGACAATCTTGCCGTTGTTGGTGACCGTGACGGCGCCACCGAGGGTACCGCTGCCGCTGAGCGTTGCCGTGCTCTTGACCAGCACCGGACTGGTGGTGAGGATCCCGTCGATCGCCAGGCGTCCGGCGTTGATGGTCGTAGGGCCGTTGTAGGTGTTGTTGTAGCTGGACAACGTGGCGAGCCCGCCGCCGGTCTTGGTAATCGAGCCCGACGAGCCCGAGATGTCACCTTGGATGGTCAGGAACGCGCCCACCTCGAGGGTGGCCGCACCGTTGAGCGTGACGGGTCCGGACCAAATGTTCTGCAAGGCACTGCCATTGTTGGCCTGGTAGGTGGATCCGCCCTGCATGACCAGCGTCCACGGTTGGGCAACGGTGGTTGCGTAGTTGTTGAGGATGGTACCACTCTGCAAGGTGAGGGTGTTGACCGAACTGCCTCCGATGTTGGCGGTCACCTGAATGGCCAGAATCCCACCCTGAACGTTGATGCTGCCGGGGGTGTTTGTTATGACGGTGTCCACCAGCGCGATGTAGTTGCTACCCACCTTGGTGAGCGTGTAGCCGCCCATGTCCAGATAGTTGCCCGTTCCGCGCAGGTCCCAGCGCGTGGTTCCACCGATGCTGGCGTTGTTGGCCAGAACCAGTTTCTGCAGCGCATTGATCTGCTCCGCGCCGGTGTTGACGAACGCGCCATTGCCGCCGAAGCCGTTGCCGGAGATAGTGATCTCTTCGGTTCCCAGAGCCTGACCGCTCACGTCCAGAGCACCCGTGCCACTGATGGTGGTGCCGGCGGTTTTTGCTCCCAAGGCGTTGCCGTTGCCGGCCGCCACGGTGCCGTCGGTGATCGTGGTCACGCCGGCGTAGCTGTTGTTGCCCGAGAGGGTCACCTTGGCGGATCCGCTCTTCGAGACGGTGGCGCCTCCACCGATGATGCCGGAGACGGTGTAATTGCTGATCGAGTTGTTGAAGGTCACGGTCGAGGGGATCACCGTGCCCTGAACAGCCACCACAAAGTTGCTCGCCGTGTCGTTAAACGTCACGGAATCGCCGATGTAGAAGATGTCCGGGCTGCCCGAGTTGAGCCAGTTCGTGGTAATCTGGGTATCCCAGAACGTGGGATTGGTCGGATTGTTCCCCACCCAGACGAGGTCGGGCAGCGAGTTGGGAGTGAAGTAAAGTTCCGTGTTTCCGGCGCCAATCGAGAAGCTGCCGCCGCGGCCGGAGGTTTGGAAGTTGTTGGTCACGCTGGGGCTCATCGCGCTCGAGGACTTGAGGACCAGCACGGCGCCCAGGCCAGGGAAGCCGGCGGTGAACTGGACATTGATGGGGCCGGTCGGGGCGCTGATGCTGCTGGCCGTGAGCGCGGCTGCCGTCGAGGGGTTCACATACAGGGTGGTGTTGGTCCCCAAGGCCAGCGAACCGCTGGTGGTGACTTCGCCTCCCAGGGCCGCGCCGTTTGCCACCGTGATGGAACTGCTCATCGCGTTGGTGGTGTCGAGGTTCAGGCGACCTTCGCTGACCGTGGTGGGGCCGGTGTAGCTCAGGTTGGTGCCGTAGAGGGACTGGGTGCCCGTCCCGAGCTTGACCAGGCTGATCGAACCGGTGCCGGCCGTGATGGATCCAGCCGTGCCGAAACTGTTGGTGCCGGTGTTGATGGTCACGGTACTGGCCCCGGTGCTGTTGGTGAGGGTGCCCGGGCCGCTCACATCGTTGATACCGCTGTAGGTGTGGTTGAAGCCGCCCAAGTCAAGCAGGCCCGCGCCCAATTCGAGGCGGTTGGTGGACAGGGCGTTGTTGGCGCCCAAAGCGATGACACCCGAGCCGTCGGAATGACCAAAAGTTCGCGTGAAACCGTAACTGCTGCCGGTGCCGGAGATGGTAACCCGACCATTCTGGCCAGCGCGGATAATCAATCCGTAGGTTGACACAGTGGCTGTGATGGGCCCGGAAACGGTCAGGTTGCCGAGGTCCTCCGTGCCGATGCGGCTCTGATCCTGATCGATCACGACCGGCCCGGCCCAGACATTGGCACCGCTGGATGTGTAGCCGCCGCGCAATGCGCCGCGGGCACCGTCCACGCCGCTTCCACGAATGGTTGCCGATTCACCAGTGACCGTCACCCCCACGTCATTGCCCCCATTCAGGCTGGTCAGTCCAAGCTGCAGCGTCGCGCCCGAGCTGACACTCACGTTCCCATTCGTTGCGCCCAAGGCGGTCGAGTTATCCGCTGCCAGCATGCCCGCGCTCACGGTGATGACACCGGTGAAGCTGTTGGCGGTGTTGATTCGCAATGTGTTCGTTCCAGACTTCGCAATCCCGGTCGATCCGCTGATCGAGCCACCGGTACTGGTGGTAAAGGCATAGGGGTTGGTGGAATTGACCGTGATCGAGCTGGGCTTGACCGTCCCGTTGACATAAACATCGCCGGAAGCCGAATAGGTATCGTTGAAGGTGACATTGTCGCCGAATCCGCCCGGATACTCGAGGTAGGTGGCGAGGTATCCGTTCCAGTTCGGCGAGCCGTTGGTTTCCCATGTGCCGTAAGCGGCGCTCCAGACCAGGTTCTGGATGGATGCCGAGGTGATGTTGAGCTGCAGAGCCGAGCCGGTGTCATTCAACGTCGCCACCATGCCGGGCGGAAGCGATCCCGCGCCCAAGGTGAAGGAACCGCCGCCGGTCTTGGGTCCGGTGTAAGTCATCAGGGTCAGGTTGGTGACCGGGAAGCTGTCGCCGACGATCTTGACCTGCACGCTGCCCTGCACGTAGAGGCTGCTGACGTTCACCACGGCATTGGTGTAGCCGGCGAACGTGGCGTAATCAAAGCCGAGGCTGCCATTGGTCAGCGCCAGCGACGGCACGCTCCACGCAGAGGTGTTGTCGGTGATGAAATTCAATCCCGCGCCGCTGTTGACCTGGAAGCTGGTGCTGGTCATGGGGACCTGCACGCCGAGGGTGCCGGCCTCGACCACGGTGGGGCCGGTGTAGGTGCTGCCTGCGCCCCGCAGGTTCAGCGTGCCCGTGCCCTTCTTGACGATGCCGCCGTCGGTGCCCGCGTTGCCATTCAGCAGGGGCGACACGATCCGGCCGGAGTTGGTCACGGTATCCACGATCAGGCCGCCGGCCATGATGTTATTGACGATGTTGCCGCCGATCAGCGGGTTGTTGCCCTCGTCAAGCGTTTCGGAAGCAAACACCTTGATGGTGCCGCCGTCGAAGTTGTTTGTCGCTCGCAGGTGCTCTGGACGCAGCACATTTCCGATATTGCGGATGTGCAGGGTGCCGTTGGTGTTCAGATTCAAGACGCCTGAGAGATTGGTGCCAATATCACCGGCGATGCCTCCACCAAACCGAACCCGGTCCACGGTCAAGGTGCTGCCATTCTGCACCGTCACCACGCCCAACGAATTGGAGTCGCCACGAAACGGAAAGGCGATGGCGCTGTAATTGGTGGCGATGATCGTCATGTTGCCACCATTCAAATTCAGGAATCCGCGGCTGGTGGTCCCCGAGTTGGCCGGCGCGCAAACGATCACCGGGTCGTCGAACACCGCCTGAAAAACCGTGAGCGTGCCGTTCACCACATGCAGGGTGCCCGTTGTCCCGGGGCCATTGCCGATCGAAATGCCGCGCCCGTATTCAGGGGCGACACCCGACGACGGGTTGCCAAAACCTGTATTCAGGGCGGAATCGTAAATCACAGTGACGTCTCGAGCGTGGTCCGCTGTGTTCAAGCCCACGTTGAAGCGGCCGGGATAGTTGGTCACTCCCAGGGGAGGGACACCGTTGCCGCCGGTGCTGACCACCCAGTTGGTGGCCTCGCTCCAGACGGTGCTGGCATTGTTGGTGAAGGTCCAAACCGCGCCCTGAACGGACACGCCGATTCCCAGCATCAGGCACAGCAGCGCCAGGGTGACAGGGATTCTTTTCTGTGGGGGGGTTGAGGTGTTGATGTTCATACTATTTTGTTTGTTCTACATTCATGCCTGACGACTCTACTGTTTCACGGGATTCCTACGAATCTGGGTTGCCTTGAGATAACCACACTCTGACCATCAGGGCTACTACCCGACCGGGTAGGTCGCCGGGAATCCGAGGGTGTGGATTGAAGCAGTGAAGGGACGATCCGCCCCGGAGAACCATTCCCAGCCACCGAGTCGCTTGGCTGCGACGGGCAAAACCCCTCGAGCAGGTAAAGTGCTTCCGAATAACTTCACGGCCATGCATTGACGCTAGCAGCGGTGTCGGGCCAATAGATACAGGCGTTTGCGCCAAACTTTTTCAAATTTACGACTTTCTGCCGAATGCGGGCTTTGCGGACCGCGAGTGGTCTCAACTCGCAGCAGCCACGCACCGCCAAACCGCCGTCGAACTGGGACGACGACGCACTCCGACGCACGGGAGGCTGTCCCATGCTTGTGGCCGTCCTGCCGGTTCGGAGCCGCTGCGGATTGGGACAATCCGCGCTCCGGCGCGCCGGCGCGCCGCTGTTTACGGACCGCGAGTGGTCTCAACTCGCAGCAGCCACGCACCGCCGAGGCCGCCCGAAAACTGGGATGACACCGCACTCCGACGCCACCGGAGCCTGCCCCATGCTTGTGGCCGCCTCGCCGGTTCGCGGCCGCTGCGGATTGGGACAATCCGCGCTCCGGGGCAGGTTCATCGCGCGGCCACCGGGAAGAAGCCGAGGCGGGTCAGGAAGTCATCCGCCGCCCGAAGCGCCTCCTCGCGCACCGGTGACGCGCCTTTGCGATAGTTGTAAATCGGGTGTCCCGCGCCCGGGAACAGTTTCAACTCGCATCGTCCCCCACCCTGCTCGATCCGCGACTTGAACAACTCCGCCGTCGCCACCGGCACGAGCTGATCCTTGGTGCCGAGCAGGAACAACGTCGGGGGCGCGTTGCTGCCGACATTGTGCAACGGCGAGAACTCGAGGTAACGCGCCTTCACTTCTTTTGGCCCGTAACCCTCCGGCCCGTTGTCCACCACCGCATACCAAAGCAGCAGCGCATTGGGGCGCGAACTGATGGCCCGGTCCTCGCCCGGCTCGTCCAGGCCCGGCACGAGTCCGGCCGCGGCGGCCACGTGTCCGCCCGCCGAAGCCCCGGCCGCCACGATGCGGTTTGGATCCACTCCCAGTTCGTCCGCGTGCTGGCGCACCCAACGAATGGCCGACTTCCCGTCGGCCACGCTCTCGAAGGGCGTGGTGCGATTCACCGACGCGATCCGGTAATCAGCGCTGATGGCCACCAACCCTCTCGACGCGAAATGGGCACATTCGGGATAGAATTGAATCGGCGTGCCCACCGATCCAGCCGCCGCCGAAGAAGAACACCATGGCCGGACGCGGCTTGCCTGGGAGTCCGTTGGTGGGCGCAAACACATGCAGGTCAGGTCCGCCCCGCCGGCCTGCTTGTAAGGGATGATTCTGGGATGGATACGTTTGTGGGGGCGGCTCCATCACCTTCGTCAGCGCCGCAAACCACTTGGACGCCATCTTCTCCGCCCCGCGCGCGTTGGGATGCACGCGGTCCTGGCAATCGTGTCCGTGCGCCAATCGAAGCCGTCCGCCATGTTCACCGCGATGACCGGCGATTGCGGCGTATTCAGCCGCGCCGCCAGTCTCCCGAGTTCGAGGTTCAGCTCGGGGATGTATTCATATTTCGGCAGTTTGCCGCTGGGAATCACCTGCGCCACCAGCACGGTGACCTTGGGGATTCACGCGCGCGCGCCGTGCGGATCATGGACTCCGTCGCCGCCACGATGCCGCGCACGGGCGCCTCGGTGTTGGTGTGGTTGTGGCCGGCATGAATCAGCACGATGTCGGCCGGGTGCGTGGGAGAAGTTGCGCCTGCAAGCGCCCGCCAGAAACTCGGCGTTCTCTGCCGCCATAGCCTTCATGCCGCAACGGGCCGACGCGCGACTCGCTCGTGCGCGAGCCCACGAACTCGACCAGATATCCTGCCGCAAACAGTTTTTCCCAGAGCGGATAGCGATAGTTCGAGAAGGTCTTGCCGCCCTCCGTGATGGAATCGCCCACGGGCAGGATGCGATAAATCCGCTGCTCTGCGCTGGCGCTGAAGATGAAAGCAAACAGCAGCAGCGACAGAAAAAAGCGCTGAAAGCCCACCCCGGCTGATTCACGCAGAGCACCAAATGCCAAGGAACTGGAGAGCCGGTTGGAAACCAGCTTGGGACGATCGGACCCCTTAAAGCCGGCTGGAAGCCGGCGCTCCGACCAAAACATCCGGGCCAAGTGATTGCGCCGGCTCATTGCCAGACGAATTCCTTCCCGCGTTTCAACGTCGATCTTCCCGCGTCTCCGTGCCGTAACGCACCTTCGCGGGGTTCCCCAGCAGCGAACGCACTCTGGCCGAGACCAGCTTTCCGTCCCGCCACGCGATGTCCACCTCGAAGCCGCCGCGCGCCCGCAGGCCCTTCACCGAGCCGGTGGGCCAGGCCTCGGGCAGCGCGGGCAGCAGATGGATTTCAAATTTGCGATCCGGTTTCAGACTGGGATTGCAGCAGCATCTCGGCGATGCCGGAGGTGGCGCCGAAGTTGCCGTCGATCTGGAACGGCGGGTGCGCGTCGAACAGGTTCGGATACATGCCGCCGCCGCCCATGATGCCCTTGTCCTGCAGCGGGCTTGAGCAGGTTCTGCAAAATCAGGTTCGCATGGTCGCCGTCCAGGAACCGCGCCCAGAGATTCACCTTCCAGCCCATGCTCCAGCCCGTCGCCTCGTCGCCGCGATAGATCAGCGATTGGCGCGCCGCGGCGAACAGCTCCGGCTGCGCCGGGGTGATTTCCGATGCCGGGATACACGGCCCAGAGATGCGAGACGTGGCGGTGCTTGTTGTTCGGATCGTCCCGGTCCTCGACCCATTCCTGCAACTGGCCGTGCTGGCCGATCTGGTTCGGCGCGATCTTCCGCCCGCAGCGCATCCAGCTTGGCGGCAAACGTCGTCGTCCCGGCCGAGCACGCGCGCCGCCGCCGCGGTGTTGGCGAACAGCGCGCGGATGATCTGGTGATCCATCGTCGGGCCGTTCACCAGCCCGCCCTGCTCCGGCGAATTGGACGGGCCGCTGATCAGCTTGCCGGTGATCGGGTCGCGCAAGAGGTATCCGGTGAAGAACAGCGCGGCTTCCTTCATCAACGGATAGGCCGTTCGCGCCAGGAACTTCTTGTCGCCAGTGAACAGGTAATGTTCCCACAGATGCTGGCACAGCCAGGCGCCGCCGGTGGGCCAGATGCCGTGGTCGCTGTTGTTGATCGGCGCCGTGCCGCGCCAGAGGTCGGCGTTGTGATGCAGCACCCAGCCGCGGCGCGCCGTAATGCGCCTGCGCCGTCTTGCGGCCGGTGACCGCGCAACCCGCGATCAGGTCGAACAGCGGCGCGGTGCATTCGGAGAGGTTGCCCGACCTCCGCCGGCCAGTAGTTCATCTCGGTGTTGATGTTCACCGTCCACTTGCTGCCCCAGGCCGGGTCGCAGATCGGCTCGTTCCAGATGCCCTGCAAGTTCGCCGGCTGCCCGCCTGCGCGGCTGCTGGCGATGAGCAGATAGCGCCCATATTGGAACGTCAGCGCCGCCAGGTCCGGATCGTTGCCGGTGGCAAAATTCCTGATGCGCTCGTCCGTCGGCAACTTCGCCGCCTCCGTCCGTCCCAGATCCAGCGACACGCGCCGGAACAATGCCTGGTAATCCGCCAGATGCGCCTTGAGCAGTTGCTCGTAGCTCTTGCGCCCGACCGCCTTCATCGTCGCCTCCGCCGCGCTGCGCCGGGTCGGCGCTGATGTCGGTGAAATCCTTGAAGCTCGTCGCCGCCGCCAGCACGAGCATGGCCGAGTCGGCGTTCTCGACCGTGATGGCGTCGTCGCTCACCGTGACCTGTCCGCCCAGGGCGGTGATCTTCATCCGCGCCTCGAACTTCAACCCGCCTTCCTGCACCTCGCCGAACAGCGCGAGTTGATCGCCTTGGCGCCTGGCGGTCTTTGCCGACTTGTGGGCGCTGTCCAGCTTGGCGGTGAAACTCACCCGGCCCGGCCTGGTCCGACGCCACGCGCCACACCATCACCTTGTCCGGAAAGGTGGCAAAGCATTCGCGGGTGAAGGTCGTGTCGCCGATCCGATAGCGCACGCCGGCCGTGGCGGTGTCGAGGTCCAGGTGGCGGCGGTAATCGGTAGCGTTGGTGTGGGCGGGGAAGGACAAGCGCACGTCGCCAAAGGGCTGATAAGCCATCTGTCCGAGCGGGATGCTCATGAACTCCTTGCGCCCGATGTCCTCGGCCTCCTTTTGTTTGGCGCGGGATTCCTTGCGTTTTGCGTCGGCTTCGGCGCGCTTTCCCTGACGGTCGAGTTCCACCGCCTCGATCCACAGCGCGCGGCTCTGGTTACAGAGGTCGCGCAGCACCGGCAGGGACTTGACCGCGCCCTCGTGATGATACTCGTGCGGTTGGCCCGTCCAGAGGGTGCCTTCGTTGAACTGGAGGCGCTCCTCGGTCACGCCGCCAAAGATCATCGCGCCCATGCGTCCGTTGCCGATGGGCAGCGCCTCGTTCCAGTTGCTGGCCGGCTGGGCATACCAAAGCTCCAGACGGTTGGCGCCCTGCACCCGTTGAGTGAGGGCAAGCACAGTGACCGCGCAAACGATCAACGAAGACGATAATGCAGTTGGGAATTTCATGTCGGGCCCCCTTGTAATCGAGTGCCCCGCGAAGTGCCAGCACGAAGGCAGGATGGCGCGCCCTGCGGACTGGCTCATGAACTCCCACGGGGCCGGGTTGAGGCCATCCGCTTGCTGGCGGGCCGTTGATCAGTTGCCATCCGGCTTCGACTCGGAGCTCTGTGGACTGGCGGGCACGGAGAATTCTGCCACGGGATCGGGATGTGCCGGATCAAATCCGCCGGCGTCGTCCGTCAGCCACCGGGCCAGCGGCAGATGGTTCTGCTGGATGCCAAGCGCCACGCATCGGGCCAGTTCATAGCTGCCGTAGGCGTTGTGGTGCGTGCCGTCCTGAAACGCCGTCTTCAGGTTGTCGCCCAAGGCGAGGTAGAACACACGGCTCATCGCCTGCAGATCGATGAGCGCGACGCCCTCCGCCCGGGCCACGTCGCGGACCGTCTGCGGATAACCGGCCAGGGTGTCCTTCTCAACCCCGGCGATCCGTTCCATCGAGGTCACCAGCACCGGCGTCGCGCCCCGCGCCCGGGTGTCCGCCACGAGCTGCGTGAGGTTGGTCCGGTAGATGGCCAGCGCGTTCGTGGCGCGGTCTTTCATGTCGTTGTGCCCGAACTGGACAAACAGGTAATCGCCGGGGCGCATGACACTGAGCACCTTCTTGACGCGATTGACACTCAACGCGCCCTTCAGTGACTCCCCAGACTCCGCATGGTTGGCCACCGCCACGCCCGGCAGGAAGAAGCGCGTCAGCATCTGCCCCCAACTGTTCCAGGGCTCAAGCGGCTGGTCCGTGACCGTCGAGTCCCCCAGCAGGAAGACCGTGATGGCGTTGGTGTCCGGCGCGATTTCGACCCCGCACACCGCCGGCCGCGCCCCGTTGAACTCGATGGTGAGTTTGTCATCCCAGTGCAGCACCCCCTGCTCGCGCTCCTTGAGCCGGACACGGTCCCCGCCGGGAATGGCCGGGGTGCGAATGTTCACAGTGAACGTGCGTGTCACGAACTCGCCGGGCAGGGTGACGAAGCGCTCGATCATCAGGCGGCGGGATTCGGCCTTGACCGTGTTGGTCGAACCGGCCTCCGCGTCGCCAAAGGTCACCGCGACGTCATAGTTGCCTTCGGGCAGTTTGACGGAAAACAGGAACGGCTGCGCGGCGGTCACACCATCCCTGCGGAGGTGGTCCCCCAGATTACGATCCAGACCCTGCAACTCGGCCCCCGGTTCAAACCCATACCCGCGAGCCTCGGTGAACCGCTGGTCCGCTCCGATAGCAGTCCAGCCCTCCGCCGCCGGGCCGGGCCCGAAGTCGAACCGAAGCGGGGCCGCAAGCGGACTGGAATCAGCAAACACCGGCGACAGCATCGCCAGCACAACCCAGTAATAGCGAATCGCGAGTCTTGTCATATTGCATCGTGTCAGGGCGCGTCCACTGCGGACGGATGGTTCAGGGTGCGGACGGATTCTTTCGGGCCCCGCAGCCATTGCGTGGGGATGCTGTCGGGACCCATCGATTCCTCCACGAACGATCGGGAACCCTGATAGAGTTCGTCCATGAGCGGCAGCGGACTGCCGAGCGACGGTTTGGAGGGCAATTCGCCAAGGGGCCGGTCGTAACAGGCGAACTCCTGAGCGGGATCGAAGCGGAACATGCGGCGGTAGTGTTCCCGCACCTCGTCGTAGGACCGGGCCAGGTACTGCATCTGGCCGAGGTCCGTGGTCAGCCGCGCCGACTGTTCGCGCAGGTAGCGGTAACGCCAGAGACTTTCATCCAGGTGCCGCGCCACCTGCGCAAACTCCCACAGCCAGTCAAATCGGGTCCGCAATTCCGCCCACTGCTCCGGCCTCAGAGACGGCGCGGCCGCCTCGAGATCCTGCTGCATCGCCTCGATCTGTCGCAGGCAATCCTCCTTCTCCGCAATCACCCGGGCCATACTTTCCAGCGTGGGCGCCAGGGCGGCCTGACCCTCGGGCTGGAAATAGCGGTTGGTGTATTTCAGGAGGGTTTCGCGACGCGCGATCGTCCGGGCAAAACCCGAGTTGGTGTCGTTGCCCAAACCCAGCGCCGAGAACAGCCGGTTCACCACCGACTCGGAACGACGCAGGGCGCGGATGATCCAGGGCGCAGCCTTCTCTCCATAAAGGGGTGTGGCCCAGTCGATCCAGATCTGCTCCACGCGGGCTTGCGGATTCCACGCCAGCTCGCGCCATGCGTAGACGTTGATGCTGTTGACGATGTCGGCCAACAGGTCGTAACGCGGGTTCTGGGTCCCGCCCGGGAACAGGCTCACCCCGCCCGAGGCGCCGACCAATTCGTGACTGCGCCGCAACGTCCACGCGGTGTGATCCACGGTGGAGGCCGGAAGAAAGAATCGTCCGGTGGTCTGGCCGGTGATCTGGTGCTCGGCGACCTCGCCGTGCGGCGCGGCCCGCCCCAGCAGCTCCGAGAACGGCGGGTCCGGCTGGCAATCCGCCTGATAAACCTTGGTCTGCAAACGGATCTCGGACGGCAACTCCCGGATCACGCGCGACCAGAGGTCCACGCCCTCGCCGGCGGGACCGCCGTTGCCGGGCGCGTGCACCCACTCATCCCCCAGCCAGTGCGGCACGCCGGACGACCAGGTGCGGACGATGAGCGGGCGGCCCGCGGCCTTGGCCGCCGCGTGGTAGGCAGCCACGCAGACCTTCAGTTGCTCGGGAAAGCGGTTCAGGCCGGACTCCACACAACGCGGGCATTGGCAGTGAAGGCCGTAATGATCCCAGAACGTCGCATACAACCCGTCCCCGCCGCTTTCGCGGAGGAATTCGCCGACATACGCTTCAAGGAGCGCCCGCGCCTGGGAATCCGACGGGCAAAGGGACCCCTTCTCCCACGAGGCCGGAGCGTCCGTGCCCGCAACACCGGGCAATGCCTTCACCGCGGCCGCGTAAAGCTCGGGCGACCACCGACGAACATCGTTCCCATAGAGCAACGGGTAATACTCGACATCCGCCGCATGACAGGCGTCGCTCCACTGGCGCTGCACCTCGGCCGCGCGAGCGGCCTGCGCCCCGATCTTGTCCTGATCCGCAGCCGTCAACTCCCGATAAACCTCGGGCAGTGTGTCGCGCAACGTCACCGGGGAATCGGATCGGCCAATGATCACATTCACCCCCAACGCGGCCACATACTCCGGCAGTTGCATCCGGCCATGGATCGACGCTGATCGCAACGCGAACGCCGGTTCACGCCGGAACACACCGGCTTCAAGCCGCTTCCAGTGATTCACATCACCCGCCGCAAAGAGCAGCGCGCGCGGACGCTGGCCGTAAACCCATGCGGCTCCGCCGGAGGCGATGACCGCGTAACCATCGGCGGCCAGGACCGGCGCGCCGAATCCCGGCAGCGCGGCCTGCTGCGCCGTGGGTGGATTGGTGGTCAACAGCAGTTCCCCCGCCTGCGGTTGATAAGAGCCGGGCACCTGCACCATCGCCGAGTCGGCCAGGGAGAAGCTGCGGGCCAGCAACCGCGCGGCCGACTCGATGGCGGGATGGGCGGGCCGGACGACGGCAATCTGGCTGACCTCGACGGCGGACAAGAGGGGCTGCGTCAGCAAGAGCCCCACGGTGACGAGCCCGAGGCATCCGATTCGATTTGCTATGGAAGACGTTCCAACCATCACGGCAATGTGGCCATTGGGAGACGAAGTATGACGGATGGCCATTCATCGAGGAAGTGGATTCCGGTTGCATTTCGCCACACGGCGGAGCCGGAGCGCAGACATTCCTGTCTGCGCGAATCTTCCGTGCTTGCGTCGCGCAGGCAGGAATGCCTGCGCTCCTTGCCGGGCTCCTTGCCGCCTTGAATTCTGTCGGCCCTCCTCTATGCTGGCCACGGCTGAGCGGAACAAGAGGGCGGAAGGTTCCGTTTCGGCCACACAACTATGGCCCGAAACCGAAGGACCTGGAACTCGATGGAGGAAGTTCGCGCCGCGGCGGCGAAGGACGACCCGCAGGCGCAGTGCACCCTGGGTGTCTGCTACCAGACGGGCCAGGGGCTCGACCTGGATTACGAGACCGCAGTGCGCTGGTTCAAGAAGGCCGCAGACCAGAATGATCCGGTCGCCCAGTGTTACCTGGGCTTTTGCTATCTCGCCGGCCAGGGGGTGCCCCCGGAAGTCGGTCAAGCGGCCAAGTGGTTTCGGGAAGCGGCCGAACAGGGGGATGCGGCGTCGCAGTTCAACCTCGGGATGCTCTACGAGACCGGCCAGGGGGTGCCTCAGAACTATGCCGAGGCCATCAAATGGTATTTGGCCGCGGCGGAACAGGGCGAACCACAGGCGCAGTTCAACCTGGCGGTCTTCTATGAAACCGGCCAGGTCGTGCCCCAGAACTACGAGGAGGCGGTCAAGTGGTATCGACGCGCCGCCGAACAGGACGTCGCGCCCGCCCAATGCAACCTGGGGCTGTGCTACCAGTCCGGTCGCGGCGTCGAACAGAACATGCAGAAGGCAATCCACTGGTTTCTGCGCGCGGCAAAGCAGGGCGACAAGACCGCGCAGCATAACTTGGGGATTTACTACGCGAGCGCCGAAAACCAGGAACAGGCCGGCAATGCCGCGGGTGCGGATGAGCCGGAATCCCCATGAACAGTGGTCCCAGTGCGGGGGTTGAACCTCGCGACAACCACGCTACATTAAACCCGTCGTGTTGATACACGTTCTCAAATCCAAGTTGCATCGGGCCCGGGTGACCGGGGGAAGCCTCAACTACGAGGGCAGCCTCGGCATTGATCGCCAGTTGATGGATGCCGTGGGAATGGTGCCCTACGAGCGGATCCTCTGCAGTAACATGGCCAACGGGGAACGGTTCGAAACCTACGCCATTCCAAGCCGGCGCGGCTCCGGGTCGATCGTTCTCAACGGGGCCACCGCACACCTTGGCAAGGTCGGGGACCTGCTGACCATCATGAGCTTCACCGAGGTCGACGAGCACACGGCGAAACGCTGGAAACCGCGCGTCATCGTCCTGGGCGAGAAAAACAATGTCGTCAAAACCCGCGGCCTGTGATCCATCCTTGTCCAGACTTGGTTCCCAACCAGGCCACTTGATCCAGTCTGCCGAGGTCAGATCACTCACTGCTCCATGCGACGGGCCCTGATCATCGAAGATGACGCCGACCAGCGCGAGATTCTTGGCCTGTTCATCCGCGAGGCCGGCTGGGAGGCACTGGAGGCGGCGGATGGCGAGACGGGCATCAAGCTGGCCCAGGCAGTCAAACCGGACCTGATCTTCTGCGACCTCTTGATGCATGGCGTGAACGGTTTCCAGGTCTGCCGCAGCCTGCGCTCGGATCCCGCCTTCAGCCGCACCTGCATCGTGGTGACCTCCGGCCGCGTGTTCGAAGCGGACCGGACTGCGGCCATCGAGGCCGGTGCCGATGATTACCTGCAGAAACCCGTCCCGCTCGACCGAATCCGGGAAGTATTGGACCGAGTGGCCAAGTCCATCCCTCCTGTGGCAACCGAACGCGGCCTGGATGCCGACTCGTCCGGTGAGTGCCCCACGCTCATACGGTTTTGGGGCGTGCGAGGCTCGATTGCATCCCCGGGCCCGGGCACCGTCCACTTCGGTGGGAACACGTCCTGCGTCGAGGTGCGGGCCAGCGGACAGATCATCATTCTGGATGCCGGCACGGGCCTGCGGGCGTTGGGCCAGCGCCTGGTGCGGGAGTTCGGGGACCAGCCCCTGCCCCTGAACCTGCTCCTGTCCCACACGCACTGGGATCACATCCAAGGCCTGCCCTACTTTGCCCCGCTCTATCGGCCCAATGCCCACCTGCGCGTGTTCGGTTACGAGGGGGCCCGATCCAGCCTCTCGACGGTGCTTTCCAGCCAGATGGAAAGTCCGTTCTTCCCGGTCGGCCTCCGGGATGTGCCCAGCCATTTTGAGATCGAGGAACTGAGGGAAATGACGTTCAACGTGGGGCCTGTTCAGGTGGACTCCTGGTTTGCCAACCACCCGGGCATCTGTGTCGGCTACCGGTTAACCACGCTGGGCGGGATGGTGGCTTTTTTCCCGGACAACGAACTGCCGATAGGCCGGCAACAGGGCCGCACCGCGGCGGGTCAGGCGGAGAAAGGGTCGGACGCTTACGCCCAAGGCGAGGAAGCGCGCCTGATCGGCTTTCTCAAGGGAGTGGACGTGTTGATCATGGACGCCCAGTACACCCCCGAGGAATACGTCCAACACGTTGGCTGGGGCCATGGATGTGTGGATGACGTCGTCAAGCTCGCGCTCGCCGCCCAGGTCGGACGGTTATTCCTCTTCCACCACGATCCGGATCATGACGACCGGGCGATTGCCCGGATCGAAGCCCGAGCCCAGCAACTGGTCAGGGACGTCGGAGGACGGACCGAGGTTCAGGCCGCACGGGAAGGGCTCGAGTTCACCTTGCCCCGCCGCGCCGCCGCAAAGTAACCCCGGCGGAACGGACTGAAGTCCCCGCTCCGGCTATGCCCTCCAACCGAACAACTTGCGCTTCTTGATCAGGGCAATGATTTCGGGTGCCACCAGCGTTTCCCAAGTTGCATCGCCCGCCGCGATCTTCTGCAGCACATCCCGGGAACGCACCCTCAACAGTTCGCGATCAAACCGGAGGATGCCCCGGATACAGCCGCTGGCCCGCAGGTGCTCATACAAATGCCTGAGCCCGGACGCGACCGGGTAATTCTCGGCGGTGACCACCTCGCCGGTGTCGAAGTCCAGGCTCGGATAGACGTAGAGCCGGGACCGATTGCGGAACAGTTGCCCCAGCCCCCCCATCAGCCCGCCCTCGTCTTCATTGTAGAAGCCCGGATCCAGGATCTCCCGGAGCTTGGAGGCCCCAATCGCAATGCCCAAGGGTTGACTGGTATAGCGGGCCAGATAGGCGGATAGACGGTGGAACCGGCGGAAGTTCGAGATCAGAACGTTCTGGCCCAGCGCAGCCAGGGTGTCCACACGATGGATAAAATCCTGGTGATCGATCGCGTCCCCCGTCACCAGGTGGCGCAGGGTCAGTTCCATCAACACCGCCGGCTCCTGGCCGTTGAGATCGGCTTCGCCCGCGAACTGTTCCCGGCTGCGCCGTAGAACATCCAGCGTCGCCGTGGTCACCGGGTGAAAACTGCCGCGCAGGATCAGCACCGGCTTCTTGTGGAGAATCTCGGACCACTGCGCGGGCTGCCCATCCGCGGTGAACATGGCCGCCTCGGTCAGACCCTGCTCGACCAGTTGAAGCGCCATCAACCGGTTGTCCACCCCCTCGAAGGCGGGCCCGGAAAACTGGATCATGTCCACCTCCACACGTTCCCAGGAAAGCTCGTCGAGCAGCGAGCGAATCAACTCCTTGCGGTCCGCGTGCAGGTAGAACGCCCCATGAACCAGATTCACGCCAATCAAACCCAGCGCTTCCTGCTGGAGAACGGGCTGATTGTCCAGCAACCGGACGTGCATCACCATCTCGCTGGCCTGCGCCCGCGGCAGATGTTGAAACCGGATCCCCACCCATCCCTTGCCGTCCTCCCGCCGCGAGTAACTGCGCGTCGCCACCGTGTCGGCAAAGGCAAAGAACTGTCGCTGCTGCCCCATCCTGGCGTCCAATCGTTCGACCAACAGGTTGAACTCGTGGTCCAGCATGGCCCGCAACCGGCCACGGCTCACATAGCGCTCCGCCGGACCATAGATGGCGTCGCTCACCGCCATGTCGTAAGCCGACATGGTTTTGGCCACGGTGCCCGCCGCACCGCCCACCTGGAAAAACCAACGGGCCACCTCCTGCCCGGCTCCAATCTCGGCAAAGGTGCCGTAGCGGGCGCCGTCCAAGTTGATGCGCAAGGCCTTCTGGTGTGTGCTGGTTTCGCGAACTCCCATGTCAGGCGCCATTCAACGGCATTCCCGTCCGCCGTCAAGCCGCCGCGTGTTGGTGCGTGGCGGCTGCGAGTTGAGACAACTCGCGGTCCGTAAACAGCGGAGCGCGGATTGTCTCAATCCGCAGCGGCCCCGAGCCCGCAGGACGGCCACAAGCATGGGCAGGCGCGCAAGGGGAGCAGTGTGCGTCCGTTTCTTAGTTCTCGGACGGCCTCGTCGGTGCGTGGCGGCTGCGAGTTGAGACAACTCGCGGTCCTGGGGCCGGTTCATGGGGAGTCGGTTCGGACGTTCGGGCTTCGGGCTGGGTTCGGTTTTGCGGCCTTCCTGCGCGGCAAGAGACTGAGGGACGCCCCGAGGACCATCGCACACATCTTCCCCCTTTTCGTCCCGGGCGCGGGTGCCTAGGATGGGGTTGGATGCATCTGACACAGAACCTGCATGTTCGCAAGATTGTCCGGCTGGTGACGCCCAACGAGCTGAAGGCGTTGCTGCCGGTGAGTGAAGCGGCCAACCGCACCGTGGTCGGAAGCCGCGATCGCCTGACGCGCATCCTGCGCCAGGAAGATCCGCGCCTGCTGGTCGTGGTGGGCCCCTGCTCGATTCACAATGTGGACGCCGCCCTCCAATACGCCCAACGTCTGAGCCGGCTTCAGCGGGACCTGTCCGAACGGATGGAGATCGTGATGCGCGTCTATTTCGAGAAACCGCGCACCACCATCGGCTGGAAGGGATTGATCAATGATCCGCACCTGGACGGCAGCCAGGACATCGAGGCCGGCCTGCGCATGGCACGCAAACTCCTGCTCGAGATCAACGAACTGGGCCTGCCAGCCGCCACCGAATTTCTCGACCCGATTGTCCCACAATACACCGCCGAATTGATCAGTTGGGCCGCGATCGGCGCGCGCACGACCGAATCCCAGACCCACCGCGAGATGGCCAGCGGCCTGTCCATGCCGGTGGGTTACAAGAACGCCACGGATGGCAGCCTCCAAACCGCCGTGGACGCCATGTTCGCCGCGCGTTCGCCCCACAGTTTCCTCGGCATCGACGAGGACGGGGTCACCAGTATTGTGCGCACCAGCGGCAATCCGGATGGGCACATCATTCTGCGCGGCGGACGGGATCGAACCAACTACGACGCGCAAAGCATCCTCGAAGCGGAAACCTCGCTTCGGAAGGCGAAACTGGCTGGAACCCTGATGGTGGACTGCAGCCACGCCAACTCGGGCAAGCAACCGGAGCGACAGGAAGTGGTCTGGCAGAGTGTCATCGCGCAGCGGGCTGCCGGGAACAAGTCCCTCATCGGCCTCATGGTGGAGAGCAATCTGCAGGAAGGGAGTCAGCCCTTCCCCCAACCGCCCGAGAAGCTGGTTCCGGGTGTGTCCATCACCGATGCCTGCGTGTCCTGGGAGACGACGGAGCGAATGTTGGCCTGGGGCTACGAGGCGCTGGCGGACAAGCTCTGACCTCGGGCGATTCCCCGGGGCAGCCGCATACAGACGTTCCTGGAATGCTGGCAGGCTGACGGCTTTGCGCGCGCACTTTGCGGGAGAGCCACGAGGATGCGAAACGTCCCGGTGCGGCGATTGCCCAGAGCCGGCTGCAAGCCGGCGCTCCCGCCAGGGCGCATCCTTCACAGGTTAAGGATGTCGGAATGCCGTCACCTCGGCCCATAAGTGGAAGCCGGTTGCTGAGCGGGCGGTCAGACTTTCAACAGAATCTTGCCGGCCAGTTCGCCCGACTTGTGCAACGTGCTCGATTCCTGAAGTCGATGGGCCTCTGCGGCCTGCGCCAGCGGAAGCACACGGTCGATCCGGGCTTTCAGCGTTCCCTCCGCCATCCAGCGGTTGATCTCCTGGGCGACGGCGCCGATCTGGGCGGCGCCGGCGTTGAACATCGCAAACCCGTGCAGCGAGCAATCCTTGACATAGAACGGCCCCACCGGGAACGCCGGCCTGGCCTCCCGCCCCGCCATCACCACCATCCGTCCGCGAATGGCAAGGAGCGGAATGGTCTTCTCGAAGTCGGGTTCCCGCAGTGTTTCCCACCAGACATCCACGCCTTGCGGCGCCAACTCCTTCACGCGCGCGGCAACATCCTCGGTCTTGTAGGTGATGACGTGATCGGCTCCGAGTTGACGACAGAGGGCGGCCTTGGCGTCGGAACCGGCGGTGGTGATGACGGTGGCCCCAAGTCGTTTGGCCATTTGCACCACACACGACCCCACGCCTCCCGTCCCGCCATTCACAAAGAGCACCTCGCCGGACTTCAATTGCGCGTGTTGCCTTAAGCCCAGATGAGCGGTCACCCCCACCAGCGACACCGCCACCGCATCCGCGTCGCTGACCTCGTCGGGAATGGGATGGAGCCATTCCTGCCCGACCGCCACCCGCTCCGAGAATGTGCCCGGGCGTCCCGCAAACCCCATGCTGGTGGCCCACACCCGGTCGCCGACCCTGATCCGCGAAACCCGTTCCCCCACCTCGATCACAGTTCCCGCGAGGTCGCGTCCGAGGACGAACGGAAACTCCATGCGCGCCGGCACCAGGCCCGCCCGCCAATA
This sequence comes from uncultured Verrucomicrobiae bacterium, assembly GCA_963751435.1. Classification (GTDB taxonomy): domain Bacteria; phylum Verrucomicrobiota; class Verrucomicrobiia; order Limisphaerales; family DSYF01; genus JALOTU01. The sequence goes on along the minus strand of CAVVUP010000036.1, from coordinate 136,373 downwards.
AACGTCGATGGGATTGACATCCACCGCCGACACCTGGACCAGGCATTGGCCGGGCTGGAGGACGGGTTCCGGCAAGTCGCCGTAAAGGATGACCTCGGGAGGACCGGTGCGGGTGATGTAGGCGGCTTTCATTCGCTGTTGCAGGACGACGCAATACAGCAAAGCGCAGGATCAAGCAAATGAACACTCCCGCCTCAGCGCCTTGGACAGCCGTTGGAGGTATTCGTCACGCGAGATCTCCGTGCCGCCCATCCGCCGTGTCACCGGCGTCAGCATTTGAATGTCAAACAACAGGAAACCGCGTTGACGCAGGTGCTCGACCAGTCGCACCAACGCGACCTTGGAGGCATTGCTCACCCGATGGAACATGGATTCGCCGGCAAACAGACCGCCCTGTGCCACCCCGTAGATGCCTCCCACCAGCCTTCCCTCCGCCCACACTTCCAGGCTGTGAGCGTGCCCCTCGCGGTGCACTTGGCAATAGGCCTCGACAAACTCCGGTGTGATCCAGGTCTCGCCACGGCCCCGGCCTGTGGACCGTTCAGCGCACCCTTGGATGACAGCCCGAAAGTCGCGGTTGAGTGAGATGGAAAAGTTGGAGGAACGCAGCACCCGCGCCAGGCTCCGGGGAACGTGCAGACCGTCCAGTTCCATGATCCCGCGCGGATCGGGCGACCACCAGGTGATGGGATGCGCGGTCCAGGGAAAGATGCCCCTTCGATAGGCGCTCAGCAGCCGGGACACCGAAAAATCTCCACCCACAGCCACCAATCCTTCGGGACCCGCCCGGTGTGGATCCGGGAACTCACTGCTTCCGTCCAGCAGCACTGGGAGATCGAAGTCAGGTCCATCGGAATCACGCACAGCGCCCATGGTTGGCCTCCAGGCTCAGGAGGGGGCCGTCGGCGATTGCCGCAACAGCAGGAACTCCATCTGGAACATCCCGGCAGCTTCCATGAGGAAAAGCGCTGCGGGATCCTTCTCAAGCAGGCAGGACGGATCATGCACGTCCTCAGGCGCCCCCAGTTGAAGCCAATTGCCGACGCGGACATCGTTCAACACCTGGAGCATCCAGTCGAAATCCGCCCGGCTCAGGTTGAACTGCCATTCCTGGTCGACCGGACGAAACCGTGCCCCCGCTCTCAACCATCGGCGGAGTCGGGACTGGTTTTCGCTCCGATGCTCCGCCAGCGCCTCGCTCAGCAACTGCTGATCCTCGGGGGAGAGCCGGTCTGCGGATTGCCGGCTCAGCGGCTGGTATTCCGGTGGCACGGCAGGATACGCCTGGAGAACGGCCACCAGGAAATCCCGCTCGCGGTCACTCAGGGCGAGCGTCCAGGCGCGCGCGGTGGCTCGGGCCAGCCTCATGCGTCGCGCTCCAGGGTGGCGTGCAGGCTGAACTGCTGCAACTGATGCACGTAGAACTCGGCCTTCTCGAGGCCTTCCCGCGTGAGGACGCTCCGCCCCTGCTCATGCACCTCCAACATGTGGCGCTCGGCCTGCTGACGGTTCCAGCCAAACACGGTTTGAAACACGTGCGTCACATATTCCATGAAGTTGACCGGATCATTCCAGCAAACCACCAGATATCCCGGCTCCAAGGCATGCCTGGAATCCAATTCCTGATCCGGCACGACCCCGGGAACAGTCAAAGGGACAGCAGTTTGCGGCATGGGGCAAGGCTACCCCTGGCGCGTGAGACTGTCGAGCCGCGGAAACTGAACACTTTTGGCTGCAATCCTTCTAACCTATGTTATTCTGGCGACGTCGAAACGGACTGAATCGAATGCGTTACAAACTGAATTGGAGCATGGGGGCCGTGCTGGTGGGGTTGCTGTCCAGCCTGGCGGGAATGCGTGCGGACACCAGCTACACCCGCGAAGGGCCACTGGTGCCCGGGCCGGATGATGGCCGCATTGCCTACGTCACCGCCCAATTGCTGGAACAGAAGCACTACCGGCAGATGGCCTTTGACGACGTGGTTTCGAGCAATTTCTTTCACGGCTATCTGACCACCCTGGACCCGCAGCACCTGCATTTCCTGCAAACCGACATCGAGGGGTTTCGCCCGTTTGAAACCACGCTGGACAACCTCACCCAGGAGCGCAATGCGGGGCCCGGCTTTGACATCTTCCAGCGCTTTTTCGAGCGGTTGGAGCAACGCACCGCCTATTCCCGCGATTTATTGAAGACCGAGCCCTTCCTGTTCGAGGATACCAAGCCCATCCTCCTCAACCGCCGCGACGCGCCATTCCCGTCCAACCTCAACGAGGCCAAAGCCCTCTGGCGGGAACGACTGCGCTACGAGTATCTGGAAGAGAAACTCGCCCTGATCGAGGAACGCAAGCAGGCGGAAGCCAAGGGCAAACAGGCCAAGAAGGACGCCCCAGCGGATGCGGTGAAGCCGGAGGCCACTCCGCAACCCGGCCCCGTGAAGACCTTGGATGAGGAAGTCCGGGAGAAGCTGGACCGGCGTTACGCGCGCAACATGAAATTCTTTGCCGAATGGGACAGCGACGACGTCATCCAGCTCTACCTGACCACGCTGGGGCATGTGTACGATCCGCACACGGATTACATGGGACGCGCCGCGCTCGAGCAGTTTGCCATCAGCATGAACCTGGCCTTGTTCGGGATTGGCGCCCAACTGCGCGCCGTGGACGGGTATTGCACCATCGAACGGTTGCTGCCCGGGGGCCCGGCCGAAAAAAGCAAGCGCCTGAAGGAAAAGGACCGGATTGTCGCCGTGGCCCAGGCCGAGGGAGAACCGGTGGACGTGGTGGACATGAGCCTCAACAAGATCGTCCAGTTGATCCGGGGCCCGAAAGGCACCGAAGTGCAACTCACAGTCATCGCTCAGGAGGGAGAAGCCGCTTCGGAACGCCGGGTGGTCAAACTGATCCGCGACGAGATCCCCCTGGAGGAACAGGCGGCCAAGGCGAAGCTGATCGAGATTCCCACCGGCGATGGCAAGACCAACCGGATTGGCGTGATTGATCTTCCAACCTTCTACGCCCCGATGGACATCGTCACGCGGGAAGACGCCACCCAAACACGTCACAGCACCAGCGAGGATGTGGCGAAGCTGATTGGGAAGCTGAAGGCCGAGGGGATCGAAGGATTGATCCTCGATTTGCGGCGCAACGGCGGCGGATCGCTCGAGGAGGCCATCCGGCTGACCGGACTGTTCATCAAGGAAGGCCCGGTGGTCCAGGTGAAGGATTTTAACGGCACGATTGGGGTGGACCAGGACAAGGATCCATCCGTGCTTTACGACGGCGCCATGGTGGTGCTGACCAGCCGGGGCAGCGCCTCCGCCTCCGAAATCCTGGCCGGAGCACTGCAGGATTACGGGCGTGCGCTGGTCGTCGGGGACATCTCCACGCACGGCAAAGGTACGGTTCAAAGCCTGAACCAATTGGGGCCTTTGTTCCGCTTCCTTCGAGCACAGGAGGATCCCGGGGCGATCAAGGTCACCATTCGAAAGTTCTACCGGGCCAATGGCGAATCCACCCAGTTGCACGGGGTCACTCCCCACATCGTCCTGCCGGCGGTGGCCAATATCCTGGAGGATGTGGGTGAGGCTGGCCTGGAGAATCCGTTGGACTGGGACACCATCGAAAGCGCCCAATTCGAGCCCGTCAACCAGGTCGCCTCCTACCTCCCCGAACTCCGCCGGCTCTCGGACGCGCGCGTTGCCTCATCGAAGGACTTCGATTACGTCCGCGAGGACATGGATCGCATCCGCGAGATGCAGAAGCGCAAGACCATCCTGCTCAACGAGCTGGAGCGGGCCAAGGAACTTCAGGAAGCGCGCGATCGGGACGAGGCCCGCAAGGCTGAGCGGGAGGCACGCCCCACCAACGGGCAGGTGGTTTACGAACTCTCCCTCAAGGATGTGCCCATGCCCGGCCTGCCACAGCCGGTGGGGTCTCACAAATCGACCGCCGCGGCAAATCCTGAAACCCCCAGTGACGATGCGCGGCTGGCCGACCCGCCAGACCCCGAGGCGCAAGCCGATGCGCCCATTGATCCCACCCTGGACGAGACGGGGCGAATCCTGCTCGATTACATTTCGCTCCTGGAAAAGTCCAACGTTCTGACTGCCGGAAAGAAGAACTCCTGAGCGGATCCGCGGCCAAAGCCGATGCAGCGCACCCGTTCATCAACCGCCGTCAAGTGTCCAACCTGCGGCAAGCGCGGCGGTTGGTTTGAAACGCCCCACGGCCCGTTTTGCTGTCATCGATGCAAGCTGATCGACCTGGGCAAGTGGCTCGGGGAAGAACACACCATTTCCGAGCCGCTGCGTCCCGAGCATTTCGAGCCCTACGCCGATCTCCCCCCGGGACAGCATCTCGACCAACCCGCAGGGGGACAATGAATGAGGCCGATGCCCTTTGCCAGGCAAAGCCGCCTGATCCGGGGGCTGACGGTCGCCCTTGCCCTGTTACTCCCGACGGCTCATGCCCAATCCATGAAAACGAACAAGACCGAACTGGCCACCCTCGGAGGAGGCTGCTTCTGGTGCACGGAAGCCATCTTCCAGATGCTGCCCGGGGTGAAATCTGCCCTCAGCGGTTACGCGGGCGGCACCACACAGAACCCCACCTACAAGGATGTCTGCAGCGGACGGACGGGCCACGCCGAGGTGGTCCAAGTCGAATTTGATCCGGCGGTCATCACCTACGACAAGCTTCTCGACGCCTTCTGGAAGGTCCATGATCCCACCACGCTGAATCGGCAGGGCGCCGACGTCGGCACCCAGTACCCGCTCGATCATCCTCTGTCATGACGAGGCGCAGAAGACCGCGGCGCAACAATCCAAAGCGGAAGCCCAGAAGCATTTCTCGACCCCCATCGTCACCGAGATCGTGACGTTCACCCGATTCTGGCCGGCGGAGGACTATCACCAGGAATACTATGCACTCAATCCCAACGCCGGCTACTGCCGCGCGGTGATCCGACCCAAGATCGAGAAGTTCCGTGCGTTCGGTCCGAAGCAGACTTCAACCCCATAGCGCCGCAGACTCCCGGCAACGTACACGAAAAAAAGCCGGACGGATCCCGTCCGGCTTGTAACTGTCAACTTCTCCGTAGGCCTCTTGCCGAAGCTTAGGGCACCACGGGGGCATTGGTGCCCGCGGGCGGCACTTCCGTCGGTGGCACGGTTTGCTTCTTTTCACAACCCACAACCACCGTCAGTACCATGACCATGAGACTAGCAATGAGCATTTTCATAAGCGGCTTTATGATGCGCGAAGAACGGCGGGCCGCAAGCTTTAACAGCAGCAGCCCCAACCCTCCCGGGGTAACACTTACCTTTGGCGCACGGCGCCCCCTCCTTGTGGCCCCGACCAGGCGGGCCGCGTTTGTGGGGCACACACACTGCCCGGACCGGTGTCCATGCAATGCGTGACCCTTCCTGTCGGCCTATGAGTCGATCATCGGGACCGGCGACTTCACCGGCCCTGCGCCGCGCCTCCTCAGGCAACCTTGACCTCGACATGCTGCGGTTTGGCTTTTTCATCCTTGACCAAGTGCACGGTCAACACGCCGTCTTTGAACTCGGCGCTGACTTTCGCCGGGCTGGCATCATCGGGGAGTGAGAAGCTGCGCCCGAAACTACCGTAGGCTCGTTCGACGCGGTGATACTTTCTGCCTTTCTCCTCCTTCTCGAACCTGCGTTCCCCCATGATGGTCAATGTGCCTGCCTCCGCCGTGACCTTCACATCCTCTTTCTTGACCTCGGGCAACTCGACCTTGATCCGGTATTCCTTGTCGTCCTCACTGATATCCACCAGCGGGCTCCATTCGGTCACCGCCATCGGCTCCTCCTGGCCCTCGATCCACTGGGCCGGGGAGCGACTGAGCAGGCTGCCCAAGCCGTGTTGCAGGGCTTCCATCTGTCTTAATTGATTCCAACGGGTCAATGCATTCATAATTCATTCCTTGTTGGCGGTGTTTGACTTCGTGACGCCTGCCCGCCAACGGTTCAGGCGGCGACGGTTACGTCTTGCTGCTGTAAAGTTGTTGGCCCATCACGTCCACGACGTCCACGATGCCCATGACGACGGCATCGACCGGGGCATCGTTCAGATCAGGCACAAGCCGGGCCGGGCTCCCCTGGCAAACCACCACCCACTCGCCCACGCCGGCGCCCACCGAATCCACGGCCACAAAGGTCTCGCTTCCCGCAGCGAATCGCGTCCGATTGCGGGCATCGACGAACTGCGGCCGCACGAGCAGGAGCTTGCGCCCCGCCACATGCGCGTCCTTCATGGTCGCGACGATCGAGCCTTCAACTTTGGCTAATAGCATGGCAATGCAACCTAGTCCCCGGATGGCCCGCCGCTATGGGGTGTTACCCTACTGCAGGTAAAACCCCACCTCTGTTCCTCGCTTCGGCGTCCGGCCTGCCGCCCCGACCCTTGTCATTGTTTAACTACCCGATCGAGTCAACCCGGGCGTCACCGTCCCAACGTGCGGCAGATCTTGCGGAAGTGGTGGCCGTAGATGGAGAGGGTGACGGCCAGCGAGAACTGGGAGGGGCGGCGGAAGAACGTCCAGAGCAGCAAGCCCCAGTAATGGAAACGTTCGCGGCCCAGGACGCCGAGGCGGAGGTTGGCGTGGACAAAGGCCATGAGCGATTCCGCCAGTTCAACGAGCGGGAGATCTTCGGCGGCCGGTACTCGCGCAGGAAGGTGCGGATCCGCTGGTAATACGGCCCGGGCGCAGTAGATGTATTCCATGAGGCTCTGGTAGCCCTGCGCGCAACGTCTCCCGGTTCATCCGCGGAATGAAGTTGGTGGTCCCATCCACGTTGTCGCCGGTGGTGTGGCCGAGCAGGCGACCCTGGCGGTTCAGCCGCTGGTAAAGCTTCGTGCCGGGGATGGCCTGCAGCAGGCCGACCATCGCCGTGACGATGCCGCTCTTCTGGATGAACTCGATCTGCCGCTGAAAAATCGTGGGCGTGTCGTTGTCGAATCCGACGATGAACCCGCCCTGCACCTCCAGCCCCGCGCGCTGGATGCGTTTCACGTCGGCGACCAGGTCGCGGCCCCGGTTCTGGCGCTTGTTGCACTCGGCCAGGCTCGCCTCCTCGGGCGTCTCGATGCCGACGAACACCTGGTTGAATCCCGCCTCGACCATCAACCGCATCAGCTCCTCATCGTCGGCGAGATTGATGGACGCCTCGGTGAAGAACGGGATGCCGCGCCTGCCTTTCTGCCACTGGATCAGCGCCGGCAGCAGCTCCTCCTTGAGCGCCCGTTTGTTGCCGATGAAATTGTCGTCCACGAAGAAGACCGCCCCGCGCCAGCCGAGCCGGCAGAGACCGTCCAGCTCGGCGATCACCTGCGCGGTGGTCTTGGTGCGGGGCCGATGTCCGAACATCGAGGTGATGTTGCAGAACTCGCAGTCGAACGGGCAGCCGCGCGAGAACTGCACGCTCATCGACGCGTAGCGCTGCAGGTCCGCCAGCTCCCACAACGGCGCCGGCGTCTGGCGGAGGTCGGGGAACTCCGGCGACGCATAGACGCGCCGGGCGCGCCCGCGCTCGAAGTCGCGCAGGAACTCCGGCAGCGTCACCTCCGCCTCGTTCAGCACGAAATGGTCCACTTCGGGAAACTGCTCGTGCTCGAGGGTGAACAGCGGCCCGCCCGCCACGATGGTCTTGCCCGCCGCCCGGCAGCGCGCGATCAACTCGCGCGCCGAGTCCCGCTGGGCGATCATCCCGCTGATGAACACGAGGTCCGCCCAGGCCAGGTCCTGCTCGCGCAGCTTCCGCACGTTCACATCCACCAGGCGCTTGGCCCACTCCTTCGGCAGCATCGCGGCCACGGTCAGCAGGCCCAGCGGCGGCAGCGAGGCGCGTCTTGCGGATGAACTTCAAGGCGTGCTTGAAACTCCAGAACGTGTCCGGGAACTCCGGGTAGAGCAGCAAAACGTTCATCGCCTTACCGTAGGCCTCGAAAATCATACCGTGCTATGGGGTGTTTGCCCCATCCCCGGCAAGCCCTGCGGGACTGCGGCTGTCAGAGGATGGTGATCTGCACACTGCTCTCGATGATGCCCGCGCTGATGGCGTAGCGGGTCAGGCCGGCCGTGTCGTGGATGTTCAGCTTGCGCATGAGGTGGTCCCGGTGCTTTTCGACCGTCTTGATGCTGATACCGAGTCCCGCCGCGATCTGCTTGTTGGCCTGCCCTTCGGCAATCCGTTGAAGCACCTCCACCTCGCGTGAGGTGAGGGCGGCGCCTTTCCTCCGGATCCGCTCCAGCCGGTCGGAGGACTTATCCTCCGGGTGGTCGCGCAGGCGTCGGGCGATGGAGGGGCTGAACACCGTGTCCCCCTGCAGAACTTCCCGAACCGCGCGGGCCAGGATGTGGGCCGAGGTTTGTTTGAGCAGAAAGCCCGCCGCGCCCAGCGCGATCACTTGGTCGATGTAGGCGTCATCCCCGTGCGCGGAGAGAATCAGCACCCTGGTCCCGGGGAGCACTTTGAGAATCTGCCGCGTGGCCTCCATGCCATTGAGGCGGGGCATCGCGAGATCCATGACCACCACGGCCGGATGCAGCTTCCGGGTCAACTCCACCGCCCGGCGTCCGTTGTCCGCTTCGCCGACCACCACGATATCACCTTGAGCCTCGAGCAACATCCGCAACCCCTCCCGGACCACCGTATGGTCCTCGGCCAGCAGGACGGTGATCGGTTTCATGGCTGGTCCCGAGTGTGGCCACCACCGAAGGGACTGGCGAGCCTAGACCTTCTTGCCGTTGGCGAGTGGAATCTGCGCATGGATGGTCGTGCCTTTGCCCGGCGCGGACTCGACGGTGAAACTGCCGCCGACCATCTCGACCCGCTCCCTCATGCCGAGGAACCCCAAGCGTTTGTGCCGTTTGGCGAACAGCACCTGCTCCACTTCAAAGCCTTTGCCATCGTCATGGATGTCCATGCGAACCGCGCCCTGGAATTTTCGGATGCTCACCGTCACCCGGTTCGCTTTCGCGTGTTGGGCGACGTTGGCGAGAGCGGACTGGGCGACACGGTATAGGACCGTTCGCCTGGCGCTGTTCAACTGTTCGAGGCCGGCCGCGGCTGTGCAGCGAATGGAAATGCCCGTACGTTCCGCAAACTCCTTCATAAGGGACTGCAGGGCCGGAAGCAGCCCAAGATCGTCCAGCACGGTCGGACGCAGCTCGCGCGCAAACCGATGCACGATGTTGACCGACTGTTCCACGAGCCGTTGCGTGCGTGAGATCCTTTGCTGAAGGCCCTTGGTATTGCTCCTGGCTTCTGTCTTCAGCGTCGCCAGATGGACGTGGATGCCCGTCAAGGTCTGCGCGATTTGATCATGCAGTTCACGGCTGATCTCCTTGCGCTCCTCCTCCTGCACCCGCAGAAGCTGGTGCGACAAGTGTCGCAATTGTTCCTGCATGTGATGCGACTTTTCCAACAACTGCTGATAGTGTTGCCGGCTCTTCCTGACAGCCTCCTCGGCCCTCTGGCGCTGGAGGACTTCCCGCTTCAGCCTGCGATTGGCGGCGGCCAGTTCCGAGGTGCGCCGATGCAACGTCTCGTTCAGTTGTTGCAACTGGACGTTGGCTTTCATGGTCGCGCGGGTATTTAGTTCGATTGGCTTGATCGCTTCAATGAAAAAGGCCTCCGCCCGGCTGAAGGTCTCCGCCCGCTTCAGCAGCCCATCGCCGGTTTCGGAGGATCTCCCCGATGAAACCAGCTTTGTCAATGCGTAGCGGTGCATCATGGCCAGGTCCAACGCCTTCAGGCCCAGGTTCACGGCGCGACGTCCCAGCTCACCCGCCGGCCGCATGCTCGCTCGGGAACCTTTCTCCAAGCGGGTTCGCAACTCGCTCACATATTGTTCCGAAAACTTGTTAAACTCTCGTTTCATAATCCCTTCAGACTCCGAGATCACAACTCGGAGAACTCCGTTGGCGATGCCATCCAAGGCAAGAAATGCCCTCCTCCCGGCCAGCCACCATCCCGTGTGATCATCTGCCGATTACCTCCCGGCTTCTATGGGGTGTAACCCTACCCGCCCCTGCGGAACTGTGTGATGGTCCGGCGCGCAGTCGGGTTGAGTTCTCTCCGCCCCATGTGCGCTGTGCGTGGCCCGGGCGCCATGCCACCGGCGTCTTACCGGCTTCATGGTTCCAGGGCGCGATTCTGAAATCGTGGAGGCGCTCCATGAAGCGGCTGTTGGATAGGGACATCGCGCTGCGAGGTCCCCACCCGCGCATCAGCGGGCGGAACGGGGCGCCGCTCGACGCAGCGCGCCGTCCCTACCCGGTTCAGGGTCCCATTTCATGCGCAATCGCCAAAGGAGGCTCTCCATGGATGTCGATGCGGTGCAGCAAGGGACCCCTGATTCAGGCCGGGGCAGGCCACGGGGTTTGAGGATGCCGGACGTCCCGTCCGATTCACCACCACAGCCGCACGGTGAGCGCGCCGCCCCGCGGCAGCGAAATCTCAAGGCGGCCTTCCCCGGCGGCATACTCAAATGGAACCGGCTCCGGACCGGCACGCCGATCGGCGCCGTCCATCTGGCCATCCGTTCCTGAAACCACATGGACCTGCAGTCTGGCTGGCCGCTTCTCCGACCAAGCCAGCAAGGTCCCGCCGTCCCGCAACTGGAGGCTGAGACTGCCGTCGGGATTCCACTGCTTCCCGGCAATCGCGCCGGTGCTGTTCAGCTTGTCCGCCAACCCCAGCACCGCCACGCCGTGCTCCACAGGCGCGAAGGACACCACCTCCCACTCGCCCTCCGCCAAGCGTGATCGGCTCGCCGCTCATTGCGGCTGCACCGCCACAAACGGCCCGCCGATGCGCGATAGCCCACGAAACGCCTCGCCGCGCAAGTCCCGGACGCATCGGCCGGGGAAACGGTTCCGCTGACGGCAAGCCGTTCGGGCTCGGCTGCGATGATAGTTGCAGTTGAACACGCCGATCACCGCGCAATCGCGGTTGGAGTTGAAGACTTTCAACAGCACCGGATCGCGCGTCACGTCGGCGAACAGGCAATCGCGCGTGGGCCGCCCCGGATGATCGGCCCGCAGCACCGAGCCGTCCGAGAGCACCAGCTTGCGCAGCAGTTCGAAATCGTGAGCCTCGGGCGTGTCGGAGACATACACCGGCCCGCCTGAAACGGCGCGGCCCGCGGCATGGAACGCGCCCATGCGTGCGCCGACTGGAACATGTCCCAGTCCGGCTGCATGAATTCGCCGAACCACACCCCCATTTGCGCATTGCAATACAGATGCCGCCCGTGGGTCTCCGGCCGCGTGGGCCAGAAATCAATCGAGGTGCGCATCAGCGTCGAGCGCGGCGAACAGTAATAGGTCTCCATCGCATTGGCCATGCAGTTGATCAGCCGCCCGTCGAAATGTTTTGCCACTGACTTTTCCAGCGCGGTCGCGATAGGCCCGTGTCAACGCCACCCGCCCGCCCAGTCCCCTGCGCCACGCTTTCGATCATCGACTGGTTGTCCACCTTGACGCCATCCACGCCCGCCGCTTGCAGGAGCGGCGATGATAGTCGTCGATAAAATCTCCCGATGCGATCCGGCGGAACGACCCCCACGGCGCTGCCCCAGTATTGGGTGTTCAAATTCGGGTGCATCTGCGAGGATGGCCGGGCCGAACGAGCGCAACCGCTCCTGCACGCCGTATCGCGGCAATGCCGTCCCCGTCCACGCCGCCCCAGTAGCCCGATGAAGGCGTGCCAGACCAGCAAGGTGCGCACGTTGAATTCGTCCTTGGCCATCCGCACGGTGGGACGCAAATCTCCGCCAAACTGCGCCTGGTTCGGCACCAGCGACACCAACCGTTCCTCGCCGCCTGGCATCGGACGATAATCCTGCCAGCCGTCGTCCAGAATCAACAGCCGCGGCTCGACGCCGCCTGCCCGAAACGATTCCAAGCCCGCGCCGCACACCGTCAGCCGACACCTTCTTGTAAAACGAATCCCAGGTGCACCAGCCGAAATCGTTCACGAACTCCGGCACCGGCTTGTCCACGCCGCAACCGGCCTGTGCCCAGCCGCGCCATCACAGCCCGCGCGCCCGCTTCCGCCAGCCCGTAGGGATCGTTCCGACCGACACAAACAGCGCCAGCCCGCCCCGGCTCCGCACCGTCGGATCGCCTGTTTCGCCGGTGAGCCGCAGTCCGTTCGTCGCCCCGCTCAGGGTGAACACCGTCGAACCCGTCATCAACGGCACCAGCATCACGCAACCGCCCGCGTCCGTCTCCGCCAGCAGCCACTGCGTTTCCAAGGCCACGTCGGCCAGATTCGTGCCCGCGCGCGGAATCATCCAGAACGGCTCATCCCGATGACAACTGGTGAAGCGCCGGAAGCCGGCGATGTCGCCGAGCGCCGTCTGCAGCAACGAACCGGGCTGCGGGGCGGTGTATTTCAAGAACACGCCGGCCCCGGTGCGATCGTTGGCCACGGAAAACCCCGCAGACACATTTTGCAAGACAGCCCGGTGACCCAGCCACAGCGTTCCATCGCGAAGGTCAAAGTCCGCAGCCCGACCGGGAAGCAGCCATCCGAGAAACAGTGCGAGAACCAGGCATCCGATGCCCTGGCCCACGCCGGACGGCGAGGTAATCCCCATCGGCGGCGCGGGATTCCGCACGGCATGGAGTGCGGTGGCATTGTCTCTCACTGCCCTGCCTCCGCCGCCGCCACGGTCCAGGTCACGCGGCCCGTGAGCGGATCGCTGACGAGCTTCCATCCGGCGCCGGATCGTGCCATGGACAGACCATGAAGCTGGTTGTCGGTCGGCAGGCAGATGAACCCTTCGGCGGTCGTCGCCTTCGTCGCAAACACCGCGAGCTCGAGTTTGCTCCAGTCCATTGCGGCGGTGGACTGCGCGAGCGCAATCCGCGGCAGCACCGTGCCATCGCGCACCAGCAGCACCACGGGGATCTTGCCTGCGTCAATCCTATGCCAGCCGCCGGCGTAGGACTTGCCGGTCTGATAGTCAATCCAGGTTCCCGGCGGCAAATAAACGTCGCGCGACCGCGCGCCTTCGTGCAGCAAGGGCGCGACGAGCAGGCTGGAACCGAACAGATACTCGTCGTCCACCCGCCACGAGCCGGGATCCTCCGGAAACTCGACCAGCAACGCCCGCAACAGGGGCAGGCCGCGCGCGGCGCTGTTTTTGGCCTGCGCATAGACATACGGCATCAGCCGGTACTTGAGTTCGACGATGCCGCGGAACTGGTCCATCACGGACGCGTCGTAGGTCCACGGCTCCTTCGGTTTCATGCCGTGGCAGCGGCTGTGCGAGGTCAACACGCCGAACGCCAGCCAGCGCAAATACAGGTCCGGCGTCTCCTTGCCCACGAACCCACCCACATCATGACTCCAGAAGGTGAACCCGCTCAGGCCGATGGACAGTCCGCCGCGCAACTGTGCCGCCATGCCGCTGTCTGTGCTCTCCGCGTCGCCGCCCCAGTGCAACGGATAGCGCTGACTTCCGGCCCAGGTGCTGCGCGCCCAGATGAGGCTCTCGCCCGTCGTCTGGCGCGTAATGTCCGCCACCGTCTTGTTGTAGCGCAGCGGATAATAGTTGTGCTCGTAAAACCCGGTGCGGCCCGAAGCATAAAGTCCGTTCAGCGGCGCCGCCTCACCGAAATCCACCTTGATCACGCTCACGCCCAGCTTGAGCAGACGGGCGATCCTGGCCTGATACCACTCGACGGTCGCCGGGTTGGAGAAGTCCAGGATCGCGTCCTCCGCAGGCAGGTTCCCCTTCGGATCGCGCACGGCGAGTCCCTGGGCAAGGATTTCCGGAAACAACTGGTTTTTCGGAACAAAATAGGGCAACTGCCAGAGGCAGACCCGGAAGCCGTCGTTCTTCAAGTCGGCGATCATTTTCACCGGGTCGGCAAAGCGGGTCCTGGAGAACTCGTAATCGCAGCGCCAGTCCGTCTCGAACCAGCCGGTGTCCAGGTGCAGCACATCGCTCGGGATGCGGTTGTCGCGCAGCTTCGCGGCCACTTCCCGCACCTGGCTTTCGGAATCGTAGGTGCAACGGCTCATCCAAAGGCCAAACGACCACAGCGGCGGCATAGGCGGCTTGCCGGTGAGCGTGGTGTATTCGTCCAGAATCTCCCGCGGCGAACCGAGGAAAACAAACAGGTCGAGCTCATCATCGCCGAGATACAACGAGTTCAGACCGCTGAAGCTCTGCCCGAAGTCGCAGGTGACGGGGGTGGTGGTGTGAAGGAACATCCCGTAACCCGCGCTGCTCATGAAGAACGGAACCGGCTTGTACATCCCCGGGTTCTGCACCCCGTTGGCGTCGTCGGTCCACAGCACCACCTTCTGCCCGCGCTTGTCCAGGCCGGTGAACGACTCGCCGCATCCGAAGATCTTCTCGCCAGGCGACAGCGTGAACACCGCCCCCACGCTGCGCGAGTAATCGGACGCGCGCCGGACAAACGAAAACGGCAGGCGCGGCGTGAAGCTGGCGTCGTCCCCGTCATGAAAGCTGCGCGTGAGCAACCTGCCCCGCGCGTCGCGGAACTCGAGGCGCCACGGATTGTCGTTGATCGTCACCGACCCCGCGGCGCTGGTGTAGCGATGTCCGCCCTCGATGCGCGCGTGCTTCCAGGAGGCGTCCTTCGCCACCGGCCCGGCGAGCATGATCGACTCGAAGGACTTGAATTGCGGCCCGCTGGCGATGCGCACCCGCACCGTGCGCGCAGAGACGAACTCGATCGAGAAGGGCAAGGCGGGGTTGGCGGCGTATTCGATGCCTGGAAACTCGTTGCCGGGCGCCGGCTTGATCGTCGCCAGCAGGTTGTTGAACGCCTGCGCCGTGGCCCACGCGCTGCGCTGGTACTGAATGGTGCCGCTGCCCGTGCCGGGGTCGAACGCACCGAGCTTGTCCGCCAGAAACAGCGTGTTGGCGAACTCCCGGAAGTCCCCGCTCACGTCCACCGCCTCGTTGAGCAACGGCGGAGTCGCGCCGCGCAGGCTGTTGCCTTCAACAGCCAGCCCTGCAGCCAGCACCAGGATCCAGATTGAATTCTTGTTCATATTGTCGTCTCCACATTCCATTCACGGCACGTCGCTGACCAGCCACGCCAGCGCATAAACCAGCGCCGAGTTCCAGTTGATGGCGATTTCGTTGGTCCGATAGTCCTCCTGATCATCGAACCAGTCCGCCGGCTTCGGGTGCGGGCCGCCCACCAAAAAGCCCGGCCACGGGCCGGCCACGTCGTCGGATGCCGAACACCGGTCATGCGGATGCAACGGCGGCTGATGCCCCAGTCCGGTGACGTACGAACGCCCGTGGACGTTGCGACCGAACAGGTAACCGACTGCATCGCACGCCGTCTGGCGGTATTCCGGCCGGGGCGCCACCCGGTTCGCCGCATGCAACAGCACGGTCTGCCGCGCCACCTGGCCGTTGTAACCCCAGCCGTAACCGACGAGGTTGGGCCGCGCATATCCATGGGCCGCGGACGCCGCCACCATCTCGTCGACCCGTGCCACCAGGTTGGACCGCAGGAGCGCCACCAGCGAGTCGTCGCGACCGGCGCGCCGGGCTTCAAGATAGGTCAGGTAACCGAGCGGAGCGGGGTTGCTGTAGTCCCACTTCGCCGGAACCACCGCCTGAAGCTCGCGCAGCCGGGCTTCTCCATCGCGCAGGCACTCCTCGCGTCCGGTCGCCGCCCACAGCTCCATGGCCGCCCACAACCGCGCACCGCCGTCGCCCACTTCGTAGGGACCTGTTGAGAACTTGGACTGATCCGCCTTGTGCCGCTCAGGGTGCGCGACCAGGAAGCCGTAGCTCCTTTCCGCCGCGCGCAGGCAGCGATCAGCGTAGGCTGCGTCGTGCGGTCGGTAGATCCGCGCGGCCGCCGCCATCATGGCCGATGAAGTTCGCCGTGCTCTCACTGCTCCACGGCGCGAAATAGCGGGGCTCGGTTTCCAGCTCGGGTTGGATGAACGGACCGAAATGCCGCGTGGAAACCTTGTGGAACACCGAGCCGTCCTGGTCCTGCATCGTCAGCAGCCAGTCCAGCTCCCATTTGATTTCCGCCAGAAACTCCGGGCAGTCGCCCGCCCGCTTCCGGCAGGTCCAGCGGGATGCCGGCCAGGTGCGCGCCGAAATCCTCCCACGCCCGCAACAGGGCGCCGACACGTGACGCCCGCGTTGACGACGTATTTGTTGTAATCGCCCGCGTCGTGCCAGCCGCCGACGGAGGGTCGAAGCTCGTGCTGCCCGGTGGCGAAATCCAGCCATGCGTCACTGGGTGGCAGGCCGCGTGAGCATAGGTCTGACCCTCGATGGTGGCGTGGACCGCCGTCCCGCAGCGCCAGAGGTAAAACGCGCGCATCACCGCCACATACGGCGGCCGGTAAACCTCCGCGCCGATCCGAAAAGCCGGCGAACGCCCGGCGCCCGGCACATCAAGTTGATAACCCCCCGGCTCGCGAAGCGTCGAGAAATCCGCTGTGAACAAAGTCTCAGCCGTGTCCGAATTGGTGAACGGCCCGGTCAGGCAACCGGTGAAAACCACCGCTCCGTCCAACTGCCGGAGAACGGCGAAATTCGTCCCGGCCACCGCGACGCTCGCCTGCTTGGCCTGGTCCGGCAGGAAACCGATGGAATTGAGCCGGATCGGATTCTGTGCCGCTCCCGTTGGAAGCGTGGCGAGCAGCAAGAGCAACAGCACGGACAGGCAAGGTCGGGGATCAGGACCCGCACTGGCCAGGCGCGGCAGCGACAACGCCGTGCATGGGGGGGCGCAAGCCCTACGTGCCCTCGCGCTGCGCATGCCGCCGCGGTCCATGGAGCCACCCTCCGAACTCATTTCATCACGCTTGTCGCAGCCAGCTTGAATTCGCCGCGCAACCGCAGGTCACGAGAGGAGGTTCCCACGAGGATCTGATACCCGCCCTGCTCGGCCACCCAGGCACTTTGCTGGTCGTCGTAGTAGGCAAATGCATCCCGATCCAGAGCGGTTGAGACCGTCTGTGTCTCGCCGGGTTTGAGGAAGATCTTCTTGAACCCCTTCAGTTCCTTCAAAGGACGCGGCAGGCTCGACTTGCCCGGCTGCACATAGACCTGCGCCACTTCCGCGCCCGCGCGCTTGCCGGTGTTCTTGATTTCGAAACTGCACCGTGACGGCGGGACCGGTCGAATCCTTCCCCTCCAACAGTTTCAGGTTGGAATACTCGAACGTCGTGTAGCTCAAGCCGAAGCCGAACGGAAACAGTGGCTCGATGTTCTGGGTGTCAAACCACCGGTAGCCCACCAGCAGCCCCTCGGAGTAGGTCACCGTGCCGTTCACGCCGGGAAAGCCCGCGGGACCGAAAGTGTGCGCGGGCGAATCCGACAGGCGTTTGGGGAAGGTGGCCGGCAGTTTGCCCGAGGGATTCACATCGCCGAACAGCACGCGCGCGATGGCATTGCCACCTTCCATGCCGGAATACCACGAGAGCAGCACCGCCGGCACTCTGCCCGAGCCAGGCGTCCATCTCCATCGGCGAACCGCCCACGAGCACGACGACCATGCGCGGATTCGCCTTGGCGATCTGCTGAATCAATTCCACCTGGCCATAAGGCAGCTCCAAACCCTTCTTGTCGCCGCCTTCGCTGTCGTAGCCGATGTCGTGATTGATGCCGCCGACGTAGATCACCACATCCGCCGCCTTTGGCCGCGCGCCACGGCGCGCTCGGCCAGCGCGGCGTCCGCCGCCTTTGCGGTACCCCTCGGAATAAGTGACGTTCACGTTCGTGCCGATGCGGTTCAGGATGCCGGCCAGCGGGGTGATTTCGTAGAACGCCTTGACGCGCGAACTGTCGCCGCCGTAGGCCTGCAGGCGCGTGGCGTTTTCGCCAATGACGGCCACCGACTTGAAGCTTGCCCGCATCGAGCGGCAGGAAGTTCTTGTCGTTCTTCAGCAGCACCATGCCCTCCTCGGCCACCTGGCGGGCCGTGTCCTGGTGCGCCTTGGTGTTCAGCGAACCTTCAGGGCGCGGGTCAAACACGCCCGTGCCGATCATCACGCGCAGATTGCGCCGCACCTTGTCGTCCAGCACGGACAGCGGAAACTCGCCGCTCTTCACTCCCTCGCGGAACGGCCTTGGCCATGATAAAAATCGTCGTAGGCCTTGTCCGTGCCCATTTCCAGGTCCAGCCCGCCGAGCACCGCGCCGCGCGTGTTGTGAACACCGGCCCAATCGGAAACGACCAGGCCTTGGAATCCCCATTCCTTCTTCAGGATCTGGTTCAGCAGATAATCGCTCTCGCAGCAGTGAACGCCGCGCAGCTTGTTGTAAGCGCCCATCACCGTCCACACCTTCGCCTCCTGCACGGCGGCCTTGAACGCAGGCAGATAGATCTCGCGCAACGCCCGCTCGTCCACCTCGACGTTGATGTTGCTGCGCTCGGTTTCCTGATTGTTGGCGGCGAAATGCTTCACGCACGAGGCGACGCCCTGCGATTGCACGCCGCGGATGTAACCGACCGCCATGCGCCCGGCGAGGAACGGGTCTTCGCCGAAGTATTCAAAATTCCGACCGCACAGCGGCGTGCGCATGATGTTCACGCCCGGGCCCGAGCATGATGTCCTTGCCGCGCTTGCGCGCCTCCTGTCCGATGACCTCGCCCTCGCGCTGCGCGAGTTCGGGATTCCACGTCGCCGCCAGCGCAATGCCGCCGGCATGCCGGTGGCAAAATCATCCGTGCGCCCCGCCACCGCCCAGGTGTCCGGCCCCACATCCTCGCGCACGCCGTGCGGACCGTCGGACAGCCAGCGGCGCGGAATGCCCAGGCGCGGAATCGCCGCCGTGGTGAACTTCGAGTCCGCGTGGCAGAGCTTGATTTTCTCCTCCAGCGTCAGCCGCGACAGCAGATCTTCGACGCGCGATTCGAGCGGTTGTTTCACGTCCAGGTATGCCGGGGTCTCCGCCGCGTTTGAGGTGCCAGTCCATGTGACCACCAGCAGCCCCGCCATCAGCACGCCGACCAGGGTCAAGCGCAACAAGTATTGTGTGTTCATATCAGTCAGTCCGGTGCGGGCAACCTGACGGCTCCCCCGCCGGTTGTCCACGCCCGCCGCAGAATAGGGGCCTGAAGGCCGGGCGCATACTACCCATTTGGGGAGGAAGAACGGATGGCTCTCGAGTTCCCCGCCCGCTGAAGGCTGGTCAGAGCTTCCAGGGTTTGCGCATCGGACGGACCAGCAGCCGCTGATTGGCTTCCTTGTCGTCCAGGAACTTCTCCGCCCGACCATCATAACGGAGCTTCCGTCCGAACCGGATGGCGATATCCGACACGTGGGAAAATGCGTCCGACTGCACGGCGGACTCGATGGGTGAAACGGTGGCTTCGCGCGACTTGACCGCCTCGATGAAGTTCAGGACATGGTCGGGACTGCGCACCAGCTTGATCGGCAGTTTGTCCGGCTCCAGGTCCAGTTCCACCAGCGTATCCGGGTTGGTCACGATGGTTTCGCGATCCACCAGAATCCATCCGTTCTCCCCCTCGAACGCCGTGCCGTGATTGCTGATCTTGCCGTAGCGCGCCGTCCACTCTTCGCCCAGTTTCTCCGCCAGGTTCCCCTTGCCGGGAGAACTGGCGGATTTCATGGTCAACCCGGATTCAAACTTGAAATCAATGTCCCAGGCCGTGGCGGTGTCGTGCAATCCTTCCTTTGGGAACTCGCCCCTGCCCTGGACCTCGACCGTGCCCGATGCCAGATCACCGGCCCCCCATAAAGCGATGTCGAGCGGATGAATCCCCCAGCCGGCGATGAAGCCCAGCGCGAAGTCCGAGATAAACCACCAGTTCGAGTTCGCGGTCAGATTCTCGGTGTGCTCCCGATAGGGCGCCGGGCCGAGCCAGAAGTTGTAATCGAGCGTTGCGGGCGGCGGGACGACCTTGGTGGACCCGCCCGCCGAACTGGCGGGCGCCCAGATGTTGACGTGCTTGAGCTTGCCGATGTGACCATTGCGGACCAGCTCGCAGGCGAGACGAAACTTCCGGCCCGACCGCTGCTGGGTGCCGAACTGGAAGACGCGTTTGCGTTTCAGCACCTCTTTGCGCAAAGCCTGGTCCTGACCCAGGCTCATCCCCAGCGGCTTCTCGACATACACATCCTTGCCCGCGCGCACGGCGGACAACGCGTGCAGGACATGCCAGTGGTCTGTGGAGGCAATCATCACCGCATCAATGTCCTTCCGCGCGGTGAGCTGGCGGTAATCGGCGGAGGTCTGGCAGTCCTTGTTCTGGTAGGCGCCGTCCACCAACCCCTTTGCCTTGGCCAGGACATCCTGCTTCACGTCACAGAGCGCCACCACCTGGCACTGTTTCACGTCGAGAAATCGGTTCAAAACGTCCTGACCTCGAGCCCCCACGCCGATGGCCCCCACCACCACGCGCTCGCTGGGCGCCACGGCGCCGTCCTTGCCCAGCGCCGAGGACGGGATGATGCTCGGAAAGGCTGAAACCGCGAGCGCGGCGGCCATGTTGGATTTGATGAACTGACGACGGGTGAGTCCGGTTTTGGTATTCATAATGAAAGCATGATCATGGTTCCTGCCGCACCGCCGGCTCCGGGGTCTGACCCTTCACACTTCCGGTCGCCGCCCACTCGGTGCCGCGCCGCAGCAATTCCTCAAATCCAGCCGACTCCATCGCACGTGCGTCGTGTCCCAACAGCAGCGTGAACCCGCGTCCCCGCCCCAACCGGGTCGCGAACGCCACCGCCTCCGGCTTGCCCGAACCGCCAAACTCGGTCTTCGGCGTCACCTCGGCCAGCGGCATCGCCCCCGGAGCAACCTGGACGCTTTGCCAGAATTCATCATAGGTCTCAAAACTCTTCAAGCCAGCGGTGACGGGGTGGTCTGCCGACAGCACACGGACTTCATTAGTGTGCATCCTGCCATGGCTGGTGTCTGAACCCCAGGCCGCGCCCCCCAAGCGCTGATACTCCGGCCAGTCAAAGAATGACGAACTGCCCCCATGCACCGCCACGAAACCCTTGCCGTCGCGAACAAAATCCAGAAACGCCTCGCGCATCGGCGTCGGCCAGTGGGTCACCACCGGCTTGCCAAAGGCGTTCCAGTTGCTCAGCAACACGTCGTATTTCGCAAAGGTTGCCGCACCGCACTGCTCCGGGTGCTCCGTGACGTCCACCAGGAACCGCCCGCCCGCCTCCAGAACACTCTTGAGCCGGGGCGTCGTCTCAATCCAGTTGTGGTTGTTCTGACCGGAAAAGATCAGCACCCGCACCGGTTGGGCGTTTTCGGCGAAGCTTGCGAATGTTCCGTACGGAACACACACCGCCAACGCCAGCCAGCAAAGAGAGTGGTTCATGAACTGGTTTCACCTTGCAGCCGGGGACATCAGTCGGCGCCAATCCACCGGACTGCGCGCGCCCCTGCTCTTGCTCGTGGCGCCGCGCGCGGAGATCAGCGCGAACTTACGTCCGCAGCTACTCAAGCAACTCTTCATTTCGCGTCCCAAATGCGCAACCGTTGGGCGGAGGTCTTCACCGCCGCTTCGCCGGCCACTTCCAGCGTGGTCGGCCCGTCGAACCCGGCACGCTTCAACTCGCGCACGATGTGCTCGATGCCCACCACCCCGTCGCCCAACGGAATCAACCCCATGCCGCATCCGAACAGTTTGCCGCGTTGCGGGATCAGGTCCGCCGGCATGTCCTTCCAGTGGACATGCTTGATCCGACGCCCGAAGACTTTAACGAATTCAAGCGGGTCCCCCCGCCGAGCCAGGAATTGCCGGTATCGAGGTTCACGCCCACGGTCTGCTCGTGTCCCAGTGCATCCAGAATCCGGCTCATGCCCGGCACAGTGTCGGTCAGGATGCCGTGCGGTTCCAGCAGTAACTCGATGCCGAATTGTTCCGCCCAGCGGATGGGCTCGTGCAGCTTTTCCCGGATGCTGAACAACCGCTGATCGTCGGTGAGGTGATGACCAAACTCCGTTTTCGGATCGCCTTCGGTCGTGATCACCTGCCGCACGCCCAGGAAATGCGCCAGTTTGATGGCCTGGATGATCTGAGGCGTGCCGTAACGGTCCGGTGCCGCCGGATCCAGCAGGTTCGCATGGGCGCAGACGCTGGTCAGGGTCAGCTTGAACTCGCGCGCCATGTCCAAAATGGTCGCCGGATGCGAATCCAGGCTGAACGAGGCCGAGAATCCGTATTCCGTGCCCAGCGTGGCACCGTTGTGATTGTCCGTCAGGTCGGCATAGTCGATGCCCAGTTGGCGGATGAGCTCGAATTGCCGCCGCATGGGCGAAAACGGCTGCACGAGCGCGAAACATCCAATGATCATGGCGCGCATCCTAGCCCGCCCGGCGCAGACCGGTCAAACCCCAAGCGGGGTGGGAGCGAACGCGAGGGCATGGCATCTGATGCGACACTTGCACGAATGCCCGGGTGAGGCGTAGTGTTCGCATGAACCCAAAAGAAAGGAGCGCATCATGCCAGTCAAAGCTCTCAAACAGTTCCTCGACGCCAGCCACGTCAAATACACCTCCATCGTCCATTCTCCGGCCTACACCGCCCAGGAGGTGGCCCAGTCCGCCCACATCAAGGGCCATTCCATGGCCAAGGTGGTGATCGTCAAGCTGGACGGGGTCATGGCCATGGCCGTATTGCCGGCCGATACCAAGGTGGTCCTCCAGGACCTGCGCGAACTCACCGGACATCAGAAGGTTCAGTTCGCCACGGAGGAGGAGTTCAAGTCCCGATTCCCGGATTGCGAACCGGGCGCAATGCCGCCCTTCGGAAATCTCTATTCGATGGACGTGTATGTCGCGGAATCCCTCACCCGCAACGAGCTGATCAGCTTCAACGCCGGTTCGCACATGGAGGTGATCCAGTTGGCCTACGCCGACTACGAACGGCTCGCACATCCGAAGGTGTTGAGTTTCAGCACGTGATGGAGGCGATGGCATCCGACCGCTGCCGCCAAACCGCCCAGGCGAGGACTGCCTGGCGCACAGGCGGGGCACAGGTTTACGATTGGCCAGCCGCCCGGCGGACGATAGTGTGGAGCCATGCTGGATACGGCGTATCTCTCCGAACTCCTCCATGCCCACCACGAAGCGGCCCAAGCGCGGGTGGCCGAGTTTTCGATCGGCGGACGGGCGTTCGCGTTCAACACCCGGCCGGCGCTGATGGGGGTGGTGAATCTTTCACCCGATTCCTGGTATCGGGAGAGTGTCGTTCTCTCGGCTGAGGCGGCCATTCAACGGGGACGTAAACTGGCGGCGGAAGGAGCAGCCATTGTGGACGTGGGGGCGGAATCCACCCTGGCGCATGCCGGGCGGGCCGATGTCCCTGCCCAATGCAACAAGCTCCTGCCCGTGATCCGCGGCCTGCGCCAATGCGACATCCTGGTGTCCGTGGAAACCTATCAACCCGAGGTCGCCATTGCCTGCCTCGATGCGGGCGCCCATGTGCTGAACCTCACCGGCACGGCGTCCACCAGCCAACTCTATCGTCAGGTGGCCGACCACGATGCGGCGGTCATCATTTGCTACGTTCAGGGAAGGAATGTCCGCGAGGTTGCAGATGTTGATTTCGGGGCGGATCCGGTGGGCCTGATGCACGACTATTTCGCGCGGCAGATTGACGCGGCGACGCGTCAGGGGGTGCGACGGATCTTCATCGATCCGGGCCTTGGGTTCTACTACCGGAACCTGCAGGACAGTGCGATGCGTGTCCGGCACCAGATGAGCGTGTTCCTGAACACGTTCCGGCTGCGCACACTGGGCTGGCCGATCTGCCACGCCCTGCCTCACGCCTTCGAGTATTTCGGAGAGGAAGTGCGTTGCGCGGAACCGTTCTTCGCCGTGCTGGCAGCCCTGGGCCGCACCGACCTCTTCCGCACCCACGAGATCCCCCGGGTGAAGGCCGTCCTGGACACGCTGGCGGCATTTCGACCGCCCGGTTGACTTGACAGGGCATGGCTTCCATATTCCAGCCGTGAGTTTTGACATCTCCCATATTTTGGAGTCTTGGGACTACAAGCCCGGGGAAGTCATGGTGCGACGCTTCAAGGGCAAGGATGGCGTCGATCGGATCCAACTGCGGGTGGACCTGGGTTTGCTCCAGATGAACGCCACGGGCCGTCCGGACGGCAAACGCCCGTCCGGATACAAATCGCTGCTCGATTGCTTCCAAGCCAAACTCAAAAGGCATCTGGCCGAACACGAGGATTCGGAGGCCGGTTTCAGGTTGACCGAGGAGGACTGCGCGCGGATGCAGTTGGAGGTCCTGCAATACCACCATCGCTATCTCTGCCTGCTCCAACTGCAGGATTTCGAGGGGGCCTCCCGCGACGCACGGCACAACCTCGCCCTGTTCGAGCTGGCCGAGCGCTTTGCCGAATCCGAGGAACTGGCCTGGTCGCTCAAGCAGTTTCAACCTCACGTCCTGATGGTGCTGGCGCGGGCCCGGGCCTCGCAGGCGCTGGCAGACGGCAATTATGACCTGGCCATTTCCCGGGTCGAGGAGGGCTTGAGCCGATTGCGCCACTTCTACCAAAGCCATGCCAAACCCGACATGGAAGAGCACAGCGGCGAGATTCGTTCGCTGGAGGTGTGGCTGGAAAAGATCCGCAGCGACCGGCCGCTCACCAGCCGGGAATTACTCGAAAAGGCCATCGCCGAAGCGGTGCAACGCGAGGACTACGAGCGTGCGGCCGAAATGCGCGACGCACTCAAGAATCTGACTGCGGAGGGTTGAGTCCCTCCTCACCCGCCGGCTCGCTGGGGAAAGATCTGGTAAAGCAGCAAGTAGATCACAACGCCGGTCACTGACACGTACATCCAGATCGGCCAGGTCCACCGTGCAACCCTTCGGTGAGACTCGAACCTTCCCCGAAGGGCGAACAGGACCGTGGCGATCACCAGAGGCAGAATGACGACCGCCAGGGCCGTGTGCGTCAGCAGGATCGCCAGGTAGATCGGCCGAAACCAGGCCGGATCCGTGAACCGCGTAACCGTTTGAACGTTGAAATGGTAGGTGAGATATCCCGCCAGGAAGAGCGCGGACGTCCCCAGCGCCGCCACCATGCAATTTCGATGGACCGCCTTGCGGCCCTGGCGGATGCGGACAAACCCGACGGTGAGAAACACGGTGCTCAACGCATTGAAGCAGGCGTTGACAGCCGGCAAATCCGTGACACTCACGATTCCTCCTCCAGTTTGCGCACCGCATCCAAGATGGCTTGTTTGGCGTCCGTCCAGCTTACAAACTCCCCGACACTCTCGAAGGATCCGCGCAATCGGCCCTGCCGGTCCACCACCACGAAGATCGTGCTGTGCACGAACAGGTCATTGGGATCGGTGCGCTCCTCGGGAGGCTTGGCCACCGCCGTCAGCTTGAGACTGTCAATGGCCAGGCGCGCGATGGCCACCTTGTCGCCAGTCAGGAACATCCAACGCTCCCAGTTCGCACCGTAGCGTTCCGCGTAACGTTCGAGCACCTCGGGGGTGTCATGGTCGGCATCCGTGGTGAGGGTGACAAGGCGTGCACCGCCCCCCGCTGGCAGGGCATCCTGAAGCTCCCTCATCTTCCGGCTCATCTCCGGACAGGGACCCGCGCAACGCGTGAAGATGATGTCCGCCACCCAGACGTGCCCTGCCAGATCAGCCAAAGAAGTCGCCTGACCGTTCTGATTGGTCAAAGTGAAGTTGGCCACCGACCCGATCACGGGCAAGTTCTCCGACGCCCGCCGCGCTTCGCGGGGGTGCCCCCGCAGGATGATCAGACAGACAAGAATGCCCAGCACAAACGCCAAGCCGATGAGCACCGTCCAGTTGAGGGACTTCTCAGAAGAACCCATGCGCTCCGAATACACTGAAACATTGGTCCAGACGAGTCCCAAAATGCGCGAACCGGCCTATTCGTAGCTCGTGGTGGCGCCGCTGTGGGAGGCGAGCCATGCCTGATAATCCTCCGGCGTATCCACCACCAGCCGGCCGCCGGACATCTGGGCGTGGCCGTTACCGCAGAGCTGGGCACAATACACCTGGTATCGCCCCGTCTCGGTGGGCTCGAACCACATGGGGATCCGCATGCCGGGAATCGCATCCTGCGTGGCGCGCATGGCGACGATCCGGAAGGAATGAATCACGTCCTTGGAACTGATTTGGGTGATGACCGGCTTGTTGACCGGCACGTGAAATTCATTGAGAACCTGCACATCGTCCTGGCCGTTGGGATCGTTCGGATCGACCCCAAAAATGTTGTTGTCCCGCACCCAGGCCATGTCCTGTCGACCAAACTTCCCGTCCGGACCGGCGTAGCGGAAATTCCAGGCGAACTGCTGGCCGACCACCTGGACAACGGTGGCGTCCTCGGCTTTGGGAAACTTCCCGACCACCTCGCCCCAGAGCGGCACGGCCAGAAACACCAGAAGGAGCGCCTCGACACCAGCCACGCCGACTTCCAAATAGTTGGAGAAGTGGCTGCGCACACCGGCGTAGTTGGCCTTGGGAGTCTTCGACTGGCGAAACCGGTAGAGGGTGTAGAGGAAGTAACAGAGCCAGCCCACAAACAGCACCGCCATCAGCCAGTGAACGTAGCCAATGAAGTTATCCACCTTGTGGCCGTGAGCGGAGGCGACCTCCGGAAGTCCAAGCAGTTCGTTCATGATTTAGAGACGGGAGATTGAGTTTGGGACAGGCGGCTGAACCGCCGCCCGACGACGACAAAGGCACTGGCAATGCACACCAGCACAATGCCGATCACGCCCAGCAGGGTGTAGATGCCCCAGTTCATGCCTTGAGCCATTTCAGAGTTCGACTGGCCAAAGCAGGCGGTGCAGCCAAGAGCCGGTGTTGCCGGGCCCGCGATCAGGACCAGAATCAAACCCAGTGAAGTTCTTGCGGCCACGTTCACAGATAACTCTCCCCCTTGGTTTTCTTGAGGAACCGGATTTCGTACACGACCAGGCCGATCCCGGCCAGAACGCCTCCCACGCCAAGCCAGAGGTCGAAGGGCCCCGGCGCAGGCGAGAAGTGGTTGTGAATCCCCCACACGCCGCACCCGAAGGCCATGGCGCTGGAGATGGTGATGAACAGGACGTGAAAGGCTTTCAGGGACATGGCTTAATCCGCTGTGGCTCCGGGCAGGTCAACGTGGGCCACGATGGTCAAAACAAACAAGGACACGAGAAAGATGGCGGTGAAGACCAGAACACCGTAGATCATCTTCCTCTCCGACAACAGGTGCATCATGTGACCGAGGACCAGGAAGGCTTGAAAGGCGGCGAGGCACAGGGCGACGATCACATTGGTCGACCGGTGGCCAAACGGGATATAGGAAGCCCCGGCTGTCATCAGCGTGGCCAGCAACATGAAACCGAAGATGATCAGGGACTTTCGAACCTGCACCGGCGCGTTGTCTTGGGAATCTCCAGTCATAAATCAGAGCAAGTATAGAACAGGGAACAGAAAAACCCAAACCAGGTCCACGAAATGCCAGTACAGACCGGCAATCTCGATGCGATTGGTGAAATGCTCGGGCGCCGTCTGCCACATCCGGCTTCCCGGCCCCCAGAAATAGCCCATGATGAGAATCCCGCCCACCAGGTGCAGGGCGTGCAACCCGGTCATCGTCCAATACAGCGCCAGATAGGTGTTCATCCTCGGCTTGTAGGTCTCCAACTTCTTCACCTCCGCCAGGGGCAGCGCGAACTCCTGATGATGGAGCTGTTTGAATTCCGGACTCCGCCGGTCCAGGAAGGCTTTGGGGCTGTCCGCTTCCACGCCGTGGAGAACCAGCCGGTCCGAGGTGCGCTCGACCAAGTGACCATCCACGACGCGGCCGCTGTTGAGGGTCACCTGGTAATGCGTGAGCTTGTCGCGGTATTCGAAGGACTTGACGCCGAGGAACGTGATGGCCAGGAGCAGCGTGGTGCCCAGGAACACCTTGAACCGACCAAACTGATTCGCTTTGAGAGCCGCCCAGGCGAAGGTGATGGTGATGCTCGAACTGATGAGCAGCATGGTGTTGAGGGTGCCCAGCGGGACGTTGAGCCAGCCACGCGGCCACAATCCCCCGGGCGCCCCCACCCGCAGCAGCACATAAGAGGAGAAGAGCCCGCCAAACAGCATGACTTCGGAGGCCAGAAACAACCACAAACCCACCTTGGCGTTGTAAAGTCCCGTGTCCGGACGGGGTTTGACTGTGTAGGGAATGTCCATGTCTAGGCCTTGGCAGGAACCTCGTTTTGAGGGGTGAAATCCTTGACTGCCCCGGGCACGCTGTATTCGTAAGGACCTCGGAACACCTCGATGGGCTTGTCGAAGTTGCCATGGCCCGGCGGCGTCGGCGTCTGCCACTCCAGGGTGGTGGCGTCCCACGGATTGTCCGAAGTCACCTTGGCCCCGCGAACGATGCTGTGGAAGAAATTGATGATGAAGGGAACCTGGGCAAGCGCCAGACACACCGCCCCCCACAGGATGACCCGGTTCAATTCGTGCAAATCAGGCCGCAGGGCATAGGTCGCGCCGCCGTCCGACATCCGGCGCAACATGCCACCCAAGCCCTGAACAAACATGGGCATGAATACCACGTTCATGAAGATGAACGAGCCCCAGAAATGCACCCGGCCCCAGAACTCGTTCATCATCCGCCCAGTCACCTTGGGAAACCAGAAGTAAATGCCGGCAAACAGCGCAAAGATCGTCCCCGGCGCCACCACATAGTGAAAGTGCCCGATCACATAGTAGGTGTCGTGGAGATGGATGTCGCTGTAACTGAACCCCAGCGGCAGACCGGTCAAACCCCCGATGCCGAACATGGGCAGGAAGGCCGAGGCAAACAACATGGGCGTCGTAAACCGGATGGATCCGCCCCAGAGCGAAATCAGCAGGCAGGTGAGGATGATGACCGACGGGATCGAGATGAGCATGGTGGTCGTCTGGAAAAAGGTGGCGATGGTGGTGCCCATGCCCGTCAGATACATGTGGTGCGCCCACACGATGAAGGAGATGAATCCAAGGGTGAGCGCCGCATAGACCAGGGTCTTGTAGCCCCACAGCGGCTTGCGCGTGTTGTTGGCGATGATCTCGGAGATGATCCCCAGCGCGGGCAGGATCAACACGTAAACCTCCGGATGCGCCAGGAACCAAAACAGGTGCTGCCATAACAACGGGCTGCCCCCGCCGCTGGCCTGCCCCGTCGCACCGCCCACCGCCAGCCCCGTTGGCAAAAAGAAGCTGGTTCCAGCCACCTTGTCCATCAACTGCATCACTCCCGCAGCTTCCAAGGGCGGAAAGGCCAGGAGCAGGAGGAAGGAAGCCACAAACTGCGACCACACAAAAAACGGCAGCCGCATCCACGTCATCCCCGGCGCGCGCAATTGAATAATCGTGGCAATGATGTTCACCGACCCCAACAGCGAGGAAGTGATCAAAAACACCATCCCCAGCAACCAGAAGGTCTGACCGTCGGTCGGGACGGCGTTAGCCAGCGGCGGATAGGACGTCCAACCCGCCTGCGCCGCACCCCCGGGAATGAAGAAACTCGCGAACATGATCACACCCCCGAGGAAATAGAACTGGTAGCTGGCCATGTTGAGACGCGGGAAGGCCATATCCATCGCGCCGATCTGCAGCGGCACCAGGTAGTTGCCATACGCGCCCACCGCCAGGGGCACAATGGCCAGAAACACCATGATCGTACCGTGCATCGCCCCAAACGAGTTGTAGAGGTCCGGTGACATCATCCCCCCCTTGGCCACCTGCCCCAAGACCGCCTCGAGCAGCGGACCGAACACGGGAACGGCCTGACCAGGATGAGCGATCTGCCATCGCATCATCAGCATCAGGAAGAATCCGAACAAGAGAAAGATCAGGGCGGTCATCCCGTATTGGATCCCCACCACCTTGTGATCCGTGGAAAAGATGTAGCGACTCAGGAAGCCGGGCTGCGCGTGATGCTCAGCCTGGGCTGCGGCCTGGGGCATGGACTGGGTTGCCGTATGCATGTTCAAGGATTCTGGACTGCTGGATCCCGGGCGGTTTTTGGCTCGATGTGGCCAATATCGGGTTGGACAATGACGTTTTGCATCCAGTGCTGTCAACGGGGATTTGCTTCTTAGCCAGCCTTGTCCAGCACCAGCAGGGTCAGGTTAAGGGGCAGATAAATTATGGAGGCCAGGAAGAGACGCCGGGCGCTCTGGTCGGTGAGTTGGCGCCGGAACAAGACCGCACAGGCCAGGAAGCCGGATCCGAGGACGAGTGCGCTGGCCAGATACAGTGTGCCGGCAAGCCCCAGAGCAAAGGGCAATAGGCTGACCATCAGCAGGGCGGCCGCGTGGCTGACAGCCTGCGATCCGGTGCGGGAACCGTCCGGGTCCACGGCGGGTAGCATGACAAAGCCTGCGCGGGCGTATTCGTCACGATAGAGCCAGGCGATGGCCATGAAATGGGGGATCTGCCAAAAGGCGAGCAGGGCAAACAGTGCCCATCCTTCCACAGCCAACTCGCCTCGCGCGGCGGTCCACCCCATCAACGGGGGCAATCCACCCGGCACAGCTCCGACGACGGTATTGAGCCAGGTGATCCTCTTAAGGGGTGTGTAAATGAAGAGATAGCTCAGCAGGGTGAACGCGCCGACCAGGCTGGTCAGGAGATTGACAGCCACGGCCAGATAGACGAGGCCGGAGAGACCGCAGGCGCCGCCGAACAAGAGCACCGTCTCGGGCTGCATACGTCCCGAAGGCAGCGGGCGATCCTGGGTTCGCCGCATGCGCGCGTCAAATTCGCGTTCCAAGAGCTGGTTGAGCGCGGCGGCTCCCGCAGCGAGCAATCCTGTGCCAGCCAACGCGTGGATCATCAAGGGAAGATTCAACCCGCCGGTGGACCCCAGGTAAAACCCCACGGCGGTGGTTAATAACACCAGTACCGTCAGGCGGGCCTTGACCAGTTCACTGAGCACTGCAAACCGGCTCTTGGCTGGAAGGAGGTTCGATGGGGTTAATTCGGCCGCGACCTTCATTTATTTTGCCGGAATGCCCGATTCCGTTCCCACAAGGGCAACACCCAGGCCCGATGGCATCGAGGCCGTGTTGGGTGTTACGACAGAACACAGGCGGGCGCAGACTACACAGAGAAGCCCTCCTGTCACCAACGAAAGTGCGCCGCACACCACATGCAGAGAGGCAATATCAGCCGCCTTGTTGGACCAGAGGGTCCAGACGCCCAGCCCAAACTGGACACCGATCAGGACCAGCCAGATCCCGGCCAGTCGCCGCATCTCATGCCCCGGGCCAAAGGCCGTTCGCACCCGCACTGCGCACCAGACCACCAGCCCAGCGATGACCATGGCCAAGATGCGATGCGCCATCTGAAGCCCGATCTGGGCCGGTGTGATCGGATTCATCGCCACCGTTTCAATCCGCTGCTGGTTGTAGCGGGCGACCGCCTCCACACTCGTCTCGGGCCAGATTCGACCGTAAGCCAGGGGAAAATCGGGAATCGCAAGACCCGCATGCTGGTGCCTCATGGTGGCTCCCAAAACCAACTGCAGAAAGATCAGAGAGGTGACGAAAACCAGTGAGCGGAGCAATCGCGGACCGGGTGGGGCAAACGACTGCCGCCATTCGCCGGACGTCCAACCCCGGCTGGTCAACAACGCAACGACTGCCGTCAGGAGCAGGAAGCCTTGTGCAAGGACACCGTGCAGCACGCCGAACCAGACCCCGAGCCGGGTGCCGGCAAACACGTGCGCATCCAGCACCACACGCAACCCGCCCAGCAACCCCTGCAACTGGACCAGCCAGAAGGCTGCCCATACCAGACGGGGCAGCGGAGCGGCGGATGGACGGTTGCGCACCCAGACCAGCGCCGCCAGAAGCACGACGCCGCCAATGCCGGAAAGAAAATGGCCCGCCCCCTTCCACTCCGGACCCAAGAGCAGGAGCAACTGGCCGCCCACGAGTTCCCCCGCTCCAATCATGCCCAAAAAGCGCCGCGATTCATACCCGCCGATCCAGCGGGTCAGGGCCACCACCAACACTCCCACCAGCGTCGCCCACAACCGGTGCGTGTGCTCGTGAAAAACCCCGCCGGTCAGCCACATCGAGACCGGCAGGGCGAACATGTTGTAACCGTAGCTCGTGGGCCAATCCGGAACCGACATGCCCACCCCGTGACTGGTCACCAGCCCCCCGATGGCGATCAGGCCCAGGGTGCATAAGGCCGTGGCCACGGCAAACGCGTGGAGGGCTCCTCTGGAGGACGAAACGGTCAAGCAACGGTCCGGGGAATAAAGTCAGCAGCCGAAAACCGCGACGCAGGCATCGTTCGCCGCATCGCCGGCTCCCACGACCGGACTACTTGAGTTCGAGGGTGAGGTTCGCCGTGGCGCCGGCATCCGTCACTTCAATCTCCTGGCTGGTTTCACCGGCTTTCCGATGCTTGGCCACGAGGGTGTACTTGCCGGGAGGCACGTTGGCGATCTTGAACGAACCATCCTTGCCGCTCAGCGCGAAGTAGGGATGATCCAGCACGGTCACGTAGCTGAACATCCACGGATGCACGTCGCACTTGAATTTCAGGAAATCCTCGGCCTTGGCGAAGCTCAACTCCAGGTCACCACCGCCGGGCATCTGCGCCAGGTTCTTTTCCTCGTTGCCGGCCACCGCCGGGGTGGCATGCACATTGTGCAACACCGGATCCGAGTTCTTGACGATGATCTTCTGACCGGTCTGCACGGCGACAATGTAGGGATGATAGAGACAGCCCTTCTGGTCGATCACCTGCGCCGGGGCGGCCGCGCCCGTGGACTTGCCTTCGATCCCCTTGAGCACCACCACCGCGTCCGCCAGCCCACCGTTGGCGTCCACCACGTAAAAGGCGGTCAGCGGCGCCTCGGCGACCAGCTTCCCGCAATTGGGATCGGCCTTGAGCGGCGCGATCGGCTTCTCGGGCGGCGGCGTTCCCTTGAGGGTGATCTTCCCGGTGATGTCGCCGGCAACAGCCCCGAACGCCAGCAGACTGACAGCGGCAACGACAGATTGGGTCTTGGTGGTCATGATCTTTTCAAATTTGATTGTTAAGAAACGCAACGAATTTACACAGCCCCTGCCGAAGGGCAAGGGTCCAGGGGTAACTGTTTGGATTTCTAATGAATAACGTTAGGGCATATCCCCCTCCCCGGACGTGAAGCCGGTCCCTTCGTTCGACAGATTCCGTGTTCCGTACGGAACAAAAACCATCCCAAGGTTCAAACCTCGATCGGAGGGCATGCTTCTCAAGCCGGAACGAGGGCGCGGACTCAACGTCCACGGCTCCGAAGTTCGGTTTGGAGCCTCCGCATCACCGCCGCCATGGCCAGCGCCGTCTGTGCGGCCTCGCGTCCCCGGTTGTGCGTCCGCCCCAGGCACCGCACCCGTGCTTGGTCCTCATTGCCAAATAGTTGCACACAGTGGATGACCGGGATCTCCCGCTCGACCTGCAACCGCATGAGCGCATGGTTCACGGCGTCCCCGATGTGCTGGGCGTGGGCGGTCTCCCCCTGGAAGATGACGCCCAGACAGATGATCGCCTCGAAAGCGCGGGTCTGCCGCGCCAGCCGGGCCGCCACCACCGGGATCTCGTAGGCACCCGGCACCCGCACCACCCGGACCGCAGACCCCGCCCGACGCAACTCCGCAAGTGCCGCCCGCACCATGGCATCCACGTACCGCGCATTATACCGCGACGCCACCACGGCAATCCGCCCGCCCCTCGATCCCCTACCC
Organism: uncultured Verrucomicrobiae bacterium; assembly: GCA_963751435.1. Lineage (GTDB taxonomy): Bacteria > Verrucomicrobiota > Verrucomicrobiia > Limisphaerales > DSYF01 > JALOTU01. Next base: position 102,598 of record CAVVUP010000036.1, on the reverse strand, counting down.
CGCGCTTTGACTTCCTTAAGCATGTTCGTTGGTTAGTATCCGACAATCCGCCTTCTGCCCTCCGCCTTCTGCCCTCCGCCTTCTGCCCTCCGCCTTCTGCAATCAAATCAGGTGCCCCATCTTCCGCCGCTTCGTCTCGAGGTAGCGTTGATTGTGCGGATTCGGGCTCACCTTGATCGGCACCTGCTCGACGACCTTAAGCCCGTAACCGCTCAAGCCCACGATCTTGCGGGGGTTGTTGGTCAGGAGCCGGATCGTTTTCAGACCGAGATCGGCGAGCATCTGGGCCCCGAGTCCATACTCGCGCAGGTCCATTTTGAATCCCAGCCGACGGTTCGCCTCCACGGTGTCCAACCCCTCCTCCTGCAGTTTGTAAGCCTGGATCTTGGCGGGCAAGCCGATGCCGCGTCCCTCCTGCCGCATGTAAAGCACCACGCCGCAGCCTGTTTGGGCGACCTGCTTCATCGCCTGATGCAACTGCGGGCCGCAGTCACAGCGCTGCGACCCGAACACATCCCCGGTCAGACACTCGCTATGGACCCGGACAAGCACGTCCCGCTTTCCCGCGACATCACCGCAAACCAGCGCGAGGTGGTGCTGTCCATCCAGCATCGAGCGGTAAAGGACCAGATCGAACAGGCCGTATTCGGTGGGCAGCTTGATGGTCTCGACCCGTTCGACCAGCTTCTCCCGTTGACGACGGTAAAGGATGATGTCCGCGATGGTGCACAGTTTGAGCCGATGCAGGTTGGCAAACCGCTGAAGTTGCGGCAACCGGGCCATGGACCCGTCATCATTCATGATTTCGCAGATCACGGCGATGGGCCGACATTCCGCCTGGGTCACCAAATCCACGGCGGCCTCTGTGTGGCCCGCGCGCTGCAACACGCCCCCGGCTCTTGGCTCGCAATGGAAAGACATGCCCCGGCTGCACCAAGTCATCGGGCAGCGCCGTCGGCGACGCCATGACCTGGATCGTCCGCGCCCGGTCGGCAGCACTGATGCCGGTGGTGATGCCCTTGGCGGCATCCACCGTGACCTGGAAATCGGTTCGGAACGCGTCCCGGTTCTGCCGCACCATCTGTTCGATGCCAAGCTGTTGCAGCCGCTCGCTGGTGGTGGGCACGCAGATCAGGCCGCGCCCGTGCTTGGCCATGAAATTGACGGCTTTCGGTGTGGCGTGCTGCGCGGCCATGATGAGATCCCCCTCGTTCTCGCGGTCCGCATCATCCACCACGATCACCATCCGGCCCCTGCGCAGGTCGGCCAGAACCGCTTCCACCGAATCAAATGCTCGTTGCATAACGCGGGCGGGAATTTATCGGAGGCCGGGTCGGAACCAAACCCAAATCCTTTCGCCTTCCGGGGTTCCCGGTCTTCACCCCAGGGCCGGCGCGGCCAGTTCCTTGCGATAAATCGGCTTCTTCACCACTACCGCAGGCGAACGACGTCCGCGGATTTCAATCTCGACGGGCGTGTCCGCCCGGGCAAAGCCGGGTTCGACGCAGCCCATGCCGATCCCGATGCCCAGCGAGGGGCTTTGGGTCCCGCTGACCACCTTCCCGATGACCTTTGCCTCCGGGCCGGTGCTCCAGATCAAGTAGCCGGGTCGAGGCGGCGCGGATTTGGCGGCCATGCGGAAAGCCACAGTCCGCTTCTGCACGCCCTCAGCCTTCTGGCGGGCCAAAACAGCGCGACCGACGAATTCGCCCTTGTCCAGCGCGACAAAGACCCCCAACCCGGCCTCGATCGGAGTGGTCTGTTCATCCAGTTCATGGCCATAGAGCGGGTAACAGACCTCGGTTCGGAGGGTATCCCGCGCGCCCAAACCGCAGGGTCGGATACCATAAGGACGGCCCGCATCCATGAGACGGCTCCAGACCGCCTCCAGTTGATCGGCTGGAACAACCACCTCGAAACCATCTTCCCCAGTGTATCCTGTGCGGGCGATGTAAACGGTGGCGTAATCGTGAATGAAAACCCCGACCTGATTCTTTTGAAGATCGGATGCACACTGAACTTCGGTGCCCCCGCAACTGGCGCTGGGAAAGGCCTGGTCAATGAACTTGGCCGCGCTGGGTCCCTGTAGAGCCAGGGCTCCGAACTCCGCAGACGCATCCTTCAGGATCGCGCGGCCGGCATTGCACCGCTCCAGCCAGGCCACATCCTCCGCGATCCGGGAAGCATTGACGATCAGCAGGAAATCGGTGGGATTCATCCGGTACGCGTAAAGGTCGTCAATCACGCCTCCCAGCTCGTTGCACATCATCGTGTACTGCCCCCCACCCACCGCCAGTTTCCGGAGGTCGTTGGTAAGGAGGGCGTTGAGAACCGGCTCAGCCTGTGGACCGCCGACGATCACCTCACCCATGTGCGAGATGTCAAACAAGCCGGCGGCGGTTCGCACCGCGTGGTGCTCCTCCATGATGCTGCTGTAATAGACCGGCATTTCCCATCCACCGAACTCGATGAGCTTGCCGCCCAGCTTCCGGTGGGTCTCAAACAGGGGTGTGCGCTTCAACATGCGGGCAGACTAAGTCTTCCCTGGGCCGAATGGAAAGCCTTCAGGGGGCATCCTCCGTCAAAACACGCTTTGAAAATGCCAAAATCTGGCCAGCCGCCCGTTGCCTGGCCTGCTATCTTCGCCCCAGAGATTCCCACCCAGCCCTGCGGTGCGTAGGGCGCGGAAACTCAATCGAGCACTGGAATGCACAAGATCCTTAACAGACGACAACTGAGCCCGAACGTCACGCAACTCGAGGTCGAGGCGCCCCGCATCGCGCAGATCCGGCAGCCGGGACAGTTCGTCATTGTCCACTTATCAGAGGGTTCCGAACGCATCCCGCTGACCATCGCCGATGCCGACCCGGCCAAGGGATCCATCACCCTCGTCATCCAGGCCGTGGGCAAGAGCACCCGGGAACTGGTCGCACTGACACCCGATCAGTCCATCGACGACATCGCGGGCCCCCTGGGACATCCCACGGAGATGATCGATCGCGGTCACGCCATTTGTGTCGGCGGCGGCGTGGGCACGGCGGTGGTGCATCCCATCGCGCAGGGACTGAGTCGACGCGGGGTCCGCGTGACCAGCATCATTGGGGGGCGCTCCCAGGAATGGGTGATTTTCGAGTCCGAACTTCAGCGACTGGGCGAGGTAATCGTGTGCACGGACGACGGCAGCTACGGCCGGAAGGGTTTTGTCACCGATGCACTGCAGAAAATGCTGTCGGCGGGCGGGGTCGACATCGTTTATGCGGTCGGCCCGGTGCCCATGATGCGGGCCGTGGCGAACCTCACCAAGCCGCTGGGGGTTCATACCGTTGTCTCCTTGAACCCGGTAATGATTGACGGCACCGGCATGTGCGGCGGGTGCCGGGTCTCCGTGGGTGCCGAGACCCGGTTTGCCTGCGTGGACGGCCCGGAGTTCGACGGTCACAAGGTCGATTTCGAGGAGTTGATGGATCGCCTTGGAACTTACCGGGAATTTGAACAGCGAGCCGCCTGCGCTGCGGACCAATGCCACCTCGGCCAGCCCCTCAAGCCCGGCGCACCACGCTGAACAGGAACCGCATGCCCGGCAAGATCACCACCAAGGAACGGCTGCAAATCCAGCGGCAAAAGATGCCCGAGCAGGACGCGGGCGAGCGGGCCGCGAATTTTACCGAAGTGAACCTGGGTTTCCCGGAGCAACTGGCCCTGATGGAAGCCGACCGCTGCCTCCAGTGCAAGGATCCCCGCTGCATCCAGGGCTGCCCGGTCAATGTCAACATCCCCCGGTTCATCGAATTTCTGAGCGCGGGCAGGATTGCCGAAGCCGCGCAATCGCTGCTGTGCGACAACGCCCTGCCCGCCGTCACCGGACGGGTGTGCCCACAGGAAACTCAATGCGAAGCCGAATGCATCCGCGGGCACAAAGGCATGCCGGTGGGCATCGGCTACCTGGAACGTTACGTAGCCGACTGGGCCCGCAACCACAAGGACGCCCTGACATCCGCCAAAGCTCCGCCCACCGGCAGGAAGGTGGTGGTGATCGGTTCCGGCCCGTCCGGCCTGACCGCCGCCGGCGAACTGGTCCGACGCGGCCACGATGTAACAATTTACGAAGCGCTCCATAAACCCGGCGGTGTCCTGGTGTATGGCATCCCGGAGTTCCGCCTGCCCAAGAAGATCGTGGCGCAGGAAGTCGAGCGCCTCAAGGAAGCCGGCGTCAAGATCCAGTGCAACGTGGTGGTGGGCCGCACTTACACGCTACAGGAACTTCAGGCCGAATTTGACGCGGTCTTTATTGCCAACGGCGCCGGCCTGCCGGTGTTCATGAATGTGCCCGGCGAGAATTTCAAGGGCGTCTATTCCGCCAACGAATACCTCACCCGCGTCAACCTCATGGCCGCCTACCAATTCCCCAATGCCAGCACGCCGGTGCTCCAAGGCAAACGGGTCGCCGTGGTGGGAGGGGGCAACGTGGCCATGGACTCCGTCCGCACCGCGCGTCGGCTGGGGGCTGACCAGGCGATGATCGTCTACCGCCGAACCCGCGATGAAATGCCCGCCCGGGCCGAGGAGATCCATCACGCGGCCGACGAGGGCGTCCAGTTCGAGGAACTCACCGCACCGGTCGAGGTCATCGGCAACGAAAAGCGCTGGGTGACCGGACTGCGTTGCGTGCGCATGAGACTCGGCGATCCCGACGCCTCCGGACGCGCCAGCCCGGAACCGATTCCTGGATCGGAATTCTTACTGCCCTGCGACACCGTGGTGGTCGCCATCGGCACACGGCCCAATCCGCTCCTCACCGCCACCTGCCCGGAACTCAAACTCACCTCGCGCGGCAACATCGTCACCGACCCAACCGGCATGACGAGCCTGCCCGGCGTGTTCGCCGGCGGCGACATCGTCCGAGGCGCCGCCACCGTGATTCTGGCGATGGGTGACGGGAAGCGGGCGGCGGGTGCGATTGACCGGTGGCTCAAGGAAGCAAGACCGGCGAAGGACAGGAACACGCCCTAAACGCCCAAGCGCCTGACAGCGGTAAAGAATGTAGAGAAGGCGGGGGCGAAGACTGTCGGAGGCTTGCGATTGCATACGGACGGCACAAGGGCGATGAAGGGCAAGTGAGGATAGCCTCTTCAACCTCCCTGCCCGCCGCTCCTTGCCCCGCCTTCAGGCAGGCAGGAGGGCCACGATGAAAAATTTGGGCGGAAAATGTAATTGATCCCCCGGCCCGGGTGCCCTAGCAGTGAGGCAACCGAAAGGATACCGAAAGAAACATTATGGCCATTGGAGCAACCCTCGTCGTCGTGTTGATCATCATCCTGGTGCCCGTGCTGTTGATCGGGCTCTGGGTGATGGGCGCCTACAACAAGCTCGTCACCCTCCGCAACCGGTTCAAGAACGCCTTCGCACAAATCGATGTCCAGCTCAAGCGTCGCTACGACCTCATCCCCAACCTGGTCGAAACCGCCAAGGGCTATCTCAAGCACGAGCGGGGAACCCTGGAGGCGGTCACTGCCGCCCGCAATGCCGCCGCCAGCGCCAATACCAAAGCGGCCGCCAACCCCGCCGACGCGCAATCCATGAAGGAACTCGTGAACGCCGAGGCCACCCTCACCGGCACGCTCGGACGCCTGTTCGCCCTGTCCGAGGCCTATCCCGACCTCAAGGCGAACACCACCATGAACCAGCTCATGGAGGAACTCACGTCCACCGAGAACAAAGTGTCCTTCGCCCGCCAGGCGTACAACGACGCGGTGATGACCTATAACACCCAGCGCGAGGTGTTCCCCACCAACATCATCGCCAACACCTTCAACTTCACCGCCGCAGAACTGTTCGAAATCCGCAAGCCGGAGGAAAAGGAGGCGGTGAAGGTGCAGTTCTGATCCGGGAATCGTTGAAGCCTGGAAGCGTGTATGGGCTGCACCATGAAATGGTTGCATCGTTGCGTCGCCGAATCGTTGGAGGGCGAATCGTGAATGGTTCACAGACCTCGAAAACCGCGTAACGCGATCCACCACCACACCCAGGTAACGATGTAACCATGTAGCGAGTCGCCGTCCCCATGGACTTCTTCGATCGGCAGGACCGGGCCCGACGCAACACCGCGAAGCTGGTCGCCTACTTCGCGCTGGCGGTGGTGTTCCTCATCCTCACGGTCTACGGGGTCTTCGCCCTGATCTTCAGTCGCAACCATCCCTGGAACCCGGAACTGCTGCTCTGGGTGTCCCTGGGTACCCTGGCAGTCGTCATCATCGGCAGCCTGACCAAGACCGCCGAACTGTCCCGCGGCGGCAGCGCCGTGGCCGAAATGCTGGGCGGAGAGTTGCTGAATCCGAATACCACCCACCCCGACGAACGCAAACTGTTGAATGTGGTCGAGGAGATGGCGCTGGCCTCGGGAATGCAGGTGCCGTCCGTTTACCTGCTGCGGACCGAACCGGGCATCAACGCCTTCGCCGCCGGCCACACCACCAACGACGCCGCCATCGGCGTCACCGAGGGCTGCATCCGGTTGCTCAACCGCGACGAACTGCAGGGCGTGATCGCACACGAGTTCAGCCACATTCTCAATGGCGACATGCGCCTCAACGTGCGCCTCATCGGCATCATTTTCGGCATCCTCTGCCTGACCGTCATCGGTCGCGTCCTGCTCCGCGTGCGCGGCAACGGCCGGGATCGGAACCCGCTCCCCGTGATCGGACTGGCCTTGATCGCCATCGGAGGGATTGGCGTGTTCTTTGGACGCCTGATCCAGGCCGCGGTGAGTCGCCAGCGCGAGTTCCTGGCCGATGCGGCGGCGGTGCAGTTCACTCGCAACCCCGATGGCATCGCCGGGGCATTGAAGAAGATCGGCGGGCTTGCTCAGGGGTCCAAGCTCGAAACGGCCCACGCCACCGAAGCCGGCCACCTGTTCTTCGGCAACGGGCTGCGCTTCTCGCTGGGTGGCGCCTTTGCCACCCATCCGCCGCTGACCCAACGCATCCAGGCCATTGATCCCAGCTTCGATGGGGCCTATCCGGCAATCACTCTGCCGGAGCCACCCGCTGGAGCAGGTCGTCCGACCGCACCTCAACAGCGCGGTCCACTGCCCTTTCCTTTCCCCGAAGTGCCTCGCAGGCGCGGTTCCGCCGTTTCGAACCTCGCCGGGCCCGTGGCGACCGCTCAGCAGTTCATCCCTGCCACGGGCGTTCCCTCGACCCTTCATCTGACCCGGGCGACGGAGATCCGGGATGCGATTTCCCCGCGTCTGCACGATGCGCTTCACGATGCGATGGGCGCGAGCGCCGCCATCTGCGCCCTGCTGCTGAGCGACTCCGATGCAGTGCGCGGCCAACAACTGGATTTCATCGGGCAGAAAGCCGGACCCGGGATGCGCGCAGAGTTGCTCAAGCTCAGCCATGACATTGGCCAACTGCCCGGCGATCATCGCCTGCCGCTCATCGACCTGGCCATCGCCGGACTGCGGGAACTTTCGCCCCGGCAATACTTCGATTTCAAGGAGACGGTCGACGGATTGGTGCGCATGGACGGGGCCATTGACTTGTTTGAATACGCGTTGCAGAGCGTTGTGATGCACCACCTCGCCCCCCAATTTGAGCCACCCCCGAGAAAGGTCATTGCCTACTACTCGCTCAAGCCCCTGATCCCCGAGATCGCCGTCCTGCTCTCTGCTCTGGCCCATGTCGGGAATGAAGATCCGACCCGGGCCAAGGCTGCTTTTGAACGCGGCGCCGCGGCCATGTTCGGCGCCACACACACCTCGATGACAATGCTAGATCCCGCGCAATGCCCCCTGGATCGCGTCGACGCCTCGCTCCAACGACTTTGCCTGGCCGTGCCGCAGATCAAGAAGAACACGCTCAGCGCCTGCGCCCACACCGTGGCAGCCGACGACAAGATCGGGAGTCGCGAAGCCGAGATGCTCCGCGCCATCGCTGCCACGTTGGATTGCCCTCTGCCCCCACTGGTGGCCTGACCCGATTCTCAAGAGACTTTTCCCGATCCGTAGGGCCGGCCTGTGTCGGCTGCTCTCATGAGGATCGCAGTTGTTCCAGAGCCCCACCTGTGGAATAGTGCCGCCCGATTGGACGAGGATGCCCGACGAACCCATTGTTACGATCCGGAACCTGACCAAGATTTACGCCCAAGGCGAAATCGAGGTGACTGCTTTGCACAACGTTTCCCTGGAGATTGCCGCCGGGGAATTCCTGACGCTGATGGGACCCTCCGGCTCGGGCAAGTCCACCCTGCTCCACATCATCGCCGGCATTGACCGCCCCACCAGCGGCGAATGCCACGTCCAAGGCGTGGATGTCGCGCGTCTCAACGAAACGCAACTGGCCGACTGGCGTAATCAAAACGTGGGGTTCGTGTTCCAGACGTTCAACCTGATTCCGGTGCTGACGGCCTACGAGAATGTCGAACTGCCCTTGTTGCTGACCCAACTGCGCCGCAAGGAGCGTCGCAAGCAGGTGGAGACCGCGCTGGCCCTGGTGGGACTGTCGGATCGCATGCATCACCTGCCCAAACAACTGTCGGGCGGACAGGAACAGCGCGTGGCCATCGCCCGCGCCCTGGTTACGGATCCCAACCTGATCGTCGCCGACGAACCCACCGGCAACCTGGACGCCCATTCGGCCGAGGACGCACTCAAGGCGCTGCAGGCCCTGCGCCGGGACGCGGGCAAGACGGTGATCATGGTCACCCACGATCCCAAAGCCGCCGCGTTCGGCTCGCGCAGCGTTCACTTGGAGAAAGGGGAGCTGACGAATGGGTGATCAGATCACAGATCGGACATGCGAGACGGCCAATGGGGGATGGGTGACGGTTGCGGGTTACGCCTAAGCCGGAAGATCCCCGTCCCACCCAGCCCAGCACGCCCACCTTCCCCTCCGCATGACCATCCCCACCTTCATCATCAAGAACGCGCTGCGAAACAAGCGGCGCGCGGCGCTGTCGATTCTCAGCGTCGCGGTCAGCCTGTTCCTGCTGGTGACGTTGCAGGTGGCCCTGCGCGAGTTGACGCTGCCGCCCGAGGACATCGGGGCGGCTTTGCGGGTGGCGGTGCGCAACAAGCTTTCCCTGGCCAACCTGCTGCCGGCCCGGCAACTGCCCATCATCGAGCGCATCCCCGGCGTCGAAGCCGTCACACCGTTCACCTGGTTCGGAGGCAAGTACAAGAACGAGGAGGGCATGACGTTCGCCCAGTTTGCCATGGACGCCAAGAAGCTCCGGAAGGTGTTCGGGGAAGCCAAGATGAGCGAGGAGGAATACGTGGCCTTCGAGAACCAGCGCAATTCCTGCATTATCGGCCGGATCACCGCCGAAAAATACAATCTCAAGCGGGGCGACCGCATTACCCTCGAAAGCACGGTTTACCCGGTCACAATGGATTTCCAGATCGTCGGAATCTATTCCGGGACGGTGGACGACCGGAACATGCTGTTTCACCAGGAGTACCTCGACGAGGCCAGCGGCCTGCCCGGCATGGTGGGCATGTGGTGGATGAAGGTCGCCTCCGCCGAGGAAATGCCGCGGGTGATCAAACGCATCAATGACACCTTCGCCAACACGTCCGCCGAGGTGCGCGCGGAAAGCGAGCGCGCCTTTCAGCTCAGCTTCATTTCCATGTGGGGCAATATCCGGATCCTCGTCACGTCCGTGTCGTCGGTGGTTGTGTTCACCCTGGTGCTGGTCTCGGCCAGCACCATGAGCATGGCCATCCGCGAACGTTTCCGCGAACTGGCCATCCTCAAGGCGCTCGGGTTCCGGCGCCGCGAGCTGTTCGCCTTCATCCTCGCCGAGAGCTTCGGACTGGCCGCGCTGGGCGGCTTGATCGGCATTGGCAGCGCCTATCTGCTCTACACCTACGGCGACATCTCGAAACTGACGTCCGGCGTGTTCGTGGTGTTCGAGGTCACCCCGCGCATTCTGGCCTTCTCATCGCTGGTCGCCGCCTCGCTGGGCATCATCGCCAGCCTGCTGCCCTCACTCGCCGCGGCCCGCATGAGTGTGGTCGAGGGACTCAAGACGTTGGATTGACCCGCCATGGCCCTGCCCCTGAAATACAATCTCCGCAACGTGTTCGTCCGCTGGCGCGCCACGCTGGCCACGGTGATGGGCATTGCACTGGTGGTCGCCGTGTTTGTGCTCGTTCAATCCCTGGCGGTCGGACTCGAGAAATCCAGCCAGAACACCGGGGACCCGCGCAACGTCATGGTCGCCCGCAAAGGGTCCACCGCCGAGTCCAGCAGCCAGGTCACCCGGGAACAATACCGCAACCTGCTCTACCTGCCGCAGATCGCCCGGGACACCAGCGGACGCCCACTGGTTTCAGCCGATGTGGTGATCCTGGTCAATCTGCCGCGCCGGGATGAAACGGGCGAGGCCAACGTCACACTTCGAGGCCTCACACCCTTGGGCATGCACCTGCGACCACAGGTGAGGCTGACCCAAGGCCGCTGGTTCACTCCCGGCAAACGGGAAGCCGTGGTGAGCGAACAGGTGGCCCGACGCTTCGCCCAGTGCGACCTCGGCGGTCGGATCAAAACCGGCGGCACGGAGCTGACCATCGTCGGCTGGATGAATGGAAACAACTCGGCCTTCGACTCGGAGATCTGGATGGATGCGGACGAATCGCGGTCGGCCTTCGACCGGGACAACTACTCGAGTGTGTTGATCCGCGTAACCGCCACCAACGACATGGCGACGTTGATCCAGAGAATCGAGTCCGACAAGCGCGGTTCGTTGCGCGCGGAACCGGAGGTCGCCTATTACAGCGCGCAGACGCGGACGGCCGGCCCAATCCGCATCCTGGGCAACTTCCTGGCCACCACGATGTCCATCGGAGCCATCTTCGCAGCCATGAACACCATGTATGCCAGCGTGGGCTCCCGAACCCGGGAGATCGGCACCTTGCGCGTGCTGGGCTACCGGCGTCGCAGCGTGCTCCTGGGATTCATCATCGAGGGCGTCATCCTGGCCGCGCTGGGGGGGGCGCTGGGCTGCGTTCTGGCGCTGCCGATGCATGGGTATTCCACCGGCACGCTGAGCTTTGATTCCTTCAGCGAGGTGGTGTTCCAGTTTCGCATCACCCCCGGCCTCGCCGCCCAAGGCGTGGTCTTTGCCATCGCCGTCGGACTTCTCGGCAGCCTGCTGCCCGCGATCCGCGCGGCCCGACTGCCGGTCATTTCCGCACTAAAAGCGGTGTGACCCCGTTCCTCGCTTGAACATTTGGCAACCTGCGACATCTTCAGCACACTGAAATGGACATCAACAAACTCAAGGAATTGCGGGTGAACCCCGATCGGAAACAACGAACGCAACGCTCGGTCTGGACCATTTTCATCGTCGTGCTGGCCGTGGCGGTCGTGACGCTGTTCTTCGCCTGGCCGCGCACCTCGGACAAGGTGCGTATTTTCGTCCGCGAAGGTGCCGCCACCACCAATGCCGTAACCCGGCTGGCCTCGGCGGCGGAGACGCCTGAATCCCGGGCCGATGTTCCGCCCGGCGGGCAAGCGGACGCCGTCCTCACGGTCAGCGGCTACATCATCAACGGCACGCGGGTTGAGTTGAGTCCGCGTTTCATGGGAGTCGTCAAGTGGATCGGCGTGGAAAAGGGCGACAGCGTGACGAATGGCCAGGTGCTTGTGCTCCTGGACGACACCGAATACCAGGCGCGACTGCAGGAGGTCCAAGGTCGGCTGGACAACGCCCGCGCCGCCTTGAAACAGGCCGAACTGACCTACGAACGCATCAACCGCCTGGCCCGGACCGACATCGAATCCGAGCAGGCCCGCGACGACGCCACCCTGCGACTCGAATCTGCGAAGGCCACCCTGGTGGAGTTGGACGGCGCCCGGCAACTGGCCCAGGCCTACATGGATTGGTGCACCATTCGTTCCCCCATCGACGGCGTGATTCTCGAAAAGCTCGTGGATCCAGACGAACTGGTCACTCCCCAGAGCTTCGGGGGCACTCGCGGCCCCAGCACCGCCCTGGTCGCCCTGGCTAATCCCAAGGATATCCAGATCGAGATCGACATGAACGAATCCGACCTCTCAAAGGTTCGTCTGAGCCAGAAGTGCCGCGTCAGCCCGGAGGCCTACCAGGACAAGGTCTACGAAGGTTACGTGAAGGAAATCGCGCCCGAGGCCAATCGGTCGAAGGGCACGCTCCAGATCAAGGTCCAGGTCCGGGATCCCGACCATTACCTGACGCCGGAACTCAGCGCCCGGGTGGACTTTCTGAGGTAGTCTGCAACAGGCTCATTCACCCCAAACGCCCCGGACACGAAAGCTCAGCGACCGCCGCTTCGTTCAACCCGGGAATGCAGAGAACCCGGGGGCCGGGTTAAGTCTTCCGGACATCCTCCAGTAAAATCAAACCCTCCAGCCCTTCGCGCCCCCGCGTTCTCCACATTCCTTTAGTCCTGTTACCGAGCGGCTACGGCGCTTCTCGCACCGGTTCTCGCCTGATCTCGCAGCGGTCTCGATCCCGACGCGCCCACAAAAACGGCCCCCCGGTCGCCCGAGGGGCCTTGGTTTTGGCGCGCCGCCGCCTACTTGGCCGCCGTCAGTTCCAGCGCCCGTTGGAAGAACCGCGCCCGGCCCGTGATCCGGCGCGTGATCTTGAGCGCCTGCTCATCCGTCAGCTTGAACGCGTCCTTGAGTTCCTTGGCGATCCCTTCCTTGTCCCTACCACCCAAGAACAGGAACGTCACCAGCCCGCCCTTGCTGGCCTTCAGCTCCTCGGCGCTCGCCACGAGCCGGTCCCCCCGCACCAGCACTCCGCTCCGCTCCCGTTCCCAAGCTCACTGACCTGCGGCCCGGCGGCGGCCCCATGCAAGCAGCCCGGCCCGGCGTTCCTAGGACGCCTTCAGTCGGCGCATCAGGATGCGGCGCGAGTTCAGATTCACCGCCTCCCATCCGTCTTTGCTCAGCTTATTCGCCGCCCAAGCCAGGCAGAATTCCTCCTGCTGCGCATCCCCGGGAATCTTGACCCCGAGATCCTTGAGGTGGACCAGCTCAAACTTGTCCGGGAGGTTGTAATAGATGCGGTCGGGCCCATCCCACTTCACCACCGCGTATTCCCACTTGGCGGCTGGGCCGGCGGGATCCGCAGCCCAAGCAGGGTTGTGGATGGCACCGAGCATGGCAGCGCTGAGGAGGACAACCGCAAGCATGGTTTTCTTCATGGAGTTTGGTTTCCTTTCGCAGATAGCCTAGACGGCGCCGCCGTGGATGGCCATCTTCTTCTCCCGACTCCGCTGCAGCGCCGTCTGGTCCCGCCCCACCCACCAAGCCGTCACGCAGTTGAGCCAGCGCTTGCGCCGGGCGCAGCCGGGGCAGTGGGGGATTCCGAGCCGGGCCGTCAGGGCGTGGACCAAGTCGCCCAGACCTGGGCCGCAGGCGTGGCAGGATCGCCGGGCCTGAACCTCCTGCCAAGGCAGGGCGAATCGGGTCGAGGCCTCGGCGCTGGCCATCACCCTCCCGGGTAACAGTTACTTTTGGCGCATGGCGTTATGGCAGACGACCGCGCCACCACCCGGATTCACGCCCGTCCACTCGGCAGCGGGAAATTCCCAGCGTCATCCTGTTTTGATTTCAGCGGCGCAACTTGGCAGTCTTCCGGCGTGTCAGAATTACAGCCGCCAGATTCGCATCTTCTCGCCACTGCGGATCGGCGGTTTGCGCTGCTGCTTTCGACCATTCTCATGCTGAGCCTGATTGGGCTTTTCACCGGCTGCCGAACCGCCGTTCCGCGCACACCAGAAGGAGTTGTGAAATCCGAGCTAAAAGTGAAGCTGACCGGAAAAGAAGTCGCCGTGGATTTCTATCTGCCACAGGGCTTGAAGAAAGCGCCGGTGGTGGTGGTCGCGCACGGCTTCTCCCGCAGCCGATTGAACATGGCGGGCTGGGGAGGGCTGCTGGCTTCGAATGGATTCATCGTCGCGATTCCCGATCTACCGGCCTGGTCCGACCACGAGCGGAACAGCCTGGCCATTCGCGAACTGCTCGACCGCATCAATTCCAAATTACTGGTTACCGAGCCAGCGCCCAACGGGGATGCGGCGCTCATGGGATTCTCGATGGGCGGACTATGCACCCTGCTGGCGGCCGCGACCAACGATCAGGTGCGCTGCTGGGTCGGGTTGGACCCGGTGGATGCAGGTCAGAAAGGAGCCGAAGTGGCGAAGGGTTTGCAGATCCCCTGCGCGGTGATTCAGGCGGAACCGAGCCGCTGCAACGCGGACGGAAACGCAAAGCAAATGGTCGCCAGCCTGTCTGGTCCCTTGTTTGCCTTGCGGGTGCGAGACGCAACGCACACGGACCCGGAACAGCCCACCGATTGGTTGGCGGAACTCGTCTGCGGCAAGGCCGACCCAAACCGACGCGCCATCTTCGAGCGTTATACTCTTGCGGTGCTGAAATCCGTTTTCTTTGGCGACGCGCCCGCCCTGGCCACCTTGGCGGCGGCGACCAACGATGCCGGGGTAACGGTTTTATCGTCTCGTGCGATCAAGGATTTCGCACCCTGACGGTGGTGCTTCTTGCGCCGCCTTTTCCCGGTGAGGCAGTAATCAGGGAAGGCTTTGCGTCCGCCACAGTTCCAAATCCACCGAGGACGATACGGGCAGGACCACTGGCGCGAGAGGTGTGGTGTTGGTGACCGTCGGCGACCAGGGACCGCCATCCGTCGAACGCTCCAACGCGAATCGCTGCCCGCAGGGACCGCTGACTTCGAGCGCGACCACGTCATTGGTCAAACCGAGGGCCAACTCCAGCGGAACCACGGCCTGGTAGGTGATGCGGTTGGCGGCCAGGTCCGCGGCCAACTGGCCTCCGGGGAAGTTCAGAATCCACGGGGCGTAGCTGGCATCCCCGCGCAGGTGATACTCAAACCATCCCGCCATGTAGCGGCGGTAAAGCGCCTGCCGGGTCGAGTTGGCACCGCCGCAGGTAATCACGCTCGAGATGCCGGCCGGATCCTGCGGGTCGGTGTGGTTGGCGTCCACAATCTTCAGGCCGCGGCGAATGCCGCGCCGGCTGCCATCAGAATCAGGAGCGATCTTCCAATCATGCGACCGCAGGTTAGCTCAACACGCCACTGGCTGCCAGCGCCGGCGGCACCTCCAGCGAAACGGAATTCAGCGAATTACCGTCCGACACTGGAATGCGCTGCGGTGACTGCTACAAGTCGCCCGTCATCCTGCTTTTGATTCTCACCGCAGATTTTGGCAATCTCCCCGGGTGAACAAATTGAAGCCGACGGATACGCATCACCTCGCACACGCGGAGCGATGAACTGCCCGCCATGACGCCGGCCCAAACCCAGCCGCCCGCCAAGCAGTTTGCCGAAAGCCTTTCGGGGCTGATCGAGCGCGTCACGTTCTTCAACGAGGAGAACGGCTGGGCGGTGCTCAAGGTCAAAGCCAAGGGCCATCGCGACCAGGTGACGGTGATCGGCTCGCTCCCCTCCGTCAGTCCCGGTGAGTGGGTGACCGCCGAAGGACGCTGGATTCAGGACCGGGAGTTCGGCCTCCAGTTCAAGGCGGAGATGCTGAACAGCACCGCGCCGACGACGAAGGAAGGCATCGAGAAATATCTGGGCAGCGGCATGGTCAAGGGCATCGGCCCGATCTACGCCAAGAAGCTGGTGGCCAAGTTCGGCGAGCAAATCTTCGACATCATCGAATCGCAATCCGCCCGGTTGGAGGATGTGGACGGCATCGGCCCCAAGCGGCGGAAGCGCATCAAGGATGCGTGGGCGGAACAGAAAGTCATCCGCCAGATCATGGTGTTCCTGCACAGCCAGGGCGTCAGCACCAGCCGGGCGGTTCGCATCTACAAGACCTACGGCGAGGATGCCGTTGCCAAGGTGCAGGCCAACCCGTATGCGCTGGCCAAGGACATTCACGGCATCGGCTTCAAGACCGCCGACCAGATTGCCCAGAAGATCGGCATCCCGCACGACTCGCTGATCCGGGCCTGCGCCGGCCTGAGCCATGTGCTGCTGGAAGCGACCGGCAACGGCCATTGCGCCCTGCCGGTGGAGTTCCTGAAGGACGAGGCCGGCAAGCTCCTGCTCGTGGACGAGAAGGTCGTCACTGCGGCCCTGGAGAAGACGCACGCCGACCGCGACCTCGTGACGGAGAAGATCAACGATCAGGAACTCGTCTTCCTGCCCTCGCTGAAACGGGCCGAGGAAGGCATCGCCGCCCGGATCAAGAATCTGTGCGGCATGCCGTCCTCGTATCCGCCGATTGATTTCGACAAGGCGGTCGAGTGGTGCCAGGGCAAGACCGGCAAGGAGCTTGCGCCCAGCCAGCGCGAGGCGCTCAAGCAGGCGATCTCCACGCCGGGCACTCGTCATCACCGGCGGGCCGGGTGTCGGCAAGACCACGCTGGTCAACGCCATCCTGAAAATCCTGACCGCCAAGAAAGTCCGGTGCCTGCTGTGTGCGCCGACCGGCCGGGCCGCCAAACGGATGTCGGAGGCGACCGGGCTGGAGGCCAAGACGATCCACCGGCTGCTCGAAGTCCAGCCGGCCACCGGCACCTTCACCCGGAACGATGGCAACCCGCTGGAATGCGATCTCCTGGTCGTGGACGAAATGTCGATGGTGGACGTGCCGCTGATGAATCACCTGCTGCGGGCGCTGCCGGTCAGCGGCAGCCTGCTGCTCGTGGGCGACGTGGATCAGTTGCCTTCGGTCGGGCCGGGCATGGTGCTGCGGAACATCATCGACAGCGGCGTGGTGCCGGTCGTGCGGTTGACGGAGGTGTTCCGCCAGGCCGCGCACAGCCGGATCATCACCAACGCCCACCGGATCAACGAAGGCCAGATGCCGGAGCTTGCGGCCAAGGGCGGCGAGTCGGATTTCTACTTCGTCGAGCGGGAGGAGCCGGAGCGCATCGCCGACACGCTGGTCGATATGGTGAAGAACCGGATGCCCGGAAAGTTCCGGCTCGATCCCATCCGCGACATCCAGGTGCTGTGCCCGATGAACCGGGGCTCGCTCGGCATCCGCGAATTAAACCTTCGCCTCCAGACCGAATTGAACCCGGCCAGGCCGGAGGAGCCGTCCGTGGAGAAGTTCGGCTGGCAGTTCCGTATCCGGGACAAAGTGATCCAGACCGAGAACGATTACGACAAGGACGTGTTCAACGGCGACATCGGCCAGATCGTGAAGATTGATCCCGTCGAGCGGGAGGTGACGATCCGGTTCGACCAGCGGGAGGTCGTTTACGATTTCGGTGAACTCGACGAAATCGCGCTGGCCTACGCCATCACGATTCACAAGTCGCAGGGATCGGAATTCCCGGCGGTCGTGATGCCGCTGGCGATGCAGCAATACCTGCTGCTCCAGCGCAACCTCGTTTACACCGGCGATCACGCGGGGCAAGAAGCTGGTCGTGCTGATCGGGCAGCGGAAGGCGCTGGCGATGGCGGTCAGGAACAACAAGACGGAGAGCCGATTTACCGGGTTGCTGGCAAGGCTGACCGAGGTTGATTCTCCCAGCACACATGGCAGCCTGTGCACGTGACGTCACCATCGGACACGAATCAACCGGCTGCCAGCAGACGGACACCCCGCCGCCCTCGCCGCCGAGTCCGCATCGTCCTCCTCGACGACGTGCCGGAAGTGCGGCGAATCCATCCGGACCATCATTCAAGCGCAGTTCCCAGATGCTGAAATCGTCGAGTGCGAGAACGGAGACGAAGCGTGGAAGATCGTGCAGGACTCACCGCCGGACCTGTTGATCACCGACCACTCGCATCCCGGGCTGCGAGGCGAGGACATCCTGAAGCGTCTCGCGGCTGCGCATTCCCAGTTGCCCGTCTTGCTGGTTTCCGCATTTCATCCAGGGCTGGAATCCTTGCGGGAACCACACCAGGCTTACTCGCAGGCTCCGCGAGGATTTCTGGCCAAGCCGTTCACGGTTGAGGCGGTGCAGGCGGAGGTGAAGCGGTTGATTGCGGCCCGGGCAACAGGTCGGTGCGAGAACGTGCGCTCTGGCGTTCACTGGGCTCACCGAGTTGCCGACACATTGGCCGGAGCCGTATCGCAAATTGGTCGAGAAGCGCATCAAGCTCATCGAGTCGGACCACAACATTCGCCTCATTGAACAACCCGAATTCAAACGCCGCTGGAACACCGAGCCGTGGGAGGAACAACAAGCCCGCGCCTTGCGTGACTGGCTGCTAAATCGGCTGGAAGACGCCCGCTACTGGCCGCGCCCGGAATTGACCACCTGCGCCCACTTGGCCGACAAGGTCCGCCGTGACCCTGAGTTCATGACCGTGGCGAACCTTTACCGTGCCCGGCCCGATTACGATTTGACGGAACTGGTGGTCGAGTTGGTGGAATCCGAGGCCGTGCCGCTCCTGCCGGTGCTCCGCTATAAACCCAGCGGTCTCCGCAAACGCGCCGCCTGGGAGGAAACCTGGAGCAAGCAACGGGAGGAAGACGCGATTGACGCCCGGACGCAATTGCCCGAGGGCGATCCGAATCGCCTCACCGCCATGGAAGCCAAGACGCTCAAGCAACAGCAGATCGGTGACATCCCCGTCCCACCGAAATACGAAACCAAGGATTTCCTGGAAACCACGTTTCTGGCGCTTGCGCGGCAAGCTGGATGTGCCCAAGGAGCGGTTCATCAGCTATCCATTCTGCGGCCGCGACATTGACCGCACCCCGGTCATCGGCTGGGCGGGCTGGAATCATCTCCAACAGGCGGAGGCGCTGGCCAACTACTACCAGCGCATGCGCACTGGCGAAGGCTGGGCGGACGAACGTCTGCTACCGGTATTGGCGGGCGTCCTCGAACTGCTCCCCTGGCTGCTCCAGTGGCACAACGAACTGGACCCGAACTTCGGCATGGGCCTGGGCGAGTTCTACCGCACCTTCGCCAACGAAGAAATGCGCCGCATGGGCAAGACAGCGGATGAAGTTCGAGCGTGGGCGCCGCCGGTCGTGGCGGGCAAGACGCGAAAGCGGCGGGCGGCCAGTGGTCAGTAGTCAGTGGTCAGTAGTCAGTGGTCAGTGGTCAGTGGTCAGTAGTCGGTGGTCAGTGGCGGGACGGACGTTGTTGGCAACGGATCACGGGCAACGGGCAACGGGCAACGGACAACTGACAACTGACAACTGACAACTGACAACTGACAACTGACAACTGACAACTGACAACGGACCACGGACAACCCCCAGTTGCCAGGGTTTACAAGGTTGACAATCGGCTGAGGCCGGGAGATTCTAAGATCAGCTATGCCAAAGACACTTGAAATGAGCAGCGCGGTGGCGGATTTGTCGGCGGAGAAACAGGCGGTGGTCAAGGAATTCACCGAGGTCATCCGCAAGCATCGCAGCCAGAGTTCAACCTCCCTGGCGCGCCTGGCCAACATCGCATTTACCATCACCATCGGAGCGAGGGAAACGCGCCAGGATAAATTTGCGCTGGCGGTGGCCCGGGGCATGGAGGCGCGGCAGAAGCTGGCGGAGGCGGAGGGGGGCAGCCTGTCCTCGGATGAGGTGGCGCGGCTGCTCCGGATTTCCAAGACCGCAGTGTTGAAGCGGCTGGAGGCCGGGCGGTTGCTGGCCTGGCGCGAGGAGCGACTCCAGGCGGCCCGCTTTCCACGCTGGCAGTTTGACGAGCACGGCCAGGTGCTGGCGGGCCTGACGGAAGTGCTCGATGCTCTCAATCAAGATCAAGGCTTGGATGCCTGGGGGAAGATCCTTTTCTTTCTGCAAACGAAAACCGGTCTCGGCGGCAAGCGGCCGTTGGACTTGCTGCGGGAAGGCAAGGTGAAGCAGGTCTGTCAGGCAGCCCAAGCGTATGCCGAGTAAACCCAAGCCCGCACGCACCCTGCTTCGGCCGGGGACGGATTTCGACACCAAAACGATTCCGGTCACGCGGCAACCCGCGCGGACGTGGTTTCGGGTGCATCGGGTCGCGGTGCCGGCCCTGGACTTCGGGATTCATGACTATCACCGGTTTTCCCATGCCAGTTGTCCTTACCCGCTGCTCTACGTCGGGCCGAACATTCAAACCTGCCTTTGGGAAGTGTTCGGCGATGACGTGTTCCAGAACGACTGCACCATTGCCATCAGCAAATGGACCGGCCGGTGCGTGAGCCAGATCACGGTTCCGGAACTCAAGGTCTGCGCCTTCAGCACGGAGCGAACGAGGGAAGCCATGGCCGTGGACAAGTCCAGCCTCCTGGACGATGACCTCAGCATTCCGCAAGAATGGGGGCTCGCGTTGCAGAAGCATCCGGCGGGATTTGAAGCGATCAAATACACCAGCCGGTTCGTGGATCAACCCTGCCTGGCGTTGTTCGACCGGGGTGGGTTGAAGTCCAAGCTCAAGGTGAAGGTGTTGGGAGAATTGGAAAACCTGGACGCGGCGGTGGACTGGCTGCACGAACGCAAGGCAGCATTGGTGTAACGCGATTTTTCTGAACCATGGCAACGCTGATCAAAGATCTGTTCGACCTGCCGGACAAAGTGCAGGGCGGCGAATTCGTGCTCCGGCTCGCCGACGGGCTGCAGCAACCGGACGAAACGCTGAAGACCTACGTCGTCACCCCACAGCTCGAACGGAACTTCGACGAAGCGCTGCAGTTGATCAAAGACGCGCTGCAAAAGCAGTCGAGCCGGGCGTGCTACTTGAACGGCAGTTTCGGCAGTGGCAAAAGCCATTTCATGGCAGTGCTCCATCTGTTGCTGCAAGGCAACCTGACCGCCCGGGGTATTCCCGAGCTGGCCGGCACAGTGGCCATGCGAACTGATTAGCCAGTTGCGCATGGCACGGTCAACCAAATGGCGGGGCTCGGCTGAGACGCCAAAGGAACAATTCACCAATCCACTTTGACCATGAAAACCATGCTGACTACCCGGGAGTCTGTTATGCATGTGTTATGCATTTTAGCCCTGCGAGGGGAGGGAGTTTGCGAAAAGCCCTTTATTTGTGGGGTTTCTTGGGTTGGTAGCGCGTACGGGAATCGAACCCGTCTTTCAGCCTTGAGAGGGCCGTGTCCTAACCGATAGACGAACACGCCGACCGCCGTGGTGCTTTATGCGGGACGGATCACCGAATGTCAATCCATGAGCCGAAGTCCCGAAGTCCATAACCCAAATGGGTTGTCTGAGCGGACAGTGGTTCACCCGGGCACAAGAGAATCCAGGAACTCGCGTCGGACCTGAGTTCGTTGCATGGACCGGACTTGAAGATGTCGTGCTGCTGCTCGAACCGGGCGATCAGTTCGAGGACTTGAGGTGGAACAATTCCAGGTACCGGAAGCTGCAGCGCGGCAGGTTTCGCCGCAGCCGCGCCGGCGCCAACCCGGAACAGTCGCCTTGATCCGGGCTGTGGGCGCCGTTTGTTGCCAGGCCCTGGAGGGGCTTCACTCCTGCAACTGCCCGGTGTGGCATTCGTGGCAGTTGAACTGTTCGTAGTCCGAATCGATGTGGAAGAAGGTGTGGCCCTGGGGATTCAGTTTCTGCAGGTCCTCGCCGGCGCCCTGCGCCAGAATGACGTGACAGGCATTGCAATTCCCGGAAGAGAGGGTGTGCTGGCCATCGGCGCTGGCGTGTTCCCCGCCGTGACAGCGGAAACAGCCGGACCACTCCTTGTGGCTGCGATTGTCCGGATAGGCCCGCCAGTCGGCCTTCATCTCCGGGAAGAAATTCGCGCTGTAGATGCGCTGCAGCTCGGCAATCGCGTCCCCAGCCTGGGGGTGGCTCGCGTACACCGCCTTGACGTGGCCGGCAATGGCCGCCAAGGCCTGCTCCTTGGTCGCATAATCGCGCGTGAGAATCCACACGGCGTTGGATCGCAGCCAGGGCATCGATCGGTCCAGCCTCCCGTGGTGCAGCGCCAAGTCCACCTCGTCGTTGGGCGAGTTGAACAAATGCGCCGGACGGTTGTGGCAATCCATGCAGTCCATGGTGCGGATCTCGTAATCCGCCGGGTTGCCCTGGAAATCCCCGGTCCGGTATTCGACCACCTCGCCGTTGGGCTTGGTGTAGCGGACCCAGGGAATCACCTGCCGCTTTTCGTCAGTGGCGATGTATTCCACGCGGTTGGACTCGGAGACATGCCAATGGATGCCGCCGGTGGGATGCCTGGGATGATCCCCGCCGCCGACGTTCAACAGGAGGCGCACGCTGAAGGGCGTGTTCTGCTCGTCCGAGAGGAAATGGTGGAAGGACTTGTCCATGTTGCCGGAGAACCGCTGGGGCCAGTGGCACTGCTCGCAGGTGTCCTGGGCGGGACGCAGCCCCTTGATCGGGGTGGGGATGGGCCGTTGGTAGGTGTTGCCGACCATGGCCAGCAACTGGTGGACGCCGTTGAGCTTGGCCTTCACGTAGTAGGCGGCGCCGGAACCGACATGGCAGTCCACGCACTCGACGCGCGCGTGCGGCGAATGCTGGTAAGCTACAAATTCCGGTTCCATGGGCTCGTGACAGGCCTGTCCGCAAAAGGAAATCGATTCGGTGTAATGGTAGGTCTGGGTGCTGCCGATGGCCGTCAGGATCAGGAAGATCACCGTGCCCCAGACGAACAGGGCGAGCACCCGCTTGTCGCGCGGACGGGACAGGTCAATGGTGAATGCCGTGTGGGCGCTGGCCTGTCCGCTGCGAATGGCGTTGCGCCGCTCGAGGTAGATCCCCAACACAATCAAGGAGACCCCCAGGAAGAGGAACATGGGCGCCACCACATATGCCAGAATGCCCAGGTAGGGGTTGCCCTGATGCTTCAGGATGTCGATGACGAACAGCAGCAGGAAGGCGAAGAAACTGCCCAGAGCGATGATGGCGCCCGCCAGGCTGATCCAGTTGCGATGGAAACGCCGCCGAAAGACAGAGGTTTGGTTCATGATCGACAGTTAAACAGCCGGGCGACAGTCGCAGGTGCTGGCACTTGCGAACGACCCGCCGATTTGGAAATCGGCGATACAGCAGGTTGGGAAACCTGCGCTACAAAGCATCCCCCCCCGCCCTACCGGCTGGAACAGCGGCCTGAGCCTGCCGTCCCTCCCCAGTTCATGGGGCTTCAGGTAAACGAAGCCCCCCCCTTGCCCGGACGAGAATTCCGACCGGATCAATCAGGGATTCCAAGGGCGTGCGGGGGGGGTAATGGACTATTGTTTGAACTTCCGGATGTGCGCCACCAGCTCCTTGATTTCGTCGTCGGTGAGCTTCTCGGCGTAGGGCTTCATGACGGCCTTGCCATCCTTGGTGATGCCTTCCTTGGTCGCCTTGAAGGCTTCCTCGTCCGTGAAGCTTTCCTGGACTTTGGCATCGGTGTAGTCCTTGGCACCCGCCTTCTTGCCCATGGTGGTCTGGCCCTTGCCATCCGCCCCGTGGCAGGACGCGCAATGCTTCTTCCAGTTGGCTTCCACGTCAGCCTGCAAGCTGACGGCGCCGGCGAGCAGCGCCACGATCATCGCCAGTTTTGTTGTGTCTTTCATTGTTTGGTTCTCTGTGTTCGCTGTTGTTATGACTTCACCCGGTGAAGTCACTAAAACTCACTCGTTTGACGGCTTCACCCCGTAAAGCCTTCAAAATCGGTATTGCACGCTGCCATAGACCAGGTGCGAGTCGTAATCGAGGTTCCCGCCGGCGGCCTCATCCTCATATCGGGCAAAGCCATAGCGCAGGTTCAAGCGGATGTTTTCGCGCAGCCGATGGGTTACACCGCAGGTGATCCCGTGCTCCGTGGCTCCGGCGCCGTAGGGGACTCCCACCGCCGAGTTGTCCTCGTAATTGTCCGCCTGGTAGAAGAAGTAACCGGCGTGCAGATCTGTCCGGTCGGTCAGCGCAAACCCGCTCGAGAAGTTGAGTGTCCAGTAATTGTTCTGCGCATCCAGGATGGATTGGGTGTAGTCCGAGGCTGGCGTCACGGTTTCATTGAGCACGTAGTTGAAGCCCACCTGTAGGAACAGCCGGGACCAAGGCGTCCAGCTCACGTTCTGGGCGAAGATGTGGCTGGTGGTCTGGGAGGTCTCCGTATCCCCCAACCCGGAAATCGGATCCGGCTCGCTGTGGATGGTGTTGTATTGAAAATCGTAGCGGCTCACCAGGGTCACCCGGGTGTGGGGCCGCAGCGTCAGGCGCACATTCGCGTCGTGCGTCTCGAACCCCTGCATCACCAGGTAGGCCGGATACCGGTTGCCGCTGACGCCGGGCGGGATCCCGTCGTTCGATGTGCTGTCGAAGGTGTGGTCATAGTCGTAATCGTGGATCTTGTAATAGTACTGGGTGTCCAGGCTCACCCGCCGGACCGGATACCAAGTGATCCCGGCGACATACTTCTGGAAGAACCGGCTGTCCTCGGTCTCACGCTGGATCACCGGGGTCAGGCCGATACCCCCCGCCTCGTTCAACTCGCCGTCCCCCTGCGTCCACTCTCCCCGCCCATAGAACACCCAATTGGTGACGCCGGTGTAGCGCAACTCCAATTCCTCGCTGACATCCAGCGCATCTCCGTCCGACTGTCCGACGGGCGCTGCCGGCAGGCCGGAATCCGCGTTCCAGTCCTCCTTCTGAACGCGCACGGACGGGACGACGGAAACGTGCTTCCACGGCCGAGCCAGCAAGTTGAGGTTCAGCGTGTATTCCTGTTGCCGCGCCCCGCCGTTCAGCCCGGTGTAGTTCACCGCGCCGGGCACCGCCGTGCTCCGACTGCCCGAGTAATCGCTGTCGAGATCGGTAAACAGGAAGCCGGTCGAGAAGAACAGGTTCTTCTGGATCCACGTCTCGCTGAACGCATTCACGCTCAGCAGGTCATAGGACGATCCCTCGACATCCTTCGTGGCTTGGGCGTTGCCCAGCGCATCATAGGCCGTGGAATTGAAGGTGTTGTCCAAGTCCCCCATCTCGTAACGCCCTCCGGCCCCCAACTGCGTGGCCTTGATCCGATGGGTGGCTTCCAGCTCAAAGATGTCCACCTGCTCGTCGATGTTGTAAAAGCTGGGCGCCAGAAGAGGCCGCGGCCCAACCGGAGGAACGCCCGGGACCGCATCCCACTTCGTCGAACTCTTGTCGCCGTCGCGATACCGGTGGGTGTAACGGAAGACCACCTTGGGAATGTTCTCCAGCGTGAGTCCCGTCTCGAACTTCAGTTCACCCCGATCCAACCCCAACGCGTCGTCTCCCAGCGGATACCAGGCGGCGGTGGGCGGATAGTAACCCCCATCGCCGTTGTACCAGGTGCGATACTGCTCGAAATCCAGCTTGAAGTAACCCAAGTCCGCCTTGGTGACGTCCAGCTTGAGCTGGTAATCCTCGTTATCGAAGAGCGCCCGCCCGTCCATCTTGAAGAGGGTGTCCTTGCCCAGATCACGCTGGTAATGGAAGTCCTCGATGCCACCGAAGATGTCATTTTCCGTGGAATGGCGCTGCTGGAACTGGCTGGTGTTACCGCTGGGGAACCAGCCGCCCACCGCCAACTCGATCCAGTTCTGGTAAGGCTGCGCCCCACCCTCGAAAAACTCCTCGGGGGACAGCACCGGGGCTTCCTCGGCCTTCGGCTCCGCCGGAGCTTCTTCCGCCCCAACGGCACTGGCCGGCGACACCGCGAGACCGACGCCGAGCGCGGACAACAGCCAGCGGCTCAGGCGGGACGAGATGGGTTCAGAATGGCGTTTCATGGCAAGGGCCGGGGGTTTAGAACCGCAAGGAAGAATTCACACGGGAACCGTGAACGGCTTCGTGGCAGCCCGCGGACCAGCACGTGCCGCGCTGCAATCGCCCCAAGTGTGGAGAACCCCCGATATACACCTGGGTGCCCTGCCGCTGGGCGGGATGGCATTGCAAACACAGGTTCGCGTCCCGGATCGTCAGCATCTTGGCATTGATGCTCCCATGCGGCTGGTGGCAGATGCCACATCCCTCGCGCAGAGCCTCGTGCTCGAACACGTGGGGCCCACGCTGGGCAGGATGGCATTCCAGACAGCCATCATCCCGGTCGCGCAACGCCGTGCTGCCTCCCGTGAAGGCCCGCCCCTTGTGCGGTGGATGGCATTCGCTGCAGGTCATCCGTCCCTCGGGAACCGGATGATGCGACGGCAGGTTGAACTGGCCCCGCACGTCGCCGTGACACTGGTAACAGACGTTCTCGGTCGCCCGGGCCGGCGCCACCATCGGGCGAGCGCCGTAGTCGGCGGTTTCGGGGCGTCCGGCGGTGTAGCTGAACGGCGGTTTCACTTCGCCGCCCGATTCAGCATGCAGGCTGCCGGGGCCGTGACAGGATTCGCAACCGATGTTGATGGCGTTGGTGCCGGCGGCGATCAGCCGGGCATGACTGGCGGTGGCAAAGTCGCGGACCATCTCCTCATGGCAGGTTTCGCACTCGGCGGTGCCGATGTACTCGGCGCCGGGCACCTGGGGGGGCACAACCACCGCGCGGTTGACCGTGGTGCAGGAGAGGGCCACGGTCAACACCAGGATCCCCCCGGCGATCAAGGCCATCGTTCGTGCCACTCCCGGGGAGAAAAGTTGGGCAACTCGGGTCAGCATGGGGAGTCCTTGTGAATATCTCATGGGCGGGCCTGGTTCACCCCTCAGGGCAATTCCTCCTCCACCCAATCGGCGGCGGCATCGAGGAGGTCAACGGTGTAGGACCCGTTGTGCGCCCCCAAGCTGCCGTCGTAGAGGGCCAGATACACGTTGAATCGCGCTTTCTTGATGTTATCGGGAATGAGGGCTTGTTCGGTGGCACTGGGGGTTTCCCCGCGGCTGGCGCCACTCAGGTCGCCTGGGTTCTCGTATTCCCAGGCCAACGCCCCATATTGGGTGCGCAGCGGCTCCGGCGAAGCCGTCCGACCCCACTGCTCCAGCAAGGCCTTCACGGACAAGATCCGCGCGCCCACGGCGAACTCGGCCAACTCGACCAAGCCCTGCGGATTCACATGGCACTCCAGGCAGACCTTGTAACTCTCGACTGCAAACTGGTGTCCGGTGACCGCCGGGTGCGCCTCGGAAACGTATTCCTCAGTCTGCATGTGGCATGTCACACACTGGCCCTTGATCAACCGTGCATGATATCCACCGCGCTTTTGCCAGCCGTCCGGCAACAACCCGACGGTGCCGAGCATCATGTTGTACTGCGGCGAGTAATGCGGTGGGCGACTCGAACTCGTCCAGGAGGCGCCCCGATGATTGTGGCATTGGGCGCAAAGGTTGACATTGGGATTGTATTGGCTGAGGAGCGTGCCCGCGGTGGTCACCACGTAGTCATTGGTGGAGGCGACGGGATTGCGCAGTTGATGGCCGTGGGGCGTGTTGGCATGCGGATCGTGGCAGACCACACAGGTGACTCCCAAGTTCGCGTCTCCATCGACCGCGTTGGTCAAGCTGGTCCCGGACAGCCCGGCCAGTTGCGCCAGCCGGGAGGTTCCCGAGTGGCAACGGCCACACCGCTGCAGATCTCCTCCGTTCATGTCCTCCGACACCCCCGCATGCCCCGTCGTCCGCCACTCGTCGTAGGTGGGATGATGCGACCCGGTGTGGCAACCACCACACATCTGACCCGCGATTTCCGCCCGCGGGCGTACGGTCAGGTCAAAAGGATCCGCCACGTGCAACGCCGCGGGTCCGTGACAATTCTCGCACTGCACGCCCGCCAGGTGAGGGGTGGACGATTCGGTGTAAAAGCCGGTCGGCAAACCATACCCCACGGTATGGCAGGGCAGGCACTGCGGATTGCCGCTTTGCCCGATCTGCTTCAGGGTCCCGAGGGCTCCGGTGTGCCGGGTCTGCATCTCGGTTTCGTGAATGTCCGCATGGCATTCCTCGCACGAGGCCGATCCGGCATAATAGGGCGACGGGCCGATGACCCGAAAGAACTCCTGGGGCTGCAAGGCCGGCACCCGGGCCACCCGGTTGGCATTCCATGGAACCGCCTCCTGCCAGGTGCCGCCGGTCACCTGCAGTTTGCGCATCACGCGGTAGAGGCCCGACGGCCCATCCCAGCGCAGCTCGACCTGATTGGTGCCGGTGGCGCGAATCTCGGTGATGAGGGGAAGCCCCGGCATGCCGCCGGGTTGGGGCACGGTAAGGTGCGGCGCCTGGGCCGGACACCACCCCACCGCAACCATCAGTCCGGCGCCGAGGGCCCCCAGGCGCACCGCCCGCAGATACAGGTTGAATCGATACGCTTTCATGCTCGCAAACCGTTTGGGCGCATCACCCTGCCGCAAACCAAAAGCAAAACCGGCTTCCGGTGATGCCCGCCTGTGAATGGGGGGCAGCCTATGCTTATCCTCAGGATGGGCTAAACAAATATTGGCAAACGCTCACCTTTGGTTGCCACACCGCCTGCGCCTCCGTTTCACCCTCCTTCTTCTTGATCCGACCGTGCTGAAATGCGGGAGGGGTCGATAAAGAGAGAGGGTCGGTTCATGGGAAGCCTCCTTTCGCTTCGCGCATGCAATGGGACCCTGAACCCGGGCAAGGAGCGCGAGTTGTCCTCAACTCGAGCAGCACCGCATCATCGGAGCCGCTGCGGATTGAGACAATCCGCGGTCCGGGGGCCGGTTCATGGGAAGGAAACACCTCCAAGCATTGAACGTGAGTTGGGGCCATGAACCGGTTGCGGAGGAGCGCGGCTCCATGAGCCGCAGCAGCCTCGAAGGGCGGATGGGGTAGCGAACCTTTGTGGACGCCCGGCGTAGCGCAGCCGCTGCGGGTCGCCCGTCCTCCGTAGCAGAGCCACTGCGGAGGGTGGACGGACCCGCGCTCCGGAACGGCAGGTTCAGCGGGGGGATTGAGGGCGCGCAGGGCAAGAGAGGGTGAACGATTGGCAAGATTTGGATAGCTGATGCTTGAGAGAAGTTTAGGGTGGCGCCATCCCACGTGTGTGGAAGAGCAACACGAACGAACGTTCGACCAAATCGAGAATCATGAAGACCATTCCTTCCTCCAAGTTCCTGACGGGGTCGCTGCTGGTCATGGCGCTGATGGCCACGGCAACCGTAACTGCAACTGCGGATCAGATTGCTTCCCGGCCCCTGAGCCGGATGGAGATCAGCAAATATGGGCTGCCCGCCAGCACCCGGATCTCCGGCGGCCTCTACAGCGTGGGCTTGGGACAACCGGTTTATCTCGAGGCGCAGGTCACCAACACCATCCCGGCAACAAACATCCTCGGAGTCGCGTGGGCCCTCACCGCCAAGCCGATCGGCTCAGGCACAAACGACACGGAACTCACCGACAGTCCAATCACCCCCAACGTGCCGATCTTCAATCCGGGCGATGCCACGGTCTATCAACTGGCGTTTCCCCGGAAGATGCTGGTGCCCACCAACAGCGGCACCTACACGATCCGGGCTACTGTGACCGTCACGAACCGCACCAGTGCGACCACGACCAACATCGTGTTGGTGCGCAACATCGAATGCGGCACTTACATGGGCTGGCAAACCTGCCAACTCTGCCACAGCGGCAGCCAAATCCTTGCCGACAAGGTCACCCCTTGGTCCAAGACCGGTCATGCGACCGCGTTCAGTTTGGCAATCGACGGCATCTCCACCGACCACTTCGCGGAATACTGCGTGGCATGTCATGCCGTAGGCTATGACAAGGATGCACGGGCCGTGAATGACGGATTCGACGATCGCGCCACCGCGTCCAACTGGGTCTTTCCGACGAACTTCGTCCCTGGCAACTGGTCGAACATGGTGGCCAACTACTCGGATTTGGCGGAGACCGCCAATGTGCAGTGCGAGAACTGCCACGGCGCCGGCAGCCCGCACGCCTATTCGCTGGGCGATCCCTCGAAGATCAGCGTGAGCTTCAGCGCCGGCGACTGCGGCCAGTGCCATGACGCGGCCCCCTATCACACGAAAAACGACGAGTGGCGCAACTCCCGGCATGCCATCGCCACCCGCTATCCCACTGGCGAGAGTCGCGCCTCCTGCGTCAAGTGCCACAGCGCCATCGGATTTGTGGACTTTGTCGATGGCACCACCCCGCCCCGCACCGCCTACGAGGCGATCGCCTGCGCGGCCTGCCATGATCCCCATGCCCCCACCAACAACCCGCATATCCTGCGCACGATGGCGGACGTCAAACTGGCTGACACCAGCAAGCCGGGCGGGCCGACCGTCATCAGCAAGGGCGGTCAAGGCAAGCTGTGCATGAACTGCCATCAGGGCCGGCGGGATGTCCTCACCTACATCAAGCCCGGCGCGGGCAGCGGCAGTTTCGGCCCACACCACGGTCCGCAGGCCGACATGCTGGCGGGGGCCAATGCCTGGACCTATGGCAAGACCATTCCCAGCACCTCCCATTTGTCGGCCATCGGCGACAGTTGCGTGGCCTGTCACTTGCAGGAAAACACCAGCGGCGACACCAACTCGGTGGCCCAGGTCGGCGGCCACACCTTCCGTCCGCGCTGGGATGGCGGCACACCGGATGATGATTCCGACGATGTGGACTTGGTTGGCGGCTGCGTCAACTGCCACGGACCGATCACCACGTTCAACTTCCCGAAACAGGATTACAACGGGGACGGCATCATCGAGGGTGTGCAGACCGAGGTGCATCACCTGCTGACCGAGCTGGCCATGCTGTTGCCGCCGGTTGGGGAGCCCACCGTGACCATCACCAGTTCCTATACCACCAACCAGTTGCAGGCCGCCTTCAACTATCTCTTCGTGGAGGAGGACGGCAGCCTAGGTGTCCACAACCTCAGCTATGCGGTCGGGTTGCTCAAGGCGTCCATCGCCAGCCTGACGCCGGATTCGGACAAGGACGGTTTGCTGGACGAGTGGGAAAACAGCAAACTCGGCAGCCTGGCCTACAACGGCAATGACGATGTGGACGGGGACGGCCTGAGCAACGCCGTGGAACTCGGCGCCGGCACGCATCCCAATGTCCGGGATACCGATGGGGACGGGTTCGACGACCTGGCGGAATTGCGCGCCGGCAGCAACCCGGCGGATGCCAACGACAAGCCCGGGTTCTTCGTCCAGATCCTGCCGGCCGGGGAACTGGAATTCCCGTCCGAGGTGGGCAAGACCTACGCCATCCAGACGCTTTCGGAACTGAACGCCGTCTGGACGAATGTGATGACCAACATGGCCGGCACGGGCGGCCCGCTCACCCACCTGATCTCGACGCGGGACGGCGCCGGTCAGGCCTTCTACCGGGTGGTGCAGGAGACCCCATAGGCCCCAGGGCCCGCTTCGCATTGCCGCTCCTCAGCCCCTCCCTTGCCGGGAGGGGCTCTTTGTTTGGGACAGGACACTCCCCATGAACCTGCCGTTCCGGAGAAATAGGTTCCCGGCCCTGGTGCGCGATTCTGAAATCATGCAGGCTCGCCTGCGAACCAATCCTCAACGATCCGATCCGCCCCCGGAAGTTTGGCCAGGCAGCCGGCACCGAGTGTGTTCGGTCCGCGCAAACTCGGCCAGCATCTCGGCCACGTAATCCGCCACCGCGCGGTCCGACAGGTCCGACTTCAGGAACGTCTGGCGGATGATTACATGGAAGTGGAAAACAGCTCAAAAACTCGCACGACATCAGGGAGGGTCTGCCCTAAAGTTGGGGCCGACATGCTCATGGAAGACCCGGCAGAACCGGATGCGGTGGAAAGCATCCCAGCGTCCGGCAAGCGTCAGGCGATGGACTGGAGCCTGGTGCTCCTGAGCCAGGGCATCGAGTCCACAGTCCAACACGATCCGGAAACCGGGCAATGGCGGCTGGAGGTCTCACCTGGGCAACATGCAGAAGCGGCAGCCTGCCTGGAACATTACGAACGGGAAAACCGGGCCTGGCCGTTCCGCCACGCACTGCCCTGGCCGGGGCTGGCCTTCGACTGGACCGTGTTCGCGTGGGTCGGACTGATCAGCGCACTGTTCGTCCTTCAAACACGACCGGATTCGACGGTTGAGTCCTCCGGGATCTGCAATGTCGGCCTGGTTCGGGCAGGCGAATGGTGGCGGGCCCTGACCGCCACCACCCTGCATGCCGACATCGGGCACCTGGCCATGAACGCGGTCTTTGGCATCCTCCTGCTGGGTGTAGCCATGGGACGGTTCGGGTCCGGGCTGACGCTGTTGGTCACATCGATCTGCGGATTCCTAGCCAACCTGGTCCCTGTGCTCTGGCGCGAGGATCGGGTGAGCGGGTTGGGTTCCTCCGGGGTGGTGATGGCTGCCCTGGGCCTGCTGGCCGCCGATGCCGCCTTCCAATACTGGCGCCGGAAGCAACCGCCACGACTGATTGCGGAAGGGATTGCGGCGGGACTGATGCTGTTCGTGCTGGTGGGTGTCTCCCCCACCAGCGACGTCGCCACACACACCGCCGGAGTGCTCGGGGGCTTTCTGCTGGGGCTTCCTCTGGCCAGCCTTCCGGTGACGAGGATTCGGCGTCCGGCCTGGAATTTTGCAGCCGGTTTGTCCTACTGCACCCTGATCACCTGGGCGTGGATCCGGGCACTCGCGATCCCAGGCATTCTGCAATAGCCCACGGCAGGGTTGAAACCCGTATCCAAGTCCCGACCGGATGAGTCCCCGCGGATCAGAGCCTCCACGGCCCTCCAAATGCGTGTCGCGAACTGGTAGCGGGGCCCGGACATTCGGGCCCGCAAGACTGGCTTGCGTTACTCGATGAACGGACAAGAATGTCCGTGCTTCACATGAGGGTGAGGGGACGTTCGGAAAGGGACCATGGGGATTGGGCACTCACGAAATCGATTGTCGCAACCGCTGCTGCGGATCTTTTGCCTCTATGCAGCGGGTGTGCTGTTCGGGTATTGGATCGGCCCCCGAGCGTCCTGGGCCTTGTTTGCCTTCCTGGCGATGACCGTTGCCGGGGTGCTTTTTCCCAGGAACCGGGTGGGGCCGCGCTGCGGGCGGCCCGGGCTCCGCGGCACCGGTGCCCTGTCAGGTTCAGGGTCCCAACACGCGATCACGTGGTTGCGGGGGATTCCCGGGACTCGTTTCCCGTTCCACGCGCTCCTCCTGGTTTTGGCCGGCTGGTTGAACCTGGCTGCCCACACGAGAATCTGGTCCGCCCAGGACCTGCGCCAGCAGATTACCGGGGAAGCGGTGCTGGCCGAAGTGCGCGGCCGCCTGGTGGGAACCCCGCGCCTGACAATGCGCCAGCGCGACGGGCTGTCCGTCACCCGGACACTGGCGGAACTGGAAGTGGCGATGATCCGAACGGAGGGAGGGGCGTGGCGCCCTGCGACCGGCCGGGTGGCCGCCAGCTCGCCCGGGGAACTTCCCGAGGACTTCTTCGACGGCCGTGCGGTGGAAGTGAGGGGGGTGCTGGCCAGGCCTCCCGGACGGCTGGCGGACGGACTGTTTGACTACGCGGCCTACCTGGAACGGCGCGGAATCCACTTCCAACTCAGCACAGACGGCTCGGGCGATTGGGACCTGGCGCCCGCGACGGGATCGACTCCCCCGTTCACCGTCCGGTTCATCCGCTGGGCGCGCCAAACCCTGGCCCGTGGACTGCCGCCGGAGGATCCCGCCACGGGACTCATCCAGGCCATGACGCTGGGCTGGAATACGGCGCTGACGGATGAAATCGAGGAGCCGTTCATGAAGTCCGGCACCATGCATGTGTTTGCCATTTCAGGACAGCACATTGCGCTGGTCGCGGGGATCGTGCTTTCGGTGCTCCGGCTGGCGCGGATTCCCCGGGGCGTGTGTGGCGGGCTGTTGATTCCCATGTTGTGGTTTTACACCGCCGCCACCGGCTGGCAGGCGTCGGCGGTCCGCGCCACGGTGATGATGACTGTGGTGGTGGGGGGATGGTCCCTGCAACGCCCGTCGGACCTCTTGAATTCACTGGCGGCGTCGGCGCTGGTGATCCTGCTGATCGAGCCGCGCCAGTTGTTCCAAGCCTCCTTCCAGTTGTCCTTCATGGTGGTCCTCGCGCTGGCTCTCGTGCTCCCACCGCTGCAGGAGCGGGTGCTCGAACGACTGGAACCGGATCCGCTCGTGCCCGCGCACCTGATCCCGCGCTGGAAACGCTGGTTGGGCAGACCAATGCGTTGGTTGGCTGTGACGCTGGCCACCTCCCTCGCAGCGTGGGTGGGATCGATGCCCCTGACTGCGCAGTATTTTCACCTGTTTAGCCCGGGGTCGCTGCTGGCCAATGTGCTGCTGGTGCCCTGCGCTGGAGCAGCATTGGCCAGCGCACTGGCCAGCCTGGCCACCGGGGCGTGGTGCCCGTGGCTCTCGGATGTCTTCAACCACGGGGGCTGGTTCTGGATGCATTGCATGCTGTGGCTCAGTGAGGGCGTGGCGGGCCTCCCCGGCGCTTATGGATACGTGCCCGCGCCATCGACCGCGCTCTGGATGGTCTATCTGGGCACGTTCCTTGTCATCGCGTTCGGCTGGGTCAAAGGAGCCCGGCTGCGATGGCTGATGGCCGGTGCCGCCGTCCTGGTCCCGGCCCTGCTCTATGCCCAGGAGTACAGCCAGCGGGCATCCAGCGCAGTCACCACCCTGCCGCTGGAGGGTGGCCTGGCCATCCACCTCAAGGTGCCCGGACGCTGGGAACCCATTCTGCTGGACTGCGGCAACACGAACGCCTTCCAGGCCGTGCTGGCCCCCTTCCTGCGCGCGCGTGGCGAAAACGGTCTCCAGGCGCTGGCGCTCACCCACGGCGATGTCCGGCACATGGGCGCCGCACCCCTCCTGCTGGACGCGTTTCCCGCCGGGACAGTCGGAATCAGCACGGTCCGGTTCCGGTCCGGGCCCTACCGGCGACTGGCCGATCACATCCTGCCGGCACACCGGAACCTGATCCGTCTCAAACAGGGTAACGCCTTCGAGGGTTGGGAGGTGCTGCATCCGCCGGACAACCTCAAGGTGTCGCGGGCGGACACCGGCGTGATGGTGCTGCGCGGCGCCCTGCGAGGGACCACCTTTCTGTTCCTGTCCGATCTCGACCGGCAAGGTCAGCGCAGACTTCTGGAATCGGTGGGGCGCGAACGGCTTCGCACCGAAATCATGGTCACCGGGTTGCCGGCGGAGGGCGAACCGTGGATCCACGATCTGCTGGAGGCGGTGCGACCGACCTTGATCGTGGTGGGGGACGACCGGCATCCGGCCAACCGTCGCGCGTCGGCGGAACGGATATCCGGTCTGCGAGCCTGCGGAGCCCGCGTGCTCAGTACAGCCGAGTTTGGAGCAATCACCATCCGGATCACCGACCGAGGATGGGAAGCGGTAAACGCCCGCGGAGAGGTGCTGGAGCGTGTGCGCAGGCGGCCAGGGCGAAAAGGACAGTCAGAAAAGGCTTGCCGCCTGTCCGCAAGTGGTTTGAGATTCAAATGCAAACCGCATGAGGCGAGAACCGGCGAGGCCCCAGGTGTCCTGAAGCGGATTCAGGTGAATTCGTTCCAGCCCCTGGCTCAGTGAGAAACGAGATAACGCATGATTCCCAACGCACCTGTCAGTGAGTTGATCCAGTCCAAAGGCGGCTCCGTGTGGACCGTCACGCCCGACACCATGGTGTTCGACGCCATCCAGATGATGGCCGAGAAGAACATCGGCGCGCTGGTGGTGACAGAGCGGGACAGGATGATCGGACTGGTATCCGAACGCGACTACACCCGCAAAATCATCCTGAAAGGGAAGTCGTCCCGGACGACGCCCGTGCGGGAGATTTTGTCCGAGAACGTGGTGAGTGTGACGCCGGAAACGACCGTGCAGGAATGCCTGCGGCTGATGACCCGCAGCCGGATCCGCCACCTGCCGGTGCTGAAGGACAACCAGCTCAGAGGCATTGTGTCCATCGGGGACCTGGTCAACTGGGTGATCCAGGCCCAGAGCAGCACCATCCAGCAACTCGAAACCTACATCTCCGGCTACCCCACCAAGGATTAGCCGCCCAGGTTGTTCATCAGGTCGATCAAGGGCAGGAACATCGCGATGACGATGCTGCCCACGATCACGGCCAGGCAGACGATCATGATGGGCTCGAGCAGCGAAGTCATGGCGGACACCGCATTGTCCACCTCGTCGTCGTAATTGTCCGCAATCTTCAGGAGCATCTCCGGCAAGGCGCCGGTCTGTTCGCCGACATCCACCATGCTGATGACCATGGGGGGAAAGACCCCGGAAGCTTCGAGCGGGGCGGTGATGGTTTCGCCTTCCTTGACGCTCTCGTGAACCTCGCTGATGGCGTTGGCCACGATGACGTTGCCGGCGGTTTCCTTGACGATGGTAAGGGCCTGCAGGATGGGCACACCGCTGCTGACCAGGGTGCCGAGCGTGCGGCTGAACCGGGCGATGGCCACCTTGCTGATGACCGGGCCCATGGCCGGGACTTTCAGTTTGAACTTGTCCCAGATGCGGCGTCCGACCTCGGTCTTGAGCGCCAGCCGGAACAGGATGAACACGCCCACGATCGAGATTGTGGTGACAATGAAATGACTCTTCACCGTCTCGCTGACGCTGAGCACGAAGACGGTGAACGCGGGCAGTGGACGTCCCTCGCCCAGGCCCTCGAACACCTCGCGGAACTTGGGAATCACCAGCACCATCAGCACACCGAGGATGGCGACCGCGACCACGAGCACGGCCACGGGGTAGAACATGGCGGCGATGACCTTGCCCTTGATTTTCTGGGCCTTTTCCATGAACTCGGCCAGGCGGTTGAGCACCACCTCGAGCACGCCGCCCAGTTCGCCGGCTTTGACCATGTTGACGAAGAGCCGGTTGAACACCTTGGGATGCTGCGCCAGTGCCTCTGAAAACGTGCTGCCCCCCTCGATGGACAGCCCCAGTTCGTCGAGGATGCGTTTGAGGGTCGCATTGCGTTCCTGTTTTTCGAGCACCCGCAGCCCACGCAGCAACGGCAGGCCGGCGTCGATGAGCGTCGCCAACTGCCGGGTGAAGGTGGTGAGCACCTTGGATTTCACCCCGCCCATGCCGGGGATGCGGATGTTAAGGCTGATCTGTCCCTTCTTGCCCTTCGCCTTGGCCTTGCCTTTGCCGGCCCCGGCGGCCTTGGCCTTGCCTTTCTCAGCTTCCTTGCCCGGGGCCTTCTCCTTCACCTTGTCCACCTCGACAATGTTCAGGGGGTAGAGTCCCATTTCCTTGATGCGCGAGATGGCTTCGTTCTGGGAGCCGACCTCGATCACTCCCTTGGACTCGTCGCCCTTGGAGTCCAACGCCTTGTAACTGAATCGGGGCATAGCTGAATCCTTCGGATTTACGTGTACTTGATGACCTCTTCGATGGTGGTGGCGCCATCGAAGATGCTGCGCAGTCCGTCTTCGCGCAAGGTGATCATGCCCAGCTCGACGGCCTTTTGCCGGATGACCGCCGTCGGGGCGCGTTCGTTGACGAGGCTCATGATCGCATCCGTGATCACGAGCAGTTCGAAGATGCCTTTGCGCCCCTTGTAACCGGTGTCGTTGCAGGTGGAACAGCCGCGACCGTAATAGAACATCTTGTCGCCCAGATCGTGCGGCGAGAGGTTGAGCAGTTCGAGCTGTGACTCGGTGGGCTCGAACGGCGTCCGGCACCCCTTGCAAATCGTGCGGACCAGGCGCTGGGCCAGCACCGCCATGAGCGTGGAGGAGATCAGGAAGGGTTCCACCCCCATGTCGATCAAGCGCGTGATCGCCCCCGGCGCATCGTTGGTGTGCAGGGTGCTCAGCACCAGGTGACCGGTCAGCGAGGCCTGGATGGCAATCTGCGCGGTCTCCACGTCGCGCATTTCCCCCACCATGATGATGTCCGGGTCCTGGCGCAGGAAGGAGCGCAACGCCTTGCCGAAAGTCAGTCCCAGGCCTTCGTTGACGGCCACCTGCATGATGCCCTCGATGTCATACTCCACCGGATCCTCGGCCGTCAGCAGCTTGGAATCGATGGTGTTGACCTTGCGCAGGCAGGAATAGAGCGTGGTCGTCTTGCCCGAGCCGGTGGGGCCGGTGACGACGAAAATGCCGTTGGGCCGCAGGATGGCTTCGTTGATGTAATCGTTGATGTAGCTGGGCAACCCGAGCGCTTCGAGATCGAGGTTGACGGCCGAGCGATCCAGCACACGCAACACCACCGACTCGCCGAACTGGGTCGGCAGCGTGGACACACGCAGGTCCACCTGGCGATGACCGAGGTCCAGGTTGATGCGTCCGTCCTGCGGCAGCCGGCGCTCGGAAATGTTCAGGTTGGCCATGACCTTGATGCGCGAAATGACCGGAAGCGCCAGGTGCCGGGGCGGGGGAGACATTTCATAGAGGGCACCGTCCACGCGATACCGGATGCGGAACTCCTCCTCGAAGGGCTCGAAATGAATGTCGCTGGCGCGGTCCTGAATGGCCTGGAACAGCACCAGATTGACGAACCGGACGATGGGTGCGGCGTCGGCCAGCTCGGCCACGAACGCTTCCTCATCGAGTTCCTTGCCGGGAGCGACGTGCTCGAGTTCCGCGGCAAGTTCGCTTTCGCTGCCCAGCTCCTTGAGGATGTCGCCCAGGTTCCCCGATTCCTCGTGGCCGTAGTTCTTCTCCACCGCTTTGCGCACATCCGTTGGATTGGCCACGACCAACTGGATATCCTTGCGCACCACGTAACCCAGCTCATCCACGCGCATCGGGTTGAGCGGATCCGCAAAAGCGACCCGTAACGTGGAGCCGTCAAAGCTGACCGGCAGGCACTCATAGGCCCGGGCATGCTGGGCCGGAATCGTCGCCTTCAGATCCTTGGGAAGCTCGAAGTCCCTGACAGACACCACTTCCGTCGCCAGATGATTGGCCACCGTCTGCAGGATGGTGTCGGCGTCCAGGATGCCGGAGTCCTGCAGGATCTGAAATCCAGGCTTGCCGCTGCGCCGGTTTTCCTCGGCGAGTTCCTCGAACTGTAGGTCATCCAGCAGGCCCACTTCGTGGACCATCGTCAACAGGGGATCATTTTGTTCTTCGGACATGATGCGTGGTGTCAGGCGTTGCGCCCGGATGCTTCACCCTCCTCCCGGCCCACCCCCACGGCCTGGGCCAGTTCCAACTCCTGCAGTTTGGCCTGGATGCTGATCGGGTCCTGCGCCTTGGTGATGACTTCGTCCCGGGCGATCAACCCGGCCATGTACTTCTCCAGCAAAAAGGAGTCCAGCGTGATCATGCCGTGCTTGGCGCCGGTCTGAATGTCGGATTGAATCCGGAAGGTCTTGTTGTCGCGGATGAGCGCGGCGATGGACGGGGTGTTGACCATGATCTCGAACACGGCCACGCGCCCGGGTTTGTCGATGCGCGGAATCAAGAGCTGGGAGATCACCGCCACCATGACCGTGGAAAGCTGGATGCGGATCATCTCCTGCTGGTTGGTGGGAAAGGCGTTGGTGATGCGGTCGATGGTCTTGGCCGCCCCGGTGGTGTGCAGGGTGCCGAACACCAAGTGACCGGTCTCGGCCGCCGTGATGGCCGCCTCAATGGTCTCCAGATCGCGCATTTCGCCCACCAGGATCACGTCCGGATCCTGGCGGAGCGCCCGGCGCAGGGCTTCGGCGAAATTGGGCACATCCACCCCGATCTCACGCTGCGTGATCAGCGACTTCTTGTGCGTGTGATAATACTCGATCGGATCCTCGATGGTGATGATGTGCGCCTCGTCTCGTTCGAGGTTGATGATGTCGATCATGGACGCCAGGGTGGTGGATTTTCCCGATCCGGTGGGCCCGGTCACCAGGACGAGACCGCGCGGCTTGTAGAGAAACTCCCGGACCGACGGCGGCAGGCCGATCTGCTCCATGGTCAGCAGCTTGTTGGGGATCTGCCGCAAGACCATGGCAAAATTGCCCTTCTCCTTGAACACGCTCACCCGGAACCGCGCCTGGTCGCCAAAGGCAAACCCGAAGTCCGCACCCCCGCGCTCGCGCACGTGCTGGATGTGGTCATCCGAGGTGATGCTGCGCATCAACTCCTCGCAGTCTTCCGGCACCAGTAACGGCCCCTCCACCCGGTGCAGGATGCCGTGCACCCGGATGGTCGGCGGCACCCCCGTGCGGATGTGGAGGTCGGAGGCCCCCTCCGACACCACCAACTGCAGCAAGTCAGACATTGAATACGACATAACAGTTCTCTATTCCCGATGTTCTTGGCGTGGCTCAGGGGGGTGACTCATAGATCCAGCACTCCAGCAGGCCCGCGCCGGATCAATCCACATCCCCCACCGTGGCCCGGATGACCTCGTCCGGCGTGGTCAGGCCGGCCAGGACCTTGCGGATTCCGTCCTCCCGCAGCGTACGCATGCCGATCTCCCGGGCCCGGGTGCGCAGCACCGACGACGCCACCTTGTCATAAATCAGCTTCCGCACCTCGTCATCAAGCACAAAAATTTCAAAGATGCCCATGCGCCCCCGGTGCCCCGTGTTCGAGCAGTTGTCGCAACCCCGTCCGTGCCGGAGCGTGGCGTTGGCCACCGCCGCAGCGTCCAGGTTGAGCGAGCGCATCTCGGTTTCGGTGGGGGTGTAGGGCTGGACGCACTTCTTGCAAATTTTGCGCACCAACCGCTGGGCCATCATCGCGCGCGTGGAGGAGGCCACGAGGAAGGGCTTGACTCCGATGTCGATCAAGCGGGTGACGGCACTGGGCGCATCGTTGGTGTGCAGCGTCGAAAAGACCAGATGGCCGGTCAGGGAGGCGTTGATCGCGATGGTGGCCGTCTCGACGTCGCGAATTTCCCCGATCATCACCACGTTGGGGGCCTGACGGAGAATCGATCGCAGGGCCAGGGCGAAGGTCAATCCCACCATCTCGTTGACCTGCACCTGGTTGATGCCGGACAGAATGTATTCCACCGGATCCTCCACCGTGATGATCTTCCGGTCCGGACGGTTGATGAAATGCAGGCAGGAATACAGCGTGGTGGTCTTGCCGGACCCCGTGGGACCGGTCACCAGAATGATGCCGTCCGGCAAACCAATGAGGCGCTCGAAGGTCTGCTGGTCGTCACTGAAGAATCCCAACTCCACCAACCCCAGCCGCAACCCTTCCTTGTCCAAAATGCGCATCACGATGCTTTCGCCGTGATTGGTAGGCAGACAGGAGACGCGCAAATCGATGGTCTTCTCGCCCACGCTGGTCTGGATGCGTCCGTCCTGCGGCACCCGGTGCTCGGCAATGGACATGTTGGACTGTATCTTTAACCGCGCGATCATGCTCGCCTGCAACCGCTTGGGCGGGGACTTCATCTCGTGCAGCACACCGTCGATCCGGTAGCGCAGGCGGAACTTCTTGGCCATGGGCTCCAGGTGAATATCGGACGCCCGCATGTTGTAGGCATCAACGATGATCTGGTTGACCAGGCGGATCAGCGGCGCGTCGGCCTCCACAGTGGCGCCTGCGTCATCCTCCATGGCGCCCTCAGGCATGGCAAAGCCAACGTCCTCCTTGGTCAGTTCCTGAATGGCCTTGCCCACCACCGAATCCCCCCCCATCTGCCCGGAGTGCCCCCCACCGTAATACTGCGCCAGCGCCGCCTCGATCTCGGACTCAGACGCCACCTGGAGGTTGACTTCACAATTGAGCAGGTGCGTCAGGCTGTCGATGGTGGCCAGGTCCGACGGGTCCGCAATCGCTACGGTCACCGCGTCCTCGGTGCGCGCAACCGGCACCACCTGGTACT
Organism: uncultured Verrucomicrobiae bacterium; assembly: GCA_963751435.1. Classification (GTDB taxonomy): domain Bacteria; phylum Verrucomicrobiota; class Verrucomicrobiia; order Limisphaerales; family DSYF01; genus JALOTU01. The sequence goes on along the minus strand of CAVVUP010000036.1, from coordinate 60,994 downwards.
TTCGGGCGATGTGACGTGGAACCGCCGCGATGACGTCATCGGGGATCTGGAGACTTTGCAGGTGCACCACCTCGGCGCCAAAATGCGCGGCCTTGGCCTGGGTCACGTCCGCCGGACGGATCAGGTGGTTGGCCATCAGGAAATCCACCACCCCAACCCCGGAAGCCGTGGCTTCAGCGCGGCCCGACTGCACCTGGGCATCGGTCACGAAACCCAGGTCCACCAGCATATCAATCAAGTAATCGTCCTTCTCAGCCATCGCTCAACACACCGCACATGGTGCCTGCTCCACTAGGGTGCAGTTCAGACTATCGGCAGATCACGCAATGTCAATCAGCCGCATCACCAGCACACCACCGCAAACCTCTTCATTTGCAAACTACAACCCACCCTTCATCCCCGTGTCCCACACCTCCAGGTTCCCAAGTGTTTGCCCGGTGTTCATGGCCAAGAGCCCCCCCTCGGCTTCGATGGTCCTGTCCAGCTCGGCCAGTTGCCGCGAAAGCCTCGCCTCATTGGCGACGGCCTCGGCCAAGGCGGCTTTGGCCTTGGCGAGATCCTCACGACGTGCCTCGTACTCGACCGCCGCCGAGTTGACAAACTCGGAGCTGCCGGTGGCGACAAAGGTGCCCGGCGTCCGGGTGGACGCATACTCGACCTCGGACCGTGTCTGAGCCGCCTTCTTCCTGGCGCTGTCCAACTGCTTCTCCACAGCGGTCCTCTGGCTCAAGGCATTGAGCAAACGCTGCGGACAGTTGCGCAACAGGATCGACCTCTGTTGTCCGTCGATCCTGGCGACAACCTGCGGGTAGGCCGATGTCCGTTCGAACTTCATCACCTGCACATCCTTCCAGTGCTTCAGGGGCCGATCACCCTTGTGATCAGTGTTCCAGTCATGGACGGGCTGAAGATCCACGGGCACTCCGCCAACGGTGCGAAGGTCGGCGCCATTGGCCGGCGGGGGGAACATCCACGATCCCATCAAGGCTCCCGCCAAGATCATGCACTTCAGGGCGCTCACCTCTTTGTTTGGTGTCTTCATAATCGCTGCAGTTGCAAATTCCATCACCCGTCCGCATAGCGCAACCGCGAATCCGTATCCTTCACCGTGACAACCAGCGGAGCTGCCAGGCCACCGCCTGGCGGAACCTCAACACCTGCCGATCTGTAAGCCCAATGGCAAAGGAACTCCTTGATCCAATTCCATGCTTCCCATGAACCGGCCCCCGGACCGCGGATTGTCTCAATCCGCAGCGGCTCCGATGATGCGGTGCTGCTGCGAGTTGAGGACAACTCGCGCTCCTTGCCAGGGTTCAGGGTCCCAATGCGCAATCTCAGGGTCGTGGAGACTTCCCATGTTGCTGGCTTCGGAGGCCGACCGCCAGGGCCTGGGCATCGGGGAGGAGAAACCGGATGATGCGCCCTCCCCAAGCGCAGGCCGCGGTTCCAAAGAAATCTAAAACCCGCGCAGGTCGGTGCTGCTGCGCCTGGGCAGGCCGGGCGCGGGCGTGCGCTTGAGCACGAGGTATTCGATGCCCAGCTTCTGCGCAATACTCGCGCTTGCCGCCCTTGTCGCCGTCCTCGTTGACGGCGTAGATGTCCGGCTTGAGCCGCCGGATTTCCGGGTCGGCATCCAGCCAGCCGTCGCCGGTGGAGATGAGCGCCTGCTTCACATATTTGATCGAGCCGACCACGTAGCGGCGCTCCTCCTGCGGACAGCAGCGGATGGCCCTCGCCCTTGAGCAGGCGGATGTTCGCGTCGTGCCCGACGACAGACATAGAGGTCGCCGTAGGCGCTGACCTCCTCGGTGAACCGCACGTGGCCGGAGTGAAACCAGTCGTAGCAGCCGGTGGCGACGACCTTCTTGCGGCCGGGCGCGGAAGGCATCGGGCGGCGGCTCGGGAAAACCGCTCAGCTCGTCGGCCGGAAAGACGCGGTAGGTCGATGCCTGTTGCCGCGGCAGAACGTCGCGCGGGCGGCACTGGCGTCGGCTTCGTCATCCGCCCAGACGTCGGCGCCGCAAATCCTCCGGGCAGCGCATCGGACGTCCGCTGCCGCCGTCCGCCTCGACGACCCGGCTGACGTAGCGCACGGCGTTGAGGAAATAGAGCCGTTCGGCCAGCGGAAACTTCGGCGGCTTGCCGGTGAGCCTGCTGCAGCGTGGCATCCGGCCAGAGCAGCACGGTCAGCTCGCCCAGCTTGGCGGCCTCCTCGAGAAAACGCAGGTCGCGCGACCGGATGTCGTCGAACCCGCCGGAGACGATGACTTGTCGTGGCGCGACTCATGTGTCGAGCAACCCGCACGTTGACCTGGAACGCGCCGGGCACCGGCTTCTCGGAAACCACGATCAGGTAGCCGCCGCCGCAGCCGGAATACATCGCGCCGGGATAATGCTGCTGATAGGCCTTCAGCAATCGGCCATCAGGTCCACGCGTGATGCAGCGGATGCCGGACGACGTGCGGCAGCAGCGTCTCCCAGCATTTCATGTTCAGGTTGAGCGACGCGCCCAGCGCCTTCGGCGTCCATGCTGACGGATGGCGTCGTAGCAATCCTTGCCCGACTGGCCCAGCCGGGCGACCCACTTCGGGTCGAGGTTCTTGCTCGCCGAGCGGATTGTAGCCGTCGGGCCGCGGCTCGACGGGCAGCAGGTGCAGCACCTGCTCCAGCCAGCGCGCGACGCGCGGCGCTGTTGCAGCGATTCGATGTGCGACGGGAACACGCCGCCGTCGACCGCTGAAGTCGTAATCCAGCCGGTTCACGCCGGGATAGATCAGGCCGATCATGTCCTGCGAGCCGCTGGGCTCGGCCTTGCCCTTGTTCTCGGCCTCGTAAAGCTCGCGCACCAGTTCGGCGGGCGGGCGGTTGGGCAGCCGGCCCTTCCACAGCTTCATCGCGATGGCGCGCGTGCCGCTGGCGATGCCGGAGCGGTCCATCGGCCGGAAGTCCGGCTCGATCTGCACCACCACCATCGAGCCGGGCGGCTTCGGGTTGTGGCGCGAGACGAACGGCTGGTCAATCCAGCCGCCCGCCAGTTGCAGGCGGTTGGGAATGGCGCCCAGCAGCTTGCCGGACGGGTCGATCGTCTTCACGGGCTTCACTCAGCCGATGCCCACGCGCTTGCCCTGTCTTGCGCTTGTCGTATTGCTCCTTGATCCACTTGTAGGTGGCGGCCAGGCCCTTGTCGAGCGGCGTGTTCGGCTCCCACTTGAGCACCTTCTTGATGAAGGTGTTGTCGGAGTTGCGGCCGGCCACGCCCTGCGGCGCGTTGAGGTCGTAGCTGCGCTTCAGCTTCACGCCCGGCGATCTTCTCCACCTTGCTGACCAGTGTGTTGATGGAAACCATTTCGCTGGAACCGAGGTTGATCGGCGTGGCGATCAGGTCGTCGCAGTGCATGATCATGTCGATGCCCTTCACGCAGTCGTCGATATACATGAAGCTGCGGGTCTGCTCGCCGTCGCCCCAGATGTTGATGCTCAGGTCCTTCTTGTCGATCGCCTCGATGACCTTGCGGCACATCGCGGCGGGGGCCTTTTCGCGGCCGCCGTCCCAGGTGCCGTGCGGGCCATAGACGTTGTGGAAGCGGGCGATGAAGGTCTTCATGCCGCGCTCGTGCCAGTATTCCTCGCAGAACATCTCGCGACATCAGCTTCTCCCAGCCGTAGCCGCGCTCGGCCATCGCCGGGTAGGCGTCGGATTCCTTGAGCGCGCGGACCTTCGGGTCCTGCTGGAGCAGGGTGTTGTAGGCGCAGGCGGAGCTGGAGAAGAAGTAGCGGCGCGCGCCGGCCCGGTAGGCGGCCTCGACCATGTGGGTGTTGATGAGGATGGAGCGCAGGCACTCGACGCGGAAGCGCTCGATGAAGCCCATGCCGCCCATGTCGGCGGCGAGGTTATAGACCTCGACCGCGCCTTCGCAGACGCGATGGCAGTTGTCCTCGTTGCTCACGTCCAGGCAGAGGTTCTCCACGCCGGGCACGTGCAGATACCACTCGTAGAGCGGCTTCTTGTCCACCGCGCGGATGTGGGTGAAGCCCTTCTTCTTGAAATAGAGGGCCAGGTTGCCGGCGATGAATCCGCCCGCGCCGGTGATGACGATCAGGTCGTCCTTCTTCAGCGGGGCATCCTTTTCCACGACTCGTTTTTGTTCTTTCATAAATTGTTGGTTTGTTCGGCGGAGGACCGGGGCCTGACGATCATCGGCATCCCAATCTCAGCCGCGACCACAATGCCTTCGACAGGCGCGGGATTCGGAATGGCTATAGTTGGCCAGTGCATGGATATTATTGACTTGGCCCGATGAACTCTCGCTCTCCAGCGCCCCCCGCGGGCCTGTCGAGCGAGCCGGATTTCTTTTCGCCGCAGGTGGCGGAGGCCCGGCGGTTTTACCTGAATCTCCATCCGCCCCGCGGCACGAGGCTGGCCGTGGTCTGCGGCGGGCTGGAGCACTGCACGCCGGACTACGCCATCCGCCGCGCGACGTTTCCGTTCTATTCCATCGAATACGTCGCGCGCGGGACAGGGCCGGATTGACCCTGAAACGGCAGACGCATGCATTTGAAGCCCGGGTCGGCTGTTCTCCTACGGCCCGGGCGTGCGCCATCACATCACCGGCCGGCGCGGACGATCCGCTGGTGAAGTATTTCGTGGATTTCGCCGGAACCGCCGCGCGGCGGGTTTCTGCAATCCTGCGGCCTGGCGCCCGGCCGGGTAGCGCAGGTGTTTCCGCCCAACGCCCTGTCGCCGTTGTTCGACGAACTGATTCAAAGCGGCTTGCAAGGCGGCCGGCGCGGCGCGGAGTTGTGCGTCCGGTTGCTCGAGTGCCTGGCGCTGAAGATTTCCGCCGCCACCGCCCCGCTTCAGGAAGCCGAAACACTCGGCATTCACCACCTACCAGCAGTGCCGCCGTCACATCGATCAGCATTTCCTGCGGCTGCGCACGCTGCGGCAGATCGCCAGCGAATGCCATGCGAACAACGCCTACCTCTGCCGCTTGTTCCGTCGGTATGATCAACAGACTCCCTACCAATACCTGCTCCGGCTCAAGATGAACCATGCGGCCGAGCGCCTTCAACAACCCGGTGTGCTGGTGAAACAGGCCGCCGAGGAGGTGGGCTTCCCGGACGCGCTCCATTTTTCCCGCGTGTTCCGCAGTGTCATTGGTTTGTCGCCAGCCGCGTTTCGCCGCCTGCGTTGACGGCTGGTTGCCCGCCTGTGTCGGCAATCCGACGACGATGGTCGATCCTGGCACTCCGACCTTATTTGCGGACGGTAGTCGGATTGCGCGTTTACAGGCGTCCAAGACTGAGCTTCGTGGCCTGGCGGCTACGGGGATTCTGCAAACGTCTCCGCCAACGCAATGGCCTGGATCATGGCCTTGGACTTGTTGACGGTTTCCTGGAACTCCGCCTCGGGGTCCGAGTCCGCCACCCAGCCGCCTCCCGCCTGCACATGGGCCCGTCCGTCCTTCAACAGGGCGGTGCGTATGGTGATGCAGCAGTCCAGGTTGCCGTTAAAGCCGAAGTAGCCGACGCACCCCCCGTACGGGCCCCGCGCCGTTTGTTCCAGCTCGGAGATGATTTGCATCGCGCGGATCTTCGGGGCTCCGCTCAGGGTGCCCGCCGGAAAGGTCGCCCGCATCAAGTCGTAGGGATTGTGGCCGGCCGACAACCGCCCCTCCACTTGGGACACAATGTGCATCACATGGCTGTAGCGCTCGACGATCATCAAGTCCTTGACCTGCACCGTGCCGAAGTCGCACACGCGCCCGATGTCGTTGCGGGCCAGGTCCACCAGCATGACGTGCTCAGCCCGTTCTTTGGGATCCGCCAACAATTCCCGTTCCAACGCCCTATCCTCCGCCTCGGTGGTGCCGCGTTTCCGGGTGCCGGCGATGGGACGAATCTCCACCCGCCGGTTCTGGCAGCGGACATGAATCTCGGGGGAGGCGCCCACCAAGGAAAAGCCTTCGAGCTCGAGCAAGAACATGTAGGGCGACGGATTGATGGTGCGGGCGGCGCGATACACGTCCAGCGCAGAGGCCGTCACCGATGCCGAGAATCGCTGGGACCCAACCACCTGGATGATGTGCCCCGTGCCGATGTATTCCTTGGCCTTGACCACGTTCGCCAGCAGCCGTTCCTTGGGCAGGTTGGACTGGAACTGGATCGGCGGCACGGCGGGCGGGACGCTGGCGGGCGGGTAGGCGGACGGTTGCGCGAGGAGCGCCAGGATGCGGTCGATTTCGTCGCATGCCTCCTCGTAAGCCTCTGCGGCCGGGGTCGATCCGTCGAGAAACGCGTTCACCACCACGGTGATGGTCTGCTCGACGCGATCGAACACCAGAACCTGGTCCGCAATGATGAAGTAAATCACCGGGGTGCCGAGATCGTCCGAGGCGGACGCGGCACCACCGGCTCGATATCGTGGATGAATTCGTAGCCGATGAAACCGACCGCGCCCCCGGTGAACACCGGCAGGCCGGGCAGTGAGACCGGCTGGTAGCGGCTCATGACTTTTTCCACCACCTCCAACCCGTCGCGCACACAGGGTTCACAGCCCGATTCCGGCTCGCGGCAGACGTGATAGGTCTCCGCCGTGGTTCCGTCCTGGATCACCTCCACCCGGTCTGCCGTCTGCCGGATGGTGACGCGCGGATTGCACCCGACAAAGGAATAGCGGCCGAGACGCTCGCCGCCTTCGACGGATTCCAGCAGGAACGATTCGCCTTCCCCGCGGATTTTGCGGTAGGCCGACAAGGGGGTTTCGAAGTCGGCCAGAATGCGGCGCGACACTGGCACCAGGTTGCCCTGGGCAGCCAGCTTCAAGAACTCATCGAGTGACGGAGAAAACATAGGTCCATTCCTTCCCGTTCAGCCCGCAACCGGGCCGTCCGCAAACGTTAGAGGCGAAGGCGGAGGTTATCAACCACCCGATTTCCGGGGGTTCAGTGGACGCAATTCCGGTGGAACCGCCGCAACCGCCAGGCCGAGATCGAGGAATACACCAGAACAGCCAGCGCGTAGCCTAGGATTCCCAGACCGATGCCTGTGGAGATCAGCCGACCGTCGGCAGACAGCAGTAACGCCAGCCCGACCGCCCCCCACAAGGCGGTCTTGCTGAGCAGGCACAACACATACAGCCAGGCCCGCGTGTTGAGGTGCTGACGCGAGATCCAGGCCCGGTAATTGTCCTCGCCCATGGTATGCATGAGCCAGGCGGCATCGAAGTTGTGCGCCGACACCAACACACTGGTGGTCGCAATGATCAGGGCCGGCAACGGGTACAGGGCGAAGGCGACGCACAGACCCACGTTCACCACCGCGCCCCATTTCCAACCCAGCTTCCGCGCAATCGGATTTCCCTCCAACACCATGTGCGGCGTGGCAATCCACGTGCTCAGGAAATCCAGCCCGCGCGTGACCACCAACAACGCCAAGAGTTGGCCGTAGGCCGGGCTCAGAAAGGGAACGGGGACGTCCATGGGTCCAAGGGTCGCCTGCCGGGCGCAAGCGCCTAGGCCTTGCCGTAGATCTGCTCGGGGGTCTCGAGCTGGGGCTCGGTCACCTTGAAGGATTCCCCCCGCCCCTCCATCGAACGGAAGAAGCAGCTCTGGTAACCCTCATGACACGCCGCCCCGACCTGCTCCACCTGGATCAACAGCGTGTCGCCGTCACAATCGAACGCAATGCTCTTCACCACCTGCACGTGCCCGCTCGACTCACCTTTCATCCAGAACTTCTGCCTCGAACGGCTCCAGAAGTGCGTCTTGCCGGTCTCCAGGGTCTTATCGAGGGAAGCCCGGTTCATCCAGGCCATCATCAGCACCCGCCCGGTGGACTGCTCTTGCACGATGGCAGGGATCAAACCGTCCGCAGTGAACTTCAGTTTCTCAAAAACACTCATCGCCCCCGCAGTCTAGGGCCAAAGCCGGCGATGGCAAGAAGCGGCGTTCAGAACGACGCGCGGAATGCTGACAAACTGCATGGCTGCCACCCCCTCTCGCCGCCTCTTGCCATTCCCATCTTTCCGCCGCGCGCGGATCGGGATAACCTCGCGATCAAATGAAATCCAAAGGGATCGTTTATCTTGTGGGTGCCGGGCCTGGGGACACCGGATTGCTCACCCTGCGCGGGGCTGAACTGTTGGGCCGGGCGGATGTGGTGGTTTACGACGCCTTGGTGAACACGGAACTGCTCCAGCACGCCCCCGTCACCGCGGAATGCGTGCCGGGCGGACGGCGCGCGCACGGCCAGCGCGTTCCCCAGGAACAGATCATCCAACTGTTGATCGACCACGCCAAAGCCGGCAAAACCGTGGTGCGACTCAAGGGCGGCGATCCCTATGTCTTCGGTCGGGGCGGCGAGGAAGCCGAGGCCCTGGCGAAAGCGGGCATCCCGTTCGAGGTCGTGCCGGGCGTGTCCTCGTTTGCGGCTGTGCCGGCCTACGCGGGCATTCCCCTCACCCACCGTGATTTCAATTCGAAGCTCACCATCCTGACCGGGCACGCCGACCCGGAGTCGCCAGAATGCCGGATCGATTGGGCGGCGGAGGCACGAACTCCCGGAACCAAGGTGGTGATGATGGGCACCGAACACGTCGGGCGGGTGGCTGCGGTGTTGCGGAAACAGGGGATGGCCGCGGACACGCCGGTGGCCATGGTGAGCTGCGGCACCACGGGACGACAGCGAACCATCGAAGGCACCTTGGCCACGATCGCCGACCTCGCCGCCAAGGCCAACCTGTCGCCGCCGTCCATCACTGTCATCGGTGAGGTGGTGCGATTGCGCAAACACCTCAACTGGTTCGAGCAGCTTCCCTTGTTCGGGCGGCGGATTGTGGTGACCCGGGCCCGGGCGCAGGCATCGCAACTGGTTCACCGGTTGACCACGCTCGGCGCTGAGGTGCTTCAAATCCCCTGCATCCGGACGGCGCCGCCGGGAGATCTCAATCCACTCAAGGAGGCCATTCTCGGTTTGCATGAGTATGACTGGCTGGTGTTCACCAGTGCCAACGGCGTCCAGTGCTTCTTTGAGTACTTTGACAAGGGATTCCAAGATGCCCGGGACATCGGCGGGGTGCGCATTGCGGCGGTGGGACCGGGCACAGCAGCGGCCTTGCGGGAGCGCCGGCTGGCGGTGAACGTGATGCCCAAACAATCCACCGGCGCCGAGGTGGCCAAGGCCATGGCTGCCGACGGCGCTGTCGAGAACCTGCGGGTTTGCCTGTTGCGCGCCGAGACGGCCAATCCCGACTTGCCCCAACTGCTGGAAGAGAAAGGCGCAATCGTGGATGACATTGCAGTGTATCGCACCGTCGCCGAATCCACGGATCGCACGTCCGATTCAGATTCCCTGGTCGAGAAAGGGGCGGATTGGATCACCTTCACCAGCGGATCCACAGTGGAACATTTTCATGCCCGGTTCGACCTGCCCCGGTTGATGCAACAGTTCCCTGATCTGAAGCTGGCAAGCATCGGTCCGGAAACCACCAAAGCGATCGCCGCCCTGCGCCTGGAGCCGGCAATCCAGGCTAAGGAACAGACGATCGACGGCTTTGTGGCCGCGATCCAAAGAGGCGCTTTCAAGGCCCGAGCGGCTTCAGCCCGATCCAAGTCCAAAGGAGGAACGTGAAACATCCGCAGGGGCAAGACCCTGGAGGTGGGCGGCCATTGGCCAAGCGGTTCCCGGCCACAATTTCCGAACAAACGGCAGTCACAACTGTCAGCTTGGTCGAGGGTCATGGACTGGATGCTTGCCGGGGGAGGCACCTCAGCGTCAGACTGTTGGCTTAGAACTGAATGCGATTGGGTCGGATGTATAGGCCAGTGGACCGAGCCGGGCGAATGCGGCGTTATGCGCGATGGATTCGCCTGTTGCTGCTCTGTACCGCCATGGGCGCTGGCGTGGGGGCACGGGATACACACGCCGCCTTGTTCACGGCCACACTTGAACCGGACACGCTGGCCGTGGGAGACACCGCTGCCCTCAAGCTGGTCTTCGAAGGCTCCGGCCAGATTCAGCTTTCCCCAATGCCCACCCTGCCGGGCCTGGTCATCAGCGGCCCGCAACAGGGGCGGTCCATCAACATCATCAACGGCCAGCGAACAGAAACGGTGAACGTCACCTATTTCCTGCGTCCCACACAAGCTGGCGAGTTTGTGATCCCAACATTGACCGCCAACATTGGCGGGGAAGCGCTACAAAGTCCGCCCCTTCGTTTGAAAGCCGTTCAGGCGACGGAGGGCGGCAATGCCCAATCGCTGGCGCTGCTGCGCTTGATCGTGCCCCGGGAAAGGTTCTACGTCGGCGAAAACGTCGTGCTGGAACTCCAACTCATTCTGCAGGGCAACGCCTCCAACCCCACCGAATTCAGCATGCCCAACTTCTCCGGCGAAGGTTGGACCGCCGGACAACCCATGCAGGGGCAGACACGTCAGGCACAGTTTGGCGGCCAGGTGGTGACCGTTTATCCCATCCGCATCCCCATCACCCCGCTTCGCTCTGGCCCCCTCTCCCTGGGGCCGGTGAACAGCAGCGTCGTGGTGCAACTGCCCACCCAACCGCGTCGGAATGATCCGTTCGCAGGGTTTGACTTTGGGTTCTTCCAACGCAGTGAACCGCGCCGGGTGCCCCTCACACTGCCAGCCCACGCCGTGGAAGTGTTGCCGCTGCCAACCAACGATGTTCCCAGGAGCTTCACCGGTGCCATCGGTAAGTTCGAAATGGCGGTTTCGGTGGGGCCGACCAATGTGACCGTCGGCGATCCCATCACCCTTCGTGTGCAGATCTCCGGCAACGGCAACCTGAATGTCCTCTCGCTGCCGCAACCGCTGGTGGGCGATGGTTTCAAGACCTACGAACCGGAAACCAAACTCGACACCACCGATGACTTCGGATTTGCCGGGATGAAGACGGTGGAACAGATCATCATCCCGGAGAACAGCGAAGTGCGCGCAGTGCCGGCCATCGAATTCAGCTTTTTCGACCCGAGCTCCGGCAGCTACCGGACGCTGGTCCATCCGGCCACCCCACTGGGCGTCCTGCCCGCGGGTTCACGCCCGACGCCTCTGGTGGCCGTCGGAAGCGAAACGCCACCGGCCAATGCCCCCCGCCAGGACATCGTGCATATCAAACAGCGCTTGGATGCGCCTTCGCCCGACCAGACTACCTGGAGATTGGGCTCCCGATTCCTGGTTTGGAACGGGGCACCATTGCTCGCCTGGCTGGGCGTGGTGGCCTGGCGCAGGCGCGCGGAGGCACTCCAACGCAACCCCCGGCTCCGTCGCAAGCATGCTGTGAAGCGCCTGGTGGTTCAGGGTCTCAAGGATCTTCATGACTTCTCACAAACCGGCCAGGGCGACCGGTTCTACGAAACTGTCTTTCACCTCCTCCAGGAGCAAATCGGGCTCGTGTTGAATCAGCCTGCGCTTGGGATCACGGAATCCGTGGTGGACGAGAAGCTGGCCCGACTTGGGCTCGGCGAGTCAACGCTCCACCTTCTGCATGAGTTGTTCCAGGCTTGCAACGTGGCACGCTATGCGCCGACTCCGGATCGGCAGGAGTTCGCGTCGGTGCTTGCCAAACTGGAACAGGTGCTTGCCGAACTGGAAAGGCAGCCGTTGTGAAGCGCCTTTTTCTCCTTCTGCTAACCTCAGTTTGCGCGCCGGCACTGCAGGGCACACCGGCAGACCCGACATCGTTCGAGCAGGCAAACCGGCTTTACGAAGAGGGACACTACCGGGAAGCGATCCAAGGCTACGAAGCCCTGGCGGCCTGCCATCGTTCCGTGACGGTTCACTTCAACCTGGGCAACGCGTACTTCAAGTCCGGCCAGATCGGGAAGGCCATCAGCCACTATCTCCAAGCCGAGCGCCTTGCCCCCCGAGACCCCGATGTCCTCGCCAACCTGCGATTTGCCCGTGAACGGGTGCCCGGTCCCAGCTACAAACCTGGATGGCTCCTGCGGAAGGCCCAAGTGCTGACTCCCGGCGAATGGGCCATCGGCGCCACCGCAGCGGTGTGGTTGTTCCTTGGCCTCCTGACCATGCGCCAGCTTCAACCCAGGTGGCGCGTCACGCTTCGCCGCTGGACAGCCCTTGCGGGCGTCGCCGCTGCAACTATGGTCGCGTCCGCGCTCGGCAGTGCCCGACTGAACGCCACCCACCACCTGGCGGTGATCACGCAATCGGAAGCGGTGATGCGACTGGGACCCTTTGAGGAGTCACAAAGCGCGGCCAATTTGAAAGATGGGGCGGAACTGAGGGTTCTGGACAGGAAGGACGCGTGGCTGCAGGTGACTGCAGACGACCGGCAGATGGGCTGGGTTCCGTCCGGCGCGGTGCGCGAAATCCAACCCTGACAGCCGGGAACATTCAACCTGACGATGTTCGATGTTGAAAGCTCAGTGTGCTACGGCTGCCGGCGCGCCAGTCTTGGTCCCTTCCAGACACTTCCGAATCAGGCGCGCCAGATCCTGGGGCGGATAGGGCTTGGCCAGGAAGGCGATGTCGGTGTCCGCGTCGATGGCTCCGATGGTTTCAGGGCTGTAACCGCTGCTGAGAATGACCTTCAGATCCGGACGGCGCTTGTGGAATTGCTCGGCCAATTCACGCCCATTCATGCCGCCAGGCATCACGACGTCGCTGAGCATGAGGTCGAACTGTCCATCCTGCTCCTCCCAGAGCGCGAGGGCGTCGCCGCCGGATTGGGCCACAAACACCTTGTAGTTGAGACTGCGCAGAATGTCGGTGACCAGTTCGCGCACGTCCTCCTCGTCCTCGACCAGGAGGATGCGCTCGAGGTTGCCAAGCGGCATTCCGCGGTCGTGAGCTTCCTCCACCGTCAACTCCGCGCAGGCCGCAGCCTTCGGGAGATAGATGCGGAACGATGTCCCTGCTTCAACCTTGCTCTCCACGTCGATCCAGCCCTTGTGCTGCTTGACAATGCCGAACACCGTCGCCAGCCCCAGCCCGGTGCCCTTGCCAAATTCCTTGGTGGAAAAGAACGGTTCAAAAATCCGGGACAGCGTCTGCTGATCCATCCCGCAACCGGTGTCGGTCACCGTCAGACACACGAACTCGCCCATCCGGGCATCCACGTGGTGCTTCACGTATTCCGCATCGATCTCCACCATGCTGGTGCGGATCAGCAGTGACTTGGAGCGGGCATTGCCATTGTCGGCCATGGCGTCCCGCCCATTCACCGCAAGATTCATGACAATCTGCTCGATCATGCCGGCGTCGGCCTCGATGGGCGGCAGGGATTTGTCCCACTCGGCTTGCAGGGCGATGTCCTCCCCCAGCATCCGTCCCAGCATGTTGTTGAGGTTCTGCAGCAGGCCATTGAGGTCAATCATGCGAGGCCGGATCAACTGCTTGCGGCCGAACAACAAGAGCTGGCGAGTCAGGGTCGCCGCCCGCTTGGCGGCATCGGAGATCTGCTTGAGCGGCCGCAGCAGTTCGTCGTCCGACTGCCGCTCCTCAATGAGGCTGTCGGCGTAACCAATGATCACCGTGAGGATGTTGTTAAAATCATGGGCAACACCGGCGGCCAGTTGCCCGATGGACTCCAGCTTCTGGGAGTGCCGGAACTGGGCTTCCAGACTGACCATTTCGGTGATGTCCTCACCGTAGCAATGGACGATCCGATGACCGGGAACGGGGAAGAACGACCAGGTGAGAGTCCGCTCCGCGATCTTCATCTCCTGCTGCAGATGGCTGTGCCCGGTCTCCAGGCAATTGCGAACGATGGCATCCGACCGGGGCGGCAGAATGTCGCGGATCTCCTGTTTTTGCAGTTCCTGCACCAATCGGTTGGCGGCCTCGTTGGCATAGGTGAGCTCCGCATCCGCGCCGAATTCCAGCACCGGGTTGGGATTCACCTTTGGGAAGGCCGCCAAGCGCTGGATCTGAGATTCCGCCTGCCGACGGAAGGTGACATCGGTCAGGTTGCCGGAAGCACCGGTCACCGAACCGTCGGGAGCCAGGGCTGGCTGGATGAACACTTCCACCCACCGCGCCTTGCCGGAAGCGGTGAGGAACCGGGCCTCGAAGCGGCAGAAGTCCAGCTTGCGGTTCATCAACGAAACGAACACATGCCGGCAACGCTCCCGGTCCTCCTCGTGGATGTACTCCATCAGGTAGGTGCCGAGGGTTTGGTTGACGTGGAACCCGGTCATGCTGGTCCAGGAAGAGTTCAACAACGTCCAATGTCCAAACTCATCCACCTGGAAGACGATATCCCGGATGTTCTCGAGCACCTTCTGGTATCGGACCTCGTTCCGGCTCAACTCCTCCTCGGACCGCTTCCGGTCCACACACAACGCAAGCCCATTGGCGACGGAACCCAAATCCTGCTCGATCTGCTCCGCGAAGGGCGAGGTGCTGGCCAGCAGGGTGATCCCCACCAGGCGCCCCTCGATCAGAAGCGGATAGGCCAGCAACCCGCCAATCTTCAGCTTCATGGCCAGCACCCGGTCACGCACACGGGCATCATGAAGCACCTCGTTGATCCGCATCGGACGGCCGGAGGACAAGGTCTTTTGGTCGAATTGCAGGAGCGGCGACTGCTCACCCACGCCGGCCAGCCACGTTGGCTCGCCTGCAGCCGCTCGGAATTGCATCTGGTTCTCGCCCTGCGTCGTCCACACCTGGGCCAGCTCGACGCTCAGGAACCGCGTCATGGCCTGGGTGCAACGTTCCATGATCGTATCCAAAGAGTCACGTCCAGTGACCGCCAGCCCGATCTCAGCACCAAACGCGGAGATACGGGCCTGCTCGAAGGCCACCGCCGCCGCCGCGCGCTTGCGCTGGATCGAGTAGCGGATGCTTCGTTCCAGACCTGCCGGTTCCAGCTCCCGCTTGACCAGGTAGTCGTCCGCCCCCGCCTCCATCGCCGCCAGATCGATGGCGAGTTCACCCGTGCCGGTCAGCAGGATGATCGGCACCTGGCACCCTCCCGCCTTGGCCGCCTTCAGCAGCTCGATGCCGTCGTCGGGCCCCAACCGGTAGTCCACCAGGCAGACATCGTGGCGGTTTTGCTGCAAGGTCTGCAGGGCTTCGGAATACGTCCGCACCCAGTCCATGACGTAACGGCCCCGGGGCAACTCCTCAAAATGGCCGCGCGCGAGGATGAAATCATCCTCATCATCCTCCACCAACAAGACCTTGATCGTTTCCGCCCTTGTCATGTCACGCCCTCTGCCCGGCCGCATCCGGAATGTGCACTGTGTCAAACCAGTACTCCGTCAAACGTTTCATCAATCGCACCAGGTCGGCAAATGCGGCCGGCTTGGTCACAAACGAATTCGCTCCCAGTTCGTACATCTGACGCACGTCCGCGTCCGCCTTGGACGTCGTGAAGACCACGACAGGAATCCGACGAAGGACAGGGTCGGACCGGATCTCGCGGAGCACCTCCCGCCCGTCTTTCAACGGCATGTTCAAGTCCAGAAGGATCAGCTCAGGACGAGGCGCATCCGTCCGGTCCGCAAACGTGCCGGAACCCCTGAGACACTCCAGCAACACCTGACCATCCTCCGCGAAGAGCAATCGATGCGGCACCGCGGCCTCGGACAAGGCCTCCTTCACCAACAGGCGGTCATCCACATCGTCGTCGGCCATGAGGATAACCCGGCTGCGCTTGTCTGGATTCATGAAACTCCTTTCTCGTCGGACCGTTGATGCACGGGGAGCAGAACTCTGAAAGTGGCCCCCGCACCAGGCTTGCTGCTGGCCGTGATCAGGCCACCATGCCGGGTGACGATCTTGCGACACACCGCCAGTCCGATTCCCGTGCCTTCATATTCGCTGCGCGAGTGCAGTCGTTGAAACACCACGAAGAGTCGGTTCAGATAGACCTCATCGAAACCAATGCCGTTGTCCGCCACGGTGATCTCGCAGAACTCCCGCTTGGCCAGCCAGCGGGTGTTGCCGGAAGGCTCCTTGGATTCCAGGGCTTCAGCGACAATCCGGGCCGCGACCGAGACGCGTGGCTGGTTGCCAGGCGGTTGGAACTTGAGGGCATTGCCGATCAGGTTCTGCAGGAGCTGCCGGATTTGGAGGGCATCCGCCTCGATGGCGGGGAGTTCGCCGATCTCGAGTGTGGCCCGGCTTTTCTCTATTCGCACTTCCAAATCTTCCATGACCTCCCTCACCACCGTCCCGAGCTCCACCCGGGTGAAGGGTTGCGCCCGCGTCAACACCCGCGAATACATCAGGAGGCCATCAATGAGCCCCTGCATCCGGGCAGCGGCACTCTGCATGCGCGCGAGATAGTCGGAGGCCTCCGGCGCAAGGTCGTCGCCCACGCGCGTCCGAAGCCGGTCCCCAAATGCCTGAATCTTGCGCAAGGGCTCCTGAAGGTCGTGCGAAGCCACAAAGGCAAACTGCTCCAACTCGGAATTCGACCGGGCCAACTCGGCCACCTTGGCCGCAAACCGTTCATCCGCTTGCGTCCGCTCCGTCACGTCCTTGAACATGAGCACTGTGCCGACCTTGCGCCCCGCCTCCTCCACCGGTGTCCGCACCACCTCCACCGGAAACTTCGACCCGTCCTTGCGCTGGAACACCACCGGGGCGCGGTGTGAAGCATCCCCGCCACGCATTTCACCCTCGTCGGCGGATTTCTGGGTTGCCCGATCGGCAAAGACCTCGAAACCCTGCTGTCCGACCAACTCCTCCGTGGTCCATCCCATCATCGAAGCCGCCGCCGGGTTGGCGAAGGTGATCCGCCCTTCCAGGTCGCAACTGCAGATGCCTTCGCCGGCGCCGTTGAGGATGGACACATAACGCTGCTGAAGGCGCTGGAGTTCGATGGTGCGGACCTCGACATGCTTCTCCAGACGATCCTTGGAGCGGGATAGCGCCTCTTGCTCGCGTGCAAGCGTCTTCTCCCGGGCAGCCAACTGATCCATCCGCGCCGCCAATTCGGACCGTTCGGATTCCGCCACGCGAGCCTTCTCGCCCAACTCTCTCGCCTGCCCCTTCCAGAAATCGAGCCCGGCGTTTGCCTGCATGAGCTTTCCCTCCGCCACTTCCAGGCCGTGGGTGAACTCCTGCCGCGCCTTCTCCGTCGAAGCAATAAGCGAAGTCCCCCAGACTCGAACAATTCGGATCGCCGCCAGAACCAGCAAGGCCCACACAACCACCAAGAGCATCAGAGGCCCGGTCACCGCCTGCCAGGCCGATGGGTTGTCCGTGCCAAAGAGGAACTCCGTCGGACTGGTCACGGCCGCGATCGGATGAGCGGCGAGGAGTTCCTGGAGAATCCAGATGGCTCCCGCCACTGTGGATGCGACGGCACCCAGCACCACCGCCAGCACCGATCGGAGTACCGGAACAGCGTCTTTGCGAGCCGGCACCGTCTGATCGACAGGAACGGCAAACACCTGAGCTAATTGACCTGCCTGCGCCACGTCTGGAAAATCCTCCTGACTCAAGGTCCCGATACTTTAACGCCGGGAACCGCATGGTCGCTTCCAAGCCAGCAACTTCAGAACCAATCCCCTGTTCCGTGGGGTGTAACCGGGATGGCAACAGGCCGTCGCCGAAAGCCTCTCGGGCTGACGGCCCTGCGCGCATCCCGCGTGTGCTTCGATCCGGCGGCGTCCCGCCGCCAAGGCAGAAGGTGTGCGCTACACTAAACTGCTCCTCATCACACCTCGGGTTCGCCACCGCCCCCGGCGAGATTTACATTCGTCTGCGGCTGCCCTCTAATGGTCCAAAAGTGAACAGGTCCAAGACAGCCCATCCAAGTCCCCCATCGATCGTTCCTCCAGGCGCCGAATTGGAATCGCGGACAGCGTCCTTTCCGACGATTCCGCTGCCCAACCTGTGAGCACACCCCGCGACACCGCCGATTTGGACACCCTCGGGGTCATCGCAGGCAATCGGACCCTGCCGCTGCTTCTGGCCCGGGAGGCGCGACGTGCTGGTGTCCGACACTTGGTGGGGGTGGCGTTCGAAGGCGAAACGGATCCGGCCTTCGCCAAACTGGTCGATGACATCGAGTGGATCCGGGTGGGACAACTTTCACGGATGATCAAAGCCTTCAAGACGCGCGGCGTCAGCCGATGCGTCATGGTGGGCCAAATCGCGCCCCGCAATTTGTTTGATCTCCGGCCCGACCTGCGCGCCCTGTCATTGCTGCTGCGACTCAAAGAAAAGAACGCCCACACCCTGTTTGGGGGTATCGCCGAGGAACTGGCCCGGGACGGCATCACCCTGATCGAGGCAACCCCCTGGCTGAAGCCCGCCATGCCGGGCAGAGGCTTCCACCTCGGCCCCGCGCTGCGCCCTGCACAGGAGGCTGACATCGCGTTTGCCTACCGCATCGCGGTCGAGATCTCCCGCCTGGACATCGGGCAAATCGTGGTCGTGAAGGACGGCACGGTCCTGGCCGTCGAGGGGTTTGAGGGAACGGATGCCTGCCTGGCTCGCGGAGGTGAACTGGCCGGAAAGGACGGGGGGGCGGTCGCAGTCAAGGTGGCCAAGCCCGACCACGACATGCGCTTTGACATCCCCTGCGTCGGAGCCCGCACCTTGGAAACTTGTGCGAAATCGGGGGTGGCGGTCCTGGCCTTTGAAGCGGGCCGGAGCCTTCTGCTCGAACAAGAGACTTGCGAGCGACTGGCAAAAACGCACAAAATCTCCGTCGCGACCCTCGGCTGAATGCGCGCGAGGAAGCGGATCCACGATACATGCTAAGCTCACACGAAATCATCGCCTTCATGTCCCCGGCCTTGGGGACTGAAATCCTCACCTGGGCTTACGAGGATGAGAAACCGGTTTACAAAGCCGCCCTGGCAGCGGTGGCCGAGTCGCGCAAGGTCCGCCCGGTGTTCCTCCAACACCAACCGCGCCCGCAACGCCACGCGGCCATGCTGGAGACGTTGTCCAAGTCCCGCATGGAAGCCGCCGCCAGCACCTTGATCAGAACCTGGCTCCTCAAAGGTAAGAAGAGCCTGCTGGTTGATTTCCTCGACGCCTTGGGAGTCGAACACGAGGACGGCGTGGTGGATGATCTGCCAGGCACCATGGACGACGCCAAGGTGAAGGAGGCCGTGGAGAAGGTGTTGGAAAAGCATCCCCATGAGGTGGTCGCCGTTTACCTGAACGCCTTCAACGGAATGAACGAAACCAACTGGCCCGTGCTCAAAACCCTGCTCGAATCCGATCAACGACTTCAACTCGGAACCTCTGCGTAACCCTGCAAACACTCTCATGGAACCCACTGGTGACATCGCACTGATCGGTCTGGCCGTCATGGGCCAGAACCTCATCCTCAACATGAACGACCACGGCTTCACCGTCGTGGCCTACAACCGCACCACCGAGAAGGTGGACGAGTTCCTCGCCAACGAAGCCAAGGGCACGAAGGTCCTCGGCGCGCATTCCATCGAGGAAATGGTGGCCCAACTCAAGAAGCCCGCGCCGCGTCATGATGCTCGTCAAGGCCGGCAAGCCGGTGGACGAATTCATCGAGCAGCTCATCCCGCACCTCGAACCCGGCGACATCATCATTGACGGCGGCAACTCGCTCTTCGACGACACCAACCGCCGCCTGAAATACGTCGAGAGCAAAGGCCTGCTCTACATCGGCACCGGCGTCTCCGGCGGCGAAGAAGGCGCGCGGCGCGGCCCCAGCATCATGCCCGGCGGTTCGCCCGCCGCGTGGCCGCACGTGAAGGACATCTTCCAGGCCGTCTCCGCCAAGGTCGAAGGCGGCGTGCCCTGCTGCGACTGGGTCGGCGAAAGCGGCGCCGGCCACTACGTGAAGATGGTCCACAACGGCATCGAATACGGCGACATGCAGCTGATCTGCGAAGCCTACAACATCATGAAGAACGGCCTCGGCATGAGCGCCGACGAGATGCACCAGGTCTTCGCCGAATGGAACAAGGGCGACCTCGACAGCTACCTCATCGAGATCACCCGCGACATTCTCGCCAAGAAGGACGAGGACGGCGCGCCGCTCGTGGACAAGATCCTCGACACCGCCGGCCAGAAGGGCACCGGCAAGTGGACCGTCATCAACTCCCAGGACCTCGGCATCCCGATCACGCTGATGGCGGAAGCCGTCTATTCCCGCTGCGTCTCCGCGTTGAAGGACGAACGCGTCAAAGCCGCCCGCAAATTGAAAGGCCCGCGCCCGGCGCTCGGCAGCATTGCCGCCAACGCCGAGAAGAAGAAGGCGTTCATCGACGACATCAGAGCGCGCTCTACGCCTCGAAGATCGTCAGCTACGCGCAGGGCTACATGCTCATGCGCGCGGCGGCGCAAGGAATACGGCTGGAACCTGAACTACGGCGGCATCGCCCTCATGTGGCGCGGCGGCTGCATCATCCGCTCCCGCTTCCTCGGCAAGATCAAGGAAGCCTACGACAACAATCCGAAGCTCTCGAACCTGCTGCTCGACGACTATTTCCGGGGCGAGATCAAGAAGGCGCAGAAGGGCTGGCGCAACATCGTGGCCACGGCGGCGCAAGAAGGGCATCCCCGTGCCCGCCTTCAGCACCGCGCTGGCGTTCTACGACCAATACCGCAGCGCGGTGCTTGCCGGCGAACCTGCTCCAGGCGCAGCGCGATTACTTCGGCGCGCACACCTACGAGCGCGTGGACAAGCCGCGCGGCGAGTTCTTCCACACCAACTGGACCGGCCGCGGCGGCACCACCGCCAGCAGCACTTACAACGCCTGACACGGTTCCGGACCCTGACCTGCGTTTCAGCGGGTCGCCGTGCACCCTCCGGAGCAACGTTCTGTTCGGAGGGCGCCAGTCCGCCGGTATCCAGGCTGCGCAGCAGCGCAGCCCTGCCTGGCCGAGAATCCCGAGCCGGCTTCAGTTGTTACAAGATCGCTTGGCCCGATCGTCGATCACGGCCGGAGTACGCATCTGCGCCACCCACCGGCGGCACAGCCACAGGGGCATTGCACCGACGACTCCAAAGGCGCAATCGATGCAGCGCCACCAAAGAGGAATGCCGCGCAGTGCGCCAAAAACCAGGGCCCAGGGAATGACCAGCGCACAGGCGATCAATCCGAAATCGAACAGCCACCGGTTGCGCACCGGGTCGCACCACGCCCCAATGAAAGCCAGAGCAATCACCAGATGGCCAAACGCGAGCCAGTCGGTACCGTAGAACAGGAACGGATGCCGTTCCGCAATCTCGGAAAGCGCACCTCCGACCCGCCATAGCCAAGCTGCTGCGGGTGAGATGTCCGGCTGCGATCCCCCACCCTCGATTCCCAGCAGGCTCAACAACGCCTCGACCTCCATGTGCAGCGGGATCGCGGTCACTCCGCTGAGGACCAATCCGGCCATGAACAGGCCCGTCAGGATCCGGATGCGACCCAGTAGATGGGCGTGGCAATGGGTTTCCATGTCTTGGGCAGGTCAATGGACCTTGGGTGAACTGGATCCCGCCCCCTCAACGTTCAGGGTGTTCCGAGCGGGACTCGCGCAATTCATCCAATGTTTCAGGAAGAACTTCTTCTCGACCGGCAACAAGCCGTCCGCCGTTCCCAGAATCGGCCGCAGCGCCGTGGTCATCTGAAGCATCACGAGCACAAAGATAATCGACCACACCGCCAAGCCCGCGGATGACCGTGCCTTTGTGGCCTTGAATCCCGCCGCGAGAAATCGCAACCCAAAGGCAGTAGCAATCGCCCAGAACGCCAGATGAAGCGCCCCCATCCAGCAGAGAGATTGCGTGGACTCGGAGAACAACCAGGCGACCGGGGCGAAACCGAGGAGCAGCAAGGTCATCAGCGCCAGCAACCCGGAAACCAACCCCACCATCTCGGTCAACCGGGCCTGCGACCCGCCGAGACAACCGAAGATGTAGAGGCTGGGCAGGCAGATGAGCGTCGAGATGAACAGTCCCAACGCAATCTTGACCGGCGCGATCCACAATTGGTCGCCCCTCGAAAAGGTGCCCACCACCAGGCCATAAACCAGCGCGCAGACAATGGCCACACCGATCAGGACGGCAATCGCCCGCCACGCACCCGGCTGGCCAAACGCATACATCACCCGGCGCGGCTGGCGCAGGATCGATTCGACAGTGCCCAGCATTCCATCGATGGGCTCGCGATCGGATGGATCGTCGCCGGGAGCGGGCGCCGGGATTCTGGGCGGGGCTCCCACCGGCGGAATGGGAGGTGTGACGGGAGGTAGGGTTGAGTTCAGTTCGTTCATGATGGATTCCTTTCGTTCAGTTGAAAAAACGCACAGCCGACCGGAACACGGCCTCATAAAAGTTGCCGTCGAACGCGGTCCGGCGCAGAAACTCGACGGGCAGGCCGGGTGACCCGATAAACGGGCGCAAAACCCAGGAGAGTTGGCTGCCCAAAAAAAGGTTGCCCGCCAGCCAGGCGATCAAGACCCGCCAGGCGGCACCGGCACTACCGGCATGACTCCGAAGCAGCCGCAGCAGTTGCAGGTTCGCGGCTACTCCGCCGAAGGCAATGACTCCGACCAGCAGCAACAGAATGGCGGCGTGTGTCGTGGAATTGTTGGCCCCCTCGCCCAAGGGTGGCGCGTTCCAAATCACAAACAGGGCCAGCGGACTACACGCGCCCAGGATGGCGCTGGCCAGTGCAAAGCTCGTCAGGATGGCGAGGAACGACTGCCTGAATTGCAGCGGCAACCCCAGCAACGGCGCCAGGAACGCGTTGACCAGGGCATTGCCTCCCGCCGTCAGCAGAAGGATCAACGGTAACTTGATCCCTGCATACAGCGCTTGGAACGGGTCCCGCCAACACCCCAGGGCGGCACCAAAGGCGCCCGCCCCAAGAACAATCAGTCCCACATCGCGCGCGACCCGGACGGTCCGCCATTCCGCGGTCCAGGCGGCCAGGACCATCACCTCGCCCCGCAGCAAGGCACCCAGGGAGGCATCGGGGTGGGTTGACGTCCACAGGTTCATCTGGAGGGAGATGTGGGGGGAGCCTTGGTGAGAGAACGACGCCGGCCACGAGGCAGGCAACGGACCAACTGGCCAATCGGCACGGTCATCAGCCACAGGGCGACAAGGAAGAGCGGCCAGTTGAAGGCCGTGGGCAACAGGTCGCGCAGCGCCGCTTCTCCACGGGGCGCGGCGCGAATGGCATCGGCCATGAACACATAGAGCGCGAGCAGGACACCCAGGGCGTTGATCGCCAATACCCGCCAATCGGCGAGGGCCACGCGTTGCAGATGCGGAACCTGCGTGACCAGCGTTCCCCAGACAACCATCAGCAATGCAATCAGCATCGGCGCCAGAATGGGGCCCCACCATGGCAGCGGAATGAGGAACAGGACGTCCCAGTCCAGCAGGGAGCGGGGCCAACCGGTCATCGGCTTGAGAAAGAGGTAGAAGAAAATGTCCCAGACACCAAACGCGATCAGCGCGTAACCTAGCCGCGCCACCCAGGTCCGTCCGGCCAGGATTCCCACAGCCAACAAAAGCACCATCGTGGCCGCCTCCCGCACGATCTCCACCCACACGATCCCTTCCACCAGGGGCAATGGATGCGGCTGATAAGGATCGACCCGGTCCACCATCGTTCGCAGGTAGAAAACAACAGCCGCCTCGACCCAGGCGAACGCGACGGCGAAGAGGCAGACGATGAGCCAGCGACGGATGGCAGGGCGATATCTCCTCATGGGTCACACTCCATTCTGATCGTGTGCGTACCAGTCGATGTTCCGCGTGGCGTGGAACAAAGCCGCCAGCACCACAAACAGGCCCGCGGTGCCGAACAGCAGCGAGTAATCCTGTAATTGCAAGACAATGTACAGGAAGCCGTAAATCGCCGCCAGCATTGCCACGATGAGGAGCGTCCGCCGCCCGCTTCGCAGCACCCGGACGCCGTAATACGCAATCAACAGCGTGGTCGTGGCAGCCGATGCGAGATACGCCCACCCAAACGCAATGAACTCGGATAGTGACAACAGGCCGAGATAAAAGAGGCAGAGGGCCAGGCCGATGAGGGTGTATTGGAGTGGATGTAGGCGGAGCCCGCAGAGAATCTCGAACAGGAAGAAGACAGCGAAGATCAGGGCGATGAACAGCACACCATACTTGATCGCCCGCTCGACGTTGCGGTAGGCGTCAATGCCCGCCAGGAAATTCACGCCAAACAGCGAGCCGGCCACCGAACTCGGAGTCAACCCGGCAGCGGCATCCTGATCCGTCCACTGCTGCGCGTAATCGCGTCCATAGTGCGAAAGCTGCCACCGCGCTTCGAAACCGGTCGCACCCACCGTTCGCTCCACGGGCAGGAACGCGCCCTGAAAACTGGGATCCGGCCAGGGCGAGGAGAGTCTGATCCGATTCTCCCCGGCGGTCGGTGTGAAGCGGAGGCCGCCGCTGCCGTTGAGCGTCAGCTCCAGTCGCAGCGCAATGTCCCCGGTGCCTTCCCGTAATCCGGCTACGCGGGCGTGGACACCGGAGGCAAAACCCTTCAGCTTGCAGCCGGGCACCAGCGGTACGCGACTGTCGCCCCATTGCAATTGCAGCGTCTCCTGGACCCCGCGCAGATCCGGTATGGCCAGGGTCACGATTGCGTCGTCCCATAACACATCCCGCTCGTTGATGCGCAGATTGCCGAAGTCCGGGCGGGCAAACCGGCTGGCGCATTCCAGCCGGCCGGCATAAACCACAGCCTGGTAAATGCCGCGCCGCAGTCGTGCCGGTTTGAGGTCGCCGGTGATATCCAGCGTGCGGGGCAGAAAATAGGCGTTGGCGACCGCGCTTTCCACAAGCTCGACCTTCTCGATCCGCCCCGCCGGTCCCGACTGCTCCTTCCACGACTTGAAGGAATAGCGGTAAGGCACGATCAGCACCGGTCCGATGATGCACTGCTCCCGGCCCCAGACGGACGTGATGTCCGCCACCACCTGGTTGCGCCGATCGAGCCGCTCGAACAGCACGGACCGGATCATTCCCAAGGGCACCAGCAGCAACAACACCAGGACCGCCACGCCCAGCATCTTGAAGAAGCTGGCGCGGCGTTTCAGAAAGCTCGAACAGGCAGAGAGGGGCGGGGGGATTGGCGTGTTCATGATTCAGTGATCAGTGATAAGGAGGCAGTCAAACCGTCGCGATACCGGCTTCCATCTCCCGCCGGGAAGGCGGTCGGTCCGGATCGTCAGCATACTGGCCAAGGACACGTTCGACCTCGTCAATCACCCGGTCGGGCGTGGAGGTTCCGGCCGTGATGCCCACCGTGTCTCCCGCGTGAAACCATTCCTCATGAAGGTCCGACGCCGTCTGCACATGGTGCACCCGTCCACAATGACGGCTGCAGGTGGCCACCAGTTCGCGCGTGTTGTTGCTGGCGAACCCGCCGATGACCACCACCACTTCGCAACGTTGCGCCAGCTCCACCGCCGCCTGCTGCCGCTCTTTGGTCGGACGGCAAACGGTGTCCACGAAGCGCACCTCGGCATTCGGGAATCGCTCACGAACCAGCGAGACCAGGTGGCGCACGCGCTCGATGGGTTGGGTGGTTTGGGCAACGAGGCCAAAGCGGGACCGTTCGCGGAGTTGAGCCACATCCGCCTCGCTCAATACGACGTCAAACTCCGCGTAGTCCCCGGTGAGCCCCCGCACTTCGACATGCTCGCGTTGCCCGATGACGACCGGGTGAAAGCCGGCTCCCACCAGTCCGGCCAGCGCGCGGTGCGCCCGATGCACCAGGGGACAGGTGGCATCGGTGAGGGTGAATCCCCGCATCCGCGTGGCTGACCTGGCGCGATCCGACGCCCCATGCGCAGTCACCATGACGTCCGAAGTCGTCACTTCTTCAAGCCGTTGGGCAATCCGAATCCCCCGAGCCCGCAGGTCCTGGATCACCGTCGCGTTGTGCACCAGATCCCCCAGGATCGTCAACGGCCCCAGCCGCGACCGCTCGTGCGCTACCGCGATGGCGTCCCGGACGCCAAAGCACATGCCCAGATGTCGAGCACGCAGGATCTTCATGGCTGGGCAGCCTTTCCCCCATGGTCGCCGCTCTGTGCCGCTCCATGCACGCCGCGGCTCGCCGTTAGACTTCCCACAACCCGGAGACGTGGAGGGCACGGAGCAACTCGGACCCCGACAAGCTCGATTTTACTTTGCATTGCAAAGCATGCGACTGCTGCCAGGGACGGATGTTCAAAAAGAATCTGCACAAAGTCATTGCGAGCGGGTTTGAAGGACGATTTGTTCCAGGAGATCGACGTGCGCTGCGAAGGCGGTCCGTCCGGCGGTCGTGAGGGAGCAGGTGGTCAGGGGGCGCTTGTTTTCCACGGACTTCGTCACGGCCACGTAACCCGCCTGCTGGAGGGTGCGGATGTGGGTGGTCAGGTTGCCATCCGTCATGCCCAGGGTGTCGCGCAGTTCGGTAAATGAGAGTTCGGGGGCGGCGGCCAGCATGGACATGATGGCCAGCCGACCCTTCTCGTGAATCACGCGATCAAGCTGGAGGAAGGGTTCAGGATTCATCCGCTGGAACGGGGTTTCTCCGTGGCGAAGAGATAGAGGCCGTAAAGGGCGTGGAGCAGGCCGAACACCACCCCCATGATGCCGTAGCCTAGATCGACCATACCCACCTCGGTCTCCGGCGCACCCAGCAGGAACCCCGCGCAGCCACAACCGATGAACAGCCATCCAAACACCCGGATTCCTCGCTGCATGAAGAAGCCGGCGGCGTGAACCGCGCAGCCGTAAAGAATCACCCAGATCAAGGGCAGTCCGATATGACTCAGGTAATTGCGTAGCCCTGCGGAACCGCTGGGATCCATGGCGCGCCACTGCCCGCAGTTGAGCATGAACACCAGCAGGCAGCCCATCGCCAGGCCCGCAAAGAGCCCCGGCAACAATGCCTGTGACACACGCCGCATGGGAGGAGACCAGAAGGGCTCCGCCTGCCGCAACGCCTGCCGCCGGATCAACACCACCCCGGCCGCCGAGGTCACCACCGCCACGCACAGCCAGTAAAGGACGAATGGGAGGGGCGCGTCGATCCCGGCCTTCCATCCCCCCAGCGCCGCGCCCATCCCGATCACCCCGGTGACCGTCATGACCGGCGCCATGGCCCGCCGATACAACGTCGCCCGCTCCATCAAGGTGCGTATGGTCTGGAGGTTCTCCGCCGCCCATTGGTCGTTCATGAACTTACTTTGCATCGCAAAGTTAATTCGTCAAGCAACGGTTTGCCGGGGATGCCCCCCCCCCGGGGGGGGCGCATCCGGACACTGCAACCGGAACGCCGGATTCATCTCTCACAATTCACGTCATGCTCACCGTCGAGGGTGGGGCAGCCGGAGAAGCACTCTTGCCGGGGCTTTCCCAAGGCCGGTCGTCAGGGTTAGGATGGCGCGTGCCTCGGCCTGCATACATCGAGCTGGACGACCGGCGGGACGCCGACCGCATTCCGATCCTTTACGAAGATCGATCGGTGCTGGCCATCGACAAGCCAGCCGGATGGATGCTGGTGCCGTTCAACTGGCAGCGGACGCCCTGGAATCTGCAAGCCGCCCTGACATCCTCGATTCGGGCGGGTGACTTCTGGGCACGATCCCGCAACCTGAAGTTCATCCGCAACATTCACCGTCTGGACGCGGAGACCACGGGCGTTCTCCTGCTGGGCAGGAGTCCGGGAGCGGTGGAGACGATGAGCGAACTGTTTGAGTCACGCCGAATGGAAAAGCGCTACCTTGCGGTGGTGGAAGGCGTGCCGAAGCGGTCGGAATGGGTCTGCGAAGCCCGACTGACCGCCGATCCCGGCCAGTGGGGGCGCGTGAGGGTGGACGCCAGAAACGGGAAGGAGGCCCTCACTATGTTCCGGGTCCTGCACTCGGGAGGGGGCCGGACCCTGCTCGAAGCCAGCCCCCTCACGGGCCGCACGCATCAGATCCGGGTGCACCTGCTCGACGCCGGGCATCCAATCGTCGGGGACGAACTGTACGGCAAGCCCGAGGCGGGACCGAACCAGGCCCAGGCGCACGAGCGGGCGGCGTTCCCGATGGGACTGCGGGCCGTCCATCTGGCCTACCAGGATCCATTCCGACGTCAGCGGGTGGAGATCGACGCTCCGACCACGGCGTTTCTGAAAAGGTTTGGCTTTACCGGGCTCGATGCCTGAGCCCGGAGATCGCACGCGGGTTCAACGGATGTTGTTCAGGTTTGATCCGGCGGGCGTGTTGGATCCGAGGACCGCGGGCGGCCCGTCAAATTCCAGCTTTACCACCAGCACCGTGTTGGTGCTTTCATTCACCGGCAGTTGCTTGAGGCACAGGTAGGACTGGGGCTGCAAATGGTCGTTTGGCAGCAGCTCCAGAACACACGTTACCGGGCTGCCATCGTTCAGCAACGTGGCCTTCGCCGGCATGGAAACCAGAGGCTTGAGTTGCACGGATTCCGCAATGGGGAACGAGTTCAAATGCACATAAACCGTGTTGCCACGGCGGGTCAGGAACACGTCCCGGTTGCTGGTCAACCCATGGCAGGGCTCCGCCTCAGCATACGACGGCTTGACCGCGTGGTACCATTTCCCAATCCGGCGCAGGATGGCTGCCGATTCGATTGGAATCGTGCCATCCGCCTTGGGCCCCACATTGAGCAGATAATTCGCGTCGCGGGCGAGGTAGCGGTCGATGCTGGCGATGAGATGCCGGTCCACGTAGTAATCCTCATTCTGGCGATAGCCCCAGCTCTGCCGTCCGACGGACTGGCAGGCTTCCGTCCGCCGGGTGAACACCATCTCCTCATCCTTCTTGTAATCCCGCTCGGGGGTGCCGAAGTCGCCTTCGTCGAAGCCGCGGTCGTTGATGACGGCGTTGGGCTGGAGTTGGCGGATCATGGCGTTGATGCTGGGATCCTTGTGTTCAGGCACATTCATGTCCCACCAGAACCCGTGGATATCGCCGTAGTTCGAGCAGAGTTCCCGCACCTGCGCCTTCAGGAAACCGAGATATTGGTCCCAGTCGGGCGAATCGCCGGGCTGCACCGCCAGTTCATGGTGCCGCCCCTGGTTCGGATAATTCGGCTGGTTCCAGTCCGCGATCGAGTAGTAAAGGCACAGCGGCACCTTGCGGCGGTGGCACGCTTCGGCCAGCAGGCCGAGCACATCCCGCTTGTAGGGTGTGTTCATGGTGTTGAACGCCGTCTGCCGGGTGTCCCAAAGGCAAAACCCGTCGTGATGCTTGGTGGTGATGCAGAGGTACTCCATGCCCGCTTTCTGCACCAGATCCAGCCAGGCGTCGGGATTGAACTTCACGGGATTCCACTGCCGCGCCAGCTTGACGTACTCAGCCCGCGGCACGCGCAGACGCCATTGTTCCTGCTCGTGGAATCCGTGGATGGCATACAAGCCCCAATGGATGAACAAGCCGAAGCGCTTCTCAAACCACCAGTCGCGGCCATCGCCAAAGCGGGGCACGCGGCGATCTCCCTGCGCAGCGCCGGGACCGCCCTGGCTGCTCGGCGATTCCGCGGCACGCAGGGGCTGACGGAAAGTGGTCATGGCGGCCAACCCCGCCACTGTCTGCATAAACTGTCGTCGAGTGCTCATATCTTGAGTTGTAGTGCGGTGAGGATGCGATCGATGTACAGCACAGGGGCCGGTCCACTCAGACCGGCCCCATAACAATGAGAACTGACGTAAGCTTATCGCACATCCCAATCCCGACCAGTCACCAATGTTGGGGACAAGGGTTGGGTGCCAGGGTGTCCGCCTCCATAGTGCTCGCCTGAACTCTTCCCGCCATTGGCGGGCTTTCTTGGAGGCAACCGCTGGTTTCCCCAAATCAGATCCACGCAGATGTCCAGTGTCTGTCCGGTTTCCCGTAATCCGATGGGGTGCGTGGGAGAACTGAGATGCTCTGGCCGGCAGAACCGCCTCGTGGTCCAATCGTCCCTTCAAGCTCAGATAGGCGGCACCGGGATGCAGCCTGTCCATGCACGGCGGTGAAATGAGGGAGGCGCCCGGGACCTGATCCGTGTCATCCGAGATGCCGATCCAACCCGGATTTCGCAAAACAATCTGTCGGGCGCGGTCAAAAGATGGCAAAATGGGAGCACACCCCCCGGATTCGACTACCGTTTGGACCCCCACTCTGAGAGAATCGCCGTGTGAAATCGCTGACCCAACATCTTTGGTTTGAAATCCCGAACCGGCGTGGCTTCGTGAACATCACCGACACGGTTGAGGACTTGGTCCGCAAGAGCGGGGTTCAAGAGGGCCTGTGCCTGGTCAACGCCATGCATATCTCCGCCTCCGTGTTCATCAACGACAACGAATCAGGCCTGCTGCACGATTATGAAGTCTGGCTCGAGAGGCTCGCTCCGCACGCGCCCATCTCGCAGTATGAGCACAACCGGACTGGCGAGGATAACGCTGACGCCCACTTGAAACGCCAGATCATGGGCCGGGAAGTGATGGTGGCGGTCACGAAAGGAAAGTTCGACTTCGGGCCGTGGGAACAGATCTTCTACGGCGAATTCGACGGCCGCAGGCGCAAGCGCGTGCTGGTCAAGATCATCGGAGAATAATCCCGACGCATGAAAGCTGTTATCCTGGCTGCGGGCAAGGGAACCCGCATGCGCGAACTGACCCAGGACATTCCCAAGCCCATGCTCAAGGTCCAGGGCCGGCCGATCCTGGAACACATCGTCACGGGCCTCGTCAGCTCAGGCATTCGCGAGATCTTCATCGTCACCGGGTACCAGGCGGAAACCATCGAGCGCCACTTCGGGGATGGCGCTGCGTGGAAAGCGCGAATTGCCTACGGGCGCCAGTGGGTGCAGGACGGCACCGGCAAGGCGCCCGAGTTGGCCAAGGAGTTTCTCGGCCCCTCCCCCTTCCTGCTGACCTACGGCGACATCCTGGTGAAGCCGGAAACCTACCAGCAGATGATCCATCGCTACAACGAGGATTACTTCTCGGGCGTGATTACCGTGACCCGCGGCGAGGACGTCACCAAGGGTGGATTGAATTTCTTTGACGACGCGTTCTGCCTGACGCAGTTGGTCGAGAAACCCTCGCCCCGGCAGATTCAGCAGTTGCGCGATGAAGGTCTGCTCAAGCCGGGCGACCCGGCCTGGTACAACGCAGGTATCTACATCTTCAAACCCTCGCTCTTCGAGTTCACCGCCCGACTGAAGAAATCGCCCCGTGGCGAATACGAATTGACCGACGCCATCGGCGCCCTGCTGGCCACCAAACACCGGATCGCCGGCTTGGAAATCCAGGGGCGGTGGGTGGACGTGCGCGATCCCGAAGTGCTGGCTGCGGTGGAAGGCGGTCGGCTCTGAGTCTTCCTTGCTCCCGCAATGGACTGGCCGGATCGCCATCATCTCAATGCGGCCATCGGCTGGCTTGCCTTGAGCAACACCGCCGAAGCCCGGACGGATCTGGAACGGTTGGAACCCAGGCACCGCCGTCTGCCGGAGGCGCTGTCGGTCGAATGGCAGGTGCTCGCGGCGGAAGGCCACTGGATGGACGCGGCCACGGTGGGCGAGCGCTGGGTGGAAGCCGCACCGGGCACGGCGGAGTCCTGGATCCAGCGTTCCTTTGCCTTGCACGAGGCGCGCCACACGCGCGAGGCCTGGGACAAACTCCTGCCCGCAGCCACTCTTTTCCCTGCTGTCCCCGTCATTGCCTACAACCTGGCCTGCTACGCCTGTCAACTGGGCGACCTGGACGCGGCTCGCCGCTGGCTCCGGCGCTCCTTGCTGGACCGGAAGAACCGGGAGGGGCGGGAACGGTGGACGACCGCCGCCCTGAGGGACGAGGACCTCAAACCGCTCTGGGACGAGATTCGCGGCGGCCAGTTGGGCTGAGGCCGGCTCAGGTCACGTAGTGCAGTGATTGGACCGGTCCCAAGCCGTGCTTCTCCAGCAGCATCAGGAAGTGCTCGATCCCGCGTTTTTCGTCCGAGCCGAGATGGTAATGGATGTGCCAGCCGAGATAATCCTGGCGCAAGGCCAGATCATACTCCTCACGGTTGCGGATGATCGAATCGAGCGTGTCGAGACCGAAGTCGCGTGCCTCCCGCAACTGTCGGCGCAAAGCGGAGTTCTCCAACCCGCGCCGCAATGCCCAGACCGCATACACAAACGGCCGGTTGGTCAGCTCATACCACGCCGCCCCCAGGTCCCAGATCGAATGCGTCTGCGGCAAACGTCGGAAGTCCAACGCCGCATCGCCGATCAGCAGCACAAAATCCTTTTCTGCGGCCGCCGCATAGTCCTCCAATGGTTTGAACTCCGGATGCAGGCCGCGCTCGGCCAGCAGCACCTGCAGCAGTTTGACGCTGGTCAATGACGCCGGGTCGCAGAACACTTCCCTCACCTCCTCGATCGGGCGCCGGTGCGCCAGAAACACGCTGAGCACCTCGCCCAGCGAGGCCACCGCGATGCCGTCCAGCACATCATAAAGGTCGTGCTGCATCGGCTCCACCACGCTGACCAGCGCGGCGTCCAGATCGCCGCGCCGCAGCATCTCCGCCAACCGGGCCGGCGGGGCGAAGACGATCTCTTCCTCGAGACCCCGCGTGAGCGGAACGGCATTCAGGGCCTTGACCGACCCGACCCGGAACGGGGCCAGCGATTGTTCCAATCCAAACTCCCGCTGCCGTGTGGCCGCCCGCTGTTCCCGCTCGATCCGCCGGGCAATGGTTTCCGGCGGCTCGTCCGGAGCCAGGCGCAGCTTGGGGGTGTCGTCAGGAGAACTCACAGGATCCGAAATCCGGCTTCCGTCAGGCCGGCCTGTCTCACGATGGAACGAAATGCTCCTGTGAGAGTATTCCCGGGATGCATGGCCACGCAAGTTTGGCGGCCATCGGCCTGACGCAGGACGACCTGAGAACCGGATTGTCGTTTGATGACGAAACCCGCGCGCTGCACTTTGGACAACGACTCACGCGCTTTGTATGGCATCATCGGCAAGTTCGAGGGTTGAAAACAGGACGCCAAAGTTCATGGCGACAAGGTATGGCCGGGCGATGACAGGGTCAATCCACCGTGCGGCTGATGTACTTGCGGAAATCCCGTTCCAGCTTGCGCCGATTAAGGCCGGAGGCCGCCGCAATCTCGCGCGTGCCGATCGGTTCGTGGACGTGTTCCCGAATGAACCGAAGGGCTCGCGCTGTCCTGGTGTCCAGGACGGCCAAAAAGTTCGTGCTCAGGCGGGTGACGATGCCCTTGGGAGGAATCAGAATTGGTTTGTGTGGGGCGCGCCGACCGTCCATCAACTGGCCGAGCAATTTGGGGCGGCGGCCGCCGTGGGCGTCAACAGCGGGCGGGACAACATCGTGGACAATAACTTGATCATTGATGCTACGGCACCCAACGCCGGTTATTACGGCTCTGGCAACGATATGTATCATTGGGGCAAGCGGCCGGCCATCGAACTCAATAAACATCCCAATATATGAAATTCAGCTTCACCGGGACGACCAAATCACCCTCCAATTCCCGCAATAGCTTGACCAGATGCTTGAAAGCCTTGCTTGCCGGTCTGTTGGTTATCTCCTCGGCTCACGCGGATGGAGATCCCGCAACGGTCTTCCGGCAACCCCCGGAATCGGCCCTACCCGGCGTGTGGTGGCACTGGATGGGCTGCAATGTGACGAAGGAGGGAATCACGCGTGACCTGGAGACGTTCAAGTCCGCTGGCATCGGCGGTGCCACGATTTTCGGCATGGCGGATTCCTGCACCCCGTGGGCGGCGCACATCGAAAACAGTCCGACGGATGGCTTGCTGGCCTTCACCGATCCCTGGTGGAAACTGGTGCGCCATGCCGCGGCGGAGGGGAAGCGGTTGGGCATCGACGTCGGCCTGCACAATTGTCCAGGCTACACCAGCACCGGAGGTCCCTGGATCACGCCGGAGCTCTCGATGCAGCAGATTTTTCAATCGCAGACGCCCGTCGAAGGGGGAGCAACCTTCAAGGGCGTGCTGCCACGGCCTGCGGTCGACCCGCGGGCGGACGTTCTGTTTCCCTTTGTCAACAAACAGACCGGTGCCTTGGAGAAGCCGGTGATCGAAGCCCGGACCAGTTACTGGCGTGACATCGCGGTGCTTGCCGTGCCGGCCGAAGGGGTTGTCGCCAAGGATCGGGTTATCGACCTGAGCGGGAAGATGGATGCTTCTGGAAAACTCGAATGGACGCCGCCCGCCGGCAAATGGGTGATCTACCGTTTCGGCCACACGACGATGGGCGCGCTCACCCAGCCGAATCAATGGGAGATGCTCGGGCTCGAATGCGACAAGATGAGCGAAAAGGCCGTGACCTTCCACCTGCGGCATGTGCTCGGAGAGATGAAGAAACATCTCGGTCCTCTGGTCGGCACCGGCTTGAAACACGTCCTGCTAGACAGCTACGAAGCGGGCACGCCGTCGTGGACGCCGCTCATGCCGCAGGAATTCGCACAACGCCGGGGCTATGATCTCAGGACCTTCCTGCCAACATTCGCGGGTCGGGTGGTCGGCAGCGACGCGGAAACCCAGAAGTTCCGCGGCGACTTCGGGCGCACCATCGCCGATCTCTATCGGGACAAGCTGTTCGCCACGATGGCCCGGATGCTGGCCGATGAAAACCTGCGTTTCACCTGCGAGCCGTATGGTGGCCCGTTCAACACCGGTGAAGTCGCGCCTCACGTCCATCGGGTGATGACCGAGTTCTGGAGCGGACCGGCCTTCGGCAATGCCCCGATGGACGCCATCTTCAATGCGGGTGATGGCAAGCGGCACAACATTCTCGAAGCGGAGGCGTTCACCGGGGCTCCGGGCAACAGCCAGTGGACCGAGACGCCGGAGGGGCTCAAGCCGGTCGGCGATGGCGCGTTCTGTGCCGGCATCAACCGTCTCGTTTTGCACACCAATCCGCACCAACCTTGGGACGACGACGTGCGTCCCGGCATGACGATGGGGCAGTGGGGAACGCACTTCGGCCGCACGCAGACATGGTGGGAACCGGGCAAGGCCTGGATTGCCTACCTGGCGCGCTGCCAGGCGCTCTTGCAGTGGGGTGCGCCGGGAACTGCGGAAGGTTGCATGGTTGAAAAACAATCCGACGGGCTTGAGATTCGTAACGCACACCGCACCGATGGCAAATCACAAGTGTTTTTCGTGGCTAACACCAGCCGGAATTCCGGGTCCGCTGAGGTCTTGTTTCCGGTCGGCGGGATGCAGCCGGAATTGTGGAATCCAGTGACCGGGGAAATGCGCCTGCTCAAGAACTTCCAGACTTCCGGAAACGAAGCGATGGCGACCATCGAGTTCGCTCCGTCGCAGAGTTGGTTCGTGGTCTTCCGCAACAAGGCGGGTGAGCCATCGCCGACCACCCGCAACTTTCCGGAGCGGAATCCAATCGCAACGATTGATGGCGCATGGACGGTCCTACTCGATCCGAAGTGGGGAGGCCCCGCCCAGCCGGTCGAGTTCGCGAGTCTCGAGGATTGGACGACGCGCAGTGAGCCGGGCGTCCGCTCCTACAGCGGCACTGCGGTCTATCGGAAGAGCTTCGATTTCTCCAGGAACCCCGAGGAGGCGGTGTTTTTGGATCTTGGCAACGTCAAACATCTAGCGCGCGTCCGGCTCAATGGCCGCGATCTGGGCGTCGTCTGGTGCGCGCCGTGGGGTGTCAGCGTGCCGAAGGGTTTGCTGAAACGCAGGGGAAACAAGCTGGAAGTCGAAATCACCAACGTCTGGGCCAACCGCCTGATCGGCGACGAGCAGGAGCCGGCGGATTGCGAATGGCGGCCGGGCTACATGGGGGGTAGCTATCTCAAGCGTTTCCCCGACTGGTTCGTGAAGGGCCAGCCGCGCCCCTCCAAGGGCCGCTTCACTTTCTCGACCTGGAACTATTTCGACAAGAACTCAAAGCGGGTCACGTCCGGCCTTCTAGGCCCCGTTCGTTTGTTAAGGGAAAACTGGACCCAGGCTGCCGCCGTCCCGTTCGCACCGCGCGCCGTGCGGCGGGCCAGCACGGTTTCGGCGGATGCCTTCGAAGGGGACGTTCCACCGGCTGACCAACTGCTGCCGGTTTCATCCGTCGAGGAAACCGGCGCGATGCAGGCAACCGGTGATGGCCGCAACGCCGACCCGATCCACAACGGCACCACGCGTAATGGTTCTGCCAGTGCGGAAACGCTCGATGACGGCAAGACGTTTCGTGCCTATGGCGAAGGCAATTCCGTGACCTTCCGGCTTGATTTGGCGAAGCGTCCACAAGGGTATGATCTGGCGCAAGTCCGTTCGTTTGCCGGACATAACGATGCTCGTGCCGGCCAGGTATACAGCGTGTGGATCGCCACCGCCGCGGAGCCAGACAAGTTCGTCAAAGTGACCAACGCATCCATCACATGCGCCGGGGGTGCCACGATGATGCGTCTGCCGGTGAAGGTCAGCGGAGTGGCTGCCGTGCGCCTCGACTTCGCCAACGGTCCGCTTGGTTTCAACGTCTATCGCGAAATCTGCCTGCTCGCTCCTGCTGCGGGCAAGATGGCGGATGATGCAAAGTCGATGCCGGCAAACTCCCGATCATCTCGCCCATAACAAAATCACCACAATCCATCTTCCATCCCATGGTCCATCGCACGCTCGCCCTGCTTGTCCTAACCACCCTGATCCTGGTTTCCAAACCCCCTGTTCAAGCCGCCAGCCTGGACGATTACAACGTCGTCTGGGACACTCCGAGCGCGGACTCCGCCGGCTCAATGCCTCTGGGCAACGGGGAAATCGCCCTCAACGCCTGGGTGGAACCGTCCGGCGACCTGCTTTTCTACATCGCCTCGACCGATGCCTGGAGCGGCAGCATCAATGACCCGATTTATGGTGCCTACGGCCTGATCAAGGTCGGCCGCGTCCGCGTCTCGCTTTCCCCCAATCCCTTCGCGAACGCCACCGGTTTCCGCCAGGAACTCAAACTCCGCGATGGCGTGTTCGAAGCCAGCGCCAGGCCGGACGGCAAAAAATCCCGCCTGCGTTTGTGGGTGGACGCGAACCGCCCGGTCGTCCAGGTGGAATATGCCTGCGCCGAACCGGTCCGCATGAAGGTCGCCATGGAATCCTGGCGCACCGCCCCGACGCAGTGGCTCGGTGCCGACACCATTGTTTCCGGCCAGAAGGCCCGCGTCGTCTGGTATTATCGTGGCAAGAACAAGGATTTCCCCGCGCTGGTGAACCGCACCATCGGAGCCGCCCTCAAGGGCGAGGGCTTCGTCAGCGCGGGTGACATGGCCTTGCAATCTGCCCAACCGCAAGCCGTCCACCGCGTCAGCGTCCACCCGCTCACCGCCCAGTGCGCCACCCAGGAGGAATGGATTTCGCAACTCGATGCCCAGATCGCCGCGACCGATGCCTTTGCCGCAGGCCAGGCGTGGAATGCGCACCGCGATTGGTGGCAGCGGTTCTGGAACCGCAGCCATATCTTCATCACCTCCGGCGAGCAGTCCCGTGAAGTGACCAGCGGCTACATCCTCCAGCGTTTCAAGAATGCCTGTGCCGGCCGGGGAGACTATCCGATCAAGTTCAACGGCTCGCTCTTCAATGTGGACAACCCGAATCCGAAAATCGTCCAGATCGACGGCAAGGATGTGCCCATGCCGATCACCGCGGATTTCCGCGTCTGGGGGCATCAGTATTGGTTCCAGAACACGCGGCCGATCTACTGGCCGATGATGGCTTCGGGCGACTTCGATCTGATGCAGCCGCTGTTCCGCATGTATGCGGGACAGATCCAGGAAAACCTCAAGCGGTGCCGCCAATACTACGGCCATGACGGCGCCTACTTTGTTGAGACCGGACCTTTCTGGAGTTGGATGGGGAAAACCTCTCCCGAGGATCCGGCGGATTACACGCGACACTATTACCTGCCGGTGATCGAACTTAGCGCCATGATGCTCGACTACTTCGCTTACACGCAGGATCGCGACTTTGCCAAAAACACCCTGCTTCCGATGGCCGAAGCCGGGGTCACGTTTTACGACCAGCACTTCAAGCGTGATGCCAATGGCAAGCTGTTCATCAGCCCGGCCAATGCGATCGAGACCTTCTGGAAAGTCGACGGACCTACTCCTGACATCGCGGGACTGAAGTGGGTGCTGCAAGGACTGCTCGCGCTGCCAAACGACTTGACCACCCACCCCTCCCAGCGGCAGTGGCGCAGGCTTCTGGGCGAACTGCCGGAAATCCCGGTGGGCGGCCGCGAAGGCACGCGCATCATCCTGCCGCACCACGGCCCGCCCATCAAGGCCAGCAACTGCGAGAATCCCGAACTCTACACCGTCTATCCATTCCGCCTCTACGGACTCGGCAAACCGCAACTCGACCTGGCGCGCGAGACCTTCAACGCCCGCAAGAACCGCATGATGGGCTGCTGGTCGCAGGAAGCCGTGCAGGCCGCCTACCTCGGCGACGCGTTCACCGCCCGCAAATACGTCACCAGCCACCTCACCCGCAAGGACTCGCGCATGCGCTTTCCGGCATTCTGGGAGGGGGGCTTCGACTACGTCCCCGATGAAGACAACGGTGGCAACGGCCTGCACGCCCTCCAGACAATGCTCGTCCAGTTCGACGGTGCAAAGATTCTCCTGCTGCCGGCCTGGCCGAAACAATGGGACGCCGAGTTCAAGCTCCACGCCCCCATGCAGACGACGGTGGAAGGCGCTGTCCGCAATGGAAAATTGGTGAAACTGAAGGTCACACCCGAATCGCGCCGCAAGGATGTCGTGGTGATGGAATCTGCTGAATCATCGATGCAGGGACTGATCCAGCCGGAGATGAAAGCGGCCGCTTCGAACTCCTACGGCGGTGAATACGAGGCAAAGAGCGCGATTGACGGCAACCCGCAAACCCGCTGGGCCTGCACGGCGCAGCAGGGCTGGCTCGAAGTCGATTTGGGTAAACCGATGACGTTCAGCCGCGCGATCATCAGCGAGGCGTTTTCACCGCGCGTCCAGTCGTTCGAACTCCAAGCCAAACAGGGCGATGCCTGGAAAACCTTCTACAAAGGCAACACCCTCAGCGTGAACTCCCAAGCCAGCTTCAAACCGGTCACCGCCCAGGTCGTCCGCCTTCACATCCTCCAAGCGAGCGATGGCCCAACCATCTGGGAATTCCAACTGATGGCCAAGTAAGAGTATGTGTTTGGAAATGAGAAAACACCCATGATAAACAAAGTCATCCTCCTGGTCGCCATTCTCACGTCCACCTTGGTCGCGTCGGCCGTGCCCGCTGAAGAGCCCGCGGCTGTTTGCGAGCAGGCGCTGACGAAGGCGCAACAAGCTTGGGCCCTCAACGACTGGCGCGAAGTGCGCAGTGCGTTGGATTCCATCATTTCCGCCACCAATATGCCTGCCCGCTGGCGCAGCCTTGCGCAACTCCGCCTGGCCCGCAGCTACCAGGCGAAAGGAAATCATGCCGCGGCCGGTTCGGTCTTCGTCAGCATCGCCGCCAACAAGTTGTATCCGCAGGTCCACCGCGACGAGGCTGCAGAGTGTCGCGTGGAAGTGGAGCGATTGGCCAAGGGCTTGCCGGCACGAGACCCCGAGGAGAGCCGCGTGCGCGTGCCGCCGGTTCCTACGCGGGGTCGTGTGTTGCACGTGGCGCCGACGGGCAGTGACGCTGGCGATGGTTCGGCTCTCCGTCCTTTCGTCTCGTTGGTCAAGGCTCTGGAGGCCAACCGTGCGGCTGGTGCTGTTTCTGGCGGAACGCTCTTCTCTCCCTTCTCCCATGTTTGACCCTGCAACCGTTCCATTGCATTCTCCGCGCATGCGATTCCTGATCCGAGTCGTTCCCATCCTGGTCCTGATGATCCTGCCGGGACCTGCCTATTCTGGTCCACGGTCCGGACGCGGGGGGTACCCGGTCACGCCGAAGACGAATATCGTGGACACCTACCACGGTGTGGCCGTCGAGGATCCGTATCGCTGGCTCGAGGACGACAATTCCGAAGCGACCAAAGGCTGGGTCGAGGCCCAGAACGCCGTCACGATGCCCTACCTCCAGTCCCTGCCCGGACGCCAAGACATCTACAAGCGGCTCAAGACGCTTTGGAACTTCGAACGCTACGGGGTGCCGTTCTCCGAGGGAGGCCGCTACTTCTACTCAAAGAACGACGGACTGCAGAACCAGAGCGTGATCTACACGGTGGACAGCCTGGAGGGTGAACCACGGGTGCTGATTGACCCCAACACCCTGTCCAAGGATGGCACAGTGGCGCTGACGGGCCTGGAGATCAGCCGGGATGGCCGGCTGGCCGCCTACGGCCTGGCTAAATCAGGTTCGGACTGGCAAGAATGGCGCGTGCGATCGGTCGAAACCGGCGAGGACCTTCCCGACCTGATCGAGTGGGTCAAGTTCTCCGGTGCTTCGTGGATGAAGGACGGTTCCGGCTTCTTTTACAGTCGCTACGACGCCCCGGCCCAGGGGAAGGATCTCAGCGGGGCCAACTATTACCACAAACTCTTCTTCCACAAACTCGGCACCCCGCAATCCGAGGATCAACTGGTTTATCACCGTCCGGACCAGAAGGAATGGAACTTCAACGGGGCGGTCACGGACGACGGCAAGTACCTGATCATCACGGCCACCCAAGGGACGGACCCCAAGAATCGGGTGCTCTACAAGGAACTCAGTTCCTCCACCAATCCCGTCCAGGAGCTGCTGATGGATTTTGATGCCGACTACACCTTTGTCGGCAACGAGGGTTCGGTCTTCTGGTTCAAGACCGATCAATCCGCCCCCCGTGGACGGCTGGTCGCCCTCGACATCGCGATCCCCGCCTGGACCAATTGGATCGAGGTCATTCCGGAGACTCGGACCAAGTTGGAGCAGGTGACCTTGCTGAACGATCTGTTCATCGGCGTGTACCTCCAGGACGCGCGCAGCGTGGTTCGCATCTTCTCCCTGGACGGCAAGCTGGAAAGCGAGCTGGAATTGCCCGGTATCGGAACGGTGTCCGGACTGGGAGGCCGGCGCACCGACCGGGAAACGTTCTATTCTTTCACCAGCTTCACCACGCCCTCGACGATTTACCGGCTCGACCTCACCACCAGGAACAGCAGATTGTTTCGCAAGCCCCAACTGCGGGCCAATCTGGATCTCTACCGGACCGAGCAGGTCTTCTATTCCAGCCGGGACGGCACCCGGGTGCCGATGTTCCTGACGCACAGCATGGCGTTGTCTCCAAGCCTGGCCCATCCCACCCTGCTCTACGGCTACGGGGGGTTCAACATCAGCCTCACGCCGACCTTCTCGGTCGCCAACCTGGTCTGGATGGAAATGGGTGGCCTGTACGCCGTGCCCAACCTTCGGGGAGGCGGCGAGTACGGGGAGGAATGGCACCAGGCTGGCACCAAGCTCAACAAGCAAAAGGTGTTTGACGATTTCATCGCCGCTGCCGATTGGCTGATCCAAAACCGCTACACCAAGGCAAAACGGCTCGCCATCGCCGGCGGCAGCAATGGCGGACTGCTGGTGGGCGCCTGCATGACCCAGCGGCCGGACCTGTTCGCCGCCGCGCTGCCGGCCGTCGGGGTCATGGACATGCTCCGCTTCAACCAGTTCACTATCGGCTGGGCGTGGACTTCCGATTTCGGGTCGCCGGAGAACGAGGCCGAGT
Source organism: uncultured Verrucomicrobiae bacterium (assembly GCA_963751435.1). Taxonomy (GTDB): domain Bacteria; phylum Verrucomicrobiota; class Verrucomicrobiia; order Limisphaerales; family DSYF01; genus JALOTU01. The sequence continues at coordinate 19,397 of CAVVUP010000036.1, read as the reverse complement.
TCAAGGCCCTTTACGCCTACTCCCCCTATCACAATCTCAAGCCCGGCACACGCTATCCGGCCACCCTGATCACCACCGCGGATCACGATGATCGCGTGGTGCCCGCTCACAGCTTCAAATTCGCAGCGCGATTGCAGGAATGCCAACCCGCCGGCGGACCGCCCGCGCTGATCCGGATCGAGACCAAAGCCGGCCACGGTGCGGGCAAACCGACGGACAAACAGATCGAGGAAGCCGCCGACCGGCTGGCGTTCCTGGCCAGGATGCTCGACCTGAAGGTCAACCTGCCGAAGTGAGTAGTTGGACTGGCGAAGACGAGCAGACCGATGACAACCCCGGGATTACAAGAAAAAGCTGGCCATCGGGCCACCCCATGGCTGCGGGTATCCGTTGCACGACATGCCTGCGTTGACCGCCGGAAGGCTTGATAGCGGCGCGCCTGTTGCGGGCGCTGCGGTGCCAAACTGCTCGCCAACCGGACGTGACTATTCCATGATGCGTGCGTCGCGTCCGAACCCATGGCCTTCAAAGACCTGACGAACGAACCGCATGTCGAGCTGCTCCAGCGTTCGCTGGACCGCGGGCGGTTGGGGCATGCGTACCTGCTGGAAGGCGAGACCATGGAAACGCTCGAAATCGTGGCCCGTACCCTCGCCAAGACGCTGAATTGCCGCAACCCGGTTCAGGTCAGCCGGGGTGGGATGCCGGTCGACTGTTGCGACTCCTGTCCACCGTGCCGGCACACCGACCTGGAAACGCACCCGGACGTGCATTGGCTTCGGCCGGAATCCAAGTCCCGGGTCATCCGGACCGAGCAAATCAGAGAGTTGCTTGATGTGGTGCATCTCAAGCCGAGCGAGGACGGTTACAAGGTCGCGGTGCTGGTGGGCGCTGACCGGCTGAACACCCAGGCAGCCAACATCTTCCTCAAGACCCTCGAGGAACCGCCCCAACGTTCGGTCCTGTTGTTGCTGACCACTGAACCACAACGCCTTCTGGAGACGATTGTTTCCCGCTGCCTGCGATTGCGATTCGGAATCGGCGCGGTCCCGGCGATTTCCGCCGAGAACCTGACCTGGCTCGATGCATTCAGCCAGATGGCGGCTTCCGAAGAAAACAGCCTCATAGGGCGCTATCGGCTGCTGGGCCTTCTGCTGAAACGGCTGGCTGAAACGAAGGCCGCCTTGGAACGGGATCTCGAGGATCGCTCACCACTGCGACAGCATGAGGAAATCGAGAAGTCCTTGAAGGAGAAATGGGAATCGGAGCTGGCTGCAGCCATCGAGTCCGAATACCGCCATCAGCGCATGGAGTTGCTGCGCCTGCTCCAGCAATGGCTGCGCGACCTCTGGCTGCGGACAATCCAAGGTGATCCGGCGTTGCTGCGCTTCGGGAATCTCCCCGGCGTCGCGGAGCTGGCGCGGCGGATCAACCCACGCCAGGCCATGGACAATCTCAGTGCAATAGAGCAGGTCCAACGGCTCTTGCACACGAACGTGCAGGAGGCACTGGCGCTGGAGGTGTGTCTGCTGAAGTTGCGACTTTGAGAGGGAGCAAGCCAGTTGGGGTTCATTGCCAAGGCGTCACGATGCCAACGCCAAGAGGGGAGTCCAGACCACACGGGTCGAGCAGCGCGCTGGCGCCAAACCCTTGGCATGATGCAAACCACGTCCGCAATTGCCCCCGTTGCGCCTTTGCCTCATTGCATCTTTGCGTTAAACGTCCCCTGCATGGCACCGCCGAAGACATTCAAACCGACCGCAGGCCGTAGTGACAGCCCGGCCCAGCGCGGCTTTGCCTGCGCCTTTGGTGGTCTCCTGGGACTGAGCCTCGTCAAGTTCGGCAATCCGGCCATCATGGATGAAAAAGTGGCGGCACCGGTCGACGTGTTCGAGTGGGTGCTGATGGCCTGGCCGCTTGCCGTGGGGCAAGCCCTCTTCTTGCTGGTGGCTGTGGCGGGGTGTTTTGCGGTGCGCAGACGACCGGATTTGCCGCGCTGGCTTGTGTTCGCCCCCCTGCCCTGGCTGGGCTGGCAGTTCATCGCAGCCACCGGATCAATCGAGAGCGGGCTGACGGTGATCACCCTCAAGCATTTCCTGACGAATACCGCCGCGTTCTATCTGGGGCTCTTTTGCTTGAGCCCTGTGAAAGAGTTGAAATGGTTTTGGACCGGTTTGATCACCGGGTTTGTGCTGGTGCTCTTGAGCGGGTGGCAACAGCATTTCGGCGGGCTGGCGGCCACGCGCGAATACTTTTTCCAGGAAATCTATCCCCGGATGCAGGGGGAAGTGCCCGAGGCGCTGATGCGAAGGATGTCCAGCGATCGGGTCTTCGCCACGATGTTCTATGCGAACACACTCGCGGGGGCGATCTTGATGTTGACGCCGGTATGCATCGGGGTCTTTCGCCAGTTGTTCCGACCCGGGCCGGTGAGACGGGTGAGCCTCATGCTGCTGCTCCTCCTGGCGTCCGCCTGTCTGGTTTGGACGGGATCCAAAGCGGGGTGGTTGCTGGGGATTGTTCTGGCGCTTGTGTCACTGTTTCGCCTGCGCTTTTCCCGCTCACTCAAGCTGGGCCTGGCCGTGGTGGTGGTTGCTGGCGGAACGGGAGGCTTTCTTTGGAGGTACTCGGCCTATCTGCACGGAGGCGCACAAAGCGCGGCGGCGCGGGTGGACTATTGGGAGTCGGCACTGAAGGTGACATCCACCCATCCCGTTCGCGGGACCGGTCCGGGGACCTTTGGCAACGCGTACGCGGCCATCAAACGACCGGAATCAGAGATGGCGCGCCTCACCCACAATGACTACCTTCAGCAAGCCAGTGATTCCGGTCTCCCGGGCTTCGTCCTTTTCTCGGCGTTTATCGCCGGAGCTATGATTTGGGTGGGGCGGCGGGCGTGGTCCTCGGGTTGCGCCCTCCTTTTCTGGGTCTGGCTTGGGCTGGTGGGGATCACTCTGCAATCCTGCGTCGAATTCGGCTGGTACATCCCGGCCATCTCCTGGCCATACATGACCTTGTTGGGCTGGCTGATCGGGCTTGCACGGAATGACCTCGACAGACTGAACCGCCAAAACCTAACTTCTAGGCCATATGAAGGTCCTGGTTCTCAACGGCCCGAACTTGAACCTCTTGGGAAGACGTGAACCTGAGATTTACGGGCACACCACACTGGCTGATATCGAAGGGATGGTCCGGCAAAAGGCCAAGACGCTGTCCATCGAAGCCGAATTCCGACAATCCAACCACGAGGGTGAATTGGTCAGTTGGATCCAGTCCGCGCGGGATGGCTTTGATGCGGTCCTTTTGAACGCCGGCGCTTACACGCATACGAGTGTCGCCCTCCGCGACGCCATCGCCGCCTCGCCGGTCCCCACGATCGAGGTCCATCTCTCGAACATCTATGCACGAGAGGAGTTCAGGCACAAATCACTGATCGCTCCGGTGTGCAAGGGACAGATCTCCGGGTTCGGCGCCTACTCGTATGTTTTGGCACTGGAAGCCGCCTATAACATTAACGCTCCGTGATTCAGCCTCGCACAAGCCGCTTTTGGAGGGGTTTTTCGGATTAGCCAGCATCGTTACAAGAATGAAACATAGCGCTTGACGTTCAGAACCAGCCCACCTAACGTCCGCGTCGCCGTTTCGGTTAATCTGAAGTCAGGGTTGGAATTATCGGTGTTCGATTTTTCGGTTGGGAGCTTGCCCTGGCCCAACGCATTGAAAACCAACATTTTATAAACAAGCCGTGGATCTCAAGGACATCAAAGCCATCATTGATCTGATGAAAAAGAACTCCGTGTCGGAGTTCGAGATGGAGAAGGAGGGTTTCAAGATCAGGCTGAAACGAGGCGGTGGAACGGTGGGGATGGCAGCCGTGGAAGAGCCGCAATTGATTCCCTACGCAGCGCAGGGTGGCGGCGGGGCCTCGAATCCAGGGGCTGCTGCAGCACCCGCCAAGGCGGTGTCCAATGACGTGGAGATCACCTCCCCCATGATCGGCACCTTCTACCGGTCTCCGTCACCTGAATCCGCACATTACGTCGAGATCGGCTCCGAAGTGGATGCCGAAACGGTCGTGTGCATCATTGAAGCCATGAAGGTGATGAACGAGATCAAGGCGGAGGCCAAGGGTGTGATCACCGAGGTTCTGGTTGAGAACGCCAAACCAGTGGAATTCGGCCAGGCGCTGTTCAAAATCCGCCCGACCTGAGCACGGGGAGCGCCCCCTCAACGCAGCCCATTTCCCCCGCAAGCACTCATGTTTGAGAAGGTTCTCGTAGCCAATCGCGGCGAAATTGCAGTGCGCGTCATACGCGCCTGCAAAGAGCTCAACATTCGGACCGTCGCGGTTTACTCGGAGGCCGACGCCAACTCGATGCACGTGCAGTTGGCTGATGAAGCCATCTGCATCGGTAAAGGGCCCTCCTCCGAGAGTTACCTGCGCATCGACCGCATCATCAGCGCGGCAGAGATCACGGATGTGGATGCCATCCATCCCGGGTACGGATTCCTGTCGGAGAACGCGCATTTCGCGGATGTTTGTGACAGTTGCAACATTCGGTTCATCGGGCCGAGCTCGCGGGCGATGAATGCGATGGGCGACAAGGCGGTCAGCCGACAACTCGCCAAGAGAGCGGGTGTGCCCACGCCCCCGGGTTCCGAGGGTGTGGTGGACAACGAGCAGGCGGCGTTGGCTGTGGCCAAGAAGATTGGCTATCCGGTGATGATCAAGGCGGTGGCCGGCGGTGGCGGGCGTGGCATGCGGGTGGCCCACAACGATATTTCGCTGGTCAAAGGCTACCACACGGCGCGTAGCGAGGCGGAGAAGGCCTTTGGTGATTCGGGTGTTTACGTCGAAAAATACATCGAGAACCCCCACCACATCGAGTTCCAGATCCTCGCGGATACCAAGGGACACGTGATTCACCTGGGGGAACGCGACTGTTCGATCCAGCGCCGCAACCAAAAACTCATCGAGGAAACCCCCTCCCCGCTGATCGAGAACAAATTCAAGAGACTTCGCGACAAGATCGGCAAGGCGGCCATCAAGATTGCCGAGGAAGCCAAGTACATCAATGCCGGCACGGTGGAGTTCATTGTGGACGACACCGGCAATTTCTTCTTCTTGGAGATGAACAAGCGGATCCAGGTGGAGCATCCCATCACCGAGGAGGTGACCGGGATCGACTTGGTTCGCTACCAAATCATGATCGCGATGGGAGAACCGCTCAAACATTCCCAGAGCGACATCCGGTTCAAGGGGCACTCCATCCAGTGCCGAATCAATGCCGAGGATCCTTTCAATGAATTCCGTCCCAGCCCCGGACGAATCGAGATGTATTACCAACCCGGCGGCCGCGGGGTCCGTGTGGACACCCACGCCTATGCCGGTTACACCATTCCCACGCTCTACGACTCCATGATCGGCAAGCTCATCACCACCGGCCGCGACCGGCGCGACGCGATGGACAAGATGCAGCGTGCGCTCAGCGAATACATGATCACCGGGGTCAAGACCACCATCGGCTTCGAACAAGCCATCCTCCAGGATCCCAATTTCCGTCGCGGCGTCTATTCCACCAACTTCATCGAGCAACTGCTCAGCGGCGCCCGCCGCGAACTGCTCGAGGAAAAGGCCTGAGGGAACGCGCAAACCGCTCCCGTTGACGCCGCCCCTTGCCGGTCGCGAGCAGAAGTTATCGAAGCACCGACATGCTGTCGGCTTGGTACGCCCGCCGTGTGATGTTGCCTCGAAATCGCGAAAGTCCGGTGGAGGCCAAGTGTCCAAAGCCGGCTGCGAGCCCACGCTCCTCGCGTTCGATCGCAGTCCATCCCTCAACTCGTGGACCCACCGTGGATTTGAACATTGGATTGTGTTCTGCCGTCTATTCTGAAAATCTCGCGTTCCGAAACAAGCGGCGACTACTGTGTCGGGAAGGGAGCAGGCGAGATCTGGCTGAAACGGCCTGGTGGCCGGCCCCAACACAGGCTCAGAGAGCAGGGACGGGATCAGGAGGATCAAGGAACTGACCGGGTATGGCACCGGAACCCGGTCCGCGGCAAACGTCATGAAACCAAGCAAAGTCAGGAAAGGCGCAGGCCAACAACCGCCGGCACGACCACCGGCCAAGCGTGGCGTCATCCGAAAAGTCGAGAAATCCGTCGCCCCCTCCCCAAAGGCGAAGAGTTCCGCCCGCAAGAGAGTCGCGACTTCGCCCCAGGAAGCCCTTCCTCCACCGGAAACACGATCTTTGGAAGTCCAGCGCGACCTCGCACCGGAAAGTGACACCACCTTCACCCAACGCGGGGCCGAGCCGGAGTCCGCCATCAAACTCTACCTGCGGGAGATTGGCAAAGTCGCGCTGCTGACGCCCGAGGAGGAGATCAAACTGGCGGCGCGGATCAAGCGGGGCGACAAGAAGGCCCGGGAACACATGATCAAGGCCAACCTCCGACTGGTGGTCAAGATCGCGCGCGACTACGAAGGCATCGGGCTCCCGCTCCTGGACCTGATCAGCGAAGGCAACATTGGCCTGATGAAGGCGGTCGAGCGGTTCGATCCTTCCAAGGGCGGCAAGCTTTCGACCTACGGTTCGTGGTGGATCAAGCAATCCATCAAGCGGGCACTGGCCAACCAGTCCAAGACGATCCGGTTGCCGGTGCACCTGGTGGACAAGATTTCCAAGATGCGCCGTGCCGCCATGCGCCTGCAGGAGGAACTAGGACGTGAACCCAGCGATGAGGAGTTGGCGGAGGAAATGGACCTGTCCCCGGCACGCATCCGCATGATGCGCCGGGCGTCGATCCGTCCCGCCTCCCTGGATGCACCCATTGGGGACGAGGATTCGAACAATTTCTCCGAGATTGTTCAGGATGAAAACGCCTCCACGCCTTATGAGGATCTCGAGGAGAAAACGGTCACCAAGATGTTGCGCGAAATGGTGTCCACCCTGGATCCGCGCGAGGAAACCATCCTGCGATATCGTTTCGGACTGGACGGCGGTCCCGAGCGCACCCTGGAAGATGTGGGGCAGAAATTCGGCGTGACACGCGAACGCATCCGGCAGATACAGAACATCGCCTTGCGCAAAATGCGCCGGATGATCGAGAAACTGGAAGCGACAGCAACCTGACGTCATGCATCGGATGAATCCCGCAGCCCCTTCGGCCCAGGAAATCGAGCGGGCCATACGCAACATCCCGGATTTCCCCAAGCCGGGCATTCAATTCAAGGACATCACCCCGGTGCTGGCGGACGCACGGTTGTTCGCGGGAGCCATCGATCTGCTCACCCAAGGCGTCAAACCCGGCGGTGTCGATGCGGTGGTCGGCATTGACGCCCGGGGATTCATTCTGGCCGCCGCCGCCGCCCTCAAGCTCGGAGTCGGCTTTGTCCCGATCCGCAAGAAAGGCAAGCTGCCCTACCGCACTCACGAGCAGGACTACGACCTGGAGTATGGGACATCGACGGTGGCACTGCATGTGGATGCCCTTCATCCGGGCAGCCGTGTGCTGCTGGTGGACGATCTTCTGGCCACCGGCGGCACCGCAGCGGCGGCTGCCGCCCTGCTCCACAAGTTGGGTGCAGAAATCCTGGAAATCTCGTTCCTCATCGAGCTGGGGTTTTTGAACGGACGCCAAAAACTCAAAGGACATCCCGTCCGTTCAATCGTGGTCTACTGAGCCTCGGGTCCGGAGGTCGATCTGAGATTGGGAAGAGATCGGGCGGACGAGATCAATCTCCAGCTTTAGGCTTGCTTCGGCGGGGACCCGCCTAGAATGACGCATGCATTGGCTGCAGCAGGTGGATACCGCCCTGTTCCAATTCCTCAACCAGACACTGGCCAATCCGCTTTTTGACTGGCTGATGCCTTGGGCCAGCGGCAACGACCTGTTCGGTCCGGCCATTGCAATGGTGGCCATCGTTCTCCTATGGAGGGGGGAATCCGCGGGCGGCTGTTCCTTCTGGCGCTGGTGCTGGCTCTCCTCGTCACCGATCCCCTGCTGGTCAACAACCTCAAGAAACTCGTCGACCGGGAACGGCCCTTTCTGGTTCTGGAGAATGTCCGTTGTCTGGCGGGAAAAGGCGGGAGCGGAAGTTTCCCATCTGCGCATGCCGCAAACTGGTTCGCAGCGGCAGCGGTAGCACTGATTTACTACCGGCGCAGTTGGCGGTTCATGGTTCCGCTGGCAAGCGTGGTCGCCGTGTCCCGGGTTTACAACGGCGTTCATTTCCCATCCGACATCCTTGCCGGCGCTCTGATCGGGGCGGGGTCAGGACTGGCCACCGTCTGGCTTCTGGATACGGTCTGGACAGGGGTTGGACGCCGCTGGTTTCCGCTCTGGTGGCAGCAACTTCCCTCACTGGCGAATCCTGAAGCGCGTGTTCCCTCGACCGACAGGATTGGGTCATCCGAGAAGCTTTGCTCCCGGCAATGGTTTCGGCTGGGCTGTCTGCTGCTCGGGGTCACACTGCTGGCCCGCCTGCTCTACATCGCCAGCGGCACCATCGAACTGTCCGAGGACGAAGCCTATTACTGGCTTTGGTCCAAGGAACCGGCCCTGAGCTATTACAGCAAACCTCCCCTGATCGCCTACACCATCGCAATCGGCACGGCCCTGTGGGGCGACACCGAACTGGGGGTGCGATTCTTCTCACCGGTGATCAGCGCGGTGATCGGGCTGTTGCTATTGCGGTTTTTCACCCGTGAGTTCAGTGCCCGGAGCGGGGTGGCGTTGCTCCTGATATGCCTGGCTGTGCCGCTGTTGGGCGTCGGCTCCATCCTCATGACCATCGACCCGCTCTCGGTCCTGTTCTGGACCGCCGCGATGCTGGCCGGCTGGCGGGCCATCCAATCCGACGGAACACCGCGCGACTGGATGTGGGTGGGGCTGTGGATGGGGTTGGGCCTGTTCTCGAAGTATGTCGCCTGCCTGCAATGGCTCTGTTGGGCGGCGGTGTTCGTCCTCATGCGGGATTCCAGGGTGCACCTGAAGCGGACCGGTCCCTACCTGGCCGCGCTCATCCAATTGGTGTTCCTCCTGCCAGTGCTGGTTTGGAATCAGCAGCACGACTGGATCACCGTGACGCACGTCTCGGAGAGCACCCAGGCGGCATCCCGGTGGAAACCCACGATACGGTACCTGAACGACTTCTTCTTCAGCGAGTTCGCCCTCCTGAACCCCTTCTTCTTTATCGCCGCCTGGACGGCGGGAGTGGGGGTGTGGCTGCGCAAGACACGCGACCCCCGGGAACTCTATTTTTTCTGCATGGGCGCGCCGCTGTTTCTGTTCCTGCTGGTGTATTCGCTCAAGGCACGCATTCTGCCCAACTGGGTGGCGCCCTCCATCGTGCCGATCCTGGGGATGACGGTGATGTTCTGGCGCCGCCGGTGGGCGGAGGGACCAAAGCTCATCCGGTTCTGGGGCGTGACAGGGATTGCTTTCGGGCTGGTGGCAGTGGCGGTGTTGCACGACACAGACCTGATCAAGCGGGTCGGGGGCCGCCCGCTGCCCGCGGAACTCGATCCTTTGCGCCGGGTGCGCGCGTGGAACGCCACAGCCCAGACAGTGAGGACGGCGCGGGAGAAGCTGCTCCAGGAGGGCAAACCGGTCTTCATCATCGGCCACCACTACGGCGTCACCAGCCAGTTGAGTTTCTACCTGCCGGAGTCACGGGAGGCGCTCGATGCCGGCTCGCGCCTCGCGTTCTTCCTCGCCTCCGAGAAGCCGGAAAACCAATTCTTCTTCTGGCCGGGTTACAAGAAGCGAACCGGGGAGAACGCCTTGTTCGTGGTGGATTTCGGCCCGAATCATTCCGACCCCGTCCAGCCACCAGCAATTCTGGTCGGCGCATTCGACTCCATTACGGACCTGGGGATGCAGCCAATCCGGCGCGAAGGACGCGTGCTGCGGTGGGTTCAACTGTTTGAATGCCGTGGTCTGCACTGACCCAAACACGCGCTGCCAGCGGCAGTTGAAGGTGCGTGATTACAATCTCGCGGCCACGCTCGACTCCGGACAGGCCTTTCGCTGGAAACGGCAGGGAGCCGAGTGGACGGGTGTCATTGGCAATCGCTGGGTGCGGCTGACGCAGACCGAAACTGGTATCCTGGCCGAAACTCAGTCGGAACCACCAGGCTGGCGGTGGCTTGAGGATTACCTGCAGACTCAGGTGGACCTGGCTTCCATCCTTGGGAAACTCCCAAAGGATCCGTTGCTCGACCAGGCCATCCGAACGCATCGCGGATTGAGGTTGCTGCGGCAGGACCCTTGGGAATGCCTGGCCAGCTTCATCCTGTCCTCCACCAAACAAATCGCCCAGATCAAACAGATTGTGGAACGCCTGTGCCGCCGATACGGGAACCCGGTTCACACTCCTGACGGCGAGCCCATCTGGCACACATTCCCAAGGCCGGACCGACTGGCCTCGCTGAAGGAAGGCGATCTGCGAGCCTTGCGAATGGGGTTCCGGGCGCCGTATCTCCTGGAAGCAGCCAGGCGCCTTGTGTCAGGCCAAGCGGATCTCGACCGGTTGAACTTCCGGCCCTTGCACGAAGCGCGCGCGGTGCTGATGGACTTGCCAGGTGTCGGACGCAAGATCGCCGACTGCGTGCTGCTGTTCGCGCTCGGGTTTGATCAGGCATTCCCGGTGGACGTCTGGGTGATGCGGGCGCTGCGATCGGCCTGGTTCCAGGACCGCCCCGTGCCCCTGGTGCAACTGGTGAAATTCGCCGAGGACCGATTCGGAGCCCACGGCGGTTATGCGCAGCAGTACCTGTTTCACCATGCAAGAACGCAGCGCATCGGAGCCGGAACGAAGACAGAAGCAGCAGACGGCGCCGCGGCAGGTTGAAAGGGCGCGCCTCCAACTTCCACCCTTCGACTTGCGACTTGCAACCCGGCGAGTTTGGAAAGGAGAATAGGATTCTTGCAAACCGCCATGCCGACTGCAGCCAAACGATCCCGTTACACCACATGAAACCCATCGTCGAACTGACCTTGACCTTGTCGGAACTGGAACAACGGGCCGCCCGCGGTCTGCGGGGGGCCACCTGCGTGGTCTTCGATGTGCTCCGCGCCACCAGCACGATCGCCACCGCGCTGCATCACGGAGCCAGGGAAGTGCTCGTGGTGGGAGAGATCCAGGAGGCGCTGGCTCTGCGCGAAAGCCATCCGGATTGGGTGCTGGCCGGAGAACGCGGTGGGAGGCGGATTTCAGCCGCACAGACCGGCTCGATCGCCTTTGATCTGGGGAACTCACCGCGCGAGTTCACGCCGGAAAGGGTCGCCCACCGAACCATTGTGATGACCACCACCAACGGCACACGCGCCCTCCAAGACTGCCGGGAGGCTGAAACCGTCCTGGCCGCATCGTTCCTGAACCTCCGGGCCACAGCCGAGACCCTGTCAAACTCACGTGCTCAACATGTGATCCTGGTCTGCGCCGGCACCGGCGAAGACGCCGCATACGAGGACACACTTGGGGCTGGCGCCCTCCTTTCGCTGCTTCGCCACCCCCGCTACGAAGCCCGGACAGATGCGTGCCTCATGGCCATGGCGCTCTACGAGTCCGCAAGCTCTCGCCTGGCAGCAGCCTTCGCCCAATCAGCCAATGGCCGACGCCTTGACGCCGACCCCGATCTGCGCGCGGACATTGCGTTCTGCGCCCAGCACAACATCATCCCCGACACAGTGGTCTTAAATGGAAACGTGGCCCGTTTCGGAGGTCTGCCCAGAAAATGACTCGCATGCAGCAACCGCTTCAACCCATTGATCCCCGTTGTTTCGATGCCGCCCTTCAGCGGTTTGATGCGGCCAACGCTCAGGATCCGCATCACGAGATCGTGCAGGGTATAAGTCGTCCGCGCGAGCTGGTTTATGCGGAGCGCCTCACCCAGTGGGTGCTGCGACTGGAATCCAACGCTTCCGAAGCTCTGCGACTGGCCGCCCGTTGCCAGCACATCCGGCGTTGGGAGATCCCCCGGCATTCCTACCCCATGTCACGCGAGGGCTACCTCCAATGGCGGGAGGCACTCAAACACATGCACGCCGAGGTCTCCGGCGCCATCCTGCGCGAGGTGGGTTACCCCGAAGAAACCGTCCAACGCGTCCAGGCGCTCAACCTGAAACGAAACCTCAAGCAGGACGCGGAATGCCAGACCTTGGAGGACGCCCTCTGCCTGGTTTTCCTCGAACACCAACTCTCAGACCTTGCCGACAAAAACCCGCCGGACAAGGTGATCACCGCGCTCAAAAAGTCGTGGGCCAAGATGAGCCCTCAGGGACGCAAAGCAGCGATGGAACTGCACCACGGTGAGCGTGAACGCCAATTGCTGCGCGCTGCGCTTGCCTGACCAAGCCATCCAGACCCCGGTGGAACCTACGGCCAGACCGCCAGTCCACGCCGAATCGCGCAAGCCCCAATGCGAAGGCGCCGGCCCCGGACCGAACGAAGGTACGGCCCCGGCAATCCGCCCAACAAAGAGCCGGGTACAAAAAAAAAATGCAGCCTCGAAGACTCTCACCCAGGTTTCTATATCTTCGAGACTGCAGGCGCCAGACCGGCTGGCAACCAAAGCACGATAGGAGACGTGAGGCATACCCGCAAAGCCTATGAACTCGGATGGTTTGGAAGGAATTGTACGGAGGCGCGGTTCAGACTTTGCCGGGTTGCACTGCCCATCATCCTGTCAAAGAACGGTGGCGGAGAGAGGGGGATTCGAACCCCCGATGCAAGCCTCCGCAAAAACTCTGTTTACAAATGCCGCAATTTGCTGGGGTTTGTTTGACTCTAACCACCCCAAAAGGCACACTAAGGCACACTCAAAATCACACTGTAATTCACTAACATGGCCAGCCTCTACAAACGTCCTCGCTCCCCATACGCATGGGTGAAGTTCAGAAATACACAAGGCAGTATAGAACGCAAGTCTACAGGTTGTCGTTTGGATAACATGGCCGAAATGCGCAAGGCCCGGGCGATGCGCGCAGAGCTTGAGGCGATGGAGATCCGCGACGAGGTTTCGACCACCGATCATACCCGATTCAATCGATGGGTTGATTCCTACCTGCATTCGCGATTTGGCGAATCCCCCAAAACGCTCAGTCGTTACCTTGGGGCTTGGCGCACATTCGAGGAGTTTCTTGATACCCACAAGATCTTCTACCCTCGGGCCGTCACACGCGAGCTGGCTTACCGCTACCTCAAGTGGCGCGCCGAAGGCGGGCACCAGAACAGCCGGGGCAAGGGCAAGCCGATCCATCACAACACCATTCTTCAGGAGATCAAAATCTTCGGCCTCATCATGCAGGAGGCCGTCAACCGGCGATGGATGGAATACAACCCCATCCGCGGACTCGGAATCAAGCGGGTGCCCCCCAGGGAAAAGGCCGAGATGACCGACGAGCATGTGAGAATCATCCGCCAAGAGATCGCCAAACTGGCAGACACCCAGCACAAGCACTTTCTCTCCACCAGCCTCGAAATCGCGCTGCACCAAGCCTGCCGACTCCAGGAAACCAGATTTGCCCTGGCGGACGTGGACTTCGTCAACAGCCGCCTCAAGCTCATGGTTAAAGGCCGGCAAATCCACTACGCGGCTCTGAACCCGAAGCTCATTCCCCTGCTCGAAAAGCTCAAAGCCCAAGGCCGCACCACCACTTGGGATTGCAAGATGCCGGGACTGACCTGGTCCAAATTCATCGCTGCAATTCGCACCAAGTATCCGGGTTTCGAGAACGTCAGCTTTCATTCAACCAGGGTTCGCGGGATCAGCTTGCTGGAACGGGCTGGAGTGCCAGAACACTTGGTGATGGCCCGAGTACGCCATGCGAGCACAACAGTGCATCGCATTTACCGGCGCGTGAAGCCCGAGGAGTTGTCTCCGTTCTGGACCGCCCTCGATACACATGGCTCACGCGAAATGAGGGTTCGCCTCCAGCCACCTGAGAATCGATCGCGGGGTGGTCCGGTTGCCGTGGGTAAACCGAAACCCCACCTTCTTCATGGCTTGAAGCGTCGTGCGCGGGATGTGAGCCCGCTGCGCCGCTTTCACCCCGAACACCGGAATATCCATCTCATTCATGTTTGAAATCTCCCCCGGACCCCGGCCCGTGCATTCAGGCCGGCAGCGCCGGAGAACTCCGTCGCCGGCAAAGTTGTTCCGGGTGCGCACAACGGGTGCGCGGGTGAGGGAGCGATTTGAATGCACGCTCATGACGGTTGCGTCGGTTTCTCACCGCCGGAAAACCCGGAGGGACTCGGATCCAAGGGGGGCGTTGGTCCTTCCGGTAAAGGGTGATGCATCTGGAGGTCGTCGGCCAAGCGCCGGGCGATGGCGGCCTGTCGGCGGGGGTCGCCCTGGTCCTGGAGGACGTGCCGGGCGGCCTCGTCCAGGATCAGGCTGCGAACGTAGCTGCTGGCGCTGCCGCAGTGGCGCAGGCTGTGGGCGCGCGCCCAGAAGAAGGGGGCCAGGTCGCGGGGAAGATGGATGGTCTTGCGCTGGAAGCGTGCGCGTGTCGTGCGGCATGTCGTGATTGAATCACATTAGATCATCAGTTGTCAACACCCGCGTCTGTCTTTGTGGCGCGCGCGCCGGGGCATCCCAAAATATCACTTGGCATAACAGGTATGATCGAGTATGAAGAGCGCATGGCAAAACGAAAACCACGCCCCCACCAGAACTCGCCCGCGCGCGGATGTCCGCACCACCATCTCCCTGGCCGGCGTGATCTGGCAAACCGCCCGGGAACTCATGGAGAGCCGGGGCTTCAACAAGAACTTCTCGGCCTTTGTCGCCGACCTCATCCGGCGCGGACAAGGAACGCGAGGGCATCCAGTGCCGAGCTGCACCGATCTCGGCGAGCCATCCGAAGCGGTTGGATGGTGACAGCGCACGATAGTGCGGGACCCGCAACTTCTAAACAGCCCCCCTGCCTGATTTTCTAACAAAACAGCGCACCCGTCTAACACAGCTATCGATGCAGGCGCAGCGGCTTGTGAAAGATTTTGTTAGCGCGTTAGGCTGTTAGGTGACAGGAATTTCAGCATACACCATGGGGGAGACACGCGCGCAGGCGCGCCCGCGGGCGCAGCGAGGGCGCGCGCGCGCGCGCACGTGAGGGCCGACATTTCTGTCTAACGGCCTAACATTCTAACAGCGCGTCTCTTCTCTTCTTCTTCTTCTTGTACAAGTTAATAATAATAGATAGATAGATAGATACGCCTCGCGCCGCTTCCTAAACAAAAGTTGTTAGACGCTGTTAGACGGCCCCAAAATCCTAACAGGACCGGCGCCCGCGCCCGCGCCCCCACCTTGGATTCTGGTCTTCCTGGCCGACGTGCGCCGCCGTGCCCGTAGCGATCCGCCCCGATCGCAAGCGCGGCAGTGCGCGCGCGTATCCAGGACCATGACACTGTTGCGGCGAAGCCGCTCCGGCGTTTCAAAACCGCCCCCCCCATTAGGGCGGGGTGGGCTCGCTGCCATCGGTGGCGATGTGGGGGGCGGTTTCGGGCCGTATTTGCAAGGGTTCCGTGGTGAAACCCTGCCCGAAAGAAACGGGCGCGCGCGGGTGGATGTGGTCGGCTGCAATCAAAAATCTAGGGGCGGCGGAAACCTGCCCGCGGTTTGGCGGCAAAGCGTCGCCAACGGGCCGATTTCCTGACCACGGAGAGCAAAACATGAACAGCGAGAGTCAAAATCAGAATGCGAGTGCATCGGGTGCGGGTGGGGGGATGTGCCCGGCGTTTCCCGTCTGGGCGGCCAGTGCCGATCTTGTGCGGGACGGGTGGCAGCCTGACACGGTGGACAAGTCGGCGACGGGGTGCGGGTGCAAGTTTCCGCAAGGGGCCTTGGCGCATCCGGAGGGCTTCCCCTTGGGGGCGGTGCTTCGGTCGCGTGCCGTGCCTGCCGGTGAATTGCTGATGGAAGCGCAAGGCAAGCTGGCGTTGGCGGTGGTCAAGGCGCAAGTGCGAGCCTTGGCGGCGCGCATGATGGCCAAGGGCAAGGCCATCGGCTCGGGGACAATTGAGGATGCGCAAGGGGCGGCGTTGCTGGCGGTGGTCCAGTGGCGAGCGGGGCAGGCGGTGGACGGCGCCGACGGCGGCTTGGCCTTGGTCGCGTGGCGTGCGGCGTGCGCATCGGTCAAGCGTGATGAGCTGGGCGAGTCGGTGGAATTGTCCAGCCTGACCGCCGAAGGGCTCTTTGGGTCCTGCCTGCCCCTGCCGGCGTTGCTTGGGGACGCCAGCCGTGCGGACAAGGCTGCCCGCTTGCGCTTTGAGCGTGCGCGGGCGCGGCGTCCGGCGTTGCTGTCCAGGCGGATTGAATTCCTGCAAGCGTCAACGTCCAGCGCCAAGCGGCGGCAATCCTTCGAGGACATCGGCAAGGCTGCCGGGTTGCTTCTGCAAGGGGCGTCCTTGGACCAAGCGGCACGGGGCGCGGGCTACAAGGCGGGCGGCAATGCGTGCGAAGCCGACCGGCTCTTGCAATCGGTGCGGCGCGCCTTTGGCGTGTTGTTGCGGTTCAAGCGGGATGTGGACGGCGACCCGGCGCGGCGTTCCTGGCGCGGGCTGCCGTCTGCCTTCACGCAATGCATGCATGATCTACCCGCGCCAAGCCTGCCCGGTTCCCTGCGGTTTCATCCTGCCCCACCGCCACCGGCGGGGCGGACGGTGCGTCTAGTTCGGGGGGCGGTGGCGCGGCATGGCAAGGGCGCAAGGGCGGCGTTGCGCGGCAAGGTGCTTCACCTTTCGGGCGTGCGGCGCTTGCACGGCGCTTCTGCCGTCAAGGCGAACATCCAAGCCAAGGCGCGGCGACAAGCCCCACGGCAAGCCAAGGCGCGGGCACGGGCGGGCGTTCGGGCACGGCAAGCCATGCGGGACGCCAAGGCGCTTGGCGTGTGGTTGGAGCGCAAGCGGGACGGGTTCGGGGCGTGGGTGTTGGCGTATCATGCCCACTTGGCGGGCGAGTGATTCGCCTTGGCCGATCTGCCCCCACTTGGGCCTTGCCCGGGTGGGGGCTTTCGTTTCTGCCGGTCCGATTCGGAGCAAACCGCCAAGGCTGCCAGCCTGTTTCCCTGCCGTACTTAATCCGCCCACCGCACAAGGGCGCCACGCTGCCCGCCGTTTGTTGTGCGGTGGGCGGTTTATTGTTGGAGGGATTCCCCTGCCTGCCTGCCCCTTGGGGTGGGGGGCGGGGGCGTCCCTGCCTGCCTGCCTTGTGCGGCGGGCGGTCAACGGCGGGCGGGGCAAGCTTCCTGCCCGCCGTGCCGTGCCTGCCCCGTGCGGGGCGGGCAGCCACACCCTTTGCCCCTGCCCGCCCCGATCGGAGCGGGCCGGCCCGGATCGGGCACGCGTGAAACGCAGCTTGTCCGGATTGCTGGCCTGCTCCGATTCGGAGTGGTGCCCGCAGGGTCCATGAATCCCGGGAAGGCTCTGGCGCCGCGTGAAACGCTCGGAGCCACGTCCTGCGATCACGGTTCACCTCTGCCCAGCAGAAACGCCGGGCAGACGTGAGCTGCAAAGCTCAGACTTGCGGGTTGGTTTCCACCCGATGATTTCCACGCCCGAAAGGCGTGGAAGCGGCCGACAATTCCGTTGGCTGATCACCGAAAGGAAACACGTGAATTCCACGTCCACACCCGCCAAGGCTCCCGCGACCGATGTCGCCCCAGTCGAGGCACTGTCCGAGACCCAAACGACCGAGGCCGCCCCGGCCAAGGCGGAACTCAAACCCGCACCTTACGCATCGTTGGTCGATACGGCCAAAGAGGCGTTGTTCGCCGTCCTGAAAACCGTCCAGTCGCGCTTCGACGCCCTGGACGCCGCTCGGGACAAGTTCGCCAAGTGGTCCCGCGACCACATGAAAGTGGCGGCGAAGTACGTCGCCGCCCTCAAAGCCCATCACGCGTCCGGGTTGGACTCCGGCGAAATCCCGCCGGGCACCGCCTTCAAGGCCTGGTACAAGGCCAACGTCGGCGGAAACCTCCCCGGACGACTGGAAAGCATGGCGGCCCTGTTCAACCGGCTCGTGCTCACGATGGGCGACGACGGCAAACCGTTGATGCCCGAAACGAACTACGACCTGCAGAGCAACAACGCCCTCGAAAAGGCCAACGCCGAAGTCAGCGCGGCCCTCAAGAAATACGGCGACGCCTGGAAAGCCTCGCCCGAGATCCAGCAGTTGCTGGACATCCTCAACGGGCCGGGCGACGCGGCCAAACGCATCGACGACCTGCGCAAGGTGCGCAAAGGCGCCCGGGACGAAACGCCATCTGCCGACGCCCCGGCGCTGACCGTCAACCTCGCGGTGGCGTTCCTTGAATCGGCCATCCGCTCGGCCCAGCCTGACGCCGACGGCAAAGCCCTGTTCTACAAAACCGTGAACCTGGGCAATCTCTGGGCCGACAGCGCCATCCCCGAGGAAACCCTCAACCAGTGGGGCGACGACTTCGACAGCGGCGTCGCTGCCCACCTGACGGTCCTCAAGCCCGAAACCCCGGCGGTCGAGCACGCTCCCGCCGAAGCGGTCGCCGCCTAGGCGACCCACCCAACACGAGCCGGTCACGAAAGTGGCCGGCTCTTTTTTTTGGCCATTTCATTTTTCCCCGCTCCTTCAGGCGGAAGCCGTGTTTCCAGGTGAACCGCACGGCGCGGGTGCGAAACCGGCCTGCGCCGTGCGACGCCTGAAACGCGCGTCCCCAGAATCCCCGGGAAATCGCCACGGGCGGAAACCGGGTTCTGTGAATTTCCCGCCACTCCGACTCGGAGTGAAAGCGGGCCGCCCCATGCAATTTGTCGGCCATTCCTTAGACCGGGACAAATGGATTCGGAACTATGCCCGGCACTCAACGAGGGTCCGACTATGGCCGACTTCTTTCCGCACGATCCCACCGGGCGGTTGCTTGACCGCCTGCTTCTCACCTCGGGCCATCGCGCCCGCGCACACCGCCCGGGTTCCTCTTGCGGTGGCCCGACGTGAGAACAATCCCACGAAAGGACTACCGACCACTGTCCATTGGCCACCCCGTCCACCTTCCACCCTTTCGCGCCCTACCGCCCCCAGCCCCGTAACGGACCAAGGCCCCCGCCGCTACTCCCTCACCGCCCGATAGAACCGCGCCTGCCCGTTTGTCGCCGACAGGTCCACCACCGGGGTCAGAACCTCAACACTCGTAACATTAGTCAGCGAATTCCAGGTCGCCAGATTCGTGCTCGCCTCCACCAGGTAGTTCCGACCTGTGGCAGCGACCAGCGTGAACTCAAACGCCCCATCTCCTCGCACCCTCGGATTTGTAAGGATGGGACGGCCCGACGGCGGCAGAACTGAATACGAGGCCTGCGCATTGAACCCATGGTACGAAGCCGAAAGCGTCGCCGACCCGTAGTCGCGTGCCGT
>CAVVUP010000035.1:0-59052 GCA_963751435.1 uncultured Verrucomicrobiae bacterium | reverse complement strand
GTGAAGCCGCTGCGGCGGTCGAGCCGGTGCCCGCCGGCACCGGACCCAATTCCGCCAGCGAGCACGAAAAAGCGCTCGAGCGCGATCGCCGCGCCGAGGAAGGCCGGATACAGGCCCGGCGCCGGGACGGGCGAGACTGCCGAAACCGTAACGCACGGAGACGACGACGATGGCGATACCGAGAACAACCAGAACGAAATTGAAAAACGTTTCAAGCCTGAATATCGCCGACTTCTCCATCCCCTGCTCCAGTTGCCCCTGCCGCCGCGGCGAAACCGGTACTCGCGCGGATCAGCTCGCCTCTTTCAGGATGCCGGCTTTGCGCATGATTTCGCGCACGGTGTCGCGGCGCTTGTCGAACGCGGACACGATCTTGTCCGGCGCGGTGTATTCCCAGCGCGCATTGCGGTCGTTGACGAACTTGACGAATTCCGGCTCCTTCGCCGCCTTCTCGATCGCGGACACCGAGAGTCGCCGACAACTTCCTTCGCAGCTTCGACGGACCGAACACGAAATTGGTCGACTCCCAGCTCACGTCGTAACCGAGCTCGCTGGACGGTCGGCAGCTTGTCGTACGGCGTGGGGCCCGTTGTCGCCGAGCGACGCGAGGAACTTGACTTGGCCGCCCTCGACCATGGCCTTGCGCCGAACCGAGTGCCGCGATGCCGAGTTCGGCGTGACCGCCCGCGACCTGCGCCACCGTCATCGCGCCCGCACCCGGCTGCGGGATCGAGTTCATGTCGAGGCCGGTGCCGGCGAGGAACGACATCGCCGCGACCCACCAGCTCTGCCCGATGCCCGCCGTCGACAGCGTGACCTTGCCGGGATTGGCTTTCTCAATGCAATCGCCTCCTGCACGGTGTTGAACGTCTGTCTTCGCTCTTGGTGGCGGCGATCAGGATCGGGAAAAACACCGCATAGCCGCCGAGCTGGGTGAAGTCGTGATAGTCGAGCGGCGACACGCCCTGCAGCTTGTTGGTGATGATCGTCGCCGAGCCCCAGCCGAGCGTGTAGCCGTCGGGCTTGGCGGCGTAAATTTCGCGGTAGGCGATCGAGCTGCCGCCGCCGGGCTTGTTGACGATGACGATCGGCTGGCCCAGCATCTGCGAAACCCTCTGCATGAGCGGACGGACCAGCACGTCGCCGTCGGCGCCGGCCCCGACGCCGACGATGAACGTGATCGGCTTCACCGGATAACCCTCCGCCGCATGCGCGGCCCCGACGCCCAACAAAACGCACAGCAAGGCAATCGACAATGTCTTCACTTGTTCTCCTCTGGTCAGATTTCGACTCGGGTCAAGCCGCTTTCAGGCAAAGCAGCGCGCTTTCCTGAGCGGCTTGCAAATTGTGGCGGAATAGTCGCACTCTGTTTCGCGCACTGTCAAACCCGCGCCGCGTAGAGCGGCGACCCCCCGCGGCGCGGCTACGGCGCCTTCATGCCGATCTCTTTGATCAGCGCGCCGAGCTCGGCGTATTCGTCGCTCTGCATCTTGGCGAAATACTCGGGCGGACCGAAGCCGGGCTCCGCGCCCTGCAGCGCGAACTTCTGCCGGATCGCCGGCTCTTCCAGCACGCGCATCGTGTCGGCATTGATTTTGACGACGAGGCGCCGCGGCAGCGCGCGCGGCCCGATCAGGCCGAACCACGATTCCGACACGTATTCGGGAAACCCCGCCTCCGCGCTGGTCTGCAGTTCGGGCAGCGCGGCGGCGCGTTTCTTCGAGGTCACCGCCAGCGCCTTCAGCGTGCCCGACTTGATCAGCGTGACGATCGCCGGCAGCGGATAGATGTAATACTGGATCGCGCCGGTGACCAGCGCGGTGCGGCTGTCGGCACCCTGGCGGAACGGCACGTGCACGACGTCGATCTTCGCCTTCGAGACGAACATCGCGCCGGCCAGATGCGAGGAACTGCCGATCCCCGCCGAGCCGTAATTGAGCGTGCCGGGCTTTGCCTTGGCCAGCGCAATCAGCTCCGGGATCGTCTTCACGTCGATGCCCTTGCCGAGCACGATGATGTTGGGCGTGACGGCGGTAAACGCGATCGCCGTGAAATCCTTCAGCGGATCGTAGGGCTTTTCCTTCATCAGCAGCACGCTCGACAAATGCGGCTGGCCGACCATCTCGATCGTGTAGCCGTCGGGCGCCGCCTGGCGCACGGTTTCGGTGCCGATCATGCCGCCGGCGCCGGGCCGGTTGTCGATGACGATCTGCTGGCCGTAGATTTCCGACAGGCGCTGCGCGAGGATACGCCCGGTGACGTCGCTCGCCGAGCCCGAGGTGAACGGCACGACCATGCGGATTGGTTTCGACGGCCAGTTGTCCTGTGCCGCCGCCGCGCCAACCAACGCAGATAATAGTGCTGCCGCTGCGATACCCGCGCCAACCGCCCATGACCACCCTCCGCTCGTTGTTTGATCGCGCAAGCTTCCACTCACTCGATCGCGACGTCAAGACAGGCGTTTACGGCGCCGGGGACCCGGACAAAAGGCGCTTATGTGCGACGGCGCACATACAAACGCCTCACTCAGGCCATATGTTCCATAGTCTGAGGGTAATAGAGCGTATAACAATCATTCCCTGGCGAAGCACATGTTTGCGGGAAAGCAGCCAGTGTCGTAACCAGGAGTAGTCATGCGAACAGCAACCAACGCAATGATGGCGGCCGCCATCGCGGCAACCATGCTCGGCTGCGCCCCCAAGTCCAGCGGACCGGTCGTCGTCTCGAAGACAAGCTTTATTCGGTGACGCCGGCGGACATCACCGTCAAGGCCGGCATCGTGTCGGGCGAAGTCACGGAAATGAAAGTGGTCGAACGCGTCGAAAAAGTCTCCGGCAAGATCGATACGCCGGCGCGCCTGTCGGCGAAGATCAAGCTGAAAAACACTTCTGCAGACCAGACCGTGCGCCTGATCGGCGGCAAGCTGCGCTACATCGACATGCAGGGGCAGCAAATCAAGATCGAAGAAGCGCGCACCGAACCGGTGATCCGTTTCACCTCGTCCAATTCGGTCCAGCTCGATCCCGGTCAGGACATGACACAAACCATTGAAGTGGATTTTCCGGCGATTGCACTGAAGGCGAAGAAGCTGAAGGAAATCCGCTTCGACGTCACCTACGTGCCGACGTCGTTCAAGCAGGAAACGGCCAGCCTCGCGGTCGTCATCGGCGCGCCCAAAGCCAACTAAGCAAAGCGCGATTGGTTTTCTCCTTCCCCCCTTGAGGGGAAGGCTGGGATGGGGGGGTAGCGTAAAACCAATCCCCCCCACCTCTATCCTCCCCCTCAAGGGGGGAGGATGCATCGTGCGCGCCCTAGGGCGCACCTGACCTGGAGGGCTGCTCGCCTTCCTTGGGACGCCCCGAGCGTTGGGCGGATGCGCAGTTTCACCTTGTCGACCGCATCGCCGACCGCCGCGACCGCCTGCCTGAGTTGCAGTTCGGTGCAGCCGAACTGCTTGCGCCGGTACTGCACCTCCCACGCATCGGTGAGATCGACGCGGTTCAGATCTGACGGCTGGCGTTTCTTTGCAACGGCTGGCGTTGCAGTAGCTCCGGCGGGCATGGGCGCACTTCCTTGAAGAACGGGGCGCAACGATACCCGCGTTCGCGCCGTCGCCGGTTTCTTTATTGGGCGGCGCGGCCTGCTGCGCGCGGCGGGCGGCTTCTTTTTCGCTGCGCGCGGCCGCCTTCGCGCGATCGGCTTCCTCTTTCTCGCTGCGCGCCTTTTCTTTCGCGCGCTCGGCGGCGGTCTTGTCGTCGCGGCCGCTTTCCTTTTGCGGCTCGCCGGCTTTCGGATTTCCCACCAGAGACTTCAACTTTTTCAAGAACTCAGCCATGTTCCCCCCTCTTACAAGATCCGGCTTCTGCATCGCTATGCGGCCACTATACGCCGCCGGCCGCCGCGCCGTCGATTGGCCGCCGCCGCGTGCGTCCCCGAAAATCAGCGTCGACGTGCTGCCGTAGGCAGCCAGTCTCTTTGGTGTGACAGCGCACATACAACGCGCACCCCGCGCTCTAGACTGATATGTTATTGAATTGTCCTGCAGGCGGATGCGGATGGTTGGCTTGCCCCATAATCTCGCGCGATCCTGGCTGACGCGGTTGCTGTTGGCGTGCTTCGCTTGCGCCGCCGGACCGGGCAGTCGCGGCCGCCGAAGCGAATCCGGCCGCGTCGCTGCGCGCCCGTTATGTCGCATTGAGCACGCAATCCGGCGCCAGCCAGTTTCAGCGACCGCTCTACCTCGAATCGGCCGAATCGTCGCGCGACCTCAAGGGCGAAATTTACGCGCTGGTCGATTATCCGTTCGCCGAGGTCAAAGCAGCGCTCAACATGCGGCGAACTGGTGCGACGTCATGATCCTGCACATCAACACCAAATATTGCCGCGCAACGACCGCAAGCATGCGCACTATACCTGGCGGTCAGCATCGGCAAGAAAACCGAGCAAGCGCTCGCCGACGCCTATCGCGTCGACTTTATTTATCGCGTCGTGACCGCGACGCCGGATTTTCTCGCCGTCCGGCTCAACGCCGAGAAAGGTCCGCTGGCGACCAGCGATTACCGCATCCTGCTCGAAGCGGCCCCCGCCGACGGTGAAAAAACGATACTGCATCTCGCCTATTCCTATGCCTACGGCCTGACCGGCCGTCTCGCCATGCAGGCTTATCTCGTCACCGGCGGGCTTGGCAAGGTCGGCTTCACGATCGTCGGCACGCGGGCGGATGGTCAGCCTGAATATATCGGCGGCGTGCGCGGCGTGGTCGAACGCAACACCATGCGTTACTTTCTCGCCATCGACGCCTATCTCGGCGCGCTGGCGGCGGCGCCGCCGGAGCAACTCGAAAAACGCCTGCAAGCTGGTATACCGCCGTCGAGGTATACGCCCGCCAGTTGCACGAAGTGGAGCGTAGCGCCTACCTCGAGATGAAACGCCGCGAGTACCAGCGTCAGCAGACGGTTCAATAACGATCGGATCGAGCGATGGACACCAGGATATGTAACTGAACGAAGTAGACTACATAAACACCAACGTATTGCTGTCGCCGTAGCCTTTGGGATGCGGGGAGGTGAACCGGATGCGTTCCAATCCATCAATGGAATGCACCGCCTCGATGAGTTGGACGAAACCTGACTTGCCGTCGCAGGCGGGAAGGTCACGCTTCCCGTAGCTGGTCACAATCTGGCCCAGCAATGTGATTTCCTTGACCCCCTCCAGCGCCAATTGGCGGCATTCTGAGAGGATATCGGCCATGGTGCGGCTGCGTTCCGGACCCCGTGTGGAAGGCACGATGCAGAAGGTGCAGTGCTGGTTGCAGCCCTGCATGATGCTGACAAAGGCGGTCACCGCCCTGCCCCTTTTGCCATTCAGGACGTGCTCCCGAATCGCCGCCTCGCTCCCCGTCTCAGCTTCCACATCCACCACCTGCTTGCATCTTCCCGCCAGCAGATCATCGAGGTATTCCCCTGCCCGGTGAAACTTCTGCGTGCCCAGCACAAGGTCCACATCCGGCAGGCAATCCACGAGTTCCCGTCCGCGGCTTTGTGCCATGCATCCCATGAACCCCAGGACCACGCCGGGCCGCCGGTCACGCAGGTCACCCGCAATGGCCTTCATTTTGCCCAGCGCGGTTTGCTCCGCGTTATCCCGTACGCTGCAGGTGTTCAGCAGGACCACGTCAGCCACCTGTTCGGAGGCTGCCAGGGTGTAGCCCTTGGCCACGAGCTGGGCGGCAACGGCTTCGCTGTCCCGCTCGTTCATCTGGCAGCCGTAGGTTTTGATATAAACGCTGGGCATCCTATGGTTCCGGGCCTCGAACCTAGGGCCTCGGGTTCCGCTTGAAAAGGGCTAAGAAACAGGCCGTTTGTGCCAGGGCAGGCCCGCCCTGAACATTTTTAACAATAAAGGGTTGGCAGAACGCCACGCTTCGGGCTTAATTACGGCGCGGTTACAAAACCGTAAATTATGAACAACGTCTAAAGGAAGGAGAGTTCAAAGGCATGGACCTACATCATCCAATCGTCAGGGAATTTCCCCAACACCGCGAGATCATCCGCCACCTCAAGAGGAGCGACGAAAAGTTCCGCAAGGCGTTTGATGAATATCACTCGGTGGACGACGCGATTTACCGCATCGAGGAGGAAATTGACTTTGCGACCGATCAGGAAATTGAAGACCTCAAACTGAAGCGGGCGCGCTTGAAGGATTGGATTTACCACGCTCTCACGCACACCCAGGTACCGCACGCCTGCGGCTGTGGCTGTCAAACCGCCTGACCGGCGCCGCAAACTTTCACCAAGCGGTTCCCGAACTGGAACCAGCGGGGGAGGATCCAACCGGATCCTCCCCTTTTCCATTTTCCGGGCGACGATCTGCGCTGACGCGGAACAACAGGCGCGCGTAGAGGTAGGAGGTCGTCTCGCCGAGCACCGACCGCACGCCGGCGCTGTAGGTCCACCACCGGTCCGGATCAAAGTCCTCGGGCTCAATGGAAATTACTCCAATCCGACAACCTTTCCCGAACGCCTTCTCATACAACAGACGGCTGCGTCGTGCGTGGGGCCCGATGGTCAGCACGTTGAGGGCAGCGGGGGACTCACCCCGGGCTTCCATCCAATCTTTGAGCGCCAAGGCGGAGGCGTAGGTGCGATCCCTGCGGACCTTGGGTGCGGGGACGGCCTGGACCTGGTTGGTGGGCGCGCCGAAGTACTGGAGCACAGCCGCCCCAAGCGCCGCGTAAGTCTTGTATTCGGATAGCGGCGCCCCCATATCCATCGGCCCCCCGGTCACATAAACCTTCGCATATCCGCGCGCATTGAATTCCTGGACCGCCGCCTGGATGGCGTAATCCGCCGCCCACCCCTCGACGACCAGGACCTCCGCCGGAACCGGCGCGCTGAGCGCAAAAAACGGGTAAATACCGTAGAGAAGCCTGGCGACCCCGAGCAGGAGCCCTGCCCCCGCCACCAACCGCCCTCGCCACGTCAACCGCCACCCTGTGCGGCGACGCAGCATCCCGCCACAGCGGGTCTGTTGCGTAGCTTGGCCGGCAGAAGCGTCAGGCACTGGAATCCTCCGGTTGGGCTAGTGCCAGCGGGCGCCAAGCAAGAGTCCCACCCCCGCCGCCGCCGCGGAGGGCACGTAGCCCATGATCAAGACCTTCAACGACTCCGCCTGTCCCCGAAGCCAGGCGAAACTCTCTTCGAGATGCGATTGAATGCTGCCCCAATCCAAGTGCATCCAACCCAACTTCTGCACCACGATAACCGCACCCACAACCAGAACCGACACGACCATGGTCACTTTCAAGAACCGGCGGAGTCCGTAACCAAGGAAGAAACCGGCGATGTAGCTCAATCCGAAGCGAAAGAGCGCCGGGGAACCTTGGAGCGAATGCACGCGTGTGGCAACCGCCTCTCCGGAAGCCTGCGCGATTGTGCTCTGGCCGTTGGACGAACTGGGGGGCGCACTGCTCTTTGGAATGGCCACCCACAGCACCAACCCCAGAAGGGTCAGGCCAGCCGCCACCCATAGTGTCTTCGCCTGCCAGGGCGGATTGCCCGACTCTCGCGCCCGGGAATCAGAATGCTCACTTGCCATGCCAGGGTGTTTAGCCATCAGGACGGAAAAGACAAGCCCGACGTGCGGGTAATGATCACGCCAGCCTATCGCGATGACTCGCGCGCTGCAGCCGCCCGGACCAGACGCAATTGCCCGTAGCTGTAACGTCCGCCCAGCGCTTCAAAGACGGGCGACAACGAGCAGCTGCCGTGAGTGTTCAAAGCGGACGCGATTTCCCGCCACGCCTCGGGCTTCACCAGCGAACCCACGTCCAGCTCCTCCCCAGCCAGCAAACCGGCTTCCAGGTGACCGTAGATCGTCGATTCCTGCAGCCGACGCAGCGCGGCGATTTCCAGAACAGTCCGTCCGTGCCGGAACAAATGCAGCGTCTCCATGACCGTGTCCGTCAGGCTTGACCGCAGCCCGGTCGCAGGATCGCCGGGCAAGGGATCCGGAAACACCCGGCGGGGATTGGAGGCCAGGTGGGCCGTGATCTCGGCCAGGAAAGCGTCGCTGAACTGGCGGCGTTTCAGATCGCCCACACCGCTGATACCCGCAAACGCCGCATCGGTCTCCGGATAGGAACGCGCCATCTGACGCAGCGAGACATCGCCAAACACGATGTAGGGAGGGATGCCGCGTTCATCGGCCAGCCGCTTGCGCAAAGCCCGGAGTCTCTGGAACAGGACCTCGTCACAGGCGATTTCTCCGGCCCGATGCCGGGCCGGCTCAGGGGCGGTCACCGGGCGCGTGAGCGTGACGGCGCTCCGGCACCGCAGCAACGCCTGCCCTGACTCGGTGAGTTCCAACGTATTGAACCGGTTGGCGTTCTGCTCCAGATAGCCCAACCGCACCAATTCCCGTCCGATCACCGACCATTCCGCCCGGCTGTGCTCGGTGCCAATTCCGTAGGTTGAAAGCTGTTCATGAGCCCACTTGCGAATCCGGTCGGTGTCGGCCCCGCACAACACCTCCACGACATGCTGAACGCCCACACCGAACCCGGACTTCTCCCGGATCCGATAGACACAGGAAAGAAACTTCTGCGCGGCGACTGTGCCATCGAACGTATCCCTCGGCGCCAGGCAGTTGTCGCATCCTCCGCAGTTGGCTTCGTGCGGGGGCGCCGCGGGGGCGTCCTGCCCTGCCCCATTGGCCGGATACCGCTCGCCGAAGTAATGGAGCAGGAAAGCGCGGCGACAGGCGGCCGCCTCGGCATAATGGATCATCTGCTCCAGTTGCGCCCAGGCCACCTCGCGTTCCCGGGGATCGGGTTTCTCATCGATGAACCGGCCGTGCTTCACGCGGTCGCCCGGACTGAACAGCAGCAGGCACTCGCTGGGCAATCCATCGCGGCCCGCGCGGCCAGTTTCCTGATAGTAGCCTTCGATATTTTTCGGCAGATCATGATGGATGACGAACCGCACGTTCGGCTTGTTGATCCCCATCCCGAACGCAATGGTGGCGCAGATCACCCGCAGTTCATCGCGCAGGAACATCTCCTGGTTCCGAGTCCGCTCCTCCGGGGTCAACCCCGCGTGATACGGCCCGGCGGCCACGCCGTCGGTGGACAGTCTGGCTGCCAGCGATTCGGCGGTCTTGCGAGCCTGGCAATAGACGATGCCGCTGTCCTGCGGTCGGGCGCGGACGAAATCCAGCACCTGCCGGTAGGCGCCCGCTTTCCCAGACACGCGGTAGGTCAGGTTGGGACGATTGAAGCTGGCCACGTAACAGGCCGGGTTGCGGAGGTGCAGTTGCCTGAGGATGTCTGCGCGCACACGATCGGTGGCCGTGGCGGTGAGGGCCATCATTGGGGCGTCCGGAAAATGGGTTCGCAGCGTGGCCAGTTGGCGGTATTCCGGGCGAAAATCATGGCCCCATTCACTGATGCAATGCGCCTCGTCGATGGCGAACTGGGTGACCCCCCACCGTTTGAGATCCTCCACAAACCCGGGAATCATCAGCCGCTCGGGGGACAGGTAGAGGAGTCGGAACTCGCCGTTGTGCAAGCCGCGCAACCGGGGGCGTGATTCCCCCGCTCCCAAAGATGAATTGAGGCAGGTGGCCGGCACACCGACAGCCTGCAGGGCGTCCACCTGGTCCTTCATCAAGGCAATCAACGGTGAAGCCACCACCGTCAACCCGGGCCGGGCCATGGCCGGCAACTGGAAGCAAAGCGATTTGCCGCCGCCGGTGGGCAGAACGGCGAACACATCCCGGCCCCCCAGCGCGTCGCGGATGATGTCTTCCTGCAAAGGCCGGAAGTCCGTGAAACCGAAATACTGTTTGAGCAACGAATGAAGTCCCTTGTTCCCCGAGTTCATTGTCCAGCAGAGATAACGGAACCCGCCCAAGGATTGAAGCGAAAAGTGAATCCAGCGCCACGTGGGATCCCCCCTCCACCTGCGTCTGCCCCGGAGCTCGGCACTTGACGTCCTCGACGCCGCCGCCACAGCTTTGAAGCGTGAATCATCGGCGACAGATCGTGAGCATCGCTCTCCTGGCCCTGGCAGCACTGCTCAGCGGTTGCTCGTCGCTCGGCTACTACGCCCAGGCTGTCAAGGGGCACTGGCAGATCGTCGCGCGCCAAACCTCCTGCGCCAAGCTCGTCGCCGCCCCAGAGACACCGGCAGAGCTGAAGACCCAATTGGAATTGGCACGTCGCCTCTGCGCCTTCGCCGAAACGCAGCTCGGCCTCCCCGCGCACGGCGCCTACCGTCGCTACGCCGACCTGGACAGGCCCTATGTGGTCTGGAACGTGTATGCCGCGCCGGAGTTCTCCCTCGAAGCCCGGACCTGGTGGTACCCATTTGTCGGATCCCTCGACTACCGTGGCTACTTCAGCGAACGCGGGGCGCGGAACCATGCCGCCGAACTGGCCGCGAAAGGCTTCGACGTGTATGTCGAGGGGGTGGAAGCCTACTCGACCCTCGGCTGGTTCAACGACCCGCTCCTGAACACCTTCCTGCACCATGAAGAACCGGTGCTCGCAGAGATCCTGTTCCATGAACTCGCCCATCAACGGCTGTTCGCCTCCGGAGACACCGATTTCAACGAAGCCTTCGCCACGGTTGTGGCCAAGGAAGGCGTGCGCCGCTGGCTCCGCGCCAAGGGCGCCGACACGCTGCTCGATCGATACGAATCCGCGCTGGCACGAAACGACGAGTTCGTCCGCATCGTGCAGAAGGCAAGGGCTTCCCTGGAATCGATCTACGCGCTGCAATCAGAGACCGCCATGCCTGGACCACGACGAATGGACAAAGAACGGGTATTCGAGCAGTTGCGACGGGACTACGCCCAACTCCGGGCCCGGTCAGAATCCAATGCGGGCTATGATGCGTGGTTTGCCGGCGACCTCAACAACGCCAAGCTCAATTCGGTGGCGACCTATTACAGCCTGGTGCCTGCTTTCGACCGGTTGCTGCTGGCTCAGCAGTGTCAACTCGAGGCCTTCTATCAAGCGGTGGAGGGACTCACCAGGCTCCCCGAGGCGGAACGGCTGGCGCGACTTGCCTCGATGAACGAACCTCTGGCGGCGGCAAGGTGAGCGGACGTTGCGAAGCCGTGCCCTCCTGCTCAGAGGCTGTCGGGGGAACAGGAGCGTCCGCGCCCCGGTGCGCTCAACGGCGCGGGCCTCGACGCCGACCCTGACGCTCTGAGCGGGAATGCGATTGCTTGCGATGCTGGGAGCTTGGGGGCGGGCGTTTCCCCGGCGGCGGACGCTGCCCGTGCTTGTGCTCACTTACCAACTGGAAGTCCACCTGCTTCTTGAATATGTCCACCTTGGCTACCTGCACCTGGAGGTTGTCGCCCAGACGAATCACACGGCGGGTGCGCCGTCCAACCAACTGGCTGCGCAGCCCATCGAACACAAAGAAGTCATCTTCGATACTGGACAGGTGAACCAGTCCGCTCATCGCCAACCCGGGCACATCCACGAAAAACCCGAAATTGCGCACATCAGTCACCAGCGCCTGGTATGGCTGCGGGCGGGCGGACTCAAGCTGGTCACGCAGAAAGGCAAAGAGTTTGACATCCTTGCTGTCCCGCTCGGCGTCGGCTGAATTGCGTTCCGTGGCGGAAATGTGGTCCGCAGTCTCCTTGAGGGAATGGACGGGGCCGTGGCTCCCTCCGAACAACGCGCGGTGCACCACCAAATCGGCATAGCGCCGGATGGGGGAGGTGAAATGGGTGTACTCCTTCTTGGCCAGACCGTAATGGCCCAGCGGCTCGACGGCGTAGCGCGCGCGCATGAGGGACTTGAGAAAGCCGATCTTGAGCGCGGGCCCGATGGCCAGGGAATCCAGGCGCTGGAGGAGTTTCTGCACCTCTACGGGCCGGCTCAGGTCGCCACAGGGGACCTGGTGGGCGAGCACCTCCTCGCGGTATTCCTGCAGGCGGCGTTCGTCCGGTTTCTCGTGCACACGGTAGACCGCGCGGACATTCCGCCGCATCAGGTGCGCCGCCACTGCCTCGTTGGCCAGCAGCATGAATTCCTCGATCAACTGGTGCGAAACATCGTTCTCCACCTTCTCGATGTGTGAGACCCGGCCCTCCGCATCCAGCCGGATCTTGGTTTCCGGGAAGTCCAATGCGAGCGAACCGTTCCTGAACCGCGACCGGCGGATGCGCTGGGCGAGCGCATGGGCCTGATGGAGCATCTGTTCAATGGGATTCGTCGCCGGCCGTTGCAGGATGGCCAGGGCTTCCTGATAAGTGAACCGGCGCTGGGAATGAATCACCGCCGGATAGAATCTCGCGCTCAACACCCGCCCCTCCTGGGACAGAGTGAACTCGACGCACCGGGTCAACCGGTCCACTTCCGGCTTCAGCGAGCACAGCTCATTGCTGAGCGCCTCCGGCAGCATCGGGATCACCCGATCCACCAGATAGGTCGAATTCCCGCGCTTGCGCGCCTCGACGTCGAGGGCGCTGCCCGCTTTGACATAGTGAGAGACGTCGGCAATGTGCACCCACAGCTTCCACTGGTCCCGCCCGACGCGCTCCAGGCAGAATGCGTCATCAAAATCCTTCGCGTCGTCCGGATCGATCGTGATCACCGGAAGCTTCCGGCAATCCGTTCGTCCCGTCAGGTCGCGGGCCGACAGTTCCGGGCGGAAGGCACGGGCCTCCTGGAGCACGTGCGGTGGAAAATGCCGGGGCAGATCGTATTGCCGCAGCACCGACAGCATGTCCACCCCCTCCGCATCCGGCGGACCCAGCACCTCGATGATTTCCCCTTCCGGGTTGGTGTGGCGGGACGCCCAATCGCGCAGTTCGACCACCACCTTGTCCCCGGGATTCGCGGAGCGGCCCACGTCGCGCGGCGCCGGCACGTAAATGTCGTGCGGGATGCGGGGATCATCCGGAATGACGTACAGAAACTGGCGGCTGCGCTGCAGCGTCCCCACGATCTGCGTGCGGCGACGTTCCAGGACTCGGATGACCGAGCCGCTCTCCGGTTCCTCGGGTTTCGCGCCCGTGCGTCGCAGTTTGACATCCCGCCGAACCAGCACGCGATCCTCGTGGAAGGCCGTGCCCGTGGCGCTCTCCGGGATCACGATCTCCGTCAATCCCAGATCGTCCGGCACCAGGAATCCCTTGCCCTGCCGGTTGATCCGAATGCGGCCGGGGATCAGATCCGCCTCCAGCGAAAGGATGTAGCGGTTGCCCTTGGTGCGCGTAATGCGCCCGGAGCGCGTCAACTCCCGCAATCCCCGATCCAGTTCCACCTGCGACTTGGGCGGCAACCCCAGCAACCGCAGAAGTTCGGGCCCGCTGGCTGGCACATAATCCTTGCGTGCCAGCCATTTCAAAATCTTGTCTCTTATCATGGGAGGATCCTACCCGGCGACGAACCTCAATACCCGCGTCTTCTGGGCGCGTTTGCGCTGGTTTTCGTCGAGGATCTTCTTGCGCAGCCGCAGGTTCTTGGGCGTGGCTTCCACGTATTCGTCCACGTCGATGTACTCGATCGCGCGTTCCAGGCTGAGCCTGAGCGGGGCGTTGAGTTGAATGCCCTTGCCGTCGCCCTGGGACCGCATGTTGGTGAGTTTCTTCTCCTTGATGGGGTTGACCGGCAGATCCTGCTCGCGCGCGTTCTCCCCAACGATCATGCCGGCATACACCTTGTCCCCGGGAACCACCAGCAGGCGTCCGCGCTCCTGAATCGATATTCAGCGCGTACGACGTGGCCTCCCCGTGGTCCAGGCTCACCAGCGACCCGTTCTTGCGAGCGGCAATCTCGCCGCGGTCGGCCCCATACTCATGGAAGAGATGGCTCATGACGCCCAGTCCGCGCGTCATGTTGACCAGGTCGGTTTCAAAACCGATCAGCCCGCGCATCGGGATCAGTCCTTCAATGGTCACGTGCTGGCCGTGATGGTTCATGCTGCTGATCTCCGCCTTGCGGAAAGCCAGGTTCTCCATGACGCCCCCCATGCAATCCTGAGGCACTTCCACGAACAGCCGTTCGATCGGCTCCAGGGGCGCTCCATCCGCCCCTTTCTGCCAAAGCACCTCGGGCCTGGAAACCAGCACCTCGTGGCCCTCGCGCCGCATCTGTTCCACCAGGATGGCGATCTGCATCTCGCCCCGACCGCTGACGGTGAACACCTTGGGATCGGAGGTTTGCGCCACTTTCAAGGCCACATTGGTCCGGGTTTCCTTGACCAGGCGTTCCCAGATGTGCCGGGCGGTGACCAGCTTCCCGTCCTGGCCGGCCAGCGGCCCGTCGTTCACGGCAAACTCCATCTGGATGGTGGGCGGATCGATCGGGATGTAGGGCAGTGCTCCCCGCTCCGGCCGGTCGGCCAGGGTCTCGCCGATGAACACGTCCTCGAACCCGGTCAAACCGACGATGTCCCCGGCGTGGGCTTCCTCGATCTCGATCCGTTTGAGCCCCTCGAAATGGTAGATCATGGTGAGCTTGCCGTGAGTCACGGACCCATCGCCATGCAGACAACAGGCGGCCTCGCCCGCCTTCACCTTGCCCTCGACGATCTTGCCGAAGGCGATACGCCCGAGGTAATCGCGAGTAATCCAGGTTGGCCACCAGCACCTGGAACCCCTCGCCGGCCTGCGCGCGCGGCGGCGGGATATACTTCACGATCATGTCGAACAGCGGCTCCATCGTGCCGGTGATGTGCTCCAGTTCCACCTTGGCGTAACCGTCCTTGGCCGAGCAATACACGAAGGGAAAATCCAGCTGCTCATCCGTCGCGTTGAGCGACATGAACAACTCGAAGACCTGGTCCAGCACCTTCTTCGGATTGGCGTTCTCGCGGTCGATCTTGTTGATGACGACGATGGGCTTGGCGCCGGCCTTCAAGCGCCTTGCGGAGCACGAAGCGGGTCTGGGCCTGGGGTCCCTCGGCGGCGTCCACCACCAGCAACACCCCGTCGATCATGTTCATGATGCGCTCCACTTCCCCGCCGAAATCCGCGTGGCCCGGCGTGTCCACGATGTTGACGTGGTAATTCTTGTACTTGAAAGCGGCGTTCTTGGCGCGAATGGTGATGCCCTTCTCCCGCTCGAGATCCATGGAATCCATGATCCGCTCCTCCGCCGCCTTGGCCTCGTTGGCGCGGAAGGTGCCGGACTGCTTGAGCAGGCAATCCACCAGGGTGGTCTTGCCGTGATCCACGTGCGCGATGATCGCGATGTTCCGAATATGTTGCATGTCAATCTCTTGCTGTTGCTCGCTCACGTCTCGATGGTTGGGGCGACAAGGAAACAAGACGAAAACGTGTCGCGTGCTGCGTGTTGCGCGAACCGGTATCCATCGGTTCTCTTCCACTCGACCCTCGTCCTGCGAGTCGCAGAGTATGGCAGAGGTTGCAGGGACTGCAAGCGCGGCGAACGGAGCGCGGCGGAACGGAGCGACGCGCAAGGGGGCGCCGACCTGTTTGGTCCGCCTGACGAATTTGCGCCAGCCGGAAGGCGGACAAAATGGCCGCGATCCCGGCTGCGTTCCTACCGCTCCGGGGGCGTGAGTGGTTCGAACTGACCGGTTTCCGAGCTGTAGGCGAAGAGCTTGGCGGTGCGGATCTGGAACATCCAGCCGTGGAGCCGCACCCGCTGGGTTTCCAACGCCCGCCGAACCACAGCGTAGGTCTTAAGGTTCTCCAAGCCAAACAGCACATTCTCCTCAGCCATGAGTGTCTCGATGGCGGCTGGATCCGTGATGTTGCCATAGTTCCGCACCACCGCGTCGCGAACGGGCCGGGCCTGCTCCAGCCATTCGGCAAGGTGCGCTTGATGTGCGGCGCGGGGGATGCCGCCCATCAGCGCCGCCACCGCCCCGCACTGGGTATGTCCACAGATGACAATGTCACTGACCTCCAGGCTCTCGATGGCAAACTCCACCGCTGCAGCCGTGGAATTGGGTCCGCCGACCGACGCCGGCGGGACGATATTGCCGACATTCTTGACCACGAACAAATCGCCGGGCTGGCTGCCGGTGATCAGTTCGGCCAGCACCCGGGAGTCGGCACAGGTGATGAACAGGGTGTGCGGATTCTGTCCCTCCCGCGCCAGGCGTCGGAACAGCCCGCTGTAGCTGCGGAACTCGTTGGCCTGAAAGCTGTGAACGCCCTGGATCAGTTTCTGCATGGCACGGCGCAAACCTTGTGCATGGGGCTCACTTCTGCAAGCGGGCGATCACCTCCCGGCACACCGCCAGCGCCGCCTCGGGCTGCCCGACCCTCCTGGCCGCGCGGGCCATGTCGCCCAGTTTCCGCGAGCCCAGCAACTCCCCGACCCGGAGCGGCAGATCCTCGACGCGATTGACCTTCACTCCGACGCCCTGTTCCAGGATGAAATCGCTGTTGGCGGCTTCCTGGCCGGGGATGGGGTTGATGACCAGGATGGGTCTGCCCACGGCCAGCGCCTCGGAGGTGGTCAACCCCCCGGGCTTGGTGATGACCAGGCTGGAGGCGGCGAGGAGTTCGTGCATGTTCGAGGCGAACCCCAGCAAACGCGTGGGATGCTTCCGGTCCTGGACCGCCAGCTTCGCGCGGAGCGTCTCGTTGCGTCCGCACACCACCACGATCTGGCAGGGCCGCTCCAGCGTGTCGAGACCGCCCAGAATCTCCGCAATCGGCCCCCACCCGAACCCGCCGCCCAACACCAGCAACACCGGCTGGTCGTCCCGCAGGCCAAGCTGCTTGCGGGCCTCCCGCACCGCGGGCACCGCTCGAAACTTCGAGGCGATCGGGATGCCGGTGACTGCCACCTGGTCCGGGGTCGCTCCCCGGGCAATCAACCGCGTCCGGGTGTGCGCGGCCGCGACACAGTAAAGATCCACGCACGCAGCCATCCACAGGGCGTGCACCTCGAAGTCGGTCACGATGCTGGCCGTGAACGTGCGCAGCCTTCCCTTCTCGCGCAGTTGTTGGATCACCTCCAGCGGCAGGTAGTGCGTGCACAACACCGCGTCGGGCTGAAACTGCCGCAGATGGGCCGCAATCCGCCGGGTGGACGGACCGGTGAACGCCCCGCGAAGTTTGTTCAGCCGGGCCATCAGCTTCGGGTTGTCGGTCTGGCTGAACACCATGCCCCAGATCTCCGGCGCCTTGGAAACCAACTGTTCATAGCTGTCGAGGTGGATCCGGCGATGGATCGGGGAGTAAAACCGGATCAGATCCACCCGCTCCAGCGTGTCGTGCGGACGCAGTTCGCGCCAGGCGTCCTCGAGGGCCGCGGCGGCCGACACGTGCCCCCCGCCGGCGGTGATCGTGGCGATCATGACGTTCATGCTGCGCATGGCTACCAGTCCTCCACCGGCACGCAAGCGAAATGGGAGGCCGGACCCGGCCGTCCGGCTTCATGAGGAGCTTGAGCACTCCCAGGTTATCGCCCTCGATGCACTCCCAGGTTATCGCCCTCGATGATGAGGTTCTCGGAAGGATTGAACCGCAAACTACAGAGGTTCACAGAGAAGGATCGAGAAAAGCGGGCGTTGCCCCCATGCGCCCAACGCGGCAGAGCGGCAACCCCAGCGGATAACCGCGAACCACGCGAAATACGCGGACAGCGCAACAGGAGGCATCTTCGCGTATCTCAACTCGGAATGTGGTCCCGACCGGTATCTCAAACGCCCTCTTCGTGTGAGGACCATCATCTTCATCTGCGATAACAATCTTCACATGAACGGGCACCCCGACCTGTACGCCAACACTCGCCGACAGCCACGAGTAGCGGCAGTCAACGTCTTGACCGTCCGCGTTCATCCCGGATCAGACGCGGTTCAACTCCCGCCGTTGGAACCTTGAAACCGCTCGGGCGCATTCGGATCGCGACGCTGCCTGACGGGGTTCAACACAGAGACACAGAGAACCAAAGAGTCTGAATCAGGCTGGGCTGGCTTCTTCGCATTCTCTGCGGTTGATTCCTCTGGTCCGGCGGCAAACGGCAGTGGCGGGCAGGATGCCTCGCGACACGGCAGCAAGGTGCCGGGGCTGGTGATCTGGAGGGCGCGGGAATGGGCGGCTGAGCCAGGAGGCTGTAAAGGCACGAGAAGGCGTGGAGCCAGGGAGAACGCCTGTCCCGCCTGGCTCCTGATTCCCGCCGTCCTGGTTTGATCCCGCCTTTTTGCGGTTTGATTCTGTCCTGACGCACGGATAGAACATGGCCATGGCTGACGCCACATTCGAGTCTCCGACCGCCGCCGCACCCGAAGCGAAGCCGGCACCCTCCGATTTCATCCGCGACATCGTGGCCGCCGATGTGGCGGCGGGCCGGTATTCCAAGATCATCACCCGCTTCCCGCCGGAACCCAACGGCTACCTGCACATCGGCCATGCCAAGAGCATCTGCCTGAACTTCGGCATCGCCCGCGAGTTCGGCGGCATTTGCAACCTGCGCATGGACGACACCAACCCGACGAAGGAGGAGGTCGAATACGTGCAGTCCATCACCAAGGATGTCCGCTGGCTGATCGCCGGCTGGGCCGATCATTGCCTGGGGCTCAAGCCGAAGGGAGCCCAACCGACCCGGCAGAGGCTGGATGGAAAGTTGGACTTCCACCTCGCCGCCCTGCCCATCTCCGACACCGTCGAGTCCTTCCACGCCTCGGATTACTTCGAAGCGCTCTACCAATACGCCGTGCAATTGATCCAGAAGGGCAAGGCCTACGTGTGCGACCTGTCCCCGGAAGACACCGACCATTACCGCGGCGCACCGGACAAGCCGGGCAAAGAAAGTCCCTTCCGCAACCGCGGCATCGAGGAGAACCTCGATCTTTTCGCGCGCATGAAGGCCGGGGAATTCCCCGACGGCACTCGGACGCTCCGGGCAAAGATCGACATGGCCTCGCCCAATGTCTGGCTGCGCGATCCCCTGCTCTACCGGATCCGGCATGCGGAACATCATCACGCCGGCAAGGACTGGTGCCTCTACCCCCTCTACGATTTTGCCCACTGCCTGAGCGACTACATCGAGGGCATCACGCACAGCATTTGCACCCTCGAGTTCGAGGTCCACCGGCCGCTCTACGACTGGATCCTCGAGAACCTCGATCTGCCGCGACCGGTCCCGCACCAATACGAATTCGCCAAGCTGATCCCGAGTTACATGATCGTTTCCAAGCGCAAGCTGATCCAACTGGTGAATGAGGGCGTGGTCAGCGGCTGGGACGACCCGCGCCTGCCCACCCTCAGCGGCATCCGCCGGCGCGGAGTGACCGCCCAGGCTCTCCGGACCTTCGCCTACAACATCGGGGTCACAAAATACAAGAGTCTCACCGACATCGCCGTGTATGAACACGCCATCCGGCAGGACCTGAACCGCCACGCCCTGCGCCGACTGGCCGTGCTGCGCCCGCTCAAGGTCGTCCTCACCAACTATCCTGAGGCACAAACCGAGGACCTCGAGGCCGTCAACAACCCCGAAGACCAAAGCGCCGGCACACGCCGCGTCCCCTTCAGCCGCGAGCTGTACATCGAGCAGGACGATTTCATGGAGATCCCGCCGAAGAAGTTCTTCCGCCTCCGACCCGGCGGCGAAGTCCGGCTCAAGTATGCCTACATCATCCGGTGCGACGAGGTGATCAAGGATGAGCAGGGCAAGGTGGTCGAGTTGCGCTGCTCCGCCGACCTGGACAGCAAGACCGGCGGCGCCACGGCCGGGCGCAAGGTGAAGGGGACGATTCATTGGGTGAGCGCCGCCCACGCGGTGGATACCGAAGTCCGCCTCTACGACCGCCTTTTCACGGCCCCCGAGCCGGATCTGGATGGCGACTTCCACGCGCACTTGAACCCGCATTCACTTGATGTCGTCACCGCCAAGTGCGAGCCCAGCCTGGCCCATGCGAAACCCGATCTGCGCTACCAGTTCGAGCGCCTGGGCTACTTCTGTCTCGATACGTCTTCCACGTCCCGCGCCCCGTTCGCCTTCAACCGCACTATCACGCTGAAGGATACTTGGGCACGGGAGGCTTTGAAGGGCTAGCAACCTTGGGGTGGACCAGGTCTCGGAGACTGTCCTGCTGCAGGTGCCGCTCCGCCACCACTCCCGTGAATAGTTGATTGGCAGCGCCGTGGGCCTCCTCTATCATCGGGACCAAGCCTGCTGAACACCACCCGACTGCTGGCGCAGTTGGCGCAATGGCAGCCGGCTCAAGAACCGAGCAAACGGAAACCCACTTATGCATACCGGAATCGGATACGACCAGTGCCTGTCCTTCATCAACTGCCAGATCTCACCAGCCAAGCCGGTCAAAGGAAAGCGTCCCGCCCCCGCGCAGTTCCGGGCGCTGACCCTGTCCCGCCAGTCCGGCAGTGGAGCTCACACCATCGCCGAGCAACTGGCCGAACGCCTGCAGTCGCACGCCAAGCCGGGCCAGCGGCCGTGGACGGTATTCGACAGGGAACTCGTCACTCGTGTGCTGGAAGATCACCATTTCCCGGCCCGCATGGCCGAGTTCATTCCGGAGGATCGCCGCAGCGAACTGCAGGAGGCCGTCGAGGAATTCTTCGGGCTGCGCCCGCCGTCCTGGACCCTCATCCAGCACACCAGCGAAACCATCCTGCGCCTGGTGGAACTCGGCAACGTCATCCTCATCGGACGCGCCGCAAACATCGTCGCTCGTAACCGTCCGGAGGTGCTCCACGTTCGACTGTTGGGCTCGGAAGAATCCCGCGCGGCACGGCTCGCCGAGGCCAGGAAGATCAGTCGCAAAGCCGCACTCGAAGCCCTCCGCAAAGAGGATCACGGACGCGGCCGCTACGTGAAGAAATACTTCGATGCAGACATCGACGATGCGCGACTTTACCACCTCACCATCAACACCGATCTGCTGTCGCTGGATCGGGCGGTGGACGTGCTGTCCGAACTGATGCTGGCCGGGCCGGGTGAGGGACGCTCGTGAGGCGCGTAGGCGTCGGCACGTGAACCCATCGGCAGGGCCGTGCGGTGCGCGGCCTGGGCGCCGGGGCCCCGCTGCCCTGCAGGGTCCATGACCCCAACTCGCGTCCAATCCGATGAACGTTTTCCCCTTCAACAAGACCGCGTTCCGTGTCAGCTTCACCCTTCCATGAGCGGGAAATACAGCTTCACCCTGCGGAACGAAGACCGTCGGCGGTCCCTGCCGCACAAGCTGATCCTGGGATGCCAGGAGACTGAGACAACCCGACACGTGCTGCTCAAGCTGTTCGGCTTTCTCCTGTTCCACCGCGAACGGCTGCAGATCGAGCCCCGCCTGCAGGACGACAACATTCCCTTCCGCCCGGACCTGGTGGAACTGGACTACCAACTGCGTCCGTGCCTGTGGGTGGAATGCGGCGAATGCAACGTTCAAAAGCTCGACAAGCTGGCGGTGAAGGCGCCGGAGGCCCAGATCTGGATCATGAAACGCTCGGTCGCGGAGGCGCAGGAACTCATGGAAGCCATGCGCAAAGGACGCCTGCGCGAGGACCGCTACAACCTGCTGGCCCTGGACCACGAGCTGTTTGACGAAGTCCGCAGCCGCCTCGCCACGCGCAATGAAGTGCTTTGGGTGGATGGCCGACTGGACCCGCCCCTGCTCCAATTCGACTTCAACGGACTCTGGTTCGAGATGGATGGCCACGCCTTCCGCTTCTGAGTCACAGAGCGCGCGGTCCATGCAGCGCAGCCGAACCGCGCAGAATGGGATACCGGGAACATCCCCGGCGCTGCCTTCAATCGCCCTCGTCAACGAACCAGGGGTTGCCTTACTCGTGTCCGCGCCGCCCCCCGCCGGCGCACCCCTCGCTTGACGTTCGCCGCCGCTGGGTTAATTCATGTTTCCATGCGAATGGACCGTTTGACGATCAAGTCCCAGGAAGCACTGCAGAAGGCGCAGGGGTTGGCCATGGACCGTTCCCACCAGCAGGTGGACGGCGAGCATCTGCTGCTGGCCTTGCTGGAATTGGAGGGCAGCCTCATTCCCGACCTGTTGCAGCGGATCGGCGCTCAGCCGGCCAAGGTTGCCCAGGAGTTGGAGGTCGAGCTCGGCCGACGCCACAGGGTGGCGGGCACGGGCAGCGCGTATCTGAGCCCCAGCCTTGAAAAGGCCCTCACTGCGGCCGAAAAGGAGGCCGGGAAGCTCAAGGACGATTACGTCAGCACCGAACACCTGCTGCTCGGTCTCATCGCTGAAGCGGACACGAGCCTCAAGCGCATCCTCCAGTCCCATGGGATCCAGCGCGACACCGTGTTGCAGGCGCTGGCGGGGATTCGCGGCAGTCAGCGGGTGACCGACCCCAATCCCGAGGACAAGTTCCAGGCGCTCGAGAAGTATGGACGCGATCTCACCGCACTGGCGCGCCAGGGTAAGATCGACCCGGTGATTGGTCGGGACGAAGAGATCCGGCGGGTGATGCAGGTGCTGACGCGCCGGACCAAGAACAATCCGGTGCTGATCGGCGAGCCGGGCGTGGGCAAGACGGCCATTGCCGAGGGATTGGCGCGGCGCATTGTCAGCGGGGACGTCCCCGAGTCCCT
The DNA here is from genome assembly GCA_963751435.1 of uncultured Verrucomicrobiae bacterium. Classification (GTDB taxonomy): domain Bacteria; phylum Verrucomicrobiota; class Verrucomicrobiia; order Limisphaerales; family DSYF01; genus JALOTU01. The sequence goes on along the minus strand of CAVVUP010000035.1, from coordinate 36,530 downwards.
CAAGCACAAGCGGTTGGTGGCGATGGATCTGGGGGCCATGATCGCCGGCGCGAAGTATCGGGGCGAATTCGAGGATCGGCTCAAGGCGTTCCTCAAGGAGATCACGTCGAGTGAGGGACGGATCCTGCTCTTCATCGACGAACTGCACACCATCGTGGGCGCCGGCAAGGCCGAGGGGGCGGTGGACGCGGGCAACCTGCTCAAGCCGCCGCTGGCCCGCGGGGAATTGCGGTGCATCGGCGCGACGACGCTCGACGAATACCGCAAGTACATCGAGAAAGACGCCGCGCTCGAGCGCCGCTTCCAGCCCGTGTACGCCTCCGAACCGTCGGTCGAGGCGACCATTGGCATCCTGCGCGGGCTCAAGGAACGTTACGAGGTGCATCACGGCGTTCGTATCCAGGACGCCGCCCTGGTGGCCGCCGCCACGTTGTCGCACCGCTACATCACCGAGCGGTTCCTGCCGGACAAGGCGATCGACCTGGTGGATGAAGCGGCTTCGCGGTTGCGCATGGAACTGGACTCGATGCCGACCGAGATTGACCAGTTGGATCGGCAGATTCTGCAATTGGAGATCGAGCGCAACGCGTTGCAGAAGGAGAAGGACGCCGCCTCCCAGGAACGACTCAAGAAACTCGAGCAGGACCTCGGCAACCTGAAGGAGAAGTCCAACGCGCTCAAGGCGCAGTGGCAGAATGAGAAGGCAGGCATTGACGCCGTCAGCGTGGTGAACAGCCAGCTCGAACAGGCCAAGATCGAACTCGAGAAAGCCCAGCGCAGCGGCGATCTTAATGCCGCGTCCCAGCTCCAATATGGTCGGATCCCCGAGCTGCAGAAGAAACTCGACGCCGCCGAAAAGGCCTTGCGCACCCAACCGGAGGGCAAGCGCCTGCTGCACGAGGAGGTTGCCGAGGAAGACATCGCCCAGGTGGTGGCCGCGTGGACCGGCATCCCCGTCAGCCGCATGCTCGAAGGCGAGCGCGCCAAGTTGCTCAAGATGGAGGAACGGCTCCAGCAACGGGTGGTGGGACAGGAGGAGGCGCTGACCGCGCTGTCCAATGCCGTGCGACGCTCGCGCAGCGGGTTGCAGGAACCCGATCGGCCCATCGGCTCGTTCATCTTCCTGGGCCCCACTGGCGTGGGCAAGACCGAGACGGCCCGGGCCCTGGCGGAGTTCCTGTTCGACGACGAGCAGTCCATGGTACGCATCGACATGAGCGAGTACATGGAGAAGCACGCCGTCGCGCGCCTCATCGGGGCCCCGCCCGGCTACGTCGGCTACGAGGAGGGCGGCCAGCTCAGCGAGGCGGTGCGGCGCCGCCCCTACTCGGTGGTCCTGTTCGACGAGATCGAGAAGGCGCATCACGACGTGTTCAACGTCCTGTTGCAGGTGCTCGATGACGGACGGCTGACGGATGGGCAGGGCAAGACCGTGGATTTCAAGAACACCATCCTGATCATGACCAGCAACATCGGGTCGCCGATCATCCAGGAGTTTTATGGCGGCAGCCGGTCGGTGGCGAAAAGCGAGTCGGAACTGCAACAGGTGGTGCGCAACGAGCTGAAGCTCCATTTCCGGCCCGAGTTCCTGAACCGGATCGACGACATCATCATCTTCCACAGCCTGGACGCGAAACATCTGGCCAAGATTGTGGAGATCCAGTTGGACCGGCTGAACAAGCGTCTGGCCGGACAGCACCTGCACCTGGATCTCGACGACTCAGCCAAGGAGTTGCTGACCGAGGAGGGGTATGATCCGCAATTTGGCGCCCGGCCGCTCAAGCGGACTCTCCAGGAGCTGCTCCTGGACAACCTCGCCAGCCGGCTCCTGGAGGGCGAGTTCAAGGCCGGCGACCGCATTCACGTCACGGCCCATGACGGCGAGCTGGTGCTGCGCAAGGAGTGAATCGGCTTATCGGGCGGTGTAAATCAGCCAGACTCCGCCGAGCATCACCAGGATGCCGCAGATGATCTTCAGCACCGCCACGCCCTTGGATTGTTCATTCCATTTCAGCCAGCGCTGGACCAGCTCGGTGGAAGTGCCTGCGGCAACAATCACGGCACAGTGCCCCAAGCCGTAAGCCAGCAGCAAGCCGGCTGCATAGAGGGGCGCCTCGCCGCCCAGCTTGAACGTGACACCCAGCATCGGCGCCATGTAAGCGAACGTGCATGGGCCGAGCGCGATCCCGAACACGAGGCCAAGAATGAACGCCGCCAGGAACCCTTTCCGCTTCATTCCCACCGGGCCCGCGCCCGACCACGGCATGGGGATCACGCCCACCAGGTGCAGACCGACGACGAAGAAGATGAGCGCGACAAGGTAATTCCCGAATCGCCCCACATCGCCCATCATGCGTCCCGCCGCGGCGGTGATCGCTCCAATGGCCGCGATGGTGAGCAGGATGCCCACGGCAAAGAGTGTCGAGGTCCAGAGCGCGCGTCGCGTCGTCACTTGCCCCTGCTCGCTGATGAAACCCACAATCAGGGGGATGCTGGCGAGGTGGCAGGGACTGAGGACGATGCTCAGAATGCCCCACACGACCGCGGCGGCCAGGGCCAGGAGGGGCGCCCCTTCGACGGCGTGGCTGAGGTTGGTGAAGAGCTGTTCCATGAAGCGCGCGAGCCGGGGTGTGATCAGCGGACTGTGCCGGCAGCGGATCCGTGCTCCACCTTCACCCCCAACTCCTTCCACGTGTCGAGGATGTCCTGCTTGCCGTAAAAGCCGACGTGGCGGAAGCGTTCCTGGCCTTCGGCGTCGTAGAAGATCTGCGTCGGAATCACCTCGATGCCGTATTCCTTCCCGGCGTCCGGGTTCTCCCAAACGTCAATGAACTCCGTGATAAACCGATCCGCATAGTCCCGCTGCAACTCTTCCAGGACCGGCTTCATCAGTTTGCAGGGAATGCACTTGCCCGCGCCCAGATCCACCATCCGGGGCAACTTGGCCGGGGCGGCGGCTGGCGTGGCGTTGGTCACCGTTTCTGCCGCCAGCCGGCTCGGGGTGGCGACGGCAGTATCGATCCGGGATTCTCCCGGGGGCCTGGCCTTCTTGAGGACGACCGCGCCGGCCACGAGTGCGGCGAGCGCGGCCACAATCACGATTTTCCTGGAGGTCGTCATAGCTCATGGTTGACCTTGGATGCGGGGCCTCACGCCGCCGCCTGTTGCAGGATGGCCTTGATCTCCGGGACGCTCGGCACCTTGCCGGCGACCTTGATGGTGCCGTTCACCGCCAGCGCCGGCGTCATCATCACGCCCAGCGCCATGATCTGCTTGAGGTCCGTGACCTTGTTGATTTCGGCCGCCATCCCGAGTTCCTTGACGGCCTGTTCTGTGAATTGCGCCAGCGTCTTGCACTTCGCGCAACCGGGTCCAATAACGAGGATTTGCATACTATGTTTTCTTTGAGTTTGAGGTTAGAACAACGCTCCGTAAATCAGTCCGGTCAGCGTCGCCATCACGATGACCAGCGACACATACACCACCGTCTTCTTCATGCCCATGATGCTGCGGAGCACCAGCATGCTGGGCAGCGAAAGCGCCGGGCCGGCCAGCAGCAGCGCCAGCGCCGGGCCTTTGCCCATGCCCGAGCCGATCAGGCCCTGCAGAATCGGCACTTCCGTCAGCGTGGCGAAATACATGAACGCCCCCACCACCGAGGAAACGAAATTCGCCAGGAACGAATTGCCGCCCACCGACTGGCTGACCCACTCCGAGGGAATCACGCCCTCGTGTCCCGGCCGCCCCAGCAGGATGCCGGACACGAACACGCCGCCGATGAGCAGCGGGAAGATCTGCTTGCCCAGCGTCCAGGTCGCGTCCAGCCACTCCCGGCCTTCGCCGGGCGTTCCGCGCGCACAGCACGGCCAGTCCCGCGCAGCCCACGATGAACGGAATCAGCGGCTGATGCGGGAAAGCGAAGCTCAGGATGACCACCGGCAGCTGCCGCCAGCGCCAGTTCCCTCCACTTGAAGCCAAACCACAGCCCCAGCGCCACCCCAAGCCCGGCCGCGAACGCGCCCGCCACGGGCCATTTCCAGGCGTGGATGTCGGCCCAAAGCCCCGTCGGCTCAGCCGGCTTGCTCCAGTTGGCGAACACCAGCACGCCCACCATCGAGGCGAAGAACAGCACGTTCTGCCAGAGCGGACGCTTGACCTCGACTTCGGGCATCTGCCGCCGCGGCTTCGGCCTTGGCCTGTTCCTCGCGCCGGAAGACCAGGTGCATGGCGAAGCCCACGACCACGCTGAACACCACCGCGCCGATCGCCCGCGCGGTGCCCAGTTCCAGGCCCAGCATCCGCGCCGTCATCACGATGGCCAGCACGTTGATGGCCGGCCCGGAATAAAGAAACGCCGTGGCCGGCCCCAGGCCCGCCCCGCGCATCCAGATGCCGCCGAACAGCGGCAGCACCGTGCAGGAACACACCGCCAGGATCGTTCCCGACACCGACGCCACCCCGTAGGCCAGCGCCTTGTTCGCCTTCGGCCCCAAGGTAGCGCATCACCGAGGCCTGGCTCACGAACGTGCTGATGCCCCCGGCGATGAACAGCGCCGGGACCAGGCACAGCAGGACGTGCTCCTGCGCATACCACTTGGTCAGTTCCAGCCCCTCCTTGAGCGCGTTGTCAAAGCGCGGCACGCCCACCGGCAGGAAGAACAGAAAGCACAAACACCGCCGCAAACCCGGCGAGGATCTTGAGTTCCCGGCTCCAGTCCGCCTTCGACGGGCTCACTGTCACACGCGCCGTTCATGGTTTGCGGAATCGTTGCTGCTTTCGCCATTTAGCCAATCCTGCAAGTAAAACGCATAGACGAAGACCCGGGGTGCGCCTCACGCGGACGACGGGTTCTCCGCACCGAGGCCACACATTGGAAAAAGTTCATCACGCAGGGCGTCACCAGGCGGTAAAACACCTGGGCGCCGCGCTTGTCATCCTCCACGATCCCGGCGTGCTTGAGTTGGGACAGATGCCGGGAGACGGTGGGCATCTCCGACCCGACCAGTTCGGCCAGTTCGCACACGCACCGTTCCCCGCGCGACAGTTCATCCACCATGAGCAGGCGCCCGGGATGGGCCAGGGCCTTGAACACCTGCGCCTGCTGCTTGAACTGCGCGCTGGAACGTTTGACCGGCATGCGTGTGAGAGATTTAGCCAAGTCGCTAAGACTGTCAAGAGGGTTATCCCGCCGGCGTTGCGGTCTGCGCCAATCGGGGTCGCACGTGTCACGGTGCACGGCTGGATACTCACGGCCGCACAGCCGACAACATGTCGGCGCCGGTGGACGGCTCCTGGGGAGCTTCGACCTCCAACAATGGACGCGCATCGGGGCCATGAACCGGGTTTCGGTCGCACCGTTGATTTACAACGACTTGTGCGTACGGCTCATGGGAAGCCTCCACGATGACGCCCTCGCGCGTTGGGACCATGAACCTGGAGCATTCGAATGCAACCTTTTGTCCCACCTGGAACAAAAGGTTGCATGTGGCTGTTGGTGTGTTGGTTGCAGGTCGTGTCAATCAAGGGCCGGTTCAAGCGGCCGGAGTTCGGGTTGGGCGACGGCGGTTTCTCAGGCGCTTCCGTTTGGTGCGTGTCTTGGCCGCCACGGGTTTGCGCACTTTGCGGGGAGTTGCAGTCGGAGCCTTTTCCCCGCCCTTTTGGCTCCTGCCGACCGGTTTCGGCGTAGGTGGGGGTGAGGCGGGCGGGGCGCCACTGGCAGTGTCCAGCTCGAGGCCGAAGACCGCGCTGAGTTCGTCCTCGGCCAGCTCGGGTCCGGCGGCGGCCTTGCCGGTGAGAAGATCGCTGGCGGTGGCGGCCTGCGCGATGAGTTCCTCCGCATTCACAGAGCGCAGCGTGAAGAGCAGGTCCGGACTCTCATCCAAACGCATGCCCTCGAAGAAGCTCAGGCCGTCGCGGCGGGCCATGGTTTCGACCTTCCTCCAGTGGGCGAGCGCGGCGCGCAGTTTCTCGGGGTCCACCTCGATCCATTGGCCCCGCACCAGCGCCAGGCCGTCCGCGGCCTGCAGCAACGACTGCCATTCCGCGTCGGTGAGCGGCTCGCCATCGAGCGTCGTCTCGACCGAAAAATCCAGCAGCGTGTCCGCGCCCAGACCCGCGCCCCGGGCCTGCCCCACGCGCACGCTCACCTGCGGACGCGGCGGGCGTCCGCCCTTCCACCAATCCGGCAGGCGCACGATGACGCCGGCGTCTTCACACATCGGGACGTCCTTGAGAAACCGGTAAGCTTCGGCGGGAGCCCAGGGCAGAGGTTTGAAGATGCGTCCACTGTCCACCAGTTCGCGCACGAAGGCGCTTTGCTCGGCCGCCTTCTGGACCGGTGACAGCAGGTTCAACAGCGCCGGCTTGTTGCCCGCGCCCGGCGTATTCCTGGAGGGCGCGGCCCAGGGGCAGATGCTGGACGCGCGATTGGCTGGAGATGCGCGAGGCGTAACTGGCCATGAAGGCAAAGGGATGCGTCGGATGCCGCTTGTTCTCGGCCAGATGAAACGTCACGCGCCCCACCATCCGCCACAACGGATGGCTCTCCTGAAGCCAGGCCCCCGCGCCTTGGGGATGGCGCGCAATCTCGGCGCGGACTGTCTCATCCAGTTCGGACCAAAGCCGCGCCAGCAGGGCGGCGTCAAGGTATTCGCCGCCGCGCATGGGCGGGGCGGTCTCGGCCAGCGCGGCCAGCTCGGCCTGGGGCGGGCGGCGGAACCGGGCGGATTTCCCGGGCCTGTTCGAGATCCGGGAGTGTGGCAAAGCTGGGTGAGGTAGCGCCGGGCCAGCTCGCGCCACCAGGCGGCGGCGGGGGGCAGTGCGGTGTTCAGCTCGCGCGTACCCAGGTGCAACAGACCACGCGCCGGGCGACTCGGCAAACGCCGCAGCCACGCGCCGGCCGCGTCCGGTTCCAGCCACGGCGAAGGCGGCGTGCCGCGCTCTCGACGAGCAACAGCCCGTGCGGCGTCAGGGAGACATCGGAGGGCGATTCGATTGCGTCCGGCACGGGCACAGGGTGTTGCAGGGGAGGGTGGAACCACAAGCGCGGACGTTCTCACCACACCCATTCGTCGTGAGTCGGCCCTGGTCATCACGGGGTCGGCGAGTGGGACTTGGCAGAGGGGAGCCACCGCCCGCAGCCCGCCAGGGTCTTCCGTTTTGAGTTCATGGGAGGGCGAGGAGGGCCAGGAATCGGCCGGGATGTGAATGGAGGGTTTCGCGCAGCTGTGGGAGGGCTTGGTACTCATCGCCGGCAGCAACGCCTATCCGAGCCTGACGTTCACCGTGGCGGGCGGCCCCACGCAAACGGTGTGCGTGCCGTTCGGATTCCGCCCAATTCCCACGTCGAGGTTATCGGGCGTTCACGGAACAGCCATCCCATCGGGATCAAAAGCAAGCGATTGGGGCGGCAGGGATTTCCAGTGGCTAACTGGCGGCGAACGTGCTAAGAAAGATCGTATGTCAGCAACGATCGAAACTGTCCCGAGCGAGGCGGACATCCTCAGCCGCGTCATTGGCCCTGAGCGGGGCGGGTGGTCAAAAGAAGCGGCGGAGTCCATTTTAGAGTTTGACTTTCCGCCAGCCGATGTTGAGCGCATGAACGCGCTGGCGGCCAAGGCGCGCGAGGGTTCACTGTCGGAGGACGAAGCGGCGGAGTTGGAAAACTACCGTCGAGCGGGGCGGGCGCTCGAGCTGCTCCAGTCCAAGGCGCGCCTTTCCCTGAAGCGGTTGTCGCCGGCGTGAGGGATGGACGCCCGCCTCCGAGAGGCCGTTCGGCAGCGCGCGCAAGGGGCGTGTGAATATTGTCAGTTCCCGGAGCGATGTACCCGCGTTCCATTTCAGATTGACCACATCACGCCAGGGAAACATCACGGGCCGACGACGTTCGAGAATCTCGCGTTCTGCTGTTTTTTCTGTAACACATTCAAAGGGCCGAATCTTTCCGGCCTGGATCCGCAAACGGGAGAATTAACCCGGCTCTTTCATCCTCGACGTGACCGTTGGGGAGATCATTTCCGGTGGGATGGAGCCGTCTTGATGGGGCTGACTGCGGTCGGGCGAGTCACGATTCAGGTGCTGCGCATCAACCGGGCAGACGCCGTGGCGGTTCGCCGGTCACTCCGGCAGGAAGGCAAGATGCAAGCAGAATTGACGTGAAGCCTCGCCGGCCACGGAAGCCATTTATCGGAACGGCGGACGGCATTCCGGGAACTGCGTCGCCAGTGCCGCCGTAGTCAATGCGGCGAAAGTTAGTCTGGGCGGTTCGCTGGGCACGTTCACGGTGGCGGGCGGACCCAGCAGACGGTGTGCGTGCCATTCGGGTTGCAGGCCAGCGCGGCGGACGTGGATGGCGTGGTCACGAACCTGAGCCTCCGGCTATTCCTGCCACTCGCCAAATCTCTGTTGCGAGGAAGCTGGCGCGGACTGACGTTTGCGGCTGCGACTTCAACGCAGGCGAGACAAACGCGAGCGCTCGGCTTTCTTCCGCGCCAGTTTGAATTCCTGATAAGCTTCCGCTGTGATCTCAATGAGGGTGCGCGGGGTCAGGCTTTTGGTGCCGGATCTGGCCGCCACTGATTCGAGGAGGGCGTCAAGTTTTGCGCGGCGCCCGGCTTTTTGGCTTGCCTCGCACGTTTCCAATTCGTAGCGGGCCAGCAGAATGGCCTCGAGTTCAGGATTTCGGGCCATTGAAAAGTTGATTGAACAACTCGCGGCGCCGCGCCGCGCTAAGGTCGCCGTGCCATTCGGCCTGCGTGTCGCCAAGCTCCGCAACCGTGGCTTCAACGTCGGAGAGCTTGATGCCGGTGGGATTGCGGGGCAGGCCGCCGCCCCGGCGAATCTCGGTGAGCAGCCGCTCACCCTCGGCGATGAGCGCCGCCAGCCATGTCTTGTGATAGCGGATGTCCAGCGGCGTGGGCTTGAGCGCGATCATGCGCTCGAACTCGGCCTGGCGGAACAGGTCAATGCCCTTGAACCAACTGACCACTTCCTGCAAGCGGCCATAGCGTCTCGCCCGCAAGTCATGCGCATTCTGGTCCAGGACCAATCCGACGGCCTGCCAGCGCGGCGCTTCGATGGTTTCGGGATCGAGGGTCGCGTTTCGCATACGGCGAAACATACACCTGCCCCGGTGTGACCCGCAAGCGGGCAAGATTCCCAGCCAACAATGGCGGCGCGAGCTGCGGAGGGGGTTATTACGATGTGGATGCGGCAGCCGGTCCGGAAGCTCGTTGATACCACCCGCGCGAGGCATTGCAGACCTTGCAGACTGAGAGCATCACCGGCACCTCCACGAGCACGCCGACGACGGCGGCCAGCGCGGCGCCGGAGCCGGGGCCGAAGAGTGTGATGGCCACGGCCACGGCCAGTTCGAAGAAGTTGCTCGCGCCGATCAGGGCGCCCGGCGACGCCACGTTGTGCGGCACCTTGAACCAGCGCATTAGCAGGTAGGCGAGCGAGGAGTTGAAATAGACCTGGATGACGATGGGCACCGCCAGCAGCAGCACGGCGAACCACCGCGTGGTCAGGTTCTCCGACTGGAACGCGAAGATCAGCACCAGGGTCAGCAGCAGAGCGGCGATGGTGACCGGATGAAACCTCGGGCAGGAACACCTGCTCGAACCAGTCCTTCCCGTGCGACTTGAGCAGCACGGTGCGGGTGAGCCAACCGGCGGCCAGCGGGATCACGATGAACACGACCACCGAGGTGATGAGCACCTTCGAGGGCACGACCACGTTGGCCACGCCGCACAGGAACATCACGATGGGCGCGAAGGCGATCAGCATGATGAGGTCGTTCACGGCCACCTGCACGAGCGTGTAGGCCGGGTCGCCGTCGGTCAGATAACTCCACACGAACACCATGGCGGTGCAGGGCGCGGCGGCGAGGATGATGAGGCCGGCGGTGTATTCCGCGGCCAGCTCCGGCGAAATCCAGGCGCCGAAGAGGTGCCGCATGAACACCCACGCGAGCAACGCCATGCTGAACGGTTTGACCAGCCAGTTGACGAAAAGCGTCACGGCCAGCCCCTTGGGCTTGCGCGCCACGCCGCCGATGGCGCTGAAATCCACCTTGAGCATCATCGGATAGATCATCAGCCAGATGAGCACGGCGATGGGGATGTTCACCTGCGAGCCCTGCCCAAATTCGAGCGTGCTGAGGCGGGCAGTCAGCCCGGGGGCAAGCCGCCCCAAGGCCACCCCCGCCACCATGCACAGAAAGACCCAGACGGTGAGGTAACGCTCGAAGAAGGCCAGGCGCTTTCGATTTACGATTTCGGATTTACAATTTACGAGGTCGTCCATTGGGGAACGTGTGGCGTGTTTCGTGTTCCGTTTCAGCACGCGCCGCAGCAGCAACATTGCCCAGCAGGTTTCCGAGCCGTGATCTCAACGCTGGCGATGTAGTCCTGGGGCTTCGCACCCGGGGGCAGCGACGCCAGGATCTTCTGGTAAAGCGGATCCTCGAAATGCTCCATGGCCACGACGTATTCGGGTTTCACGCGCACCTCGACATTCGCCAGCCCTGCGGCGCGCGCGTAGCTCTCGGTGTCTTTCACCAGCACCGCGCCCGCCACGCAGCCGACGAGCGCCTCCACCATCTTCAGGAGCTCCGGCGGCAACGGCTTGAGCAGGGCCATATCTGACACCGCCACGCGCCCGCCAGGTTTGAGCACGCGCGCCATCTCGCGCCACACCTGCGGCTTGTCGGGCGACAGGTTGATCACACAGTTCGAGATGAGGGCGTCCACCGAGTGGTCCGCCACGGGCAGATGCTCGATTTCGCCGAGTCGGAACTCGACGTTGTTCAGCACTGTGGTGGCGAGGTATTGCGCCGTGTTTCGGCGCGCCTTGGCGAGCATCTCGGGGGTCATGTCCACGCCGATGGCGCGTCCGGCCGGCCCCACCTGGCGCCCGGCAATGAAGACGTCGAATCCGCCGCCCGCGCCGAGGTCGAGGACCGTCTCGCCCGGCTTGAGCGCGGCGAGCGCGGCGGGATTGCCGCAGGACAGTCCCAGGTTGGCGCCGTGCGGCAGCGCTTCCAGTTCCGCCACGGAATAACCCAGTTTCCGCGCAAGGGTGTCTGCGTCGGCGGGAGTGGACCCGCCACACGACACGCCTGGTCCGCAGCAACCGGAGGAGGTTTCCCGCGCGATGTGGGCGTACCCTTCGCGCACCTGTTCACGGATTTGTTCCGAGTGGTTTCCAGTCATAAAGGGTCTGTTCAGCGTGGGGTGTCCAGGGAGTCCGGCAGCGTCTCGACAAACCGCCGGATCTCGTCGCGCACCCGGCGATAGCCGGCCAGCTTCTCCTCGCCGTCCGGCAGGTGCCGGGTCAGTTTGGGAGGGTCCTCGAAGCCCGCATGGACCACCCGGGTCCCGGCGGGGAACGTCGGACAATGCTCGTCGGCGTGTCCGCACACCGTGATGACGTAATCGAACTTGACGGTGCCCAGGTCCGCGGGCGTCTTCGAGAACTGGCGGGAGATGTCCACGCCGGCTTCCGCCATCACCTGGACGGCGTGGGGATTCATCCCGTGCGTCTCGATTCCGGCGGAGTAGGCGGTGAACCGGTCCGACCGCAGGTGTCGGGCCCAGCCTTCGGCCATCTGGCTGCGGCAGGAGTTGCCGGTGCAAAGGAACAAGATGTTCATCGTCGGGTTTGTCGCTGGCACAGCGTGCTCGGGTTGGCCTTCAGGATGCGCTGCAGTTGTTTGCGGTCGGCGAGGATCCGCGGGTCTCCGCCCAGCGCCTTGGACACCCAGTCCAGGGCCTCGCGCACGACCACGGGCGCGCCGCGTCCGGACCAGCGGTAATACACCCAGCGTTCGGTCTTGCGGGAGGCGACCAGGCCGGCGTGTTGGAGCAGCGCCAGATGTTTGGAGATCGTGGACGGAGCCAGGCGCAGCAGCGCCGTCACCTGGCAGACGCACAGTTCGCGTCCGCGCAGGGCGGCGAGGATGCGCAGCCGGCTGGGATCGGCCAGCGCCTTGGTGATGGCGACGAAGTCACGCACGGCTGCACATTTCGCCAGATGACGAAATATGTCAAGCCTGCGCTTCGAACGCGGATCAGATCGCGACCCGACCCCTTCCCTGAACCGCCGCTCCGCCCGCTGGCTTGTGGACTGCGCCGGCAGAGCGCAGCGGCGGCGGCGCTTTCGAGGGACTGCGGAGCGATCGAAGCCTCCGAGTGATTTTTCAAAGCGGTTTCGGACAGGTCCAACAATGGACGTCGTCCGCGCGGTGCGGAATTCTTCTTGCCGGACGGCTGGGGGTGGCGTTGCATCCGGGGCGGTGCGGCGGCCTGCATGAACACCCGGGAAATCCTTGCCATTGGCATCTTCGCGATCACCTATCTGCTGATCAGCGGCAGGCGGTTGAAGATCCTGCCGCTGTACCGTCCGGCGGCGGCTCTGCTGGGCGCGGTGCTGATGGTGGCCACCGGGGTGATGCGGCCCGAGCAGGCGTATGCGGCGGTGGATTACAACACCCTGGTGCTGCTGCTGGGGATGATGATCATCTGTGCCTACCTGAGTCTGGCGGGATTCTTCGATTGGGCGGCGGACTGGGTGCTGCGGGCGGCCCGGACCCCGCGCCGGCTGCTGCTGTATCTGATTCTTACCTCCGGCATGCTCTCGGCCTTGTTGGTCAACGACACCATCTGCCTGATGCTGACGCCCTTGGTGGTGACGGTGATCGCGCGGGGGCGGTTGCCGTTGCTGCCCTACCTGCTGGCCCTGGCCATGAGCGCCAACATCGGCAGCGTGGCCACGCTGGTGGGCAATCCGCAGAACATGATCATCGGACATCTCTCCGGGATTCCCTTTGTGGATTTCACGCTGTCATTGGCGCCGGTGGCAGCGGTTGGTCTGGCCCTGCAGTATGCCGTGCTGCACTTCGGGTTCCGGCGCACCCTGTCCACCGGGCCCATCGCGGTGACGCCCGGCCCGACCCGCCAACCGGACACGCGGCTGCTCGTGCTGTCGCTGGGCACGCTGGGCCTGGTGTTCATCGGGTTCGTAGCGGGATTGAACCTGGCCTGGACGGCGTTGTCGGGCGGGGCATTGCTGATGGTGTTGGCGCGGCGCGACACCCACGAGGTGCTCAAACTGGTGGACTGGCATCTGTTGGTCTTCTTCGCGGCGCTGTTCGTGGTGGTGGAAGGGCTGAACGGGACCGGCTTGCCTGACCAGATGTATGAAGGCTGCCGGGGGGTGTTCGGCACGACCGCCACCGCACAGGCCTGGAACCTGGCGTGGTTTTCGGCGGCGGGCTCGAATGTCTTTTCGAACGTTCCCTTCGTGCTGCTGGCCGGGAAGTGGATTTCGCGTTTTGCGGATCCGGAACTGATGTGGAAGGTGATGGCCTTGGCGACGACCTTTGCCGGCAACCTGACGATCCTCGGGTCCGTCGCCAACATCATCGTGGTCGAACAGGCGCGGGGGCATATCGAGGTCGGGTTTTGGGATTATGCGAAGTTTGGCATCCCGGTGACGTTGCTGACGACCGCGGTGGGCGTGGCGCTGCTTCTGGCGCTGGGGTAAGGAAGCCCGTTCTAAAAAGCGACCCACCGCGCCCGGAGGGCCTGCGGCGATTCCCCTTGGGTGCGCAATGTCCGCAGGCTCACGGCATCGCTGCGCTTGGCGAGCCGGACGCCGGTTGCGTCCGTCATCAGGGGACAATGGAAGAAGGCGGGTGGCTGGACTCCGAGCGCGCGATACAGCAGGAGTTGCCGGGCTGTGGATACCAGCAGATCGGCGCCTCGGACGACTTCGGTGATGCCCATGGCCGCATCGTCCACCACCACCGCCAGTTGGTAACTCGGCACGTCGTCATTGCGCCAGAGCACGAAATCCCCGAAGTCTCGTCCGGCCACGAAACGTTGCGGACCCAGGGCCTCGTCCCGGAACTCGATCGTCTCGCCGTCTGGCACCCGGAAGCGCCAGCAGGCCGGGGTTGAAGGTCCCAGGTTGAAGGTTGCAGGTTGTTGCCCGCGGCAGGTTCCAGGGTAGATCAGCTCGTCGTCGGCGCCTTGGGGGGCGCTGGGGGCGGATTGGATGTCCTTGCGGGAACAGGTGCAGGGATAGGCGAATCCGCTGGACTTCAACTGCTCGAGCGCGTCCCGGTAAAGCGGTTGACGTTCGCTCTGGTTGTAGGGCGCATGCGGGCCGCCCATGTCCGGTCCTTCGTGCCACTCGAGGCCAAACCATTGCAGATCCTCGGTCATGCTGCGCACGAACTCGGGCTTGCAGCGCGCGCGGTCGATGTCCTCGTTGCGCAGGATCAACACACCTCCCCGTTCCCGAGCGCGCTGCTGGGCCGTCCAGAAGGTCCGGGCGTGACCCAGGTGCAGGTGGCCGGTGGGCGAGGGGGCAATGCGGCCTCGATAGGGCCGTTGCCGTGTGGTCGGGTGCGCGCTCACATTAGAACGGTTCGTCCGGGTTGGCGTCGAGCCACTCGGCCAGTCCGGGCAGCTTGAACGTCAACCACTGCTGCGCCCGGCCACAATCGAGCGAGCAATCCGGCGCGCGGCGCTGCCCGGTGAAATCCTTGAGGGATCCCGCCTGAATCCTGGGGTTCAGTTCCAAATGTCGTCGGGCCACGAGTTCGCCGATCTGGTAGCGGCTGAGGCGTTCGGCGCCGGCCAGATGATAGACGCCGCGCGCTTCCGAGAGCGCCAGTTCCCACGCGGCCCGGGCGGTGACAGGGGCCGCGATCGGGCAGCGAAATTCGTCCACGAACAACGGCGTTGTTCGGCCGGCCTTCCAAGCCAGTTCCAGCATCTCATTGAAACCCCGGTTGCCCGAGGTTGACACGCCCCCGTTGATCGAGGTGCGCAGGACCAGGTGCCCAGGGTGCCCGAGCACCTTGGCCTCGGCATCGACCTTGGTCCGGGCATAAACGCCCAGCGGGGCCGGGAGGTCGGCTTCCGTGTAATGTCCCTTCTGTCCGTCAAACACCAGGTCGGTCGAGAAAAACACGAGGCGCCGGTCCGCGAACAAGTCCGCCAGGAACGCAGTGGACTCGACATTCACGTGCCGCGCCCGGGCGGGTTGCTGCTCGCACTGGTCGGTGTTGCTGATGGCGGCGCAGTGGATGAGGAGTTCAGGTGAATCCTGCTCGAACCGGGTCCGCACAGCACGGAAATCGGTCAGTTCGAGGGACGAATGGGTCAGGGGGGCGACGCACCATTCAGGGGCGAGTTCCCCGGCCAGTTTGACCAGGTAACCTCCAATCAGGCCCTGAGCCCCAGTGATCCAGACGGTCTTCATTCTTCGACTTAGTGCCTCCCAGCTTACAGAAGGATGCAATCGTAGCCAATTCCGGGAATCGGCGGCGGGGCGTGTCCAGCATCCGAATCGCACGATCCTGCGCACTACGAAACAATGACTTCTCGAAAGGCGTGCGCCGGAACCCTTCCCATCGTAGCGCGGACCTGCAGTCTGCCGTATCGCGGATTTGCAATCCGCAGGGCCATCATCAACCCGCCCGCGCCCCGGAGACGCGTGGCGCCTGCCGAGTGCAACTCGGCGATACAGCAGATTGAAAATCTGCGCTACGGAGAATTCTCTCCCGTGCCCCTGCTCAAACAAATTCAAACTTTCCACTTGACAGAACAATGGAAGGCTAGTTGGTTTGCGCTAGAACCCGCCGAAGTCAAGGAGACAGGAGGATACGGCGGGGTTCAGAGGACCTGAAAGTGCGCCACAACTTCCAGCGCGCGTTGCAGGGCAGAGGCGTTCCGCTGCTTGTAGGAAGAAGACAAACCCGTTGCCCGTTCAGAAAGGATCCGACTCTTATGAAAACGCTGACTCATTCCCCCTCCTCCCGTTCCGGCAGGCTTTGGCCTGCGGATGTCACCAGCCGATTCTTCGCACTCGCACTGGCTATCGCCCTGCCTGCGGTGGTGCAAGCCCAGCCCACGCAGGATTTCGATTTCGGCGATGCGCCGGACAGTCTGCCGGTGCCCGGTTATCCCACGTTGCTCACCAACAATGGAGCCCGGCATTTGATTCAGGGCAACAACATGTTGCTGGGTACGTTCAGGGATCCGGAGATCGATGGGCAACCTGCGCCTCCCGGCTTGGGTGACGATGTGTTGCCGGCGGGGGGTGTGGACGACGAGGACGGGGTGATCTTCCCCACCGCGCTCATTTCAGGCGTGCCGAACACGATCACTGTAATCACCACCATTGGGGGCACCCTTCAGGGATGGCTTGATCTGAATGCCGACAGTGACTGGGCCGATGCAGGAGAGCAAATCATCCTGAACCTTCCCATGAATCCTGGTCCCAACTCGGTGACGTATCAAGTGGGTGCGCTGACCGGCGTGGGTCCCACCTACGCCCGGTTCCGCCTGAGCAACCAGAACGGGTTGAGCTATACCAATCCCGCCAGCATGGGCGAAGTCGAGGACTACGAAATCCAACTCGATGCCATCAAATGGCTTCAGCCGCCGGACCTGAC
Organism: uncultured Verrucomicrobiae bacterium; assembly: GCA_963751435.1. Lineage (GTDB taxonomy): Bacteria > Verrucomicrobiota > Verrucomicrobiia > Limisphaerales > DSYF01 > JALOTU01. Next base: position 20,061 of record CAVVUP010000035.1, on the reverse strand, counting down.
CACGAACGGGGTGGATGTCGATAACACGGTCCAACTGGCGGATGATTTCCTGTGCAATCTCAGCGGGCCGATCAAGGACATTCACATCTGGGGCTCGTTCAGGTACGACCAGGAACCTTATGGATTGCCTGATTCTGTGCTCACCAACCTGGCGTTTATGCTCCAGATCTACTCGGACGTGCCCGTGGGACCGGGAAATCCTTACGGTTACAGCCATCCCGGAACCAATCTTTTGTGGTCCACCAACTTCGCGCCGGGCCAGTACAAAGCCGGATTGTGTGCGCATGTGGCGCAGGGCGAATGGTGGCACAGTCCGCAAGCGCAGCAGACGCCGCCGGGTGTCTGGCAGTTTCCAGGGGACAACAATTGCTACCAGTTTGATTTCTATCCCCAGCAACCCTTCACGCAGACCAACGGGACAATCTATTGGCTGGCGGTCAAAGCTCTGAATGCCCCGCAGGGCTGGCAGTTTGGTTGGAAGAGCACCAGCATCACGAACCGTTGGAACGACGACGCGGTGTGGTTTGATTCGTCCGGAGGCGCCATGCCCTGGAAGGAGCTGCGATACCTGGATCCGCATCCGTACCACATGATGATCTCCAACTCGCTGGATCTGGCCTTCGCGTTGTCCACCGAAGGCGAGGAGTTCGAGCATAAGATGCATTGGCCGCAACTCCCCGACCCGAACGGGTGGGACGTTCGCGCCTGCTTTGGGCCCGACGGCAAGCAGAAGGTGTTGGCGGACGATTTTCGCTGCACCTCCAACGGGCTCATCACCGAGATCACCTTCTGGGGGTCCTGGTACTGATGACGAGTTTTCCACACAGGCGCCCTTCCAAGGCGTCACGAACCTGCACCTGAGCCTGCACGCGGACATTCCCGACCCCGATGGAACCGGGCCGCAATTCAGCAAGCCACTGGTGCCGGCGCTCAGGGAATGGAATATCAATCCAAACCTGCTGCCGCCGGGCTGGACCCTGGCCATCACGCCGGAGCCTCCGTCGTCCCAGGGGTGGTATGACCCCAATACCGGCCAGTCGCAGCGTCCGAACCACAGCAACTATTTCCGGTATGTGGTCACGATTCCGGCCAACGAAACGCTCTATCAAATCGAAGGAACGATTTACTGGCTGGATATCTCGGTCCAAAGCGTGGAAGGGCAGTGGGGCTGGAAGACCTCCCGGTCCCCGCACTTCATGGACGATGCGGTGTGGGCCGATCTGCCTGTGGGAAACACCAACCAGTGGAACGAGTTGCGTGATCCAGTGGAAGATCAAGTATCGCTCGATCTTGCCTTCATCATCAACGGCGGCGGCGAGGAACCCGAACAATACGACTTCGGGGATGCCCCGGACGGTGCGGCGGGGACGGGGACGGGCGATTATCAGACGAGGCAGGCCGATGGCGGCGCCTACCACACCATCGTGGCCGGAGCACCTTACTTTGATGATGGCACAATGACCGACCAGCCGGACGCTGAAGCGGACGGACAGCAGACCGCCAACGCCGATGGGGACGACCTCAATCCGCCTCTTGTGGGGGACGACGAGGACGGGATCGTCATTACTGTGCTGATCGCAGGTCTGCCGGGAACCGTCACAGTGAACGTGCCCGTAGGCGGCTATGTGAATGCCTGGATTGACTTCAACGCCGACGGCGACTGGACGGATCCGGGTGAGCAGATCCAGAGCGGCTGGCTGGCAGCAGGCGTTTACAATATCGGGTTCAACGTGCCCGCCTGGGGCCAACGTTGGACAGACTTTTGGCCGCTTCCGCATCCACTCCGGAACGGCTGCGCTGCCGCCCACGGGGGCAGCTCAGGATGGTGAAGTCGAGGATCACCTGGTAACCATCGAACAGCCGTTGTTGGATTTCGGCGACGCGCCGGATAGCCCGACGGCGGTGGGGTACCCGACATTGCTGCCCACCGGGGCGCGCCATGTGATGACAGGCCCGATCCTGGGAGCTGTCAGGGACGCTGAACTCAACGGGCAGCCGACGGTTAATGCCGACGGGGACGACCTCAATCCTCTCGCTGGCCCCGACGACGAGGACGGCATTGCGTTCACGACCGCGATCATTACCGGTGTGCCCGCCACGATCCAGGTAAGCAGCGCCACGGGTGGGATCCTCCAGGGGTGGATTGACTGGAACAACGACAGTGATTGGGGGGATGCGTCCGAGCAGATTATCACCGACCTGAACATTCCGGCCGGGACGACCTCGGTGCGCTTCTCGGTGCCGACCTGGGCGACGAATATAACGGCCTACGCACGCTTCCGGATCAGCAGTCAGCTGGGACTCGGATTTGCCGGCCTGGCACAGGATGGTGAGGTCGAGGATTATGTGATCCGGCTCGAAGAACTGAAGTGGCTGCAAATCCCCGAGCAAGGCGAGGAGGGAGTGGATGTCAACAACACCCAGTTCATGCTGGCCGACGATTTCCGCTGCACGGCGAGCGGGCCGATCACTGACATTCACATCTGGGGTTCGTTCACGAATGATGTGTTGCCGCCAGAAGGCCCCGGTGGGCTCATCTTCGATGTGTCCATCTGGAGTGATGTGCCGAAGGGTGTGGGCGCGTCCTACAGCCATCCCGGCCAGGTGCTCTGGACAAGGACATTCACGCCGGGAAGCTATGTCGCGGATCACATTTACCGCGGGCTGCCTGGCGAATGGTGGCATGATCCGGGAACGCCCAACTGGACCCAGTGGGCGGATAAGAACATCTACCAGTTCGATTTTTATCCGCACACGAATGAATTCATCCAGGTGAAGGGAACCATCTACTGGCTGGCGGTGAAGTATCGTTACACGGGAACCGGCAGCATCCAGTTCGGCTGGAAAACCACGCCGCAACCGTGGAACGACGATGCGTGTTACTTCAATCCGGCCAATCTGCCGATCTTCTGGAAGGATTTGGTGTATGCAGCCCCGCATCCTTGGGCGCCGGCATCGCTGAACTTGTCCTTCGCCTTGTCCGGCTTGGAGCAGGAGGTCAAGGACTGGGGTGATGCGCCCGATCCTCCTTATCCGACGCTCGCCGCCAGCGGAGGCGCGAACCACGTCATCGTAACCAACTTCATGCTGGGCACGGTGATTGATGCGGAGGCGGATGGACAACCGAACGTCCCCGCGACGGGCGATGACGTGGCGCTGTGGCCCGACGACGAGGACGGCGTGACCTTCGCCAACCCGCTCATCCGCGGTTCGAATGTGGCGGTGAACGTCTTCCTGACGTCGTGGTCCGGGGTAGGTGTGCTGGATGCCTGGGTGGACTTCAATGGCAGCGGTGTTTGGGGAGACATGGTATCCGAGAATGTGTTCAACTTGTCGCCTCTGGCGTCCGGCCCGAATGCCCTCGTCATGGCCATTCCGGCGAACTCCGCCCTGGGCACCAATTATGCCCGGTTCAGGTTGACGAGCGGCGGTGTCGCGCTGCCCAGCGGGCCGGCCTTGAACGGCGAGGTCGAGGATTACCAGCTCCTGATCTGCCAACGGAAGCTGGCCACGAACGTGGTGATCACCAACATCGTCGTGACCAACCTCGTGAGCCAGCAGGTGATCAAACTGCAGTGGAACGCGGAGTCGGGCATCTCCTACCAGGTGCAGGAGGCCACCGCGCTGACCAACTCGCCGCTGGTGTGGAGCAATGTGCCGCCGGAGATCCTTGGCCCCGCCAACACCTTGGTATTCACCAACGCTCAGTTCTTCGAGCGCTACTACCGGGTGCGGGTGCCGTATGTGTGCCCGTAAGTCTTTAAATCTGGGTGAGAGTCAAAGAGTAAGTGGATCACGGGAGGCCGTCCGGGCGGACGGCCTCTCGTTCTTTCATCGGGTTGGATGGGGCGTCGAAGGCGAGCTCCAAGCCAATGGTAGGTCGCCCTCCAACCTCAGGCCCACCCCCCCCCAGCACTCCACATCGAGCAAATGCCAGCTCCAAAGTTCCTAAAGTGTCTCCCATTCCGATCAATAGGTCTATGACTGAGGCCGGCAGCCAAGCGGTTCAGCCAAGCGGTTCAGGATTGCTTGGAGGAAGGGCTTCTTCTATGGATGAACGCGTTTGCTAAGTTGATCGTTGCGTTGTGACCTCCCGTGTAGTCCAAATACCGGCAAGGTGCTCCGCATGATGCAGTCTGGAGCCGTCGAATGAAACCACCCCATGTAATCAGCGTCGCGGATCAGACCCCTGACCGTATGACCCCTCCTCTGCGTCGCCATATCGCGGCTTCGGCCGGCAGCGAACTGGAGCTATGAACACACCAAGAGTGGTCGTTTTTGATCTAGGCAAGGTGCTGCTGGACTTCGACTACAGCATTGCAGCCAGAGGGATGGCCGCCCAAAGCAGCGTTTCCCCACGACAAGTCCAGGAATTCATCGACCATTCCCCCCTCCTGGTCACTCTATGAGAAAGGACGAATCACCCGGAAGGAATTCTTTGAGGAGGTGCGCGGCGTAACCCATTACCGCGGCACCCTCGAAGAGTTCTCAAGGTTGTTCGCAGACGTGTTCACTCCCATCCGACCGATGATCGAGTTCAAGGAACGCCTGACCGCCGCCGGCATCCCCACATACATCTTCTCGAACACGAACGACCTGGCCATCACCCACATCCGGGCCACGTACCCATTCTACCAAGGTTTCAACGGCTACGTGTTGTCCTACGAACACGGGTTCATGAAACCTGAACCGCAACTGTATCAGCGGATTGAGGAGATCACAGGCTGTCAGCAGGAGGAAATCCTCTACTTTGACGACCGGCTGGAAAACGTCGAAGGAGGGGTGCAGCGCGGTTGGAGGGCGGTTCACCACCAAGCTCCGGAATCGTCCGTCCAAGCAGCTATCAGGACCGGATTGCTCCCGTGAAACCTCCACGGCAATGGCCGACGGAGTTCATGGTGCGGAAGCCTCAATGACTTGACCCAAGCGTGGGCCGTGAACTTCGTAGTCACCCACTCGAAACGGCAGTTCGGCCCACAAACGCATCCGACAATATTCCCACTCTCACACTTCTCTGCTGAGATCCGACAAAGCAGGCAAGCACGCTTTCGCAGATGCCCTGCCCCCACTGTAGATGTCAGGGGGCTCCGCTGTAGGCTGCGTTATGATTGTCCATCTCGAGACTCTGGCAACTGGGAGGCTCGCCCACGGGGTTAAGCTCGTAGCCCGTCTTGCCCACCGGACACGCCGGAATACCACTCTTGAGATAGAGTTCCACAAACGGCGATACGTCCCCGCCTCTCCCCACGCCATTTTCCAATGCGGCAACGTCTTTGGCTCCGTCCAACTGGCGGAGATTGTTCACGCACATCTTTTCACGTGAGTTCTCCCGGGCCCGCACGAAACTGGGAATGGCCATCGCCGACAACAATCCGATGATGGCCACTGCGATCATGATTTCGACGAGGGTGAAGCCCCCCCGTTTACGAACGACTAACTTCATAATGTCCTGCCTTTCCGGATGCCGGGACGGAATCGGGATCGGCCAGGCTCAGTCTTATGATTTATAATGACGCAGACCTTGAACTGTAGTTGAGCTCGCCTTCTCCCCTAACACCCCTCTGTCCACCCCGTCTTGATTACCGATCTCCCAACTGTCCAGCTATGAGGAGCGCAAGCCATGCCAAAGGCAGAACCGCCTGGAGGATCTGTGAGTGCGTTGAGCGGAAATCCTTATCGGTCGACTAACAAGACAGAAAGCCCGAGGTTAGACCTCGGGCTTGTGTAACTGCTAAAGCAGTCTGAATCAACTGCCGGGAAGCAACTTAGTTGACCGTAATATCAACCACGTGTCCGGCGACAGCGCCCGGGCACGCAGCCGGGGTGCCTACGACTTGTGCGCCATAGCCGAGCTTACCCACCGGGCAGGCGGGTTCCGTCTTGAGGTACGGGATCAAGTTCGCCATAGGGGCATCGTCGCCAGTGGTCAAACCGGCTTCGAGAGCGTACTGGTCAACCGCACCGTCGATCTGGCGCAGGTTGTTGACGCAGGCATTGGCCTGGGCGGTTTCACGAGCACGAACGAAATTCGGGATCGCGATTGCAGCCAACAGACCGATGATCGCCACAACGATCATGATTTCAACCAGGGTGAAGCCCGCCTTGCGGGAGGTATTGAGTTTCATACGTTACTAACCTTTCTTTCTGTTTTGCGGCGTGAACCTCGTGATGGGCTTTGTTCTATGTTACTTGTTTATTATTGCGGTTTCGGCTCACTTGTTTAACCCATCACAACCGCGACGGCCTGAAAAGCACCGCCCGTGCCACGTTCTCCAACTCCGTATCATAGCGGATTATACACCGCCCCCCCGAATTGGTTGCGTCCAAGGTTGCACTCATAGATCCGCCCTTTTCTGCCGCAAATTGGAGTCCGGCTCAAGTCCCGTCCATCCGGTCTGCCTCATCCTTGCAGGACAGTGTCCCGACAGTGGACGGTTCTCCAAACTTCCCGGGCGACTCATCGAGTTTGCTCGCAAAGTGGTCTGAGATTGCCCCGAAGCCCGCCGCCGTACGTAGCTACGGTCTCTATCCTTCCAAAGCCCCACTGGGGCTACTGTCACAGGCACTCCATTTTCGGGAAGAAGGCACTCGCCGCTTCACAAGTGGCCCGGCTCAATTTCTCGATGGTGCACCCTGCTACCTCTGCAGCAGTGATCGCGATCTCTCTCACATGCGCCGGCTCGCATCGCTTGCCTCGGAAGGGAACGGGCGCCAGGTACGGGCAATCAGTTTCGAGCAGGAACGCCCCCATGGGCGTGCTGGCCAGGGTTTCCCGAATGTTGTGCCCGTTCTTGAAGGTCAAAATGCCCGTAAAACTGACCAAGGACCCCAATTGCAGGATCCGCCGCATCGCCTCCGGTCCCTCCGCAAAACAGTGAAACTGGCCGCGCACTCGAGGCGCGTAGGGCGTCAACTGCTCCAAGGCGTCCTCGAGGGCGGCGCGCTGATGGATGACGCAATTCAATCCCGTTTCAGCCGCCACCTCCAAGTGCTGCTCGAAGAGCTGGGCCTGACGCGACTTGTAGCGGGCATCATCCACTTCGCTCCCCCCTCGACCGCTGGGCAATCGATGGTAGTCCAACCCGGTCTCGCCCAGCGCCACCACTTTGGGATGCCGGGCCCATCGGCGCAACTCCGGCCGAATGTCTGGAGGGGCCTCCAATGCGTGTGAGGGATGCCATCCCACCACCGCAAAGATGAAATCGTGCCATTCGGCCAGCGACACCGCTCGCGCACTGCTTTCCAGATCGGTGCCAATGCTAATGACCCGGGTCACACCCGCCTCCTGGGCCCGCCGCAGGACTTCCGGCAAGTCGGGCGCGAAATCCGGATAATCCAGATGCGCGTGGGTGTCGTAGAATTCTGCCATGCCTGTGTTGCTCCATCCGCCTGAACCGCCGCCGGGGAGGGTTTGCATCAAACGAGGGATTTATGCCCGCCAGCGCGCAAAACTCTGCCGCATTGCAGCAGACCCATGCTCGCCCGCCGCATCCTGGCATCGGAGAATCCCGCCCTCCCCATCCGTTCCGTGCCCCGGCGACGGACAGTGTCAGGAAGCGACGGCTCCGAAGCAAGCGGGACCTGAATTCAGATTTGATTCGGGACGGCAATCCGGCTAGAAAAGGTCGCTCCAGCGAAAACAACTCATACCAACTCACACGATCATGGCCATAGCTTGCTATCATCCCAGCATCGAGGGCGCCCAGCACGGCGCAAAGTCCCTGCCTCAATTCCTGGCTTACGCCAAACGCTCCGGCGCCACGGGCGCCCAGCCGTCCAACTACATGCTGCAGGGACCCAAAGGATTTCAGTCCGCCAAACGGATCAAACAGGCCTTTGCCACGGCCAAACTCCGTCTGGACGGCGTTTCCGCCCATTGCCCGTTCTGGGTTCACACCACCGCCTGGACTGCGAGCCCGAGCATCCGGCCTTTCATTCCCGCCGACATTGCCAAGCAACCGCCCTTGATCATCGAACAATGGGCGGAAGACTATTGCCTCCGGCTTCTGGACCTGTGCGCGGAACTCCAAGTGAAGGTGGTGCCCATGTTCTGGGGGGTCGTCTTTGGATGGGAAGTGGCAACCGGTTACCCCTGGGGGTTCTGGAAAGGCGCCGACTTCGACCTGATCGAAGAGGGCAAGGACAGGTTTGTAAAGAAGACCGCAAAACTTCGAGATCACGCCCGCAACCTGGGCATTTACCTGTGCCACGAGATCCATCCTGGGACCGGTGCCGCCTGCGCGGCGGATTTCAACACCCTCTTGCAAATCTGTGACAATGATTCCTGCCTGGGAGTCAACGCCGACCCCTCGCACTGCTGGGAGGGCGAAACCTGGGAGGCCCGGTTCCGGTCGGTGGGCAGCCGCATCTACGCAGCCCATGTGAAGAATTTCGTCATTCGCCCCGGCGTGGCGCTCCGGAAAATGGAACCCCATTGGCCCGGGCGCGCCATGCAATTCACCGACCTTGCGACGGGCGACCTCAACCTGATGCGGTACATCGAGCTGCTGGTCAACGTCGGCTATCCGCAACGTTACTGCGAACTTACGGGCACCCGCACCGCCCCGCTGGTAGTCGAGGCGGAAAGCGCGTATCGGGACCTCGATGCCTGCAGCGCCAACGGAATCGAATACGTCCGGGACCGCCTCTGTTTCCCCCTGGCGGCCGGCTCGTTTGAAGAGGGCATGGGCGCGTAGCAAAGGAAGATCATAAGCTCAGGCTCTGCCTTGTTGAGAATCTGCCCCGATGTATCCCTCGAAGTTTAGCAGGATCGCAGCCTTGGCTCTCGGAACAGCCTTCGCGCTGGAGGCGGAACAAGTGGTGCTGGACGACGACGAGCCGGCCTCCGTGCCGTCGGGGGCGTGGACTCATTCCACAACCCAACCGGGGTACTTCGGAACCGGCTATCACTACAGTTCCACCACCACTGGACCAAGCTGGACCTGGCAAACGCGACTGGGTCCGGACGGGAACTTCGAAGTTCGGATCGGCCTGCCGCAAGCGTTTCCCAATCGGAGCACGACAGCCACCTACGAAGTAAAGCATGCGGATGGCTCGACGTTCTACACCATCGACCAGACGACGGCGGGGAGCTGGATCACCCTCGGCACCCATCGCTTCACCACAGGCAGCCCCGCCGTGGTGACGCTCACCAACCCCGACGGGAACGGGTACATGGTCGCCGATGCCGTTCGTTTCGTCGGAAGCAGCCTTGAAGTCACGCTCGACGAAGCCTCACCCCATCCCACATCGGGTGGCACCTGGACGCCCTCGACCTACAAGCCCAATTACTTCGGGTCGGGTTACCACTTTGCACCGGCAACGAATACGGCTTCCCTGTTTGCCTGGTCCGCGGTCGTTTCCTCGGCCAGCAACCTGCACCTCTCCATCGGGCTTCCAGATGGTGGATCCGACCGCGCGCCGGCCGCCTCTTATGCCGTGACGGACGCGGATGGGACGCAGACCTACACGCTCGACCAGCGTGGGCCGGGCGGCTGGTTCTATCTGGGCATCCATCGTTGGACTGCTTCCGCCCCGGCGATGATCTCGGTGACGAATGGCAGTGGAGGCACCTGGCTGATCGCCGACGCGGTACGGATCGACAGCGAGGGTCCAGTGGTGGGGAACTCGTTCCAGGTGCATCCCGACCAGGAGCGCCAGACCATCTGGGGACTGGGGGTGGAGATCCAGTTCGACTCGATTGGCTCCGGCAACAACGGCCTGCCCGAGGCCATCATCGCAGTGCCGAACAACCTGACCGCCGGGGAGCGCGAGCGGTGGTATGACGAGATGCTTGCGGGATTTCGCTATTGCCGACTGGCCATGGGACTCTACTTGCGGGGCACCAACGCGGCCGGCACACATATCATCGGGCGCTGGCCCACCCAAATGAGCGAGATCCAGGCGACCATCGCCCAACCCGGCATGGAGGGCGTCGAGATGGAATACTGGTCCCCGGCCCCGGCCTGGAAATCCACCACGAACTACATCGCCGGCACCATCGCTTCGACCAACGCTGCGTTCCTCAACGCCTTTGGCGATGCGCTGGTGGACGACATCGCTTATCTGCAATCCAACGGCGTCCCGATCTCCATGTGGGGCCTGCAGAACGAACCCCACGTCTCGAACACCACCTATTCCACCTGCCGCTATAGTGCGGCGGATTATCACGCCGCGTTTGGGGCGGTCGCCCCCAAGGTACGCACCGCGCTGCCGGAGGTGTTGATTCATGCCGACAGCAACAACGGGGCGGACGGTTCCTGGGGTCAGGCGTTGCGGGCGGACCCCGCGAGCCTGAGTTACGTGGACGCCTGGAGCTACCATCGCATTGGCGCCGATTCCAACGAACAGATCACACGGGATTTCAATGTCAACGCAGTCGGACGACCGGTATTCAACAACGAGTTTGAGTACCTGAGCGGTGCCATGAACGAGTGGCGGATGGTGAACACCGCGCAGTCGATCATGAACTGGTTCAACTTTCAGGATGCGCCGACTTGGTTCTGGCTGCATGCGCTCAAGCCCATCGGCAACAGTGAGGCGGCGGGCTATGCGCTGGGCTTCTGGCGTCCGCCGGGTTACACCAATACCAGCATATTCCCGACGCTGGCTGAAGGCCATTGGACGTGGAACCCCTACAACTGGAACCCGATCTCCGGCTTCGTTCGCCACCTGCCCTGGGACAGCAGACGCGTCCAGGTTGACGAGACCACTGTGATGAACGATCACCGGATCCTCGCGTGGAAGACGCCCGATAATCGGTTGGCCGTGGCTATTTCGAACCGGACCCCGACCAACTACACGTATCATGTGAACTTTGGGCGGAACGCGACCTACTCGGGGAGCCGGTTCGATTTCACCCACGACCATCTCTTACTTGGCACTTTCACCGGCAGCAGCAACTCCATGGTGCTGCCCGCCTACAGCATCGAATTCTGGGTCGAGTCCACACCCTACTATCGTTGGTGTGAAACGTATTGGCCGCTTCGCCCTGCAGGCCAACCGACGTTAAGGGTCACGGACCCTGATGGCGACGGGCATACCAACCACCGTGAATACCTGTTCGGCGGGAACCCTCTGATCCCGGATTCTCCGGAACCTTTGCAGATCGCCGAAGAGTCGCCCGGCACATCCTCCCTCCTCACATGCCTCCAACGCTCCGACGATCCGGGTGTCAGTTACGTACCGGAAGCTTCATCGGACTTCGTCCACTGGTTCAGTGGCCCCACGTACTTCCAACCTGTCCGCTCTGCGGCGGAGTCCACTAAATGGGACCAGGTCACCTACCGGTTCATCGGCACCCTGCCTCAGCCCGGGGTGGCGTTCTTCCGCGTGAAGGCCCAATAAACTCAGTGTCTCCGGCAGTGTGGAGCGCCAGACATCACTAACCCGCAAGCTGGCCAAGGCGCTCGCCTGCAGCCGCAAAAATGCGGCGCGTCAGCGAAGGCTCAGGGCGCGTTAGTCGAGGTTGCCCGGGCGATGGCCTCCCGGTACCGCGCCGCTTGGTTGGTCATACCCAACTGCGTGGCCAAAGGGATCAGTTTCCAATAAACCGTGACCACATCCGGATGATCCGGATGCTGCTCGACAAACCGGTCGTAAACCGACTTGGCCTCCGGAATTCGGTCAGCCTCAACCAACTTTCCGCCCAGTTTCAATTGCAGCCGGATTTTCTGCTGCGGACTGGGATCAGACCCCAAAGCCGCCTGCCAGCTCCTGAGCGCAGAGGCCGGCTTGCCGAGTTCAGAATACAAGTCGGCCAGCTTCTCGCTCAGGACAGCGCTTTCCTTGGTGGCGGGGATCTCCTCCAAATAGTTCACTGCCTGATACTTAGGCAATCCCTTGGCCAGATTAAGGTTCACGATGCGCAGTTGGGACCAGATGCGCAGAGGATGCCGCTGCGCAACCAGTTGCTCGTGCAATTCCTGGGGATTCCGGAGGAAAGGCTTGAAGAGCGGATCCCCCACGACCGTGGTCATCCACGATGCGACCGGTTGCCCGGCGTAAGCAGCTTCCCCATAGCTGAATCCCATGTAATAGAGTCGAGCCACCAGAACCCCGATGTCCGGCGTGCCCCCCAGATACGGCTCATGAACGCTCCCCAGACTCAAGGAAGCCCCTTTCTCCAAAAGGGGACCCACCCAATGCCGGTCCGCAGTCCGCAACGAAGCCGCGCTGTAGGAATGGAGATGGTAAGCCAACGCCCCCGGCATGAACTCGACTTCCCTTTCCAAAAATGGCCCGTCCGCACTCTCCCGATACCACCCCGCATAGACAGCAATCTGGCTCATCGGGAAACCGCGTCGAAACGTCGAGGGACTCTCGTCCACCACCGTTTCGAAACCCGTCATCCGGCAAACCTCGGCAGCCGTTCGAATCCATTCCTCCCCCTGTTTCAAACCCGGCTCGGACGGGCTGCGCAGGTCGAAATACGCGCGGCCCCAGAACCCATTCGTCTCGGCCTCCATGGTCCGATCCACCAGTCGCATGGCCGTTTCGACACTCGGGGCGTCCAGACGCGCCACCATGAGCACCCCGTTGGTCGGATGTATCAGGGACGCGTTGGTGACTCCATAAACCGGGTTGCGCAACGGCCCGGCCAGCGGGTAGGAACCCGCCCCAATCGGCAGGCAAGCCAGCTCGGAATCCACCGCCGCCTCGCTGCGCCGAAACTCGGACCGCACCTCGGCCAGTTCCGACTCGGGCAGCACCGCATCGCCAGCGATCTTCAGCGGCACCCCCCGGCACAGGACCAAATAGCGGATCTTGGACTGGGTCACCAGGGTCCGCACCTGGCCGGCGGCGCCGTTGGTGCCGGGCAGGGGCACCTGCCCGACGGACCACAGCTTCTCATCCTCCAGGTAACGCGCGATGGGGCCCTGCACCTCGTCTGCAAACTGGATGCGCGTGATCTGCTCGGTCACCGGCAGTCGCAGCCCCACCACCTGCGCCTCCGGAACCCCCCTTTGCCGGGCGTAGTGGCGGGCAATCTCCTCGGAGCCGTGCTCCCGCCGGTTGTAAACCACCACCACTTCGTCCGCCCCTCCGGCGAACAATGCCCCCGGTAACAAGGCCAGCAGCAACGGCATCCCTCCCAGCCTCTGGAGTAGCGAATTAGGACGATGGATGCAGTCCATCAAGCGGCTCACAGTCCGCAAGAGGAAAGAAGTCATACGCCTTGGACACCCGGCCGCCGGTGAAGTTCGAAACCAATTGCCCCCCCAGTGCCCGGCTGGACAAGCCACCCCCGCCCCCCGCTGACCCTCAGCGGCTGCGACCGCACCAGGTGCAGGTGTAAACACCCTTGGAATCCAGCACAAACGTCGTCTTGACCTCGGTCGAAATGCAGCAGCCACAGGTGGCCGAGAAAACCCCCTGGATGGGCGGCGAACACCGCACCTCCCGCCCACAGCATGCGCAGACGATTCGATCATGTTTGACGAGAAAATCGGTGAAATGTTGGTCCATGCACTTGCACGCCAACCCGGAGAGAGTCCCCCCGACCAACTCACCTCCCGGCTGCCCTGAGCCCACGCAGACTCTTCCACCGCTTTTACAACAGGCACTCCAGCACTCATAACAACGCTTCACAACTCTTTACGACCTGCGCCGCTTCGAATCCTGTCCGCGTTCAACTGATTTAGCCCGCAGACGATTCGCTGTGTTCAGGATGCCGCTTCTGATACCACAATAACTGGATACTGGCAACGGATTTTGATGACAAGTTGCGAACAAGTTGCTCACAACAACCGCGCCTGTGAATAACATGCCTAGTCCCGAGAAAAGTACGGCTGGCTGTGAAGAACCTGGCCCTCTCGGTGAGTAACAATACCAGCCGTGTGGATATGTATTCGTTGCCACTTCGCGCGTCCTCTGAGACAAAGTATTCAAACCGAACACAGAGTTTCCAAGGACTGTAGTGAGAGACGCCAGCAGTGCGTGGGGACTTGAGTTGAGAAACATGGAAATGGCAGCACTAGAGGCGCGCGTGTCGCGTAACGATCGAAGGAATGAGCCCCGGGAGGCATTTTCTTCGTCTCCTTCCATTTCCATCCTGCCGGTCCCCTCCTCCGCCCCAGAATCCCAAACCTGTTGCGGCGAGAAACTGCGTTCCTTCTGGGCCGATGACGGGCGTTACATCAGCGTTTGCATGCGCTGCGGCAAGGAAACCACCCACCCGCACATGGTCCGTTACAACGGCAGCCCATGGATCGGCGTGGATCTCGATGGAACGCTGGCGCGGGAAGCCGGCGACACTCAGGATCCCGAGCGGATTGGCGAACCCATTGAGCCCATGATGCAGCGGGTGCGCCAATGGATCGCCCAAGGCAAGACCGTGAAGATTTTCACGGCCCGTGCTTCCGTGCCCCGCCAGATCGAATTGGTCAAGCACTGGCTGAAAGCCCACGAACTCCCCGACCTCGAAGTGACCAATGCCAAAGATTTCAAGATGGTTGAACTCTGGGACGACCGGGCGGTGCGGGTAGCCCGCAACTCAGGGCAACCCTTGGAAGACCGGGATGCCGCCGAGTTGGGAGTTCCGTCAAAGATGACGATCGTAGCCCGTAAGAAACCGGCAGGCTCCTTCGTGTCCAAACTGAGGATGTTTTTTGCCCTGTAGCACGATCGAGAAAGCCGAATCGATAATTTAAAGTCAATCCAGTGCCATGAATACGAATTACCGCCTAAAACTGTTAGCGACTCTCAGCGTGGCGTTGGTGGGTGAATCCTTGGCCACGCAAGCTCAGACAACGAATTACGGCAACTTTACGGGAACAACGGTAACTTACGAGAATGTCAGCGAGTACTCTGGAACAGATCCGGGGCAGTTCTATATGAAATCGCCCCAAGTGTTTGGGGACACACTGGATTTTAACCCGGTTTACTCCGTGAGCGTGTCCGGGGCAGCCACTAAAATCAGGGATTCTCAGATCAATTTCGATATCCGAGCCAAGTCCGGGTTTGGCATTGAAGGGCTTGCTTTCTCGGAGCGCGGCGACTTCACGATGTCTGGCAACGGCACGGCCAACACGCTCGTGGACGTTTCCGCCTCATTCTTCATTAGCATTCTGGAGGTTGATAACACTGCGATCAATCCGGTGGACCTCACGCTGAGCATGATCTTCAGTCCAAATGGAAGCGGCACTTTTGACCTAGTCGGTGCGGGCGGCCCCCCCTTCGCGTCTGGCGTTTGGACCGGTTCGCTGGCTGTGGACCTTGACGGTGCCCTCGTTGCTGGATCCATTCCTTTCTCGCTTGGCGCCACTAGGGTCAGTGTTGCGTTGGATAACACCCTGACCGGCAATAGCGAATCAAACACGTCCGCATTCATCGCCAAGAAAGATGCCAAGGGTCTTTCCATCACCGTCGTCCCCGAACCCACCGCCTTCACACTCACTTTTCTGGGCCTGGCCGGGCTGGGCGCCATGACGATCCGCAAGCGCAACAATCGGTGAAATACAACAGGGAATAAATCAGAACGTATGAAATTGAACAACACTCACAACAAATTTGGGAGGGCTAAGTCCGCTTGGTCCTGCGCCTTGGCATGTGCGGCGGTGATGACCCCCGCAGCGATGGCCAGCGCCATCACGCTTTCGGATGGCAATTCCACGCTGGGAATCGATCCAAGTTCTTCCAGTGGTGCCAACAATTGGCTGGTCGAGGGCCAGAATCAATTGTTCAAACAATGGTTCTGGTATCGGATTGGCGACGTGGGGGCGGGCGACCGTGAATACTCCATTGACACCCTCTCAGCACCATCGGTTGCCAGCAGTGCCAACTCGGCCACGATCTCCTACAGCGGATCCCTCTTTGATATCAGCATTACCTACCTCCTGGGGGGCGGAGTCGCCGGCTCCGGACAGTCCACGCTGAATGAGGATATCCTGATCGTGAACAAGTCGGGATCATCACTGGACTTGCAGTTCTTCCAATACTCCGACTTCGACCTGGCGGGCGATGACATCGGTGACAGTGTGCTGCTCTACCCCAGCACAAGTCCATTTCAGCTTGCCTACCAGTGGGATGGGACCATCGGTTTGACCGAGGGAATCGTCACGGTTAATCCCTTCGCCAGCCGGGGAGATGTCGGCGTGGCCCCCGCCATTTACGGCAACCTGCAGGACAACGCGATCACGGACTTGAGCACCTCGACCGGAGGAACCATTGGCCCAGCAGACGTGGAATTTGCGTTCCAATGGGATTTGGCGATCAGCGCTGGAGATTCAGTGACCATCAGCAAGGTTAAGAACCTGAACGTCTATGTAATTCCTGAACCAACCACGGCTGCCCTGTCCCTGATGGGGCTGGCCCTCGTGGCGCTTCGCAGAATGCGCCGCAGCGCCTAGCGGTGAAACAACATTGGAACCACTCAAGGGAGATTCAAAACTATGACAACCCAGAGTCACTACCTTCGGCGCCGTCTGGCCGGTTCGGTGTGTGGCGTCATGGGTGTTGGGGCTGCAGTGCTGAGTTCCACCGCCCAAGTCGTCCTTACAGATGGCAATTCCGTCGTTAACCTCAATCCCTCTGCGCAAGCCGGTGTTTATGACTGGTTTGTAGACGGCCAGGACTATCTGGCCAAGCAGTGGCTGTGGTATCGCGTGGGCAGCTCGGCGGAGACGTCCATTGACACCCTCAACCTGCTGGGGGTGATCCCCACTGGAACTACACAAGCTAAGTCGAGCTACGCCGGCTTGGGCTTTAACCTGGAGGTCACCTACTCCCTCCTGGGTGGGACAGCGGGCAGCGGTGTTTCCGAACTCGCCGAACAGATCAAGATCATCAACAACTCCGGCAGTTCCTTGGATTTCCACTTGTTCCTCTATTCGGACTTCGAATTGGCGGGCACTGCGGCGGGCGACACGGTGACCAGCGTGAACTGGTCTCCATTCCCGATCAGCGCCCCGGGCTACAGTTCGGCCACGCAGGTGGATGGCTTGGATTTGCAGCAGACAACGTTCGGCACCTTTGCCAACCGGGCTGAGGCAACGCTGCTTCCAACGACTTTGATCCACCTGAACGACGCCGGCCCATCCACCCTCCTCAATTCCGGGGCAAACTTCGGACCGGTTGGTCCGGGCGACATGACCTACGCGTTCCAATGGGATCTGACGATAGCCAACGGCGGATCGAAGACCATCGGGGTGAACAAGCGTTTGGACATCGTTCCGATTCCCGAGCCGACGTCGATCGCCTTGGCGTTCTTGGGTTTGGCCGGGCTGGGGGCCTTTGGCTTCCGCCGCCGGAAGCACTTTTAGGATCAGAAAACCAATCAACATAGGGAGCAGAAAGCAATGAAAGCGATTCATCAGAGCAACAGCAGGCAGTCAGCCTCGTGGGCAGGCGCCCTGTCGGTCCTGTTAACCTCCACAATCGTCGGCACGGCAGCGCCGGTCACGATTTCAAACAACGGGGCCAGTCTAACCATCGATCCCTCGGTTGCCCCCCCCGGACAGCCCTCTGGCGCTATTGAATGGAATGTTGGCGGGGTTAACCAACTTTGGGACCAGTGGTTTTACTATCGGGTGGGAACCCTAGCCACAGGCGACTACGAGCGATCCATTGACGAGCTCGGACCTTTGACAAGCCCCCCGGCTTCGGGGGACCAGGCCTCGTTCACCTACACAGCCAGTGCATTTTCTGTCACCGTCGCCTACAACATAGCGGGCTATTATCCTGAGCCGGGCCGCGCCGGATCCACGCTCGGGGAATTGATCACCATCGTCAACACCTCAGGCTCTGAACTGAACCTTCAGTTCTTCCAGTTTTCGGATTTCGATCTCGGAGGCGTTGCCGACGATGATGAAGTTTCCATTTCCAAGTTAGGAGGG
Source organism: uncultured Verrucomicrobiae bacterium (assembly GCA_963751435.1). Lineage (GTDB taxonomy): Bacteria > Verrucomicrobiota > Verrucomicrobiia > Limisphaerales > DSYF01 > JALOTU01. The sequence goes on along the minus strand of CAVVUP010000035.1, from coordinate 2,227 downwards.
CTTTTTGATTCAGCCTACCAGAGCGATCCGACGTCAGGGATCGACTTCAGTGAGGCAATAGTAGATCTGGCTCGCAGGGCTAACTACGGGTCGGTTGCCATCAGCCCGAGCCTCTTTAATCTCCTGGAAGACAACGCCCGCGACAACTTGGGGACGCTGGCGGCCGGTGCGGGGCCGGATGACGTCAGTTTCGCCTTTCAATGGGATCTGGTGCTGGCAGCTTCCGGACCCGGATCCCAGGTGCAGATCAGCAAGGTGAAGACCTTGGAGGCAAACGTGATTCCTGAGCCAACTGCGGTTTCGCTGCTGTTCTTGGGAATGGTGGCGGTGGCGGCCCGGCGAGCCACACGGCACTCTTAGTTCCGCTGAAATCTTGAACCTTGAACTGCCCTTGACGCCATGAAAGCAGCAAAAATCACTCTGCGACGCATCTGGCTTGCGCCGCTCTGTTGCCTCATGGGTGCTGGTGGAGTTGTATCAAATGCCAACGCCCTGACCCTGACGGACGACTCCGCAGTCGTGAACATTGATCCCCAGACCCAGGCCGGGATGTTCGACTGGCTGGTGGATGGACAGGATTACCTGGCGAAGCAATGGTTGTGGTATCGCGTGGGAAACACTGAGGAGCAATCCATTGATTCGTTGACATACTTGGGATTCACCCCCGGACTGTTCCCGCTGGCCAGCGCTTCCTTGCTCTACACGAATGCCACCCGCGGATTCGACCTGAATCTGGAATACACGCTGGATGGCACAAGTCCGGGAGTGGGTTCGTCCGACATCTACGAAGAGATTACCATTCAGAATTATTCGGGGAATACCCTCAACCTGTCGCTGTTTTTGCTGTCCGATTTCGACCTCACCTTGGGGAGTGACACAGTATCGGAGGTGGTCTGGAAGGCTCAGGGGAGTTTTTCAGGCTACAACCGCGTGGTGCAGACCGGCGGGTTGGCCACTCAGGAAACCATCTTTGGAACGCGTCCCACCCGTGCTGAAGTGGGACAACCCGGCGCGCTCTTGGGCATGCTGAACGATGGATCGCCCAGCACCTTCGCAAACACGGGGGCTACACTGGGCCCAATCGGCCCGGACAACCTGGCTTATGCCGTCCAGTGGGACTTCAGTCTGGCTCCCGGAGCGTCAGTGGGCATTGGCATCGATAAATTGATTACCATCGTGCCCGAACCCGCAACGCTGTCCCTGTCCTTGCTGGGGCTGGCCGCCTTGTGGCGTGCCTCCCGGAAAAGAACCCTTTGACTTGATGCAGTTCCGCCAAGCGCCGTTAACCCTAATGAAGTCAGCTTAAAGCAGAGAATCAAGTTTCCGCAGTCCATAGCGCCTCACCCAGGAGAAAAAAAGTCGTTCAAGTCGTACCATGAAGTTCCCAGTCGTACCGGTCGTGCTCTCCTTCGGTGGGGCGTTTCTTTTTGTCTGCAATGCGTCCGCGGGAATCCAGTTTGATCTGGATCTGGTGTTTGACGGTACCGCTACGCCCCCCGCCAACCCGGCCCCACCGTGGATCACGGCCTCCTTCGAAGCTCTGGCCCCCAACCAGGCCCTGTTCACGCTGGAGGCCACCGCCAACCTCACCGGTACCGAGAATGTCCGGCAATTCTATTTCAACTTCGACGATTCCCTCGACCTGGGGGCGCTCAGTTTCACCCACCTTGCCTCGACGGGTGCGTTTGAATTGCCTTCTTGGACCTTCAGCGAGAACGGCTTGAAGGCCGACGGCGACGGGAAATACGATGTCCGGCTCGATTTCGCCGGCGGTTCCATCACCAGCCTCACCCTCAACCGCAACGAGAGCGTGAGTTACCTGCTCACCTACAGCGGTCCGGAGACGATCAGCCTGGACAGCTTCAATTTCCTGAGCCTTCCGGCCGGCGGTAATGGACCGTTCCTGGTTGCCGCCCACGTGCAAAACACCGTCGCCGGCGGCAGCGCCTGGCTGGCACCCAGCGAACCAGCGTCCTACACGCTCATCCCGGAACCCGCCGGCGCCAGCCTTCTGGGCCTGGCCGCCTTGGCTGCGCTCGGCCGCTGGACCCAGACGCGGAGGTAGATTCAGTCAGTCCCAGCACTTGCGGGCTCTCCCGCCGGGATTCGGTCCCCTGATCTCCCGCCACGAGTTCAGGCACGGAAACGGCCACCCGGCCGGCTGCTGCCGAGGTCTGGGTTCCGGCTGCCTTCTGCCAAAGGCCTTGCCCCGGCGTTCCAGACCCCC
>CAVVUP010000034.1:0-167098 GCA_963751435.1 uncultured Verrucomicrobiae bacterium | reverse complement strand
GCTGTTGCCCGTGTTCCAGCCGCCAGGCGCGGTGCCGGATAGAGTGATGACGCTGGGCGCGCCGCTTTCGAATGGAAGATTGGTGGCGGTGAATGTCTTGTTCAGGTTCAGCCAGTTACTGGCCACGGAGTTTTGACTGGGGATGCCATAGGCGAACTCCCGTGCGAACGGCTGGTTGGTGGCACTGATGAAGTTCACGCTGATCACCCCGGGATCCACGAACTTCCTTTCATGGGCGCCGATACACGCCGCGCCTGCCGGGAGCACATCGCCCCAATAATCCCGCCCCCCGTTGTTGGGGATGACCACACCGGCGGCGATGGCCGGGGAGGTGCCGCTGAGGAGATAATCGGCGGCGTTGGTGCCGCCGGGCAAGGCCACCTGCGGGTTGGCGAACACCGCGCCCGGGTCCGCCGGCAGCCCGGCCGGCACGTTGCCGTACCAGAGGTTGTTCTGGAAAACCGTGTTGGTGCCGGCGTCGGAGTAAACCGACTTGCCGTTGATGTAGAAGATGTTGTTCCGGATAAACGTGTCCCGGGTCTTGGCCAGGATCTTGAGATAGTTGGTGATCCCGGGCCGGACATAGAGGGTGTTGTTATAAACCATGGAGTTGGAAGACGCCGATGCCGGGAACCGTGTCGCCCACGTAATCGCTCAGCCAGATCAAATGCCCGTCCTGGAAGGCGCCGTTGACGCCATTGATGCGCGAGCCGTCATTGATGCTGACGTTGTAGCGATAGGTCGAGTTGATGCAGTCGCCGAGGATCTCCACAAAGCCGCCCTCGTTATCGAGGCTGAGGTTGTATTGGATGGTGACGTCGCGGTTGCCGAAATCAATGTGCACCCCGCAGGAGTCGCCCTGCCCCCGGGCATGGCGGAACTCGTTGGACTGTACGAGGACGTTGGTGCATTTCCAGGGCCAGTAACCGCTGCCCCGCGCCCACTGACGCGGATCCACCGACGCCCCGCTGTGATCCACGATGTTGCCCTCCAACAGCACCCCGCTGCACCAGCCGGTCTCCGCGCCGGAGCCGCCCACGTTCTCGAACACATTGCTGCGAATGATCACGTTGCGGATGTAGCGGTAGGCCGGGTCGGCCGCCGTGGACCCGGTTTGCTGCACCCAGGCCCCAAAGCGTCCGGTGCGGCTGATGCGGCAGTTCTCGATCCGCACGTCGTCGTAATAGGTGTCCACGGAGCCGGAACAGGCGGCGACCACGTGAATGCCGTGACCGTAGGGGCCCGTCTCCGGAAAAATGTCGTGGATGGTCAGGTGGCGGAGATAGATGTGATTGCGGATGGCCGTGAAGGAACTCTTGACCAGGACCCCCACGCGATAGTCGGCAGCACCGCTCAGAGTGGGACCGCCGTCGTTGATGATCTCCAGGTTGTTCACCTCCCAGTAAGAAACGCCCTGCAGCCGCACGGCGCATTCATGCCCCGCCCCGTCAATCAGAGGCTTCGCCCCGGCACCGTACTGATCCACCGCAATGGGACTGGCCGCGTTGCCGTCCCCGTTCAGGTCCAGCTCACCCGTCCAGGACCCTCCCGCTTTGAACAGGATCCGGTCCCCCGGGGAGAACGTCCGGCTGTTGACCTTGGACAGCGTCCGCCACGCCGCATTGGAGCTGGTGCCGCTGTTCGCATCGCTTCCTCCGGCATCATCCACATAATAGGTTGCGCCATGAGCCGAACAGGCGAGCAGGGCGGCGGCCAGGACCAAGGCGATGCGTATGGCTGCATTCATGCGAGCCGGGCTCGGGTATTCATGGTTCACTGGATTCACGGTTTGATGAGGCCCCAAGAACTGCAAGGAGTCCTCCCCGCCAACGTGTCGAGGAGGACTCCCGAATGCTCAGTGGGCCCGTCCCCCGGGCCTCCATGGCCGCCTCTGCCGTAGCCGCTCAGGCCCGACGCAACCGCCGGACCAGCGCCACCAGACCCAACCCCATCCCCAGGGTCAATCCTGCGGATGGCTCCGGCACAGCCAAGAGTTGCACGCCGCCGAGGCCTGCGCCGGCGGTACCTGGGTAGAGCGCGTTCACGGTGAACGTCACACTGTTGGCGGTCAGCGGCGAGGAAACGCTCCCGAACACGGCGTATTGCGCGGTGGGATTGTTGCCCGCGCCGAGGTCGGTGGTCTGAGTCGTCTGCACGAATGTCACCGGCGCCACAGGCGCGGGGAGCGGCCGGTAGAAATACGTGGTGGTGCCGTCCATAATCGAGGCGCCCGTGCTGGCGTTGAACCCGCCCACATAAACGATTGCATAGTAGCCGGAGGCGTAGGTGGCGTTCAGATCGCTGAGGGTGATCGAAACCGGAAGCGTGGTGGTGGGGTAGTCGTCCAAGCCGGCGTACAACGGCGTGTCGGAGTAGGCGGCGTTGAAGGTCGCCTGTCCGTTGGGCTGGGTGAGATTGAAGTCCACCGTGGTGGCGGACCCGAGGCTGTCGGTCAGGTTGACAGCGGCGGAGTTGAGGTTCAACCAGCCACCCACGACGCTGCCGTAGCTGGTGATACCGAAGGTTTCATCGGAATCAATCTGCTGCGCGTCGTTGCCGGGGTTCTGGACGATGTTGACGCTCACGATCTGGGCCGGGGCGTTCAGACCGGCAAGGATCGCGCAGGCGGCCGCCAGCGGGAGGATCAGGGATTTCTTGATGTTACGGTGTGTTTTCATACGGTTTGCTTTGGTTCAGGACTTATCTGTTTACTGCTGCTTTGCTGATGCTTTACTTATCGGCGCCACAGGGGGGAATCACAGGGACTTCAACCGGAAGAACGTGTTCGGGATGGCCGGGTTGTTGGTGACATTGACCGGGTTGTTGGTGATGGGATAATCCACCCAGTTGTTGGTGTTCAAGCCGACCGCGGCCGTGTTGGTCTGGTATTGCAGCTTGAACGCGCCGGTCCAACTGAACTGGAGCACGCCCGCGCCGAGGTTGGTGTAGTTCAGCGGGATCGGTGTGACCACGCCCACACTCGTCACCGTCAACACGCCATCGCTGAACGAGAAGGTGGCCACGGCCCCATTCGTGATGGATATGAAGTTGATGGGCGGTGTGAAGCTGCCCGAACCACCGCTCTTGAACACCCGGAAGGTGTCGCCCACGACGAAGGGCGTGCCGTTGGTGTTGATGTCGAGGACGGTGAGCGATCCACCGTAGGCCAGTGTGCCGCTGACATTCACCACGTCATTGGACGGCGACAAATCCTTATCAATCGCCACGATCAGGTTGCCACCGAGGGTCAGGTTGTTGCTGATGGTCAGGGTGCCGACTTGATTGGAGGCAAACCCCGCGTAGAAGGTGCCGCCCGGGTTGACCGTGACGGGACCGCCGATGGTATTGTCCCTGCCGCGCAGGGTGCCGCCGCTGTTCACGATGAAACTGTTCGTCACGCCGGAGAAGTCGCTGGAGACGCCAAACACGCCCCCATTGATCGTGGTCGTCCCCCGGTAGGAGTGAGCGATATTGGCACCGCCACCGAAGGATTGCACCCCGGCACCGGTCTTCACCACGTTGATCAATCCGGAAAGCTCCGATTGCATCGCGGCTGAGGCGTTCGTGTCGGAGTAATTGATGGTCAGGGTCGCGGCTGTGGCACTGGTGTTGGTGAGCACACCCCAGGTCGGGTTGAACCCGGCGAGCAGACCCTCAAACGTCTGGTTGAGGCCGTTCAGATCATGGAGTCCGCCACCGATCGTCAATGAGGAATTCGGGAACACATTGGCGGCGCCAAAGATGATTCGGCCCCTGTTGGTCACCGTGTTGCCGTAGACCGTAAGATTGCCGGCCACGTTGCCCGAACTGTTCAGCCGGACAATGGAGTTGGTCGTCTCGGCATGCAGGGACACCGTGTAGTTGCTGCCGTTGTCCGTGATGGGCCCGTTGAGGATCAGCTCACCGCCGTCTGCCGTCCGGATCCGTGCAGTGCTGGCCAGGGTGATGGGGCTCGACACCGTGAGGGTGCTGTTGCTATCCACCGAGCGCAGCGCCCCGGTATTGCCGGGGGAGGCCAGGCCATTTCCGTTCAAGGTCAGGGGTTCACCGGACAAGGTGATGCCATTGCTCAGGGTGAGCATGGCGCCCGATTCCACCACCGTGCCCGCCGCGGTGGAACCCAACGCACCGGGCCGGTTAATCTGCAAGGTTCCCCCGCTGACGGTGGTGACGCCGGTGTAGGTGTTGGTGGTGTCGAGGACGAAGGTGGTGCCAGTGAAGCCCAGCGCGTGATGCCGGTGGCTCCCGTGATGCGACCAGCGCTAGTCAGCACATAGTTGCCTGCGACTGTAACGGCAAAAGGCTTCACGTCATTCGGCAGGGTCACCGTGCCGAAATTACTGTTGTCAAAACTCACGCGATCCCCAAAGCCGCTGGGATATTCCTGGTATTGGGCGGTCCCCGGTCCGGCGCCCGCGTTCCAGTAGAACAGTCCGTTGGTGGCCCACTCGCCGTCGCCCTGCGTCCAGAGCAGGTTCTGCACGGAAGGAACCGTGACGACCAGATTGATGGCCGAGCCAGTGTCCTGGATGGTGGCCGCCATCCCGCTGGGCAGGAACGCAGGCGTGTTGCTGATGGAACCGCTTCCCGATTTGGAACCGTAACTGATGATCGTAAAGGTGCCGACGCCGAAGTTCTGGCCTTGAATGCCAATCTGCGTAACCCCATTCAGGTTCAAAGCCCCGAAGGTCGTGATGGGCGTGCCCGACGCCGTGACATTGGCGTTGCCATAATCCACCGTGAGCCCGGTGCCACCGTTAAAGCTCAGAGAACCGGAAGTAAACAACCCGTTGCCGTTGGTGAAACTCACCTGCAGATTCGCACCATTGCTGACCACCAGGGCGCTGGAGGTGGAGAAGGCCGAAAGCGGTCGCAACACCAGGGTGCCCTGACCGACGGTCGTAGCGGCGGTGTGCGCCGTGGTCCCGGTGAGGTTCAGAGTGTTGGTGCCCTGTTTGGTGAACCCAACCGGACCTTGAAGCGTGCCGGCAAAGGTGCCGCCCACATCATTCAACCCCACCGTCAAGGTCGCGTCACCACCTGAATTGGTGACCGTGCCGCCGCCGCTCAGGCCATTGATACCTTCGCTGTTGCCGTTCAAGTCGAGCGTGGCCGCCGCCGTCACGGACACGTTGCCCGCGCCGGCACCGTCGGGAATTGAGCTGGCGGCCCCAACCTTCAGCGTGCCCGCACTGAGGACGGTGTTGCCGGTGTAGGTGTTGGGATTGGAAAGAGTCAGGCTGCCCGAGCCCTTCTTGGCCAGTCCAGTGGCGCCGGAGATTCCACTGCCCGTGAAGGTGTAATTCTTGGTGCTGTCCACCGTGACACTGCCAGGACTGCGCGTCGCGGTCAGGTTGACAGTCGGGCTCAGCGCCACGGCCGCGTCCGTGAAGAAGACCGGGTCGCCCTCGGCGTAGTTGGTGGCCCCGTAGAAGGAATTGGTCCAGTTCAACGTGGAGGTGTCCCAGTCGGTACTCAGGTTGCCTTTCCAGATGCGCGCGGCCAGGTCGGCGGTGGAGTTGCCCACGATCTGGAATCCGCACAACGCCGAGCCGCCGCCGATGAGCGTGTTGATCGTGAACATGACGGTGTCACTGGTGAGCAAAGTCGGGCTGCCGAAAATGGCGTATTGCGCGACGGGATTGTTACCCCCACCGAGGTCGGTGGTCTGGGTCGTCTGCACGAATGTCACCGGCGCCACAGGCGCGGAGAGCGCACGATAGTAGTAAGTGGTCGTCCCGTCGGAGATGGTGGCATTGGTGAGGGTGAGAAAGCCGCCCACGTAAACGATGACCTTGTAGCCGTTCGGAAAGTTCGCGTTCAGGTTGCTCAGGGTGAAGCTGCACGCAGTGGGGGTGGTGGTGTAATCGTCGAACCCCGAGTTGAGCGGCGTATCCGCGTAGGCGGCGTTGAAGGTCGCCTGCCCGTTCGGTTGCAGCACATTGATCAAATTGACCGTGGTGGCATTCCCATCGGAGTCCGTCAGGTTGTTGGCTCCCGCATTCACGTTCAGCCACCCCCCAACGACGGTCCCTTCACTGGCAATGCCGAAGGTTTCGTCGGAATTGATGTTTTGAGCGTCAACACTTCCGCTCTCTCTAAAGTTGACGCTGACAACGGCGGCCTGCGCGGGAAGGCCTGCGGACAGGAGTGCGGCGGCCGCCAGTGCGGCCAGGGAGCTGCTGATATATTTGATGGTTCTTTTCATGGGGTACTTGGGGTTTGGGTTTGGAGTGGGTTAAAGGTTGGGGTTGACCGGGAGTTCCGCGCCTCAGCGGGTGACGGTAAACCATCCGTAAGGCTGCCGGCCCATGGTCATGCTTTCCGCATGACTGTTGGTCGTGGTGGACAGAACGGCCACGTGGGTATCGAAGAACGCGTAGTTACGGGTATTGCCATGCACCGGTTTGTCCGGCAACTGGGTCCAGGCGTCCCCCAGGGTGGAGGCAGTGCCGCCGGGCAGATCCCGGTCGGAATCCACGATTGCGCCATTGCTGGACGGGTTGACGATATTGCCGATCTTGGGCGAAGTGTAGGCCCAGAGGGTGGCCCCTTCCACGAACGCCCGCTGCCGATACATGCGGCGCATCTGGGCCGGATCGCCCGCTTGGGGAGCCCGCGCAACATATTGGGGGTTGCGAATAAAGCTCGGACAGACCAGCAGCCGACTTTCCGAGGTGCCTTGGTTGACCAGGGTCCGGCTGTTGGCGAGGTAGGGGGCGATATGGAAACCCAGTTCCGGCCGGGTCGGCCAGTCGTCCGCCCAGGAACTCCGTGTGTTGAGACCCAGCATCATGCCGTTGGGTGTTCCATCCTTGTTTATGTTGTAGGGCAACCGGTCGTTGTGGTCCGCAGCAAAGAGGGTGATGCCCAGCATGACCTGCTTGAGATTGGAAACGCACTGGATGTTCTGCGCCTTGGCTTTGGCCTTGGCCAGGGCCGGAAGCAACATCGCCGCCAGAATGGCGATGATGGCGATGACCACCAGCAGTTCAATGAGCGTGAAGCCGGCGCGCGTCGATACGACAGGGGGTCGGGGTCGGAGTGGTGATTTCATGCCTCGCATGCTAGCCCGCCCGCCCAGGGCCTCGCTATCACATCATGATGTGATTTTGTAATCGGCCAGTTCATCTTAGGGTATGCAGCATGAATTCCACTGCATCCCGAGGCCTTCACTGTCATTCCGAGTGGAACGGCGGGGACGGACGGTTCACAACGAAGCCCCATGCTCCTATTGCGATTATGAAGAAACTGCGACTCCTCCTGCTGGCCGTGGGCACTGCGGCCATCTTCCAAGGTTGCACCAACAAGGACAGCCACACTCCGGACCCCGCCGTGCAAAAGCGATTGCACCTGGCGTTTGTGGCGAACTCCCCCGGCGAATACTGGGCCATCGTGAATCTGGGCTGCGACATCGCCGCTCAACAACTGGGGGATGTGGATGTGGACTTCCGCTATCCGGCCCAGCCCACCATCGAAGCCCAACAGCAGATCCTGACGAATCTCCTCGCCGCCGGCGTGGACGGGATCGCCATCAGTCCCATTGACGCCGAAAAGCAGACGGCTTTTCTGAACACCATCGCCGCCGAGACTCTGCTCGTGTGCGCGGACAGTGACGCCGGAAACAGCAAGCGCGTCAGTTACATCGGCACGGACAACGTGGCGGCCGGAACCCAGGCCGCCGACTTGATCAAAGAGGCGCTGCCCAACGGAGGCAAAATCGCGCTATTCGTCGGCTACGCGACCGCGCAAAACACCAAGGACCGCGTCCAGGGCATCGAGACCGGCTTGGCCGGATCGAACATTCAGATTGTGGAAACGCTGGAGGACGGCCAGAAGAGCAGTGCGGCGGAGAAAAACGCGGGCCAGGCAATGGCCAGGCATCCCGATTTGGCCGGCGTGATCGGAATCTCCGGCTACCACGGCCCGGCGTTGCTCGCCGCGCTTCGTGCCGCCCACCAGGCAGCCAAGGTGAAGATCGTTTGCTTTGATGACAACACCGACACGCTGGCCGGCATTGTCGCCGGGGACATCTACGGCACCATCGCCCAAAAACCGTTTCAGATCGGCAAGCAGACGATCGTTCACATGGGACAGTATCTGCGGGGCGACCAAACAAAACTATCCGGGGGGAACATCTTCACCGCTTCGCGTGCGCTGACCCAGTCCAACGTGGAGCATCACATCGCCCAGCAACGAAACATCTCGGTATTCCTGAAGGACAAGAGCCTCTGAAGCTGGAGTCACGGGATCCCCGGGGGCGCGGGTTTCCGTGCCTTGAGCCAACGCGCTGAAATCGTGAAATCCAAATTCAGTCGCCCGTCCAGCGTCCGGCCTGCCGAGGGAAGGCGCGTCGAAGGCGGGTTCATGGATTGACGCCGGCACGCCTCTCAACGAATCTGGTTTCGTTGCCCCAAACCGATTTCCATCACGCCCGTTGCTGGATCGCCTGGCTTGTCTGGGGATGGCAGTTGGGGTCGGGCGCGTTGCCTTGCCCGGCCAGCCCCGAGGCGGGCGGCGGTCCCGAATACTGGGCGCGCACCTGGCAGACGGATGACGGCCTGCCGCGAAACACCATCACCTCGATCGCCCAGACGCCGGACGGCTATTTGTGGCTCGGCACCCCCTTCGGCGTGATTCGTTTCGATGGCGTCACCTTCACCCGAATGGAAGGCGACTTCCATCCGGGCTTTACGCGGGCGCGAAGCCGGGTGCTGTATACGGATGTGCAAGGCCGCTTGTGGATCGGCACGGGCACGACGGGAATCATCCGGCATGACGGCAGCTCCTTGACGGTGATTGACAGCAGAAGCGGTCTCCCTCATCCGACGATCAGCGCCATCTGCGAGGACGCGCGGGGAACCATCTGGGTGGGGTCTCAGAACGGACTTCTTTCCTGGGTGGACACCGAGGACCGGGTTCATCCGGTCGCCCCCTTGCGGGGCGAGCGGTCCGACGGTGCCGTTCAGTTGGTGCGGGATGCGCAGGGGACCCTGTGGTTTGCGCAGGGCAACGCCTATGGTCAGTTGGTGGAGGGAGTGGTCACCAATGTCACGGTCACCCCGAGTTCGCCGGTCATCTTGTGCTCCAGTCACGATGGTGGCATGTGGTCGATCAGCGGTACCACGCTGCGGAAATCGGGCCCGTCGCAATCCAATCAAACGGTGGTCACCCTCCAGTTGCCCTGGCCGCCCAGCCAGGTGCCTGTGCTCTTCGAGGACCATCAAGGCCACCTGTGGATTGGCAGCCAGGGCGAGGGCGTGTTCCGGTATTCGGGTCAGAACTTCATTCGTGAATTCGACACCTCGCACAGAATCCTGGCCCTCTTTGAGGATGCCGAGTCCAACCTGTGGGTGGGCACCGAGGGAGGCGGACTGAGCCGCCTGCAGCCCCGGATCTTTCACAGCCTCACAATGCGCGTGGGCTTACCCCAATCGGTGCTGCGATCGGTCTGCGAAGCCGCGAATGGAGACATTTGGGTTTCCGGGCAGGGCCCGATGCTGCTCAAATGGACACCGGGAGGCGGACTGGAGAGGGTGCCCGGCTTCACGAATATTGGCACAACCTGTGTCTTCCCGAATCCCGACGGCGGCATTTGGGCCGGCACCGTAGGCTGGGGTCTCTTTGCGATCAATGAAGGTGAGCAGAACCGGGTGGGTCCTCAGACCCCTTTTCGCAACCGTCAGATCCGGTCGATGCACCTGGATGCGCGGGGGCGGCTCTGGCTGGGCTGCCTGCCGGATGGTTTGTTCTGTTGGCGCGATGGCAAGCTGAGCGTCCCGTCTGAATATTTCGACCAGGGCCTGCCCCCTGATGCCATTTGGTCCATTGCCGACGACGCCAACGGCAACCTCTGGCTGGGAACAATCGTCGGTGAACTGTGGCGTTACGATGGCACTGGTTTTTCGAGCTATGGAACGGCGGACGGCCTCCCGGGCGCCTCCATCGGCGCTCTCCATTTCACCCCCGAGGGAGACTTGTGGATCGGCACCTTGGGCGGGGGCCTGGGCCGGTTGCGCAACGGCCGGTTCGTCTTCGCCGACGTTCGTCACGGGCTGGCCGACGATGTGATCTCAAGCATCGTGGAGGATGATTTGGGTTTTTTTTGGTTGAGCTCGGACCAGGGGATTCTTCGCGTGCGGCGGCTGGATCTCGATGAATTCGCGGATGGCCAGCGCGCACGTTTCGACTCGACCCACTTCGGCAAAGACGACGGCCTGGCGAATGTCGAGTGCCTCGGGGGTTACCAGCCCTCGGCCTGGCTGACTCGCTCCGGCACCCTTTGGTTTGCCACCACCAAAGGCGCCGTGTGGGTGAATCCCGCCGCCGTCCCATCCGCCCCCCGCCCGCCGATGCCGGTGCTGGAGAAGGTGCTCTTGGACAATCAGGAGGTGACCAATCGCCAAGATCTGAAATTCGCCTACGGTTACGGCACGCTGGATTTCCAGTTTACCGCCCCCTGTTTCACGTCCGCCGATCAAGTTCACTTCCGCCATCAACTGGTGGGGCTGGATGCGGACTGGATCGAAGTCGGCGCAACACGGATCGCCTCCTACCCGCGATTGCCGCCCGGAAGTTACGAGTTTCGGTTCACGGCCCGCAGCCGGGAGGGCACCTGGAACGAGCGCCCCGTGTCGATCCGCTTCGTGGTCACCCCCGCCTACTGGCAGACCGCCTGGTTCCGAGGGACCGGGCTGCTGGTCTTTGGCGGCCTGGTGGCCGGCGGCGGTTCGCTACCGTTACGTGCAGAAGATGCGGCGCAAACTGCGGGCGCTTGAACAGGCGCGGGCGGTGGAACAGGAGCGCATGCGCATCGCCCGCGACATTCATGATGATCTGGGCGCCCGGCTCACCCAGATGGCCCTGCTCAGCGACATGGTCGCGGGGGAAGTCGGCGAAAAGGGCAAAGCGGGCGAACGCCTCGCGAAACTGGCCGACAGTTCCCGCGAGGCGATTCGCTCGCTCGACGAAATTGTCTGGGCCATCAATCCCCGCAAGGATTCCCTGCCGGACTTCGTGGACTACCTCAGCCATCATGCCAACGAGTTCTTCCGCGCCTCCCCGACCCGTTGCCGGCAGAGCCTGCCGTTGGATATCCCAGACCTCTCGCTGCCCACAGACCTGCGTCACCATCTGTTTCTGGCCTGCAAGGAAGCCCTGACCAACGTCTCGAAACACGCCCAAGCCACCGACGTCTGGCTGCGGCTCAACATCACCGGGACCGATCTGGGAATCATCATCGAGGACAACGGCCGGGGGTTCCGCTCTGACAGCCCCCCTGCGAACGGGAACGGGCTGGCCAACCTGAATTCCCGTCTGGCGGCCGTCGGCGGTTGCTGCCGCGTGGAATCCGAGCCCGGCCGCGGCACGCGCGTCCACCTGCAGGTCAGGCTGCCGGACCGGCCTGCCGCGGACAAGAAGCCTCCCCCGCCCGCCAACACTTCATCCCGCCAACCCTGATATGCGCCATGCCCATTAAAGTCGCCGTCGTCGAAGATGATGCCCGGGTGCGCGAGGCGCTCGTTGAGATGCTCAACGAGGCTCCCGGTTTGCGATGCGTCGCCCAGTTCGATTGTGCCGAAGACGCGCTCAAACAGTTTCCCGCAGACGAAACGGATGTGGCCTTGGTGGACATCAATTTGCCCGGGCGCAGCGGGATCGAACTGGTCGGTGAGTTAAAAACCCGTCACCCCAAGCTGCACCTGGTGATGATGACGGTTTACGAGGATAGCGAGCAAATCTTCAAGTCCCTCCAGGCCGGCGCCACCGGCTACCTGCTCAAGCGCGCGCGCCCGGCGGAAATCCTCAGTGCGATCCACGACGTTTACAAGGGGGGCTCGCCCATGTCCCCGGAGATTGCCCGGAAGGTCGTGTTGTTCTTTCACCGACGCCAGGCCGCCGGAGCCGCGGCACCAACAGAAATGGAGGTGCTCACTAAACGCGAAACCGAGATTCTTTCCCACTTGGCCAAAGGCAGCCTTTACAAGGAGATCGCCGATCACATGGGCATCAGTCTCGACACCGTCCGCACCCATTTGCAGCACATCTACAACAAGCTCCAGGTCCATTCGCGCCACGAGGCGGTCATGAAGTTCCTCGGACGGCAGGGAGAGGCGAGAGAAACCGGCGGATAGTTTGCGACCCGCCTGGAGCGGGACAACTCACGGCAGAAGGTGTATCGCCAGACGGTGCAAATGTCTGGAGGCGGCCCGATGCTACGGGGACTTGGCAGGATGAGGATCGGCTTCGGGGTTCGGCGGGTCGCTGGGTTCCTCCGGGATTGCCGGGGTGGCCTGATCGAGCAGGGTGAGCATTTGCCGGTAGAGCGGGGCGTATTGGCCGCTTTGGTTGGCGCCATTTTGGGCCAGTTTGCGTGCTTCCTCGCTGCGGCCGGTTTTTGTGAGCGACAGGAACAGGGCCTGGTCGGCGGCGACGAGGTCAAAGCCACCCAGCTTTTGTCGGCTGGCATTCAGGTAGGGGATGGCTTCGGCAAATTCGCCCCGCAATTGGTGCAGCCGGCCGGTGTAGCGCTCGGTCAAACCCGTTTGCGAAAAGCCCCGCCGGAGCAGGAAGCGACCTTGCTGGATCTCGCGCAGGGCCAGTTCACGGTCCGATTCCGAGAGTGATCCATTCAATTTCTCGCGGCAGGCGAGTGTGAAATAGACGTATTCCATGTGCCACGAGGTGTAGTCGGGCACCGAGCGGGTGGCGATCTTGTAGAGGGGAAGGGCCTCCGCATAACGCTTCTGGCGCATGAACTCCCGCGCCACCATGCCGGTGATCGGACGCTTGCCGCCGGCATGCGGCTTCTCCGATTGCCAGTTGCGGGCTACCGCCTTCAGTTCCGGCGACAGGCTCTCCTCAAAGTCAGACGCCGCGTACTGAAAGCGCCGGTGGGCATCCGGATTGCGGCTTTGCATGAACGGCACGCTGAACAGGACCCGCATCGAGTGCGCCACACCGTAACGGTCGTAGGGATTCTCACCGAGCCGCTGCGCATACTCCGGCCAGGGACGTATCCGTTGCAGTGCCGCAGCATCCAGCCGGAGCGGTCCGGACGCGTCGGCCAGGGCCTGCACCATCCCTTGGGCCATCAACGCCTGGCCGCGCAATGTGGGATGCACATGATCATCCAGGAGTTCCCAGCCGATGCACCCCCCGGGACTCTCCTGGCGGAACAGCCGTTCCAGATCGCACAACAGGGCATTTCCTGACCCGGCGGCCTGACGGATTGCCTGCTGCTGGAGGGTGGTGGCGCGCCAGGGCATCGAGTCGAGGTCCCGCGCGCGCACAAACTCGGCCTGAGCTTCGTTCGTACGGCCCAGGGCGAACAGCGCCTGACCGTGCAGATGGTGTAACCGGGCGTTTTCCCCGCTCACTTGCAAAGCCTCCTGGAAGCGCTCCAAGGCCTTGACCGGGTCGGCGGCCAGCAGCGATTCCCCTTCTCCCATCAACTGCTTGAGCCGGGTTGGCTGTTGGGAGGGCAGGGAGTCCATCCGGTCCTCCCCGATCGGAAGCAGGTGGCGCTCGTTGGAAGGCAGCGTACAGACCATGGCCGGAACTCTGCGTTCGCGGCACAGCGCCAGCATGGCACGGATGTTTTCCCCCAGGTTGCGAGCCGCAGCCTGTCGCCGCGGATCATCCGGGGCGGTGTAGCTTTGGCCGACCATGATTTCCATGAGCGTCAGGCCCTTCTGCGGATCCGTGGGGCGCAGCCAGCGGCTGACCGCCTGGACCAGGGCCAGGGATCGGGTCGCACGGGTGATCTGGAGCATGACCACGCTGGATCCGGCCCGGTTGATGGATGCCACGCCGTAAGCGCCAAAAAACTCGTTGTGGCCGGTGTGGATGATGATCAGGTCCGGCTCGAACTCCATCGCCTCTCCGAGCATCTCGCGGACGGGAAAGCTGGCCACGGCGGTCGTGCCCAGATTGATCACCTCCACCATTCTGTCAGGCCAGGCGTCGGAAAGCATTTCGCGGAGGAATGCGGAGGAAGCGAGGTTACGAGGTTGCGGATAACCTTTGGCGGCGGACTCCCCGACAATGAACACCCGGAACACGCCCTCGGGTTTGGGGTCCAGGAAAGAGTATTGATCGTTGTAGCCGGGGCGGTCCGGGTTGGCGAAGAACCACGTGACGGCCCCGGCTTGATCCGAAATGACCAACTGGCGTCCATCGACCTCGCCCACGCGTCGCAGGATGGGCGCGTAGCCGCCGAAGCCGGCGAGGCGGCATCCAAGTTCTGCAAGCCCAAGCAGCAGGAGCGGGGCGGCGAGGCTCAGCAGGATGAACCAGCGGCGATGGGTGGGGCTGACGGTCCAGAAAGCCGCGCGCCCTGCTCCCTTCTCAGTTGTTCCTGGCCGCCTGGATTTCACGGGGGAAGTGGACTACAGCATGCGGAACCTGTGTCGGCCTTGGCAAGCCGCCTGAAAGAAAAACGCCCTTGTCCGAGGACAAGGGCGCAGGGGGCTGGGGGGGGGGAGCATCAAGAACGGCGGCGGATGGCGATGCCCAAGGCGGACAAGCCAAGCACGGCCAGGGCAAAGGTAGTGGGCTCTGGTACCACACCAATTGCACCGTTGGCCAGATCAACGAAGAGGGTCACCGCTTCATTGGCCTGAGCGGTGCTAAAAGCGTAGCTGGCTGCATTGCCACCCAATCCATCAGTGCCGACCTGCCTCTCCCATCCGGTACCGTCCGTTGCCTTGAACTGGTAGTTGCCGGGCGTACTGATGGTGAGGCCGATGGTGTAGAGCCCTCCGCCTTGCGGGGTCATGTCAAATGTCGGGTCCGCAGGGTTCCAGTCGCCAGCCCCGCCGGCTTCGTTCATGAAGTCGCCCACGACCTGGAGCGGTGCGTTGTCCATGTTAACCCATGTCACCTTGCCCCCGTTGCCATTATTCAGGTTGAGGTTCACCGTGATCAGCGCGGATCCGTCGGCGTCCCCGTAGGCCATGGTGTTCACGTTCACGACTTGCGGGTCGCTCCAATCGGCTGGCGGGCTGCCTTGGTCGTCGAGAACCTTGAATTCATACAGCGTCCCGTTCAGGAGGTTGTTCACCACGTAGGTGTAAATCCCCCCACCCGCGTTGAACATGATGAGGGTGCTGTTGCCGGGATCCCAGTCGCTCGGATTGCCCTGCTCGGTTTGCAGGCTTCCAGCGATAACGAGGTCGGCGTGCGCGCTGCCGGGGACCATGGCGATCGCGAGGAGGAGGGAGGCCAGACAGGATTGCTTGATGGTTTTCTTCATAGGTTTACTGCCATTTGGTTCTTGGTTTGGTACTAAGGTTTGGGAACGAATAGCCGCTTCTTACCAGCATCTTTGGAGGCTGTCCACCGCATATTCATGCGGTGACTGTGAATAACTCGATCCGCCCCCGGTCACGGCTTCTGGGTGGTCCGCTCGATCAGCCAGGGCAGATCGTCTGACTTGCCGTCGTTACGTGAGTTGACTGGAGCTTCGCTCAGCACCGCGGCGTCGGTCCATTTCCGGGTCTCGGCGTGGCCGTCGGCAAAGGAAAGCCCGCCGCCGCCGGCGTGATAGATGGCCGGGATATCCCGCCACTGGGTCGGGTGTTGGGGCGGACCAGGAACCAGCCGTCGTTGATGTTTCGATTCTCGTCAATCGCCACCCAGGTTTCCGAGGGCCTCCGGATGTTGGTTTGCTTGCGGAAAACGACATAGGCCGGATCCAATTGACCCTCCGTGTTGATGGGGTTCATCCAGGCACTCATCGAAAGGCTGCGGACGCGTTTGCCGTCCTTGTCTCCCGGGCACTTGTAGACCTCGACGGTGTTCAGGTAAGGGTAGAGCAAACCTCTCTTGATGTAGTCGAGGTTCGGATTGCTGGCGTCGGTGCCCAACACCCAGTTGGCCAGGGCCCCGCCGGGTTGGGCGTTGGGCTGATAAGGGTCGGGGGGTGCAGACATGGTGCCGCCGGTCCGGCAGATCTTGTCGTTGTTGTCGCCGGAGTAGAGCAGCCAGGCCAGTTGAATCTGTTTGAGGTTGTTGATGCAACTGATCTGCTGGGCCTTGGTCTTGGCCTTGCTCAAGGCCGGCAGGAGCATCGCCGCCAGAATCGCGATGATGGCGATGACCACCAGCAGTTCGATGAGGGTGAAGCCACGGCAGTTTACGGTGGGTTTCGTGTTCGCGCGGTGCATGGTGTTCATGGGTTGATTGGATCGGGTGGCGCGCTTTCCCTGGCCTTGGTCAAGGGACCATTTGCCGGGGCGGACAGGCGCGCGCAGTGCCGTCAATGGGTGATTCACGCGCTCAACATAGCATCCGACCCCCGGACCGCTCCACCGCATGTTTGTGTGGGCGGACTGGTCGTGCGCCACGCTGCGTTCACGAGTGGGTGGATCGGCTCCGATCCTGGACCGGAACGCCGCCTTCAGGTGGACGTTTCAACAAACTGTGCACGCACCGCGTTCACGACACCGCATGAAGGTGCGGTAGCGTGGAGAGCCGAAGCCTCCTATACTGGATCGCTTATGGCAGTTGAAGGGATTCCGTAGCTGCAAGAAGGCGCAGAATTCGTAAGAGAGGCGGTCGTTGCGGGGCCTCTTTCGCATCTGTGCGGCTATCCGATTGCTCAAACCGCTGTAGCCAATTCATCACGTGCATCTTTTCCTACGTCTCCCAAGCCCCCGGCTGTTTCAGGGTGGCTGGTTCCTTTACCTGGGCCTTGCGATCGGGCTGTCACCTGCCGCGGGTCAGGCGTTCACGACTCTGCCCTCCCGAGCGGTTGACCAGCCTGGATTTTCCTACACGGCGTCCCCCGCTGACTGGCGGGACATTCCGGTCTACCAGGTCATGACGGACCGGTTTTTCGACGGCGATCCTGGGAACAATGACGACAACCCCGATGGGGACGCGAACCCGTCCGGGCTCAGAACGATCCACGGCGGTGATTTTGAGGGGTTGCAAGCCAAGTTGGATTACATCCGCATGCTGGGGGCCCGCGCTGTCTGGATCTCGCCGGTGGTGCGCAACTCGAACGGGGAGTTCCACGGTTATGCGGCGACGGATTTCAACGACATCGATCCGCACTGGGGCACGCTGGCGGACCTGCGTTCGTTGGTGGACGCCGCGCATGCGCGCGGAATGTATGTGGTCCTCGACGTTGTTCAAAACCATGCCGGGGACCGGATCACCTCCAACGACCCGGGGTTCCCGTCCTTCAACCTGAACGGCTACACCCTGCGCTGGTGGAACGACGCCCGCAAGCACGCCCCTCCCTTTGACAGTCTGAGCCGGTTCTACAATTTCGGGCAGATCGGCGACTGGAACGATCCGGTGCAATCCTTGAAGGGCGACTTTTTCAGCCTGGACGGGATCAACACCGAACTGCCGGTGGTGCGGCAGGACATGATCGCCATTTTCGAGGCGCTGATTGCGGCGACGGACTGCGATGGGTTCCGGGTGGACACGGCGCGGCATATCGAGATGGGGTTTTGGGAGGTTTTCCTGCCGGCCATCGAGAGTTACAGCGCTTCGATTGGAAAGACCAATTTCCTCGTCTTTGCCGAGGCTTGGCTGGGCAACGACCTTGACCTGGCCCCATTCACCGCCTCGAATCGATTCAACTCTGTTCTGCACTTCCCGCTTCGCGATGCGTTGGAGGGGGTGTTTGTGTGGGGCGACGCCACCTCGCGCGTCACGGATCGGTTGAACCAACTCCCGCTCTACGACGCCCGGGCGCGCGAACAACTGGTGCAGTTCCTCGACAACCACGACATGCCCCGATGGCTGAGCGGCGACAAGTTGGGCGGTAACGCTGCGCTGCTCCAGGTGGCGCTGAGCTTCCTCTACACTTCCGGCCGGGTGCCCTGCCTGTATTATGGCACCGAGCAGGGCTTTGACGGCGGGAATGATCCCTATGACCGCGAAGACATGTTCGATGGGGAATTTGAGTTCGGGCCGTCGGACGGGGACAACTTTGAAATGACGGCGCCTCTGCTCCAACACGTCCGCACGCTCTGCCTGCTGCGGGAAGCGCATCCCGTCCTTCGAAAGGGAACCTGGACGCCGCGATTCGAGACGTCCGGCGGACGCGGGCTTTACGTGTATTCCATGCAATTGGACGGGGCCGAGGCGGTTGTGGCCCTCAATACGGCTGGTCAGACCTTGCTGGCGGAGAACGGCGGCCTCGGGCCGGAAACCGCCCAAACGACCGGCACGGTCATGGCCAACCTTCTTAATCCGGCCGAGACGCTCACGGTGGGGCAGGGGGGCGGCTCGAATCGCGTCACCTTCAGCGTGCCTGCTTATGGCACCCAGATCTGGGTGCCCCAGACCGACCTCGTTCCGCTGCCCCCGTCGGTCCGGCAGATCCTTCCTGACCACGACACTGTGGATGTCGCACGGGGCGACCGGATCACCCTGACCTTCGATCAGCCAATGAACGCCGGCGTGGTGGAGTCGTTCTTTGCACTGGACCCGTTCGTGCCGGGGACCTTTGTCTGGGATTCTCCCAGCCGGCTGAACTACCTGCCGTCGTCGCCGTTGGCTCCCAACACGCGCTACACTGTCCGGCTGGGTGCGTCTGCCACGAGCGCGAACGGCGACGCGCTCGGAGCCGCATTTGAAAGCTTCTTCACCACTGGAACCAGCACCATCCCGGTGAAGGAAGTTCCGCTGCGCCAATATCAGTTGGACGGTCAGATTTCATCGGAAGAAGCCACCACCCTGCGGGTCTCGACCAACGGCATTGGACTCCACGCGGATTTCAACGGCAAGGTGCTGTATTTTGCCACGCCGGCGGCGGGCGATTCGCTGGATCGATTCCTCTTCGTGACCACACAGACTGGCGGACTGAGTTCGGCGCCGTGGGCCAAGAGCGGGCGGGTTGCCGGGCTGCAGCATTATCTGGGCAACGAGGGGGACAACGGCTGGTCCGGTTGGTTCCATCCCGGCGGAGGCACCGGTGGACAATCCACCTCCGCCCAAGGCGGCTGGTTGGAGGGGATCCTCGATCCGCTGACGGTGTTCGGTGTCATCCCGTCGCGTCTCTATGTGGCTTCCGTCCCCTATGAAACGTCCAACGGAGGGGATCTGGTCTCCCCCGGCCAGTGTCCGGCCGGGGATGGCGATGGCAACCTCGAAGCGGCCGAATACTATCTCCTGGACCTGTCGCGTTTCGACACCGACGGCGATGGGCTTGCCGACCTTCAGGAGGATGCCAATGCCAACGGGGCGTTTGATCCGGGCGAAACGCGCGCCCTCGTCGTGGATACCGACGACGATGGGATGAGCGATGGCCAGGAGTTCCAGGCGGGTACGAATCCGAATGATCCTCGGAGCCTTTTTGTCAGCGACATCCAGTCCGTGCAGGGCGCCGGTCAGGTTGCGGTGCGTTGGATGGGGTTGAGCGGCCATGTTTACACCGTTTGGGCGGCGGATCAATTGTCCGGGGCTGGTTCGTGGACGCCGACTGCGATGCAGAATGTGTCGGGTTCGGGGCTTATGCTCGAGTATGCGGAGCCCACGGCCCAGGGTGAGCCGGCCCGCCTGTTTCGGGTCCAGGTCTGGCGTGCGCCATGAACCGCCCACCGGAGCGCGGATTGTCCCAATCCGCAGCGGCTCCGACCGTGCGAGGGTGCTGCGAGTTGAGGACAACTCGCGCTCCCGGCCAAGGTTCATGGCCCCAACTCACGTCCAATGCCGGGAGCTGTTCCCTGCCCATGAACCTCGTCGCGCACAATTGTCTGGGCTGCATGGGCTGAACATGCTTTCATGCGCCCATCCCAGATGAAGGTCAGCAAGACCAAGGCTGCTCAGCAAGGCGCATCCGGGCACGCACCATCGACACCGCACACACCAAAGGATGGAGCGGCACCCGCGGGCGGAGGGCATCGCCGTTGGCTGTTCCGGTTGACGGCCATGCTGGGAGTTCCGCTGGTCCTGTTGGGATTGACGGAAATCGGACTGCATCTGGGGGGCTACGGCTACGATCCAGACTTTTTCAAGCCGTGCCGCATCGGTGACGAGGAGTTCCTGGTCCAAAACGACGATTTCAGTCTCCGATTTTTTCCGCCCCAGATCCTCCGTCAGCCCGGGGCCTTGCGCATGAAAGCCGTCAAGCCGCCCGGCAGCATCCGGATTTTCGTGCTGGGCGAATCCGCAGCGATGGGCGACCCGGAACCGGCGTTTGGGCCGGCGCGCTACCTCGAGGTCCTGCTCCGGCAACGTTATCCGGGCGCCGAGTTTGAAGTCGTGAATGTGGCCTTCACGGCCATCAATTCGCACGTCATCCTGCCCATTGCCCGGGAATGCGCCGATCACCAAGGCGACCTCTGGATTGTTTACATGGGCAACAACGAGATGGTGGGGCCGTTCGGGGCGGTGAGCGTCTTTGGGCTGCAATCTCCGCCGCGCAGTCTGGTGCGGCTGTCCCTGGCCCTGCAGCGAACGCGGCTGGGACAGTTCGGCGTGGCGTTGGCCCGAAGGCTTCAGAAACCCGCCACCGAGGACGCCTCGTGGGGGGGCATGCAGATGTTTCTCCGAAACCGGCTGAGTCCGGATTCCCCCAAACGGCAGCAGGTATATCGGAACTTCGAGGCCAACCTGCGGGGGATCCTGGACGCCGGCACCGGCGCCGGCGCCGCCGTCATCCTCAATACCGTGGCCGTGAATCTTCGGGATTCGCCGCCGTTCGCGTCCGAACTGGATGCCAGCCCGGGCGATTCGGACCGGGGCCGGTTTGAATGGCTGTTGGACGCGGCTCGCCAATCGGAACTCGAAGGCGCGTTGGAACGTGCCGCCGATCAATTCGGCGCGGCGTGCGCTCTCGCGCCGGGCCATGCCGAGGCGCACTACCGCCTGGCCGGTTGCCTGGACCGGTTGGGACGGTTGGACGAGGCGCGCGGTCATTACCAGTTGGCGTGTGACACCGACGCGCTTCCGTTCCGGACCGACTCAAAACTGAACAGCGTGATCCGCCGGGTCGAGAAGGAGTTCGGACGCGATCGGGTCGGGCTTTTGGATGCTGAGACCGTCCTGCCGCGGGCGTCGGGCGTCGAGATCCCGGGGCGGGAATCCTTTTATGAGCATGTGCATTTCAACTTCGATGGGGCATACCAGTTGGGTCGGCTCTGGGCCGGGGCGGTGGCGGAGTTGTTGCCCGAGCCGGTGCGCGCGCGAGCGGTGGCCGACTGGCCTTCCCGGGAATCGTGCGAGCGCGCACTGGGTTTGACAGATTGGAACCGCAAACTGGTGACGGAGGCGGTCATCCGGCGGTTGCAGCAGCCGCCGCTGAGCAGCCAGCCCAACAATGCGGAGCGCATCCGGGCCTTGCAGGAGTATGAGCAACGCTTGCTGGCCGGCATGACTGTGAAAACGCTGGCCGAGGCCAAGGCCATTTACGCGGACGCAACCGCCGCCGCGCCCGAGGATCATTTCCTTTACGAAGTCCAAGGTGGTTTCTTGCAGGTCACCGGCGATTTGCCCGGCGCGAACCGCGCCTGGCGACGCGTGAGTGAGCTGATGCCGCATGACTTTCTGCCCTGGTTCCAAGTGGGCGTTCTGTCGGGTCGCCAGGGAAGGAATGTTGATGCCCAGGCGTTCCTGCGCAAGGCACTGCAGATCCGGCCGGCCTTGGTCGAGGGCTGGTCCGAACTGGGCCAGAGCTATGCCGCAAGTCGCAACTGGTCCCAGGCGCTGGAGTGTTTCGAGCGCGCCTCGCACCTGCGCCCGCAGGATCCGGCGTTTTGGGCGTACCCGGGCCAAAGCGCTGGTGGAAATGGGGCGCGGCGTCGAGGCGATCCAGACCTATCGACAGGCCCTTGCGCTGAACCCGGGTTACGCGGAGGCGCATGGGGCCCTCGGGGATCTTCTCGCTCTGGGCGGCCAGTTCGAGCAAGCGCGTGCCGAATACGAGACGGCCCTGCGGCTGAAACCCAACGATGTCACGGTCAACTTCAACCTGGGCGTGGTGCTGCTGCGGTTGGGGCGCACGGCCGAAGGACGGCAGATGCTTCTGCGGGTGCTGGAGCTGGATCCCAACCACGTCCCGGCCCGCGAGTCTCTCCAGCGCATCGAGAGCCCGGACCCCGGCAAGGGCTCCCCCTGAACCGGCCCCCGGACCGCGGATTGTCTCAATCCGCAGCGGCTCCGATGATGCGGTGCTGCTGCGAGTTGAGGACAACTCGCGCTCCTTGCCCGGGTTCAGGGTCCCATCCCATGCGCAATCGCGAAAGGAGGCTCCCCCTAACCGCTCGATGTTGTTCCCTGTTACCTCTGAACTCGAACAGGAGCCCCCCCCGCACAAACATGCGGTTGATGGAGTCGCACGCCGGTGTTAGTCATTGACCATCGCCCATCCTCCGACACGCGTGGTCAGAGGGAGGCATTTAAGTAATCCAACAATGAATCAACCCAACAAGAACATGAGTAAACGATCCTTGAAACATGCAGCATTCGCCGCCTCTTTGGTGGCGGCTGCAACGCTGACTCCCGCAGCGTTTGCGCAGACAAACTTCACCGATTCCACCGGAGACATTCTGGCGACCTCCTCGATCATGGACATCACCTCCGTCGAGGTCAGCAACAACGCCTTCGACCTGATTTTCAAGATCACGTTGGCGGGTGACCCCGTCGCGACCGACTGGGGCAAGTACATGATCGCCTTCGATACGAAGCCGGGTGGCGACACGCTTGGAAATGGTTGGAATCGTCCCATCGCCTGGAGTCAGGGTCAGGGGGGCATGGACTACTGGGTGGGCACCTGGGTGAACGGTCCGGCCGGTCAACTTTGGGAGGTACAGCACCTCCTGGAGCATCATCAGTTCGCCTGGCGTTTCCAAGACCACCAATTCCGTCACCGTGGCTGTTCCCTTCCTGAACATGGGCCTCGGCGTCGGTGACACCATTGAGTTTGATGTGTACACCAGCGGCGGTGGTGATGGTGACGGCGCAATTGATGCCTTGGCCAATCCTGATCAAACCGTCGCGAACTGGGGCGATTTCTACGATTCCTCGACCAACACGGTGAATCCGCCGAAGTCTTACACCATCGTGGCCTCTCCGGACCCGACCAACCTGGTGACGTTCCTGGTGGACATGCAGTGGCCCATCGCGCTGTACGATGCCAACAACATTGGGACCGACGGGTTCAATACGAACAGCGACATCGTCTATGTGCGCGGCAACTTCAACGGTTGGACGGCCAGCACCAACTGCGACTTGATCCAGGTCGGACCCACCCTGTTCAGCAACACGGTGGAGGTGATCGCGGCGGCCGGCTCGACCATCAGCTACAAGTTCTACGGGTCCACCTTCCCGGGTGAGGAGCAGCCCCTGCTTTTGTGCAACGGCGTCCGCACCCTCAACATCAGCAGCCCACAGATCACGGCACCGCTGGCTTACTGGAATGACCGCTCGCTGAGCGACCCCACCAACAACGTCACTTTTTCCGTGGATATGAGCCTGCAACTGGCGGCGGGCCGGTTCACGAACGGAAATAACGTCTATGCCCGGGGAAGCTTCAATGGCTGGGGCGACCCGAATCCGGCGCTCACCGCGCTGCTCCTGACCAACAACCCGGTGGCGGTTGACTCGAATGTGTATCGGGGCGTGGCCAGCATTCAGGCGCCGGTCGGGGCGTGCGGCTACCAGTTCAAGTTCTGGACCGATTCCCCCACCATGCCCAACGGTGGCTACGAGACCCGCAGCAACAACCGGGGCTTTGCCATCAATTCAACCAACGAAATCCTGCCGTTGGTTTACTGGGATGATCTGACCCCGTGCACCACGCTTGATCAAAATGCGGCGGTCACCTTCAGCATCGACATGGCCGGTGCGGTGGGGACGGACGGGACCAACTACGACGGATCCGGAACGCAACTGGTCTATATCAATGGCAGCTTCGTCGGTTGGGACTCGCAAGGGGTTCCAAGTCCTGAATGGGGGCCGAGCCCGCTGCCCCAACTCGTGTTGACCAAGAATCCCACCTCAGACGTTCACAGCGTGACGCTGACCAATTACTTCACGGCAGGCACCAGTTTCCGGGTCGCCTACAAGTATTCCTTGGGTGGTGCGGACAACGAGGCTGGCTTCGGTTCTGACCATGTCCGCTACGTCCGGACGGCAGCGGGAGTGACCAACTATTCCATGCCAGTGGACAAGTGGATCAGTGACCAATCCTGCTACAGATTATACCGAAGACGAGATCGGTGGCCTGGCCGCCAAACCCTCGACGCCCGGCAATGTGAGCTTGGAGTGGACGGGACTTCCCTGCACTTACATGCAGGCCAGCACCAATGTGACCGGGCCCTACACGCCCTTGTTTGAGGCACGCGGCGTCTCTTCGACCAACCTGCCCACTGCGGGTGGCCAGATGTATTTCCGGTTGGTGAAATAGGAGGGGTGGGGTGCTTTGATACCCAAGCCGGGAGCGGTCGATGCCGCTCCCGGCTTTTTTTCTGTGCGCCCGGCAGGGCGCGATGACTCGTTGGTGAAAGTCCAATGCAGACCCGGCAAGGGGAACTGCTAGCCGAACGGCAAGGGTGTCCACCGCGAGGTGGAATCTGAAGGAAGCCGATGGCAAAACGCTGGTCCGACGAACAGAAACCACATATGAGGCGAACACGAGGGACAAGAGGGCAGCGAGACTCAAAGTCCAGTACTTGCACCGAAACTCGTGGGCGTAGATGTGGCGGACATAAGCGGGACGGTCATTGCGAATTACCCGGCGAGGTCTCCGTCGGTGCGATAATGCTAGCGCACTCGAAAGGGTGTGACGATGCCGGCGGAGAAGTCAGCAGAGGCCATAGTAATCGAAGCGATTCGATGAAGGGCCGAACCGATTGAAAGCTGCGAGTGGAAGTGTCGGGAATTGATTGGACAGAAGCCTTGAAAAGGGGCCTCGGTTGAAGGCACGGGCCGGAAGCCCGCGAGGTAAACCAGGTGTCTATAGTCAATCCGGGACCAAACAAGAAAGCGGCGATCAACGGAACCGCCGGATACGCGGACCGTACGTCCGGTGGTGTGGGAGGACGGTGAGGTTCTAACCCTCACCTCCTACCCGATCGCAGCGTGGCGGCTCTCCATGACCGCTTCTTTCGGGCGCCCTAATTGGTGTTGCATGTGCAACACAGTTTCGGACGAACCGGTTTATGGCGGTGAGCCGGTCCAAAAGGAACAGGGGGCTTTCCATGTGCCGCCGACGGGAGCGCCGACATTCCTGTCGGCAAGAGCGGCTGCTCCTGGGCCGGGCAGACACGAATGTCTGCGCTCCGTGTTCATGGTCCCAACGCGCGATTCTGAGATCGTGGAGGCTGCCCATGAACCGGAGTTGATCCACTCACGCGAATCGTGTTCCGTACGGAACAAGAAATCTGCGCACGGTTCATGGTCCCAACGCGCGATGGCGCCAGGCCTTGGAGTGGGCTGACTTGTTGGCGCGTCTTGAACGCACCGGGCTGGGCGGGCCGGCTGCCGTCAATCCCGGTCCATGCCGCGGGCGATGAGGATCAGATGCAGGAGCTGCATCACGGCGGCGACCAAGGCGGCCACGTAGGTCAGCGCCGCGGCGTTGAGAACCTTGGCGACGTGCGGGGCCTCGTTCGGCAGCACCAGCCCGAGCCGCTGCAGTTGGGCCTTGGCCCGGTTGCTGGCGTCGAATTCCACCGGCAAGGTGACCAGTTGGAACAGGCTGATGATGCCGTAAGCGACCACGCCCAGGATGGCGAACTTGGCCCAACCGAGCAGCATGCCACCCAGCACCAGGAACATCGAGGCATTGCTGGCGAAGCTGGTGACGGGCACGAGGGCCATGCGCCACTTGAGCGGGCCATAGGCTGCAGCGTGTTGCAGGGCGTGACCGGCCTCGTGCGCCGCGACGCCGACCGCCGCGATGCTGCGGCCGTGAAAGTTTTCCCAGGACAGGAACAGGGCCCGTTTCATCGGGTCGTAGTGGTCGGTCAGGTGACCGCGCACTTCATGGACCTCAATATTGTGGAGGCCGGATCGATCCAGAATCTCGCGGGCGGCTTCCGCGCCGGTGACGCCGGACGCCACCCCCACCCGGGCGTAACGGCCATAGGCGGAGCTCAGTTTGGCTTGTGCATACAAGCCAATCAGGATCCCGGGTATGGCGAACAGCAACCAATATTGGTCGAGTATCATAGGCTTTCCTCAGTCCTCTTCTTCAGTTTGTCGGCTGAGTCGTACTTGGCACCAATGACTCAGCAGTCTTGTTTGACGTTCAAACGAAGCGGTCTTTGTGCCCGAGTCATGAGCTGATTGGTTTGCAAGAGCTTACGCGGATTGCCTTGGACGCGGCAGG
The DNA here is from genome assembly GCA_963751435.1 of uncultured Verrucomicrobiae bacterium. Taxonomy (GTDB): domain Bacteria; phylum Verrucomicrobiota; class Verrucomicrobiia; order Limisphaerales; family DSYF01; genus JALOTU01. The sequence goes on along the minus strand of CAVVUP010000034.1, from coordinate 140,802 downwards.
CCGTTGCTCCGTGCCAATTCGTCCCTTGGCCGGGACACGGCGGGACAAGTAGGGGCACCAGCGTTCTTTACTGCATCAGGTCGGGGCTGACGAAGTACATCCGGCCCGGCTGGAGCTTGGGGAGATCCAGGCCGAGCTCGATCCGGACCGACTTGGCCTCGGATTTGCCAAACAGCCGGAGCAGGGACGAGATGTCCGGGATGTGCTGATAGCGGACGACATTCGCCTCGGTGACGCCGGCCAGGACTTTCGCCCGCTCTACAGCTTGGTCGAAGGTGCCGATCTCATCGACGAATCCCAGTTTGTAGGCTTCGCTTCCCGACAACACGCGGCCGTCCGCGTAGGTGGCCCAATCTTCAACCAGCGGGCGGCCCTCGCCGTCGCTGTTGTCGAAGGCGGCGGTTCGCCCTTCTTTGACAATGCCCTTGAACTTGACGTAGACCTCGTCGATCAGCGACTGGAGCATCTGCCGCTCCTCTTCCGGGATCTGGTCGGGATCCCGTGATCCGCTGAGCATGTCCTTGTGTCGGCCGCTCTTGTAGGTCTGGGGGAGCAGTCCGACCTTGTCCATCAGCCCGCGGTAGTTCCAGGTGCTGAGGATCACACCAATGCTGCCGGTGATGGTGAGGTCATTGGCCACAATCCAGTCGCTAGGGGCCGCCACGTAATAGCCGCCGGAAGCCGCCAGACCGCCCATGGAGGTGATGACCGGAATGTCGTGGTCGGATTGGAACTCCTGGATCTTGCGATGGATGTCGTCCGAGGCCAGGACTTCGCCGCCTGGCGAATCCACCTTGAGCAGCACGGCCACCACATGGGAATCCTCGCCCGCCTGCCGCAGCTTGGCTTCGATCACATCCACCATGTTGTGGCGTCCATCCATCAACTCGCTGGTGATGATGCCCTCCACCTCAATGACAGCGACCTTGTCCCTGGCATCGTTGTCCTCGACCACGATCTCCTCGATCCGGGGACCTCCCGAGCGAATGCCGGCGGCCTGCAAGGAAAACGTATCACCAATCAGCAACCCGAAATTGGCGATGACACTCACGATCAGCAGCAGGAGCAGGATCAGTGCGGCCACCATCCAGCCGCGGCCCCTGCGTTTCCCGGCCGCGGGCAGACTGGCGCTGATGACTGGCGGCGGCGCCAGTGGGGGTGGAGGCGAGGTCACAGTTGATGGGATTCGATTCCATGGCCCGAGATTAGTGTATCCGCGGCACCACGGCAAGGGGCGGTCAACTCAGGGGTAAACGTGAATCACATCCCCGGACTCCACCGGCACGTCCTTGCCCTGGAGCAGGTCGGAGGGGGCGATGGTCAGGGTGGTGGGACCGCGTTGGATGAGGATTTGCGCAGGCTGGCGGGATTCAAGGTAGCCCGCTTGCAGAATCACCTCGGCCAGTGTCATGTCCGGGGTCCAAGGCAGCACCGGACGCTGGAAGGGGCCGACAATGCGAATGAGGGCAATGCCGCTCTGCTGCAGCATGGTGATCATGGATTCCTGCCCGGCGGCAAAATGGCGCTGGGCTTCCGTGGGCCGCCCTTGATTGGAGGCGCAGCCGGACAGGCAGATCGCAGCAATCGCCACCGGAAGCAGGCCGATCAAAGGCCGGAACCGCTCGTTCATCGGCGCACCTCCTGCATCCAGACGGTGACGGCCTGTTGGATGGGCTTGGCGATGTTCAGTTTGGGTTGCACGAAGCGGGGCGTGAACCATGGGAACGCGCCGAGCAAATCATGCGTGACCAGAATCTGCCCGTCACAGTCCGGTCCGGAGCCGATGCCGATGGTGGGGATGGGCACACGACGGGTGATTTCGGCTGCCACTGGCGGAGTGACCAGTTCCAGCACGATGGCGAATGCGCCCGCTTGCGCCAGGGCCTCGGCATCGGCCAATAAGCCCTGGGCTTCCGCCTCGGACCGTCCCTTCATGTGGTAACCGCCTTCTTCCAAGACGTGCTGGGGCAGCATGCCCAGGTGGCCGAGGAACGGAATGCCCGCCTCCATGAGAGCGCGAACCTGTGGCAGAATGGCCCGGCCGCCCTCGGCCTTGACCGCTTCAGCGCCGGCGGCCACCAGCGGCGTGCGTTGGCCACGGCCTGTTCCGGCGTTTCGTAGCTGCGATAGGGCAGATCGGCCGCCAGCAGGGCGCGGGGCTTGGCCCGGGCGCAGGCGCGGACATGATGCTCCATTCCGCCATCGTCACATGCGTGGTGTCCGGATAGCCCAGCACCACCATGCCCAGCGAATCGCCCACCAGCAGCAGGGGAACGCCTGCTTCGTCCAGCAGCCGGGTCATGGGATAATCGTAGGCGGTCAGGGACGGAATCCGCCGCGCCTGCCGCCTTGCAGGATCTCAGGAATTCCACGGTGACCTTCTCGACGGACATGGAGGCGGGCGGCTTAGCTGAAGCTGCGAGCCAGTTCCTCCGGGCTGACGGTGGCGGTGCCGATCTTGCCCACCACGATGCCGGCGGCGTGATTGGAGACAGACGCGGCTTCGATGGGCGACGCCCCGGCGGCGATGGCCAGCGTGAACGCCGCGATCACTGTGTCGCCCGCGCCGGACACATCGAACACCTCCTGCGCCACGGTGGGAATGTGAAGCGGCTTGGCCTGGCGCCGGCACAGCAGCATGCCCAGTTCGCCCAGCGTGATGAGCAGCAGAGCCGGGCTGCAGCTGGTTCAGCAATCGCCCGACAGCCAGCATCAGGTTTCGATCCTCGAGCGGGTTGGCATGACGCGTCTCGTCCGGCAAGCCCGCCAGTTCGAAGGCTTCCTTGCGGTTGGGCGTGATCAGCGAGAATCCCGTGAGATCCAGCAGATGCACCGGCTTGGGGTCCAGGCTCAGCCAGACGCCGCGCTCCCGGCACAAGGTTCGCAATCCATCCAGCAACGCCTGCGTGACCACGCCCTTGCCGTAATCGCCCACGATCACCGCATCGGCAGTGTCGCAGCTCCGATCGAACGCGGTGCAGCAACCGCCGGGTGGCGGCACCATCGAGCCCATCCCGGCTCTCGCGATCGATGCGCACCACCTGCTGCTGATGGGCCACGATGCGGGTCTTGATGCTGGTGAGCCGGTCCGGGCAGGCGACCAATCCGCGACAGCCCACTTCCTGGTCGACGCAGCAGCCGGCTGAGTTCGCTGCGCGGCGGCATCGTGTCCGACGACGCCGAACAGTTCGGTGGACAGGCCCAGGGAACGGAGGTTGCGCGCCACGTTGGCCGCGCCGCCCGGCATGAAGCTCTCCCGCTCGAAAATCCACCACCGGCACCGGCGCCTCCGGCGAGATGCGCGACACCTTGCCCCAGATGAACTGGTCCAGCATCACGTCGCCCACCACCAGCACCCGGCAGCGGCGGGCCGCCCGGAGCAACGTCCGCGACGCGTTGAGCAGAAATGGTAAGGCGTGGTTCATGGGCTCAGATCCAGGAATCCGGTCAGCGGGCTGGTGGCGCTGGCTGCGCATTGTTCCGCGGCCAGCCCGATTTCGTAGGCCGCCCGGCCGGCCTCGACCGCCATCTTTGAAGGCCACGCGCCATGCGGTTGGGATCCGGCGCCACGGCGATGGCGGTGTTCACCAGCACCGCGTCGGCGCCCATTTCCATGGCCTCGGCGGCGTGGCTCGGCGCGCCCAGGCCGGCATCCACCACCACCGGCACGGTGGCCTGCTCGATGATGATGCGAATCTGGTCGCGCGTCTGCAGGCCGCGATTCGAGCCGATGGGCGAACCCAGCGGCATGACGGTGGCCGTGCCGACTTCCTGCAGGCGCTTGGCCAGCACCGGATCGGCATTGATGTAGGGCAGCACGGTGAAGCCTTCCTTGCACCAGCATCTCGGCGGCTTGCAGCGTCTCGATCGGGTCGGGCAGCAGGTAGCGCGGGTCGGGATGGATTTCGAGTTTCACCCACTTGGGCAGCCCGGCGGCGGCCGCCAGGCGGGCCAGGCGGACGGCTTCCTCCGGCGTTCATCGCGCCGCTGGTGTTGGGCAGCAGCAGATATCGCTTCGGGTCAACGAACTCCAGGATGTTGGCAAACGGATCCTTCTTCCCGCTCAGGTCGGCGCGGCGCAACGCCACCGTCACCATTTCCGTGCCGCTGGCCGCCAGCGCGTCGCGCATCGATTCCGGCGAGGAAAACTTGCCCGTGCCGAGAATCAGCCGCGACGAGAACTCCCGCCCGGCAATGACCAATGGTTTGCAGTCCAACGACATCGCGGCAGTCTAGGATTGCAGACGCTGGATTGTCGAGGACGCTGCGCAAGGCGGTGTCGTGCTTGTGCCCCGCTTGCCACCGCAGTCTACGGCGTTGTCGCTCCGGTCGGTGCGGCCACGGCTTGTGCGGAGCGTCTGGGGTGCGGCGCGGTCAACGCCGCTCTTGGGGATGGCTCTCGCCTCCTCCTCGATCTCACGCTCCCGACACCCAACCCTGAAGGCGTCGTGACGGCCCAAAGACCGGACAGCGAGTCATCCCCAACTCCCAGTCCCCTCCGCACCGCACAAAGCGCGCGGATTGGCAGCCATCCACACTCCGCCGAATCCCGGCGTTGCTCTGGTTCAACGCGCTGCTCATCGCCTCGAATTGCACGGACAGGCCAGCTTGACCGATGCTTGACTCACGCTTGACGCACTAGGATATTTTTTGCCTGCACGCAATCGTCGCCGGCGAGGTGATGGCCCAGGGCGAGGCGGGTCGCTGTCGGACCATGCGGGTGCGCGTGGGTCAGTTCGTGCCGCCACCGCCGGAGGATGTGTCGGGCCTGATGTTCGAGTTGCGGGAGTGGTGGAACAAGGATGCGCCGGGACTCTCGCTGGTGTTGAGTTCGGCCATCGTGCACCATCGCTTTGAGACGATTCAAGCAAGGCGCGATGGACTTGGTGCGTCCATTTCAACATCCAAGTCCTCCGCCGGACGCGCGACCTGCGGCTGCCGCGTCTGCGGTCGGGGCAGGTGGAACTGAAAACCAACTGACGCAATGAACTCCATCCGAAGCACCCATGCCTGAAATGGACAAGCCCGGCCACATCTTGCTGACGGGCGCGACCGGCTATGTCGGCGGGCGGCTGTTGCCGTTGCTGGTGGCGGATGGCTGGCGCGTGCGGTGTCTGGCGCGGCAGCCGGAACATTTGTCGCCCCGCGTGCCGGCCGGCGTCGAAGTGGTGCAAGGCGACTTGCTCGACGCGGCATCGCTGTCGGCGGCCATGCAGGGTGTGGAAGCCGCGTTTTATCTGGTTCATTCGATGGGCGCGACGGGCGATTTTGAAACGCAGGACCGTCTGGCCGCGGAGAATTTCGCCGCCGCCGCGCGCGCCGCGGGCGTGCAGCGCATCATCTATCTCGGAGGCTTGGGCGAGGATGAGCCGGATTTGTCGGCGCACCTGCGCAGCCGGCACGAGGTGGGAGAGCGATTGCGGGCGCACGGCGTGCCGGTGATCGAGTTCCGGGCGTCCATCATCATCGGCTCGGGCAGCCTGTCGTTTGAAATGATCCGCGCCTTGGTGGAGCGGTTGCCGGTGATGGTGACGCCGCGCTGGGTGCGGGTGACGGCGCAACCCATCGCCATCGGCGACGTGCTGGCTTATCTCCGTGCGGCGCTGTCCCTCAAGACTGGATGGCAGCGTCATCGTCGAGATTGGCGGGCCGGACCAGGTTTCCTATGGCGAACTGATGCGGGAATACGCGCGGCAGCGCGGGCTGCGGCGGTGGATGATTCCCGTGCCGCTGCTGACCCCGCGACTGTCGAGTTTGTGGCTGGGCCTGGTGACGCCGCTGTATGCCCGCGTGGGTCGCAAGTTGGTGGACAGCCTCCGCCACCCGACCGTGGTGCGCGACGATTCCGCGCAACGCCTGTTCCCCATCCGGCCGGTCGGCGTGGGCGAGGCGATTGCGCGCGCGTTGCGCAACGAAGACTCCAGCTTCGCGCAAACGCGGTGGTCGGACGCCTTGTCCGCCGCCATGAACGCGCCCCGGCACTGGGGAGGCACACGATTGGGCAACCGCCTGGTGGACTCGCGGTCGGCGCAGGTCGCGGCGTCGCCGGCCAAAGTGTTTGCCGCCGTCGAACGCATCGGCGGCGCGGCGGGCTGGCATTATGCGAACTGGCTTTGGACGTTGCGCGGCTGGCTGGACCTGCTCATGGGCGGGGTGGGAATGCGCCGTGGTCGCCGTGATCCGGAGCGGCTGCGAGTGGGCGACACGTTGGATTGCTGGCGCGTCGAATCCATCCAGCCGGGCCAGCGGCTGCGGCTGGCGGCGGAGATGAAACTGCCGGGCCGGGCGTGGCTGGAATTCGAAGTGCAACCGGATGGAAACGGGGCGCGGCTGCGCCAGACGGCGACGTTCGATCCGCTCGGACTTATGGGGGCTGGCGTATTGGTATGGCGTCTGGCCGTTGCACCAACTCGTGTTCGCCGGGATGCTGCGCGGCCTGGCGCAGGCCGCCGAGAAAGCGATTCCCAACACCACGGTGCACTCTGAGATGAAAGACCCCACGGCAAAATCCCAGCCCATGAGTCGCCGCCTGCTCGCGCTGGCCGGATGGGTGTTGCTCTGCTTCGCGGCAGCATCGTTGGGCGGCCTCTTCGGGCCGGGCGAATGGTATGGCACGTTGAAGAAGCCGGCGTGGAATCCGCCGGGGTGGATTTTCGGTCCGGTCTGGACGGCGCTCTACACCATGATGGCGGTGGCTGCATGGCTGGTGTGGCGGCAGGGTGGCTGGGGCAAACAGCGCAAGCCGCTGCTCATCTTCCTCGCGCAACTGGCGCTCAACGCACTTTGGACGCCGCTGTTCTTTGGTTTGCACTGGCCCGGTGTGGCGTTTGCCGAGATCGTGCTGCTTTGGCTGGCCATTGCCGCGACGCTGAAGGCCTTTCGGTCCGTGAGCCGCGTCGCTGCCTGGCTGCTGGCGCCTTACCTTGCGTGGGTGACTTTCGCCGCGGTGTTGAACTTCACTCTATGGCGACTGAACCCTTGAACCTGTGAAACCAAGCGACTTCCCACAAGTGCGGCGTTACCTGTCCAGCTCGATCCATGGCGCATCGGCCTGTCCCGCCGGTCGGATTGCGTGCGGATGGCGATGTTGCAGGATGTGGGGCCGTTCCAGGCCGTGCGCGAGCATGAGCGGTTCGTCGCCAAGCAAGGCCACTGTGGGGCCCTGTGCCACCACCCGGCCCTGATCCAGAATGATCACCCGCGAGCACAGCTCGACCACCATCTCGAGGTCATGCGTGGCGATGAGTTTGGTCGCCGGAATCTCACGCAGCAGCGCCTTGAACTCGCGCCGCCCCCGCGGATCCAGGTCGCTCGTCGGTTCGTCCAGCACCAGGACGGACGGTTCGCAGGCCAGCACGCCAGCCAGGCAGGCCCGACGCTTCTCGCCATGGCTCAAGTGATGCGTGGCCCGGTGCCCGAATCCACTCAAGCCCACCCGAGCCAGGCATCGTTCCACCCGCTCCTGCAAGGCCGTGCCCCGCAAGCCAAATTGGGCGGGACCGAACGCAACGTCCTCGGCGACGGTTGCACAGAACAACTGATCATCCGGATCCTGGAACAGGAGGCCGACCTGACGCCGCACCTGCGCCAGGTTGCCGGACGTGAGCGGCTGATCCTGAACGCGCACCGCGCCGTCGTGCGCCGCCTGCTCCGGTAAGAGGCCGTTCAGATGCAGCAGCAAGGTGGATTTGCCGGAGCCGTTGGGCCCGAGCAATCCGACACATTCCCCTTCAGCCACCTGGAAACTGACATCGCACAATGCCTGGGTGCCGTCGTGGTAGGTGTAGGACAAATGGGTGATTTCGATGACGGGTTTCATTTCCACCCCCGTGCGCACAGGGCGTCGTAAATGCGTTCCGCCCGCTCGGACGCCCGGACAAACAGTTGGCTGGCCACGGTCGCCAGCGTCTTCCATCGCGCCGAACGATTCGGGACGAAGCTCCGGCTGGCCCGGGCCCGTTGCATGCGCCCGGCTTCCTCCGCCAACACAAACAGGTAGCGATGCATGAGCGCAAGGGTGGTGATCATCAGCCCCGGGACCCGGACCGAGCGCAGCACCTGCAACATGTGGCTGAACGGCGTGGTATTCGAAACCAGCACCACCGTGAGCAGGCACAGGAAACTTCGCACCACCAGCACGCGCCAGTCGGTGCCCAACCCCGGTTTCCAGGCATTCACCAGCGCCACCCCCAACACAAAGGGCGAGAGGAACAGCAGCCGCTTGATCAGGAAAGCCGCCGGGATCCGGCTGACCGCAGTCACCATGACCAGGAAAAGCCCCACCCCCATGAACCACCCCCACCCATCAGGCGGGACCGCCACGCTGGCCACAATCAGCACCAGGCCCGCGCCCAGCTTGATCCAGGCCGGCAGCCGATGAACCGGGCTGTCGCTCCGTCCGTGATGGTGGCCCACCCAGTGCGAGATCATGAAGTGCCCCCGTCAGGTCCAGCCGCAACCTTTGTCCTCGGGACCAGCATGCGACCCAGCCACCAGGCCAGGCCGAACACGATGAAGATCCCCAGCACTCCTGCCAGCGCGGTGGCTCCCGCAGACCATGGAACTCCCGGGACCGCATAGTCTGGCGCGAGCGCCCAAATCCCACTCTGCCGGGACCCATGCTCGAACCCCAACCGCTCCGCCACCGACTCCAAGCCATCCGGCCATGGACACGCAAAGGGCGCCACAAAGATGGCCAGCCCGAGCGCCACCACCAATCCGCACCGCAGCCAGGCGCCAGTCGATGCCGAGCCGGCTTCCAGCCTTCCCACCAAATCCGGTCGGGTTCGTTCCACGGCTGCGAACACCAGCGCACTGATGAGCCCCTCGCCCAAGCCGATCAGCACGTGGATGCCGGCCATGGCCGTGAAGGCGGCCGACCAGGAGACCGTGCCCGACCAGGCCAGTTGCCCGGCGCAACCGATGGCCGCCAACACCACGGAGCACCAACCGCCAAATGCCACCGCGGTGACGCGTCCGGACGGCCCCGGTATCCAGCGGCTGACCAACGCATAGACCAGATACCCGCCGGACGTCCCGAGCAGAGCCATGTTGAACACATTGGCGCCCAGCGCCGTCACCCCGCCGTCCGCAAACAGAAAGCACTGCACGATCAGCACCGCCGTCATCACCACCACGGCGGCGGACGGCCCCAGCAACGCCGCGACCAGTGCGCTGCCCATCAGGTGGCCGGACGTGCCGCCCACGACGGGGAAATTGAGCATCTGCGCGGCAAACACGAACGCCGCGGACAACCCGAGCAGCGGCACCCGGCGGGGCGGCAGTTCGCGCCGCACCCGGTTCAACGCCAGTCCCACCGCCGCAGCCGAGAGCACGGCTGTGGCGGCCGCCGTCTTCACATCAATAAATCCATCCGGAATATGCATGCCTGAGTCTCCTACGGTTTGGGATCGCGTTTGAAATCAAAAGCCCAGGTAAAACCAACGGTCATCCGCCAATCCGGCGCTTCGCCGGCCAGCCCGGCCCCCACCAGTGCGTCGAACACCCAGCCCTCGAACGCCCCCCAGCGAATCCCCCCAGCCAGCGCCAGTGCCGAGTCCCGCTCCCGCCCAATCAGCACGTCGCTGTACAGCTCTGCCACCAACTCGATCCGCTCACTGGCTTGCCACCCACCCGCCACCCCCGCATGGAAGATGTCCTCGAACGATTCCTCGCCTGTATCCCCAGCCCACGTGTAACCGGCGTTCAGATGAACACTCCAGCCCTCCGACAACGACTTCGAGGCAATGTAAGTGAGATCGAAATCCACCTTGCCCGTGCCCAGGTCCGAATCCGCCGTGGGCAATTTGCTGGCAAACGCCAGTGCATGGCTGAAAAACCAGCGGTCCTCGGCTAACGGGTTCCATTTCGTCCCCACGACCAGGTCTCCCACTCCTCCTTGGGATTCCTTGAAGTCCAACACGTCCTCGCGCGCCTCGATGCGTCCGCCGAACCCCGCCCCGATCTCGATCGTGCGAACCAACCCGTAGGTCAAGCCGAACGGGATGTTGTACGTATGCGGGGAATCCGTGCGGAAATAGCTCACGCCCGCCTCCAGCTCGAACGTCTGGGGATCCACCGCGTACGCGTCGTCCACCACCAGGGGACGCCCGCCGTGCGCCGCCACCAGGCCGGAGACCAGCAGCGCCAGCGCTGCGAGTCTGCCCGCCCCCCTCATAGTCACACGCCCTTTATTTTGGGTAACACCAGTACTTGTCGTCACACTTTCGGAGGCAACCGTAATACTAACTTGTTTCCGGCGTCAACCCGCAATTCTCGCCCACCGCCACCCGTTTCCCGGAGCCGGCGCCCGCCCGAGACGCCGTCCCACGGGGCGCTTGGACCCCTCTTGGGACGGACGTTGGGACCAGGAACCCGGAGCGCAGACATTCGTGTCTGCCCGGTACAGGCGCAGCCGCTTTTGCCGACAGGAATGCCGGCGCTCCCGTCGGCGGTCCATGGGGATCCTCCACGATCTCAGAATCACGCATGGGGCCATGAACCTGGTAGGGCGCCGGTGCCCCGGCGCCGGGCCTCGCGCAGCCCGTCCTCCGCAGTGGCTTTGCTACGGAGGGTGGACGCGGCCCCACCTTCCCCCGGGTTCAGGGGGGAAGAATTCTCCAAAACCCGATTTCGCGCTTTGAACCCCTGAACCGGCCAAGGAGCGGGAGTTGTCCTCATCTCGCTGCCGTGCTGCGCGGTCGAGGCTGCTGCGGATTGAGACAATCCGCGCTCCGGGGGAAGCGGTTCAGGGGGAGAGCCAGAGGCCTTCGCCTGGGCCTCGTCGCCACTCCGCGCGCTACAGAAAGGCAGATCCCAAGCCGTCCAAAGTCGTTGTGGCGCCCTCGCTGGGGCCGGCTGCTTACCGTGGAGGCGTGGAGCGGCGACGCGTTTCCGCGCTTCACATCCCCAGGCCGTCATGGTAAAAGTCCGCCCATGAAGAAGACCACGTCCTCCCAAACCAAGTCCTCCACCGCGCTGGCCCGCAGTCTCAACCAGGTGCTGGCCGATTCCTACGCGCTCATGGCGTTGACGCACCTGGCGCATTGGAATGTCGAAGGCCCGGGCTTCTTTGCCCTGCACACCGCCTTTCAAACCCAATACGAGGAACTGTTCACCGCCATTGACGAGATCGCCGAGCGCGTCCGCGCGCTCGAGGCGTACGCCATCGGGGGCCTGCGCACCTTCGACCAGGTCGCCGGCATGAAAGAATTTGCCGCGCCGCTGCCGCAGGAAGGCTATGTCAAGCAGCTCATCGCCGCGAATGAGAAGTTGGTGGCCGACGCTGCCGAGGCCCGCGACTTGGCGGGTGCGATCGGCGACGCTGAAAGCCAGGATCTGATGATTGGCCGCATTACGCTGCACCAGAAGACCATCTGGATGCTCAAGAGCTTCCTGAAGTAGCCCACGCACCGCGGTCCGCACAGGTGGGGTCCAAGCAAGCCTGCAGGGCGTAGACCGTGAGGAGGTCAGGAGGGTGCGGGTGTACGCGGCAGCCCGAACGGGCCGGCGTTCGCTTTTTTGTGGGCGAAGGTTGACTCGTTGACGCGGGCAACGCTTGGATTACCCTCGCCGACATGAGCAGCCGCGATTCCGTCACCCGCTTCAGCATGTCGCTTCCCGCCAGCCTGGCGAAACAACTCGACCGCATGTGCCGCGAGAAGGGTTACGACAACCGGTCCCTGGCGCTGGCGGACATGATCCGCAACCAACTGGTGGAACATCAGCAGCAGGCGGGGGACGCGGAAATTGCCGGCACCATCACGCTGGTCTATGACCATCACAAGCACGGGCTGCAGGAGGAACTGACCAATCTCCAGCACGACCATCATGAGCGGATCATCTCGACATTGCACGTCCATCTCGACCATCACAACTGCCTGGAAGTGCTGGTGGTCCGCGGGCCGGCGGACGAAATCCGCCACATGGCCGACCGCTTGATCGGCGCCAAAGGCGTCAAGCACGGCAAGCTGACCATCACCACCACAGGCAAGGGGCTTGTCGGCTGACCCCCCCCGGGAGGGGTCAGGGGGCGCCCCATCGAGTCCGAGCCAGCGGGACGCGCCAGACTGCTGACATATCACCCTCAAAACGGCAATTGATAAGCCACATACCCGTTCTCTGTGGTTGAACGGCGGTTTCAAGGATCACAGGCTCTTGCGGTAACGCCGCACGGGCCCCGCCGCGTTCAGCGACGTGTCGCTGCCCCCTTCGTATCAGCGATGGCCAAGCAATTCCTTGAGCTTGGGCTCCATGGCCGCAGCCCAGATGCGGTAGCCGGCCTCATTGGGATGCAAGGCATCGGGCATGACGTCCTGCGAGATGGAGCCGTCCTTTTCGATGAGCTGCGAGCCGAGGTCGAGGTAGAACACGTGCTGACCGTCGTCCAGTTTGGCGAGGGCCTGATTGATCTGAAGCAAGCGGCCGCGCTGCGGGCTGAAGGTCTTGGCGCGCGGAAAAATGCCAAGCAACAGGATCTGGGTTTCCGGCTGACGGCGTCGAATCTCGTTCACAATCGTGGTGATGCCTTCCAGGATTTCCGCGTCGGAATAGGTGTCCGTGCCGTCCTGGTTCTTGTTCGAGTTGTTGGTGCCAATCATGACGACGGAGACCTTGGCCTTGATGCCTTCCATCTGGCCTTGTTCGAAACGCCAGAGCACATGCTCGGTGCGGTCGCCGCTCACCCCGAAATTGATGACCTTGCGTTTGCCGTAGAATTCCTGCCAGACGTTCCTGCCCCCTTTGGGTGCCGGACTTTCCCACCCCTGCGTGATCGAGTCGCCGATGAATGCGATGTCATAGTCACCGGGAGCTTCCTTGGCGCGCCGCAGCACCTGCGCTTGCCGGTTGGTAATGCTGCCGGTGCGTGGCACGGGAATGATGGCGGGATTCTTCCGCGCTTCCGGCGCGGTGACGGGCGCCGGGGAGGTTCCGACGGCGCTCTGCGCTGGAAGGTGGAATTGGAAACAGGCCGTGAGTGCGGCGACCAGCAGGATTCTCGTCTTCATCTTCATTTGGGTAGGTTTGATGATTGGCAATGGGGTGCCTGTTCCCATCAGTCCGGGTAACCTCGCGGATGTTTCTGGTGCCAGGCCCAGGCGGTGGCGACGATGTCGCGCAGCTTGGGGTATTGGGGTTTCCAGTTCAGTTCCCGGAAGGCCTTGTCGGCGCCGGCCACGAGCCGGGGCGGGTCGCCCGGACGCCGCGGTTTTTCCACGGCCGGAATCTTCCTGCCGGTGATCTCCTCGCACATCTGGATGACCTCGCGCACGGAATAGCCGTCGCCGTTGCCGAGGTTGTAAAAGCCCTTCTTGCCCGGCTGCAATCCGGCCATGTGCGCCTGCGCCAGATCCTTGATGTGGATGTAGTCCCGGATGCACGTGCCGTCCGGCGTGGGATAGTCGGTCCCGAAAATCTGGATCTCGGGTTTCTGGCCCAGGGCGACCATCAGGACGTTGGGAATCAGGTGGGTTTCGATGCGGTGATGTTCGCCGAACTGTTCGCTGGCGCCTGCCGCGTTGAAATAGCGGAAGGCGATGAACTCGAGCCCGTGGATCTGCTCATACCATTGCAGGATGCGCTCGAACATCAGCTTGGACTCGCCGTAGGGATTGATGGGCTTCTGCGGCAGATCCTCCGTCATGGGGATGCGGTCCGGCGGTCCGTAGGTGGCGCAGGTCGAGCTGAACACGAACTTTTTCACTTTGGCCGCCACGGCGGCGTCCAGGAGGTTGAGGCCCCAGGCCACATTGTTGCGGAAATACTTGCCCGGGTTGGTCATGGACTCGCCGACAAGCGCGTGGGCGGCGAAGTGCATCACCGCTTCCGCCCCGGCCTCCTTCATGGCCTGTTCGAGCTTGGGTCGATCGCTCAGGCACCCTTCGACAAACCGTGCGCGTTTGTCCACCGCTGACCGGTGGCCCTCGGTGAGGTTGTCATAAACGGTGACCCGATGCCCTGCATCGAGGAGTTCTTCCACGCAAATGGATCCGATATAACCTGCGCCGCCAGTAACGAATACGTTCATAATAGGCGGGCAGGCTAAGGTGACGGAAACCAATGCTCAAGCCAGGATACGAGGCAGGAGTTCTGAGACTTGGTCTGAGACTTGGTCTTGTCCCGGAAGTGACCAACGAGGACCAACGAGTGTCGCCGAAGGATCTACTTGCAGTCGAGGTGGATGCGCACAAGAGCGATTCATTTCAGGGCCTTAGCGGCGTTTTCCAGGCCCCGTTTTTGCCTGTGGGCATCGACTTCTTTGGCTGCGTCCACACCTGCTGGCTGGCGGCTTCAACAACTCCGGCCTGCTCCGGGTCAGGAGCCGCAAAGGGGCCGGGCCGTGGATTGTGGAGTGTCAGAACTCCTGATCCCTGAGCGCAGGTTGGCGAGAGGCGAGGAACGGGCGTGAGTTCATCGCTGCCGGGTCAGGGGACCCGGCCTGCAGCCATGAAGCCCCTTGCAGGCCCGGTGCCCCCCACCGGGCGATCCGCGACAGTTCCACAGATCAGGAGGTCCTTCCCGCATGAATTGCCGCGTAACCTTCCACGAAGATTTCTCGATTCATAGGGCGACATGAGCACAACAGGACCCGCAAAGCCGCCGGAACAAGCCCGGTGCACACCGGGCTTCCAGAACCGGAGGCTGCGGCTGCGCCCATGCCGGTCGGCAACAGGTTTGGGTTGTCATGGACGCAAGGAGGAGCTTGGGGCGCCCCTGCCCGCAGCCACGCTGCGGGCGGGGGTTGCAGGGGGTGCCGCGCAACGGCTCGATCCCAGCGCCAGGCTCACGGCGGAACACGACATCCCGGGCGCTCCGGACGGGACCTTGGGCTTGCGCTTCGGCCGCGCAGGTCTGCACGAAAGTCAGGGCCAGTCGGTCGGGAGCCGGCCAGTCAACGGCGGTTCCGCCGCGCGGTTCTCGGTTTGGGGGAGAATTAGATTGATTTGGGATCGGGTTCTGTTAATAGCGGATCACTGTTTCATGTGGACAATGTGGCTGGGTGATACTGCAGTTGGATCCTCGATCCTCGATCCGTTAGCACAGGGCTGACGGAACAAGATTCCTCGCAAAATCAATCCCGGACTGTTCCTCGGGGTCCAGCCCGGTTCTCGAAGGTCATCTCCACCAAGCTAGCGCCGCAGCGCGCACGGCACACCGCTGGCTGGCGGCGGTCCTTTCAGGGCTTCGGGCGAGAACCAGTCGATGGTAGCCGCCGCACGTCAGTCGGCGCCAATGTCCCGAACGGTCGGACGCCCCCACCCATTCCAAGACTTTCCGCCAGGGGAATACGCGTCCGCCGACGCGACAGCCGAACTTTTCAACCACAGAGAGCACAAAGCACACAGAGTCAGAACCGGTTCTCGCTGTGTTCCTTGCGCTCTTTGCGCTCGATTCCCATTTCAGGACCTCCGGGCGTTCAGCCGGACCGATGCCGCGGTTCCCACCGGCCAGCCCGCCTGCCTCCCGCGGTCCTGAGAATGTCCGATCAAAGCAGAAACAAAGAACCAAACAAACACAGGAGTGAATATGCGTAGACTCAGACAAACATCCCAAATGTGGCTGGCAGTGCTGGCGATGCTCGCACTGGCCTTTTCAGCCGTTTCCCAAACCACCACCGTCTGGACGGACAACTTTGAAAGTCCCAGCGTCTGGGACAATTGGAGCGTGGACAACGGCGTCTGGGAGATCGGCGCGCCCACTACCGGCCCGGCCACCAACAGCGCGGGCTACCGCACGCACGAAGGCGCGAACTGCGCGGCCACCGTGCTGGCGGGCGACTACCCAGCCAACATCAGTTCGCGGCTGATCCGTGTCACACCGTTTGTGGTGCCCTCCGCCGCGCAGAATCCACGGCTCGAATTCTGGCACTGGTATGAATTCAGCGGGGGCAGCTTCGGTGTTGTTCAGATCAAGTATGGCACGAATAACTGGACCGATATTTCCCCGCGTTACTACGCCAACAGCATCATGTGGACCCGTCCGGTCGTGGACTTGAAGGCCTACGCCGGAAAGGCGGTCCAAATCGCCTTCCTGATTGACTCCGATGGCAGCGTTGACGACGGCTGGGACATTGACGAAGTGCGCGTGGTGAAGGGCAATTACTCGATTGGATTCACGAACAACGCCGCCGAGGGTTTTGAACTGGGCCTCGGCGACTGGTCTTCCGAAACCGGCATTTGGGAGGTGGGGGTGCCCACCAGCGGCCCAACGACGAACGCTTTGGGCTGGCGGGCGTATGCCGGAACGAATTGCGCCGCCACCGTTCTTGACGGGAACTACACCGAGGACCGCAGCAGCCGACTGGTCAGTCCACCATTTGTGGTACCAACAGACAACCCGCGCCTGCGCTTCTGGCACTGGTTCAGTATCGGAGCGCACGACTTCTGCCAGGTTCAAATCAAGGTTGGAACGAACTCATGGGTGAACCTTGGCGCTCAATACACTGGTGCGTGTGGCGTCTGGTCACGTCCATCCTTGGATCTTTCAGCCTACGTCGGGAGCACGGTGCAAGTGGCGTTCTATTTGGAATCCCATAACGACTTTTTCGGTTCCAGTGTTGGCCCCGGCTGGTATGTGGATGAGGTCATGGTCTTATCAGGCGGGCCTTCGTTCAGCAATCCTGACGGATTTGAGCAGGGAATGGGCGACTGGGCATCGGAGCGGGGCACATGGGAAGTGGGGGTGCCCACTTACGGCCCACCTACCAACGCCCTTGGCCAGCGGGCTTACACCGGAACCAACTGCGCCGCCACGGTTCTGGGCGGAAATTATCCCTCCAGCGCCAATTCGCGTTTGATCAGCCCGGCGTTTGTCGTTCCGGCAACCAATACAAACCCACGCCTTCACTTCTGGCACTGGTATAATTTCAGCGGAGGCAGCTATGGAGTCGTTGAAATCAAGGTTGGAACCAATGCTTGGCGCGAAGTGAGTCCGCACTATACGGCGGACAGCATCGTCTGGACGCGGCCAGTTGTGGAGTTGGCTCAGTATGCCGGGCAATCCGTCCAAGTGGGTTTTCATATCGTGTCCGACGGCAATGTGGATCCTGGCTGGTATGTGGACGACTTCAAAGTCGTTACCGGCTCTTACCAAAGTTTGTCGAGCAACGTCATTGAGGGTTTTGAGGGTGGGCTCCAGGATTGGTTTGCTGAAACGGGAATCTGGGAGATTGGTGTGCCGACAAGCGGCCCTCCTACCAACGCGGCCGGGTGGCGGGCTCACGAGCCGACAAATTGTGCGGCCACCGTGCTGGCGGGCAACTACACCGAAGACCGCAGCAGCCGTCTCATCAGCCCGCCCTTTGTGGTTCCCGCCGTGGGCCAGCATCCCACACTCCGCTTCTGGCACTGGTTTAGCATCGGCGCGCACGATTTCTGCCGCGTTCAGATCAAGGCTGGAACGAACTCATGGGTGAACCTTAGCTCGCAATACACCGGCAATAGCGGTGTTTGGTCACGTCCCTCCTTGGATCTTTCAGCATACGCCGGCAGCACGGTGCAGTTGGCCTTCTACTTGGAATCCCATAACGACTTTTTCGGTTCCAGTGTTGGCCCCGGTTGGTATGTGGACGAGGTCGTCATTACCGCCGTCAATCCCCCCACCGGCATCGTCGAGTTCACAGACGCGCGGTATTTCGTCAACGAGGGCGGCGGCAGCGCAACCATCTCGGTGGCGCGCAAGTATGGTGGCGCGGGTGCCGTGGATGTCACTTTCATGGCTACCGACGGCACTGCCGTGGCCCCCGATGACTTCGAGAGCGCTGTGGAGACGCTGAGTTGGGCCGATGGCGAACAAGGCGTGAAAACCACCACTGTTCAGATTAATCAAGATGCCTTGGCCGAGGGCAACGAGACCGTGACGCTGGAACTTATCGTGCCCGGCTCGCTGGCTTCCTCCGTGGCGCGCGTGAACGCCACTTTGGTCATCGTGGATGATGACGGTGTGCCGCCGCTGTCCACGAACATCGCCTACCTGCGTTCGCTGGTGGTTACCACGAACTATGTGGCCACCAACACGACCTCGCTGTTTACGGTGGAAGGAACCGTTACGACCCATGCCAACCTGAGCACGGTGGCCACGAACGAACAGTTCTTCATGCAGGACAACACCAACGGCATCGCGGTCTGGTGGCGGGGCGGCTCGAACCAGTTCATGCCCCAGGCGGGCGACCGGTTGCGCGTGACGGCGGCGTTGACGAACCTCAACGGTCTGCTCGCCCTCGCGCCGAACTATGCGAATATCAGCAACTACGTTTGGCCGCTGAGTTCCGGGAATGCGCTGCCGGCGCCGGCGGCGTTGGATTTTGCCTCCCGCACCAATGTGCCGGTGATGGAGGCCACTGAAGCGCGCTACATGTCCGCCGCGCAGGTGTGGATCAACCAAGCCGGTGGCAACACGTTCCCCACGGTGCTGACAAATCTCGTCATGACCAACCAATCCGGGCAGACGTTCAGCCTGACGATCCATCCGAACACGGACCTGGCCGGCAAACCCAAGCCCGCCGGCCCAGTGACGATTCTGGGCGTGTTGAACCAGAACGATACCACCGCGCCTTACACGACCAACTACGCGCTGTTGCCCACGCGGTATGCGGACATTCTGAATAGCTCGGGTGAGATTCAGTTTGTGGGCGCGAACTACGCGGTGCTGGAGTCGGTTCCTTCGGTCATTTTGTCCGTAAGCCGCACAGGCGCGAGCAACGGCCCGGTAACCGCCAGCTTTAGCATCGGTGGCGGAACGGCTACGGCGGGCGCGGACTTTGCGTCCACCAACGGCATCCTCTCCTGGGCCGACGGCGAGAGTGGGATAAAGACCTTCGCCTTGCAGTTGCTGGATGACACCTTGGAGGAGCCAGATGAATGGCTGTTGGTCAACCTGGATACCATCGCTCCCGGGAGCAACATGACCGCCGTGGTCACCATAGTGAACGATGACTTCGTGGCATGGCCCGAACGGCAAGTCGTTCTCCCCGGTGCCGACGTGACCGTGAACGTGACGCCCACGGCCAGCACGATGGGCTTCCAATGGTGGAAGGATGGTCAGGTCAAGGCCAATGCCACCAACGCCACGCTGACGGTCACCAACGTCCAGCCGAGCGACCAAACCAACTACTGGGCCGTCATTACGACATCCGCCGGGGCGGTGACCAGTACGGTGGCGCAGGTCGTGATCGCGGTTCCTGTCACGATAACCAATCACCCCCAAAGCCAAACTGCGGCTGAAGGCAGCCAGGTGGCCTTGTGCGTGGGTGTTTCCGGAACGGAACCGTTCACCTATCAGTGGCGGCGCAATGGCCTTCCCTTGGCGGGGGGAACGAACGCCTGTCTGGTCCTCAACAACGTGCTCACCACCCACTCGGGCGACTACAGTGTGGTCGTGAACAACGGTGCCGGCGTGCCGGCCACCAGCTCGAACGCAACACTGGTGGTGATCGGTGGGGGCTTTGTGCCGAGAGAAGCCGGCTTGGGCGGCTATACCAACGACGGCGGTTGCTATGTGGTATGGGGTTCGGGAGAAGACATTGAGGGCACCGAAGACCGCTTCTTCTTTGTGAACACCGAATGGTCGGGCGACGGGCAGATCGTCGCCAACATGGCCGGCATGATCCCGGAGAATCCGCTCTCGGAGGCGGGCCTCATGGTGCGTGACGGATTCACGGGTGGGGACAGGCATGTCTTCGTGGCTGTGAACGCGCAGGACCGCCTGACCTTCCGTCGGCGACCTGTTGCCAACTACAGCAGCATCGAGAATAATGCTGTCCGCACAAACATTGCGTGGCTGCGGCTGATGCGCATGGACGACACCTTTGTGGGGCATTGCTCCACCAATGGGACTGACTGGCAACTGGCTTGGTGGACCACGATGGCCGACATGCCGGCAACCCTCCAATGGGGCTTGGCCGTAACCGCCCGCCGACACACGGGACTGGCGACGAACACCTTCTGCGGCGTTAGTGTCGGCGGCGTGACACCAATACCAGGGCAATGGCCAGAGCCAGGGCCGAGGATTCACCTCGGCGGGGGGTTTTGTAAAGAAATCTGTGTAAATGGTTTTTTGTTTTGGTTTAACTGTCCTAACTTCCCGAGCTTTCGGTTTGAGATAAAACGAGCAGGGGGCGAGCTTTGAGCCTTAGCTCGCGCCCCCTGCGGTAAAACTGAATAAATCTTCCGGCTCATGGGTGCTCAATCCAACCGGGGCATCCGATCGCCAAATTCAATGGCAAAACGGTTGAGCGCCGCGGTCCAGTCGTGAATCGGCATAGTCCACTTTTTGGCCACCCGCTCCAACGCCAGGTAGTAAAGCTTTAGGAGCGACTCCTCGTGAGGAAATACCCCACGATTCTTGCTGATCTTCCGCAACGACCGGTTGAGCGATTCAATGGCGTTGGTCGTGCAGATGGCTTTGCGGATCTCGGCCGGATACTTCAGGAAGGTGATGAGTTCCGGCCAGTGCGCGCGCCAACTCTTGCTGATGGAAGGGTATTTGTGGTCCCATTTGAGTTCAAAAGCCTGCAGCGCTTGCTCGGCCTCGGCCTCCGTGGCCGCCCGATAGATCGCTTTCAAATCGGCCGCCACCGCCTTGCGTTCCTTCCAACCCACATAGCTCAGGGAACGGCGCACCATATGCACCAGGCACAACTGCACCTGCGTCGCCGGAAAGACCGCTTCCATGGCCTCCGGAAAACCCTTAAGCCCATCCACGCAGCCAATAAAGATGTCGCGTACCCCTCGGTTCTTGAGCTCGGTCAACACGTGCAGCCAGAACTTGGCCCCTTCACTGTTGGCCGACCACATCCCCAGCACCTCCTTGTTGCCGTCGACTTTGATCCCAAGGGCCAGGTACACCGCGACTTTGACCACCTGCCCATTGGTGCGCACTTTGCCCCAGAGCGCATCAAAATAGACGATGGGGTAAACCTCCTCCAAGGGCCGCTGCTGCCAGACCTTCACATCGGCACACACCGCCTCGGTTACCTGCGACACCAGACCCGGTGAGACCTCCACTCCGTAGATCTCCAAGAGATACCCCTCGATCTCGCGCGTCGTCAGTCCCCGGGCATACAGGCTGAGGATCGCCTGGTCGAAACCCTCGAAGCGCCGTTGCCCCTTGGCCACGATCTGCGGTTCAAAGGTCCCGTTGCGATCGCGCGGCGTCTCCAGGGGCAGGTTCCCAAACTCTCCCTTGAGCGTCTTGGGAGTAGTGCCGTTGCGGGAGTTGCCGCTGTTGTCGCCGGCGGAGTCGTTTTTGTCGTAACCCAAATGCACCGTCAACTCCGCGCCCATGGCTTTTTCCAGCAGGCGCTTCTGTAACTGCTTAAGCAGCCCGTCCTTGCCCAACAGATCTTCAGGCTTTTGGTAGTCTTTGAGGAGTTCGTTCAATACTGCATCGGTAATGGCCATAACTTTCATTGTCCTTTCGTTTGGCCATTTACACGAATTAATTTACAGCCCCCGGCGGGGAGCCGGACGTCTATCCACCGATCTCCTCCCTGGGCGGATTCAAAATGCTCATCGGTGGGGATGTGGGCGACCGTTACGACATCAAGTCGTCGTCCAGCGTGGCGACACCCTTGGCGTCGTGGCCTGTGGTTGGCAGCATCACCAACCAATACGGCGTGGTGCCGTTCCTTGATCCAGCGGCATTGTCCAACGGCATCCAGTTCTACCGCGCCGTGAAGCTGCCATAATCGAAGTGGGAAAACCTCATTGCCCGGCATCCGCCCCCGCGCGGGTGCCGGGCGATTCTTCTCAAAACCGAAGCTGAAAAGGCTTTGATGGCTCGCGCGCCAATCTACCCGGCAACTGCCTTGACCACCTTCCGTGCCGCGTCCGCCATGTATGCTTCATCCGAACCGGGTTTGAGCCGTTTCCGGATTCATCGCCCCATGCACGACACCAAGTATCCGCAGTTCCTCTCCGGCGATTCGATAGTAAACCGAGTGCGGATAGATATGCATCCTGGCTTTGCGGACACGGCGCTTTCCGAAACGCGGGTAGAGTTCGGGGAAGCTCTTCAGGCGTCGCGCCAAACTCTTGAACTCGATCCAGAACTTAACGCCGCTGCTGGGACGCCGCTCCTCGTAAAACTTAACCGCTTCGGCGATCTCGATCCGCGCCGGCGCCGTGATAACGATCTTGAGATTCACTTCCGCTTGAATAGTTCCCGCTCCAGTTCCTCAACCGTGCAGCCGGATTTGGGATTGGCCTCGTGTTCCGCGTCGCGCCGCTCCATTTCGGCCAGTATCTCCGGCGCAATCGAATCATCCGTTTCGCAGTCAACGCTGCGATAGATTTCATCCGCCAGCTTGATTCGCTCCGGCAGGGGCAGGCTCAACGCGTCTTCGAGCAAGTTTGTTTTCATGCCACGAGCCTATCATTCGCATACCGCTTTCACAACCTTCTGCGCGGCATCAGCCATCGAGTCGCCGCGGATGATCGTCAGGCCGGATTCGGCCAGCGGGGATCCTTGTGTCGCCTGGACAAGTAGTTTAGGCTGAATTGAATGCGAAGAATTGTGCCTTCCCGCAAGGGCTTGCAGGCGATTTTTGGCTCTCTTTTTGCCTTTCAGGAGGTTTGGCGGTTCGCTCGCTTTTGAGCATGCCTCGGGGAAATCAGTTGAGGGGAATGAATGGCGGGGTCTTCGGTGCCATGAGAATATGGGCACCCGGCGGCGCTATCGTTTGGTGGACCTGGATCGACTCTGCTGGCGAGTGCGAGCCAGCACACTGGAAGATTTCCGCAGGAATTTGGCCGTGGCGCTGGAGGAGGCCATCGCGCGTGACGAATTGAAGCGGGTGCCGTATTGGACGGAAAGCATTGCGGTGGGCAGTGCCGGGTCCGTCGGGAAAGTCGAGCCGATGGTTTTGGTACGCGGGGAAATGCAAACCGAACAGGTCCAGGAGGGGGTTATGGGCATTGGGGGAAGCGGCCGTTCCTTACGGCTGAAAAACAGGGCCAAGAGACGCTTGTAAGGCTTGTAAGCGAAGCCGGATTCGCCTCATCCGTTTGAACCACAACCAGATGTCCAGGCGACACAGGAATTCAATGGAGGAGTCCATCGCGCGTGACGAATTGAAGCGGGTGCCGTATTGGACGGAAAGCATTGCGGTGGGCAGTGCCGGGTCCGTCGGGAAAGTCGAGCCGATGGTTTTGGTACGCGGGGAAATGCAAACCGAACAGGTCCAGGAGGGGGTTATGGGCATTGGGGGAAGCGGCCGTTCCTTACGGCTGAAAAACAGGGCCAAGAGACGCTTGTAAGGCTTGTAAGCGAAGCCGGATTCGCCTCATCCGTTTGAACCACAACCAGATGTCCAGGCGACACAGGAATTCACAGGAATTCATCACCCTACCTGGCTGCACCGTCGCCCTCCCGTGGCACGAGTTCCTCGCCGGGCACGACACCCTCTCCACCCCGTAGCCGCCCGATTCGCAGGGAGAGGTGTTGGAGCGGGCGAGGGGGCTTTCGGGGCCAAGGGGCGTCAGCGCCGTCCTGGCGGCCACGGGATTGCGCTTGCTGCTGTGCCCTCGGGGCTTGTCCCAGCAATCCTCATTTTGGAGCGCGGGTCCGCGACCCGCAGCAGCTTCGACTGGTACCAGGTCACTGGAAGCTTGAGAACAGCCTTCCGTGGCGCGAGTGCTGCGGCTCATGGAGCCGCGCTCCGGGCCAAAATGAGAATGGCTGGGGCTTGTCCGGCTTGCAGGGATAGCCGGATGCGCCTAAGAGTAGGGCATGACCTTCACGCGCATTACGTGTGATCCCAAACGGATGAATGGCCAGCCGTGCATTCGCCAGCTTCGCTTGACGGTGCGCCGCGTGGTGGAAGCCGTGGCCACTTACCCCAACCGGGAGGACTTGAAACGCGAATACCCGGAACTGGAAGAGGAAGACATCCGCGAAGCCCTGGCCTACGCCGCCGCCAGTCTGGACGACCGGGTGATCGAGCTGGCCGCAAGATGAAGCTGCTGCTTGACCAGGGAACGCCACGCACGGCGGCAACCCTCTTGCGCCAAATCCGCATTTGAACTCCGGTCGACTGGTGGCAGACTGCGCGCCATGAGCATTGTGACTCGGACTGGCGACAGCGGGACCACGGCATTGATGTATGGGCGGCGTGTGCCCAAACACCATGGGCGTGTGGAAGCCTACGGGGCTGTGGATGAACTGAATGCCTCGCTGGGACTGGCCCGGGCCACGACCGACACCCGTTTCATCGGTGACGCTCTGCTGGCGATTCAGAAGGACCTGGTGGCGATCATGGGGGAACTGGCCACCGCCCTGGAAGATCAGGAGCGGTATGCCCGGGACGGCTACCCCGGTTTCAATCCCATGATGATCGAGCCGTTGGAGAGCCACATTGCCGTGATCGAAGGGCAGGAGATCTCGTTCAAAGGATGGGCCACCCCGGGCGCCACGCTGCATTCCGCGGCGCTGGATGTGGCGCGAACGGTGTGCCGGCGCGCGGAACGGCGCGTCTCGGAATTGCAGGGCGCCGGCGAATTGCGCAATGCCGGTGTGTTGATCTATTTCAATCGGCTGTCCGACCTGCTCTGGTTGATGGCGCGATGGGTGGAGGTGCGCCCCGGCGATCCCGCCGTCGGCATGACGTCATAAACCAGGAAGAGTTCGTCCCCCACCCGCCGACGCGAGCGCAGCTTCAGCGGCACGGCGTCCGTCAGTCGGCTGAACCCCAGCCCCTCGGCAATGGTCGGGGCGTTGCGTCCGCCGAAAATCTTGGGGCAGACTGTCAGGTGCAGTTCGTCCACCAGTCCAGCGCGGAACATCGCCTCGTTCAGTTCGCCTCCGCCCTCGCACACCAGGCGACGCACCCGCCACTTGTCAGCCAACCAGCCTAGTGCGGAGTGCAGGTCCAATTCGTCCGAGCCAAAGCAGGCCACCTCGTCCGCCACAGCCCCGAGCTTCTTCAGCCTGTTCGCCGATGCTGTGCGGGTCGTGAGCACCAGGATGGGCGAGAAGAGTTCTTTGAAGATATGGGAGCGCGGGTGCAGCCGGGCCGACCCGCTGGCGATGATGCGCAGGTTGAATTCGGCCAGACCGCGCCTCAGCCGGGCGCGCCGGAACCGCAAGGGGCCGGGACCGAGCGTGATCTCCCCGCTCCCGATGGTCCTGGCGCCACAGAGCACGGCATCCGCCGTGGCCCGCAATTCAAGCAGATGTTCCTGGTCCCGCCGGCTGCCGAAGGAACACACGGCACGGTTCGCCGTGGCAATTTTGCCGTCGGCCGTCATCGCCATGTTGACGATGACGTGGGGGCGGGGGCGGCTGGACTGTTTCATAGAATCAACATGGCGTCGCCGTAGCTGAAGAAGCGATAGCGTTGTCGTACCGCCTCCGCGTAGGCATCGAGGATCAGTTCGCGCCCGCGCAGCGTGCCGGGCGCGGCAAACGCGCAGACCAGCATCAGGAGCGTTGATCGCGGCAGATGGAAATTGGTGAGAAGCGCGTCCACCATCCGAAAGCGATGCGGCGGGTGAATGAAAAGGCGCGTGTGCCCCGTCCCGGCCCGCAGTTCTCCCGAACCATGGTCCGTCGCGGATTCCAAGGTCCGCAGGGTGGTTGTGCCGACGGCGAGGATTCGGCCTCCGCTGCGCCGAGTCGCATTGATGGTGGCGGCACTTTCCACACTGATGTCATAACGCTCCTCATGCATGACGTGGTCCTCGATGCGGTCGGATTTGACCGGGGTAAAGGTCCCCAGCCCGACGTGCAGTGTCACTGGGCAGATGCGGACCCCTTGGGACTGGAGTGCGCGAAGAGAGTCAGGGGTGAAGTGCAGGCCGGCGGTCGGTGCGGCGATCGATCCCGGCGCGTGGCTGAAGACGGTCTGGTAACGCTCGGCATCCGATTCATCCGCACGGCGATTGATGTAGGGTGGGAGGGGGATCTCACCCAGTTCTTCCAGCTCCGTGAGGATGTCATCCGGACGTTCGAACTGTACCAGACGATGGCCCTCGTTGTTGGTGGCCAGGACTTCCGCGTGAATCGAGGTGGGGGATCCTGTGCTGCGGGTGAGGGTGATCCGGGTCCCGACGCGCGCGCGTTTGCCGGGTTTCATCAGGGTCCACCAGCGGTTCCGGGCGACTTCCCCGACCAAGAGCAACTCGAAGGAGCCGCCGGAGCGTGGGTTCACACCCCGCAGCCGCGCCCGGATGACCTTCGAATTGTTGACCACCACCAGGTCGTGTTCCCGCAGATGGTGGCCGAGATCCTTGAAACCTTGATGATCGAGTGTGCCATTGGATCGGTGGACGACCAGCAGCCGCGATTCGTCGCGGTTCGCCAGTGCCCGCTGCGCGATCAGGGCCTCGGGCAGTGTAAAATCGAAGTCGCTTGATTGCATGGCAGCGGGGAAGCGTATTCACAGGTTGCGGCTGAACTCAATGCAATCAGGCCGGGTGCCTGGATTCGGCCTTCCACCGGGCGGAAGCGCGGGTCCCGTCGCCCCTGAAAAAAACCTTGAAAATCCATTGACACATTGTGGGTGGGTTTCTAAATTGCGCACGGTCGTTGGGCCGTAACATTATTGACTGACCGCCATCCCATTGGAGTTTCCCAGCCGGGAAAGCTGTGGGGAGCGGTGTTTTGTCGTCTCTTGAGCACGGAACCAAGAGACTACGGCAAGCGCCCATGTAGCTCAGTTGGCAGAGCGCATCCTTGGTAAGGATGAGGTCACCAGTTCAATTCTGGTCATGGGCTCCACCAGCACAGCGACCCGAACAGACAAACGAACACACTAGGAACAGACTAGGAGACAGCAAATGGCAAAAGAGCAATTTCAACGTAAGAAACCGCATGTGAACGTTGGGACCATTGGTCACATCGACCACGGCAAATCCACTTTGACCGCTGCGATTGTCGAAGTTCAGGCCAAGCGCGGCATGGCGACCCCGATTTCCTACGCGGACATCACCAAGGGGGGCACGGTGCGTGACGAGAACAAGACCGTGACCATTGCCGTCTCTCATGTGGAGTACGAGAGCGAGCTGCGGCATTACGCGCACATTGACTGTCCGGGTCACGCGGACTTTGTGAAGAACATGATTACGGGTGCGGCCCAGATGGACGGCGCGATCCTGGTGGTGGACGCGGCGGAGGGTCCGATGCCCCAGACGCGCGAGCACATCCTGTTGGCCCGCCAGGTGGGTGTGCCGGCCATGGTGGTGTTTATGAACAAGGTGGACCTGGCGGACAAGGACTTGCTTGAGCTGGTGGAGATGGAGGTTCGGGACCTTCTCACCAAGTACGGGTTCCCGGGCGACAACACGCCCATCATCAAGGGCAGCGCGAAGGCCGCCCTGGCCGGCGAGGCTTCTGGTGCTCAGGCCATCCAGGAATTGCTGAAGGCCGTTGATGAATTCATTCCGCTCCCCACCCGCGAGACGGACAAGCCCTTCCTCATGTGCATCGAGGACGTGTTCAATATTGAAGGCCGCGGCACCGTGGTGACCGGCCGGGTGGAGCGCGGCATCCTGAACAAGATGGAGGAAGTGGAGATCGTCGGGTTGCGCGAGACCCGCAAGACGACGGCGACGGACATTGAAATGTTCCGCAAGCTGTTGGACAAGGCGGAGCCGGGAGACAATGTGGGGGTACTGCTGCGCGGCACGAAGAAGGACGATGTCGAACGTGGCATGGTCTTGGCCAAGCCCGGCAGCATCACGCCGCACAAGAACTTCAAGGCGGAGGTGTACGTTCTGTCGAAGGATGAAGGTGGCCGCCATACGCCTTTCTTCACAAACTATCGTCCGCAGTTCTATTTCCGAACCACCGATGTCACGGGCACGATCACGTTGCCGCAGGGCGTCGAGATGGTGATGCCCGGGGACAATGTCTCCGTGGAGGTCAAGGTGATCGCGCCGGTGGCCATGGAAAAGGGGCAGCGCTTTGCGATTCGTGAGGGTGGGCGCACCATTGGCGCCGGGCGCGTCACCGAAGTGATCGAGTAAAGAGCAAGTGTGACGGCGACGGGTGCGGCCCTCGGGGCTGCGCCCGGGTCGGTTCTGGGCCGGGCGCCGTTCGACGGAGCGTAGGGCGTTAGCTCAATTGGTAGAGTAGCGGTCTCCAAAACCGTCGGTTGGGGGTTCGAGTCCCTCACGCCCTGCCAGTCCGTCGGAGAGGTGGCAGAGTGGTCGATTGCGGCGGTCTTGAAAACCGCTTCGGGTTTGCGCCCGACGGGGGTTCGAATCCCTCCCTCTCCGCCATTGGGCTGGGCCGATAAACCATTGTTTGATCATGGGTGAAACCAACATTGAAACTGCGGGTGCCGTAAACGAGTTGGCCGGAAGCACCGCGACATCGAGTTCGTTCTGGCAGAGCTATGGCATGACCCTGATCTGGGTCTGTGTCATCGGAGCTGCGTTTGCGTTCTTGTGGTACAAGGGTTACCTGGCCCGTTTTGCCAGCTACGTGAGCCTGACCCGCGAGGAATTGCGCAAGTGCAGTTGGCCTACGTGGACGGAGTTGAAGGGGTCCACGGTGGTGATTGCCATCTCCATCCTGCTGTTGGGGGGCTTCACTGTGGTGGTGGATTTCGTTTTGACCCGTGTGCTGTTGCTGCTGACGACCTGATCCGGATTGATATGCGAAGCCAGTGGTTTGTCATTCACACCCTCTCGGGGCAGGAGCAGAAGGTCAGGGAGAGCATCGAACGTCGCATCAAGACCGAGGAGATGGGCGATTACATTGAGGAAGTGCTCGTGCCCATGGAGAAGGTGGTCGAGGTCCGTAACCAGAAGAAGACCGTTTCGACCCGCAAACTCTGGCCCGGCTATGTGTTCATTCGCATGGTGCTTCTGGACGACGACGGGCGGATTGTGGAGAAGCCCTGGTATTTCATCAAGGACACCCAGGGGGTGATCGGGTTTGTGGGGGGCGAGCCGCCGACGCCGACACCGAGCGAAGAGGTGGAACAGATCAAGGCGCAGATCAGTGAGTCGGAAGAGACCGAGCGCCCGAAGGTCAGTTTCGAAGTGGGCGAGACCATCAAGATCAACAATGGTCCGTTTCTGAATTTCAGCGGGGTCATCGAGGAAATCGAACCCGAGCGTGGGAAATTGAAGGTGACCGTGAACATTTTCGGCCGGAACACACCTGTGGAATTGGAGTACTGGCAGGCTGACAAAGCCTGAGCCGGTTTGGAGACGAGCAGCAGATTGGAATTGAATTTATGGCAAAAAAAGTGACAGGCATGATCAAGTTGCAGATCCCCGCCGGGCAGGCGAACCCGGCGCCGCCGGTCGGCCCGGCCCTGGGTCAGCACGGCGTGAACATCATGGGGTTTTGCAAGGAATTCAACGCAGCCACCAAGGCGGACCCCGGAATGATCATCCCCGTGGTCATCACGGTGTATCAGGACAAATCCTTCACCTTCATCACCAAGTCGCCGCCCGCCGCGGTGCTGCTGAAGAAGGCCGCCGGCATTACTGCGGGTTCCAAGCAGCCCAACAAGGACAAGGTCGGCAAGGTGTCCAAGAAACAGGTCATGGACATCGTCAAACTGAAGATGAAGGACCTGAACGCCACCTCCGAAGAGGCGGCGTCTCGAATGGTCGCCGGGACCGCCCGCAGCATGGGCATCGAAGTGATCGGTTAACCTCAACCCTGCGGGAGAGCCAAACGGCTCGTTTGCACCGCACCCAACAACATGTCGAGCAAACGATTCAGAAATGCACTGAAACAGGTGGACAGCGCGCGACTCTATAGTGTCGAGTCCGCGGTGGAGGTTCTCTCGAAGTTCCCCCGGGCCAAGTTCAATGAGACCATCGATCTGGCGTTCCGGTTGGGCGTCGATCCGCGTCAGTCCGATCAGATGGTGCGCGGCACCGTCCCCCTGCCTCACGGCAGCGGCAAGAACATCCGGGTCCTGGTGTTTGCGAAGAGCGGCACGGCCGCCGACGCCGCGCGCGAAGCCGGGGCTGAATTCGTCGGTTACGAGGACATGATCAAGAAGTGCCAGGACGGGTGGACGGATTTCGACGTGGCCATCGCCACGCCGGAGGCGATGGTCGAGGTCCGCAAGCTTGGCAAGGTGCTGGGGCCGCGAGGCTTGATGCCCAACCCCAAGACTGGGACGGTGTCGGAGGACACGGCCAAGGCTGTGAGGGAAGTCAAGGCCGGTCGTGTGGAATTCAAGGTGGACAAGGCCGGCAACGTGCATGTGCCGGTGGGCAAGGTCAGCTTCGAGCCCAAGAAGATCCTCGAGAATGTGAAAGCCGTGATCGAGGCCGTTGCCAAGGCGCGGCCGGCCAGCTTGAAGGGGACGTATATTCGTTCCTGCACCTTGTCGGCGACCATGAGCCCGGCGGTGCGTCTGGACACCAAACCCCTGGCAGCCTGAGCAACCCTGAACCTGAGGAATTACCATGCGTGCTGAAAAGGCCAACCTGACACAGGAATATTTAACGCGGCTCAATGCGTCTCCCTTCTTCATCGTGGTGGACTACCAAGGGCTGAAAGTGCAGCACATGACTGAACTGCGGAAGCGCCTGCATGGCGTGTCGGCGGAGGTCCATGTCATCAAGAACTCCCTTTTCCGGATTGCGGCGCGTGAGGCCGGCTTGGGCGAGATGAAGGGCGCCCTGGCGGGCATGCTGGCTGTGGTCACCGGTCCCAAGGACGTCTCCGCCGCCGCCAAGGTGGTGAAGAATTTCGGAGCTGAGTTTGACCGGCTCAAGGTGCATTTCGGCTATCTCGACACCCGGCGGTTGGAGGCGCCCGAAATGGCGGTGCTCGCGGACCTGCCGTCCATCGAAGTGCTGCGCGCTCATTTGCTGGGTGTCATGAGTGCCCCGGCGTCGAAACTGGTTCGCCTGCTCAACACGCCGGCCAGCCAGATGGCCCGGGTGTTGCAAGCGCGCGTGGACAAGGACCAATAGGCCGTCCCGTTCCCATTTCCGCTCCGTGACGGGTGTCCGGTGGCGGTCGTTAAACCATCAACAACGTAAATCGTCGGTTCGCAGGCGGTGAACTCAAACCATCCGAGGCCTCGGGTGACGACGAGACGAAAGGAAGCAGACCATGGCTCTGGATAAAGCCAAGATTGTAGAGGAACTGAGCAGTGCGACGGTGCTGGAGATCGCAGATCTCGTCAAGCAACTCGAAGAAAAATGGGGTGTCAGCGCGGCAGCCCCCGTGGCTGTGGCGGCTGCGGGCGGTGGAGGCGCTGCCGCTGCCGCGCCCGCGGCGGAAGCCAAGACGGCCTTTGACGTCATTCTGGCGTCCGTGCCGGCAGACAAGAAGATTGCGGTCATCAAGGCTGTCCGCGAAGTCAAGGCCGGTCTCGGCCTGGCCGAGGCCAAGGCCATGGTGGAAGGGGCACCCAAAGCTGTGCTCGAAGCTGCCGAGAAGGCCGAAGCCGAGGCTGCCAAGAAGAAGCTCGAGGACGCAGGCGCCAAGGTCGAGCTCAAGTAGTTTCAGGTCATTCGAGGTGGGGCGACGATTCGGGTGTCGTCGCCCCTCCTTTCTCTTGCGCCCGGCGGTGCCCCGTCCGCCCCGCAATACACACCCGGAAACAGTCCGGCCGGTTTGTTCGCCCCCGGTCGGTTGATGGATGGCAGTTGAACAAGGCGGCAGCCCATTGGCCGGCTGCGCAGAAAAGGATCAAATGGCAACGCGCTCAACGGAACGGTTAAACTTCGGCAAGATCAAAGAAATCATCGCCCCGCCGAACCTGATTGAACTGCAGACGGACTCCTACGAGGAATTCCTGCAGGCGGCTTTGACGCCCTCGAAGCGTCAGAACATCGGGCTGCAGGCCGTGTTCATGGAGGTCTTCCCGATCGAGAGCTACGATGGCAAGTGCCGTTTGGAGTTCAAGGATTACGAGATTGGGGAGCCCAAGATCACCTGGCTGGACTGTCTTCGTGAAGGGCTGACTTTCGGTGCGCCGCTGTATGTGACGTTTCTGATCAAGGATGAAAGGGGGACGAAGGAAGAGCGGGTGTTCATGGGTGAACTGCCGCTGATGACCCCGCAGGGAACGTTTGTCATCAACGGAGCCGAGCGCGTCATCGTGAGCCAGTTGCACCGCTCACCCGGGCTGGCCTTCGAGGCCACCCAGCATCCGAACGGCAAACTGCTGCATTCCTTCCGCATCATCCCGGACCGTGGCTCCTGGTATGAGGCCCAGTTCGACACCAATGACCTGTTGTACGTCTACCTCGATCGCAAAAAGCGTCGTCGGAAGTTCTTGACCACCACGTTCTTCCGCGCGCTCACCGGCATCGACGACGACAGCAAGAGCAAGAAAGGCGAGGAAAAGTTCCGCGGAACCGACGAGGAAATTCTGCGGCTCTTCTATGAGGTCGAGGAATTGACCCTCAAGGCGGCGGAGAAACTTGAGGATCTCACCAACAAGGTGCTGATCGAGGATGCCCTCGACGTGGAGCGCGGACTGGTGGTGGCGCGCGCGTTCGAGCCGCTTTCCAAGGCCGTGCTGAAGCAACTCGGCGAGCTCGGGCTCAAGACGATCAAGGTGGTCGACACCTCGCTGGATGACGGGATCATCATCAAGTGCATGAAGAAGGATCCCGCCAAGAACGAGGAGGAAGCCCTCAAGGACATTTACCGCCGTCTGCGTCCGGGGGATCCGCCGACCGCCTCCAACGCCCGCGCGCTGATCAAGCGTCTCTTTTTCGATGCCAAGCGCTACGACCTGGGGCGTGTGGGACGCTACAAGATCAATCAAAAGCTCGGCCTGAAGGAAAATGATTCGCGCATTCTGACACGCGAGGACCTGGTGGCCGCCACCCGCTATCTGTTGCGTCTGAAGGCGGGGGAAGGATCCCTGGACGACATCGATCACCTGGGCAGTCGTCGCATCCGTACGGTGGGTGAATTGCTCGCCAACCAGTGCCGTGTGGGCCTGGCCCGCACCGAGCGCCTGGTCAAAGAGCGCATGACGCTGTTCGACCAGAGCGCCGAACAGATGACGCCCCAGAAGTTGATCAACCCCAAGGCGCTGTCGGCCGTGATCCGGGATTTCTTCGGTCGCAGCCAACTCAGCCAGTTCATGGACCAAATCAATCCGCTGGCCGAATTGACCCACAAGCGGCGGTTGTCCGCGCTGGGCCCCGGGGGGTTGTCCCGGGACCGCGCGGGCTTCGAAGTGCGCGACGTGCATCCTTCGCACTACGGCCGGATTTGCCCGATCGAGACGCCCGAAGGCCCCAACATCGGGCTCATTGCGTCCATGGCCTCGTTTGCCCGGATCAATGAGTTCGGCTTCCTGGAAACCCCCTACCGCAAGGTCTCGGACGGCCGGGTGACCGGTCACATCGAATATCTGACCGCGGATCGCGAGGAGACCTTCACCATCGCCCAGGCCAACACGCCCGTGGACGACAAGGGGCGCTTCCTGGGGGAGCGCGTGGTCTGCCGCGGCAAGGGCGATTTCATCGACGTGGAGCCCAATCGCGTGGATTACATGGACGTCTCCCCGAAACAGTTGGTTTCCGTGGCGGCCAGTTTGATCCCATTTCTGGAGCACGACGACGCCAACCGTGCGTTGATGGGATCGAACATGCAACGCCAGGCGGTGCCGTTGATGGTCACGGACGCGCCCCTGGTGGCGACTGGATTGGAAGAGCGTGTGGCGCGGGATTCTCGCGCCGTGATCGTCGCCGAGGAACCGGGCAAGGTGGCCTCGGTGACTGGGGACCAGATCATCATCACCCGGGATGGCAAGCTCCCGGAAGGCAAGCGAAAGATCAAGCACGACCCCGACAAGGGCGTGTGGGTCTATTCGGTCCGCAAGTTCATGCGGTCCAACGCTGCGACCTGCATCAACCAGAAGTCGCTGATCCGGAACGGGGACACGGTCAAGGCCGGGCAGATCATTGCCGACGGGCCTTGCACCGAGAATGGCGAACTCGCCCTGGGGCGGAACGTGCTGGTCGCGTTCATGCCCTGGAACGGTTACAACTTCGAGGACGCCATTCTCATCAGTGAGCGCATCGTCAAGGACGACGTCTTCACGTCGATCCACATCGACGAGTTTGAGGTGGCGGCGCGCGACACGAAACTCGGGCCTGAGGAAATCACACGGGACATTCCGAACGTGGGCGATGAGGCCCTCAAGAACCTGGGCCCCGACGGTGTGATCCGGATCGGAGCCGAGGTCAAACCCGGAGACATCCTGGTTGGAAAGATCACCCCGAAGAGCGAGACCGAGCTTGCCCCGGAAGAGCGGCTGTTGCGTGCGATCTTCGGTGAGAAGGCCGCGGATGTGAAGGACACCTCCCTGAAGGTGCCCTCGGGAACCTATGGCATCGTCATGGATGTGAAGGTCTCGGCCAAGAAGGACAGCGAAAAGCAGCCTTCCCAGGTCGGTGAAAAGAAGCACGCCAAACAGGTCGAGGACGAGCACCGTCGCAAGATTGATGAATTACGCGAGCAACTCACCGAGGCCTTGTCCAACATCCTCCTTGGCGAGAAGATTCCCCTGGACGTGGTGAACAGCGAGACGGGGGAGATCATCATCCCCGCCAACCGCAAGATCACCAAGACCCTGCTGCGCAAGCTGGCCCAGGTTTACGACCGCATCGAGATCGATCCGTCCCCGATCCGCAACAAGATCAACGAGATCATCGGCGGGTTCAAAAAGAAGTTCGACGACCTGCAGATGCAGTACCGACGAGGAAATCGAGCGCGCGGAATCCGGCGAAGGATTCGACACGGGCGTGGTCAAGTCCGTCAAGGTGTACATTGCCTCCAAGCGGAAGCTTTCCGTGGGGGACAAGATGGCCGGGCGCCACGGCAACAAGGGGGTGGTGGCCAAGATTGTGCCCGAGGAAGATATGCCGTTCCTGGCCGACGGCAGTGCGGTGGACATCGTGTTGAACCCGCTCGGGGTGCCGTCCCGCATGAACGTGGGGCAGGTGCTGGAGACCCACCTGGGTTGGGCCTGCCGCGTGTTGGGCGTCCGGATTGCCACGCCGGTCTTCGACGGCATCAAGGAAGCCAATGTGCGGGAATATCTCCACGAGGCCGGGGAGAAGCTCAAGCGCGAAGGGGAGCCCGCCCTGATCGGTGTCAACGGCAAGGCCCGGCTCTACAACGGACGGACCGGGGAGCCCTTCGATCAGGAGGTCGTGGTGGGTTACATCTACATGATGAAGCTGGGCCACCTGGTGGCGGACAAGATCCACGCGCGTGCGGTCGGTCCCTACTCGCTGGTGACGCAGCAACCTCTGGGGGGCAAAGCCCAGTACGGCGGCCAGCGATTCGGCGAAATGGAAGTGTGGGCCATGGAAGCCTACGGAGCGGCTTATGCCCTCCAGGAATTGCTCACGGTCAAGTCGGACGACGTTCAAGGCCGCACACGGACCTACGAGGCTATCGTCAAGGGAGACAACAGTCTTGATGCCGGAATTCCGGAATCGTTCAACGTGCTGGTCAAGGAAATGCAGTCACTGGGCCTGGACGTCAAGGTGGGCTACACCAATCCCATAGAACAACCCTCAGAGCCGGCGAACATTCTGGGCGCGGCCTGATTTCAAACGACTTTAACCCAGAGCCTTCACAAAACGTCTATGATCAGCAGCAGAGAAAGTGCGCGGGAGTTGCTCGGACTGGAAGCCGTCAACCAGGTGGAATACGTGGCCATTTCCGTGGCCTCACCGGAGGCGATTCGCTCCTGGTCCAAGGGCGAGGTCAAGAACCCCGAGACCATCAATTACCGCACCTTTAAGCCGGAGAAGGGCGGTTTGTTTTGCGAACGCATTTTCGGCCCGGTGAAAGACTGGGAATGCTCGTGTGGCAAGTACAAGCGCATCAAGCACCGCGGGGTGGTGTGCGACCGTTGCGGCGTGGAAGTCACCCAGGCACGGGTGCGCCGCGAGCGCATGGGCCACATCGAGCTGGCGGTCCCGGTATGCCACATCTGGTTCTTCAAGTGCATGCCGTCCCGGATCGGACTGGTCCTGGACATGACTGCGCGCCAGTTGGAGCGGGTGGTGTATTACGAGGACTACCTGGTGGTGGATCCGGGTTCGACACCCCTCCAGCAGAACCAGCTTCTCAGCGAGCACGAGTATCGCGAGGCGCAGGAAACCTTCGGAGCCGACGCGTTTGTCGCCAAAATGGGCGCGGAGGCCGTTCGCGCCGCGCTGGCCAAGGTGGATCTGGTGAAGTCGGCCGACGAACTGCAGGAGGCCATGACGCAGACCCGCAGCAAGCAGATCCGGAAGAAGCTGGCGAAACGGATCAAACTGCTCCAGGGCCTGCAGATCTCCAAGACACGGCCGGAATGGATGATCCTGACGGTGTTGCCGGTGATTCCGCCGGACCTGCGCCCGCTGGTCCCGCTGGAGGGGGGACGATTTGCCACGTCGGATCTCAACGATCTGTATCGGCGGGTGATCAACCGCAACAACCGTCTCAAGAACCTGCTTTCCCTCAAGACGCCGGAAGTCATCATCCGGAACGAGAAGCGCATGTTGCAGGAGGCGGTCGACGCGCTGTTCGACAACGGGCGACATGGCCGGGCTGTCACCGGCGCCGGTAACCGCGCGCTCAAGTCGCTGTCCGACATGCTCAAGGGCAAGAGCGGACGATTCCGCCAGAACCTGCTGGGCAAGCGCGTGGATTACTCCGGCCGCTCCGTCATCGTGATTGGCCCGGAACTGAAACTGCACCAGTGCGGGCTTCCCAAGAAGATGGCGTTGGTGCTGTTCGAGCCTTTTATCATCCGCCGGCTCAAGGAGCTGGGCTATGTGCACACGGTGCGCTCGGCCAAGAAGATGATCGAGCGCCAGACCAAGGAGGTCTGGGATATCCTCGAGGAAGTCACCCGGGGACATCCGGTCCTGCTCAACCGCGCGCCCACCCTGCACCGGCTCTCCGTCCAGGCGTTCGAGCCGGAACTGATCGAAGGGGAGGCCATCCGCATCCACCCGCTGGTCTGCACGGCTTACAACGCCGACTTCGACGGCGACCAGATGGCGGTGCATGTGCCGCTCTCTGTGGAAGCCCAGACTGGAGGCCCGCCTGTTGATGATGGCACCCAACAACATCTTCAGCCCGTCCAGCGGCAAACCCATCATCACCCCGACCCAGGACATCTGTCTGGGCGTTTATTATCTGACGGCTGAGCCGCGCGTTCCCGCGCAAGGAAAACGAGCGGCTGATGTTGTTCGGATCACGGGATCGAGGTGTTGTTCGCGCACATGGATGGGGCGGTGAAGACGCATGACCGCATCCAGATGGCCAATCCCGACCAGGGCAAACAGACCGTCTTCGGGGATCGCGAGCGGAAGGTGATCGAGACCACGGTCGGCCGTGTGATCTTCAGCGAAATCTGGCCTGCCGAGCTGGGGCTGATGAACCAGCCCGTCACCAAGAGCCGGTTGGGCGGGCTCATCTGGAACTGCTACCAGACCTGCGGTCATGAGCGCACGGTGGCCGCGCTGGATCGTCTCAAGGAACTCGGCTTCCGCGAGGCCACCCAGTCGGGTTGTTCCATCGGGATCGACGACATGATCATCCCGGAGGAGAAGACCCATGAGATCCAGGCGGCGCAGAAACAGATTGCCGAAGTCGAAAAGCAGTATCGCAAGGGCGTCATCACTCCGGGCGAGCGCTACAACAAGATCATCGACATCTGGACCCACTGCACCGACCAGATCTCGAACGTGATGTTCAAGACCATCGAGCGCAACCAGGGCAAGCGTGAGTTCAACCCGGTCTTCCTGATGGTCGACTCCGGCGCCCGCGGCAATCGGCAGCAGGTCCGGCAGTTGGCCGGCGTGCGGGGTCTGATGGCCAAGCCGAGCGGCGACATCATCGAGAAGCCCATCCTTTCCAACTTCCGGGAAGGGTTGACCGTGCTGGAATACTTCATCTCGACCCACGGCGCGCGCAAGGGGTTGGCTGACACGGCGCTCAAGACCGCCGACTCGGGCTACATGACGCGCAAGCTGGTGGATGTCGCCCAGGATGTGATCATCCGCATGAAGGACTGCGGCACTTCCAACGGCATCTGGGTGGGCTCCATCTACGAGGGGGAGGACGAGGTGGTCAAACTTAGCGACCGGCTGATCGGCCGCATCTCCTGCGAGGACATCGCGGATCCGACCAATCCCAAGGTGTTCATCGTGCGTTCCAACGAGGAGATCAACGAACTCAAGGCCAAGGCGATTGATTCGACCGGCATTGAGCGGGTCAAGGTGCGGTCCGTGCTGACCTGCGAAAGCAAGCACGGCGTCTGCGTGCAGTGCTATGGTCGCAACTTGGCGACCGGCCGGCCCGTCGAGTTGGGCGAGGCGGTGGGAATCATTGCCGCGCAGTCCATCGGCGAACCGGGCACCCAGCTCACCATGCGCACCTTCCACATCGGCGGCACCGCGGCCCAGGTGTTCAAACAGCCGCAGATCAAGTCCAAGTTCGATGGCTTGGTGAAATACCAGGACCTGCGCATTGTCGGGCTGCAGGACGGCAACAGCATCGTGCTCAACAAGAACGGGTCCCTGTCCATCGTGGGCGACGACGGACGCGAGCTCGAGAACCACTCGATTGTCATCGGGGCGGTGATCACCGTTCCGGATGGGGGACGGGTGAAGAAGGGCGAGACCTTCGTCCAATGGGATCCCTACAACGTGCCGATTCTCACCGAGAAGGCGGGAACCGTGCGCTTCCACGACATCATCGAAGGGGTGACGATGAAGCAGGAATTGGACGAGACCACCAGTCAGGAGGCCATGGTGGTGATCGAGCACAAGGAGGATTTGCATCCGCAAATCGTGGTCTTGGATGAGGCGGGTGAGGCGCTCGCCAACTATCCGATTCCCTCCGGCGCCCACATTGTGGTGGATGAAGGGGGCGAGATTGTGCCCGGCACGCTGCTGGCGAAGACCCCGCGCAAGACGGCCAAGACCAAGGACATCACCGGCGGTCTGCCCCGGGTGGCGGAGTTGTTCGAGGCGCGGCGGCCCAAGGATGCCGCGGAGATCTCCAAGATTGACGGCCTCGTGGACTTCGGCGCGAGCGTCCGCGGCAAGCGGTGCGTGCTCATCAAGGATCCCAAGACAGGCTTGGAGGAGGAGCACTTGGTGCCGATCGGCAAGCACGTCATTGTGTTCAAGGGCGACCTCGTCAAGAAGGGCCAGCAATTGACCGAAGGCCCCATGGATCCGCACGAGATCCTGGATGTGTGCGGCCCGCAGGAGCTGCAGGAACATCTGGTCAACGAAGTCCAGGAGGTCTATCGCCTCCAGGGTGTGACCATCAACGACAAGCACATCGAGATCATTGTGCGCCAGATGTTGCGCAAGGTTCGCATCACCGAGCCGGGCGACACCACGTTCCTGTGGGGCGAGCAGATGGACAAACTGATGTTTGAGGACGAGAACGACCGGGTCGAGAAGATGGGCGGCAAGCCCGCCGACGCCGCACCCGTGCTGCTGGGCATCACCAAGGCCTCGCTCGAGACCGAGAGCTTCCTGAGCGCCGCGTCGTTCCAGGACACCACCCGTGTTCTGACCGAGGCCGCCACGCGCTCCAAGGTCGACTACCTCAGCGGCTTCAAGGAAAACGTCATCATGGGACACATCATCCCCGCCGGCACCGGCTTGACCTGCACCGCAAGGTGAGAATCAAGCCGCTGGTTGAGGTGGTGGAAACAGCAGAGACCTTGGACCTGACGGCGCCCGCGGAGCCGACCGAGAATCCGCTGGCCGGTTAGCGCGGCGGTTTCTAAATACTAGTTGCAACCGAAGTGATGTTTGATAGTCTCTGCGGCCCGTTTGCCCACTGCAGCGGGCTGCCTGACAGGATCCATACAACATGCCGACGATCAATCAATTGGTGCGGCGCGGCCGCAGCAAGATCAAAGTGAAGTCCAAAGCCCCCGCTTTGGAACAGTCTCCGTTTCGTCGCGGAGTCTGTATGCAGGTGATGACCCGCACGCCCAAGAAGCCCAACTCCGCCATGCGCAAGGTCGCCAAGGTGCGCCTGACCAATGGCCATGAGGTGATCGCCTACATCCCCGACGAAGGGCACAACCTGCAGGAACACTCGATCGTGCTGATCCGCGGCGGTCGTGTGAAGGATCTGCCAGGCGTGCGGTATCACATCGTCCGCGGCACCCTGGATGCCGCCGGAGTGGAAAAGCGGCGGGTCAGCCGATCCAAATACGGAGTTAAACGTCCAAAGGCCACCAAGGCGGAAGCCTGATGCGTGGGCCGACAGATTCTTTAAGGAAAAGTTGAGCGATGTCACGAAGACGCCGAGCCATTAAGAGGGAAGTGTTGCCCGATGCCAGGTTTGATAGCCCCCTGGTGTCCCG
Organism: uncultured Verrucomicrobiae bacterium; assembly: GCA_963751435.1. GTDB lineage: Bacteria > Verrucomicrobiota > Verrucomicrobiia > Limisphaerales > DSYF01 > JALOTU01. The sequence continues at coordinate 100,505 of CAVVUP010000034.1, read as the reverse complement.
ACTGATCAGCACCGTGATGCAGAGCGGCAAGCGAAACACTGCCCAGCGCATTGTTTACGGGGCCTTCGACGAAATCGTCGAGCCAACCCGCAGTCCAACCCGATCGAAATTCTGCAGCGCGCAGTGGACAACGCCAAGCCGCGGATTGAGACCAAGCCGCGGCGGGTGGGCGGTGCGACCTATCAGGTGCCCATGGAGGTGCCGCCGGAGCGCCAGTTCTCGCTGGCGATGCGATGGCTGGTCATGCTGGCGGATGCCCGCAAAGGCACCCCCATGAAGAACGCCCTGGCCGCCGAGATCATGGATGCCTATCAGGGCCAGGGCAGCGCGATCCGGAAACGCGATGAAGTGCATCACATGGCCCAGGCCAACAAGGCCTTCGCGCATTTCCGCTGGTAACACCACGTCCGTTTGAAACGCCCCGCGGTCCGAGCGCGTCCGGGGCGTTCTTGATCTCAGAGAGGGAACTTTTGTGCCAGTCGAAGCAGAGACAGTCAAATCAGTGAATTCGCCCAAGCGGCCCTATCCGCTCGAGCGTACCCGGAACATTGGCATCGCCGCGCACATCGATGCCGGCAAGACCACCACCACTGAGCGCATCCTGTTTTACACGGGCTTGATCCACAAGATCGGCGACGTGGATGACGGCAACACGGTGACGGACTGGATGGAGCAGGAGCGCGAGCGCGGCATTACCATCACCTCCGCCGCCACCACCTGCTACTGGACCCAAAAGGACGACGGGACCTACAAGGCCTTCCAGGGGATTGGCCATCGCGTCAACATCATCGACACTCCCGGCCACGTGGATTTCACCGCCGAGGTCGAGCGTTCGATGCGCGTGCTCGACGGCGCGGTGGCGGTGTTCTGCGGCGTGGCGGGCGTCCAGCCCCAGTCGGAAACCGTCTGGCGGCAGGCGACGAAGTACCGGGTTCCCCGCATCGCGTTCATCAACAAGATGGACCGCACCGGCGCCAACTTCGACAACGCCCTGAAGGACATGCGGGAGAAGCTCGGGGCCTACGCCTACCCGGTCTACATTCCCCTCGGCAAGGAAGATTCCCTGCTGGGCGTCATTGATGTGATCAACCAGAAGGTGATCATTCATGATCCGAGCGACGAGAGCGGGCTCAAGATCGAGGTGCGGGAACTGCCCGAGGACGTCAAGGAGTTGGCCCGGCAGGCCTTGGAGGAACTGATTGATGCCGTCTCCAACAAGGACGACACCATCGCCGAGTTGGTGATTGAAGAGAAGCCGATCGCGCCCGAGGTGCTCAAGGCGGCCATCCGCCGGCTGACCTGCAAAATTGAAATGGTGCCGGTGCTGGGCGGTTCCGCCTTCAAGAAACGCGGCGTGCAGCCCCTGCTGGACGCGGTGGTTGATTACCTGCCGTCCCCGCTCGACGTCCCCCCCGCCACCGGTGAAGTGCCGGACAGTTCCGGCGAGGAGCGCGTCAGCGTGCCGGTCGACGACAACGCCAAGTTCTGTTCCCTGGCGTTCAAGCTCTGGACCGATCCGTTTGTGGGCAAGCTGGTGTTCTTCCGCGTTTACAGCGGCCAGCTCAAGAAGGGCGACATGATTTACAATCCACGCACCCGCAAGCGGGAGCGCGTGAGCCGGTTGATGATGATCCAGGCGGACAAGCGCCTGGAGGTGGACACCGTGTTCTCGGGTGACATTGCCGCGCTGGTGGGGCTGAGGAATATCACCACGGGGGACACCCTGTGCGACGAGGACTTTGAGGTCATGCTCGAGCCGCCGACTTTCCCTGAGCCGGTCATCTCGATGGCCGTGGAGCCCAAGACCAAGGGCGACCGGGACAAGATGTCCGAGGGGCTGCAGCGCCTGGCCGAGGAGGATCCCACCTTCCGGGTCTTTACCAACGAGGAAACCGGGCAGTTGATCATTGCGGGCATGGGCGAGCTGCACTTGGAGATCATCCGCGACCGGTTGATGCGCGAGTTCAAGGTCGAGGCGAATTCAGGCGCTCCGCAGATCGCTTACCGTGAGACCTTCACGCAGGCCTCGGAAGGCGAGGGCAAGTTCATCCGGCAATCGGGCGGACGCGGTCAGTACGGGCACGCCATCATCAAGACCTACCCCAACGAGCGTGGCAAGGGGATCGAGATCGAGAACAAGATCGTGGGCGGCGCCATCCCGAAAGAATACATTCCCGCCATCATCCACGGCCTCAACGAGGCCATCCGCGGCGGGGTCATGGCCGGATACCCGGTCGTGGACATCAAGGTGGAGATTATCGACGGCACGTTCCACGAGGTGGACTCGAACGAGCTGGCGTTCAAGATGGCCGGCATCTTCGCGCTCAAGGAAGCTGCCAAGAAGGCTGCGCCGATTCTCCTCGAACCCGTCATGAAGGTGGAAGTCACGACGCCCGACGAATACCAGGGCGATCTGCTGGGCGACCTCAACCGCCGCCGCGGCAAGATTCAGAACATCGAGGTCAAGGACAGCTCGACCATCCTGCGCGCCCAGGTTCCCTTGTCCGAGATGTTTGGTTACGCGACCGCCATTCGATCGCTCTCGAAGGGGCGCGCCGCCTACTCGATGGAGCCGCACAACTTCGAGCCTGTTCCCCACAGCATCATGGAGACCATCATGGACTCCGCCAAATCCAAACCCGCAGCGCGCACTTAGCACAATCACCCACAAACAATTGTTCTTTATATGGCTGGACAACGAATTCGAATCCGGCTCAAGGCATACGACCATCGCGTGATCGATCTGTCGGCGCATGAAATCTCTGAAACCGTCAAGCGCACCGGCGCCAAGGTGGCCGGCCCCATCCCCCTGCCGACCCGGGTCGAGCGCTACACGGTCCAGCGATCGCCCCACGTGGACAAGAAGTCCATGGAAACCTTCGAGCAGCGGACGCACAAACGGCTGATCGACATCCTCGATCCCACGGCCCACACCGTGGATGAACTCAAGAAGCTCAACCTGCCGGCGGGCGTGGACATCACCATCAAAATCTGATCCCTATGCTCGGCTTGATCGGAATAAAACTGGGCCATACGCGCGTTTACGACGCCAATGGCGTCATCACTCCCGTCACCGTGGTGCGGGTGGGCAAGAACCGCGTGTTGCAGGTCAAGTCGGTGGAGACCGACGGTTACAGCGCTGTGCAGTTGGGCATGGGCGACCAGAAGCCGCAGCGTCTCACCAAGGCCAAGCTCGGGCACCTCAAGAAATGGGGCGCCCAGCCCGAAGGCAAGGAACCGGTGGCTGGCATTCAGAAACTCGGCGAATTCCGCAACTTCGGACGGGAAGTCAAACCCGGCGACCTTCTGGGGCCGGACCTGTTTGCCGCCGGCGACTTTGTGGACTGCATTGGCGTCAGCAAGGGGCGCGGGTTCGAGGGCGTCGTCAAGCGCCATGCTTTCCGCGGCGGCGACTCGACCCACGGCGCCAAGGGCTGGCATCGGCGTTCCGGCGCCATTGGGCAACGCCTCTTCCCCGGCACAGTCATGCGGGGCATGCGCATGCCCGGCCACATGGGCCAGGTGCGCCGCACGGTGCAGAATCTCGAGGTGATGCAGGTCCGGGCGGACGACGGCGTGCTCTTGATCAAGGGCTCCATGCCGGGCGCCGAGGGCGATTACGTCGTCATCCGTGAATCCAAGAAGCGTCCCAAGGGTTGGATCAAGCCTTCCCTGCGCGACAAAGGCAAGAGCAGCGGCAAGAAAAAATAGGCATTGGCCATGAAGCTGAAGATCAAAACCATCCTGGGAGCGGATCAGGGAGAACTCGAAGTTCGCTTTCCGATCATTGAAAACGGCACCGGCACACAGGCCGTGCACGACGTGGTTGTCGCGCATCAGGCCGCCCAGCGGGCCGGCACGGCCTGCACCAAGACCATGGGCGATGTGGCCGGGTCCGGCCGCAAGCCCTGGCGACAGAAGGGCACCGGACGCGCCCGTGCGGGTTCGTTGCGTTCCCCGTTGTGGCGCGGCGGCGGCGTGGTGTTCGGACCCAAGCCCCGCGATTACTCGAAGAAGGTCAACCAGAAGGTACGACAACTGGCCCTGCGCAAGGCCCTCAGCGAAAGGCTGAAGGCCGGTGATGTCATTGTGGTGGACGACCTCAAGGTGTCGGACCCCAAGACCAAGCAGATCACGGCCGTCCTCGATGCCCTCAAGATCGAGGGGACCGCGCTGCTGGTTTCCGCCGGCGCGGATCGCAACCTTCAACTGGCCGCCCGCAACGTCCCCACCCTCTGGTGCACCACCAGCGAGCAGTTGAACACCTACGATGTGCTCCGTCCGGACAAACTCGTGTTCGCACGCAGCGCTTTCGAACAGGTCGAGGATCGCCTCATCAAGAATTGACATGAATGCTTTCGAGATCATCAAGACGGTGCGCCTGACCGAGAAGGGCACGCGCCAGGGGGAGAAGTTCAATCAATACACCGTGGTGGCTGACCGACGGGCCACCAAGACGCAGATCCGCCAGGCCGTCCAGGAACTCTTCAAGGTGAAAGTCACCAGCGTGAACACCATGAACGTTCACGGCAAGGTCCGCCGCCAGCGCACCCACCAGGCCGGCCGGTCCGCCGACTGGAAAAAGGCCGTCGTCACCCTCAAGGACGGCGACAAGATCCTTTTGACGTAGTCGAACCCCGGATTCATCCGGCAGAATTGCGCGGATCACGGCGTGTCAAGCTGCCTGCACGCGGCCACGGCGGCGCCAAGCGCCGCTCGACCGATGCGGCAGCCACGGTCGCGCAAAAAAAAATCCGCAAAATTCCTGTTGCGGACACTTGGTCTTCTTGTATGATCCGTGCTCCGTTTCGCCTGTTCCCAGGGGCGGACAGCATTATCGCGGGACCGATAACCGCAGGCCAGCAGGCCGGGGATTAATGGTTCCGATCTCCAAGCTGAGATTTGGGAGTGAATACTGACTTATGGCAGTAAAGACATTCAGACCGCTGACGCCATCGTTGCGCTACGCAACCGTGGCGGATTTCAGCGATGTGACTAAGACGCAGCCGGAACGGCAGTTGTCGAGCACCCGCAAGAAGACGGGGGGACGCAATGCCCATGGGCGCCTGACGGCTCGAGGCATTGGCGGCGGGCACAAGCAGAGGCTGCGTCATGTGGATTTCAAGCGGGACAAGCACGGGGTGGAGGCATCGGTGGTTGCCATCGAATATGATCCCGGTCGGTCCGCTCGCTTGGCGCTGCTGGAATACAAGGACGGTGAGAAGCGCTATATCGTGGCTCCGAAGGGAATCGCGGTGGGCAGCAAGGTGATGAGCGGACCCGGAGCCTTGCCGGAAACGGGCAATTCGCTTCCGCTGCGATCCATTCCCATGGGTTTGGAAGTGCACAATATTGAGATCATACCCGGCGGCGGAGCCCAGATGGTTCGTTCCGCGGGCGGGGCGGCGACGCTCATGTCCCGCGATCAGGGCTACGCGCAGTTGCGCCTGCCCTCGGGCGAGATCCGGCGGGTCAACGAGAACTGTTACGCCACCATCGGCGCGGTCGGCAACGCCGAGCATGAAAATCGGGTCCTGGGCAAGGCGGGGCGTTCCCGGCATCTGGGGCGGCGCCCCATCACCCGCGGCGTGGCGCGCAACCCCGTCGATCACCCCAATGGCGGTGGCGCCGGCAAGTCCAAGTCCGGCGGTGGATGGCAACAGTTGACCTCCCCGTGGGGGCTGCTGGCCAAGGGCTACAAGACCCGGCACAAGAAGAAGGGGTCGAACAAGTTTATCCTGGTGCGACGCGACGGTCGCCCGATGAAGAACAGGTAGGCACATGGGACGATCAATCAAGAAAGGTCCGTTTGTGGACTTCAGCCTGATGGACAAGATCCAGAAGGCCAAGGACAAGAACTCGAAGGCGCCGATCAAGACCTGGTCGCGGCGCTCGATGATCACGCCCGAGTTTGTGGGGCTGACCTTCAACGTGCACAACGGGAAGGTGTTCAATCCGGTGTTTGTGACGGAGAACATGGTGGGCCACCGGTTGGGTGAGTTCTCGCCCACACGCACCTTCCGCAAACATGGATCACACACCGCCAAGGCGGAGGCCAAATAGCATGCAAGTCCAGGCCATTACCAAGAACATCCCGATGTCCGCGCAGAAGATGCGCGAGGTGGTGCGTCAGATCCACGGGTTGGGAGCCCTCGAAGCGGCGGCCGTGCTCGCGGTCGTGCCCCGCAAGGGGGCGCGCTTTGTCGAGAAGACCCTGCGCTCCGCCATCGCCAACGCCGAGAACAACAAAGGGGCACGCCCGGAGGCGTTGCGGATCAAGGAGGCGGTGGCCGGAACAGCCACGACTCTGAAGCGCTTCACCGCAAAGGCCCGCGGATCGGCCGGGCCGATCCTCAAGCGTCGCTGTCACATTCGAATCACTTTGTCCGACGAATAATTCTATGGGCCAGAAAACGAGTCCAATTGGTTTGCGCGTCGCGGTCACGAAGGACTGGCGGTCCAAGTGGCATGCCGACAAGAAGAATTTCGGGGCGTTGCTCACCGAGGATCGCAAGATCCGCGACTTGCTCCGGAAGCGGCTGGAGACAGCGTCGGTGCCGCGGATCCTGATCGAGCGCGCCGCCAACCGTTGCCGTGTGACGATCCTCACGGCACGCCCCGGGGTGGTCATCGGACGCAAAGGCGCCGAGATCGACAAGATCAAGGAAGATCTCAGCAAGATGACCGGCAAGGAGATTTACGTGGACATCGTGGAGGTCAAGCAGCCCGAGATTGACGCTCAACTGGTGGCGGAAGGGGTGGCGCTGCAATTGGAGCGTCGCGTTTCCTTTCGGCGCGCGATGAAGAAGGCGGTCCAGGTGGCCAAGGATTTCGGGGCCAAGGGGATCAAGATTCGCTGCGCCGGACGGCTGGGGGGTGCCGAGCTGGGGCGCGTTGAGCAATATCACTGGGGCAGCGTGCCCCTTCACACCCTGCGCGCCGAGATCGATTACGGGTTCGCCGAGGCGAACACGATTTACGGGAAGCTGGGTATCAAGTGCTGGGTTTGCAAGGGCGAGTCCCAGCCGGCGGGCAAACCAGCATCCAACCCCGCGGCCCAGCCCGCAAACGCTTAATTGAGGAGAAGGAGATCGAGTCATGGCGATGATGCCCGAGAGAGTCAAGTATCGCAAAATGCACCGCGGGAGCCGTTCCGGAACGGCGACGTCCTGCAACAGCGTGGCGTTTGGCGAGTTCGGATTGCAGGCGATGGAGCGGTGCTGGATGACCTCGAAACAGATCGAGGCGGCCCGCGTGGCCATCACCCGCACCATGAAGCGCCACGGCAAGATGTGGATCCGCGTCTTTCCACAGAAGTCTTACACCAAGAAGCCGCTGGAAACCCGAATGGGCAAGGGCAAGGGCCCGCTCGAAGGCTGGGTCGCGGTCATACGTCCGGCCACAGTGTTGTTTGAAGTGGATGGTGTGCCGGAAGCGTTGGCGCGGGAGTCCCTTCGCCTGGCGGCCACCAAGCTGCCGATCCGAACCCGGTTCATCTCCCGACACTGATCCTTTGACTGGCAGAACATGAAATTTTCCGAGATCAAAGATTTGACGGCGGCAGAGCTTGCGGCCAAGAGCCGGGACCTGCGGCAGGAGTTGTTCAACCTCCACCTCCAGAAGGCCAGCGCCCAACTGGAGAAGCCCGCCCGGTTGCGGACGCTTCGACGGGACATCGCCCGGGTGGAGACGCGCCTTACGCAGGTGCGTAACCAGACGGCAGCAGCTTGATTTGACTATGACGGAGACGACAGCACAGACGGATACGGCTCGAAAACACCGCAAGGAGCGGACGGGCGAGGTCGTGTCCAACAAGATGGCCAAGACCATTGTGGTGAGCGTGGAGCGGCGGTTTGCTCATCCGCGGTTCCGCAAGGTGGTTTCCGGCTACAGGAAGTTTTACGCACACGACGAGAAAGGCGAGGCCAAGGTCGGGGACCAGGTGCGCATTGTGGAGACCCGGCCCTTGTCCAAGACCAAGCGATGGCGCCTGGTGCAGGTGATCAAGCCGGCCCAAGCCGGCGCAAACTGACTGCGGAGGAACCATGCTTCAAATCCGTTCACATCTGGATGTTGCCGACAATACCGGGGCCAAGGTCGCCTGGGCGATCGGCGTGCTGGGTCGTAACCAACGCTACGCGCGGGTGGGCGACGTCATCAAGGTCCACATCAAGGACGCCTCGCCCGACGGGCAGATCAAGAAGGGGATGGTTTGCGATGCCGTGGTGGTCCGCACCCGGGAGGTGGTCCGGCGCAACGACGGTTCCTGCCTGCGGTTCGACCGCAACGCGTGCGTCATCATCGATGCCGAGCTGAATCCCAAGGGGACGCGCATCTTCGGGCCGGTGGCACGTGAGCTTCGCGAGAAAAAGTTCATGAAGATCATCTCGCTGGCCCCGGAAGTGATCTAGGAATGTTATGAACAAGTTTCACGTCAAGAAGGGCGACGAGGTGGTGGTGATCGCCGGCGCCGAGAAGGGCAAGCGCGGACGGATCATCAGTGTGCTCACCGGCAAGCAGCGCGTGCTGGTCGAGGGCGTGCGCATGATCAAGCGCCACACCCGCAAGAGCCAGCAGCATCCGCAGGGCGCGATTGTCGAGCGCGAAGGCCCCATCCACGCCTCCAATGTCATGAAGGCGGAGTTGGTTGACGCGCGGGCCGCCAAACGGGGCCAGACGACCCCGGCTGCCGCCTGACCCGGAGACCCGGACGACCTGAACCATGAAAGCAAGACTTTATCAGAAATACGTGGAAGTAGTGGCCCCCGCGCTCAAGGCGCAGCGGCAATACGCGAATCCCCACCAGCTACCCCGGATGCAGAAGATCGTGGTGAACATGGGCGTGCCGGCCTCGCTCGAGAAGAGCGCCCTGGACGACGCCGCCAAGGACCTCACCCTGATCACCGGGCGCAAGCCTGCCATCAGCAAATCTCGTCACAGCATCGCCAACTTCAAGCTGCGCGAAGGGCAGGCGATCGGCTGCCACGTGACCCTGCGGCGCGATGCCATGTATGAATTCTTCGACCGCCTCGTCTCTGTCACGTTGCCCCGCATCCGCGACTTCCGCGGTTTGTCCCCCCGCAAGTTTGACGGGCGCGGCAATTACACTTTCGGGATCGCGGACCAGACCATTTTCCCGGAGATTGAGTTGGACAAGATCAAGCGGCAGCAGGGGATGGACGTGACGATTGTCACCAGCGCGGTCTCCGATGCGGAAGCGCACGACCTGTTGCGCCTGATGGGCTTCCCGTTTGCCGAATCGAAGTAGAGTTCACTGTTATGGCCAAGAAATCCTGGATTGCACGAAACAAGCGCAAGTCCGAGACCGTTAAGAAGTACGCGGCATTGCGGGCGGAGCTGAAAGCCAAACGCGATTACGAAGGGCTGTCGAAGCTGCCCAAGGACGCCAGCCCGGTGCGGGTGGTCAACCGTTGCTCGGCCACTGGCCGGCGGCGGGGTTACCTCCGCAAGTTCGGTTGCTCGCGCCTGACGTTCCGCGAGGCCGCCCTGGCCGGTTTGATTCCGGGTGTAACCAAGTCCAGTTGGTAAGGTTCCTATGACTGATCCGATCGCAGACATGTTGACGCGCATTCGCAACGCCAGCCGGGCATTGCTGCCCAGCGTGGAAATTCCACACTCCAAGCTCAAGGAAAGCTTGGCCCGCCTGCTTTTGAAGGAGGGCTACGTGGCCGAGGTGGCGGTGGAAGGCGAAAAGATCAAGCGGATGAAGCTGAAGCTGAAGTACACCGGCCGCCGCGGCGTGATCGAAGGGGTGCGCCGCGTCAGCCGGCCCGGACTCAGAAACTACGTGGGGAGCACCAAGATTCCCCGGGTGCGCGGAGGATTGGGGGTCGCCATCCTCTCGACGCCCGAAGGGGTGATGAGCGGGCACGAGGCGCGCCGAAAGAACCTTGGCGGCGAGGTGCTGTGCTACGTCTGGTAGCACCGTTCGTCCCGAATTTGAATTGAACAACGAAGGTTAGAACCATGTCACGAGTCGGAAAAATGCCCGTTGTGATCCCCGCCAAAGTCAAGGTGGAGGTGAAGGGACGCAGTCTTTCGGTCGAGGGTCCTAAAGGGAAGCTCGCGATGGAAATGCCCCCCATGACCAGTGCCCGAGTGGAATCGGGCAAGGTACTGGTGGACCGGGAGGGCGAAAACGCCAAAGCCAAGGCCATGCACGGGCTGGGGCGTGCCCTCGTCAACAACATGGTCCAGGGCGTGTCCCAGGGCTATGTCAAGAAACTCGAAATCCACGGCGTCGGCTTCAAGGCCGCGGTTCAGGGCAAGACGGTTACCCTGAACCTGGGATACTCCCATCCGATCATCTATACGCTGCCGGAGACGGTGACGGTGAAGGTGGAGGAGAACACCAAGGTGACCGTGGAGGGGCCGGACAAGTGGGCGGTCGGACTGGTCGCATCGGAGTTGCGCGCCTTCTATCCGCCGGAACCCTACAAAGGCAAGGGAGTGCGCTACGTGGACGAACGGGTCGAGCGCAAGGAAGGCAAGACGGTCCAATAGGATCCAGCAACACGCAACCCTTCGGCCAAGCATTCATGAGAACCGACAAGAAAATTCGATTGAAGACGCGCCGGCATTGGCGCATCCGCAAGAAGGTGAGCGGCACCGCAGATCGGCCGCGCATGGCTGTGTGCTTCACCGGCCGCAACATTCATGTGCAATTCATCGACGATCAGAAGGGGATGACGCTGTCAGCCGCTTCGACCCTCAGCCCGCAGGTGCCCGACCGCGAGAAGCTGGCGGCCAATGCGCAGAGCGCCAAGACCATCGGCACTGTTGCCGCGAAACAGGCCATCGAGAAGGGAATCAAGCAGGTCGTGTTCGACCGCGCCGGTGCCCGTTACCACGGCAAGGTGAAGGCGTTGGCCGACGCGGCCCGCGAGGCTGGACTTGTATTTTGATATTTTTACGGTATGGACGAACAAAACATTACTGCTCAACCTGAGAGTCCTTCGCCGGAAGCGCCGCCCGCGCCCCCACAGCACAGAGGCATGGGCGGACGAGGCGGCGGCCGGTCGGGACAGGGACGCCCGCGCCGTAATCGCCCTGATCAAGAATCCAAAGGTGCGGCCGATGACCTGGTGGAGAAGGTGGTATTCATCAACCGCAGCTCCAAAGTGGTGAAGGGCGGACGCCGGTTTGGCTTCAGCGCCTTGGTGGTCGTGGGCGACAAGAAAGGTCGCGTGGGTGTGGGCATGGGCAAGGCCACTGAAGTGGCCGATGCCATCCGCAAGGGCGGAGAATCCGCCCGGGCCCAAATGGTTGAAGTCAACCTGCGCGAGACCACCATTCCCCATGAGGTCACGTCCCGATACTGCGGAGCCCGCGTCCTGCTGCGTCCCGCCTCGCCGGGAACCGGCATCATCGCCGGCAAGACGGTGCGCGCGGTGCTGGAATCCGCGGGCGTTCGCAATGTGCTGAGCAAATCACTCGGATCCAAGAACGCGGCGAATGTGGTCAAGGCCACGTTGAACGCGTTGCTGAGCTTGCGCCAGCGTGAGGAAATTTTCCGCAACCGCGGAATCGAATTGAAACCTGCTCAACCGCCCGCCGCCTGATGGCCGGGCCCCCGTATCCCATGTCAATGCGACTTCATAATCTGAAACCCCGGCCGGGAGCCAAGCACCGGCGCAAACGGCTCGGACAAGGCGAATCCAGCGGTCGGGGCAAGACCAGCGGCCGCGGCGGCAAGGGACAGACCGCCCGATCCGGCAGTTCCATCCGGGCCGGGTTCGAGGGAGGCCAGATGCCCCTGTATCGCCGTTTGCCCAAGCGCGGATTCAACAATGCCTTGCATGCCGTGCGCTATTTGCCGGTGAACCTGGGGGATTTGAACCGGTTCGAGGACGGTGCGCGTGTCGACGAGGCGGCTCTGCGAGAGGCGGGGTTGGCCAATGGCCGCGCCGCCGGGATCAAGATTCTGGGCAGTGGCGAACTAAGCCGCAAGCTCACGGTGTGCGTGCATGCGTTCAGCGCCTCCGCGAAGACGAAAATCGAGGCCAAAGGCGGCCGGTGTGAACTCGCCTCCGCCCAGGAGGGCGCATAGGCATCCCGAATGGGTTTTTGAAAGGGACCGATGATCGCCGCTATCGCCAACACATTCAGCAATTGTTTCAAGATTCCGGAACTCCGCTCCCGGATCTTCTTCACGCTGGTGGTGCTCGCCATCTGCCGGATGATGGCGGTCATCCGCATCCCGGGTTTGGACGGTGCGGTGCTCAAGGCATTCTTTGATGCGCACGCGGGAGGATCCTCCTCGCTGCTGGGCATGTACAGCTTGTTTACCGGTGGCGCGCTGGAACAGTGCGCCGTCGGCGCGCTGGGCATCATGCCCTACATCAGCGCGACCATCATCCTGCAGTTGATGACGGCGGTGGTGCCGCAGCTCAGTAAACTGGCGCGCGAGGAGGGGGGGCGGACGAAAATCATCCAATACGGCAGGTACTTGACCGTGCTGCTCTGCTTGGGACAGGGAGCCGCAATGGCTATGGGCTGGGAACGTCCGGAGAAGATCTTCGGAGAGGGCATCGGTCGTTTGGTGCTCTATCCCGACACCTGGATCTGGTGGTATCGCATCCAGACGGTATTGATTCTCACCACTGGGACGATGTTGCTCATGTGGCTTGGGGAACAGATCACCGAACGAGGGATCGGCAACGGGGTCTCTCTGATCATCACCATTGGCATTCTGGCGCGGCTGCCTGCGGCTGGACAGGGGGTTTACGACATGTTTTTTCCGGGTGAAGGGCTGGAAGGTAAGAACATCGGGCATGCCATTGCGTTGGTCCTGCTGCTCGGCGGGGTGATCGCGGGCGTGATTGCCATCACGCAGGCCCAGCGGAAGGTGCCGGTGCAGTACGCCCAACGGGCGGTGGGGCGGAAGGTTTACGCGGGCGGCACCTCGTTCATGCCGCTGCGGGTGAACTATGCGGGTGTCATGCCGATTATTTTTGCCCAGGCCATCCTCATGTTCCCGCAGAACATATTGGAGTCGCTCGGGCGTGGGATGGGAGTGAAGCTCTTCACCGACATTGCGGTCGCCCTTGGCTACGGGCGGCCCACCTACCTGTTCCTCTATTCGTTGATGATCCTGTTCTTCACCTACTTCTGGGTGGCCACGCAGTTCAACGAGCTGCAGATCGCAGACGATTTGAAGAAGAACGGCGGGTATATCCCCGGGGTGCGGCCGGGACAGGCGACCAGCGATTATCTTCACAACGCCATGAGCCGGATCACCCTGGCTGGATCCGTCTTCCTGGTGGTCATTGCCGTGATTCCCATCGTGCTTTATAGCTGGATGAATGTGCCTCCCACGGTGGCCCAGTTTTTTGGAGGCACCAGCATGTTGATCGCAGTGGGGGTGATGCTGGACACCATGCGGCAGATGGAATCGCACCTGATGATGCGTCATTACGACGGATTCCTGAAGAAGGGCCGCTTGCGAGGCCGGTTCTGAAAGCCGGCCGGGTGCGGCGCCGACAGATCAAGTCGCGGTACCGCCTGACCATGATTATTCTCAAAAGCGAACGCGACCTGGAAGGCATGAGGCCGGCTTGCGCCGTCGCAGCGCGGATTCTGGCGGAGGTTGCGGAGTTCATCCAGCCGGGTGTCACCACCGCGGAGGTGGATGAGCATGCCTCTTGCCTGATCAAGCGGTTCGGGGCGAAGAGTGCCTTTCTGGGGTATCGCAAGTATCCCTGTCACACGTGCATCTCCGTGAATGATCAGGTGGTGCACGGACTGGCCGGCGACCGCAAGCTGTTGTTCGGGGACATTGTGAGTGTGGATGTGGGGGTTATTTACAACGGATTCATCGGGGACAATGCGCGGACCGTGGCGGTTGGAGGCTGCACACCGGCGGCCCAGCGGCTGATGGATGTGACTGAGAAGGCCCTCTATGAGGGGATTGAGCAGGCTCGTCCCGGACGGCGGGTAGTGGATATCTCTCGCGCCGTTCAGCGGTTTGTCGAGTTGCACGGCTACAGCGTGGTGCGGGAGTTTGTCGGGCACGGGGTGGGTCGGACCATGCATGAAGAGCCCCAGATACCCAACTTTGTGGATGGTAAGTCGTCCCCGAAGCTGCGGCCCGGCATGACCCTGGCCATCGAGCCCATGGTCAATGCCGGCGCCCCGGATGTAAAAATATTGAAAGACGGCTGGACAGTGGTGACGCGGGATGGTTCTCTATCTGCTCATTTTGAGCACACTGTCCTGGTGACGGAAACGGAACCGGAGATCATGACATGCCCGCAACGGACGCCTTCCAGGTTGAAGGTGTCGTCCTAGAAGTCCTCTCGGATCGCACTTGCCGGGTGGGTTTGTCAAACGGGCATCGCTTGGTGGGTTTCCTGACCCGGCGGATGCGGGAGACGCTCGGGTCGCCCCAGCAGGGGCAGCGTCTGGTTTTGCAGATCTCGCCTTATGATCTGTCCGAGGGGCGGATCATTGGCGTGGAGCAGGAATTTGATAAATGAAAGTTCGCGCATCGGTCAAAAAACTGTGTGAGCACTGCCGGGTCATTCGCCGGAAGGGCGTGATCCGTGTCATCTGCTCGAACAAACGGCACAAACAGCGTCAGGGCTGAATCCTATGGCACGTATTATCGGGGTCGAAGTACCCTCCAACAAACGAATTGATATCGCGCTGCGCTACATCTACGGCATCGGTCCCACCAATGCCGGCGAGGTGTTGGAGCGCGCCAACATTGACCCCTCCATCCGGGCCAAGAATCTCACCGAGCAGCAACTCTCTCAAATCGTCCACGCGATCCAGGAGGGAGGCTATGTCATCGAGGGCGATCTGCGCCGCGAAATCGGTTTGAACCTCAAGCGCCTGCAGGGCATCAAGTGTTACCGCGGCCTGCGGCACGCCCGAGGGTTGCCGGTGCGCGGCCAGCGCACCCAGACCAACGCCCGCACCCGCAAGGGACCCCGCAAGACCGTGGGCGTGCAGCGCAATCCCAATGCAAAGACAGGTATTCACTAGAAGCTGACTCCTATGGCGGACGAGAAAGACATCAAAGTGGCCGGCGCCGGCGAAGGCGCCCCGGCGGCGGAAGCACCCAAGGCCGGCTCTGGAAAATCCAAGAAGCACGCAGCGGCGGGGCCGGCGAAGGCGGAACCCGCGGTCGCGGAGCCGCCCAAGGGACCGGTGGCAGCCGAGGCCCCCACGGCCGCGGAACTGCTGGCCGATGAACTGGCCGGCAAGAAGATCATCAAGGCTAAGGGCGCCAAGAACATCCTGCACGGCGTGGCCAACATCCTGGCCACCTTCAACAATACCCACGTCAGCATCTGCGACATGCAGGGAAACCTCATCGGCTGGTCCAGCGCCGGACGGGTCGGGTTCAAGGGCTCCCGCAAAAGCACCGCCTACGCTGCGCAGCAGGTTGCCCAGGACGCCGCGCGTCAGGCCATGTCGCACGGTTTGAAGGAGGTGGAAGTGCGGGTCAAAGGACCGGGGTCCGGCCGGGAATCCGCCATCCGCGCCCTCCAGGCCATCGGGCTTGAAATCACCGTCATCCGCGATGTGACGCCGGTGCCCCACAACGGATGTCGCCCCCGCAAGAAGCGCCGTGTCTAGGCGCGAATCCGAAGTTCGAAATCCGAGATTTGAAATCCCTTTAAGCTATGGCTCGTTACAAAGGTCCCCGCGTCCGCATCAGTCGCCGCTTTGGCACACCCATATTTGGTCCTAGCAAGTATCTGGAGCGACGGAATTATCCTCCGGGCGTGCATGGTCCGAAGTCCCGGCGCAAGCACACGGACTACGGCTTGGGTTTGATTGAGAAGCAGAAGTTGCGTTACTACTACGGGCTGATGGAGCGCCAGTTCCGCGGCGTGTATGAGAAGGCTCTTCGCATGCGCGGTGTGACCGGCGAGCAGATGTTGCAGATCCTGGAGACGCGCCTGGACAACGTGGTCTTTCAGCTCGGCTTTGCCAGCACCCGCGCGGCGGCCCGGCAGATGGTCTCGCACGGCCATGTCCAGGTCAACGGGCGCAAGGTGGGAATCCCCTCCTTTGCGGTGAGGGTCAATAATGTGGTCGAGGTCAGGAACTCGAACGTCTCGCGGCAGTTGGCCACCAAGAACTTGGAAGTGTCCACCAGCCGGGCGGTGCCGGACTGGTTGTCCCTCAACAAGGACGAATTCAAGGGCGTCGTGATGCGCATCCCGACGCGTGACGAGATCCAGCCTGTCGCCGATGAGCAGGCGATTGTCGAATTTTACTCCCGCTAAGTCATGAGCCTCCGGGTGGAGGCTCGAACCGCAATTACACGGTTTGCCGTCACGGCGGGAGTCAACGGCGGCGAACAGATTAAAATTGCACGAGGATAAACCATGCCAGTTCGATTAGGACGATTCGAGATGCCCAAGCGGCTGCACAAGGATGAGCAGACCGCCACTGAAACCTATGCCAAGTTTGTAGCCGAGCCCTTTGAAACGGGCTATGGCCACACGATCGGCAACTCCCTCCGCCGCGTGCTGCTTTCCTCCCTGGAAGGTGCGGCCATCACCTCGTTCAAGGTGGACGGCGCCATGCACGAGTTCGCCACCATTCCGGGTGTGCTGGAGGATGTGACCGACATCGTGCTGAACCTGAAGAAACTCAAGTTCAAGGCCCACAGCCGCGATCCCCAGACACTCCTCCTCAGTGTGAACAAGGACGGCGCGGTCACGGCGGCCGACATCCAGCTCAACCAGAATGTGGAGCTGGTGAACCTGAGCCAGCACATTTGCACCCTCGACAAGAAGAAGAAGTTTGAGATGGAGTTGGAGGTCAAGGTCGGGCGCGGCTTTTGCCCGGGTGACGAAAACAAGAAAGCCGGCCAGCCCATTGGCGTGATCCCGATTGACTCGCTCTTTTCCCCGGTATCCCGGGTGCGTTACGCCGTGGAGGATGCGCGCGTGGGGCAGCGCACGGATTACGACCGGTTGATCCTGGAGATCTGGACGGACGGACGACTCACGCCGGATGATGCCCTCACGCAGGCGTCGGCCATTCTGCAGCATCACCTGGACGTGTTTGTGGGATATGACAAACACGCGGTGCAGTTTGAGGAGGTCGTGGACAAGCAGGACGAAGAGCGCAAGAAGCTGCACAAGCTTCTGAGCATGAGCGTCAACGAAATTGAGCTCAGCGTTCGCGCCGCCAACTGCCTGAACAACGCCAACATCACCACCGTCGGCCAGTTGGCCATGAAGAGCGAGCAGGAGATGCTCAAGTACCGCAACTTCGGCAAGAAATCGCTGAACGAAATCAAGGACAAGCTCACCAGTCTGGGGCTCGGACTGGGCATGACCTTCGATGCGGACCTGATCGAGCCGGCCAAGCAACCGGATGCGGGTTAAACCGCCAACCATTCCACAGCCATGCGACATCTCAAACGCACCGCCAAACTGGGCCGCACCTCCGAGCATCGAAATGCGATGCTGGCCAACCTGGTGTGCAGTCTCATCAAACACAAACGCATCACCACCACCCTCGCCAAGGCCAAGGCCGCCCGCCCGGTCGCGGAAAAGATGATAACCCTGGGCAAACAGGGGACCGTTCACGCCCGGCGACTGGCCGCCGCGCGCTTGCGCGCCCGCGGACGGTCCTTGGAATTGTCCAAGGAACAGCGCAAGAAATGGCGCAAGGACGAGGACGTGGTCCGCATCCTCTTCGATGAACTTGCGCCCGTCTTCAAGGAGCGCCGCGGCGGCTACACCCGGATCATCCAGTTGGGTGAACGCCGAGGCGATGTGGCGAAGCAGGCCGTCCTCGAATGGGTGGAACTGCCCGCCGGTGAAGCGCCGGCGCCCGTCGCCGAATCCGCACCCGCCAAAGAGGCGGAAGTGGCCAAAGCCTGATCCCGCGATCTTTCGTCTTCACACCCGCCGCCATCGTGCGGCGGGTTTTGTCTTTCAAGGGTTTCATTTTCATGGGGATCGGGTTTTCGCTGGCCAACCCGGTGCCCGGAGTTAAGCTGAACCCCGCCAAGCATGAAACTATTCAGTCGCCTTCGATACATCCTTGTATTCGCTGTTCTCGTTGGGAGTGCGGTCGCCGCCCGACCCCAGATGGTTCCCGGTCCAACACCGGCGGGGCTCGATGCCGCCCTCATGCGGTTGTTTGGCGAGCACAAGGCCTTCAGCGCCGAGGCGGTCATCCGGGTCTTTGACAAGAGCGAGCAGGAGATTCTCAACACGGTCATGGGCTTCGCTGTCCGGGACGGCCAGGTGCGCATGGAGGTGGATATGTCCAAGCTCAAGAGCAAGGACCTGCCGGCGAATGTGGCCGCCAGCCTTCAGCAACTGGGCATGGAAAGGGTGGTGAGCCTCATCCTGCCCGAAAAGCAATCGTCCTACCTGGTCTATCCCGGACTGCAGGCGACTCTCCGCGTCCCGATGGATGAAAAGGCGTTGAAGGCGGCAAAGTCCGATTTCAAGGTGAAACGGGTGGAGATCGGGCGTGAAACCTTGGACCGCATGGCTTGCACCAAGTACCGGGTCACGGTGACAGATTCCTCCGGCTCCAGCCAGGAGGCCGTTACTTGGAATGCGGCGGAATTGAAGGATTTCCCGGTTCAGATTCAAATGGCCGACGGCGATAACCTCATGATTCTCCGGTTCCGGAATGTGACGCGCGTCGCCCCCAAGCCCGAATCCTTCGTCGTGCCGGCCGACTATACGGAATACGATAGTCAGCAGGCGCTCATGCAGGCGGTGATGTTGAAAGCGCTCGGCGGATTGGGTCGCCCGGGCGGACAATAGGACAGCCGGCCCGACCGCTCGGTAGCCGGTCGACCTCAGGGCGGTGCCATGCAGATTCGGAACCTGAATCCCGACACGGACATCGGAGCCAGCGCGTGGCTGGTCACCCTGGAGGGGCATCGCCTGCTGCTGGACGCGGGAACGCATCCCAAATGGGAAGGTCGGGCCGCCCTGCCGCTCTATGGCCTGGCCGGCACCAGGGACGTGGATGCCATCGCGATTTCCCATTGCCACCACGATCATGTCGGTTCGCTCCCGGTGGCCATCCGACATTTCCCGTCCGCCCACGTTCTCATGACCGAGTTGAGTTACTTCCTGGTGGAGCGCATTCTCCATGACTCCGTCAACGTGATGAGGCGTCAACGGGAGGCCTTGGGCATTCAGGAGTATCCACTGTTCACCCACGAGGAGGTGGACGAGATTGCGTCGGTGTTCCAGGGGTTCAAATACGAGCGGGAAATCGACTGGGCATCCTTCTACAGACCCCGGGGAAACAAGGCCTCGCCCACACTGGAATTCCGGGATGCCGGGCATACGCTCGGTTCAGCCGGGATCCTCGTCCGGGCGGGACGCGAGTCCCTGTTCTACACTGGTGACGTTTGTTTCCGGGACCAAACGATTCTCAAGGGGGCCCGGTTTGGGGGTGTGAAAGCTGACGTGTTGATCATGGAAACGACGCGCGGCGACCGGGGTGTGGAGGGCGGCTATTCGCGCGAGGCCGAGATCGAGCATCTGGCGGCGGCGATCGAGAACGTCCTGACCCGAGACGGCAGTGTGCTAATTCCCAGCTTCGCCCTGGGCCGCACCCAGGAGATCCTGGCGCTGCTGGCCCTGCTGATGGAGCAGGGGCGGATTCGCCGGCAACCGGTCCATATTGGTGGTTTGGGGCGGGTCTTCACCGAGATCTACGACCTCGAATCCCACCGCGCCAATCGGCTGCATCCGGACCTGATACTGCATGAGGCGCTGGATTTGAGCGTTCTGGATTCCAAGAAGGCCGGCCGTATGAAGCTGGGCGGTGGTCACTTGTTCGTCCTCACGTCCGGCATGATGACCGAGAATACCGCCTCGCATGACCTCGCGTTGCGCATGATGAATGATCCCCGGCACGGTATCTTCTTTGTGGGTTACGCGGATCCTGAAACACCCGGCGGCCGGCTCAAGGTTTCCAAGCCCGGACAACCGTTCCTGTACAGCGCGGTGTCGGGCGAGATCCAGCGACACTGCGAGGTTCGGGATTTTGACCTGACTGCCCACGCGCAGCGGGAGGACCTGCTTGATTTCGTTGGGCAGGTGGAACCCCGAACCGTGGTATTGGGCCACGGCGACGACGACGCCAAGGCGTGGTTCACCGCGCAGATTGGGCAGCTACATCCACAAATCAAAGTCCTCCAGCCGGGGGCGGGTGAGGTTATTAGGTCCTGGAACTGACTGCGCGCACCCAGTCCTGGTTGTCGAGGTACCACCGCACCGTTTCCCGAATCCCGGTTTCGAACGTGTGGGCGGGGGTCCAGCCGAGGTCCCGCTGGAGTTTGGAGGCGTCGATGGCGTAGCGGCGGTCGTGTCCGGGCCGGTCCCTCACGAAGGTGATCAGTTGGCGCGTGTTCCCGCCGAGGTCGGGCTTGAACTCGTCCACCAGGTCGCAGATCCGCTCGACGATGCGCAGGTTGGCCCATTCGTTGTGTCCGCCGATGTTGTAGGTTTCGCCGTCGCATCCCCGGGTGAGCACCAGCCAAAGGGCTTCGGCGTGGTCTCGGACGAACAGCCAGTCGCGCACGTTCAGGCCGTCGCCGTAAACCGGGATGGGTTTGCGATTCAGGCAACTCAGGATCACCACCGGGATCAGCTTCTCGGGAAACTGGTAGGGCCCGTAGTTGTTGGAGCAGTTGGTGATGACCGTCGGCAGGCCGTAGGTGTGGTGATAAGCCCGGACGAGCATGTCGCTGGATGCCTTGCTGGCGGAGTAGGGTGAGTTCGGTGCGTAGGGTGTGGTTTCGGTGAACAGGCCGGTCGGGCCCAGCGAACCGTAAACTTCGTCGGTGGAGACGTGATGGAAGCGCACGGACGGCAGCTTGGGGCTTGCAGAGGGCAGATTGAGCCATTGGCCGCGGCAGGCTTCGAGGAGGTTGAAGGTGCCGACGATGTTGGTGGTGATGAAGTCGCCGGGGCCGGTGATCGAGCGGTCCACGTGCGATTCAGCGGCTAGGTGCATCACGTGGGTGATCTGGTACTGGCGGACCACGCGCACGACGCTCTCCTTGTCACGCAGGTCCACCCTCTCGAACCCATACTTGGGATGGTGAGCCACAGCGGTCAGGTTCTCCGGGTGCCCCGCGTAGGTCAGGCAATCCAGGTTGACCAGGCGCTCGATGGCCGGTTGGTCGATGATGTGATATATGAGATTCGATCCGATGAAGCCGGCGCCGCCGGTGATGAGGAGGTTCATGGTGGGAAGTTGGAAGTCAGAGTGCAGAGTCCAGAGGACTTAAAAAGAGCGAACGGGAAGCGGGAAAAGCGAATCACGCGAGGCAATGGATACAGCCGGGAGCCCGCACCTCCTGCCAAAATGATGCCATTCATCAGGGCGGGAAACTATCCGATCCATGGACTGGAAGGCGAGTTCGAAGCGCGTCCCGGGTGTGCGGCGGACGACAATCGAAACAAACGTTCCGCGCATTCCAAGGCATCACCCTAAAAACGGCAGTTAGAGGCGAGGCTCCGCCGAGCCGGTGACGCCAGATCACCGGTAGGACTGTGCGAACGCGCTGGTGGCGAGTGGTGAACCTCCGGCTTCAGCCGCTGGGGCCGGGGATCAGGGCCGCCGGGCGCAGCCACGGACTCAAGATCCGATCCCAGATCCGTTCCCAGCGCTGGGCGGCGGTCAACTGCTCCGCAGTATTCTGCAACCCGCTCAGGAACAGGCTCACGCCGGTCAATAGCCGCTGCGCCCGCGCGGCTTCGGCGTGCGTGCTGGTCAGCCGCAGGGTGATTTGCCGCCCGCTCTCAATCAGCCGCCCCACCGCGCACAGCAGCAGCGGACGGCTCGTCACCGCCTCGCGCGGGCGTTCGCGGTTCGGCGCAGCGCACAAACAGGTTCCACCAGTTGTAAATCAACGCCACGTTCCGCGCCGCCACCTGACACCGCAACAAGTCCTTCGTGGTGAACCCGCCCCAGCCCCACTGGTTCTTCAATTCGTCATACACGTTCTCCGCGTCGGCCCGTTGCGCGTAGAGGCCCGACACGCTCAACAACTCCTCCGGTCAGGTTGGTCACCAGCACTTGGTATTCGTATTCGGGCGGCGGACCGCTCACCGCCAGCGCGGGCCACGGCAGGGCCCGCGGATCGGCGGGCACCGCAGCCGCGCGTTGCCTGGGGCCGGCGCAGCACCACGACCCGGCGTTTGCAGCTCCAGCCCGTCAACTGGAGCCGGCCTTCCAGCCCGCTCCAGCCGTTGACGCCGGGCCGCCAGCCGCCTTGCCGCTCCAGCAGCGTGATGAGTTGCTTGACCCCGGTGCTGCGACGCAGCCGGAACAGATACTTCTGCCCGCGCGTTTCGCAGTCGCTCATCAGGCCTTCGTTGCCGAAGCTGGCGTCGCCGCACACCAGCCAGGGGCGGTGTTCCCGGGGCAACTGTTCCCACACGCGCCAGAGGTTCTCGCGGCTGTGCGCGGCGGCGTGTTGTTTGCCCGGGCGCACTTCCACGTCCAGCACCAGCCGCAGGTGGCGCAGGAACAGCGTGTGGTAGGTGTGGCTGGGCCGGCCGGGCTTGTGCGGGTTGTAACCCACTTCGGCCCCTTCCTGCTGGCCGTAGATCGGTTTGACCGTGACGTCCAGGTCCAGAATCCACGGCTGGCGCAAGCGCCGGCCGCCAGGTCGTTGCAGCGCGCCGCTCTGCCAGGCGGCACAGGCCTGGCGGGTCGGCGTCGGCAAAGGCCCGGCGCACGCTGTCCTCGCTGCACACCTTGCTCATGCCCAGCCCCTGAGGATTGACGGTGTCGGCGCGCAACCCGGTGACGTGCGCGTAGCGGTTCTGCCCGGCCAGAACGGCCAGCGTGATGGTGCCCAGCAGATCGGTCAGTTCCGGCGCGTTGGGACTGGTGAAACGCAGCGGACAAGTGCGCACCCAGTCGGCGAAGAGACCCCCGGTGGCCAGGAACTGCGCGAAGAACACCAACTGGCCCAGCGGCGTGACCGGCGCGTGCGGATCCCACTCGACGTGGAAACGGCGACCCAGGCGTGTCCACCGCTCAGGGGACCGGGAGCACCGCCCGGGCGGCGGCGCTACGCGGATCCAGCACTTCACCCTGCGGGTGAACTTCCACAGGCAGCAATCTGCAACGGCATGGCCCATCACACCAATGACTTCTCACCCGTTGGCAAGCTTCCCAACTGCCGTTTTAAGGATCACCGGCCTGCCCGCCAGCGTCTGGAGTGCGTGCGTCTTCAGCGCCGCTTTTGGACCCCGGTTCGTGGGGAGCCTTCTTTCGCGATTGCGCATGCAATGGGGCCATGAACCACAAAGTGCGCAAGTTGTTGGAAATCAAGGCAGGCACTTCGCGGTTCATGGAAAGCGAAGTTTCTTTTTTAGAACGCATTGAGTCCATGAACCTTGTAGAGTGGCCCTGGTTCGCGCCCCCGCGCAGCGTGACCGCTGAGTGCTCTGACGCGCCTCCTTTGGAGGTTGCTCGTTGGAAAGATTGGTTCCGGCTGGCGACATGCGCATTGATTGGTGAGCCGCGAGGCTTCCCGCTGGGGAGATTTGTTCTCTTCGGATCCCAGCCGGGCACGGGGGTGGGGACGTTGAAGAAAGAGTCGAAGCCTATGCCTACCCCCTCGTTGCCCCTCCTGGATCCCACGGCCGCCGCGATTGATGTCGGGAGTGAACAACTCCATGTGTCGATCGCCGGAGGCCCACCCAAAGTCTTCGGGACGACGACCGGTCAACTCCACGCGCTGCGCGACTACCTGCTGGAGCAGGGGGTCAAGAGCGTGGCGATGGAGGCGACGGGGGTGTACTGGCTCTGTCCTTATGAGGTGTTGGAGCAGGCGGGCTTGGCGGTGGTGGTGGTCAACGGCAAGTACGTCAAGAATCTGCCGGGTCGCAAGACCGACATGAGCGACTGCCAGTGGCAGGCGACCTTGCACGCCCACGGGTTGCTCAAGCCGGGCTTTGTGCCGCCCGAGCACATCCGTCGGTTGCAGGACTACCTGCGGCTGCGCAGCGACCATGTCGTGCTGGCTGGCAGTCACGAGCAGCACATGCAAAAGGCCCTGGAACGGATGAATCTGAAGATTCACGACGTCATCAGCGATCTGACTGGGATGAGCGGGCTGAAAATGATCGAGGCCATTCTGGCTGGGCAGCGCAATGCGGCGGCGTTGCTGGCCCTGTGTGATCCGCAGATTCAGAAGCACAAGGCCGGGCGGTTGCGGGAAGCCTTGCAGGGGACCTGGAAGCGCGAGCATCTGTTTGCGCTGCGCCAGGCCTACGAGCTGTGGCAGTTCTACCAGACGAAAATCCGGGAGTGTGACCAAGCCATTGAGGCGGTGTTGCGCGAGATGACCGGGCCGGAGGATCCGCAAGCGCCAGCCCCTCCCGCGGCGACCAAGCGGGGCGGAGTCAACACGCCGCAGATTGCGGGCTTGCACGGCTTGTTGTGGCGGCTGTGCGGGGGCAAGGATCCGACCACGCTGCCCGGGGTGGCCGACTATGTGTTGCTGCAGTTGTTGGCCGAGGTGGGGACCAACCTGGGCGGGCAGTGGAAGACGGAGAAACACTTCACGGCCTGGTTGGGTCTGGCACCGGGCAGTAAACAGAGCGGCAAGCGCAAAGGCAGCCAGCGGCGTTCGCGCAATCGCGCCGGCCGTCTGTTCTGCGTGATCGCCCGCAGTGTCGGTCGCAGTGTCGACAAGGCTCTGGGCGGTTTCTATCGCCGGCTCAAAGGACGCCGCGGCGGCTTGGTGGCCAACTTGGCCCTGGCGCGCAAGTTGGCCGAACTGTTCTGGCGCCTGATGGTTCACGGCAAGGCCTACGTCGAGCAGGGACTCAAGCAGTATGAAATCAAAGTCGCTCAGACCGAACAACGTCTGCTCGAGAAACTCGCCCGCAAATACAACATGGTTCTCCAGCCAAAAACGGCCTGATCGTCGACGGTTCATGGGGAGGAGAAACCTCCGACAATTGGATGCGAGTTTTGGCCGTGAAGCCGAATCGCTGGTGGTCGGCTGCGCCCGCCGCCCACACCGCAGCCCTACGCGCCGTTCCAAGGCCACTGGTCGGCTCAGGGTTTCTTCGAAGACCCGCCGGCGCCGAGGTAATCGAGGTAATCGCCGAGCCGCTGTTTCATCTCTTTGCGGGGCACAATGGCGTCGATCAGGCCGCGATCCAGGAGGAACTCGGCGGTTTGGAAGCCGGGGGGCAGTTCCGCTTGCGTGGTGTCCTTGATGACGCGCGGGCCGGCAAAACCGATCATGGCGCCGGGCTCGGCCACGATCAGGTCGCCCACACTGGCGTAACTGGCCATGACGCCGGCGGTGGTGGGGTGGGTGAGGACGCTGATGTAGGGCAATCTGGCTTTCGCATGATAGGCCAGGGCGGCACAAGTCTTGGCCATCTGCATCAGGCTGAACATTCCCTCATACATCCGGGCGCCCCCACTGGTCGAGATGATGATCAGCGGGATACTCTTGTGCGTGGCCGCCTCGATCAGGCGGGTGAGCTTTTCCCCCACGACCGACCCCATCGAGCCTCCCAGGAAACCGAAATCCATGACCCCGAGTGCCACGCGGCGGGTCCCGATCAGCCCGATGCCGGTGATGACGGCGTCCTTGAGTCCGGTGGATTTCTGGTAAGCCTCGAGTTTGGACTTGTAAGAAGCCACGCCGGTGAAGTTCAGCACATCCACGCTTTCGAGGTTGGCGTTCATTTCCTCGAACGAGCAGGTTTCGACCAGCGAATTGATGCGTTCGCGGGCGCCGATGGGAAAGTGGTGGCTGCACTTGGTGCAAACCTTGAGGTTTTCGTCGAGTTCCTTGTCGAACACCATCGAGGCGCACTTGGGGCACTTGGTCCACAGGCCCTCGGGGATCTCCTTCTTTCGGCCCGCGGCGCCGGTCAGTCGGGGCTTCTTGGTGAAGGTGGTGGCCTCGGTCGGGAGCGAGGGTGGAGTCAGGGCGGGCTCAGAGGTTTCGAGCCCCAAGGTCTTGCTGGCCTGCTTCGGTTTTGCCATATCTCACTTGCCAAGCGGCTTTGTGTCGCGGGATGCGAACACTCCGGATCCTGGCTCGCCGCCCTTGACGCGGGAAGTATTCAAACTCCCCTGGCCAGTGTCCAGACGCAAACCCGTCGGGCCCCCGCCGCCTTCAGTTCCCGAGCACAGGCGCTGGTGGTGGCGCCGGTGGTGAGCACGTCGTCCACAATCACGCAGGACCGTCCCTCCCACCGCCCGGTTTTGCCCAAGACAAAGGCGTCCCTCATGTTTTCCAGCCGCTCCTCCCGCTTCAGGAGAGCCTGCGTCCGGGTGGGGCGGACGCGACGCAGGTCGTTGACCCGCATCGGGATGCCCGTCGTGCGGCTGAGGTGCGCGGCCAGACGCTGGGCCTGATTAAACTCCCGCTCGCGCTGTCGCACTGGGTGTAGGGGCACGGGAACCAGAAGGTCCCATTCCGCCGGGTCCAGCGCGGGTGCGGCTTGTTGAAGGAAAAGGTTCGCCAGGAACGGTTCAAACCACCGGTTACGCCGGTACTTGTAACGATGAATGACCTCCAGCACCACCCCGCGGGCCAGGACGGCGGACCGCGCGAACTCGAATTGCAGATCCAGTTCGTGACAGTTGGCGCACTGGAAACGCGTCGTTAGGGCGCCGTCGAACGGTTGCCCGCATCGATCGCAGAAGGGAGCTTCAATGAACCTCGCGTCCCGACCGCACTCCGTGCACACATATCCCTCCGTGGGCGTCGCGTGGTGCGCACCGCAGATCTGGCACACCTCGGGATACACCCACCCGAGCGCCCGATTCAGCCATGCCCTTGCACTCCGCGCCGCCACCCGGGCACGATAGGTAGGATCTCCGCCCCGGCCAAGCCGGAAGCAGAGTTTTGGCAGAAGTCCGGGTAGTTGGCGACTTCGCGTCGCGCAAGGCCACCGGCCCGATCCAGCAGTCACCGTCCTGACCGGAGGTCGTTGGGGATCCGCCTCCTTTCGTGCGGTGCCCGCACCAGTTGTTGAAACGCCCATATGAAGTGGGTGTGCCGGTTCCGGCTTGCAGCCGATCCAACAACTCGTGAATGCACCCGCCTTCGCGGGGCACATCTCACTCTGTGCGCCGGGCGGTCCGGTCTTCACATCAGTTTCCGGTCTGTACCACGCTTCCTTTTCGCGACAGCACGAACAGCATTGCGCACAGCAGCAGAAACAGCAGCACCACGGAGTAGATCCGGAAGGGCATGTCGAATCGCGCATGCACCAGGCAGCCGGTCAGTGCCAGCCAGAAGAACACGGTCAACCGCCGCCCGCCGTGCAGTCCGCCCGGCACCCACCAACGCGCCAGCACCAGCAGCAACGCCAGGGCAATCAGGCCCAATCCCAAGCCGCCGAATGTGATGCGCAATTCCATCCAGTCGTTGTGCAACTGCGCCGGCCAGTATTCCTCGGGTGATCCGCGATACAATTGGAATACCGCCTCGAACGCGCCCGGACCAATGCCTAGCCACGGATAATCCGTCACCATCCGCGCCGCCGTCTCATACATCATCTCGCGCTGAACATAGCCGGCTTCGAGTTCGGTCATGCGCGGATCCAAAGCCTCCCAGCCCAGCTTCAATCCCAGCCAGAGACTGGCCGCCAGGAATCCGCACACCAATCCGAACGTGACCAGGCTCGCCACGGCTGAAAGACGCGATCGCGCCCGGAGCAGGGCAGGGGACAGGATCAGGACCAGACCCGACAGCACCAACAATCCCCACATCACCAACGCCCCGCCGCGCGAGGTGGAGATCACCGGACTCGCAGCCATGAGGATCGCGCTCAGCAACAGCCACTGGTGGCCCCAGCGCTGAAACCCCCACCGACGGTGCAGCGTCCACCAGAAACCCAGGCACACCGGCCAGACCAGATTGAAATACTGCGCCGCGCTGGACCGGTAGGCGTAGGGGCCAAAGAACGTTTCCGCACCCTTGTTCACGCGCGGTTCCACCAGCCACAGCAGTTCGCCCGTGCCGCTGAGCCGTTGGACGATGCTCTGCGCCGCCAGCAGTCCGCCGTTCAGGCAGAGTACCCAGAGCACCAGGCGCAACCGGCCCGGCAGAGGCGAGGCGTTGCCGGCGCCGAAGACCGGTTCGCCTCGCGCCATCCGGCGTCGCACCAGTTGCTCACGCAACGTCAACCCCGCCAGCCAATCCACCACCGACCAGAAAAAGCAAGCCCACGCCAGCGCGTTTTGAAGCATCTCCCACGTTCGAGCCCGATCCAGGCTGTGCGGCAGCCAGGAAATACTCTCGAAGTAGTCGAAAGCCGCCTGCTCCGGCACCCAGAGCGCGCGCGCATTCCAGGCTGAAACCGCGCACCAACCCAGCAGCAGCAAGGTGAGTGATCCCAACCCGAACCGCACCCAGCGCAAGGCGGTGGACGGCTGGTCTGGCGCCCAGGAGGGTGGACGAAATCCCAGCGCGATGCGCAAGTAGAGCTTGAGGCCCAGCATCACGCCCAGTGCGTAGCCGAGCCAGTTCATGAGGATGATCACTCCGGGTTGCGTGGTGCCGAACCACCACGGACTGAGCACCGTCATCAGGAGGATCAATGCTCCGGACCCGGCGTCGCAGCCATCGTAAACCCGGATGTGCCCCACCCGAAGGTGCGGCCCAGCGCGCTTGCTGCCCGGATCCACGCTTCTGCTCATCAGGGCGCCATTCAATCCTCCCGCTGCAAAGGCGGAAAGCTGAAACTGCCGGTTGGGAGCGCGGATTGTCGCAATCCGCAGCAGCGACGGCGAGGCGCGTCGGATGCGAGTTCAGGACAGCTCGCGGTCCCGAGCAGCCGGAACCGCGAATTGGTAACAACCCGTCCGTGCCGCATCCGGACGTTCCGCAGTTGCCAAGACGGCGGCAAATCCGATAGTTGTGTGGCCGATGGCAACTGTCGGAGATCAACTGCGCGCAGCCCGCGAGGCGCAAAAGCTTTCGATCCAGGAGGTGGCGGAAGCCACCAAGATGCGCGCCGACCACGTTCGGGCGCTCGAACAGGGGGATTACTCGCCCTTCCCGGCCCCGGTCTATGTGCGCGGTTCGGTTCGGACCTACGCCAAACTCCTAAAATTGGAGGTCATGCCAATCATCCAGGCCTTGAACGCGGAGTTGAACCCGCAAGGCCAGGCGGAAGGAGCCTTGGATGGGGGGCGCCGCCGGCGCGGTCTGCTCGATCACCTGGCCCTTCAACTGGTGCGGTTTGGATGGAAGCGCACGGCCATCGCGTTCGTGCTCCTGCTCGTGGTGGTTGTGATTCTCCTGCTGCGCGGTGGGCGCTCCGGAGAATCGGTGCCGCAGGATCCCCTGGCCGACCTGCCCCCGCCTGTCTACCAGCCTGCCGGCGGTGGCGAAGGCGGCTATCTCCCGCTGCCCGGCACCAATCGCTAGACGGGTTCTCGAAAGCGGCTTTCCCCTTCGGCAGGGTCGCGCTGCGCCGGCGCCCAGGCTGCGCACAGCACAGCCCCAACCCATGCGGAGATTCCATCTGCGAATCGGCCACAGCCCACAGCGATCACATATCCGACAGGTAGATCTGCCGGTTGCGCCAGAGGTAGAGCCACCCGGACAAAGCGGTTAGCGCCACCGTGACACAGAGCGACAGGTCGCCAAACCAGACCGACCAGGGTTTGCCAGCGATTTCCCATCCGAACACCGCCTCGCCTACCACCGGCCACTGTTCATAACTCATGACCACGAGGATGGTGATGATGGCGATGATCTGCCAGATGGTCTTCTGCTTGCCCCAGGCGTCGGCGGCCAGCACGGCGTTCTTGGACACCGCCAGCAAACGCAGGCCGGTAATTGCCAGTTCCCGCGCCACAATCAGCACCGCCATCCACGCCGCCACCCGTCCCAGCTCCACAAACGCGATGAACGCCGAACACGTCAGAATCTTGTCCGCCAACGGATCCATCAGGATGCCGAAGTTGGTGATCAGGTTGTCCCGGCGCGCAATCTTGCCGTCGTAGAAATCCGTCAGGCTCGCCGCAACGAACAGGCCCAGGGCGACGGTGGTATGAAACGGGAACTCCACCAGCAGCGCGACCAGGAAGAACAGCGTGAGGACCAGGCGGGACAAGGTCAGCTGGTTGGGCAGGTTCATGCGCGTCGCCCAGTCGAATACCGTTTAGGCCCGGCAAACACAAGGCTGCAAGCCGGACATCCTGCGCCTTGAAAGAAGGATGAGCTGCGGCGTTGGAGTGTTGGGGTGTTGGAGCTGAAACACCCAACTCTCCATCACTCCTGGGGCGGATGTGGCCAGCCAGCCCAACAAGGGCGGGTATCCAGCCATTACGAACATCACGGTTCCGGTTTCCAGAAACTTCTGGGTTTTGCGGTTTCGGGATTGCGCGGTCCAACTTCAATTGTTTTAATGGGTTCCGCCGCGTTTTACTGCGTTTGACGGTCTGGAAAGGAGTAACAAACGTCGTAGAGGTGGCAACTTTTGGTTGGAGCCATTTGGCGGGGTATTGCTAACTACATGGCAGCGAGTCGGTTGGCTGGATAGCTCAGTCGGTAGAGCAGAGGACTGAAAATCCTTGTGTCGGCGGTTCAATTCCGTCTCCAGCCACCACTCCTTCAACGACTTGGGTAATCCCCGAAAAATCCTCCGAGTCCGCTTTGGCCTGGCTTTGGCCGAGACGGCAGCCTTGGTGGTTGGCTGGCAAGTTCATTTGAAGGGGTGCAAGCGGACCAGACGCTGAACGCGCGTCATTTCTTCGCTCCCGCGTCTGTGAGGGTTGCGCGGTAGGAAAGCTGCCCGGACGCTGACGCCGGCTCCTTCAGCCGGGAGTAAACTTTCTCCCCGAGCCATTGGGCCACGATCCGTTGGAAATCGGCCTCGTTCATGTAGCGGGCGAAGATGTCCTCGTTCTGCTCCATGCGTTCGATGAACAGCGATTCCAGCACCTTGCCGAACACCAACTGGAACTTGTCCAGCGGGTTCGCGTCGGCGGCCTGCTTGAGGGTGTCCTCCCGGGACGCGGCCTCGATGAGTTGGTCGAAGAACAATTGGTCGGCCTGGGTGAAGTCCGTGCCGAACCGCTCGTTCACCAGATCAATGAGCCGGGACAAAGGAACATCTTCGTCATGCAACACGCCGGTCCCGGTGGCCTGTGGTCCCTCCACGGGCTTCGCCTCACCGCCTTGGAGGTCAATTGATCCCTCGCTGATCTTTTGGATGCGGTAGTAACCCAGGCGCACCTCGTCATCGAAATCGTAGCGGGGGCCGCCGTCGCGGGGCGGCAGCTTCGACGACAGGAATCGCAGGTAGGAATAAAGTTTCTCCAGATCCGAATCCTGGAAGGGGATCACCTGGCTCAGGAACGAATACAGGTTTCGGAACGCACCCAGATTGCCACGGAACAACTCCGCCTCATCCTCATTGGCTTTCTGCAACTCCTTGAATCGCTCCACCGCCGGGTCCAGCGCGGCATTCATCGCCTGATGATCCGAGGGACTTTGCTTCTCCTTCGGTTTGTAGAACACCTTCGAGAACGCCTCCACCTCCGGGGCATGGTAAATACCGGCCTCGTCCAGCTTGGCCCGAACCTCGTAAAGCCGCGACGGCTCGACTTCCTCGCCCATTTCCGCGCCGTCGTAATACTGCTTGAACGCCTCGAAGATTTCCGCCCGGTCGTTCACGAAATCCAAAACAAACGTGTCCTCCTTCAACGGATGCATGCGATTCAGCCTCGACAAGGTCTGCACCGCCTGAATCCCCGCCAGCCGCTTGTCCACATACATCGTGTGCAACAGCGGTTGATCGAAGCCGGTCTGATATTTCTCCGCCACCAGCAGCACCTGATACTCCGGGGTGTCGAACACGTCGCGCAGTTCCTTTTCCCGGACGCCGTGGTTCATCTGCTCCTCGGTGTAGGTCACGCCGGGAATCTTGTCGTCCACCACCATGCCGGAGAACGCCACGAGCGTCTTGATGTGCCCGTAGCCTTTCTCAGCGATGTATTGGTCGAAACTTTGCTTGTAGCGCACCGCTTCCAGCCGCGAACCGGTGACGACCATGGCCTTCGCCTTGCCGCCGATCTTGTGGCGCGTCGAGGTGTTGAAATGCTCGATCATCACCTCGGTCTTCTGCGCGATGTTGTGCGGATGCAACCGGAGGAAACGCGCCAGCGCCTTGGCCGCTTTCTTGCGCTCGACGTTCGGATCGTCTTCGCACGCCTTCAGCAACCGGAAATAGGTCGCGTAGCTGGTGTAGGACTTCAGCACATTCATGATGAAGCCCTCCTCGATGGCCTGCCGCATCGAGTAAAGGTGGAACGGCTTCCCGTTGCGGCCGAACACCGCGTAGGTCTTGTGCTTCGGTGTGGCGGTGAACGCGAAGAAGCTGATGTTCGACTGCTGCCCGCGCCTGGCCATCACGCGCAACACTTCTTCCTCGTAATCATCCAGCCCGTCTTCCTGCGCCTTTTTGCTGGCCGCCTGCTTCAAGGCTTCGCCGCCCAGCACACCTTTCAACTCCGCCGCACCTTCGCCGGACTGCGAACTGTGCGCCTCGTCAATGATGACCGCGTAGCGCCGTGTCGGCAGCAATCCCGCCGACTTCTCGCCGCGCTCCTCGGCGATCTTGACCAGTTGCCGGGTGACGAACGGGAACTTCTGCAACGTGGTGATGACGATGGGCACGCCCGACTCCAATGCCGCCGCGAGTTGCTTTGAATCCTCGTCAATCTTCTGCACGACGCCCTGGCGATGCTCGAACTGGTAAATCGTATCCTGCAACTGCCGGTCCAGCACCTGCCGGTCGGTCACCACGACCACGCAATCGAACACGCGCTCATTGCCGACGTTGTGCAGGGACGACAACTGATGCGCCAGCCAGCCGATGGTGTTGCTTTTGCCGCTGCCGGCGGAATTCTCGACCAGGTAATTGTGCCCGGCGCCCTCACTCCGCGCCGACTGCACGAGTTCACGCACGCACTCGCGCTGGTGGAAGCGCGGGAACACCATCGTCTCCTTCCGCACCTTGCGCCCGTCATCCGTCTTCTTCTCCTCGACCTGCAAATGCAGAAACCGGGCGAACAATTCCAGGAGGCTGGCCCGCGTGAGCACGTCCTCCCACAGATACGCCGTGCGATAGCTGCGCCCCTGCGGATCAGGCGGATTGCCCGCGCCGCCGTTGCAGCCCTGGTTGAACGGCAGGAACGTCGTGGCATTGCCTGCGAGCCGGGTGGTCATGAACACCTGCTCCGTGTCCACCGCGAAATGAACCAGCGTCCGCTTCTTGAACTCAAACAGCTTCTCCCGTGGGTCGCGGTCAAATTTGTATTGGCCGATGGCGTTGTTCACCGTCTGCCCGGTCAGGGGATTCTTTAGCTCGGACGTGATGACGGGAATCCCGTTCAGGCTCAGGCACAGGTCGAGGGAGTTCTCGTTCCGGGTGCTGTAATGGAGTTGGCGCGTCACCCCTAGACGGTTGGCCTGGAAACGCTCGTTCAACTCGGGATTGAGTTCGTGCGCGGCGGCGAAGAAGGCCACGTGCAGTTGCTGCCCGTAACACTTGAACCCGTGCCGCAGCACCGTCAGGCAGCCGAGCGCATCCAGCATCTTGCACAAATCCTGGAGCACGATCGCGCCGGCCGTGTCCTTGTGCAGCGCCTCCAGCTTGGCCCACTCCTTTTTCTGCGTCGCATGGATGAACTCCAGCACCTGTTTGGGAAAGATGGCCCGCTCGCGGTCGTAATCATCCCGGCTCACGGCCACGAAACCATTGCCCAGCAGGTGCGACTCGATGACCGATTCAAATGCTGCTTCGTTGTGGCCCATGGTGAATAAAACTTCAGAACGACCAGTTCTCCGCCTTCATCATCTCAACAAGATCGATGCATCGGATTCTGGCGTTCAGTTCGCGGCACACGTCTGGAATGTAGTGGCTCCGCGGCGGACGTTTCTTCGTCCTTGCTGAAGTCTCGTGCGTGACGACGGTCAGCCCCTGGCATTGAGCCAGGCCGATCACATACGCATCGGCTTCGTCATGTGTGGCGTTGATGTCGAGGAACCCTGGGAACTGCCGGTGAATCGCTGCCGCCGCCTGCTGGATGGACCTATCATGGGGAACAAACAGGCCCTTGTTGGTCTTGGCCCATGCCTTGAGCCCGGGCGATCCGATGTGCTGAATCTCCTCAAACACACATTGAACGGCCTTCAGCCTGCCGGAGGCCGCCAACTCCTCCATCCGCTTCTGAACAGCCGGGAAGATGGCCGGGGGATAGCGTCGCTCCCACCAGTCCAGGAAGACATTGGTGTCAAAGGAGTATCCTGCTGCGGCGCTCACCCGGCACCCTCCGTTGTCGGCTCAAACCCACGCGCAAACACCAGGTCCCGCCGCAACGTCTCGATATGCGGGAAATTCAGTTCCAGAAACCGGCTGGCCTCCACTGCGGTAATGCGGTCCAGCGACAACGCCTCCAGCACGAGGCTGGTGAACGTCCGCCCATTCCGGCCCAACGCCTTCTCGGCGGGCGACGCGATGCCGCCCCCCTTGCGAGCCGGGTGCGCCTCCTGCCACGCCTGCCAATCCCGCTTCCATTGGGCATAGCTGGCTGGCGTAAGCCGGTTCATATTCAACAGCCGCGTCGCCAGTGCCGTGGGGGTAACCTTGTAGCGCCGCGAAATTCGCCGAACCTCCTCCACACTCCAATGCGGGGACGACCCGTGCTCCACGACAAACGGGTCCGCCAGAAGCTCGCGACCCGGCATCAGCACCGCGCTGGCCACGCGCTCGGCGAATTGCTCCACCTCGCGCCACGCCGGTTCCGGTCGCCTTTCCTCGATGGCCGGTTTCTCCTCCGCGGCATTCGCCAGGATCAGGTGAACCAGTTCATGCAACAGTGTGAAAGACTTGGACAACGGAATCTCGCGGCCATTGACGCCAATAGCCGGGATGGGGAAATGAAGCACGCACACGCCCCGGGCCTGCTCCAGGTCCACTTTCGGGAATTGGAACACCAGCACACCCAATCGCTCGACCGCCGCACGCCACGACCGCCAGGCCACAAATTCATCGCACCAGGCCAACTGATCGGCCACCGGGATGCCAAGGGCTTCACGAAGGCGAACGCCAACCGCTTCCGGCTTTTCCCGCAGGTGCGCCCGCAATTCAAAAGCCCCGGTCTGCTCCCCCAGTTCGCCCACCAGGTTCAAGGCCACGCCCCGGCGGAAAATCATCTGGCGCAAGGCCAGTCGCAGTTCCGGAGATTCCTCGCCCGGCTTGACGCCGGGTAGGCGCCGATACTCAGCCGCCAGCGGCGTCGTGACCGGCGGTTGCGGAAGCGAGAAGACCGCAAACGGCCGGTGATAGACCTTGGCCAGCTTTTCGGCCTGGCGCAGGGTCGGCGTCGTCTCGCCGGTCTCCCAGGCCCGCAGCTTTTCTGGGGGGAACCCCGTCCGTTCAGCGGCAAGTTCGAGCGTAAAGCCCCCCTCAACCCTGGCCCATTCGAGCAGGGACGGCGTCACCAACGCTGGAATCGAAGCACCCACGTTCAAATCATACCATTGCTGACAAGTTGCCCGCGACTTCTGAATTGGCGGACACCCGGAGCTTGCCGGTGACCGCCGCGCTGATCAAGGCGCCTCGCCGTTCCTTCAGCAGTGCTATGCTGTTCTCGGTGGCGGCCCGGAGCGCGTCCAACTTGGCCGTCTCCTTCGCAATGTGGGCGACGATGTCCTGCTGTTCGGCCAGCGGCGGCAACGGGATTATGAATCGTCCCAAAGTTTCGGTTTCTAACTTCTTTGTGCCGTGAGCCGACTGGTCGGCGGCTGACACAAACCACGCGGTGAAGCCTTGAAAGACAAACTTCAGGAATCGTGGAGCGAGCCAATCCATGCATACCAGTGCCTTCATGTCCTGATTGATCGTGACGGTTTCGGTTGTGATGGCCGTCGGAAAGGAGTGCGCTAGAATCATCCCGCGAACAACGATCAAAACGGAACTGAACGGAATCAAACGAAGCGCACTGCTCTGAATAGCCTCCTCGCTGACATGATCTTCTGCGTCCGCAATTTCGTCTCGCTTCATATCCTTGGGTGAAACCCATGGAATCGAGCCAGCCCAAAACTGAGCGTTGCCTTTGTCAGGCGTCGCACCGCTCAAAAATGTCACGGCATATCTGAGTGGGGTCAGTTTCCAATGCGCCGGGACTTCACCCAGCCAGGGGATGCCGGAGTCGCGGAGTGGGGCTTTCGGGTTGATGCCCCGGGTGACCGCGTGCGAAATCAGCGCCTGCCGCTTCTCCGCCAGAAACTCAAGCCACCGCTCCTTCGCTGCTACAAGTGACGATACCTGGTGCAATTCGCAATCAAGGAATCGGGCTATTGCGGCCTGCTCCTCAAGCGGAGGGAGTTCAAGCCGAAAATTATTGATGTATTCTTCAGTGACGCGCTTTTGACCTGCTGCCCCCTTCATTTCGGCTTCCCCGAACTTGCGGAACGCATCGCTCATGCTGACGTAGTAAAGGAATGTGGGGTGGAGTTCCACGGTGGGACTCAACACATGCAATTCGGTTGTGCCGAATCCAATGCCTGTGCGAGTGCCCGTGACGATAGCGCCTTTGCCGTTCTCGAAGCAGGGCGTAATCTTCGCTACGATTACGTCTCCATCAAAAAACATCGTGAAACCAGATTGGACATCATCAATGCTGCGGGTCGTGGAATAATCCAGGGATCCATCCGCACCAATTGCTTCCATTGGAAAGAAAGATACCTCGCTTGCCTGTGCGAGGATGCGGCGCTGAGCTTCGGTCAAGCGCCGATTCAACAGGAAGCGCATTCGCTTTGGTTGCCACTGTTTTTCGCTACGCATGCGACAATGTGCTTCGCCTTTCAAGCTGTCACTTCTTTGAGCAGGTCGAGAATCTTGTCCTCCGCCAACTTCGAGGTCCCCGTCGATTGCCTCCAACGAGCGCGGTGGAGTGTAGCGGTAGAAGTGGCGGTTGAAATTGATCTCGTATCCCACCTTGTCCTTGCTCCGGTCCATCCATGCGTCTGGAACATGCGGCAACACCTCGCGGTCGAAGTAGGCATCTATGTTGTCCTTGAGCGGCACGTTCTCGTAATCGCGCAACTCCGGGTCGGGCTCATTCAGGCCGTCCTCATCCACACAGATGTCTGCCTTCGGATGCTTGAACGCCAACAGCAGCAACACCAGTTCGCGCACCGGGCGTTTGCAGTCCGGGAGCGTGGCCACCAGGAATTCCCGGAACTTCTCGCGGTTGGTCCAGCGTTTCCCTGCACCGTCCGCCAGGGCTTTGGCCATCCCGGCGCGGACCGCCGGAGACAAATCATCCAGCTTCGCCCACTGGGTTTTGCCCTCCTTGATCAACTCCAGCTTCCCGGCCGTGATTTCAAACGCCAACCGCAGCGGGCGTTCCACGGTGACGCGGGTGTAGCCGAAATCCGCGTTGTCGAACGTCATGCACGTTTCGGAGTCCTTGAGCTTACCGTGCTCGCGGACGATGGCGTCAATGTCGTCGTCACCGAGTTCGCGCCGTTTGTCACCCAGGCTGCGCCGCATCGGCTTCCACCGTTCCCGGGCGTCAATCAATTGAATCTTCCCTTTGCGCCGCTTCTCCTTCCGGTTCGTCACAATCCAGACGTAGGTGCCGATGCCCGTGTTGTAGAACATCTGCTCCGGCAGCGCGACGATGGCCTCAAGCCAGTCCTTCTCGATAATCCATTTGCGAATCTCGCTTTCCCCGGAACCCGCCCCGCCGGTGAACAGGGGCGAGCCATTGAGCACGATGGCGATGCGCGTGCCGTATTTCTGCCGGTCGGGAGCCACCTCCTCGAACTTGGCAATCATGTGCTGGAGGAACAACAGCGAGCCGTCATTCACGCGGGGCAGGCCAGCGCCGAAGCGGCCCTTGAAGCCGAGGGTTTCGTGTTCCTTGACGAGTTCCTTCTGTTGCGCCTTCCAGTCCACGCCAAAGGGCACGTTCGCAATGCCGTAGTCGAACCGCAGGCCCGGGAATTTATCGTCCACGAGGCTGTCGCCGCATTCCACGCGGCTTTGCGCATGCCCCTTGATCAACATGTCGGACGCCGCCACCGCGAAAGCCCGCTTGTTGTAGTCCTGCCCGAAGACATGCAGCGTCGCCTGGGGATTGAGCGCCTGCAGCCGGTTTTGCGCCTCCGCCAACATGCCGCCCGTGCCGCAAGTCGGATCCCACACGGTGCGGATGATGCCGGGTTTGCGGAGCAGATCGTCGTCCGGCGCAAACAGCAGTTCCACCATGAGGTGAATGACCTCGCGGGGCGTGAAGTGATCGCCCGCCGTCTCATTGGCCGCCTCGTTGAAGCGCCGGATCAAATCCTCGAATACGTATCCCATCTGGATGTTCGAAACGACATCCGGGTGAAGATCCATGTCGCAGAACTTTGAGACGACCAAGAACAGACGGTTGGCCTCGTGCAGCTTCTGGATCTCGTTATCGAACTCGAAGTAGTCAAAAATCGTGCGGACATTGGCCGAGAATCCGTTGATGTAGGAGACGAGATGCTGGTGAACGTGATCCGGGTCGCCCTTGAGCTTCTCGAAATCGAGCGGGCTGTGATTGTGAAATCCCTGGCCGGCAACCTTGTTCAGGATGGGATCAAGGTCTTTGACCTTGCCGCCTTTCAACTGCGCGTGCCGGGCGAGCACCTTGGCCTTGGTGGGCGTGAGGACGCAATCGAACCGGCGCAGCACCGTGAGCGGCAGCATGACCCGCTCATACTGCGGCGGCCGATACGGCCCGCGCAGCAGGTCCGCCACCGACCAGATAAAATTCGCCAACTCGTGGTGGTTTGCCATGGTAGGGTCAGGCTAACGGTTCATTACCTGTTGGGGAAGTTGAAGTTGGGACGCACCGTCTGGACCGCCACGCCCTCCGGCACACAGACGACCACACCTTCAGGGACGCCTCCGGGCGGACGTTGGGCACAGCCCCAACCGCAGAGGCAGGCACGACCTTCCGGACTGCCAGCGGTCAGACGACCAGCACTATCCAACCGGGCCGGGACAAGGCTTATAGCGCGTGATGCCAGCGGGCGGACAGTCGGCACCAGTCTCACCTCGGGCGCCAAGCGGCGGTGAATGTCAGGTGTTGCTTTGTCCCCATGCTTCCTGATGCACGTAAGCCGGGTTGAACCGTGTGCGCGGTTCTTTTGTTTCGGCGGGGTACCCGATGGCCAGGCAGGCAACCGGAAGAATGGTCGGGGGCAGGGTCAGCAGATCCTTGACCTTGCGCATGCGTTCCTCTCGGGGATGCACGCCCAGCCAGCAGGCGCCCAACCCGCAGGCATGCGCGGCCAGCAAGAGGTTTTCGATGGCGGCCGAGCAGTCCTGCAGGGCGTAGCTCAATTGCCGATCGTGGGCGGCGTCGAGGTCGGCACAGACCGCAATGCACAGGGAGGCGCTGTGGAGCATGTTGCCGTTGGACAGGATGCCGGCCAGGGCGGTCAGGGTGTCGCGCTTGCGGACGATGACGAAGCGCCAGGGATCCTTGGCAACGGCGGAGGGGGCGGCCATGGCCGCTTGAAGCAGCGTGGTGACGGTGGCCGGGTCCACTTCACCCGGCTTGAACGCCCGGATGCTGCGACGTCCAAGAATGAGTTGCAATGAGTCGTGTGGTGTCATGCTTTGTTTCCTGTCGTTGGGTGGAGAATCTGACAGGTTGCCAGGGGGAAGGCACTCAGATTTTCCACTGGAATCTGCGGTACGGTTCAGGCGGGAGGCTGCCCCGGGGCTGGTGGGCCGTGGGCCTGTTCGAGGCTGCTGCGGATTGAGACAATCCGCGCTCCGGGGCAGTGCGCAGATGTGTGCGGGGGCGACTCAGCAACGGCATCCAAGCTTGTTTGCGGGGCGGGCTGTCGTCCATGATGGGGGGACGATTTGATGCGGACTTTGCACCTCTATTTGTTGCGTCAGGTGATTGCTTCCCTGTTTCTAACGGTGGCGGTGTTCACCTTTGTGTTGTTGCTGGGCAATGTGCTGAAGGAGGTGCTGGTGCTGCTGGTGAGCGGACGCGCTTCCTTCTGGATGGTGGCCCAGTCCATCGGGCTGTTGATTCCATTTGTCTGGGTGTTTGCGCTGCCCATGGGGATGCTGACCGCCACCCTTCTCACGTTCGGCCGGTTCAGTGCGGATCAGGAGTTCACGGCCGCACGGGCCAGCGGGATCAGTTTGTTGTCCTTGGTGGCGCCGATCCTGTTGTTGAGCGTGGTCCTGAGCGCCCTCAGCGCCTGGGTCATCATGGACCTGGGGCCGCGCAGTCGGGTGGCGTATAAGGGTATCCTGCATGAAGCGGCCTTGCGCGCGACGACCGAGCAACTGCCGGCGGGCCGGTTCATCAAGGATTTCAAGGATTACATCTTTTACATCGGCGAGAACAGGGACGGTCGGATGCGGGATGTGATGGTGTTTGTGTTGCAGAACGAGACCAATGTGGCCAGCACGGTGCGCGCGGAGGCGGCCGAGTTGAAGGTGGACCTGGCCAACTTGGAGATTTCCCTGGACCTGTTCGATGCCAAGAGCGTGATCATCCAGAAGGAGGGTTCGTTTGTAGGGCCCACCGGGGATTGGAGTCTGAAGCTTCCCATTCGCCGTCCGCAGCAGGAGGAGGTCGGGATCACGGACATGACTTTCCGGCAGTTGCGTCGCGAGTTAAGGGAGGTTCGGCAGAAGATGACGGGGGTCGAAGAGGCGGGGGCGCGCGGTGCCACCGAGGCGCAGGAAGCCTTGCGGCAGATGCAGTCGGAGGTTACCACCCCGCTGCGGGTTCAGGTGCATCGGCAGGTTTCATTCTCATTTGCCTGCATCGGGTTCACGCTCATCGGCATTCCACTGGGGATCCGGGTGCATCGGCGCGAGACCAACGTGGGGGTGGCCATCGGGTTGGTCCTGGCGGCGGCGTATTACAGCTTCTTCATCCTTGGCCAGGCCTTTGAGATGGATCCCCAGTACAGACCCCACCTGATTCTGTGGGTTCCCAACTTCCTGTTCCAGCTCGTGGGCGGGTTCCTGCTGTGGCGGGCGAACCGCGGCGTGTAGCGCGGCAGGCCCGAAGTCCGAAATCCGAAGCAAATCCGAATCCCGAGGGCCGGAATCCGATCGACGCCCTTGCTCGTCCGCGTGCGCTCTCGGTGCCTCTGGGCTGGGGCAACGACAGGTCGCTGTCCTGCAGAACACGCACAGACACGGAGAGTCGGTTCGGACATTCGGGCTTCGGGCTGGGTTCGGATTTGCGCCTTTCCTGCGCGGCAAGAAACTGAGATGCGCTCCCCGGGATATCGGGATGGGATTCAGCATTGACAGCAGGCATTGGATCGTTCGAATTACCGCATGTCCTGTCACGTTCGACTCCTCACCCGGATTCTGGCTGCTGCAACCCTCGTTTTGGGCCTTCCGACAAGCCAGGCCAAAGTCCGTTTGCCGGCGGTGTTTTCAGATAACATGGTCCTCCAGCAAGGGACGCCCATCCAAGTGTGGGGTTGGGGCGATTCCGGCTCTGAGGTGACCGTTGAATTTGCCGGGCAGCGGGTCGCTGGGACGG
The DNA here is from genome assembly GCA_963751435.1 of uncultured Verrucomicrobiae bacterium. GTDB lineage: Bacteria > Verrucomicrobiota > Verrucomicrobiia > Limisphaerales > DSYF01 > JALOTU01. The sequence continues at coordinate 58,934 of CAVVUP010000034.1, read as the reverse complement.
TTCAGGATGGTCTCTGGCGGGCCGAACTGAAGCCGGTGAAAGCGGGCGGGCCGCACCTGTTGATTGTCAGCGATGCCGCGAGCCGGCTCTCGTTGACCAACGTGCTGGTGGGCGAGGTCTGGGTGTGCAGCGGGCAATCCAACATGGAGTGGCCGCTCAAGCAAACCGACGCCCCCGAGAGGGCGATTGCGTCCGCAACGAACGCTCAGATCCGCTTGTTCAAGGTGGAGCATGCCCGGTCGGATCTGCCCGCCACCAACGTCCAGGCCGCCTGGGTGGTGTGTTCGCCCGACGTCGTGCGTGACTTTTCAGCGGTGGGCTACTATTTCGGTCGCGAGTTGAACCGGGTTCGCGGCGTGCCGGTGGGATTGATTGGAACGCATTGGGGCGGCACACCGGCGGAGGCTTGGACCCCGCAAGCGACCTTGGAAGGGAATTCGCGGTACCGGGAGGAAATTCTGGCTGGGTATCAGCGATCCCTTGAGAGCTACCGTACGGCGCTTGAACGGTATCGTCGGGAGAAGGAGGAGGCGCAGGCTGCGGGGCGCGAGTTTCAAAAGCGCGAGCCCCGGGAACCGTGGAAGCCCTCGGTGCTCTACAACGCCATGGTTGCGCCGCTGGTGCCTGTCACGATCAAGGGCGCCATCTGGTATCAGGGGGAATCGAATGCCGACCGCGCGGAGCAGTATCGCCAGTTGTTTCCGGACATGATCCGTTCCTGGCGCCAAGCCTGGGCTCAGGGCGATTTTCCATTCCTGTGTGTTCAACTGGCCCCCCATAAGGCCATTCAGGCAGAGCCCGGAGACAGCGCTTGGGCGGAGCTGCGCGAGGCCCAACTGCATGCCACCCAGGTGTTGCCGAAGGTGGGTATGGCCGTGATTACCGATCTCGGCGACGAGAAGGATATCCATCCCCGGAAAAAGGAGCCGGTGGGATTCCGTCTCGCTTTGGCGGCGCGTGCGATTGCGTATGGGGAGTCGATCCTCTATTCAGGGCCGGTTTATCGGAGCCACGAGGTGCAAAGCAACCGGGTGGTGCTCCACTTCGACCACGTGGGACGTGGTTTGGAGCAGCGGGGGGATCGGTTGACGGGCTTTGCCGTGTGCGGGGAAGATCGTGTGTGGCGGTGGGCGGAGGCGGAAATCCAGGCGGACAACACCGTGACCGTGGGGAGCGAGCACGTCAGCAAGCCCATGGCCGTGCGTTATGGTTGGGCGGATTGTCCGGTGGTCAATTTGTGGAACAAGGACGGTCTGCCGGCTTCCCCATTTCGGACGGATGACTTCCCCCTGATAACCCGGCCCAAGTAGCGCGCCGGGAAGTTCCGGGGTCTGGAGGAGCCAGCCCAGGAGGACGAAGGATGAGACGTTCGAGCTTCATCACGATCTCAAGAGTTGTTTCGACCGTTGCCGAGCGTATCCAAATTCGGCCGGCCGCCAAGCAAACGTATGCGGCAGGCGTGTGACCGGGGAACAGGTGCTTTTCGCTGGCCAAGAACGGCCATCGTGTCGAGTGCGAGGTGATGACCGAAGGCAAGCTCGGCAGCCGGCGGCACATCAATCTGGCCGGGGTCAAGGTGAGCCTGCCCGCCCTCACCGCCAAGGACATCAGGGACGTGAAGCTCGGGCTTGAATTGAAGGTGGATTACATCGCGCTGTCCTTTGTCCGAGAAGCCCGGGATCTCCTCCAGCTACACATCGTGGATGCGGCCGCAATACTCGGCGATCATCGGTGTGTGCGAAAACGACGTGGTGGCGCGCAGCCTCAGCCTGCGCTGGGGCGTGACGCCGGTCGTTTCTCGGTTCAGCCAGACCAATCCGGAGGAAACCATCCGCGCGGCGTTCCAGATGCTGGTCCGCGAAGGCCGGCTCCATGCCGGCAACACCGTGGTGGTGATTGGTTCGATCTCGGTGGGGGACGAGATCGTGGACGCCGTGCAAATGCGGATTGTGGCCTGAGTCGCGCGGCTTGGCTCGGAACCGACCTTCAGTTCAAGGGCAGCATGGCCACGGCGTGGCGGGCGCTTTGCCATAGACCGGACGGGAACACCCCGAGAATCACGACGCCCGCCAGGCAGGCGCCCACGGTCAAGCGGGCGGTCATGGACGGAGTCAGGGGTGCGGGAGCCGAGTCGGTTCGCCAGTAGATGGCGCGGATCACGCCGAAGTAGTAGTAGAGCGAGATCACCACACCCACGATCGCCACGCCCACGGCTCCATAGAGGATGGGGGCATCCGCGGCTGCCGAGAGCGCAGCCTTGATCAGCAGGAACTTCCCGAAAAAGCCGACCAGGGGTGGAATGCCAGCCAGAGACACCATGCTGACGGTGAGGCCGGTGGCCAGGAGCGGGGAACGCTGATGCAAGCCACGCAGGTTTTCGATTTGTTCAGCGCCGGTTTCCCTCAACACCACCGCGATGACCATGAAGGCTGCGAGCACAGTGAACAGGTAGCCCCCCAGATAGAACAGCACGGCAGCCTGTCCGGCTTGGGTGAGCGCCCCTACGCCCAGCAGCAGGTAGCCGGCGTGGGCGATACTCGAATAACCCAGCATCCGCTTCAGATTGGTCTGCGGCAGCGCACACAGGTTCCCGTAGAGCATCGTCAAGACGGCAATCCCGGCGATCAGCGGGGCCCACTGGACCGTGACAGTCGGCACAGCCGTGAAAAGGACGCGCAAGAGCAGCACCACCCCCGCTGCCTTGGAACCGACGGCCAGGAATGCCGTGGTGGGGGTGGGAGCCCCCTGATAGACGTCCGGGGCCCACATCTGAAAGGGCACCGCGGCGATCTTGAACCCCAGCCCCACCAACACAAAAAGCAGGCCAAACTGGAAGATGGGATCCCCGGCGCGCTCCGCGCTCACCTTTGCGATATCCCCGAAATTGAACGCCCCCGCCGTTCCATAAACCAGCGCGATTCCGAACACGAGGAACGCCGAGGACAGGGCGCCAATGATCAGGTATTTCACGCCGGCCTCCAGGGATTGCATCCGGGAACGCTGAAAACTCGCGAGCACATAAAACGTCACCGTGATCAGTTCCAGCGAGACGAACAAAAGTGCGAAATCGTTTGCAGACGCCGCGAACAGCATGCCGGACGCGGCGAACAAGATCAGGGAGTAATACTCGGCAATCCCCGCCTGCGCGCGATCGGCGAACTCGATCGCCATCAACAGCACGAGCAGAGTCGCGACGAGGAAGAAGCGCTTGAAGAACAGAGCCATGTCATCCAGAACGAACATCCGGCTGAAGGCGGACCCCGAGCCATCGGCTCCGGCACCGGCGGGACCCACGGCCAGCAGACTGTAGAGGAAGATGAGGCCCACCCCGGCGGCTGCCGCGTAGCCCAAGCGTCGCTTTTGGGATGCCGGCAGCCAAAGGTCCGCCAGCAGGACACCCACGCCCAACAGGAGCAGGAGGATTTCGTGACTGATCAGGGCAACATTCATTGGCGGTGGTCGGTTTCGGCACCCGGGTCCAGCGCCGCTGCAGGTACGCCGGTCGACGTTGTGTGTGGCGCCCCGGCCGACGCCAGGTCGTGGGGCATCGATGGGTCAGGAGCGGAAGCCGGATTCCTGACCGCCGCCGGCAGGGACACAGTTCCACTGCCGTATGGCGAGTCCACCATTTCGATGATTCGCTGTGCGTCCGGGGTGATCTTGTCCGACAGCAGGCGCGGGAAGAATCCGAACACCAGCAGGCTGGCGAGCAGCAGGGCGAAGGGCAGTTTGCGCCAGGGGTTGGCCGCATCCGCCACGCCCGGCCACCCGGCGTTCAGCGGCCCGTGCAGGATGGCGCGCACGGCCCGGAGCATGTACACCGCCCCGATGATCAGGGCGCCCCAGCAGGCCAGGATGGTCACCGTCTTGAACACCTTCCAGGCGCCGAAGAACACGGTGACTTCGCCCGCGAAATTCGCGAACCCCGGCAGGCCGCAACCGGCCAGCATGGCCATGACGAGGGCGGCGCCGACAAAGGGCAGTTTACGCAGCAGTCCGCCCAGTTGGTTCATCTCGAGGGTGCCGGTCTGCTGATACAGGTAACCGCTCAGCCCGAAGGACAACGCGGCGAGAAAGCCGTGGGCAATCATTACCAGGACCGCGCCGGTGACTCCGACCAGGTTGAGGCTGGCGATGCCCAGGAAAGCAAAGCCCATGTGCGCCACGCTCGAGTTGCCGATCAGGAGGTTCAGATCCCGCTGGCGCACCGCCACGAGTCCGCACCAGAGGATGTTGCCGAGGCAGAGCCAGGCCAGGACATTCATCCAACTCGCCGCGGCCTCGGGCATCAGCGGCAGCGCCACGCGGATCAGGCCGTAGAGGCCGAACTTCTTGAGCACGCCGGCATGGAGCATGGCGGTGGCGGTGGGAGCGGCCCCGTAGCCCAAGGGCGCCCAGGTGTGGAATGGCCAGAGGGACACCAGGATGCCAAAACCAAACAGCAGCAGCGGGAAGATCAGGTTCTGGGCGTCGGATGGCAGCGGATGATCAATCCAGTGGGTGGTCAGTGCGGGAATACTGAAGGTGTTCGCGCCGGATTTCAGGTAGAGCAGGATCAGGCCGGCCAGTGCGATGAGGGCGCCCAAGCTCAGATAGAGGGTGATCTGGAAGGTGGCGAAGTTCTTCCGTTCGCCCCGGCCCCAGACCCCGATCATGATGAACGTGGGCACCAGCGCCAGTTCATGGAACGCGTAGAAGAAGAACAGGTCCAGCGAGGCGAATGCCCCCAGAATGCCCCCCGTCATGATCAACAGCAGGATGTAGAACTCCTTCTCGCGATCCTTGATCTCCCATGAGCAGCAGGCCGCGGCGAACGCGACGATGGCCCCCATCAGGATCAAACCCACGTTGATTCCATCTACGCCGACAAAGTAGCTGATCCCGAGCGATTCCACCCAGGGCCTCTGCTGGACAAAGCGGTAGCCGTCCGCATCGGCCGGGGCGCCGGGGAACAAGATGAAGAGCTTGAGGGCCAGCAGGGCGGAGACGGCGGTGGCCAGGATGGCGACGGCCCGCATGACGACCCGCAGGTCGCGCGGCACAAAGGTCAGCGCCAACGCCGCCACCAGCGGCCAGCCCAGGATGTAGGTCAAGGTGGACATGGGTTATCTTCCGAGCACGATGAACAAAACGACCGCCACCCCCAGCACGAACAGGAAGGCGTAGGTCTGCAGGCTTCCAGTCTGAACCAACCGCAACGCCTGCCCCACCAGGTTCGCGATTCCTGCCGTGCCCCGCACCGCCGCGCCGCCCACCAGCCAGCGATCCAACCAGTCGGTGACCGCGGCCATGGTGTCCTGCAACCGGATCACCGTTCCTTCGTAAAGTGCGTCGAAGTAGAACTTGTTTCGCATCCAGCGCGACAGGGCGCCGATGTTCGAGGGGAGGGGATCCTCCGGGGCGTTGCGATACAACTTGTAGGCGGCGAAGAATCCGGCGGCGACCGCGGCCAATCCGGCAAAGGCGGCCACGGGGGCATGGGCGAACGGATAGAACAACTGGGCTGCCACGCCTTGGGGATGTTCCACGCCTGCCTGATCATACAGGCCGGCCAGCAACGACTCGATGCCGAGCACGCCTCCGATGAGGCTGAAGGTGGCCAGGATGCGCAGCGGCCAGATCATCACCCACGGCGATTCATGCGCGTGACCCGCCTCAGGTGTCCGCTGGGAACCGAGAAATGCCACAAACACCAGTCGGAACATGTAGAAGGTGGTCAGCGCCGCCACCGCCACGCCCAGGACAAAGAGCCCCAGGCTGTGATGCTGGGCTGCGGCCAGGATCGAGTCCTTGCTGAAGAACCCGCTGAACGGCCAGACGCCGGCCAGGGCCACGGTCCCGACCAGGAAGGTCCAGAAGGTCACCGGCATCTTCCGGCGCAACCCGCCCATGCGCCAGATGTCCTGCTCGTGGTGCAGCGCATGGATCACCGAGCCGGCGCCGAGGAAGAGCAGGGCTTTGAAAAACGCGTGCGTGACCAGGTGAAACATGCCCGAGGCGGGCGCATGAACCCCCACCGCCATGACCATGTAGCCCAATTGGGAGAGCGTCGAGTAGGCGAGGATGCGTTTGATGTCATTCTGCTGGACCGCGATGACCGCGGCGAGCAGGGCGGTGAAGCCCCCCACCCAGGCGATCACCAGCAGGGCGTCGGGACTCAGCAGAAAATAGACGCGGGCGAGCATGTAAACGCCCGCCGCGACCATGGTGGCCGCATGGATGAGGGCGCTGACCGGGGTGGGGCCTTCCATGGCATCCGGCAACCACACGTGGAGCGGGAACTGGGCCGACTTGCCGACGGCCCCGCAGAAGATCAGCAGTCCTGCGATTGTGGCCAGCGTGCCCAGTGCGGCCGGGTTGGCGGCCAGGGCCGACTGTGCTTCAGCGAACCGGAGCGTGCCCAGTGCCCCCCAAACCGTGAGGATACCGAGCATGAATCCAAAGTCACCCACGCGATTGGTCAGGAACGCCTTCTTCGCCGCATCCGCCGCGCTGGCTTTCTCGTACCAGAAGCCGATGAGGAGGTAACTGGAGACGCCGACCAGTTCCCAGAAGATGAACATCTCGAGGAAATTGTTGGCCAGCACGATGCCCAGCATGGAGAAGGTGAACAGGCTCAAGCTGGCGAAATAGCGGCTGAAACAGCGGTCCTCCTCCATGTAGCCCCAGGAATAAATGTGGATGGCGCCGCCCACACCGGTGACCACCAGCATCATCATCAGGCTCAGCGCGTCCAGCCGCAGGCCAAACGCGATGTCCAGGTCCCCAATCACCAGCCAGGGGGCGGACATCTCTTCCACATGCGGATGGAATCCGTTCGCGCCGATGAAGACCAAGGTGCCCAGGAAGCCCAACACGATGGCGCTGATCGATAGGGCGGCGCTGGTCTTCCGGTCCGATTGCGTGAGCAACGTGATTCCCGCGGCGGCGAGCAGCGGCAGGAACAGGATCAGCCAGGGCAGGAAGGCGAGTTTCATGGAGAAAGCCTGGAATGTTCAACCTCCCACGAGCGCAACCACGGATTCCTGGACATTCGGCGTTGAATGCTGGGTGTTGAATGCTGCTTCATGCGGTCAGAGTTTCAGGGTGGTGAGGTCCTCCACATGCGTGGTCTGCCGGCGTCGGAAGAGGGCCACGATCAAGGCCAGGCCCACCGCCACTTCCGCTGCAGCGACGGTGATGATGAAGAAGACCATCACTTGACCGTCGAGGTTGTTGTTGAAGCGCGAGAAGGCGACGAGCGCAAGGTTGGCCGCGTTGAGCATCAGTTCCAACGACATGTAAATGATCAGCAGGCTGCGACGGGTGACCACACCCAGCAGGCCCGTGCAGAAGAGCAGGATGCTGACGATCAGGTAATGGTTCAGGGTGGGGGGCATGATTAGAAGTCCGAAGTCCGAAGTCCGAAGTCCGAAGCAGCGGGGCCCTGGTAGGAGACCACTGCGGGGCTGCGGTTGCTTGGCTGGCGGTCGGCTCGGGTTTCGGGCCTCGGAGTTGTTTCGGGATTCGGCATTCGGGTTTCGGCGTTCATCTCAAATCCTTCTTGCTCAACAGCACCACACCCACCATGGCGACCAACAGGAGAACACCGACGATTTCCAGCGGCAGCAAGTAATGCTCGAACAGGAGCCGGCCCAGGGCAGGGGTCTGCCCTTCGAGTGTCGGGGTCCGGTGGTTGTCGACATTCGATTGGCCAAGGTGCGTGAGAAAGATCGCCAGAACGGTGCCCACGGAGATCAGTCCGGCCACCAGGCTGGTCCAGCGGAGGCGGCGCCGCTCTTCCTCCTTGAGATCGAGCAGCATGATGACAAAGAGGAACAGGACCATCACGGCACCGGCGTAAACCAGGATCTGGACGGCGGCCAGGAAGAAGGCGTGCAGGAGGACAAACAGGCCGGCCAGCGACGCCATGGTCACCACCAGGAACATGGCGCTGGTGATCGGGTTCCGGCTGAAAGGGTTCCCCACCACGAGCAGGGCGCCGAGCACCGCCATCGAGGCGAAGAGGTAGAACAGGACGGTTTCCATGATGACAGTCACGGTTTCACGGGGAAGCTTTCCTGCTGCTGCGCCTCCTCGAGTTTGTGTTTCCATTTCTGGACGCCGCCATGGGTGCCGCCCAGCGAGAGGAGCTTCTCCTTGTTGTAGACCATCTCCTGCCGATGGGTGCCGATGTGGGACCAGTCCTTGAGCAGGAAGATGGCCTCCTCCGGGCACACCTCCTGGCAATAGCCGCAGAAGATGCAGCGCAACATGTTGATCTCGAATTCCTGCGGCATCTTCTCCGCATTGGGCCGGTCGGCCAGTTGTCCGGCGGGTCCCGGGGGGGTGATCCGGATGGCTTTGGGGGGGCAGACAAACTCGCAGAGCTGGCAGGAGACGCACTTGGTGTTGCCTTCCTGGTCCTTGACCAGGTAGGGAGCTCCCCGGTAACCGTCCGGCACCACCCAACGCTGCTCGGGATACTGCATCGTGACCTTCTTCTTGAAGAAGAGGCGCAGCGTCACCTTGAACCCGCCGATGACCGCCGGCAGATACAGGCGTTCCCAAAGACTCAGTTTTTTGCGTTCAACAATCATCTGTTCGGAGATCCGTCTGATCCGACGGATCGGAGGGATCACGCGCTCCACCACAGCCAGAGCGCGGTCACGACGATATTCACGAGGGCCAGCGGGATGAAGCGGCGCCAGCCCAGGTCCATCAGTTGATCATACCGGAAACGCGGCCACATCCAGCGCACCCAGATGATCAAGAAAACAAAGCACAGCATCTTGCCGAGGAAGATGCCGATGTGAAGCAATCCCCCCACGATGCCCGTGGCCGGCTGATCCAATCCGAACCAGGGCAGGGTCCAGCCCCCAAAAAACAGCGTCACCATCATTGCCGACGCCGCCACCATGTTGGCGTATTCGCCCATGAAAAACAGGGCAAACTTCATCGAGCTGTATTCCACGTTATACCCTCCGGCCAGTTCCTGTTCCGCCTCCGGCATGTCGAAGGGCAGGCGGTTGGTTTCGGCGAAGGCCGCAGCCAAAAAAATGAAGAAGGACAATGCCAGCATCGGGCTCTGGCACACCAGCCAGTTGGGAAGACGCAGCCCCCCGAGCGCATCCGGCAGCCAGCCGACGAACCCGGCCTGCGATTGGATGATCTGGCTGAGGTTCAGTTCCCCGACCCAGAGGAACAGCGGGATCACGGACATGCCCATGGCGATTTCGTAGGAGATCAGTTGCGCGCTGGATCGGATGCCCCCGAGAAACGGGTACTTGGAATTTGCCGCGTAACCGGCCAGCACGATGCCATAGACGCCGAGGGAAACGATGCCGAAGGTGTAAAGGACCCCCACGTTGAGGTCGGCGATGACCATTTTCTGCTCGCCGATCCGGGATCCGAACGGGATGACCGCCGAGGTGAGCAGGGCCGGGATCATCACAATGGCGGGGGCCAGCCAATACCACACCTTGCGCACGTGGCCCGGCATGAAGTCCTCTTTCAGGAACGCCTTGATGGCATCCGCGGCCGGTTGCAGCAGGCCGAACGGTCCGGCCCGGTTCGGTCCGATGCGCCCCTGGATGGCGGCGGCCACCTTGCGCTCGACCCAGACTGCGTAGGCAACGATGAACATCAGGACCGAGAACACCCCGAGGATCTTCAGGCTGCTGAACAGGACGAATTGCGCGGGTTCGCTCAGGTTGTTGATCCAGTTCGTCATGATCTAAATCTCCACCGTGATGCCGGTGTCCCCCAAGCCCGCCCAGGTCAGACCATGGAAAGCCGGGACTTCCCTGGCCATCAGATTGAACAGCCCTTCGATAGTGCGGACGTCGTTCCGCTCCCCCACGGCTTGTACCAGTTCGTGCAGGACCTCCCATTCCGGACGGGCATCGCCGGGAGGTTCGATGGCCTTCATGAACTTCTGCACCCGGCCCTTGGTGTTGGTGAACGTGCCGCGCTTTTCCACGTGCGCGCAGCCGGGCAGAAGGTAATGCGCCAGGGCCGAGGTCTGGCTGGGCAGGATATCGCTGACCACCAGGGTTTCGAGCCGCGCCAACACCTGTGCCGTCAATCCGTGGCGTTGCACGGTTTCACTGGTGATTTCGGCGGCGGCCAACTCGTCTGAGCGGACGCCGTGTTTGAGCATGTTCTCGCCGAAGACCATCAGGGTCTTGATCTGGCCTGACTCGATTCCGGCCGCAATTTTCGAGAGGTTGATGCCCACCTCGGTGAAACAGATGCCGTTCAGCCGGGCCCCGTTGGTGTTCGGGTTCTTGTCCGCGTCCAAGAGCAACCCGTCCCTCTGCCCGAGGCGGGGGACGCAATCGGTGATCGCCTCGAGCCGGGTGGCGAGCTTCTTGAGCAGGAACAATTCCTCGTTGGTCTGGCGGGCGGAGGCGATGATGGCCACCGACCCTTTCGGGGCCGTCTTGAGTTTGGTCGCAATCTCCTGCAGGGCCGCCGTCCAGGTGGTCTTCTGTGCCACGCACCTGCACCTCCTTCAATCGATCCGCGCGATTGATCCACTTGTAATTGAGCCGGCCGGCGTCGCACATCCAACTGCCGTTCACCGCGTCGTTCTCGCGTGGTTCGTAGCGGTAAACCCGCCCCTCGCGCGAGCCAACGGTGATGCTGCAGTTGGTCGCGCAACTGGTGCACAGGGACTTGGTCTCCTTGAGGAACCACACGCGCATCTGGAACCGGAAATCCTTGGAGGTCAGGGCGCCCACCGGGCAGAGATCCACTGTGTTCAGCGTGTAATTGTTGTCAAACGGCTTCCCCGGGAAGGTGGAAATCGTGTTGTAACTGCCACGGTTGACGATGCCCAGGGCGTCGTCCCCGGCGATGTCCCGGGTGAACCGGATGCAGCGGGTGCACAAAATGCAGCGCTCGGCGTCCAGGACGATGCGCGGGCCGAGGTCGATGCGCTTGGGCTTGTGCACCTTGGACTCGACGAAGCGGCTGGCCGACTGGCCGTAGTCCACCGAGTACTCCTGGAGCTTGCACTCGCCGGCCTGGTCACAGATGGGGCAATCGAGCGGATGATTGATCAGGAACGACTCGAGCACGCCTTCGCGCATCTGTTTCACGCTGGGCGTGTTGCAGTAAATCTCCATGCCCGGCGACACCGGGGTGGCGCACGCGATGGCCGGGCGCGGTGACCGGGCGATCTTTGGGGTGCCGTCCGGGTTTAGGATGGGTTTGCGATCCGGTCCCATGGCCGGGGTACCGAACTCGACCATGCACATGCGGCAATTGCCCGCCACCGGCAGCTTGGGATGATAGCAGTAATGCGGGACCATGGTGCCGGCCGCGAAGCAAGCCTGGATCATGGTGGTGGGCACCAACTGGCCGGTGTGGTCGGGCGAAAGCTTCGGCACCGCGACCGCCTTGCCGTCCACCTTGACGGTCAGGGTCTCAACCGGCGGTGGCGCGGGCTTGGTTTCAGATGTGGGTGCGGCAGCCATGTCTCAGTCTTTGGTGGCGCCTTCCTTCGCCCGCTTCACCTCATCCGCCTTCCCCTTCGCCACAAACTCGTCCTTGAACTTGGTCACAAAGCTTTGCACCGGCCAGGAGCAGGCTTCGCCGAAGGCGCAGATGGTGCGTCCGCCGGGAATGTTGTTGGCGATCTTGAGCAGGTAATCCGCATCCATCGCCCGCCCTTCGCCGTGGGTCAGACGGTGCAGGGCCTTGCTCATCCAGAGCGAGCCTTCGCGGCACGGGGTGCATTGGCCGCAGCTCTCGTGCGCGTAAAACTCGCTGATGTTCGCCAGCGCCTCCACGATGTCCGCCGAATCGTCCAGGACAATGAGGGCGCTCGATCCGGACATGGACCCCGCCTTGATCAGGGTGTCGAAATCATAGGGCAGATCCAGCATGTCCACCTCCTGCTCGACCTCCTTGCCATCCGATCCCTTCCGTTTAAGGGCGAACTTCTCGCCCGCCTTGAAAACCTTGGCCGACGACCCGCCGGGAATGACCGCCTTGAGCTTGCGGCCGTCCCGGAGTCCGCCACCGAAATTCGCGTCGAAGATCAGTTCGCCGATGGTTGCCTTGCCCACCTCGATCTCATAGTAACCGGGCCGTTTCACCTGGCCGCTGAGGCTCACCACGCGGGTGCCGGTGTTGTTGGGGGTGCCCAGCCTGGCGAACGCCGCACCGCCCATTTCGACGATGTGCTTCACGTTGCAGAGCGTTTCGACGTTGTTGACGATGGTCGGGCACATGTAGAGGCCGAGCACCGCGGGGAAATAGGGCGGCTTGATGCGGGGATAGGGGCGCTTGCCCTCGAGCGATTCAATGAGACCTGTCTCCTCCCCGCAGATGTAGGCCCCGGCGCCGCGGTGCACGTGGATCTCAAGGTCATAGCCGGAGCCACAAATGTTGCGGCCAAGGAAACCCTTCGCCTTTGCCTCCGCGATCGACTTCTCCAGGATGCGGGCGCCTTCGGGCATCTCGCCCCGGATGTAGATGTAAGCCATGTGGACGTCGTTGGCGTAGCACGCGATGATCATCCCCTCCAGCAACTGGTGCGGCTCCTTGTGGATGATCTGGCGATCCTTGAACGTGCCCGGCTCGGATTCGTCGGCGTTGCAGATGAGGTAGATCGGCTTGCCGCTGCGGCGGTCCACGAAGGACCACTTGAGTCCGCAGGAGAATCCGGCACCGCCCCGACCGCGCAGGCCGGAGAGCTTGACGTCCTCACGGATCTGTTCCGGGCCGGAGAGGGACTTGCCGTCCCCGACGTCCTTGGGCGGGAGGGCGAGGGCCTTCTTCAGTCCCCCGTAGCCGCCGTGCTTCAGATAGCACTCGATGTCCGGCGTGTGGCCGGGTTGGTCGAGGTGCTTGAGGATGAGGCGATGTTCCGAAGGCATGGGCTATTGGCGGTTCGCTATGGGCTCGCCGCAGGCGCGGCTTGACTGGAAGATGATCTTTCCTACCCTGACAGACTCATTGCTTGCCCGATGGTGTAATGGTAGCACAAGTGACTCTGGATCACTTTGTCTAGGTTCAAATCCTAGTCGGGCAGCCATTTTCATTTCACGGCGATCCTTGGGCGACCGGCCCTGCGTACCGTGGTTCCCCGGCTCGCCATCCTGCGCAGGCGCAGCACTTCATCAATGTAATGGATATGGGCCGGGTCTTTGCCCCGCATCACGGCGGCCTTGCTCTTGCGAATGGACTTCAGCGGCATCACGAGAATCTCGCATCTGTGGAACTTCATCCTAAGCGCCTTGCGCAACTCGCTCGCGAAACTTCCCAGCCCGGTGACCTCGTAGATAAAGTTCACCAGCATTCCGTCGCGCAATTCCACGACGGTGTTCCGAACCATCTTGGCCCCGAGCCGCACGGCCAGATTGACAGCCCGCATGTATTGACGCGGCGGCAGATCAATCCACAAGTCCACGTCATGCGTGACGACCGGAACACCTTGGAGGACGGCGGCCGACATGCCAATCAGTTGGAGACGGATGTTTTCCTTCCGGAACGCCCCCACAAGTTGAACGAGCGGAGGTAGGTCTCGTTCATCTGCCACCGCTCCTCCGGCGTTGCAGCCAGGCTTCGCGCGTAAAGGATCTTTTCGTGCTCGTCGAGACCGGGTGCGTGCTTGATTCGCGTGTAAACCCGCCGCCAGTCTCTCAGGCTTGTTTTCATGTTTGCGCTCCGGGGCCATGGGTTTTGCTCACTTGCACTTCGCCAGGATTTCGGTCGCAACCGCCTCCGAAATGTTCTCGTGCAGGGTTTCGTTGCACATCAGCACGGGGGCGGTGCCGCAGGCGGCCAGGCATTCGACGAATTCGACCGTGAACTTTCCGTCCTTCGTCGTCTGGGGGCCGTGCGCGTGCGCGTCCAGTCCCAGTCGCTCGCAGAAGTGTTGATGAATCTTGTAGGACCCCGCCAGTGCGCAGCTCAGGGTGCGGCAGACTTTCAGGTGCCACTTGCCCACCGGGCGCCGGTGGAACATCGGATAGAAAGTCACCAGTTCGAGAATGTTGATGGGCTGGAGTCCGAGCTTCTTTGCCACCCAGTGCGCCGCCGGCTCGGAGACGAAGCCGTACCGTTCCTGGATCGCGTGCAACAGCATCAAGGACGCGCTGCGCTTCCGCGGGTAGTGGGCGATGACCTGGTCGAGCGCCGTCTCGAGCTCGTCCGGCACGGCGAAGTCCGGCTGCGGCTGCAGCGGACTCGGGACGGGTTCGTAGGGGTGGATCTCGCTCATCGGTCGCATTCCCCCATCACGAAATCGAGCGAGCCCAGGATGGTGGTCATGTCCGTCAACAGGTGTCCCGGGGCCACCCAGGGCAGGATGCTGAGGTTGACGAACGAGGGAGCCCGGATCTTGAGCCGGTGCGGCGTCCCGCCGCCCTTGCTGTGGATGTAGAAGCCGAGTTCGCCTTTCGGATTCTCGTGCCCGAAGTAGATCTCGCCCGCCGGCGCATTGACGCCCTGCGTCACGATCATGAACTGGTGGATGAGTTCTTCCATGCTGGAGAGCACCTTGTGCTTCGGGGGCAGGGAAATCTTGCCATCCTGGATGCAGACCGGTTCGCCGGAGGAGTTGTCCGGCCCGCCGGGCAGCTTGTCCAGACACTGGTGAAGTATGCGCACGCTCTGTCGCATCTCCTCCATGCGTACCAGATAGCGATCGTAGCAGTCACCGACCGAGCCGAGGGGCACTTCGAACTCGAGCTGATCGTAAATCAGATACGGCTGGGCCCGGCGCAGGTCGTAGTCCACCCCGCTGGCACGCAGGTTCGGACCGCTCAAGGCAAAATCGATCGCCACCTCCTTGGGGATGACCCCTACGTCCTTGGTGCGATCCACCCAGATGCGGTTGCGGTCCAGCAGTTGGGCGACGTCATCGATGACCGGCACCACGCCCTGGAGGAACTCGCGGCACTGTGCCACCCAGTTGGGCGGCAGGTCGCGGGACACCCCGCCAATGCGGGTGTAACTGGTGGTGAGCCGCGCGCCGGTGAGGGCCTCCCACAGGTTGTAGATCTTCTCGCGTTCGGTGAACGTGTGCAGGAAAACCGTCATCGCACCCACATCCATCGCGTAACAACCGATGCCCAGGAGGTGGGACGAGACGCGGGAAAGCTCGGCCACAATCGTGCGGATGAACTGGCAGCGAATGGGCAGGTCCTGGTCGATCCCCATGAGCTTTTCGACCGCCAGCGCATAGGCCACGTTGTTCGCCAGGGGCGCCAGGTAATCCAGCCGGTCCGTGTAGGGTACGAACTGGTTCCAGGTCATGTTCTCGGCGATCTTCTCGTCGCCGCGGTGGAGGTAGCCGACGTGAGGCGTGGCCTTGGTGATGACTTCGCCGTCCAGTTCGAGCACCACACGGAGCACACCGTGGGTGGACGGGTGCGAGGGGCCCATGTTCAGGACCATCCGGTCGCCCTGCAAATCCGGCAACTCATCCGCCGCGCGACTCGCGCGCGCCGCAGCTTCACCAAACTGGGTGGTTTGCACGTTGCTCATTTGATTCTCACGACAACAACGGTGCTGCCGTTCATCTTCCTGTCCTCGCCCAGCTCAACGATTGGGGAGAGTTTCGTGATCAGTGTTTTCAGCGTCGGGCACCCGTAACTGCGGTGGTCGAAGCTGGGATCCAACTGCCGCAACGAACTGCCCAACGCGCCCAGGTTCGCCCAGCCGGTTTCCTGCACGCTCAACCCGAAAGCCTTTCTGAGAATGGGCAGAGCTTTGGCCGCAGGCAGCGGCTTGGGGCTCGCCTCGGTTGAGCCCGTCTTCGCATCCGCCTTCGAGGTTTCCAATGCCAGATTCTCGGTGAATACGAACACATCACAGGCATGCGTGAAGGACTGGGGAGTCTTCCTCTCCCCAATGCCCATGACAAACACCCCCTGCTCACGGATCCGTGTCGCCAGCCTGGTGAAATCGCTGTCGCTGGACACAAGGCAGAATCCGTCAACAACTCCCGCGTGAAGGATGTCCATTGCGTCTATGATCAGCATGCTGTCAGTCGCGTTCTTCCCGGCGGTATTCCGAAACTGCTGCACCGGCTGGATGGCCCCATCCTGCAATGTTCCCTTCCACCCCTGCATCTGGGGTGAAGTCCAGTCGCCGTAAATCTTCCGGATCGTCACCCGTCCATACTTGCTCGCCTCTGCGAGCATCTCCTTGATGTGCGATGCCCGCGCGTTATCGCCATCAATGAGCATGGCGACCGTCTTCTTCTCTGAAAGGAGTTGATCGGTTGCCATTTTTAATCCTCCGGGATGCGGATGCGCGGTTCGCGTTCCCCGGCACCTTTGGCGCCGGCAACGGTTACGAAAGGACCTCCTTCAAGCGGTGCCGCGTTGCTGAAGGCCACCTCCGGCTGGTCGGTGGGCTTGCCGGCCAGGGGGAAATCCTTGCGCAGGGGGTGGTGAGGGTAGCCGTCCCACATCAGAATGCGGCGCAGGTCGGGATGTCCGTCGAACCGGATGCCCATCATGTCGAAGATCTCGCGCTCATGCCAATCCGCGGTCTTCCAAACCCCGGTCACCGTGGGGAGTTGGGCCCGTTCCTCGCTGAGGCTGGTTTTTAGGCGCAGATAACAGCGGTGAGCCAGGCTGTAGAGTTCGTAAACGACCGTCCAGCGCGGGTCCTCGCCATAATTGTCCAAGCTGGAGATGTCTGCGAGGTAATCGAATCCGAGATCCTGTTTGCACGCCTGGCAAACCTCAACGATACGGGCCGGATTCAGCACCCGCAGCGTCAGTTCGCCGCGGAACTCCGAGGGGCCGGAGAGTTCGTCTCCGAACCGGGCCTTGAGTTGTTGTGCGGCGTCCTGGGCTGTCATGGGTTTGGAGGTTTTTGGGTCAGGCCGGCTATTCCGCTTTCTTCCACACCGAGAGAACCGGTTCCCTCATCACCTTCTTCTGAAGCGCCAGCAGGGCGTCGAGCAGGGCCTCCGGACGTGGGGGGCACCCCCCCACGTAGAAGTCTACCGGGACGATGTTGTCCACCCCCTGGAGCACCGAATAGCTGCGATACATGCCGCCGGTGGAGGCGCAGGCGCCCATGGCGATCACCCATTTGGGCGCCGCCATCTGCTCGTAAATCCGCTTCACCGACAGGGCCATCTTGTAGGTCACCGTGCCGGATACAATCATCACGTCCGATTGCCGCGGCGAGAATCTCATCACCTCGGCGCCGAAGCGCGAGATGTCAAAGCGGCTGGCGCCCGTGGCCATCAGTTCGATGGCGCAGCAGGCCAGGCCCATCGGCATCGGCCAGAGGGAATACGTTCGGAACCAATTGATGGCGGCATCCACACGGGTGTGGATCACCTCTCCTTCAATCTTGGTGTTGTATCCGAGTTCAGAAACCGCCTGCATTGAACCGAGCCAAGCTATTCGGGGGGCTGTTTTCTCGCAAGGTCCATTTGCGAACATTTTCCGGCGGTGGTCAGGGGGCGACCAGTTTGAACTGCACAGGCACTTGGACCTCAGACTCCACCGGGAAAACACCGATCCGGCCCGGCTCGAATTCCCATCGACGGACGGCCTTCTCCGCGGCTTCGTCCAGTAGAGCGTGTCCGCTGCTTTGTGCTATCCGAGCCTCTGCGACCCGACCTTGGGAGGTCACCATCACATTCAGCAGGACCCGTCCTTCCAGTCCGCGGCGTCGGGCCATCGGAGGGTAATCGGGTTCAGGGTTGAACCGGTAGCTCGGCGTTGTTGGCCGGGTGACTGACGCTGGCGCAGCCGGCAGGGCAGCCCCGGGTTGCGTGGATTGCGCCCCGTTTGTTGCCGGGGCTGGCAAAGACGCTGGACCCACGGTGACCGCTTGCTGGACCTTCTCCTCGATGGCGGACGGGGGTGATTGCAGCATCGCCAATGCAGGCGGCGCGCCGCTTGCGACCTCCGTCGGCTTGTCGGGTACGGGGATCGGCTGCGGCGTGAGCGGCTGCGGAATCGGCGGCGCTGGGTCGGGTTCGGCTTCAGCGGCCATCGGCGGAGTCTGCGGTTGCGTGGCATCCACAGCCGGCTTCGCTGGCTCGGCGGCATCCGGGGCTGCCGGGCTGTCCACCGGGATGTGTATCAAGGTCAGCGTGGGCTGCCCGTCGCCGTCGCCGCCGGGGAGCGATGGGGTTGGTGACACGAGCCGGAACCCCACCAGGACCGCCGCATGCAGGCACAGGGACACCCCGAACGCGAGGGGCATCGTGCGGTTCAACAACGGCGTTCGCATGGTTCAAAACTTCACCCCGGCCACCACATAAACAAACCGGCCCGCTCCCGGGATGCGCTGGTTAAGGCCCACATCGCTGCCGCTGACCCGGTTGATGCCGCCCAGGTGATCCGCATAGCGTTCATCGGTCAGGTTCTCCAGTCCCACCTGGATCGAGAGCCGGTTCCAGAAGGTGTAGCCGGTGCGCAGATTCAACAGCGCGTAGCCGGGCGTGGTGGGCTCGTTGTTAAAGGCGGACACCTCGTTCTGTTCGTTGACCAGAACCAGCTCGATGGTGTTTTCCCAGGCGCCCAGTCGATGATCCATCGCCACCAAACCGTGCAAGGGGGCGATGCGATACAGGTTGTCCTCGTTGTCCCGATTGATCCCACGCACGTAACTCAGGGTGCCGCGAGCCGCCAGATTGGTGGTGAACGAATACCGCGCCAGCGCGTCCACGCCGTAGAGGTCGGCGCGCCCGAGGTTCTGGAACTGAAGCACCGGCAGGCCATTCACGGTCCGGGCGATGGGCGTGCCTTGGATGTAATCGTTCACGAAGTTGTAGAAGGGGGAGACCTGGAACTGGCACCGCTTGCCGTGCCAATCCCCCGTGAGCGCGACTTGGTGGGACACCTCCGAATCCAGATCAAGGTTTCCCAGGTAGGTGCGTCCATCCGCCAGTCCGGCGCTGGCGTTGAGCGGTGTCCAGAGATATCGCTCGACAATGCCCGGCGCGCGGTTCTTACGGGCAAAGCCCAGTTCGTAGCGGCTCCAGTCGTTGGGGGTGAGCCGCAGCGCAGCGGTCACGTCGAAGTTCACATCCAGGAAATCATGCGGGCGGGCGTTGAAGTTGTTGGCATCCGTGGTGTTCGCCGGGAGTGGGAAGAACTGTTCCACCGCTCCCGCATCGCTGATCACGTTGTCATTCCGCAGGCCAACCAGGGTGGTCCACAGGTCGGACCAGTCTGCCTGCCATTCGAGATAGGTCCCCACCACTGTGCGCAACACATCATTGAAGCTGTCCTGCTGCAAATTGTTGACGGCATTCTGTTGGTAGGCGTCGAAGGCGTTGAGGTGGAAGCCGGTTCCCGCGCGCCAGGTGTGCTGCTCCCGCGGCAGCGCCAGGTCCAGGTTTAGTCCGGTGTCGTCGCTGGTTGCGGGGGAAAACATCGGCATCGCCGGCGGCGTGACCGGCCGCAGCGTGTAGTTGTCCATCAAATGGTCGATGTGATGGTAAAAGGCCTTGGCGGTGAGACTTCCAAATTCGTGGTCGCCTTCATATTTCAGGCCTGCGCGATAGCCATCATCCTCGATCATGTCCATGGGCAGCGCCGGCGTTCCCGCGTCGCGCGTGCGAAGGTAGCCCCCGTCCAGTGTCCACAGCGTTCGCTCGGTTGCCCACCCGGTCCGCAGGTCGTGTTGCTGGGTGTCGTAGCCGGTATCCTTGACGCGCCCACCGGGAAAGCGCAGATCATCCCCGGTCTGCCACGATCCGGTGTACGTTGCGCTCAAGTCCTGATTGGCAACGCCTCCTTCGGCATTGGCCCCAAAGCCGTCGTTGCTGCTGCGGTAGCTTCCACTCACGCTGCCGAAGCCCAGCACGTGGTCGTTGGTCGAGAACCGCGGCTCGGGCGGCTTTACCAGCACCGTCCCGGCAATGCTGTCGCCCCCCTGGCTCACCGGTGTGACGCCGGCCATCACCAGCATCGAGTCCACGCTTCCGGCGGACGCGTAGTGCAGCGGCGGATCCATGTGGTTGGGACAGGCCGGTGTCACCGTCACCCCGTCCAAGGACACCTTGACCCGGTCGCCCGACAACCCCCGCAACTGCACGATTCCAGTCTGCGGGCCGTTTCGAACCACGGCCGCCCCCGGGGTGGTGGTCAGCAGGGATGCGCTGTCCTGCGCCCGCCAGCGGGTCGGCGCCGCGCAATCCGCAGCGTGCGTGGAGAGCGGGCTACTTGTCGGCGGGGTGGCTGCCCATGGCACCGCCGTGACCACCACTGTGGGCAGTTGGTCCACCGTATCAGGCGGCGTTTGCGTCGCAGTCAGGTTTGTCTGGGCGGGCACCGAGCTTGCCGGGATGAGCAGGCTCAGGCAAAGAAGATGTCGTTGGGCGATTCGGTAACAGTCAAAGGTTTTCATCGGTCGGAGTCGGGGATTGTTTTTTTGGGGGGGGCGCATCGGCGCGCCGGGTACTGGCCCCCTGGAGAACCGGCGCACATCACTTGTGGCGCAGGTTCGGATTGTTAGGTAATGAATTCTCCGCGCCGAGGCCGCTCCCAGCGGTTCACGGGCGGAACATCAGGCCAAGTGGAATGGCGTCAGGCTGGACGAGGCGGAGGCAACTCGGGCGAAGAGATCCACTCTGACAGCAGGCTCGGGACGAAGAGGGAGAGAGGGGGGCGGGGAGGGTGGTCAAACACGAACTTCACCGGTGGCAGGCCCAGCTTGAGATCATTCGAGGGCGCGGCGGCTTTCTGCTGTTGCTTCCGCTCGTCGGCTTTGCCTTTTTGAATCGCTTTGCACAAGCAGCAGGGATGATCGCCGTCAAAGGTCATCGAGATCCCCTCCGAAAGCCCGGCCTGCTTGGCGTAGGTGTAAACCATGCCCACCCAGGCCACCGATTGCAGGAAAGCCCAGTGCGCACCGAGCGAAATCGTCAGCGCCACAATCACGAGGGCCCTGGCCAGCCGAGGGAGCATGCAAGGCGCATCATTCCCGGGATCCGGCTTCCGGTCAAGGTCAGCCCTGTGTTCCGGGCGCACACGAGGCACCCGAGCCTCGCTCCGAATTCCTTCAACAGTGGTCAGTCCTGTCGCCCCACACATTGGCTCAACGCTGCTCCGCATCCCGGGGTGACTTCAGCATCTTGATTTCGTCCGAGGCCGCGGTGGGAGGCGCCTTTTCCTTGAAGGCCGATCGGAGGAGCCAATGCCGTTTCAAGCCCTGCACCAAGTCATCCGCATGCACCACGGCATCGGAGATGGACGATAACATGTTGGTGTTCTGCTGGACCTGCACGTTCAGGTTGCTGGTGATGTCGGCCAGGTTTTCCAAAGACCGTCCGATTTCGGATGCCAGCGCCACCAGGTTGCTGTCCGTGTTCGCAATCAGTTGTTCTGCCTGGGCGAGGGTGGATTCGATTTGCGCCGGGGCATTGCTCCCCAAGGCCCAGCCTCCCAAGCCCCCAGGCTCACGCAGTTGGGTGGTGATGTGCGTCAGGTTCACCGAGGCGGGGATCAGGTTGCTGGAAATCTGGTCCAGATGGGCGGTCACGTTGGCGCTGTTGGACAACACTTGGTTCAATGGGTTGGTCAACGCCAGGAAGTTGGGCAGGGCCTTCTCCACCTGACCCACGATCTTGTCCAACCGCTCGGTGACCGCCGGCGACTCCGCCGGCTCCAGCCAGTAGGCAGGGGCCTGATCCAGCTTCACATAGAATCCCGCCGGATCACTGGTCGCTTCGCGGTTGAGCAGAGCGAACATCTCTTCGGGCGCGCTGCTTTGGGACAGCAAGTCGCGGCGGCGCGATTCAAGGCGATCCCGATTGAGCACGCCCACCGCCACCTTGTTGGTGGATTCCGCCACGGTCGGCACCCCCCTGACACCCTTGGTGATTTCGATGACCCGGTTGCCCAGAAAATCAGCCGCCGCCGCTTTCACCGTCGAATCGCTCCAGACATAACCGAAGTAGGGTTGCTTGACGCGGAAGTACACCGTCACGCCGTAGTAATCCCAAGGACCGTTGGCCTCGATCCCCGTGATTTCCCCCACCGTGAATCCCATCAGCATGACCGGATCGCCCACCTTGATCCCCGCCGCGTTGTTGAGCGAGGTCTGGTAGTGGACCTTCTCGATGAACCATCCTTTGCGCTGGGCGGTGTTGTAGGCGTAATAGCCGAACCCGGACAGCAGCAGCAACACGGCCAGCAGCACAAACCAGCCGACGGCCTTTTCTACGCGGTTGAGCCGCGTTCGCAATTGGGGGGTCAGATCCTGGAGCGCCATTCGTTCAAGGGGTCAGGTTTTCAAATTCAGGGTGAGGCGTCAAATCCCCAGCGGCTGTGCGTGAGGTATTCCCGCACCCGGACGTGTTCGCGGACCTGCGGCTCCCGCAGGCAGCCCACAGGTACCAACGCCCGTTGTTCCAAAACGGCGCAATGCGTTGCCACCGCACCCCATGGCGCCAGCGTGTCCGCCGTCACCACCAACGTCACGGGCTGGGGATGAAACGCGTGTGTCCCCCGGCACAGCCCCTCCAGAAAACTGACCCACCAGGCCGTGTGACGCGCATCGAGCCCTGACAAGGGGTCGTCGAGCAGGAGCAATTCGGGTTGCATCATCAGGGCGCGGGCGCAACCGGCCCGCTGATGCCATTGGCGCCCGACGGTGCCCGGCATCCGGTGGGCCAACGGCGTCAGATCCATCGCCTCGATCAGCGCCGCGGCCCGTTCCAGCGCCTGGGGTTCATCCAGATCCCGATGGTAGCGGAGGGGGAGGGTGATGTTCTCGCCGAGGGTCAATTGGCTGAGGAGCTGGCCGCCACTGAACAGCAGGCCCGCTTTCAATCGCGCTGGAAGCCGTGATTCCTCAAAAATCGGCATCGGCTCGCCCAACAGGCGGTATTGACCTCCGGCGGGCGCAACCAATCCGGCCAGTGTCAGGAGCAGATCGCTCTTGCCGGAAGCATGATGCCCCGCAACCACCCAGAATTGGCCGGACTCAACCCGCCAATCGACCTGCTCCAGGACGGTCACCCCGGGCCGATAAAGCGATCCAATCGAGACGCCTTCCATCTCAATCACGCAAACTTTGGATGGGGAAGCCGCGGTCGTCATCCGACGGTGAGGTACACGACAATGAACACTGCATCCATCAGCACGCAGGCAATCACGCTCTGAGTGACCGCACGCACGGTGGCCTGCGAAACCTCCTCCACGCGGATGGGCCGGGCCAGGCCATGAAAACACGTCACGATGGCCATGATGAATCCGAACGCCATCGTCTTCAGACCCAGCAGCAGGAAGTCGATGCCGCTCAACGCACTGGCGATCTGCCGGATATACTCTTCCGGCCGCAACGGGATGTCCTGGAGGAACACCCACGCGTAGCCGCTGATCATCGAGCCCATGATGAAATACACCGTCAACGCAAACGTCCCCGCCATCAGGCCCACCACCCGCGGCACCACCATGTAATGGATCGGATCGATCGCCAGCCCTTCGAGCGCCTCGACTTCGCCCGTCGCCCGGGCGGTGCCCAATTCGACCACGTGCGCCGTTCCGACCCGCGACAGGATGACAAAGGCCGCGATCAACGGCCCCAATTCCCGCACCACCGCGATCACCATCACCGGCCCGATGAAATCAATCGCCCCGACGCGGCTGAGCCAGGAAACTGTCTGGCCAATCACGACCAGACCCAGGGCCGCCGCCAGAAAGGCGAACAGGGGCAGCAATTGCATCCCGCAGCGATCCACTTCCCGACGGATCATCGGCCACATCAACTGGGGCGCGGTCCCGGCCTTGCCCAGCAGCACCCCAAGCGTGATCAATGCAAACGCCACCAAGCCGCGCAAAGTTGAAAAGCCCTGCAGCAACCCGCGACCGACGACGGTGGACCAACCCGGCAGCAGCGAAGCGGGCCCAGCCTCCTTGATGGACCCTGCGGTTGCTTCGCTTAATACAGGCTGTGACACGCGGACGAACCTAGAGTCGCACGCGCAACCGGTCAAAATCGAATTTCCAGAATACAACAATCCGCTTCGGATTTCTTTTCTCCTCCGTTACGCTGCCCCACGTTCGCTGCATGAGGAACATTGTCTATTTCGATCTGGAAACGCAGAAGTCCGCCGATGAAGTCGGCGGCTGGGACAACATCAGCCAGATGCAGATGAGCGTCGGGCGTCACCTACAGCACCGCCCGGGGCGACTACCGGATCTACGGCGAGAAGCAGGTCAACGACCTGATCACCGAACTGCAGCGCGCCGATCTGGTGGTGGGCTTCAACAATCTGCGGTTCGATTACGAGGTGTTGCACGGCTACACCGCGCTGGACCTGCGCCAGATTCCCACGCTGGACATGATGGTGGATCTGCAGCAGAAGCTGCAGCACCGGCTTTCGCTGGATTCCATCGCCACCGCCACCTTCGGACTGGAGAAAACGGCCGAGGGCTTGCAGGCCATCCGGTGGTTCAAGGAAGGCAAGCTCATCGAGATCGCCGAATACTGCTGTTTCGATGTGAAGCTCACCCGTCTGGTCCACGAATACGGCGCGCACCAGAAGCAACTGCATTACAACAACCGCTTCGGACGAAAAGCTGACCGTGCCCGTGGACTGGTCCTTGGACTGATCCTTCTCCTTCTCTCAGACACGGAGGTCACGGAGCACTGATCCCAGGAGACGGAGAAAGATCCCAATGACTCAACCGCCCAGCGACAGGGTCAGTTGATCCGGCTCGCTCAAGGCCAGCGCATCGTAGCCGCGATGGCGCAGCACATCAGCAAACTCGGAGGCAAAACCATGCAAAGTCCACACCTTCCGCGGCCCGACCCGCTCCACAGCCTCCAGCAAACCGGGAAAGTCCGCGTGATCGCTGAGGGGAAAAGCCGCCTCGACACCGTACCGATAGCGACACGACGGATCCAAAGCCCAACCGGTCACCACCGCCCACCGCACCTCGCCCAGTTCCTGCAGCGCCTTGGACCGCATTGCCCCCGGCGGCCACAAGACCACCTTCCCCTTCGCCCCCGGCATCTCGAAGCGGCCATAGCAAGAATTCGCTGCACCGGCGCGTCCCTTGAATCCCTGACCCGTAGCCGCGGACGTGAGTCGGCGCTGATCCTCGACGGCAGAAGAGCGCGCGGACTCAGGTCCGCGGCTACGAGGTATAGCGGGGCAAAACTCAACGCCCAACTCCTCATAGAGTCGCGTGAGCCGATACGTCTGCTCGTGCAGGGCAAACTCGAACCCGGCATCCTTCAATCCGCAAAGGATCTCCTGGCTCTTGCCCAGGGAATAGGCCAGCAGGACAGGCGTGGCGCCGGCATCAAGGGCCTCCTGACAAAAGCCGCGAATGTCCCCCCAAACGCCATCTTCGGGAGGAAACACATAATTCGGACGGCCAAAGGTGGTTTCCATCACCAGCACATCGGCTGAACGCAACTCGCCCGGTTCGGCGGCCAGGCCCGGCCTGAGCTTGAAGTCGCCGGTGTATAGAAGCGTTTCGCCTCCGGCCTCGATCCACGCCATCGCACTTCCGAGGATGTGGCCCGCGGGCAAGAGGGTGATGCGAAACGGAACCTCGCCCACATGAAACTCCCGGGTCTCACCGAAAGCCAGCACGTGCTCGGTCCGTCGCCCGCCCAGCCGCAAGTGCATCAACCGGGCCGTGGCGTCGCTCACGATCACCTCCGGATGCCGCGCCGTGTGGTCGCTGTGCGCGTGACTGACAAACACCAGCCCCGGCCTGGGCTGCGGCGAATCCAGCCACAGGTCCAGCCGGGGCAGGTGGACCCCGCCCTGGTGATACTCGATCTTCAACACCGACACCCGGCCACCATGCAGCGCCTCAGTCTCCTGTCAACTTTCCCGCGTTCCCGCACCCCCGCACCTTTGGTGTGGATTTTTTGCCTCACTCCAGTTTACTTGAACCATGGCTGAGAAAACGGTGACGCAACTGCCGCGGGAACTCAGGGCGCTGGTGGTCAAGGGCAATGAGGCGGCGACCCGGGACAATTTCGACTACGCGGTCGCGTTGTTTCTGCAAGTGCTGCACAAAGAACCGTCCTGCTTCGAGGTGCGCAAGGCGTTGCGCCACACGCAGTTCAACAGGGCCGGCGGACGCACGACCTTCTTCAGGAAGATGTTCACCGGCGCCACCACTTCGCCTCTCCTGGCCAAGGCACAACTGGCGATTCGGAACAACAATCCCACCGAGGCCATGCACCTCGCCGAGCAGATGCTGGACGCCGATCCCTACAACTCCCAGGCGCATCGCCTGATCGTGGACGCAGCCGAGGCGCTCGATATGCCCCAGACAGCGTTGCTGTCACTGGAATTGCTTGTGCGTAACTCACCCAAGGACAAGCCCGCCGTGATCCGCTACGCCAACGCACTGGCTGAGTCCGGAGAAAATGCCCGGGCGGAGAACTTGCTCTCCGACCTCGCCCGCCAGATGCCCAGCGACCCCGAAGTGTCCAAGGCGCTCAAGAACCTATCCGCGCGCCGAACCATGGACGAAGGCGGCTACAATGACCTGGCCGATGGCAAAGGATCGTATCGCGATATCCTGAGGAACGAGGCGGAGGCCCGGGAACTTGAACAGGAAAAGCGCGTCGTCAAGACCGAGGACACCGCCGCACGCCTGATGGCGGAGTATGAGGCGCGACTGAGGGTCGAGCCGGACAATCTGAAGCTTATGCGGTCGCTCGCCGATCTCTACACGGAGAAGAATCGCTTCGACGAAGCGCTCACGCTCTATGACCGGTTGCGCGCCACGGAGTTGGGCAACGACCCTTCCCTGATTCGCGCCATCACCCAGGTCAAGGTCCGGCGCCTCGACCATCAGATCGGCCAACTGGACGCCTCCGCCCCGGACCACGCGGATCGCGCGGCCGGCATTGAGGCGGAGAAGCTCGAATTCCAGTTGGCGGAAGCCCGGAAACGGGTGGAACAGTTTCCCACCGACTTGGCGTTGCGGTTTGAACTGGGCACACTGTATCTGCGGACGGGCAAGGTCGGCGAGGCCATTCAGGAATTCCAGAAAGCGCAGAACAACCCGCACAAGCGGATCGCCGCCATGAGCGGCCTGTCCCAGTGCTTTGCCCATCGCAAGATGTTCGATCTCGCCGCCCGCACGTTGCAAAGTGCCCTCAAGGAAAAGCCGATGATGGACGAGGAGAAGAAGGATCTCCTTTATCATCTCGGCGACGTGCTGGACAAGATGGGCAAGAGGGACGACGCCATCGACCAGCTCAAGCTGATCTACGAAGTGGACATCGGCTACCGGGATGTCGCCGCAAAGGTGGACGCCTACTACGCGGCCCAGTGACGGAGGACTAGCAATCCCGGTTCAAAAGGAACCCGGCCAGCGACTCCAGCGCCACTGCCCCGCCCTTGAACGGCTTCAAGGCCGCAAACGCCTTTTCCGTCAGTTCGGCCGCGATCTTCCTCGATTTTTCCAACCCTGCAATGGAGGGATAGGTGGCTTTTTGCGCCGCCGTATCTTTCCCGGCGGTTTTGCCCAGTTTCTCCGAACTCTGAGTCACGTCCAGGATGTCGTCGATGACCTGGAAGGCGAGACCAACGTGGTAGCCGAACGAGGTCAGAGCCGTGAGTTGTGCGGCGGTGCAGTTGGCGCTCATTCCGCCCAGTCGAACCGAGCAGCAAAGCAGTGCCGAGGTCTTCCGCTCGTGAATATAGCGCAGCTCAGACACCGAGATCTTGCGCCCTTCCCCCTCCAGGTCGGCCACCTGGCCCGCGATCAGTTGCCGCGATCCCGAGGCGCGGGCCAGCTCCAGGACCACGTCGCTTTGGGAATACCGCGGCCACCCGCGGCACTGCGCCGCGATTTCAAACGCCTGGGTCAGCAGCGCATCCCCGGCCAGAACGGCGATGCCTTCGCCAAAAACCTTGTGGTTGGTGGGCTTTCCCCGCCGAAAATCGTCGTTGTCCATCGAAGGCAGGTCGTCATGGATCAGGGAATAGGTGTGAATGCATTCCACCGCGCAGGCCAGCGGCAGGGCGTCGGCCACACTGCCACCGCAGGCCTCCGCAGCCGCCAGACAAAGGGCGGGGCGCATTCGTTTGCCCCCCGCGAAGAGCGAGTAACGCATGGCCTTGTGAATCGTCGCCGGACGGGTGCGTTCGCCGGGCAACGCGCGGTCCAGCGCCTGGTTGACCTCCTCGGTGCTCTTCTCAAGAAAACAGTTGAGATCAAACCTGCTTGCAGGCAGGAGGCGGCTTTGGCGTGTCGCAGACATGGCGCTTCCTTGTAGGGAATGCGACCTGTCGCGGCAAGACGTTTTGGCTCGGGACGGATTCCGACTGGACACCCTGACCGGCCTTGTGCAGGTTGTCTGGCCTATGGCTGCCGGTGTAGCTCAGTGGTAGAGCTTTCGATTCGTAATCGAAAGGTCATCGGTTCAAATCCGATCACCGGCTCCATAAAACTCCCTGGGGAAACCTCAAATCCGTTTTATGCAAGCGGCCACAGTGAAACCGTTCGATGTCATCGTAATCGGAGGCGGCATTGTCGGGCTCGCCACTGCCTGGCGATTGTTGCAGGCGCGGCCTGGTTTGCGGCTGGCCGTCTTGGAAAAGGAATCCACGCTTGGGGCACACCAGACCGGGCACAACAGCGGCGTCATGCATGCCGGGCTTTACTATCGTCCCGGTTCCGAGAAGGCGCGTCTGAGCGTGACGGGGTTGCGCCAGTTGGTTGAATTCTGCAAGGAACACGGCATTGCCCACGAACAATGCGGCAAGATTGTTGTGGCTACCAGCGAAGAGGAGTTGCCGAGGCTGCAGACCTTGATGGAGCGGGGAGCAGCCAATGGTTTGCAGGGTCTGAAGCGCCTCGGGCCGGAGCAGATTCGCGAGATCGAGCCGGAGGTTCGAGGATTGGCAGCGGTGCGGGTGCCCGAGGAAGGCATCGTGGATTATCCGGCGGTGGCATCCAAGCTGGGCGAGTTGATTCAAGCTGCAGGCGGTCAGGTGAACCTTTACACCCGATGTTGCGAACTGGCGCAGGACGGGAGCGGTTGGCGGGTTGTGACGCCGGTGGGGGATTTTCGCGCAAGGTTCGTCGTCACCTGCGGCGGGCTGCACTCGGACCGACTGGTCCGGCTCTCCGGACAGAAGCCCAGTGCCCGGATTATCCCGTTCCGCGGCGAGTACTATACGCTCAGAAAGGAGCGTCAGCACCTGGTCAGGCACCTGATCTACCCCGTGCCTGATCCCAAGTTCCCGTTTCTCGGCGTGCATTTCACACGACTGATTCACGGAGGTGTGGAGGCCGGTCCGAACGCGGTGCTGGCCTTTGCGCGCGAGGGCTATCGGTGGACCGACATCAACCTTCGCGACTTGGCGGGCGCCGCCTTCTTCCCCGGTCTCTGGCGATTCCTCGTTCAGTATCCCAGCCTGTGTGGGTACGAGATTGTTCGATCCCTGTCCAAGCGGGAGTTCTGCCGGTCCCTCCAAAAGCTGGTGCCTGCCATCGAGGAATCAGACCTTGCGCCCGGTGGATCTGGCGTCCGCGCACAGGCAATGACCCCGGGAGGCAAGTTGGTTGAAGACTTTTTGTTCGATGAGCAGCCGGGAATTCTTCACGTGGTAAATGCACCTTCTCCCGCGGCCACAGCGGCGTTGGCCATCGGCGCCCAATTGTCGGCTCGGGTGGAACGTCAACTCTCCTGATTCAGTCAGACTGAAGTTCGCGCTCCGTAGTGCTGCGGAATGCTCATGTTCCGTCTGTTGTCCTGAAACTGGCTGTGGCTTCCGAAACGTAGGCGTGAAACAGGCTGGCGTTGGTTGAGTTGCGGTTGGCCTCGCGTGCCGTTTGCGTTTGTTTTCTCCAAGAAAACGAATGAGTTGCACGGATCGCGCGCTTCAAGACCGGCTCCTCCAGAGGTTTGCTTCAGCGAGTTGGCAAGCGGACAGCTAGAGTCTGCGTCACAAGGAAGCTAATGAAGTCGCTGAAGATGTCCTCACACGGTGTGCTGTTCCCCGGGAAAGCCCATGCTCTCATCGCTTGCATCCTCTGGGCTGCCTCATCGAATGCCGCCCAGCCAGTAAGTCTCGTCTGGGATCCAAGCCCGGATGCGGGTGTGGGCAGTTACCGGGTGCACTACGGGACCGCCAGCGGTGTCTACGGTCAAACGACCAACGCCGGGTTGGCCACCAATCTGACGGTCCAGGGGTTGACTGAGGGAAGCACTTACTTTTTTGCTGTGACAGCCTTGGGAACCAACCAGTTGGAAAGCGATTTTTCCAACGAGGTCATCTACAACGTGCCTTTGCCCAGCAACACAGCTCCGACGATCACGGCCATTCCCAATCAAACCATTAACGAGGACAATAGCACCGCGGCCTTGGGCTTCACAGTGGGAGATGCAGAGAGTCCTGCTGGCACGCTTACGCTAACGGCTAGTTCGAGCAACACCGGTCTTGTCCCCAACGGGAGTATCGTCTTTGCCGGGAGTGGAGCCAGCCGCACGGTGAGGGTGACTTCGACAGCCAACGCCTCGGGCATCGCACAGATTACGGTTGGAGTCAGTGACGGGGTTTTGAGCACCAATCGAACCTTCACTTTGACCGTCAACAGCGTGAACGACGCGCCGACTTTGGCTGCATTGAACAATATGACCGTGGCACAGAATGCCGCGCAACAGACTGTCAATTTGAGCGGAATTGGCTCAGGGGCCGCCAACGAGAGTCAGACGCTCACAGTGACCGCCAGTTCATCTAACCCTGCCTTGATTCCCACCCCGCAGGTCACCTATACAAGCCCGGCCAGCACAGGCAGTTTGAGTTTCACGCCGGCCAGCGGCCAGAGCGGCAGCTCGCAGATCACGGTGACGGTGACGGACAACGGGGGAACGGCCAACGGCGGTATCAACACTTATCAGCGCACCTTTGCAGTCAACGTAGTTGTGTCTCCCAATGCGGCGCCCACGCTGGATAACATCGGCAACGTCACGTTGGCCCAGGCTGAAGGGGAGCCGGGCCTGAACCTAGGAGCCTTGGGGGCGGGACCCACACTCTGGGCTGTGGCGCCTTCTGGCGCAGCGCAAACTCAAACCGTGAACCTGACCGGCATCACGACCGGCGGAGAGACTTCCCAGGTGCTGACTGTCACCGCCAGTTCATCGAACCCATCATTGGTGCCCAATCCGACGGTCACCTATTCCAGTCCGGCCAGCACGGGCAGCTTGACCTTGAGGCCCGCGACGGGCTCTGTCGGCAGCTCCGTCGTCACGGTCACGGTCAGGGACAGTGGTGGTGGGGTAGACACCGTTCAGAAGAGTTTTACGGTGAACATCACAGGCCCAGCTAATACTGCGCCGGGCATCGCAGCATTGGCGAGCCAGACCCTGCTGGAAGATACTGCGTCTAGCCCACTGGGCATCACTATCAGCGATGCTCAAACCACGGCTGACAATCTGACGGTGCGAGCGGTATCCAGGAACACCGATGTGGTTTCAGACAGCGGGCTGACTCTCACCGGTTCGGGATCAAGCCGCGGTCTCAGAATTCAGCCCCAACCCGACCGATTCGGCAAGACGTTGGTTACCCTGAGTGTAACTGATGGTGGTGGGGCAATTGCCAACAAATCGTTCTGGGTGATCGTTAACCCGGTGAATGATGCGCCGACCTTGGATGTCGTTGCCGGTCTGCAACTGAGTGGAGATCAACTTCAGACCGTTTCCCTGGGAGGCATCGGTGTAGGGGCATTCGACGGGATTCAAACGCTGACTGTCCAGGCCTCGTCCAGCAATCCGTCGATTATCGCTCAGCCGGAGGTGGTTTACTACAGTCCAAACGCGACAGGGGAGTTGCAGTTGGCGCCGGTGTCCGGAGCCAGTGGTTCGGCGACAATCACCGTCACCGTCAAGGACGACGGCGGCACGGCTAATGGGGGTCAAGATACGGTTACTCGTACCTTCGCCGTTTCCACAGCCCCGACGGTGGCTGTAGCTCAGCTTCTGTCGCAGAACGTCCAGACCTCTGGAGCGGCTGCGCTGGCGGCACCGCGTCCACAACTGGCGATCCGGACTGAGAATGGGGGGGTGACCCTCATTTGGGATCAAACCGCTGTGCCCTACGTGCTCGAACACAGTTCTCAACCTAGTGCGAATGGAACATGGACTCGCGTGGAAACCGCTCCGGTCCTGGAAGGCCCTACAATGAAAGTGACCCTGCGTCCGGAACACGCGGTCGAGTTCTTCAGGTTGTCACGGCTGTAAGGCGGACATCCGTGAGATGGAACTGTCGATCCGGTTTCAAGCAGGCTCCAGTTCCCAAGCCTCCAGCTTGACCGCCGCTGCCTGGCCAATGAAGTCGAGGCGGAATAGGACCGTGGTCATGCCATAGCGCTTTTCCACCCAACCCTCCATGCCACGCAGTGGACCATGCTTGACCCGCACCCGGGAACCTTCTCCAATCTCGGGGATAACCTGAATCTCGGAGCATTTCTCGAGGGCTTGGAGAATCTCCGTCAACTGCCGCCGGAAAAGCGCTTGATCCACGACCGTCAGCAAACGGGCCACATAGTCACTTTGTGCGACTTTTCGGCTTTGGTCGGCTTGCAGCCTTAAGAACAAGTATCCTGGGAAAAGCGGCTTCTCAAATGATGCGACCTTCCCACGGTACTTGTGCACCGTCGTGTAACAGGGAAGTGTCGCGTCCAGGCCTTCACGCCGGCTCCACTCCAGGAGCTTCTTCTCACAACGCGGACGTGTATGCGCCACAAACCAATCCAGATCATCCATTCGGGAGTTAATCTGAAGCGAGTTGTGAATTCAGGTCAAGCGTAGGGAAAGTAGAGGCAGGCTCATCAAATTCACTCGTGTTGCCATGTTGGTCATCGTGCTGAAGCGGTGAAAACGTGATACTTGCAGCAGGGATTCTATGATTCCATGGCTACGCAAGAACACCCGCAAGTCCTTCCCCCGTATCACGATTGCAAAGCCAATTGGTTACCTCTTTGAGAGATCAGCACTTACTCGCTTCCTGAAGTGGCTAGAATCCTGTGGCTCAGCTATTCTCATTTTGGCGCTACCAGCGCGGGGAGGTTTTGGAAACATCTGGGCGTTGTAGTGCCGGGGAAGAGTCGATGGGGATATTTTGAGGGTTCTTGAGTGGTCAGAGACAATGCACAGTCTTCACGCCCCTGCAGCGTGTCGGTTCCCGGCTCTGCCGGTCTTAGCTTTTGTGAACGGCGTAGGGGCCGACTCCCAGACCTCGCATCATGAAATCCATCAGCCGCTCCCAGCTCTCAAAATGCAGATAGCTGGTCAGGGCCTCCAAGTGTTGAAAGAACCGGCGCCGCGGACCCAGCGTGGCGCGGATCAGCCGGTAGCTGGCATCGGCCAGTTCCAACAACGTGTGCAGGCCAAAGGCCAGCAGGTTCATCGTCGCCAAGAGCGATGACAAATGTTGCTTGCCGTGCCCAAAGTTGTGCTCCAGGTGATAGCCCTTGGTCTTGAGGACGTTGTTGCTTTCGTTCTCGATCTTCCAGCGCGCGCGCCCGGCAGCCACCCACCCGGCGACGTTGTCCGCGCTGATCTTCCAGTCGGTGATGAAGGAGTTGCGGTAACGAACCGCTCCATCCGAATCGGTGACCGTCAGCTCGCACCAGTTCACTTTCAAGGCATCGTCGCTGTCGGTCAACGGCACGCCGTTGGCCCAGCGATAGTGGTGGTGCTCCCAGCGATTGCCTTTGCCTTTGACCCGCAGCTTCAAGGTGTGCAACTGGCGGCCCGGTTCCAAGCCTTCCACCCATTGGTGGAGCGTGACATGGGAAGCGGGCTTGCAGGCGAACAGAAAATGAAACCCGTGCAAGAGCACCTGCCGGCAAAAGGGCTGATGGGCGTAAAGGTCGTCGCCCAGCAAGGTGTCGTTGCCGGTGGAATAACGCGCGGCGTGGGCGGCCAGCCAGCGTTTGGCGGCGTTGATTTCGCAGTCCTGCTTGATCTGTCCGTCCGGCGGAGTGATGAACTCCGGGCGCAGCGGCACGACCTGGCGGTGGCCCGGGCTGACGATCACCGGCGTGATGGCGCTGTGGAAGTGGGTGGTCTTGCCATCGGCGTGTTGAATGCACGAGCAGTTGAGGCAACAAACGTTCTGGGACTGGGAGGAGAAATACCAGGTGGCGTCCATCGCGATGAGTTGGGTGTGCTCCACGGCGCGCATGGGCTCCAGCAGGCCCTCTTGATCGAAGGCGTGGTGCAGTTCATCGAACAGGCTGAATGCCGGTACGCGTCTCAAAAGTACAGTTACAAATCTTTTCTTCCCTTCTTCACTCCGTCTTCTTCCCGCACCGGCGTCTTCTTCGTTGTGCGCCCGGCAGGGCGCACTGACTTGTTGCGGGTTGGGTGGTGCTTCTATGGCCTGTGGTTTCGCACGTCATGAAGCCATCGTCGCGTCGCTGCAAATGCCTCCACTGTAAAGGGCTGTTTGTTCCGGATTATCGCAATCGGGGCCGGCAGCAATATTGTTCCAGTGCGGACTGCCGACAGGCCAGCAAGCGATCCAGCCAGCAACAATGGTTGAGTCAGGCCGCCAACCGCGATTACTTCCGCGGCCCCGAAAACGTGAAGCGGGTGCAGCAGTGGCGCGCCGCGCATCCGGACTACTGGAAGCAGCGTCCGCCGTCGCCTGCCAGTGCGTTACAAGAGACCTGCCCGGCCCAAGCTGTTGTTTCCAAGGAGATTGCATCCAGTCCGCCACACCAGCCCTCTTTGCCTGCGCCACGGCGATCCCGCCGCCTGGGCCCTCTATCTGGTGCTGGTCACCGTCGCCGATGCGCAGGGACTCAGTTATTACTCGGACGCCACCCTGGGTCGTTTGCTCAAACTCGATCCGGTGGCGTTGTCACGTGCGCGCCAACAACTCATCGCCGCCGATCTGCTCGCCTGGCAAGAACCCTTCACGCAGGTCTTGTCGTTGCCCTCACTGACGAGCGTGAACTCGGAAACCAGCCGGTCGGGAGCCGCACGCAGTGTGGGAGAGATATTGGGCCAGGCGTTGAACGGAGGAATCCATGATTGATTATCACACCTTCCACCAGATCCGGCAGCTCTGGGATGTCGAACAGCTCTCCGCCGCCCAGATTGCTCGCCGCTTGAATCTCCATCCGCAGACCGTTTACCAATGGCGGGACCGGCCCAAGTATCAGCGGCGGGCCGCAGCCGTGAAACGGAAGAGCAAACTCGACGCGTTCAAAGCCACGGTGGTGCGGTTGCTGGCGCAGCATCCTTACACCGCCCAGCAACTGTTCCAGCGCCTGCAGGCCAGTGGCTACACGGGCGGTTACAGCATCCTCAAGCACTATGTGCGTCAGGTGCGCCCCACGGCCGAACCAGCCTTCCTGACGTTGCAGTTTGCGCCGGGCCAGACCGCCCAGGTGGATTGGGGGTCGGACGGATGGTTGCGCGAGGGCACGACCCGCCGCCCCGTGCATCCCGAAGTTGTTGGTGATTTTGCCGGACTACCCGCGGCCTGAGCCCCATGGTGTTGGGAATGGAAACGGAATTAGCGGTGCAAGGGCGGCGAATGGAGCGTTGGGAATTGGCCTGGCTACGGGGTTGGATCGACCAAAATCCGCAATGGAGTCGCAAGCAAATCGCCCGGGAGTTGTGCCGACGCTGGGGTTGGGTTGACGGGCGGGGTCGGCTTAAAGATTTCGCGGCGCGGAGTTTGTTGCTCAAGCTGGAAGGTCGGGGCCAGGTAAAGCTGCCGGCGCTCAGAATCCAATTCCGTCGTGTCCGGCCCAAAGTGGCCTTGTTGGAGCAGTGGGAGGAACCGCCAGCTTGGACGGCATCGTTGGCCGAGATCGCCCCGGTGCGATTGGAAAAGATCCAGGCTGGCAGTCCCGCGGCCAAGCGGTGGGCCTATTACCTGGGGCGCTACCACTATTTGGGCTTTTGGGTCGTGGGAGAGAACGTGGGATATCTGGCCTGTGATCGACAGGAGCGGGATGTGGGATGTTTATTGTTTGGCGCGGCGGCGTGGCGGTGCGCGCCGCGGGATCGGAGGTTGGGCTGGAATTGCCAAGAGCGGCAGGAGCGACTTGGGAATGTGGTCAACAACACCCGGTTCCTGATTCTTCCCTGGCTGCGGGTGGCGCATCTGGCCAGCCACCTGTTGGGACAAGTGGCTCGGCGGATTGATGCGGATTGGCGCCTGAGCTACGGCCATGGAGTGGACTGGTTGGAAACATTCGTGGATCGGCAACGGTTCCGGGGCAGTTGTTATCGCGCCGCCAACTGGGAATGTGTCGGCCAGACCCAAGGACGCGGCCGCCAGGATCGGGGGCATCAGCTGCAAGTTCCGATCAAAGACGTCTATTTATACGATCTGAAGAGCCGGAGGAGCCGATGAAATCCCTGCGCCGAATCGAACAGGAGGTCTTGGCGCTGGGGCTGGAGTGGACCCGGTTGGAGTTGCAGAAACGGCTGCAAGAACACTGCGATGCGCTGCCGGCGGCGTGTGCGCAGACCGGCCAACCGCTGGAGAACACGCGATGGCGGCAGATGCAGTTGGACACGGTGGCGACACCGCCAGAAACTTCACCGGTGGAATTTGGCAGGCGGCTGCATCGGGAAGCACTGCGCAGGGGACTGGCCCGGGCGCAGGTGATCTATCTGGTCATGGATGGAGCGGTGTGGTTGTGGGATCTGGCGGAGGATCGCTTCAAGGATGCCCTCAAGACGCTCGATTTTCATCATGCCCGGGAGCACCTGCATGCGGTTGCCGAGTCGATCCATGACCCTGGCACCCCGCAGTCCAAGGAATGGTTGAGTGGAATGCTCCATCGCCTGCGACACGGAAAAGAGACCCAAGTCGTGCAAGCGTTGGAGCAACTGTTGGAATCCCACGGGCAGCGTTCAGTCGAGTCCCAGGAAATCATCACCCGTGAAGTGAAATACTTCCAGGGGCACAAGGATCATCTCCATTACAGCGCCATGGAGAAAGCAGGCGCGCCTTTGGGCAGCGGCGCTGTCGAATCTCTGGGCAAGCAACTCCAGAGGCGACTGCGAGGGTGTGGGCAGTTTTGGGGCCGACCGGGATTGCCCCACCTGCTCCACTTGAGTGCACTGGTCAAAAACCACGACCATCACCACCTTTGGAACTGATTCCTACCGCCAACTTCGGGATGCACCGGGGGCTGAAGGGAGGCAGGCGCCGCAGCCTTACGCCGGCGGCTCACGGTGTGATGGGGATCGTGCTCTGTAGCGGAATGTCGCCGCGCAACATCCTGCCGGCCTCGTTGGCGAGCCTCAGATACCAGTCGCTGGGCAGGTGGTAGCCGTCCGCGTTCAGCGGCACGAAATTGCAGTTGGGCGGCTGGTCGGCAGGCGTCGGCGCGATCTTGAACATGGCGGTGCCCTCGTCCATCTCGTCGAACATCGCGCCGTAAATCATCGAGCATCCGGAAAGCACGGCGTTGTAGGCCTGCTGCCAGTAGAAGTGGCCGCCGTTGCGCGGGATCTGGTTGGAAGGGCCCGCATTGAGATTCTTCCACGAGAACCCGGGCCAGATCACCGGCAGATACTCGATGCCGTGGCTCGTGCAGTCCGCCAGATCCGGCACGGTGATCTTCAAACGATACGTGTCCGCCCCGGCATTGTCGGCATAACGCCCCACTGACCACGGGCTGAGGATGTCGAAGGATCGGAAGGCGTTGCTCCACGCTGGATTGGTTTGGGCGTCGCCGGTGAGCGTGCGCCAGTTCGAAGGCACGCCGCCCATGACGGTGCAACCGGCGGCCTTGAACCCGTTGATCGCTTGCAGGCACTGGACGGGCGTGTCGGGGCGCCCGGAGAAGCCGAAGCCCCAGAGGGCGACGACGGGTTTGCCGTTGTGGTGAAGGTAGGCCGGGCTGGCGGTGACGCGCTGGGTGTTGACCAGATAGGCCCAGTCGTTGGTCAGCGCACTGATGAGCGAGGCGGCGGGGTAGCCGGAGACGTCATACATGAGGGCAAACACGCGTCCACAAGTCTCCGCCCCCGCTTGGACGTTGGCCGCCACTTGGTTGCGCAAGAGGAGGGTCGAGCCGGACAGGTCCGTCAGGAACCGCTGAAAGAAGACCCCGTCGAGACCATTGTCCCGCATCCATTTGAAGTGGCGCAGGACAGTCTTGCGCGTATGGGCGGAGTAGAGTTTGGCAGGCATGCCGTTCGAATACGTCAGGCCCGTGGCGAACAGTTCGTCGGCGTCCAGTTCGGACACGTCCGGCCACAGGTCCACCGTGAGGTTGGCGGCCGTGGGAGAGTTGTTGCGAAACCAATGAATCCATTTATTGGGCGCCGAGCCGTCTCCCGCGCAGGCGAACCAGCCCTGGTAACCCATCAGCAGCTTGTGATGCAGGGTGTCGGGATCTACTGCGCCCGCGCCCTGGAAAGGCCGCTGCCTACCGGCGGTCCGCAAGGTCACGGTGCCGGTGTTCAACCCCTTCGCAGCCACCACGCCACCGCCTATCCCCGGTTGGAGCAAGGAAATCCCGGGCCCCGGTTGGGCCGGCGAAACCGTGGCGAACCCGATCAACAGACATGTCAGGATGACCTTCAATCGTGATGCTCTGATTCTAGTTCGCACAGGTGAGTCACTCCACCAAGCAGATAATCCCGTCGGGACGGGGGCAGCCGCATGAGGTTGGCACAGGGGAAACGTGATGCACAGAACTTCGCGCCACACAAACGTTTGCATTACGAAGGCTTGGGGCTAACATGCTTGGCCATGTCTAAAGCCAGCCTGGTTGAACCTGCGGCTTCGCTGCCCGGGGGGACGCCGAAAGCGCAGCTTCACGATCGGCAGAGCGAACGCGACCACCGGCAGTTGCGCATTGACAAGGTGGGGGTTCGTAACCTGCGGTTCCCCATTCAGATCCGTGACAAGGCCCATTCGGTGCAGAACACGGTGGCCACGATCGGGATGTTTGTGGACCTGCCGGAGGAGTTCAAAGGGACGCACATGAGCCGCTTCATCGAGGCGCTCAATGCGCATGGCGAAGTGATTCATGTCGAGAACATCTCCGATATCCTGAAGTCCCTCCAGAAACGGCTGCATGCGCACACATCGCACATCGAGATCGAGTTTCCCTTCTTCCGCATGAAGGCGGCGCCGGCCACGGGCAAGGAGGCGGTGGTGGATTACGTGGCGCGGTTTGAGGCGGCGGCATGCGGGGACGAAACGGATTTTGTGCTCACCGTCAAGGCCAACGTCACCACCCTTTGCCCGTGTTCCAAGGCCATCGCCCGCTATGGCGCCCATAACCAGCGCGGGGAGGTGACGGTCCAGATCCGGTCACGGAGCGTGGTCTGGATCGAGGACCTGATTGACCTGATCGAGGCCTCGGGCAGTTCGGAGTTGTACGCCCTGTTGAAGCGGGAGGATGAGAAGGCGGTCACGGAACGCGCGTATGAGAATCCCGTCTTCGTCGAGGATCTGGTCCGGAATGTGGCCCTCAAACTCAAGGCGCACCCCGACGTCACCTGGTGGAAGGTGGAGGCGGAAAACCAGGAGAGCATTCACAACCACAATGCCTACGCCTGCATCGAGATGCGGTGACGGCCCGGCCCGGGCTTCTCGCAGCCAGGTTTAGCCGCTCCGAGGCGTCCTGGAGTGCACCGCCCGGGCTGTGTTTCGGAGTGACTTTTCCCATTCCCGGACGCAATTTCCAGCCCGTGGCGAGCAAACCCGCAAGATCACACGTGGTGTCCCGCAGTGGACGGTTCACCTCCGGCCCGGCCCGGGAAGTGGCGGCCTTCACGGAGAGCATCTCCTTCGACCGACGCCTTTGGAGGCAGGACATCCAGGGCTCGAAGGCGCATGCGGCTGTTCTGGAGAAGGCCGGACTTCTTACGAAATCCGAACGGGCTGCAATCGTGAAGGGTCTGGAACAAATCGGACGCGAGATCGCCGCCGGTCGATTCCAATGGCGTGAAGACCTCGAGGATGTGCACATGAACATCGAGGCGGCGCTGACCCAACGCACGCTCGCCGGCGCCAAGCTGCACACGGGCCGTTCGCGCAATGACCAGGTAGCCCTGGATATGCGACTCTGGGTCAAGGAGCAGATCGCCGGGGTCCAGTCCGACCTCGGCAGTCTGCAACGCGCCCTGCTCGCCCTGGCCGTCCCCAAC
This sequence comes from uncultured Verrucomicrobiae bacterium, assembly GCA_963751435.1. GTDB lineage: Bacteria > Verrucomicrobiota > Verrucomicrobiia > Limisphaerales > DSYF01 > JALOTU01. The sequence goes on along the minus strand of CAVVUP010000034.1, from coordinate 18,878 downwards.
GTCGAGGTGTGGCTGCCCGGTTACACCCATCTGCAACGCGCCCAACCGGTGTCCATGGCCCACCACCTCCTGGCCTACATCGAGATGTTCGACCGCGATTTTGAGCGCCTGGCGGATTGCGCGGAACGCACCAATGTCTGCCCGCTGGGCAGCGGCGCCATCGCCGGCAGCACCCTGTCCCTGGACCGCGAGCACGCAGCGCGGCGGCTGGGCTTCGTGGATGCCCAAGGCCGTCCGCGCGTCACCCAAAACTCGATGGACGCGGTCAGCGACCGGGATTTCGTCGTCGAGTTCTGCGCGGCGGGCGCTTTGATCGCGGTGCACCTGTCGCGGCTGGCCGAGGATCTCATCCTGTGGTCGAGCAGCGAGTTCAACTTCATCCGGATGGGCGACGCCTACACCACCGGTTCCTCGCTGATGCCGCAGAAGCGCAATCCGGACATCGCCGAGCTGACGCGGGGCAAGAGCGGTCGGGTGATTGGCAATCTGGTCGCCGTGCTCACCCTGCTCAAGGGGCTGCCCATGACCTACAACCGGGATCTCCAGGAAGACAAACAACGGCTGTTCGACACCGCCGACACCGTGCGTGCCTGTCTCCGGCTGGGCGCCGGGATGTTGTCCGCCACCCGGGTCAACCCGTCGGCCTGTCTCAAGGCCGCGTCCGACCCCGCCCTGCTGGCCACCGACCTTGCGGACTATCTCGTGCGTAAGGGCGTCGCCTTCCGGGACGCGCACCACGCCGTGGGCCGGGCTGTGGGGTTGTCCGAGCGACTGGAAACGCCGCTGGATCGGCTCACGCTCGATCAACTCCGATCGGTCCACCCGACCTTCGAGGCGGATGTGGCCGAGGTGTTCGACCTCGAGCAAGCCATGAAACGCCGGACCGCCACCGGCTCCCCCGGAACCGCAGCGGTCAAGCGGCAACTGGCCTGCTGGAACCGTGTGTTGAAGCGTCGCTAGCCGCGAGGCATGCCGACGGTTTCGAGTCTCTTTGAGCCTGACCGACAGTCAATTGCAGTTGGACCTCCTGCGCGACCTCCTGAGCCGGGTCTCGCGCTCGTTCTACCTGTCCCTCAAGTGGCTGCCTGTTGGTGTGCGGCATCCCATCAGCCTGGCCTATCTGCTTGCGCGCACCTCGGACACCATCGCCGACACCGCCTGCATCCCGGCGGGCGAACGGCTCGCTTCCTTGGACCAACTGGCACGCCGGATCGCCGGGACGGATTCTGGTCCCGTGAATTTCCAACCCCTGTCTGCAGGACAGGGCAATCCGGACGAGGCCATCCTCTTGACACGCGTGGAGGATGCACTGTCCTTGCTGGCGCAACTTCCAGATCACGACCGCCACTTGATCAGACAGGTGTTGGGAACCATCATCAGCGGTCAGGCGCTGGATCTCCAACGATTCGCCCACGCCTCCGAATCCAACGTCGTTCCCCTCGCCACCGCCGACGATCTCGAGGATTACACCTACCGCGTGGCGGGATGTGTCGGGGAGTTCTGGACACGGGTCTGCTTCGCGCATCTCCACCCCCGATGCGACCGGTCGGAAGCGGAGATGATCCGGCTCGGGGTCCACTACGGACAGGGACTGCAACTGGTAAACATCCTGCGCGACCTGCCCCGCGACCTCCGCCAAGGCCGCTGCTATCTGCCGGCGGAACAACTGCGCTCCGTCAACCTGGCTGCGCGGGATCTGTTGGACCCGCGTTCAGAACTGGCGTTGCGCCCCGTCTTCGACGCCTGGCTGGACCAGGCCCGGGGGCGCTTGGACGAGGGCTGGCTCTACACAAACGCCTATCCCCGCAGCCTGGCACGCGTCCGGATCTCCTGTGCCCTTCCCATTCTCATTGGCTGGCGTACAATCGACTTGATGCGGTCCGGACGCATCCTGGAGCCGTCCGCGCGCATCAAGGTTTCACGGCGGTCGGTCCAATGGCTGGTGCTGCGCGCGCTGCTTTCCTACCCCTCCGAGTCGCTATGGCGGCGCTTGGATGGGGGACAGGTGCAGAGGGACCGATTCGCAAAGGACAGTTCCCGATAGGCGGGACCCGCCGTGCCGAGGCCTGGGCGTCGGAGCACCACCGGGCGCCCGCCTGAAAGGGAATCCACATTCGAGCGGTGGTCTGACTGTATCCGGGGCGTGGCTCGGGTGTGCAACCTTTTGTTCCACCTGGGACAAAAGGTTGCGCGCTGGGGAATGCCGGGGTTGGCACAGGAGAAGGATAAGGAGGCGGGGGGCACGCGCCCCTTGTTTCGTGATCCCGCCTGGCTCATACTCGGCGCATGGCAACCGGTTTGGAAAGTAACCATTTTCTTCGCGAGGATCCCTGGCGCATCTTCCGCATCATGGCGGAATTCGTGGATTCGTTCGAAACGATGTCCAAGGTCGGCCCGGCGGTATCGATTTTCGGATCCGCCCGCATGAAGCCGAGCCATCCGTATTACAGGAAGACAGTCAGCCTGAGCAAACGCCTGGCGCAGGAGGGACTGGCGGTGATCACCGGCGGCGGCCCGGGTATCATGGAAGCCGCCAACAAGGGGGCGGCCCAGGGTCGTGGGCGGTCGGTCGGCCTCAACATCGAGCTGCCCTTCGAGCAGAAACCCAACCCCTACGCCAATATCCCGCTGGACTTCCACTATTTCTTTTCCCGCAAAGTCTGCTTCGTGAAGTACAGCATGGGCTTCGTCTACATGCCGGGCGGGTTCGGCACCGTGGACGAACTGGCCGAGGTCGCCACGCTTGTGCAAACCGAGCGGCTGCCCCGGTTCCCGCTGGTGTTGTTCGGCAAGCAGTTCTGGGGCGGCCTGCTGCGCTGGATGAAAACGCAGATGGAAGACCGGAACGAGTTCATCAGCCAAGGTGACCTCAACCTGTTCACCGTCACGGATTCCGAGGATGAAGCTGTCGAGGCGATCATGGACTACGTCCGCCGTGTCGGCCCGCCGGAACGGGTGCCGGACGCCTTCTCCTGAGCACCGGTTTAGGCTTGCGCCGGAGCGGGGGGATGGCGCCTGAATAGGCGCATTGCGCCATGCTCAGAGCGGTTTCCCAGATCCAGACCGAGCACACCCCGGAGTCGCTGGTGGAGCGGCTTCGCGGTGAGCCGGGTGCGGTGTTGCTGCGAAGCGCGCTGCACGATCCGGTCCAGGCTCGCTACTCATTCGTCGCCGCCCGACCGTTCCTGAGTTTCACCAGTGCCGGCAGCCGATGCGAGGTGCGCACGGTCGACGAGGTCCGGGTCCACTTTGGCAATCCCTGGCAGATCCTGGATTCCTTGCTGGCGCGTTACGAGATCCTGGACGAGGTGGACGTGCCGTTCCCACTGGGCGGCTGCTTTGGCTTTTGGGGCTATGAGTTGAAGGACGCGCTGGAATCCTGCCTGACCCGAAGGGCGGTGAACGACTTGGAACTGCCCGACTGTCACCTCGGTTTCCACGACAGCTTGGTGGTGTTCGACCATGCGCTTGGCCTGGTCCACTTGATATCGACCGGCCTCCGCCCGGACGGCTCCCGCTCAAAGGAACACGCCAACGCTCGACGCGACTGGTGGCTGGACATGTTGAAACACTCGCCCAGACCAATCCTCCGCGCTGCCCGCCCGGCGCTGCCCGCCCGGCGCTCCCCGATCCTTCGCTCCACCCTCGGTGCTGCGGAGTACATGGCGGCGGTCGAACGCGCCCGCGCCTACATCCGCGCCGGCGACATTTACCAGGTCAATCTGTCGCGTCGTCTGTCCGTGGAAATCGAATTGGACCCGTGGGAGTTCTTTCAACGGTTGCAAGCCGTCTCCCCCGCGCCGTTCGCGGCGTTCATGGATTGCGGCGGGTTTCAACTGGCCTCCTCATCGCCGGAGTTATTCCTGCGGCTGAGCGGGCGTCACATTCGGACCCGGCCCATCAAGGGCACGCGTCCGCGCGGCTCCGATCCCGAACAAGACACCCGACTGGCCTATGAACTCCAGACCAGCCCGAAGGAACAGGCCGAACTGGTGATGATCACCGACCTGTTGCGCAACGACCTGGGACGCGTGTGCGAGTTCGGGACGGTGCGGGTGCCGGACCTGTTCCGGTTGGAGCGGTTTTCGCACGTGCAACACCTTGTCTCGACGGTGGAGGGACGCCTCCGACCTGAGGTCACCCACCTGGACGCATTGGCCGCGTGCTTCCCCGGCGGCAGCATCACCGGGGCACCCAAGATTCGCGCCATGCAGATCATCGACGAACTGGAACCGGTCACACGCGGCCCCTACACCGGCGCGCTGGGCTACCTGGGGTTCAATCGCGAAAGCCAGTTCAGCATCGCCATTCGCACGGCGGTGTGCGCCGACGGGGCCATCCATTTCCACACCGGGGCCGGAATCGTGGCCGACTCCGACCCGGCCATGGAATACGATGAGACCACAGCGAAGGCGCAAGGTTTCCTCGAGGCTCGATCCTCGATGCTCGATGTTCGGTACACGCTGATCGAGCCTCCAACGACGAGTCTCCAGCCTTCAGCCTCCAGCAACCCGTTCTCATGATCGTCTTTCTCAACGGCGAATTCGTTGCCGAGGCGGAGGCGAAGGTCTCCGTGTTCGACCGCTCGTTCCAATATGGTGATGGGGTGTTTGAAAGCATCCGTGTCTGTTGTGGCCAACCGTTTCGATGGACTCAGCACCTGCAACGTCTGGCGGAGGGCGCCGCTGGACTGGGTATCCGCATCCCGTTCACCAACGAATCCCTGCGTGATGCCCTGGACCGACTGGTCCAAGCTGACGGGCTGCTGGAAGCCGTGTTGCGGGTGACTTTGAGCCGCGGGGTCGGAGCGCGGGGCTATTCGCCGCGGGACGCCACCCATCCGACCCTGGTCATGAGTCTGCATCCACTGCCCGAGGCCGCCGCCCGTCCGGACTTGCGCTGGACTCTGGCCACGTCGCGCCTGCGCCTTGCACCGGGCGACCCGTTGCTGCGATGGAAGACGGCGAACAAACTGGTCCAAGTGCTGGCCCGCGCGGAGGCCGAGGCGGCTGGCGCCGATGAGGCCCTGCTGCTCAACATGCGCGACGAGATAAGCGAAACCTCCAGTGGCAACCTGTTCTGGATCGAGAACGATCGACTTCTCACCGCCCCCGTCGAAGCGGGCTTGCTCCCCGGCATCACCAGATCGGTCATCATCGAGTTGGCTCCGCGCCTGGGGCTGACGCCCGCCGAGGATGCCGGCACCCGCCAGCGGTTGATTCAGTCAGAAGGCGCTTTCGTCACCCTCAGTTCTCTGGGCGTGGTGGAAGTCAGCGCACTGGACGGACATCTGCTGCAAACCAGCCCCCACACTGCCGGGTTACGGGCGGCTTACCAGGAACTGCTCGTCCGGGAGTGCAGAGGGGGCGGCACATGAGCCCGGTCAAGTCCTCGGCATGATCCGCCACGTCCCGAGAGGCTCGACCGGATGATTGGCGACTGGGGAAGCGCCGACTCCCGTCCGGTGGCCCGGCGGTTCATGGTTCCAGCCAGTGTTCCTCATGTCGCGGAGGCTGCAAAGGGTTTCGCAGCCGGTCTCAACCCCAGTTGAACTCTACGGCGGCTTTCGCTACTCTGCCGCCATCAGAACGTCCCCGGAAATTCATGGCTGACTGCACGCCCTCCATCGCCAGGCTCGGATGGGATGCGCATTGGGAATCCCTGTTTGCTCCTCATGCCCGGGCGGGTTGGGTGCCCGGCCGGGTGGCGGTCGAGGACAAGCATCATTACCAGGTGTATGGCGAAGCCGGTACGTTCACCGGCAAGGTGACGGGCAAGCTCCGTTCGCAGGCCCGGTCTCAAGCCGACTTTCCCAAGGTCGGTGACTGGGTGGCCTTCGAACCTCACGTCGGCGAGGACAGGGCGCGCATTCATGCCATTCTGCCCCGAACCACCCAACTGGCTCGCAAGCGCAAGGGGCGCGAGACGAGTGAACAGGTGTTGGTGACCAACGTGGATCTCGCCTTCATTGTGCACGGGTTGGATCGGGAGTTGAACGTGCGACTGATTGAGCGGTTCCTGGTCATGACCCGCGAGGGTGGCGTGCAACCCGTGGTGCTGCTTAACAAGGCCGACCTGGACGCCGCCTCCACGAGCAAAGGCGAGGGGCTTCGCCAATCCATCGGCGGGGTGCCCGTCCTGACCACCTGCGCCCGCACCGGGCGCGGCCTCGACCACCTTTGGTCCTTCGTCCAACCGGGTCGGGCGGTGGTGTTCATGGGGGCCTCGGGCGTGGGAAAGTCCAGTTTGATCAACCGTTTGTACGGCGAGGAGATCCAAGCCACCACCGACGTGCGGGAGGGCGATGCCAAGGGACGGCACACCACCACCTGGCGGGAGATGATCTTGCTGCCCGGGGGCGGGTTGGTGATCGACACGCCGGGGATGCGCGAGTTTCACATGTGGATGAGCGGGGAAGGAATCCACGAGGCCTTTCCCGAGATCGAGTCCCTGGCCTTGCGGTGTCATTTCCGGGATTGCACGCACACCTGCGAGCAACGGTGCGCCGTTCAGGCCGCCGTGCGTTCAGGCCAATTGCCCGAGGAACGTTACCAGAGCTTTCTCAAGCTCCAGCGTGAAATCGGGTTTCTTCAAAGCGCCCACCGCCACCACGATCAACAGGTGCAACGTCGCCACTCGCTCGTGCAACGCCGTCTCAGGGCCGCTCGCGGTCCGGAGGAGTAAGAGGCCCCAGAGCTTGGGGGCGCCCCCCTTTCAGGACGGAGGCAGCGGTCAGCCGTGGCCGGATCACTTGGAAGGCCATGTCGGGCGTGATGGCCGCCAGGCATTCGGCGCGACTGGCGGGCAGGCAGGGGGCGTGCCGATGATCCACGCAGTGGCAATGGCCGACAAAGGCATGGTGCCGTTCCCCGCTGGGAAGCCAGGCTTTGTAGCCCGGTTGATCCCGGAAGAACGAGACGGTCGACAACCCCATGGCCGCAGCCAGGTTCATGACGCCCGAATCGGGTCCGACGTGCATTTGGCAGCGTTGCAGCACGGCCGCCAGCTCCAGGATTTGCAGGTCCGGAGGCAGCCGGTGGAGACGGGGGGCACGCACGGCCTGCTCCAGCCGTTGCAAGCGTTCCTGCTCGCGTTCGTGGGCACTGCCCGAGGCAACGATGTGGAGGTCCGGACGGTCGTCCAGGAGTTGCCGTGCCAGTTGAATGCTGTGTTCCAGAGGCCATTCTTTGAGCGGTTTGGCGGCGTTGATGGATAGGTGGACCGCGCCTTTCGGGACCAGCAGCGCGGCGCGTTGCCTGGCCTCCTCGCCGGGGTCCAGGTCATAGCGCAGCGGGCCGGTTTCAAAACCCAGCTTTGTCAGCACCCGACGCCGTTGCTCGGCAATGGGCAGGTCGGGATCCTGTTGCGGCACGAGCTCCGGGATGATCCAGCGGGTCCAGAAATGCGGTTGCCCCAAGACATGAGTGGCGCGCGCCCGGGCACCGCTGAACCACGTCCAGAACAATGTGCGATCCGAACCGCTGAAGTTGAATGCGGCATCGAATCGTTCACGTCGCAGGCCGTCGAGGATCCGGAGTTGTTCGCCCCACGTGCGGCGGTCCGGCATCAGTTCGAGATCCCAGGCGCGGTCCACGCAGGGTGCCATGCGCAGCACTTCACCGCCGACACGCGTGGTGAGCACGTGCAGTTGGGCGGAGGGATGGTGCCGTTTGAGTTCCCAGAGGGTGGGGACCAGTTGGACGGAGTCGCCCAGGAATCCAAAATCCACCACGAGCAATTTGCGAGCGTCTCGGGTTTGATCGCGAAACGACCTGCTGGTGCGGACGGGCATGGGGGTGAAGGCGCCGGTCCCGGCGGGATCGGGTCACTCGAAGCTCTTTTCCAATTGCTTGAGTCGCGGGTAAACGGGCGAGTCTTCGCGGATCCGTTGCTTGACCGCCGCGTAGACCGCCTTGGCTTCCTGGGGGTTTTCGCGTGCCAGTTGCGTGCAGTAGTCCAGTTGGATCCACGCCTTGCGGGGGTCCTGGATTCGGTTGCCGAAGGTGGTCGAGCCACTTTTTGGTGGCGCCCGTGCCCTGAGTCTGGGCTTGCTGCAGCGAGGCCTCCAGTTCGTAGGGGACGCCCGCCAGCTTGCTCGGATCGACGTTTTTCCCGGAAACCGCCTCCTTCTCCATCCAGCGTTGCTGTTCCACATCCTTGTAATACACGAAGATCTTGTAGCCTCCCCACAGCACCAGGAGGATCATCAGACGCACCGATCAGTTTCGTGCTCATTCTTCAATCCGCTGAATCCGCGCGCCCAGTTTGCGCAGCTTGGCGTCCATCTGTTCGTAGCCCCGGTCCAGGTGGTAGACCCGGTTCACCTGCGTTGTTCCCCGCGCGGCCAGACCGGCAATGACCAATGCCGCCGATGCCCGCAAGTCGCTGGCCATGACCGGCGCCCCGCTCAACCGGCGTCCACCCTTGACGATCGCACTGGGCCCTTCGATTTCCACTTCAGCGCCCAACCGGGCCAGTTCGCTGACGTGCATGAACCGCGACTCGAAGATGCGTTCCGTGATGATGCTGATGCCGGGGGCCAGTGTCATCAGGGCCATGATTTGCGCTTGGACGTCGGTGGGAAACCCGGAGTAGGGGAGGGTGGTGACATCGACTGGATTCAGGCGCTTGCGGCGCCGGACGAGGAGCGAGGTGGCGCGGCGCTGAACTTCCACGCCGGCCTCGTCGAGTTTGTCCAGAACGGCATGGAGGTGTTCGGGTCGGGCACCTTGCAGGCTCACCTCGCCGTTGGTGGCGGCCGCGGCGATGGCATAGGTGGCGGCTTCAATGCGGTCGGGAATCACCTCGTGTTCGGCCCCGTGCAGTTCCTTGACTCCCATCACCGTGAGGGTGGGACTTCCCGCGCCGGTGATGCGGGCGCCCATGGCATTCAGGAAATTGGCCAGGTCCACCACCTCAGGCTCGCAGGCGGCGCTTTCGATGACGGTCACCCCATCGGCCAGCGTCGCCGCCATCATCACGTTGGCGGTGCCCAGCACCGTCGAGCCGGCGCGTCCGCCCAGGAACATGGGGGCGCCCACCAGTTTGCGGGCTACCGCCTGGACATAGCCTTCCTCGATGGTGATCTTCGCGCCCAAGGCGGCGAGTCCTTTGAGGTGGAGGTTGATGGGGCGCGCTCCGATGACGCAGCCTCCCGGCAGCGAGACGGCGGCCTTGTGCAAGCGGGCCAGCAACGGACCCAGGATGCAAATGGACCCCCGCATTCGGCGGACCAATTCGTAGTCGGCGTGGCCCTTGACCCTGGCGGCCTGGATGCAGACCGTGTCGCCCTTGAACTGCACCTTTGCGCCGAGCCATTCAAGGATCTGGCCCATGAACCGGACGTCGCTCAGGTTGGGCACCCGGCGTATGACGCAGGGTTCCGCTGTGAGCAAGGTGGCGGCCATGAGGGGCAGCGCCGCGTTCTTGGCGCCACTAATCTGCACCTCTCCGTGCAGCGGCACGCCGCCTTTGATGAGCAAGCTCTCCATGATTGGGTTGTTGGGTCACAGGCGCACCGGCGAACCGCCGAGGCGCGCCACCAGAAACCGTTCGCGGCCAGAGTAGTCTGACAGGGGAGCCTCCACAATCCAGTTCTCGCGCTGGAGAAGAGTGTTGATGGCCACTGCCTGGCCATCCCCATGCTCCACCATCAAAGCCCCGCCGGGGGCCAGGAGCCCGGCCGCTTCCCCGGCGAGCAAGCGATAGCAGTTCAGACCATCGCCGCCGCCGTCGAGCGCGATCCGGGGGTCATGCTCCCTGACCTCGGGCTGCAGTTGGTCGATTTCCGCGCTTGGGATGTAGGGAGGATTGCTCACAATCAGGTCAAAGCAGGATCCGGCCGGCAACCCCGCCAGTCCGTCGCCAAGCAGAAAGGTGATGCGATCCGCCGCGGTGTGGGCCAAGGCGTTGAGTCGCGCCAGTTCCAAGGCTTCTGCGGAGACGTCGCTGGCCCAGATCCGCGCCCTGGGGCAGCGAACTGCCAGGGCGACCGCGATACAGCCCGTGCCTGTGCCGAAGTCCAGCACTGTCGGGGTTTCAGTGCCCAGGTCCCGAAGAAACGCCACGGCGTGATCGACCAGTTGTTCGGTTTCCGGCCGCGGGATCAGTGCCCGCCCGTCCACGCGGAGTTCCAATCCGCAGAACGAAACGGATCCAACCAGGTGCTGCAGCGGCTCCCGACGTCCGCGGCGTTGAACCAGGTCGCGGCAGGCGGCGACATGGACTTCCGACAGTTCGCGTTGGAAATTGAGGTAGAGTTGCATGCGTGGCTGGCCGAGAATGTGCGCGAGGAGGGTTTCACTCTGTAACCGCGGCGATTCCACACCTTTGCGGGTCAGAAACTCGGTGCTCTTCTGAATGATCTCCAGGACCGTCACGCGATGAAGGTATCCTGAAGCCAGTCTTTGAACAGGAGAGAAGTGCAGGGGGGAGGCCAACGGGGCCCATTGGGGCACTGACCGACTGGAGCCACGGGCTTGGAAATGGAACGCCGGATTCATCCGGTCGCAGGCCTGGACGGTCGTGGTTCGGTCGGATGTATCCGGCGGGTTTGAAGCAGTAGGCGGCGCGCCTGGTTGGAGGACCCGTCAAAGTTCCCCTTGCGCGAGGCCGGACAGGTTTTTAAGTTCGCCACATGAATCGAATGCTTGCGTTGGTTTTTGGATGGGTTTTGGTCAGCGGATGCCTGCAGGCCCAGGATGCGGCGTGGGTGGAGCGCGTGAACAAGCTGAGCTTTTACGTGGATGAACTGATGGCCGACAAGGCGCGACAACAACAGCAAATCACTGATTTGACGAGGGAAGTCGAGAGCCTTCGTCGACAGTTGCAGCAGAACAGCGGAGGCGCCCGCTCGGAGGAAGTCGCCGCGGTGGCGGAGGCGCTCAAGCAGCTTGATCGCAAGCATCAGGATGATATGGAGGTGGTCGCCCGGCAGATTGAAAAGCTGGGCAGGACCCCGCCTCCTCCCCGGGAGGTCACGCCCCCGCCCCGTCAGGAGCGCGGATTCGAATACAAGGTCGAGCCAGGAAATACCCTCTCTGCCATCGCCAAGGCCTACCAAGACAATGGCGTGGCGGTGACTGTCGAGGACATCCTGAGGGCGAATCCCGGCTTGGATGCCAATAAGCTCAAGGTCGGACAGGTGATTATCATTCCGAAACGGTGATCGAAGGTGGGGTGGTTGGGGATTCTTGGCCGGGGACTGGCTCCCCATGCTGGAACAGCAGGATCACGATAGCCGTTCCGAGCGCAATTCGGTACCATCCGAACGGGATGAATGTGTGCGTCTGGATATAGCGCAGCAGCCAGCGCACGGCGACGAAGGACACAATCGCCGAGGCCAAACATCCAACCAGCAGCACGCCCCAATCCTCGTTGACGGCCCCACTGCGGGCGCTGCCCAGCGCCTTGAAGATCTTCAGTCCGCTGGCCGCCAGCATCGTGGGAATTCCGGCCAGGAAGGAGAACTCCGTGGCGGCCGGGCGACTTAATCCGAGGAGCAAGGCCAGCAGGATGGTGGTGCCGGAGCGTGAAGCTCCCGGGAACACGGCGGCCAGGAGTTGGCCCCCTCCCACCGCCAAGGCAACAGTCCAGGTGATCTGCGTCGTGCCGCGGTGTTCACGCAGGTGGTGTTCGACGGCAAGGAAGAGGATGCCACCGATCAGCAAGGCCAGTGCGACAGGGAGCGCTTTCTCGGGAAGTTGGAAGCCCAACCGGTCGAGTCCCAGACCGCCGATACCGGTGAGGCCAAAGGCGAGGGCGAGCTTGGCCAGGTAATCGCGGGTGTCAGGATCGCGCCAACGATGAACGAACTGGTTCAGGCGTTCCGGAAAGAGCGGCAGGACGGCCACCACGGCGCTGGCCTGGATGACAATATTGAACAGATCGCTCTGCCGGGGCACCCATTGTTGAACCAGAAGCAGATGGCCCGTGGAGGAAATGGGCAGGAATTCGGTGATTCCTTCGACGATCCCCAATAGGATGGCAGCAAGCCAGTCAAGCATGACCCGCTGTTACACACGAGGCAGGAGGACAAGACAAGTCGGAAGTGTTAAAGAAAGCGAAACGCTGCGCCGGCTGCCGACGGGGGTGCGGGTGGCAGGCGCGGGGAGGAGGATCGGCTTTCAGGCGCGTTTGCTAAAGAATCCTGCCTTGGGTTCCTCACGCTGGGCCTGCACCTTCAACTGGCCGAGGATGGCGTGCCAGCCGATGTAAATCTTGTGCCACTGGCTTTCCAGGTTGCGTGTCACCCCTTCGCTCATCTCACCGATGCAGCGCAGGGAGGGCGTGTTGGTGAGGAGCGAGTGGATTTCGTCCTTGGAAGGGGATTCGACTTCAACGGAGGCCAGGATCATCTCGGTCTCCTGAACGATGACGCTCTTGATCTCCAGGAACTGGTCTTCGTCCTCGATGCCGAATTTCTTGGTTCGACCCAGGTTGATGAAGTGGCTGAATTGTCTCCAGCAACCCAGGTGGTTCTCCAAGTGCCGAATGATTTGTTCGACTTTGTTGGCTTTCATAAGGTGATTTCAGGATTTCATGGATTCGGGGGTGGACATCATGAGCGGATTCAGGAACACCAACGCGCCCCCATGCAGATCGCGCGCGGTGATGCGGAGGCTGGCATAGTGAGCGGATACCTCGCAGAGCCCCAGTCCCGCCCGGTGTGCCTCCTGAAAGGTTCTCAGGATTGTTTGTCCAATCTCCTCGATGACCTCGACTGGAAAGGAGCTGGGCAAGGTGCTGGAGATCACCCGTCCCTCCGGGTCCAGGCTGAAACAGCCGGTCGGAATCTTCAGCGGCGTCTTGGCCCGTTGCTCGAATAGTCTTAGGAGCCCCATGTTGTCAGAATCCTCCTCGTTCTTTCCCGCACCTCGATGGCCGGCAGATCCAGTTTCCAGCCCAGGCAAAGTTCACTTTCCGAGCATTGTCCGAGCCCGATGTTCCGCTGTGTGCCCTGCGCATCAATGAATTGGATATTCCCGATGTTCAGCGTATCGCCCAGCGTGCGGAACCGGTTCAACGCTTCGCGGGTCCACTCGGCCATGCGGCTCGGTTCCTCCAGTCCGCGACAGGCGAGGGGTTCCGAGTCCTCGGTCCGCGTCAACACCGCGAAATCCAGTCCCTCCTCCTTCTCCAGGCGGGCAAAGGGCGACCGGGACAGAAGGCTGGTTTGGGAGGCGGCTGATTCATCGATGGCCTGCGCCACTTCGAGCAGCAGGGCGTTGCAGGATTTTTCAATCGTACGCTCGCGTTGCGGCTCCGGCGGCAACGATTCGAAGCCGCCGGTTTTCCACGCCAGGATGCGATGAAACGCGGCTTCGCCCCGAAGGTCTTCCACCTCTGCATCCACCAACTCCCCATGCTCCATCCAAATCTTTCCCACTGTGGCGCTGTGGGTGATCTTCAGCACGGAGGAGCTTTGAGAGAGGCACTCAAGCTGGATGATGTCCACCAGACTTTTGCTCTGCATGCCCCGGAATCCCGTGTCATGGTCGCGTCCCAGCAAGGACTCCATACACTCCAGGAACATCTTGGTTTCCTGCTGGCTCGACGGCTTCTGCCAGTACATGTCCACCCCGAGCGCGTAGGCTCGGGACCGGAACTGTTCATCGTGCAGCGAGGTGAGAACGACCGTGCGCAATTTGGGGAACTTGCGGCGGACGATGGACAAGACCTGGAGGCCGTCCATCTTGGGCATTTTCAAATCACACAGGAAAAGGCGCACCGGTTCACTGTCCAGAATGGCCAGCGCCCGCGACCCGGTGTTGGTGGTACGCACCTCCGGTTTGCTGGGCAACTCCCCGAGCAGATCCTGATATAGTTCAAGGAACTCCTGGTCGTCGTCCAACAGCAGGATGCGTCCACTCGTGTCCTTACCCTTCTTATCGGCAACCATGCTCACTGTTCAAAGTGTTGTGTTGTGGCGGTGCGCTTTCGTCCTCGGGAGGGCATCACGCCTGACTGATCCTCGCTAGCAATCCTTATTCCGGAACATTGCTGATTGGTGCAACCGGCAACACAGGGCGAGCGGACCACGGCCCGGCCTGGGTCGCCCGCGCCAGCCCACAGACCGATGGACAACCAGTCCACGGATGGGACAGCACCGGCGAGCCGGATCCCCTCGCACTGGTGGCGAAGTTGTCTTTCAGAGGACATGCAAGTGCTGTAGCGGCCCCCCACAAGCGGCTGGTGGCACGCCTTCTGCAAGGCCAACGCAAAGCAATTGCCGCGGGCTGGTCTCGCCCGGGTGCCTGACAGTTGCATCAATCGTTGTCCAGGCCACCGGAGCCGGAACAGACCGGCCGCGGATCCGATCCGAGATCATCGTGCAGAAGGAAGACTTGAACTGTGAAAGCAAATCTGTTTAGCCGATTTCGAAACCTTTTCCGCCGGGCAGAGTCGGAGTATGGGTGTGACCACGTATACGCTGACAGCTCGGCCATAGCCGTGGAGGAGGCCGTTGCCGAGGAAACGGTGATCGACGAGACGGCGACCGAGGCGAATATTCCTTCGGGTAAGATGTTGAAACTGCCGCATGGGGCGCAGGGCCCAGCCTCTGAAGCTCTGGGCCGAGGCGTGCACGTGCCGCTCGCGCCGATCATCGACGGGATGCCCTTGGAACTCCAGAGCCGGGTTCAGCATGAAGTGGGAGAGCTTTCGGTGTTTCTATCCCTCGAAAGGATTCTTCCGCAGCTCGCCAAGGGGGTTGTTTCGATCTCGTTCGGTGAATTGAGGCACGTGGCCCCTCGCGTGTTCAGCACCAATCGCGATCAGGATAACGTCCAGGTCAATGTACCACTCTCCGCCGTGCTGCCTCATATCAGCCCTGACATACTGGCCCGCAGACATGGACCGTTGCAGATGGCCATTCCCGACGACATCGTCAGTCCCTTCGCAGACAAGGGCCGAGGCCTGTCCATTGGCCGGGTGGCCCCAGTGTCTGTCCTACCTCAGGCCCCGTCCGCGCCCATCCCCTCTGCTGCGTCTCCGACTCGGCCGCCCACCGCCGCGCAACCCCATACGCCGATCCGGTCCTCGATGTCGCAAGCCGTCCGCCCGGCTGTTCCCCGTCCTAATCTCATCCCGTCGGTGCCGCAGGCTTCCACGCTATCCACCGCACCACGGCCGGCCCTGGCCCGTCCGACGGCGCCCCGTGTGGGAATGGTCTCGCCACAAGTGATGACGCCCGCCCATCAACCCGCCCCCATGCCGGCAGTGACGGAACATGGCACTCGGATCATGGCCAAGCCATTGGTGGCTCCAGCCGTCCCCGCACACTCGGCTGCTGCCGTTCCAGGTGCGCCTGTGTCCGCCGATGTGCTTCGTGGCCCGCTTGCGGTGGCGCTCAGCAGCGTG
The DNA here is from genome assembly GCA_963751435.1 of uncultured Verrucomicrobiae bacterium. Classification (GTDB taxonomy): domain Bacteria; phylum Verrucomicrobiota; class Verrucomicrobiia; order Limisphaerales; family DSYF01; genus JALOTU01. Next base: position 3,518 of record CAVVUP010000034.1, on the reverse strand, counting down.
GCGGGTGCTTGGCCGGATTCTTTGAAGCAGGAAATTATTCAACTAAACCTGGCGGAAGCGAGCCTGGCGCTTCCTTTCCCGGTGGTCGAAGCCGGACTCAAACGCGGGCGGCTGAGCTTTTCGTGGAAGCAGATGAAGACTTGGGTTCATCCGTCACTGGAACCAGGCGTGTCGATCCATGACGCGGTGGACCTGGAACTGCCGCTCCGTGTGATCGCCCCCCTGTTCATCGCCCTGAAGAAGGAACAACCCCAGACAGCGACCAAGGTGGCGGTGGACAAGGACATTCCGAATCTCTTCTTTGGCTTGCCCCAACCCGACACTGCCGGCCTGGCGGTGGATCACGCTGTCAACAAGCCGGTCGATACCAATTATTATGTCTGGGATGACCAGTCGGATTCCGTAGCGGATCACGCGCGCAATGAGGCCGCTGCGCGCGCCCGGACGGCCGGAACCGAGTTTGTCTCACGCTACGCCACGCCCAACGAAGTGGTCTCGCGTGCCGCTGCGATCGAGGGGGTCGAGGGAGCGGTCATCGCATTGCCCGACGGCCTGATGGTGGCCAGCCAGTTGCCCCCCGGGATAAATGGGGACACGCTCGCCGCCTTTCTCCCGCACCTTTTCGGCAAGGTCAGCCAGTGCACGCAGGAATTGCGGATGGGGGAGGTCAACAATCTGAATTTCACCGTCGGGAATGTGCCTTGGAAGATCTTCCGCGTGAATGCCCTGTATTTCGCTGCGTTTGGCCGAAAGGCCAACCGCTGCCCACCGGCAGGCTGGCGGCACTCGCCGCAGAACTCGACCACAAGGCAAAGGTTTAATTTATGGCCATCATCAATCAGTCCACCAAAGAACTGCAGGTCAAGATCGTGTATTACGGCCCCGCAATGGGCGGTAAGACCACCAACCTGGTGCAGGTCCATGAGCATGTGCAGACCGTCCAAGGCAACAAAGGAAAGCTGGTCTCCCTGGCCACCAGTTCGGACCGCACCTTGTTCTTCGACTTCCTGCCGATCGAAGCCATGTCGATTAAAGGGTTCAAGACCAAGTTCCAGCTCTACACCGTGCCCGGCCAGGTGATTTACAACACCACGCGCCAACTGGTGCTGCGCGGCGTGGACGGCATCGTGTTCGTGGCGGATTCGCAATATGAGAAGATGACCGAGAACGCCGAGAGCCTGCAGAACCTTGAGGACAATCTGCGGACGTTGAAGATCAACCTGTCGGATATCCCCTATGTGCTGCAATACAACAAGCGGGATCTGCCCAACGTGGCCCCGGTGGAATACATGGAGTATCTGCTGAACAACCGCGAGGTGCAGGTGCCGTCCTTCACCGGTTGTGCCAACAAATGCGAGGGCGTGTTCGAGACCCTGAACATGATCACCCGCATGTTGCTGCACAAGTTCGTCAACCAATCGAAGCCGCAATACGCTTGACATGTTTACGCTCCCTCAACTCCTTGAGGAGGACGTTCAACAGATCGACGCCTTGCTGCGCGATTTGTTGAAGAAGAGCGACGCGTCCCTGGCGCTGCTGATTGACCAGGGAGGCTTCCTCATCGCGTCGCAAGGGGATCCGGGACAGTTCGATGTCACCAGCATCGCCGCCCTGTCCTCCGGCGCCTACATGGCCACCCAGACCATCGCCGGGCTGGTCGAGGAAACCAGTTTCAGCTCCGTCTATCAGCAGGGGGAGAAACACAGCATCTTCATCACCTCCGTCAACGAACAATGCCAGGTGGTCGTGATCTTCAAATCCCGGACCGGCGTGTGGCGTGGTCAAATACTACGCGACCGCGATCACCAGGCAGATCGCTGACCAATTGCAAGTTGCTCCGAACGCAATCCCGAGGGTGGCATCGATCTCTCCGTCCTGAATCTGGCGGATCCTTCCGAGGTCTTCCGACGCGCCCAGTAAGTAGGGCTCCAAGGTCGGTTCCCTTGTCCGGGCCCAGAACAGGATTCGGGGCTCGTGGAGACTCCCCATGAACCGTCGACGGGAGCGCCGACATTCCTGTCGGCAAGGGGGGCTGCGCCCGGCCGGGCAGACACGAATGTCTGCGCTCCCGGTTCAGGGTCCCAATGCGTGATGTCATGTCGTGGAGGCTCCCCATGAACCGAGGCTCGCCCTTACCCCGTCCCTCTCCCCCGGGGGGAGAATTCTCGCAAATGGAATTTCGCGCACTGAACCCCTGAACCGTAGCCGCCGCACGTCAGTCGGCGCCATTATTCCGAATGGGACACCGCCCTCAGCCATCCAGCCGCCCTTCCGCTCTCGGGGAGGACAATGGCGCGGACTCACGTCCACGGCTACGAGGTTCAGGGGGAGGGAGCCCGGAGGGCGGGTGAGGGGATTCGTGCGGTTCATGGTCCCAACGCGCGATGTCACATCGTGGAGGCTCCCCATGAACCGTCGACGATCAGGCCGTTTTTGGCTGGAGAACCATGTTGTATTTGCGGGCGAGTTCTGATAGACGTTGTTCGGTCTGAGCGACTTTGATTTCATACTGCTTGAGTCCCTGCTCAACGTAGGCCTTGCCGTGAACCATCAGGCGCCAGAACAGTTCGGCCAACTTGCGCGCCAGGGCCAAGTTGGCCACCAAGCCGCCGCGGCGTCCTTTGAGCCGGCGATAGAAACCGCCCAGAGCCTTGTCGACACTGCGACCGACACTGCGGGCGATCACGCAGAACAGACGGCCGGCGTGATTGCGCGAACGCCGCTGGCTGCCTTTGCGCTTGCCGCTCTGTTTACTGCCCGGTGCCAGACCCAACCAGGCCGTGAAGTGTTTCTCCGTCTTCCACTGCCCGCCCAGGTTGGTCCCCACCTCGGCCAACAACTGCAGCAACACATAGTCGGCCACCCCGGGCAGCGTGGTCGGATCCTTGCCCCCGCACAGCCGCCACAACAAGCCGTGCAAGCCCGCAATCTGCGGCGCGTTGACTCCGCCCCGCTTGGTCGCCGCGGGAGGGGCTGGCGCTTGCGGATCCTCCGGCCCGGTCATCTCGCGCAACACCGCCTCAATGGCTTGGTCACACTCCCGGATTTTCGTCTGGTAGAACTGCCACAGCTCGTAGGCCTGGCGCAGCGCAAACAGATGCTCGCGCTTCCAGGTCCCCTGCAAGGCTTCCCGCAACCGCCCGGCCTTGTGCTTCTGAATCTGCGGATCACACAGGGCCAGCAACGCCGCCGCATTGCGCTGCCCAGCCAGAATGGCCTCGATCATTTTCAGCCCGCTCATCCCAGTCAGATCGCTGATGACGTCGTGAATCTTCAGATTCATCCGTTCCAGGGCCTTTTGCATGTGCTGCTCGTGACTGCCAGCCAGCACGACATGGTCGCTGCGCAGCCGCAGGTAGTCCTGCAACCGACGGATGTGCTGGGCGGCACAAAGCCCGGCTTGAGCAACCCGTGGGCGTGCAAGGTCGCCTGCCACGGCAGTCGCTCATGTCGGTCTTGCGACCCGGCAGACTCCTGATGTACTTGCCGTTGACCACCACCACCGCCAAGCCCGCCTG
>CAVVUP010000033.1:0-12093 GCA_963751435.1 uncultured Verrucomicrobiae bacterium | reverse complement strand
TTGACTTAATCGCGAGCCTGGGATTTAAGGATTCTAGGCCGGGCGAGCGGCGAGGACCACTCCTGGTTTGGCCGGGCACCGACGGGTCGGAGCTGACTGGCCGAGGGGGCGCTATTGGACCTGCCTGCTCAAAAAGCGCCTGCCCTGGAGGGTCTCGCGGAGGGCGTTGATGAGCTGGTCGGGACCTTCGTCCTTGGTCACGTATCCGTGGGCGCCGGCCCGCAGCGCGCGAACGATCCACTGGGCCTGGTCGTGCATGGACACGACAAGGATGCGGACCCGCGGGCATTCATCGCGGAGCTGCGAGATCAGGTCCAGACCGCTGCCGTGTTTCAAGGTGAGGTCCACGATGGCAATGTCCGGGCTGCAGATCACGGATTCCGTCGAGGGCCGGGATGACATCCGCCGCCTCACCGCACACTTCCAGATCGGGTTCGAAGTTCACGAGGACCGTCCAAGCCCCGACGCACGAAGGGATGGTCATCCACCAGGAACACTCCCTGGCGAGGCGTTCGCTTTGCTGGCGGACTGGCTCGTCATAGTGTGGCGCGGTCGGAGGCGAGGAGCCAGGGAAGCGCCGGCTGCGGTCGGCTGGATGGCGCTGGGTTCTAACCCCGCCTGCGCCTCGCCCGTGTAAAGAGAGCACGGTTCGCCCGCTTCGCTGCGGAGGGCAACCGGGGATCTCCCCATTTGCCCATCGGGGAAACTGCTTACCCCGAATCTCGACCGGCTGCGCGCTCCCCGCGAACCACGCGGCCCGATCCGGGGTCGCCGCGCGGGCTTCAGATCCGCTGTTCGGCTTTGGACCCAGTTGAAGGCGTACTGGACGAGTTCCGTGGCGCGCCGCAGGCCCAGCTTGGTCTTGATGTTCTCGCGGTGGGACTCGATGGTCTTGACGCTCAGTTTCAGCCGGTGGGCGATCTCCGCGGAACCCAGGCCGCGACCGATGAGTTCGAGGACCTCCAGCTCGCGATCGCTCAAGGACTCGACCGTTCCAGCGTTCTTGGATTTGGCGAAGCCGGTCATGGTTTCCAGCATCCGCTCCGCCAGGCGTCCGGTGAGATAAGCCCTGCCCTGCAAGACCTGTCGGATCGCCCCGACGGCTTTCTCGGCGCCTTCCTCCTTGGTGAAATATCCATGCGCGCCGGCCTTGAGCACGCGCTCGGCGTAAATCGGCTCGTCATGCATGGTGAACACCAGGACCTTGACCTTCGGGCATTGGGTCGCGCAGATCTTTCACCAGCTCCAGGCCACTGCTGTTCTTGAGCGCGAGATCCACCATGACCAGGTCGGGCTGGAGTTTCTGGATCTGTTCGAGGGCGGCGGGCCGCGCCATCCGCCTCGCCACAGACGACCAGGTCAGGCTCCAGGGCGATCAGCGAACCGAGCCCCCGCCGCACAATCGGGTGGTCGTCCACGAGAAACACTCGCGCCTTCTTTGTGAGACGCTCAGTCTTTTTCATGTTGTCAACGGGGCTGGCGTGGTCGTCGCGCGGGGCGGATCGGCGGCCGGCAGGACACACAACACGACGGTGCCCCCGGTTCTGCGGCGATTGGATCTCGACGTGCCGCCCAGGACTTCCGCTCGATACCGCATCGTCCGCAAGCCCATGCCCGGCGAGTGGGCGACGTCCTTCGGCAGTCCCACGCCATTGTCGCGAACGCTCACCGACAACTGGGTGTCTTCACGGACGATCGCGATCTCGATCTGGCGGGCCTGGCTGTGGCGGACGGCGTTGTTGACCGCCTCTTCGACGATCTGGAACAGGTGCGACGCCACCGGATCCTCCCCGACGTCCACCGCCCGGGCACCCGGACTCGACAGGGGACTCCGTGCCGTTTCTCCACGCTCCGCGCCAATCCCTCGAGCGCGGCGGTGAACCCGAAGCGCGCTCAGTCCCACCGGACAGAGGCCGTGGGCGATCGAGCGGGTTCTCCGGATCACCTCGCCGATGCCCTGAACGATCTCCTCGGCGATCTCGCGCTGCACGCCCGCTCCAGGGTTTGGGCGAGCGCTTTGCTCAGCATCGCCAGGCCGCTGAGACCCCCGCCGAGGGAGTCGTGCAGATCCCGCCCGATCCGCTGCCGTTCGCGGTCCCCGGCGTTCAGCAACTCGCGTTCGAGGCGCCGCCGCTCGGTGATGTCGCGGTCGTTGGCGCGGATGCCCTGGAACTGGCCGTCGCTCCCGATCACCGGCCTTCCGACATGTTCCAGCCAGCGAATGCTGCCGTCTTTTCGTCGAATCCGGAATTGAATGCTGCTGAACTGCCGCACCATTGGCTTTTCGTACCGGCGGTTCCGCCAGATGCCGGCGTCTTCCGGATGAATGATCGCCTCAAGGAGTGTCGGGTCCGCCATGAACTCCAGGGCGGAGTACCCGGTGATCTGTTCGCAGGAGGGAGAGCAATAACGCAAGGCGTGATCCGGGGTTTCCCAGTACGTCCAGTCAAAGGCGAATTCCGCCACGGTGCGGTAGCGAAGTTCCGCTTCTCTCAATTGCTGCTCGGTTTGCCGGCGGATCTCAACCTCCCGGCACAGACTCTCGTTAGCCTGCCGCAGCTCGGCGGTGCGCTGTTGGACCCGCAGTTCCAGTTCGCGGTGCGCCTGCCGCAGCGCCCCCTCCGCCCGCTGTCGCTCCAGTTCGCCGGCGGCACGTACGGCCACCGTTTTCAGCACGGACTCCGCCAGCCGTGGATTCGCAAGGGGTTTGCGGCTGATCAGCGCAATCAGGCCGATCGGTTGCCCCTGGGAGCCCCAAGAGTGGTTCCAATATAGCTCTCGGCCATCATCTCCTGGAGCACTGTATCCAGGGGAAACAAATGACGTACGCCTTGAGGGAAAGAACAAATCGTCTGTCCTACCACTTCACCGCAGGGAGTATCTTTTAAAGTGTAGACCACGTTATCCTCGAATTTGCCATCGAAGTAAACGGCCACCGTCTGGGCGAAGAGGCCGTCACCCTGCGAGGCGGTCGATACAGACATAGTCCATACCGAGGCTTTGCGCGAGGTATCGCGCCAGCGCCTGAAAGAAATCCTGACCGACGGCTTCGTAACCGTAGATCGACAGAAATGCTCGGGCCGCCTCCACCGCCTTGGACTCGGTGATGTCACGGTTGGCGCCGATGAAGCGGACCGCGCTGCGCCCTGCGCCTTCGCCCTGGAAATAGACCTGTCCGTGCGAGTCAATCCAGTGCACCGAGCCTTCCCGCCACATGACGCGAAACTCTTGATGATACGCGCCGCCCTCCGTGCCGGCGAGCGCCCGCTGCAAAGCCTCCTCCGCGGCCGCCCGGTCCTCGGGGTGAATCGCGGCGATGGCGGTGGGCTTGTCCGTCTTCTCCCCCTCCGAGAAACCCCACTGATTCCGGCAGATCTCGTCCCAGAAAACCTCCCCGGTGTCAAAATGGTAATCCCAGGTCCCCATGCCAGCGGCATCCAGCGCCAGGTGTTGCTGCTCGGAGGCCCTTTTCAAAGCGTCGTTCGCCTGGTCGCGCTCGGTGATGTCACTCAGCGCCGCGCGGATGACTGGGTGTTCGCCTCCCACCCTGGGCTTTTCCTGCGCCTCCGGTCGATCGAAGCGGGCGCTCTCCAAACGGGCGTGGAAGGTTGGAACCGTCCGCCCGCAGGAGCTTCAACTCGCAGCTCTGCTTCTTGTTTGGCCCCTGAGCCGAGGCCTCCAACCCCAGCACACTCGCCAGATGGCGCTCCCATCGGTCCCGGTCTTCGGGCACGACAAAGCTCCCCAGCCCGCGCCGGATCAGCCTGGACCGGGGCAGCCCCAGGAGCGCCGCGCCCGTCAAGTTCACCTCGATGATCTGACCCCCGCGGGTGAAGCTGAAGTACCGTCTCGGCGCAGAATCGTAGAGGTCGAGGTATCGGTCCCGCGACTCTTCCAAGGCCAGGTGCGCTCGTTTCAACTCGTCGTTCTGCATCTCGTATTCGATCTGATGCACCTGCAGCTCGTGGATGATCTCCGGGGGCGCTTTGCTGTTATGTTTGCCGTGACACCGGGGGAACGAGCCAGTCGCGCCTCGGCGATGCCTCTAACGGTGGATCCGGGCCGGGCTGCGTCTTCGCTTTTGAGGCCTGCTCATGTTGCGCGCATCCCCTTCTGGGGATGGCAGTCCTGACGGATGGGCGGTGAGGTCCTGCAGAGTCTTCTTCAGGGGGGTGACATCGCTGAAAGTCAGTACCACGCCTTCGATGACGTTGTCAATGGTCCGGTCGTGGAGGATGCGGGCCAGAAAGCTCCTTCCGCTGACTGTCCGCACAGTCACGTTCCCCCCGTGAGTGCCGCCGTTCGTCTTGACCGACAGACCGCGCAACACGACCGGTTTCTTCTGCACGGCGGCACTGCGGATGGCCCCCCGCAACTACGACTCCAGTCCCTTGCGGGCCATCTCGACGACGTTCAGGCTCGGCTGGCCTGGGGCCGGCCTGAGGTATTTCCCCGTATCGCCGTGAACGTAGAGGAGTTGGCCTTGTTCGTCTGTGATGACCGACGCCGGCGCGTAAGTCTGAAGCAGCACCCGGTTGGTCAACTCGGCGAAGTCGGTCTGTTTGGCTGGCGGCTCTTTCTCGCCCCGCTTCGGCTCGACCGGGTGGCGGCTCGAGAGAGCGGGTCGCATCACCGGGCAGGTCCCGTCGAGTCGCGGCCGGGCCTGGTACAGTCGCCACTTGCGGTTGATCGGCGCAAAGAGTCCCGGGTGGTTACCAGGACCTTCCGCCGGGCCGAGGAAGAGCGTTCCGGCGGGTTTCAAGGCGTAGTGGAAGGCCGGGATGAGCCGGTTCTGCAATTCCGGTTCTAGATAGATCAGCAGGTTCCGGCAACTGAGCCAGATCCAGCCTGGTGAACGGCGGGTCTTTGATCACGTTCTGTACTGCGAAGACGACCATGCTCCGGATCTCCTTCTTCACTCGGTAGCCGCACCTCTTCCTTGACGAAGAACCTGCCGCAGCCGTTCCGGCGAGACGTCCGCAGCGATGTTCCGCTGGGTAGGCGCCGGCACGCGCGGTCCGCAACGGCATCCTCATCCAGGTCGGTTCCGTAGATCTGGACGCAGGTACTCCCGGCGGGATTCATCCATGACCTCGCTGCAGGAGCATCGCGATCGAGTAGGCCTCTTCCCCGGTGGCACACCCGGCTAACCCAGACCCGAATGACCTGGCCCTCGGGTTGGGCAGCGACACGTCCCAGCAGGACTTCTTTCTTCATCGTGTCGAATGCTTCCGGGTCGCGGAAGAAGCTGGTGAACGTCGACGAGCAGTTCCTTGAACAGGACCCACGACTTCCTGCGGGTGCTCTTTGAGGTAACGTCCGTAAACCTTCCGCCTCGGTCAGGCCGTGCACGGTCATGCGCCGGTCGATCCGGCGGCGGATGGTGCTTTGCTTGTAGAGGGAAAAGTCGTGGCCGGCCCGGGTCTCGGAGCAGTGCGAGGATGTTGGCCAGGCTGCTCTGGTCCGCGGGGCGGGCGGGGCCCGACCTCACTTTCCGCCCGAAGAGGGTCTGCACACAAGTCCGCAACTGGTCCGGCAGTTTGTCAGCCGCACAGGACGTACGTGGCCAGATTGCTGCCCGAATGGCGCTCAAGGGCATTCCGTCATACTTTGCCGTGGCCGGGTCCTGCACGAACGAGACTCCCGCCTGCCCCATGTATGGCCCGTCAGCCCGAGCGTGCCGTCGCTCCCGCTGCCCGAAAGAATCACGCCGATAGCCCTTTCTCCCTGGTCTCGTCCGCCAGGGATCGAAAGAATGAATCGATCGGCATCCGCTGGCCCCGCGGGCCCCTTCCGAGCGCCTGGAGCTTGAGCATGCCCGAGCGATGGTCATGTCCCGGTTCGGCGGGATCACATAGACACGGTTCGGCTGCCACCGCCAGTCCGGTCCTGCAGCCTCGACCGACCGGCATCGATGTGCTGCGCTGCAGGATCTCGGTCAGCATGCTGGCGTGACCCGGATCAAGATGGGGCACCAGGACAAAGGCCATGCCGCAATCAGCGGGCACCTGCCTGAAAAACTGCTCGAACGCTTCGAACCCGCCAGCCGAAGCGCCGATTCCGACGACAGGAAATGACGGGGAGGCCAGCAGGGGTTTGGCCGGCGGATCATTCGCGCTCGAACCGGGCGCGACTCCCAAGGCGCTCGCATCGCCTGTGCTGTCTTTGTTCATAGTCCCGACTTCCTCGGGTCCTCGAGCTGCGGGCGCGCCCAGGGTCAAGCCGCTGACAGCGCCGACTCGATCCAGACCCGATCGAGAATGCTACTCCGCGTCCCCGGATCGCGCCTCCGCCCAGGCCACCCGCGTCCGCCAATCCCACGACCAACGTGGTGCATCGGCGGGGTATTTCACGGCGCTGGGACCTACAGTTGCCCCTTCCGCGCACCCAAAAGCTATGCTGTGCTTGTACTCTCCCCAAGAGGCAGATGCCAATCGAAAATGCGCCCCGATCGCGCCACGGCGCCAAGCCAGGAATGTTACATCTGGTTTGGTGGGGCTGGGAAAACCACCCTGTCAGGCTTGCCTGGAGCTGCGGCGCAATCCTGTGGGTGGCGGAAAATGCATCACAGGGCGTCAGCCGGGGTCCCGAGTTCTGAACTGCCTCTGGCAAGGAGGGTCCTGGTCGGCGGCGAGCCCGGCCGGGGGAATGAACGCGGTCTGCTGCTCGCGCCGCGGGCAACGGGCAGCCCCGACCTTCCGGAGGCTCAGATGGGGACGGGCTTGAGGCGGGGTTTAGGCCGCTTGCCGCAGATAGTGATGATGTAGGCCCCCCAGGACCGGCATTTCAATCACTTTGCCCCGATCCGGCAACTGGACCGTGCGGGGCACTGGACTGTCATGCTCCAGGGACCGATGGGGCCTCACGTGGTGATAGTATTCCAGGTACGATCTGAGGCCCAACGCAACTGCCGTTCATGGAAGATGATCAGGCGGTCCAAGCACTCTCGACGAATCGAACCGATCAACCGCTCTACGTAAGGGGACTGCCAAGGGCAGCGGTGGGCAATGAGCTTCTGCCTGATCCCCATCCGTTCGACCCGTCGATCGAAGGCTGCCCCGTAGATCGAATCTCGGTCGCGGAGGAGGTACTTGGGGGCCGTGTCGTAAGGGAACGCGTTGAGGATCTGTTGCGCGGTCCACTCGGCGGTGGGGGCGTCGGTGATGTGGAAATGAACCACCGTACGCCGTTGGTGCGTCATCACCACCAACACGTAGAGCCGGCGAGCCGTCACCGTCGGGACCACGAAGAAGTCCATGGCCGCGATGGCCTCCGCGTGGTTGCGAAGAAAGGTCCACCAGCCTGGGAGGATTGGTGTCGGGACCGGGCCGGTACTTCCGAATCGTGGCGGTGGAGACTCGGAGTCCCAACTTGGCCAGTTCGTCGCGAATGCGGGGACTGCCCCAAGTCGGATTGGCCGCCCACATCCGGCGGATGAGTCCAACCAACTCCGGGTCTTGGGCGGGCCGTCCGCGACGACGTCGCGACTTCCAACGCCAGAACATGCTCCACCCGGCCCGGTGCCACCCGGTCACCGTCTCCGGTCGGCAGATCATCAGCGCGTTGCGCCAGTTGGGCCACTCCCGTTTCAAGGCCACCCAGAACCAGCGGTCTGGCCGTTGCAGTCGGGGTTGGCGCACCTGTCGGCTGAGTACTCCGAGTTGGTGCCGGAGAGCGAGATTCTCCAAGCCCAGTTCGTGCTGGGTGCGAAACCAGGACCGAAGGTAGCGCAGGAACAGCAGCGCGATAGTGAACATGGGCGAGCACTCTGGCGACAAGCATCCTGGAATCAACGACTTCCTTGCCGACGGAGTTTCTGCCACCCACAGGCCGTCGGGTCTGCCCAATCCGTCAAATAGCACAGAAATGATGTTTGCCTGCCCATAAACGCAGACAGATAATCCCCGCCGGTGAAGTCCAACGAATGCGCGAATTTCTCCCGCCCGCGCCGGAGGCAGAAAGCCATGGGCACGTTGCTGGCTGGCGGTAGTCTGGTTTGGAATGGCAATGGCGTTGGCCTGCGGCCAGCCGTTTCCCCAGGACGTCTTGTCTTTCCCCTGCGGCCCAAACACGTGCATGCCAGCTCGATTGTCGAGTGCCCCGACGGGAGCTTGCTCTGCGCCTGGTTTCACGGGTCCGGGGAGAGAACCAGCCCGGACGTGGTGATTCAAGGAGCGCGGTTGAAGGAACGCAAACATCGTCCTGGAGCGCAGGTGTTTTCGATGGCCGACACGCCCAATCTTCCCGACTGCAATCCTGTTCTGTTTGTGGGGCCGGGGCGGGGACTTTGGCTGTTCTGGATCGCGGTGCCAGCGGAGCGCTGGGAGGATTCGTTGCTGCGGTTTCGCAAGGCCCGGGAATACGGCGGTGAGGGGCCGCCGAAATGGGACTGGCAGGACGATCTGCTGCTGGAACCCGGCGACCGCTTTGCGACGGAAATGGCGGAGAAGTTTCACCAGTTGCGCCCCACCTCTGCCCGGGCTGAACGATCCGCGGGGCCGATCGCTGGGCGAAGTCATGGCGCGGCTGCAATTGGAGGCCTGGGACAAGAGCAAGCGTCAGCGCGGTTGGATGACCCGCTGCCATCCGGCGGTGTTGCCCAGCGGCCGGATCCTGCTGCCGCTCTATTCGGATGGATTCCTGGCCTGTCTCATGGCCATCTCCGACGATCGGGGAAAATCATGGCGCGCAGCGGGGCGATCATCGGCCCGGCGCTGCAACCGAGCGTGGTCCGGAGAAGGACGGCACGCTCCTGGCGTACATGCCGAGGAGGCCTTTGATCTCGAGCGACGACCGACATTGGCGCACCGGATTTTCTTGAGCCAATCCCGTGCCGACGGCGAGAGCTGGTCATTGGCCTGCCGACGACCTGCCGAACCCGATACCACCGTGGAGGTCCTCGCGCCGCGGGACGGCCGCTGGGTTCTGGTTTACAACGACTCAAAAAAGGACCGGCACACGCTGACCTTGGCGATGTCCGACGACGAAGGCCGCTCGTGGAAATGGCACCGGCCCTGGAGGACCAGCCCGGAGGACGCTTCCATTATCCCTCGATCATCCAGACGCGCGACGGGCGCATCCAGGCGACCTACATGTTTCAACCGGGCGCGGAACAGGCCGGAGCATCAAGCACGTGAGCCTCGACGCCGACTGGATCAGGCGGCCAATCCGGCAAATGAACGAGCCGCTGTTGCACGAAGATTTCCGGGCCACCGCACTGGATGCACGGCTGGCTTGGTTTAATCCGCCGAAGCGTTGGCGGCTGGATGCGCGTGGGTCGGGCCTGGTGTCGAGCCAGACGGCCAGACGATTTTCTGGTTGCGAACGCATTATGGTTTCAGCGCGGACAACGCTCACTTTCTTGGTTTGGAACTGCGCGGCGATTTCGTGGTGAGCACCGAGGTCCGTCTCCATCCGGTCCACCAATACGACCAGGCGGGTCTGATGATTCGCGGTGATGTGAATTGCTGGATCAAGGCCTCCGTGGAACACGAACTCGAGGGTCCTCCCAACTAGGAGCGGTGGTGACGAATAACGGCTATTCCGACTGGTCACTCCAGGATTTCCCTTTTACGGAAGCCGCCCTTCGCTTGCGCATCACCAAACATGGCGCGGACGTGCAGGTGGAATTCTCCCCCGCCGGCGGAGGTCCATGGCAATTGATGCGCGTGGCCCGGTCGCATTGGCCGGACTCTGTTCCTTGCGCGCCGGCCTACACGCCTGTCCCCCAAAGACGCAGAGTTCCGCGCCGAATTCGCCTTCTTGCAGGTCGAACTTTCACCGGCACCATCGCCTTAACCTTGAACTTGAAAAATGCCTCCATGGTCATCGGCATCATCCCCGCCCGCTACGGCTCGACCCGACTGCCCGGCAAGGCGCTGAAGTTGATTGCCGGCAAGCCGATGATTCAACGGGTCCTCGAACGCTGCCTGACCGCGCGCTGCCTGGACTCGGTGTGGGTCGCGACGGATGATGAACGCATCGCCCGGGCGGTGGAAGCCGTGGGCGGCCGGGCGATCATGACCTCGCCGCACCACCCCAGCGGCACGGACCGGCTGGCCGAGGCGGTGACGAAGATCGAAGCGGACATTGTGGTGAACCTTCAGGGCGATCAGCCGTTTCTGGACGCGGAGATGATTGAGGAAGCGGTGCAACCGTTGCTGGACGATCCCGCGCTGCCGATGGCGACGCTCATGCATCCCGTCACCCGCCCGGAGGATTTTGCCAATCCCGCCGTCGTCAAGGTGGTAGTGGACCGCGCCGGCAACGCGCTCTATTTTTCGCGCTCGCTCATCCCGTATCCGCGCCAGGATGTGCCCCACCGCGTGTTTGAACATGTGGGGCTTTACGTTTATCGCCGCGACTTCCTGCTCACCCTGGCCGGTCTGGCTCCCACCCCGCTGGAGCAGATTGAATCGCTCGAACAACTCCGCGTGCTGGAACACGGCTACAAACTTCGCGTCGTGGAAACCCGCGCCCGGGACCACGAGTTCACCGGATTCAGTGTGGACACGGCGGAGGATTTGGAACGCGCGGAACAAATGCTGCGCGAACGCGGACTGACCTGAACCAGCAACCTGGAATCGACGCATGAATATTGACCAATCCCTGCTGCAATCCCTGTTCAACGAACTTCCGGCAGCGACGCAGACACGCTTCGAGGAAGCCGTCACCCGGATCGTTGCCGCCAAGCAGCGCGGCGGCAAGGTGGTGGTGATCACCGGCAGCGGCCCGAACATCCACGAAGGCGTCACCACCTTGATCGCCGAATTGATGCGGGCCGGCCTGGTGGACGGGGTGACCACCAGTTCGGCGGTTGTCTCCCACGAAATGGGCGGCACGCTCGATCTGGTGAAGCGTTGTCCGGGCGAATCCTTGGGGCTGCCGACAGCGATCCTGCCGCGCGGTGAGGAATTTGAACTGACGCTCATGGACGACGACGCGATCCGCGCCATCGGCCAGCACACTCCCATTGACTGGGAGTTGATCGAAAAGCTGAAGCAGTTCGCCGGGCAAAACGATCATCAAGGCCGCGGGCAACCTCGGTTATCCGATGGGTTTGTGGCTGGAACATTTCGCGCAGGAGATTCTGACCTTGGCCCGCGAGCACGGCCGTTCGTTTGAAGAAGTGGCGGGGCTGGGCGCCGACGAACGCACCATGATCGGCATTGGCGCCCGGCGCGGTCTGCCGGTGTTGGTGACGATCCCCCAACTGATCGGCGGCGGCGCGGTGGGTTTGTGCATCGGCGACAGTCTCACGCTCACTGAACGCGCCAGCCGCCTGGCGCATTTGCTCGCCACGGCCGATGTGATCATCGAATCCGGCGTCGCGTTGACCCAGGAGATTCATGACGGACCGTTTGAAACCTACACGGGACACGGCTTGTGGTCCGCGTGGCAGGGCCATTACAGCTACAGCCTGGCAGGCAAAACCCTCATCCGGATTGATCTCGATCCAGCGCTCGAACAGGTCTGGGAAATTGAGCGCGGCGGCGGTGCGGTGACCCAGGCCATCGCCGATGGACTGCCCAAGACGAAAATGTTCAAGGTGCCGTTCCGCATGGAGATGTCCGGCTTTGCGCGCCACGAAGGCAGCCTGCCGTTGATTGGCGACCTGGGCAGCCTCTGGCCGCTGCTGGCGTGGAAATGTTCCGCGGCGCTGGGTGTCGAATTGCAGTTCCTTTCGTATCCGCAACAAAGCGAGCCGGGCAAAGCGATGCGCGACGAGATCGTGCGCGAAGTGAAGCCGCTGAACCGCGAACGGATGCTGCAAGCCTTGCGCTCCGACAAACTGAAACCCGGCCGATGACTTCCCTGCGCTTTCTCGATCTGCTGGTCATCGGCCTCTACTTCGCCGCGATGGTGGTGGTGGGCTGGCTGTTCTCGCGGCGGGTCAAGACGACCGAGGGTTATTTTGTCGGCAACCGCTCCTATCCCGGCTGGGTGGCCGGCGTCTCCCTGTTTGGCGCGCAGATCAGTTCCATCACCTTCGTCGCGTATCCGGCCGACGCCTTCAAAACCGCCTGGCTGCGCTACTTGATTTGCCTCACGCTGCCGGTGAGCGTGTTCATCGCGGCGCGGTATCTCCTGCCC
>CAVVUP010000032.1:0-251619 GCA_963751435.1 uncultured Verrucomicrobiae bacterium | reverse complement strand
CCGTTCGCGTGCACGAACACCTGCTCTCGCGCGGCGATAGCAATACGTAATCGAACGGTGCCGCCAGCGGCAACTGAACATTTGCGAGAATGCTTGTTCCCGCAAAAATAATGATCCTTGCAAGCCTTATATTCAGCCCTATACTTGCCGCATAGTTTTCGCCAAGGAGCAACGCATTCAGCATTTTTACCGAGAGCATACTGAGTAATATTCCTGCTGAAAGTGAAATGGCGAGAACTCCCAAGCTGTTCCGGAGGTCAGGTTGCCAAGGCTGCCCATCGTCCAGATCACATATGCCTTCAGCATTGTTTCGTTGCTGAAGTATTGCATAATACTTACAATTGCTGAAATTCCGCTCGAAAGCATTATTCCAAGAATCAGCACTGTAAGTATGTCCCTGACCTTTACTGAAATATACATTATAAGTATCATAACTGCCCCGGCACCAAGCCACGATGCCCCTACAAGCGCCCAGTTTCCAAGACCTGCGAGGGTCCCTGCGTTCATTGAGGAGGAAAAACCCAGTATAACAAAGGCAACTCCAAGGCTTGCCCCTGAGCTTATTCCGAGTACATACGGGCCTGCCATCGGGTTTCGGAAAAGTGTCTGCATCTGAAGCCCGCTGACTGAAAGAGCTATTCCTACCATTGCCGCGGTAATTGCTTTTGGAAGCCTGAATTTTACTATAATGGTTGCAATATCCGATCTTTCGCCCGAGAATAGTGCATTGAATATCTCCCCTGGTTTAAGGCTTACCGAACCAAGTATAATATCGAGATGAAAATATCAGGCAAAAAAGACCGAGCAATAAATACAATAGTCGTGTATTAACACCTGACGATGGTATTTGAAATAATTTATTGTGAGTTTTCTGGTTCAATTTACTTCAGTTTTAATTGTCGGTAATAAACCGGAATATAACCCGGGAAAAGTTCATGATGAAAAATTGAGGCAAGATCCTTTAAGGATCACATCGGGATTAAGTGAGCCGCTTTCCCAATAATCATTTCCCACATCTGTCCTTACCCTGTTATTATTGTTGAATATATTTCCTTACTAACACAGGGTAATTCTCCCAGCCTGCTGTCGAGAGCAAGTATCTCATTTATAGTTGCAGCTGTTCCGGGATTGATCCAGAAATCTGCTCTGAGTGCCTTATACCACACATTCTCCACCCCCAGCGGCATCGATACCTCCGATTTTGTTTCCTTCCAGAGGTAATCTCCTCCGGCATCGGAAATGAGTTTGCTTGAGAAAGAGTTCCCTGGAGATATAAACCATGTGTCTTTCCATGGATAGCCAAGAAGCACCTTGGGCCGGTTCTGAACATTTTCGGCTATATATGATCTTAGCCCGGTATATCGTTCCCTTAATCGATGAAAATATCTCTTCCGCCTTTTCCTCGCAGCCGTAAAGGGCTCCGAATACTTTTATCCATTCTGCCTTCGCCAGCGGATCTGTTTCAAGGTAATCGGCATTGAACAACACCTTTACACCCAGGTCGCGCACCTTATTCATATACCCTGTGGCTTCACTTCCAACACCATATGTGATTAGGAGTTCTGGTGAAATTCTTATAAGTAGTTCCTTATTAATATTATCCTCATAACCCACATCTGCTATCTTCCCTGAATCGACAAGTGAACTACATATTGTCATAAATAAGTGATGCACCTGAAATACCTTTAATCGATTCTGTTGCCCCAAGTGCCTTTATCATAGGAATATAGGTAGTCGACATGCAAATTATGCTCTTTACCGGCACACGGATAATATCTTTCTCCTCAACCCCGGCTGGTGCAGTATTTTCCCTGTCCTGATCAGATACCATTTATGAAACACACCCGACGCCCCCTGCCATGGATTGATTATTGTCAGAATGGTATAGCCATCCTTTTTTCGATTCTGAAACGCTGTGCAAGTAATCCTCCATTAGCTTCATTATCAGCACTTCTGCCCCTTTTACCCGTATCGGCACACCCCGTAAAAACAGAAAAGATCAAAGCAGTTAAGAATATCGGGTCAGCATCATCTACTTTGCTATAATGAGTTTATGAATCTCCCTTTTCCCATCCGAGGTTACTGCAACATAATACAATCCATCAGGCAGCGATTGAGTATTTATTTCTTTTCTTCCCGGGAACAAACCTGAACCGTTTTCTGATCTGACCAGTGAACCCCGCGAATCGAAGATCATAATGTCTACATTCTGAAATCCTGATAATGAGGAGACAAAGAAGCCCGACTTAGCCGGATTGGGGTAGATCAGGAAATTCTTTTTATCTGGCACCTGCTCATTGATACCGTTATATACAGGGTCGCCGATAACAACAACTTTTACATCGAGAGCTACAGACATCGGAGAATAAGGATGTACAGTAAATTTTTTCCATGTTAATCCATTGCTGAACCAGGCGGTACAAAGGATCCCACAACGCGGTCGGGTGAATGGAATACTGCGAACTGCCTGGTTTCTGCAGTTGCCTTTTCCTTATACCATATCTTCCATCCGATATAAAAACTCGTTCCGGCAGCTTTGGTGTTTATAAAGTAGCAATACGATGAGTCAGTGTACATAAACAGTTGCTCGGCGGCTTCGGTCTCTTCCAGGACCGGGTTCTGCTGAAGTTCCTGTTCAATCAACGCCTTCAGCTCGAGGGTGGGTGCCTGCAACAAGGCCAGTGACTGCTGCAACTGCGGCGCCAGCACCAGACTCTGTGTCAGGCGGGTCTGTAATGAGAGCCCTTGACTCATGCCCCGAATCTACGGGGACCCACCCCAGCAGCAAGCAAAAAGTGGCACGACTTTCGCTTCCCTCCCGGAAACATCTCCACCCGTGCGGTTTCCGTCAAGCTACGGCCCCGCGTAGCCCGGTCCCTCAACCATGGAACCATTCTCGCAGGCGGTTTCCGCTCCAGCAAATCCTGCCGCAAAAGGATGATTCGTTGAATGGTCGATGTTCTCGCCTTTCGGGTCAGGAGGACGACTGGTTGCTGCTGTCGAGCGGGTAGTGCCAGGCGAGCAAGCCGCCGTCGAGGAACTTGACGTTGGCGAACCCGGCACCATCGAGAATCCGTTGGGCCTCATAGCCCCGCTTGCTGACTTTACAGAAGCACACGATTTCCTTGTCCCGGGGCAGTTCGGCAAGCCGTTTCCTCAACTGGCCCAACGGGATCCACACAGTGCGCGGGTCATACAACTGCATCTGGTCGCGCTCGGCAAGAGTGCGCACGATCCGGGCTTACGATGTAATACGGCATGGAGCAGGCGGCCTGGGCGTTTCAAGGACTTTGCCTCGGGTGCGAAGAGGAGCGGGAATACGATGTCGCTCGTGCAGCAGGGCAACCAGACGGAAAGGAGCAGGAACACCCGTGCGCCACTGAACGTGCCCAGCGCCGTGAACGGCATGTGTGCGCGGAGTTCCTGCCCGACAATGTTCAATCGGCCATCCAGAATCTTCAGGCGAAACCGATGGCGTTGGCCGCTGCCGGATCTGCTGGCTGCATGAGAGGCGTTGTTCATCGCCGGGCTTCCTGTTCAAGTCGCCTTCCGAGTTGTCCGTTTGCCAGTGACACCGGCTGGCACGGGTCGCCGATTCTGGCCGCATCCGCCGCCCAGATGGTACCCCCAGCATCCTGGCATCCTGAACTCCTCACGATCCAGTTGACCACAACACGAGGCCTTCAGAATCGCTTCCACCGGACCGCACAGGTGCGGCCGGACGCAAATCCCGCGTCGTTCCAGCGCGCGATGCAGGACTCCCGAAAGCGCGGCACAGAACAGCAGATCCACGCGAAGTTCCGCCATGCTGTGAGCCAACCGCTCGGGCGGCAGTGAATCCAGAAGAATCTCCTTCCGACGCACTTCCTTGCCACGTCGGCGGGTCACCACCAGCAGCCGCGTCGCCGTATCGAGGACCGGCGAAATACGTTCCTTCATCACCGGAATGGCAATCGTCACAAGAGCCAGTGGGGCAGCGCGCGTGCCAGCCCGTGGCGGTGGGGCGGACCCTTCTCGTTTCCGCCGCTTATGGCTTTGGGGGTCGCCGTCCGGCCCGGGAGCATTTCGGTGACCGTGGCGGAATGAGAGGACCAGGAACTCGGAACGTGGCAGAACGCCACGGTCTCGATCTGAAGGTTACGATTCGCCCCCACCAGATTCCCCGCCGGATTGGCGATGGAGTGGGCGGGCCTCAACGGGGAATGGGCTTCCAGGGTGGAGGCCCCGTCGGCCCGAGACGCCGACCCATGCACGGAACAGTCTTTGCTAAGAGAGCGCGTCGGTCAGTCCGGACACTGGCCAGCCAACATGTTATGAGAATCTGCATTCCCACCGTGGAAGACAAAGGCTTGGACAGCCTCCCGCACATGCACTTCGGCTCGGCGCCCTGCTTCGTTCTGCACGATCTGACGAGCGCCGAAACCAAGATCATCCGCAATCACAACGAACACCACGCACATGGCCAGTGCCATCCGCTCAAGGCTCTGGCGGGCGAGGCGGTGGATGCGGTGCTGGTGGGCGGGATCGGCGCCCGTGCGCTGGCCCGGCTGTGTGCCGCAGGCATTCAGGTGTTCCAAGCCCAAGACCGCACGGTCCGTGAAAACGTCGAGGCGTTTCGACAAGGCCGGTTGACCGCGTTCACCCCTGAGCTTGCCTGCCAGGGACACGATCATCACCACGCTCACGCCCATTAGGGCGGAGAGCGAATGCTCCCCCCTCACTCCCCCGTCCGCGCCCCACCCGCAGGCGCCACCTTGAGGCCCAGAGCTTTGATCCGGCGGAACAACGTGCTCGGAGCGACTCCCAGCGCCTTGGCCGCGCGTGCGCGATTTCCGTGATGGCGATGGAGTGCGTCCTGAATCAGAAGCTCTTCCGCGCGCGCCAGCGTCAGTCCCTCCGACGAGAGCGGGGATCGTCCGGGAACCGCCTGGAATTGGGGGGGCAGATGCTGCGTCTCGATCAAGGGTCCCCGGCAGAGGACGAAGGCGTGCTCGATGATGTTCTCCAGTTCCCGCACGTTGCCGGGAAAATTGTGCGCCATCAGCCGCTCCAACACCGCATCCGAGACCCCGGCGATGTCGCGTCCCTGCAGCCGGTTGAAGCGCGCCACCGCATGCTCAATGAGCAAGGGAATGTCCTCCCGCCGTTCGCGCAAGGCCGGTAATTCGATGCCCACCACGTGAACGCGATAATAAAGATCCTGTCGGAATTTCCCCTGCTCCACCAACGTGGCGAGCGGCTTGTTGGAGGCGGCGATCACGCGCACGTCGCAGCGGACGGGCTCAACGCCGCCGAGGGGTTCATAGACCCGCTCCTGCAGCACGCGCAGCAATCGCGTCTGCATGGCCGGCGAAATATCCCCAATTTCATCCAAGAAAATGGTTCCCCCCTCGGCCAGCGCGAAGCGGCCCGGCTTGTCCTTGCGCGCGTCGGTGAACGCCCCGGCCTTGTATCCAAACAATTCGCTCTCCAAAAGCGTGTCCGGCAGCGCACCACAGTTGATGGCCACAAAGCGTTTGTCTTTCCGACGGGAAAGCTGGTGGATGGCGCGGGCGAACAGCTCCTTGCCGGTGCCGCTGGGTCCCTCGATCAGCACCGTGCTGTCGCTTTCGGCGACGGGCGGCAGCAGGTCGAACAGACGCCGCATCGCCGCGCTGCGCCCAATGATGTCGGAGAAGGAATCCTGCTCGGACGCCTGCCGTCGCAACTCCTCGACCAACCGCAGATCGCGAAAACTCTCCACCCCACCCACAATCCGGCCCCGCGCATCCCGGAGCGCGCCAGTGGAGATGCTGATGGGGATGCGTTCGCCCTGGGCGTTGACGATATAGACCACCTTGTTGGCCACCGGACGATGCGTGGCCAGGGTTTGGCGCAGAGCACAGGCGCTTTCGCAGATGGAGGCGCGAAACACCTCGCAACACGGCTCACCCAGCGCCTTCTCGCGCGGTATGCCGGTAATCTGCTCGGCCGCTCGATTGAAAAAGGTGATCCGCCACTGGGTGTCCACCACGAACACCCCGTCCGGGACCGAATCGAGCAACTGGTTCTGGATCGCGTCCTGCATGAAAACACGAAGGGCCTGCAACCCGTTCGACACGGCATCATCCGATGCCGACGCGCGGATGGCAATGTCAGGATGCGCCGCCACCGCCGGGCGGGCGCATCTCGGTTCCTACCACGCCGAGAGCGGGAGTTGTCCTCAACTCGCAGCCGCATCGCATCGTCGAGGTCGCTGCGGATTGGGAGAATCCGCGGTCCCGAGACAGGTTCGGAGAAGGCGCTGGCACCGGTGTTGCTAGGCAGTCTTTCATGGCTGAACCCCTCCCAGTGGCTCCAGCACCCGAGCAACTCGCCCAAACCCAAGGCGAAGCGCATCCTTATTGCTTTGTCTGCAGCGGATCCAATCCCTTGGGACTCGCGCTGCGTTGTGAACTACAGCCCGATGGCGCGGTCACCGGCACGTTCCTCGGTCATTGCGCGCTGGAAGGGTATCCAGGCCTGCTCCACGGCGGTGTGATTGCCGCCCTGCTGGACGGAGCGATGACCAACTGCCTCTTCGCCCACGGCATCTGCGCCCTGACCGCCGACCTGCACGTGCGTTACCTCGCCCCCGTGTGCTCGACGGAACCATCGGAAATGCGCGCCTGGTTGGAATCCTCACGCCACGGCGTGTTCCAGCTCCGCGCAGAACTCAAGCAGGGGGACCACATCAAGGCTCGCGCCCGCAGTAAATTCATGTCCTATGCCTGAGGAAATCCGTATCACCCTCCTGGTCGAAAACAGGGTCCACGGAAAGGGCCTGAAGGCCGAACACGGTCTGAGCTATCACATCGCCATCGGCACCCGGCAGTTGCTGTTCGACACCGGCCAGACGGATCTGCTGCTGGCCAACGCGCAACAGCTTGGACTGGACCTGAGCCGGGTGGACACCATCGTCTTGAGTCACGGCCATTATGATCATACCGGCGGACTTGCCGCGACGAGACGCCTGGCACCTGAGGCACGGATCGTCCTGCATCCAGCCGCCCTGACCCCAAAATTCTCGGCCAACCCGGACGGCAGCGTCCGAGCCATCGGGATGAGCCTGGCCGTCCGGGACAGCCTGGCTGCTGCCTCAATCGAGTTCTGCTGCGGCCAACCAGTGGATCTGGGGGAGGGCCTGTTTGCCACAGGCGAGGTTCCCCGCACAACGAGTCTGGAAGATGTCGGCGGACGATTCTTCCTGGATCCCGCCTGCCAGCAACCAGATTGCCTGCTGGATGACCAGGCGCTGTTCTTCGAGTCGGCGGAGGGAACGGTGGTGCTGCTGGGCTGCGCCCACGCCGGAGTCATCAACACGCTGCGGCATGTCGAATCCGTCTCCCGCACCTCGCGGTTTGCCGCCGTCTTGGGCGGGATGCATCTGCTCAACGCCTCGGAGGAACGGATTCAATTCACCCTGGAGGAATTGCAGCGACGAGACATGCACGCACTGGTTCCGCTGCATTGCACGGGCTGGAATGCGACGATGCGACTCTGGCAGGCGTTTCCGCAACAGTGCCGCGAGGGGGCGGTGGGAACCGCCTGGCGCTTCCATCGCTGATTCGGAGGGGGAAATGCCCCTTTGAGGGCCACGCCGGCCGGGGTTTCCAGGAAAATCGTTGCTCCACTGCCCAACCGTTTCTAACGTCGGTCCGTGCCATGCACTGTGACCATCTTGGGGAGCGGTTCCGGGGGCAATTGCGCCTACATCGAGACGGCGGAGACGCGGTTGCTGGTGGATGCCGGCTTCAGCGCGCGTCAGATCCGCCAGCGCCTGGCCAGCATCAGCCGCGCCCCCGAGAACTTGACGGCCATTCTCATCACCCACGAACACGTGGATCACGTGCAAGGGTTGCCCCTGGTCGCCCATCGCCTGGGCATTCCTGTTTACACCAATCGCCTCACGCTGGACGCGCTCGAGTTCCAGCACAAAATCCGCTTCGCCGGTCATGTCTTTGAGACCGGTGCCACCTTCGAGATTGGCGACATTCAGGTGGACACCTTCAGTATCCCCCACGATGCACAGGATCCGGTCGGGTTCCTCCTCAGAACCGAGTCGGGGAACATCGGATTTCTGACCGACCTGGGCCACGCGACGCGGCTGGTGGTCGAACGGGTGCGCTGCGCCAATGTCCTGATGCTCGAGGCCAATCATGACGTCAAACTACTGCAGGACGACGTCCGCCGCCCCTGGAGCCTGAAGCAACGGATCCTGGGACGCCACGGGCACCTGTCCAACGAGGCCGCCGCGGAGGCAATCGAACAGATCGTTTCCGAGCACCTCCGACACCTTTATCTGGGGCATCTGAGCCGGGACTGCAACCGCCCGGAACTCGCACACCGAACCGTGGGCGAACGGCTGCAACGTGTGGGGGCCCATCACGTGCACGTCGACGTGACCTCCCAGGATACCCCCTCCCCCACCCTCACCCTCTAGCCCCTCCCGGCCGGCATGTTCGTTGTGCGCCAAATCGAGTCGCTGGATCTTCCCGCGCTGGCCCCCTATCGCACCATGCGCCGCCCGGTCGACCACGTCCATCAGGGCATCTTCGTGGCGGAAGGCGAAAAGGTGGTTCGACGGCTACTCGAAAGCCCCACCTTCCGGGTTGTCTCACTCCTCATCCCGCCCAAGTGGCTGGACGACTATGGGTTCCTGATTGAAAAGCGCCCGGAAACCATTGAAGTCTTCGTTGCAGACAAGAAGGTGCTGGAAGAACTGATCGGATTCTCGATGTACCAAGGCGTGCTGGCCGTGGGCCGGATTCCGCCTCAACCATCACTGGAATCCGTGCTCGACAACAGCCCAAGGCCGCTGCTCCTGCTCGCCACCGATGGTCTCTCCAACGCCGCCAACATGGGCGCTGTGGTGCGCAACTGCGTGGCCTTCGGGTGTCACGCCCTGATCGTGGGCGAAACCTGTTCACCCCCGTGGCTGCGACGCTCGGTCCGCTCTTCCATGGGCACCATCTTCGACCTGCCCGTCATCGAAACCGCCAGCCTGGTGCTCACGCTCCGGGGCCTGCGCAACCGGGGCGTGCACATCCTGGGGGCACATCCACACGTGGACGGGCGTACACTGGCCCAGGTGAACCTGAACCGCGACGTCTGCATCGTGGTCGGCAGCGAAGGCACCGGACTCGGACCCGAAGTGCTGGAAGCGGGCGACGAGCAAGCCGCCATCCCGATGCAGCAGGGGGTGGATTCCCTCAACGTCACCAGCGCCACCTCGGTCTTCCTTTACGAAGCCAACCGCCAGCGGGGCAAGGGTTGACCGCGGACCCCACTCAATCCAACGGCTTGCCCTGCGCCGCGACGAACAGCCGATACCATTCCTCGCGACTCAACTCGATATCGGCTGCTTTGGCCGCCTGCCGGATGCGGTCCGGCTTCGTGGACCCCACGATCGGAATCACCCGGGCCGGATGTCTCATCAACCAGCCGAGTGCGACCACGGTTCGGCTCACGCCCTGCGCTGCTGCGATCTCGTCCAGAACGGGATTGATTGGGCCCGGATCATACCTCTGCTGCCAGCTCAGCAACCGCCCGGCCCCGTCGGCCAGCAGTCCGCCGCCAAGCGGACTCCAGGCCATCGGGGTGACACCTTCCCTGAGACATTGGTCAAGAGTGCCGTCGCCCAAGGGATCGAGCCGGCTCAAACTGAATTCGAACTGATGCGTGACAATCGGCATCGGGCAGGCCGCCTGAAGCGTGGCGAGCAGGGTTGGACGGAAATTGCTCACCCCGAAATGCCGGACCTTGCCTTGTTCTTTGAGTTGCGCAAACGCCCGTGCCACCTCGGCGGGATCGACCAGGTAATCCGCACGATGCAACATGTAGATGTCGATGGTCTCAACCCCCAGCCGCTTCAACGATTCTTCGCAGCAACGAATGATGTAATCGGCGGAAAGATCGTACCGGTGCGGTGAGCCGGGCTCCGGTTGTCCGGCGTGGCGAACGCCACACTTGGTCAACAGCACAATCCGCTCCCGCATCCCGGACACCCCCTTGAGCGCCTGCCCCAGGATCTTTTCGGCTGCCCCACCACCGTAGATGTCTGCGTTGTCGAACAGGGTGTAACCGCTTTCATACGCGGCGATCACCGATTGCAGACCGGACGCCACAGCCTCCGCGGATGGACCGTCGGGCCCCACGGCACCGGCAATCCGCCAGCAGCCATAAGCCAGACAGCTCGACCTGAGTTCGCAGACACCGACTGGAATCTGTTTCATACGATGCGGCGTGTGGTCCGTGGCGGAGCTTTCCAAACTGGCGCGGCTTGTCAATGGACAACGCCACTTGGTAGGTTGGCCGCGCCCTTGAAAAACCACATGCCCGCGCCCCACTCGCCGCCCCTCCCAGGCCCTCTGCCCTTGTGCGTGGATCTCGACGGCACCCTCATTGGAACCGACACCATGTGGGAGGCCATGCTCTGGTTGGTGAAACGCAATCCCCTCCGGTTCTTCTCCTTCTTCCTGTGGTGGGCCGGGGGCCGCGCGCATCTCAAGCGCCAGTTGGCGTCGCACGCGAAACTTGATGTCGCTGCCCTGCCCTACCACACGGGACTGATCCAGTGGCTCAAAGAGCAGAAAGCCTCCGGACGTCCGCTGATCCTCGTCACCGCCGCGGACCAAAGCATGGGCGAACGCATCGCCGCGCACGTGAATCTCTTTGACGAGGTGATCGGCAGTGACGGACGTCAAAATCTCCGCGGCCACACCAAGCGTCGCCGGCTCACCGAACGTTTCGGCAAGGGCGGATACGATTACGCTGGCAACTCCTCCGTGGACCTGGCGGTCTGGCGCGATGTCCATGCCGCCGTCGTCGTCAACGCGCGCCCCAGCGTCCTCGATCGGGCGCAGCGGATCGCGGATGTGGACCGCGTGTTCGGTCCGCCGACCGGTTGATCCCCCCATCTGCAGCGACCAGCAGTCTTGGGCATGTGGAACATCAGTTCGGTGAGAAGCCGGCTGCGAGGAACAGGGTTTGACAAGCCCGGTTGGCGACTTAAACTGCCGGCCATCTGGATGGGGTCGTAGCTCAGTTGGTAGAGCACCACAATGGCATTGTGGGGGTCAGGGGTTCGAATCCCCTCGGCTCCACCATCCTTTTTAAGCCCGTCAACATTGATTAAACCCAATGTTGGCGGGCTTTTTCTTCACTTTGACACTTCCAGCCCCTCGCAGACTTCGGACAAGCTTCGGATGACTTGATACACGGTTAGACTTTGACCTAACCGGGCACCATTTCCAAAAACTGCATAACGCTCGCTGAGTCGCGCCGCGCTGCCTGTGGCATCTGCGCCGCCAACAACCCGGCCGCTGCTAAGTCGAGCACACAGAGAAAGAGTTGGCGAGTTTTCATAGTCATGCTTGGGTTGAGAGTTCCGGCATCAGCGCATGATGACTCGGTAAAAGCGCCAGGGGGATTGACCGCTTTCCGGATCGACGAAAATCAGCGGCGCGGCGCCCAGCGCATTCGTGGCGATGGACGTCCAGCTCGTCAGGTTGGTGCTGGCCTGGATCACGACCGTGCGGCCCAGTTCGCCCACGAAGTTCAGGTTGAACTGACCCCCGCTCCAGCGCGGCTGCTCCATCAACGCCACCCCCTCGGCGGCCATGAACCGGTAGAAGCGTTTGGATAGAGGTGGCACTCAGGATCCACGAAGCCCAGCGGCGCATTGCTCAACTGGCAGGAGTGGAGCGTCACCCAGTGTTTGAGATCAGTGCTGGCCTGGAGCAGGAGCTTGCACCCGGGGCGACCATCCAGGTCCCAGGCGAACTCGCCGGCGGCGAACCGGCAATTCTGCAAATGAGGCGGGATGGATGGCAGCTCGAACATCGCCCGGGCAACAAAAGCGGACACCTTCCCGCCAGCGTCCTGCTGCAACTGCCACGAGCCGGAGCTTTCCGCTCCCCGGCGCGGTGGACTCCAGCCACAACCCCTCCGCCGTTGCGTGGCCCTCCAACCGCTGGAACACGCACTGCAGTCGCGCGCCGTCCGCCGAAGGGGTGATGGACAAGCCGTCGCCCTGACACTGTTTGCCGGCCACCGCGCCAAGCTGGTCCAGGGGGATGGGTGTTGCGTGGTCCGTCGGCAGACCGACCCCGGAAACGGCCGTCCCCGTCGCAAGCGCGAGCACGGCGACCGCCAGAGATTTGAACAGAAGCGAACGAAGAGAAACCTCGAAGACGACGAGAGACGGTTTCCAAAGAACCAGGTGCGCATGCTTGCGATGATTGTGCAAACGAGGTTTCCCCTAGCTGCCAGAGGCGAGCTGGTTTTCATAGAGTCCTTTCACGAGGGAATCCCTGGTTCCCTCGGGAGGTGTGGCTGGTTGTCTTCACGATGTTGATCTCTCTTTGCCAAGACTTGTGCACCGTGGCCGACCCGGAAAGGGGGATATCGGCATCGCCCCTTCCATTGGTTAAGGCGAAATTCGGGGACGGTTTGCACCGAGAAGTTGCAGTTTCTTTGACTGCCGATGGCGGAGATGAAACCCAAAGAAGCGAAGAACCGTCCGCCTCAACGCCAATTTCCCTGAAACACGGTTACGCAACCATACTTTACATAAAGTCTAACCAATCGCATACTACGCCTGCATGATCACAAGGCCATTCTGGATCGAGCGCATTGAGGCTGCTTGGAAACAAGCCCCCATCGCCTGGCTGTCCGGCGTGCGGCGGGTCGGCAAGACCACGCTGGCCCAAGGCTTGGGCGGGGACCGGGCGCTCTACGTCAATTGCGACCTCCCCGCCGCCGAGGACATGGTGCGCGACCCGGCGCTGTTCTACCGCGACTGCCACAAGCCGATGATCGTCTTCGACGAGATTCATCAGCTCCGCGATCCCAGTCGCGTGCTGAAAATCGGCGCGGACCTGTTCCCGCAACTCAAGATCCTGGCCACCGGCTCCTCCACACTGGCGGCGAGCAGGAAGTTCCGCGACACGCTGACCGGCAGGAAGCGGCAAATCCACCTCACCCCCGTCCTCGGACATGAACTCGACGCTTTCGGTGTGAAGCTGCCCCGGCGCCTGCTGCACGGCGGCCTGCCGCCCGCCTTGCTGGCCGACACCAAGCAGCCGTCGTTTTACCGCGAGTGGATGGATTCCTTCTTTGCCCGGGACATCCAGCGCCTGTTTGCGTTCCGGGACATGAACCGGTTCAACGCCCTGTTCGAATACCTGTTGCGCCAGAGCGGCGGCCAACTGGAAGTGACCCGGACCGCCGCGGCGCTCGGCATCACGCGCCCGACGGTGGAGAGTCACTTGCAGGCGCTCGAAATCACGCACGCCATCACGCGGGTACGTCCGTTCCACGGGGGCGGGCAGAAGGAGCTGGTCAAACAGCCCAAGGTCTATGGCTTTGACACCGGTTTCGTGAGCTTTGCGCGCGGCTGGGACCCGCTGCGGCCGGAGGACTGCGGCAGCTTGTGGGAACACATCGTCCTCGAACATCTCCAAGCCCACTGGCCCGACACCCCGCCGCGGTATTGGCGCGACAAGGCGGGGAACGAGCTTGATTTCATCCTGCCGCGCGGGCGCGAGGCCGTGGACGTGATCGAGTGCAAGTGGAATCCCGTCGCCTTCGACGCCGCGGCGCTCGCGCTTTTCCGTTCGTATTACAAGGACGGGCGGAACTACCTCGTAACCCCGCTGGAAGGGCCGACCTACCGCAAACGATTCGGGAACATCGAGGTCTCCGTGTGCGGGCCGGAAGGCATCGCGCCCTGAGGCGGGCCAGCAGGACACCGGCCATGCTTTGCACGGTTTGGGCGGTTGAACTCAGCGAAGCGATGGACATCGGCGCGCGCGCAGCCCGCCGTCTCGATGGAATCCATCCCGGCTGTCTCCATCTTCGAGGCGCTTCCTGCCACCCGCCAACCGCTCAACCCGCCGAGTCGTTCCCCTCAAGCTCGCCTGCCGGGCAGCCAGAAGCCGGCGCGACGCCCGTCCTGGGTTTATCGCGGCTTCTGCAGACGGTAGAAGCGGTTGCCTGTGGGCGGATTGTCAATGAATGTCTTGGTCACGCCATCATCCTGGATGCCCGTAGTCACATCGCCCCAGTTGGCCGAGTCGAGGTTGTTGGTGTTCATCTGCAAGGTCCAACCGGTCGAAGGCGAAGGCCAGCAGACGGCCACGGTGTTGGTGGGCGTGCGGAAGATGGTCAGCCGCGGCGCGCCGGGCGTTTGCAGGACGGCGACACCCCAGAAACCGCCTTGGAGCGTGAAACCACCTCCGCTCATTGTGCCGGCGTCCGGTTGGCCGATCGTGCCGGTTGCTGAATAGACGCCACTTGTGCAGGTACCGCCACCGGCGTCTATGGTGGACCAGGTGATCGCGTAGTCGGCTGCCACAGCGCCAGACGCCGCCAACCACGCGGAGAGGGTTAGAATCGCTTGCGATCTACTGCTGTTTTTCATAGACGAATCTCCTTTCAAGAGGCGATCGACGGTTTCTCAGTACTTGATAATGAAGTTGACATACGCGTTTAGGGGGCGGGTCTCATTGCCGCCCACCCAGTCGGTATTACCGCTGATGCTGTCGGAGTGCGTGCCTGTAGCCAAACCAGCGATATCAAATGGGTCTCCGGCAATGGGAAATCTCGATTGGACTTGAACGCTCGAGCCTGCATCAACATTACGATAACCATTAAAGAAGTGCGTATGCTCGCCCCCGTCGTCGGCCTGCAAGGTGCCCGGCGTGTGGCTGTGGGCCATTATCTCGTGGGCCTGAAGCGAGCCAACGGCATCGCCGGTGGCGCCGCCGGAGTTGCTGGCGGTCCTGATACTGCGATCCGGGTCACGAGCCGCGCCGCCGTCGCGGCCTCGGACAAAACGCCCTCGCAGGTCCGGGAGATGGAAGGTGTTGACTCCGTCCCCTACTCCCCAGGCAATGCCGATCTTGGCAAATAGATCGGCGTAAGTGGTGCGACTTACCGTGGCGCCATTGCACAACAGCCAACCAGAGGGAACCGCGCCTCCGCCGAAGGCCTCGATGGTTCCGGGGGGGTAGGGCTGGACCATTCAACGCCTGTGTAAAATTCCATACACTTCCGGTCGGTGTTGAAGATCTGCAGGCCGGCGGGGGGCGAACTGATCGCACTCCGTTGGGCACTCGTCATCCGCGGCGCCAAGAAGCCTTGCGTGGTTGAACTCACGTCCAGGGCCGCCTTGCTGCTCGGGGTGCTCGTGCCAATTCCCACTCCGGGATTGAAGCTTCCGGTCCCCCTGAAGGTGCCGGCAAAATGGTTGGCTGCGTTGGTGAAATCCACCTGGCCAGAGCAGCTTCCAGAAATGCGGCTGCCGGGGACGGTGCCGCTGGTCAGGCTGGTGGCGTCAAGCGCCGTCAATTTGCTGCTTCGAGAAAGCGGCCGGCCTGGTCATGGGCGCGCAACAGGATCTCGACGCGCTGGCGCAATTCGGGCTTGCCGTGGCAGGCTTCGTCCAGGTAGCGCGCGCGTTCTTCAGGTGTGTTCAGCGCCAAGGCGGCAGTGAACAAGGCACGCGTCTCATGTTTCGTGTCGCCCATCATCTATCAAGGCGATAACCGATCGCCGTTTGCACCGAGTTCTTTGCGCATCGCTGCGAATAGCCACGCGCGGGCAAAGGCCCAAAGTCCGTCCGCTTTAATTGGACGCATGCCTCACCGCCCATCCGGGTGTCAGTTTCGTGGAAATGAAGTTGAACAAAGACGGGTAGAATTGATCAGGCACGAATGCCTCCGCTGTGGGCATCCACGATGGCATTGTGGGGTCTGGGGTTCGAATCCCCACGGCTCCACCATCCTTCTCCAGTGGTGATGCTAAGGATTTCGGTGGATTTTGGCGCGGGTCTCCCGATGAGGCCCCGAGCTTGATTCTCAGAGGCTTCCCGTTACCCACAATCAACCGGAGGGCCGGCCCGCCCACCCATTCCACAAGCGCGACTCCCCGCCGTACAAAGTCCCTCGCCGCACCCAAAATCAGTGTTGCAGGCCAAGCCGGAAGAAGCCTTGGTCTCTGTTGCCCATCGGGATGGTCAGCTCCACCATTCCGGATGGCAGTTGCGGCACGACGACGAGCGGGGCCCAATTGATCAGATCCGGCGATTCGTAAACCGTCGCCCTCAGGTCGGGCGCATGAGCACCGGACGGGAGGAGCCAACGCATCGTCGAAGCGTTCAACAACTGCCAAGTCACCCGACCGTCATTGTCCGCCAACAGCGGATGCGTGCCATAGTAATACTCGATTAGATTAGAGGCGCCGTCGGCGTCGGGATCGGCCTCATCTGGCGCCTCTGCATCGCCGAGCTTTGCGAGCTTCCATGCGCGGCAAGCGGAGGATTCGTCCCCCGTGCTGCCCAGGCTCGACACGTAAGCAACCAGATCATCGATCTCGGTCGCCGAAAGATCGGAGGTTGTTCCGTGCCGATCCCCCGGGTTGCAGGTGGTCAACACCTCGCGCAGCGTGGCAGCCTGGCCACCCTGCAAATACGGCCCGGTCCGCCACACCTCCAGGAGTGATGGCGTGTCCAGCAGTTCACCCGCGACCCGACCGGTTCCCACGTCATACTTTCGCTGGTTGGTGAAGAACGTTTCGTTGTGACAGTCGGCACAGCGGGCGCGCGCAAAAACCTCCTGCCCGCGCAGGGCGGCCACACTCAGTTCGCCCCGGTCCAGCGAAGGATGGGGCACCGATTGCATGGACTGGAGGTAGGCGTCCACGGCCAGCGCCTTTTCCTCCGGCTGTTGGGTGAAGGCGATGAACTTGAATCCGGCGCGCACGGCGACCTGGGCGTTGGAGCGGATGCCAGTAATCATGGCCGGCGGGGTCATGTGCGAATGCAGCATGCTCTTGGCGCTGCGCGGACTGCCCAGCCCGTCGTTGGCCAGATCCCAATTCAGGCCGTCGACCCGGGCGTCCGGATGGCAACTGGCACAACTCAGCCAGCATTGATACGTCACGCGGGCATCGTTGAAGATCATCTCGCCCTGGCGCACCAGGGAAGGGGCAGTGACTGGGCCGAGTGGGATGGATTCGACCGTTGGCTTGCGCCGTGCCAGACCGGACACCACACCGACGCTGTCCGAGAAGTATTCCGCCACGTAGGCATTGGTGCCCAGCACCGCAATCCCGCGCGGGCCATTGCCGGCCAATGCCACCCGGGTGCGAATCCCGGAGAGAAAGCCCAGGTCGTTGGGAACATCCGCCACGGTGTCCGAGAACCCCCCGGGAACCTTCTGTCCGGCAGCCAGGTCCGCCAGCCGCTGGTGCAGGGCGGCGCGGTCGATCACGCTCAGTTCCTGGCTCCCCGCATGGGTGACGCACAACCACGCGCCGTCGGCACTGCAGGCCACCGCCCACGGATTGGCGGCGCCTTTGTAGGGATCGTCCAGCAACACGGTGTTCAGCAGTCCGCGGGTTTGCAGATCAATGATGCTCACCGCGTCGGTCATCAGCCAGCCACGGTCGAGCTGCGTGGTCGGAACCTGGTAGCGCGCGACCAGATGCGTCACGTACGCGTGCGCGCCATCCGGCGACACGCAAACACCCCGCACGCCGGTGGACCCATCGGGCAGTTGCACATCGGTCAGGACCGACAACGCGAGCGCGTCGATGAGCGTGACGGTGGCGCCAATGAAGCCGGTATTGGCCGCTCCCTCGGGAAGAAGGTGTCCCACCACAAGCAGGGCGCCATCGGGTGTCAGGGCCATCGCGACGGGCTCGCGCTTCACCGGCAGCGAACCGGTGCGGCGGCCTTGGGCCAGATCGATGAGCGACACGCAATCCTCGAACCGGTTGCAGAGATAAAGCCGGTGGCGATCGCTGTCCAAGACCGGCGCCGTAGGCGAGTGGCCCGCCTGAACTGCGCTCGAAACGGTACCGCTGGCGCGTTCGATGGCGAACAGCGTGCCGTAGTTGAATCCCGCCGTGGCATACAACCTGGCGCCGTCCGGCGTCAGGACCAGGCCGGTCGGCGGGTCGGACAACGCGATCGTGCGTGTCACCTGCCGGGTCGTGGGGTTGAACTCGATCACGCGATTGGCCGTGTGGGCAGCGATGAACAGCGCGCCGGAAGCCCCATCCGACGCCACTGCCGCGGGTGACAAGTAAACAGGGTCACCGGCCTGCGCAGCGGGCCTCAGCAGCGGACCCATTCCCAGCCACACCAAGCCGACGGTCAGGAGATGAAAACGGTGCTTCATGGATCAAGGATGGTAGGGGGGCGCGGTCAAGCTGATGGTCTCGTCAAAAGTGGGCACCGCGCGGAAGCTCGGATCGGACGCCCAACCCGAGTGGTGCTTGCCGTAATACGAGCCATGGAACTGATAGTTGGAATCCACCCAGCGGCACAGGCGCTGGAGTTCCCACTCCGTGACCAGTCCGTGATGGACGTTGGTGGTGGCGGTGGTGCGGAGGACGGCGATCAGCGTGCTGCGGGTGGAGCCGAGGCTGCGCGGCGGCAAATAGGCCCCGGAATAATCGGCGCGGTCGCCCCAGCTAAACGAGGTGAACTCGGGAATGATGGGGCCGGCCAATTGCTTGGTGGCAAGCTGCTCGTAGGATGTCCGGTAATAGGTCGTCAACGTGTTGGTCAGATTCAGACTGGCCGCCGGGCTGGTGCCGCTGTGGCACGACACACACTTGGCATTGAACAGCGGCTGCACATCGCGTTCGTAATGGATCACCTGCCGCGGCTCTCCCTCGTCGCACGGCTGGGCTGCCGGCACGCTGGGCGGACGCTGCATGGCCAGCGGCGTAACCGAGCCCATGCTCAGGGCCGCGCGCCCCGTGCGCTCATGGCAGCCGACGCAGGCCCGCACCTCGCCGGGACGGTAGTTCACATAGGAGCGCTCGCGCTGAATCTCCTGGTAGTTCTCATCCAAAGCCTGGAAAAAGATATTGCGGTTGGCCGGCACGACAAAATGTGCCGAGCCGTCGGTCTCGACCGGCACGATGCCCCATTGCACGCGCACCCAGAGGGCTGCCTTCCAGTTGGCGCCGAAAGCCGCGTAAGTCCAGCCGTACTTGTTACTGGCCCATGGCTTGGGCACGGCCTCGTTGACGCGGAGGTACTTGATGGTGCCCGGGGCGACGCCCTCCAGCCCTTCGTAAACGCTTTGGACGATGCAAAGCGCCTGGTTGTTGGTTTGGAGGGCGGCGATCCGATAGGGCGGAATCACCGGCGGCACCTCGCGCGCCAGCACCGGCGTCGGATGCCAGCAGGACACGGTTCCATCCTCGTCTCGATAGACCAACTGCTGCCGGCCGGACGTATCGATGAGGTAAATGCCGTAGGCCCCCGGCACATCCCGGTAATGGTCCGACGCGGCGCTCTTGCAGGCGACGAGAAAACGCTGGTCGTCGACGGGCCAGGGATCGGTGTAGAGCGGCCCCCCCACGCCGTCCGCGTGCAGTGCCGCGTAGCCATCGGATGCGAACCACCACCCTTCGGATTGCACCTTGCCCGGCAGGTTCATCTGCACGGCGGGGGTGAGGTTGGTCAGCCCCACCCGCGTCCGGCTGTCCTTGTTCAGGTCAATCAGCATGATCGGCCCCAGGGTGTTGCCCTGTGGAAAATGGGGGGCGGCCACGCAAACAATCAGGTTGTCGTAACCGGGCACCGGCCGCGGATACATGTAGGTCTGCGTGTCGTGATCGGCGTCCGAAAGCCCGAACAATTCCTCGCTGCGCGACCCGTCCGGGTTCATGGACCAGATGGTTTTGCCGACGCGCGCGCCTTTGTCGATGTACTCCCAGCGATGATACATCACGCGTCCGTCGGGCAGCACGGTGGGACAAAACTCGCTGACCGGGCTGTCTGAGAGCTTCTCCACGCTGTTGGTGTCCGCCGGGTTCATCCGGTGCAACGTGGGCGCCACCAACACATCCGTGCTGCACAGGATCAGGTGCTCGCAGCGCGTCGAGCTAAACATCATCCCTCCATCCGGCAAGTAACAGGGATCAATGTCGTCCGTATGCCAGGCCCGCCGATAGCGCGCCACCTTCGCCGCCTCGTCGGAGGGCGGAAAAGTCACCTGCCGCAGCCCGCTCCCGTCCAGGTTGACCTCCCAGATGCGGAACCCGGACGCGGTGTCCTGCCGGTAGTCGAAGAGCACCTTGGTTGCGTCGAACGACAGCGCCAGGTTGCCAATGATCCCCTTGCCCGTGCCCGGGATGCTGGCGGCGGTAACGACGGAGCGGACGGCGTGCGTGCTCAGGTTGTAGGCGTAAATGCCGTTCTCGGCCAGGAACCGGTCGGAGCTGGTACCGTTGTTGATCACGGTGTAGTAATGGTCGGACGAGTAGGGTTTGCGTTTGATGAAGACGATTTCCTCGAAGCCCAGATCGTCCAGACTGGCAGGGGTCGTGAACCGCCAGACCCTGCCCGTGGTCACCACGCCTCCCACGACCACATCCACGCGCCAGGAATACTCGGTCTCCGGCAGGAGGGGACCCGCAGGCGTGTAATTCACGGGTCCGAGCTGGCCGGCGTTGGTCGCCACCAGGCTGAAGACCCCATTCGTGCCGAAATAAACCCGATACTCGTCCGGCGCGTTGTAGAAGGTCCAGTTCAGCACCGGGGTCGCAGTCGGCACGAAATACTGGTCGGATGGCTGCGGTTCATGCGCCCGATAGTCAACCTGGCCAGTGACCAGGGAGAAAACCTCCGCCGGGTTGAGATGCCGATTCCAAATCCGCACGTCATCGATCCGGCCGGAGAACCACGACCGTCCGCCGCACCCGGGATCGCCCCCCAGGTAGAGGTTCTCCGCGCTGGCAAAGGGCAAGACGGTGGTCGAGACCTCGCCTGCCAGATCGCCATCGAGGAACAGGCGTAACTGGGTGCCGTCGTGCGTGGCGCATACATGCGTCCAGCGGTTGGTCTCCACCGGGGCCGGGTCCACCACCCGGCTATTGGACTGGCCGTTGGCATTGCGCACCCCAAAAGAAATCCGGCCCGGATTCTCGAACACCTCACTGCCACCAATCGAGAGGAACCAACTGCCCCAGGTGCTGCAGCCCCGGCCATGAAACAAGATCATCTGGTTGCTCCGCACCAGCGGATTGATCCACGCAGCCACGGTCAACATCGAGTTGGTCAAGCGCAGCGCCCCAGTGTCGGCGATCTGCACGTAGTCGGCCGCACCGTCCAAGGCCAGAACCGGCGAACCCCGAACCGCGTCATTGGTGACGATGGCGCCTCCCTGGAGGATGCCGTGACGCCCCCCCCCGGACACATCATTGGCCGTTCCATCGTCGAACGGGTAAGCCGCCAGCGGCCCGGTCGAGGCAATCTGGGCGTCCAAGCGCAGAATGACATTCGTCCCGACCGCCCAGTGCCGGCCGGACCCGAAGTTGGCGCCGGCCAGCGTGGCATTGGTCACCACCTCCCCCGGGCCGGTAGCCGCCCGGGAACTAGTCAGGAAAAGGGTGGTCTCATTGCTGCCCTGGAGAAAGGCGCGGACAAAAGCCGTCACATCCACCGCGCTGTTGTCGGTGAAGGAAGCGATCCGGTAAAGGTAGGCGTTGGTACCCGAAAAACTGGCGGTTGTGCCGGGATAATCAGCCTGCCCATCCCCATCAGCGTCGGGGTAGGGATTGGTTCCATCGAAGGTGGTCTTCGTGAAACTGGTCGTGGCCCGCAGAGCGGTTGAAGCCAGTTGGGCGACATCGCTGGCAGCGCCATACTGGCCGTTGCTGAAGCAGAGGCTGGCCGAGTGGATCCAGTAGTACTCCCCCGGAGCGGGGGTGCCCAGTTGAGTGGCCAGCGCGGTTTGGACGGCGTTGGTGAAGCGGAAGAAGGTCTGCTGCGCGCTGTTCTGGCCTCCCAACGCATACACCGAGAACCAGTTTGTGTCCGCGATGGCATTCGCTCCCCACCCCACCCGCTTCACAAAGTCGAAGTTGGTGCTGACGATGGAGATCGACGCCGGGGATGCTTGCCACATCGAACTCCCGAAGAGCACGGCGAACGCCGCGAAAGACCAAATACGCCTCATGTCAGAAAAATTTTATACTCACGGAACTTATGCTGCCACCCCTTGGCCGTCAAACCAACTTTGTTCTCTACTTTGTTCCCGCTGACGGAACAAACTTGCCCCCGTTCCGTGTCACGGGCTTAATCGCTCCTATCCTATGGAAACATCCACGAATCGGATCGGCATCATCGGCGGAACAGGCCTCTACGAAATCGAAGGCTTGACCCGGAAACGCTGGCTGCCGGTCAAGACACCTTTCGGGCCGCCCTCAGACGACCTCTTGACAGGCACCTTGGACGGCCGGCGCGTGGTTTTCCTTCCCCGGCACGCGCGCGGACATCGTCTCCTGCCGAGTGAATTGAACCACCGGGCCAACATCTATGCGATGAAGAAGCTCGGAGTCCAGTGGATCATCAGCGTGAGTGCGGTGGGGTCGCTCCAGGCCAAGTATCGCCCTCTCGACATTGTGCTGGTGGACCAGTTTGTGGACCGGACAAAACGGGACTTCGAACACACGTTCTTCGGAGGAGGAATCGTGGCGCATGTGGCCTTCGCGCACCCGATTTCCGAGCCGCTGCGACAGATTCTGCTGCGGAGCGCTCGATCACTGAAGGCGCGGGTACATGACGGAGGCACCTACGTCAACATGGAGGGACCGGCCTTCAGCACCCGCGCCGAATCCCTGACCCATCACCGGGCCGGTTACGACGTGATCGGCATGACCAATCTGGGGGAGGCACGCTGCGCACGCGAGGCGGAGATCTCCTATGCCACGATGGCGATGGTCACCGATTACGACAGTTGGAAGGAAGACGAGGAACACGTGAACGTGGAAATGGTGATCGAACTGTTACATCAGAACGCTGAAACGGCCAAGAAGATCATTCGCCAGGCCCTTCCAGAGATTCCCGCGGTGCCGAACTGGCCGGAGCATTCCGCCTTGGAGAACGCCATCCTGACCAATCCCGCCGTCTGGCCCGCCCGGAAGCGCCGCGAGTTGAAGCCCATTCTGGGCAAATACGCTTAGGCAAGCGACACCCCCACGGACGGGTGAATCCAGGGTCTCCATGCACAACCCCAACGCCGACCACTCAACGGCCTGCCGACGCCAAGCCCTGCTGGCTTTGTGCTTGCTGCTCCCCGCACCAAGTCTTGGCACTGCGGGAGCCTTGTTGCTCTGGCCTGGAGATCCGGTCGGACAGGTCCTGTTCCTCATAACCAAGCTCTGGGTCCTGATCCTGCCGCTGATGTGGCACCGCCTCGTGGACCGTCAACCGATCGGTTGGTCCCCCCCTCAACATGGGGGGGGCCGAATGGCTGCGCTGACGGGGTTGAGCATCGGGTTGGTGATTCTGGGTGCGTATGGGGTGATGTGCCGGATGGACTGGCTGGACAGCCAGCGGATTATCGAGCGCGCCAGCCGGACGGGGCTGAATCGGCCGGACGCCTATCTGGCCGGAGCCGTTTATTGGATCACACTCAATTCGCTCATGGAAGAGTACGTTTGGCGCTGGTTTGTCTTTCGGAAACTCGAGTTGATCCTCGGTAGTCGAGCGGCTGTTGTGGGTGCCAGTCTGGGATTCACCGCACACCATGTTGTCGCGCTGTCCGCACATTTCCAATGGCCGATGATTGCCCTGGGCTCGCTCGGGGTGTTTGTCGGGGGATTGACCTGGAGCTGGCTCTATGCACGTTATCGGTCCATCTGGCCCTGCTACCTCAGCCACGCCCTTGTGGACCTGCCGATCTTCTGGGTGGGCTATGATCTGATCTTTCGCGGCGCCCGGTGATCATCCGAGGATACGCTTCCCTTCGGAGAGGAAGATCCCCTTGAGGTTCATCTCGAGCGCCTGCGGATTGGTGGCCTTGGCGAGCGCCTCCTTCTCGGTCACCTTGCCCTGTTGCACCAGCTTATAGAGGGCTTGGTTGAAATTCTGCATCCCATCGTCGGTGCCGGTCTCGATTGCCGCCGGCAACTTGTCCAGACGGTTTTCTTCGATCAGTTTCCGAACGGTCGGGGTATTGATCATGATTTCCACCGCCGGGGTCATGCGTCCGTCCACCGTGGCGGCCATGCGCTGGCAGATCACGGCATACATGGTCCCCACGAGCTGACGCCGGATCTGCTCTCGCTCCTCCGCATTGAAGAAGTCCATGATGCGATTGATCGACTGGGATGCGCTGTTAGTGTGGAGCGTGGATAGCACAAGGTGCCCTGTATTGGCCGCGCTGATTGCCGCATTCAAACTGGTGGCGTCGCGCATCTCGCCTACCATGATGACGTCGGGATCCTGCCGGAGCACATGCTTCAGCGCGGCATGGAAGGACAACGTGTCCAAGCCCACCTCCCGCTGCTCGATGATGCACTGGTTGTCCTCGAACACGTACTCGATGGGGTCCTCCATCGTAATGATATGCCGCTTCTCGTTGGCATTGATATGCTCGACCATGGCCGCGAGCGTAGTGGACTTGCCCGAGCCGGTCGCACCGGTGACCAAGACGATTCCACGAGGAGCTTCGGCGATCTTCTTGAGGACCTCCGGCAGGCCGAGAGTGGAAAAGTCCGGCACCTTGCTCTTCACGTGGCGCATGGCAATGCACCACTCGCCACGCTGCTGAAACACGTTGGTCCGGAACCGCCCGGAAGCCGGGTCGAAGTACGAAAAGTCTGCCCCGCGCTCTTGCTGCAGCGGTGCCTTCAGGTGAGCCGGCACAATCGCATCCACAACGGCGGCCATCCATTCGTTGGCTGGGCTCGGACTGTCCACGGCGATCAACTCGCCGCTGATACGGAAGATGACCGGGCCGTTGACTTTGAGATGAATATCGGAGGCGCCGCTGTCAACAGCGGCCTTGAGAATCTTCAGAAACAGTTCCATGCCGCCAGTGTAGCGGGTGGAAAGGCGTCAGGCTAGAGGGTAAACGACATGGCGGCGAGTTGCTCCTGGGCGTGTTCCGAAAGGTCCGTGAAGACCATGGACACGTGATATCCCTGGTGCCGGTTACCCGTGCAGCCCACCACCACTCCTGAACACCGGATAAACTCGCTGCCTGAAGCCTGCAGGGTGAGAGTCATCTCCGTCCAAGAGGGAAAAGACGAGGGGCTGCGAAATTCGATGCCGCCGCGACGGATGACGATGGATTCCGGGGAGAGAGTCAGGCTGGCTTCGCGGCCCTGCACAGTCACCCGACTCCCCATGGAATTTTGAGAACCAACTTTTCTCGCGCTCATAGAACTACGCAAATACTAGCACAGGTGATCTTGGCGTCAAATCCTGTCACCATTCGATGACCGCCGCCCCCCACGTGAGGCCGGCACCAAACACGACAATCAGAATCAGGTCTCCCCGTTCAACGCGCCCGGTGGCCACAGCCTCATCAAGGGCAATGGCCACAGAAGCAGCCGAGGTGTTCCCATAACGATCCAAGTTGACAAGGATCTGTTCCGGGCGGGCGCCGAGCCGGCTGCCGACTGCATCGATAATCCGTTTGTTGGCTTGATGCGGAATGACGCATTTGATCTGGGAGATATCGAGGCCGCATCGGCTGAGGACCTCGTGAGCCGCGCCATTCATCGCCTGCACTGCGTTCTTGAAGGTTTCCCGTCCATCCATGCGCAGGTAGTGGAGGCGGGCCTCGACGGAATCCTGGGTCGCAGGACACTTCGATCCTCCTCCGGGCATGTAGAGCAAATCTGCGTTGTCTCCGTTGGCCCCCATCACTACAGTAAGCAAGCCGTGCGAATTGGCCCGGTTTTGCAGCACCGCCGCACCAGCCCCATCCCCAAACAGCACGCAGGTGTTCCGATCCTTCCAATCCACAATGGTGGAGAGCTTTTCGGCCCCAATCACCAATACGGTATCATAGGTGCGGGACATGATGAATTGCTGCCCGATTTCCAGTCCGTAGACAAAGCCTGAGCAGGCGGCCTCGAGATCGAACGCCGCCGCCTTGCGAGCCCCGATCTTCCGTTGCACCAGACAGGCGGTGGCGGGAAAAGGCATGTCGGGCGTGATGGTAGCCACGATGATCAGGTCCACCTGCTCGGGGGACACGCGCGCGTTCGCCAGCGCGCGCAAAGCCGCCTTGGCGGCCAAGTCCGAGGTCGTCTCGGAATCGGAGGCCAGCCGACGCTCGCGGATGCCCGTGCGGGTGAGGATCCATTCATCAGTGGTCTCAACCATTTTCTCCAGATCCAAATTGGTGAGGATGCGGGAGGGAACGTAAGCCCCGACACCGGCGATTGAACAGGTGCGCCCTTGGAAGTTGTACCGGGCTCTGGGATTGACCAGCTTGCTGGAGGAGGGAGCACTCATGCAGTGGCGGGTTGGCAAATTTGGGCGGCGAACCGCTGCACCCGTTCGTTGGCCTGGTCGATTTCCCGAGCGATGACCATGTTGACCTTGTGTTTCACTGTATCCTGTGTCACACGAATGGCGTTGGCGATGGCTTTTTCCCGAGCTGCTCCGTGAGCTTTCATGACAATCCCGTTGAACCCTAGCAACGGCGCACCCCCATAGACTTCGGGATCCATGCGGGCCTTGATCGTACGAAACGCGTTTTGCGCCAATAATGCCCCCAATTGCCGCTTGAGACTTCGGGTCAACTCGCGTTTCATGAATGAGAACATGGCCATGGCCAGGCTTTCACAGGTCTTCAAAACGATGTTACCGACGAACCCGTCACAAACCACCACGTCCACCGCATCCCTGAACAGGTCGTGTCCCTCCACATTACCTACAAAATTAATGTTCACCTGTTGACACAGCCTGAAGGCCTCCAAGGTCAATTCATTACCCTTTCCATCCTCGGTCCCGATGCTCAGGATGCCCACCCGCGGGGCGGCATAGCCCAAGGCTTCCCGGGCATAGACGCTGCCCATGACAGCGTATTGCATCAAATTGACCGGTGTGCAGTCGATGTTCGCACCGGCATCCAGCAACACGAACCGCCGGTCCGGGGTAGGCATGACGGTTGCGATCCCCCCCCGGTCCACACCAGGCAGTCGGCCCAGTTTGAACGTGGCGGCCGCAAAGATGCCGCCAGTATTCCCGAGGGAGATGACGGCGTCCGCCTTTCCGTGACGCACCAGTTCAACCGCCTTGGCAATCGAACAGTCCCGCTTCTTGCGCAAGGCCGTCGCGGGTTTGTCCTCCATGGTGAGCACCTCACTGGCATGGATGATTTCTGCGCGTGAATCGTGAAGCCCGCAAGACCGAAGAGAGGCGTGGATTTGGTTTTCCTGACCCACGAGGAAGGCGGCGGTAATATCACGATCCGCATGCAACGCACGTCGCACACCCTCGACCACCACCCCGCAGCCATGGTCTCCTCCCATGACATCCACGGCGATTCGCATAGGCTCGAAACCAGGTTTGTTCCTGGTTGGGAACAGAACTAGCCGCTCGCCGTGACGGAGAGAACCTGGCGTCCCTTGTAGAATCCACACGCAGGACAGACGCGATGCGGCACGTAGGGCGCGGCGCACTGCGGGCACACACTCAACTGTGGCAAGGACAGAGCACTGTTGTAGGCGCGCCGCATCCGCTGGCGACTGCGCGATGGTTTTCGCTTTGGAACACCCATGGTCGGTTAAATTGCTAAAGGTCTAGTTTGTCCAAATTGTCCCACGGCGAAGTCTGAACTTCGCCCTGACGGCGACCGTTGGACCGATTCTCCGTCCTGTGGCCATACTCACGCAGCAACCCTTCACAGTCGTCGGAACACAGCGGGTGCTGCGGCAGGGCGAGAAGAATATCTTCGCGCACATAGGGCGTCAAGTCCACGCAATCATTCTCAACCGTTACGGCATCACTCCCTGCCAAAGGCAGGTGCACCGTCCATTGCGCGAGCACAATAGCGCGGCAAAAGGTCTTCAAGCACCGGGCACAGTCACACTCGACCTGCACAGAAAGAGCCCCTTGAACCAATATACCCTGATCAACCCTGTCCACCTCCAGATCATAGCCAACCGGAGGGCCAAACCGGATGAGCCGGTCCCTAGATTGCAGGTCGAGAGCTTGAACCGTCTCCTGCCCTGTCAATCGGAGGGAATGTTTCTCCAAGTGCCAGATGTTGACCAAGAGCGACATGCGATCCTACCGGGACAGCCGACTCACCAACGCCTGCCGAACATGGTCCGGCACGAAAGCGCTCACATCGCCGCCCAGCCTGGCGATCTCCTTGATCATCCTCGAGCTCAAATAGGTGTAGGTGTCCTTCGGCATCATGAAAATGGTCTCTATTCGCTCGTTCAGCCGCCGGTTCATCAGGGCAAGCTGAAACTCAAACTCGAAATCACTAACCGCACGCAGCCCCCGGACAACCGCTTGCGCCCCAACACGTTCCACGTAGTCCACCAGCAGACTGTCGAAGGAATCTACGTCCACCGCAGCCCAGTGCGCCACTGCTTTGCGGGCCAGATCAAGCCGCTCCTCCAAGCTGAACAGCGGCTGTTTGGAATCGTTGCTGGCGACCGCCACGATCACACGGTCAAATAATTTCGTCGCCCTTTGGATGACATCCAGATGACCATTGGTCAGCGGATCGAAACTACCCGGGCAAATACCGATGCGCATGGTGTAATCCTGCAGCCTGCGGCGCCTCATGACGAGTCAGAAATCCGGCCAGGAGCAAAAAGTCATCCAGACTAGCAACCCGGTCCCACTATAGCTGGCGTCCTCTCCTTTTCGCGCCAAGGCACCTCGTAAATCTTTACTTCGTCCCGGATCCCCTTCACGGAAACCGGGGGCAGCGGAAGGCAACAGGCAGCCAACGCAGGGTCATCCCGCAGCAGATGCTGATAGGTCGGCTCACTAATGATAATGCGCCCCTGCCCCGAGACACCCTCGAGCCGACTGGCGACGTTGACATCGCGCCCGAACACCGTGTAGCTCAAGATGTGGGCGTCGGACCCCATCAGTCCGACAGTGACTTGGCCCGTG
This sequence comes from uncultured Verrucomicrobiae bacterium, assembly GCA_963751435.1. Taxonomy (GTDB): domain Bacteria; phylum Verrucomicrobiota; class Verrucomicrobiia; order Limisphaerales; family DSYF01; genus JALOTU01. Next base: position 222,692 of record CAVVUP010000032.1, on the reverse strand, counting down.
TTGATGCCGGTACCGAGTGACAGAAGAGGCAGACTAGCCTGCGTCTCCGTCCGATTCGCATTGGCTCGCGCTCGTTCGCTGTTGACTCGCTCGATAGACCGTTGGGCGTCGATTGCCGCGCACACACAAGACCGGGCATGGTGGGGATTGGGGGTTGGTGCCCCCCAGAAAGCCATGACACAGTCGCCGATGTACTTGTCTAGTGTTCCGTTGTGCTGCTTCACCACGTCCGCAACCACCGCCAGATAAAGGTTGACCGTCTTCAATGTCTCTTCAGCCTGACGGTCGTATAAGGCCTTGGCGCCTTCCCCCGACAAGCCCAAGCGTTGGATTTCCTGCGCCACAGATTGCTGGGCCTGATCAGTCAGGGCGGTGAAGCCTCGCACATCGGCGAAAAACACCGTGATTTCGCGCCTAGCCCCGCCTAAAGCCAGTTCCTTGGCCTGGAGCAATTCGGAGACGACGTTTGGCGACACGACTTTCGAGAAAACCGACTTCACGCGGCGCCGTTCGCTTTGTTCAAACACCACACGCCAGGTGGTGACAACCAGATAAAGACTCGTCGCCGTCAGAAGGGGCAGCACCATCGGCAGCCAGATCCGGTTGTGTGCATAAAGGAGAAACCCGAGACCGACGTAGCCAGCCATCCCGCCCGCCAGTATCGCAAAGGCGAGCGTCGGACGAAGCCAAAGGGCAACAACGCCGGTGAGAAGTCCAACACCGAGCAGAAGCATGGCCTCCTGGAGCGGCGTGCCACGAAGGATGAAACGATCAGCCAAAATGGCGCTGGCAATGTTCCAATGCTTGCTGACCAGAAAGGTGTTCTTGTCGATAGGCGTGGCCCCCGTGTCGCTCAGGTCGTTGCCCGTGGCCGTGGACCCGATGATGATATGCCTGCCGCGCCAGGATGGGGGCGGGAGGTCGACCGTCCCCTCCTGCAGTGCGACACTCCGCTGGAGAAGATTCAAGGCAGGCTCCTGCTGCAAGGCAGCGTCATTGACCGGAATGGACCAGTCGATCCAGAACCGTCCCTCACGATCGACGGGAATCACCCGCTCGCAGCCAAGCCCACCCAACCGGATGCGCCTGTGGGGCAGATCCACTGAGGCCGAGTCCAGATCCAGACCAAGTTGCCGCGCAGCCAGCACTATGCCCATATGCCAGACCCGGACGGTACAACAGGCGAGTGCCCGTTCAGGCGCACCGTCGGGCAGTTCTTCACCGTAGAAATCAGCCAGCGCAAACCGGCCTTGTTCATCCAGCGGAACGCGAATCTCGTCCCCCTGCGACCTCGGCAGCACCACAGCGCGGAGCTCGATCCTGGCCTTGGAAAGATCCACTCCATAATCCGGGCGTGCCTGCACGGCTCGGAAAGCCGGGTGCCATAGCCGGTAATCTCGGAATGCTCGCACTCGACGCAGGATGCCGTCCGGATCCTTGTCGGTGGTAATGTCGGCCACCAAGGCCGCGTTCGTATAAAACAGGTCGGGCGGGATCATCCCTGCCTCACACGCCAGCACCACCTTCCCCGTCGCACGCAGTTGGTCGGCAAAGAAATCATCCGAATCAACCACCCGCCCGTTGCGAATCAACCCGTGGAGGTCCGGACGCAGCTCGCCGAATAAAACATCGAAGGCGATGGTCTCCGCACCTTCGGCAGCGAGTTCCTCGACTAATCGGCCATAAACATGCCGTGGCCAGTGCAAGCCATAGCCGGGCCTGCCGAGCAACCCTTGCTTGACGGCCGAAATTGTCGCGTCGTCGACGTAAACAAAGCCAAAGTTTGTAACCGAGGAAACGGACTCGCCGGATGCGGCCCGCACCCTTAAGTCGTAGGAAACGGACTCCAACCGTTCAAAAAGGCTGAGGTTGAGCAGTGTAGCGCCGCACCAACCCGCCAGCAACAGGACGCAAACGACCGCCGGAACGATTCTAAAGTGAGAGCGTTTCAAGCCATGCCAAGACTAAAGAAAAGCGCCAGAGCAGCTCAAGGCTCCTCTGGCGCCAAAAATTGTCGCAACAATCAATTCTCTCTAGGGAGGACCACGGTATCCTTCCTTCGGGGAGACGTAGGGATTATCCTTGCCGTTCGGCGGCACCGGCCCCCACGGATTTGTTCCCCTCCGAATCTGCCCGGAAGGGGAGGTGTTTTGAATGATCTCCTCCCGATCTGAACTGCTCAGGTCGGTGATGGTGTCCGTGCGCGGCTCGTACTTCTGGTTTGCATCGATGATGCGCTTGATGACCTCCCCGGATGCATTGGTCAGTGCCTCAGCCATCGATCCTTCCCATACCATGCAATCGCCCAGCGAACTGAGCAGGAAAATTGTCCCGCGCACTCCGGCAACGCCATTGGGTATTTTCACTTCATATCGGGATCCGGCAGAAAGTTTCTTAACCGTTCCAAAGATCCGCCCGGCACGCAGGTCGAGCTGCGTATCAGTCACGAGATCCGTCCCGGTGTCCGTGGCCACCAATTTGTCTACCGACAGAACGGTGTTCTCCATCATCCGAAGGAAGTTCTGGTCCACTCGGGACTTGCCTGGCGCCCCACCACCACTGCCGGGTCCGGCGCTTCCAAAGGGAAGTCCAACCTTGGAATCGAGCGCCACCGCCTTGGGATCCCCAAGAATCAAGTCGACGCGAGAGTCGGCCGCTGTCTGGATGACCGTACCAGAAGTCAAGACGTCACCCACTTTGAGTAGCTGCCAAGAACCAGTGCCGGTGGTGAAACGGGCCGAGCCTTTGATCCGCACGACCTTGGCCTTGGTCATATCCTGAATATCGGCAGATGCGTTAGCGGCCGCGGCCAAGAGAAACGCCATTGCCACGAACCCCAGTAAGGAAGTGAAACGGTTTTTCATAGATTAATCTATTCGGTGCGCACTCTTTGATCGCAGCCTAGAACCATCCGAACAGATGTCAAATGATTATTTGCGACTCTTTTTTGACTATCTACCTGATGTACAATGACCTGGAGGATGTTCTACTGCGTTTATGCCCCCGATCTCCGCTTTGGACGGGCAGCACAAGTCATTCCTGACTCTGGCGAATGGGCAGGAAGACTCGCACCAATCCGTGTTTGCCGCTTTGACTAGCGGGGATTTCCAACCGCCCCCCGTGGTCTTCGACAATCTTCAGGACCGCAGACAGTCCCAGTCCAACACCCTTCGCTCGCTCGGTGTAAAACGGCTGTGTGGCGCGCTTGGCGGCTTCTCCCGTAAAGCCTTGGCCAGCATTTTCGAATTCGATGCCGATCTCCTGCGTGCCATTTCCCCCCGTCCCATCCACTAGGCGGACCTGAACCTGAGCATCGTCGCCACTGGCTTGGTAACCGTTCAGGATGATCTCTGAGAAAGAGTGCTTCAAGGCGTCGCGCCGACCGAGAATGGTGGCGGACCGCACCTCAGGCTTGCAATTCAAGCTGGCAGGTTTGGCCGAAAAGTGCTGTCTCGCATCCTGATCAGCGTCGTCCAGCAATTCACCGAGCGGGATTGTTTCCAACTCGCTCCGGGCATTTCCGTAGAGAAACCGCATCTGCTTGATGAGGCGATTGACGCGCTTGTCGGCGTCGCCCAGAGCGGCTTTCAACGTCTTACGGAACTCACTCTCTTTGATTCGTTCGTCGAAAAGCTGATAATGGACGGACAGCGGAACGATGAGGTTTCCAATCTCGGCAGCCACCCGGTCCGCCATGCTATTGACCAGCCTGAGGTTGGCAGCCTCGAGTTCCAGTTGATGCAGTAGCTCGGCCTGGGTGCGTTCCTCCATCACTAGCAAGGCGGAATTCCCTCTGGCCCCTCCTGGACCGATGGACGATCGGAGGGCTACCACGGAAACAGTGTAAACGGACTTGCCGGCATCATCCGCCTGATAGCGAAAGCTGGGAACCGCGGCACCGGTCTTGATGACCTGATACAGTTTGGCGCCCAGAACTTCGGGCAAATCAGAGAACTGCAATGCTCCCGATCGACGCCCCGCCCCTCCGATCACCCGCCCGGCCGCCTTGTTGGCGTGCAGCACGGTCAGGTCCGGTCCGACCACAATACAGGCGTTACTGAGTTCGCGCAGGACATCGCCCAGCAATTGATTGCTGCCGACCAACTGATCATGGGCGCGGATGTTGGTCAGGGCCAACCCCACCTGTTCAAGCAAATGGAAGATGGATTCCAATTCCCCATTGCTCAGTGGCTGACCGGTCACGCGGTTGTCCAGAAAGGCAATCCCAACCATCTCGTCGCGTCCCATGATCGGAACCGCTACTTCCGCACCGATCATCTCAAACTCCTGCCGCGCGACTGGATTGGCGCCGGAATCCTGGCGGCGGAGGATCTGTCCAGTGCGGAGCAGGTAAGCACCGATACCGGATTCGCGCGACAGAAGAGGGTAGTCCGCCAAGCCCGAACCCAGACCAACGGCGCAAACGGGCTTCATCCAATCTCTTCCGGCTTCGACCTCCTCACTTCGGGTAACCGTGGAGGGCGCATGAACAAAGATGGCAGACCGATTCACACCGACCATTTCCCGAAGCAAATGAAGAAACTGGCGCACGAGTGCTGCAGCGTCGAGTGAGTGTGTAAGGATCTCCGAGAATCGGCGCAGCACCAGCAAGCCCTGATCTTCACTGCGGCCAATCTCGGAAGCGGCGATTGGAGGAGGATGGAGTGCAGGGGTACCAGGCGATGCGAGTGCGCCGGGGGCTGGTCCGCGGCTTCCGGTCAGCTTGGTTAGTGTTTGGGCGAGCAACCGGCCTCGAATCGGCTTGGTGAACACGTGCTGGACCCCAGCCAGGTAGAGTTCCTCCTCCCATTCCGGCTGGCGAGTGCCGGCAAACACGATGATGACACAATCCGGCGCGCGTCGACGGATCCGCTCGACCACCCAAACCCCCTGAACGCCAACCAGTTCAAGGTCCACCAGACACACAGAAGCCAAGCCATGGAGCAGCATCGGTTCGGCATCCTCGACCGTCAACCGATGAACCACCCGGAACTCCAACGGCTCCACAACCGCGCGCACGTCCTCAGCAAATTGCGGATGCGGGGCCAGAACGACAAGGGACTTCATGTTACGACCTCATCGGCCAAAATACACAACAGGATTGATGGTTGCAGACCGTGATTTTTTCCGGGGAATCGGTCGGCACCAATGTTCTCTCCCGACACAACCCGGTCAATGGGTGACCATACGCGATGGAGAGGCGGCGGCAGTTCCCGTCTGCCACGGCGAAACGATGTTGAATCACGCCACTCCTCATGGGTCAAGATATTCTTAATTCGGCGTCAGAGATTTATCAGTAAGATCTGTCGTCCACAAACACGGAGGTTGCTGACCATGGACTACGCGGGAATACGTATGGGCCGACGGGTCAGACCGGAGTGATCTGGAGCCCCAAAATCGCAGGATGGGCTTGCGGGATTATTCGCCACCGAGGAAAGCGTTCCAGCCCGTCTGGTTGAGCAGCATGCGCTGAAGGGTTTCCTCGTCGTGCTGTCGCTTTTGGAACTGCTCTGGATTAAGGGGAAGCCGAATGGTGAAGCGTGTGCCCCCCTCCCTCAAAGTCTCCGCCTCGATCTGACCCCCGTGATGATGCACGATGAAAAAGCAGGCCATTAGATTGATCCCGTACTCAGATGGGCTCTCGTTCCGGACCATGAATGGATCGAAAACCATCCGAAGCTGGTCTGTCGGCAGGCCGGGTCCATTGTCCGTCAACTCCACCACCACTGCGTCCCCACCGCCGTTCCTGGCGGGCTCGATGCGCGCCGTCAAATCCATGCGACACCCATCCGGCAACATCGAAAGCTGATCCCTGATCAAGAAATCGAACAGCTTGCGAAGCCGCGGTTGATCCACCTGGAGCGCGGGAAGGTCAGCGGGAATCCGGTTCTGGATGCCGATGTGCTTCGACTCGAACCCCGGCCGATGTGCCGAGATGACGTCGTCCAGGAGGGGGCGAAGCTGAACTGAATCGTTGAATTGAATCCCGTCGACATTGGAAGCCGACCATAACTCCTGCAGCAAGCCAACGATGCGGTCCACTTGGCGCTGGGCCAGATTGTAATAGCTATCCCAAAACTCCTGGTCCCGTGCCCCCTCGGTTCCCGCGCGCTCGGGAGCGAGGTCTAAGAAGGTCCGGACCGCCACAAGGCCGTTGCGGATATGCTGGCTCAGGCCGCGCGCCAGAAACCCCAGCCCAAGAATCCGGTCGGCAATCATCGCGTTCCGAAACACGGACAACTGCTGCCGCAACAACTCGTCCCGCTCACGGCGGACCATGAAGAATTCCAACCCGCGTTTGAGGGAGATTTCCAGCTCCGCCGGATCCCAGGGTTTCGTGATGTAGCGGTAAATTCCCCCGGTGTTGACTGCCTGTATGGCGGCCTCGATATCCGAAAAGGCGGTCACCAACATGCGAACTACCTGCGGACATTCACGGTGGAACGCTCGAGCAGCCAGGTCCCGGTCCGTCCGCCCGGCATTTGTTGGTCGGTCAATAAGAGGCCGACTTCGTCCGACTTCTCCAACAACAATTTCAAACCCTCTTCGGCCCCAGACGCCGTCAAGATCCGAAATTGGCTCCCGAAACGCAGACCGAAACGTGGTCAGGGCCTTCTCCTCATCATCCACAAGAACGGCAAACCTCTTGTAATCGCAATAGGAGACCGCGTCCTCGGTCATCATGACAACACCTCCACCGCTCTGAGTGCAGGAAACTCCAAGGTGAACTCACACATCCGACCCGGCTCGGTGCGAAACAAGATCTGGCCACCGTGGGCGCGCACGATCCGACGGCAGATGCTCAATCCCATCCCCATCCCGGCCCCCGGTGCCTTGGTGCTGAAGAAATGCTTAAACACTCTCCGCTGCGGCTGCGCATCTTCAGGAACACTGCCTGCCGCCAGGTCGCCCATGCCCAGAATATCGAATATCCGGCACTGGTTTTCCGCGGAATCCCGCCCGTTGTCTCGAACCCGCAGAACAGTCCGGTCGGGGAGCTGCTCCCCTTCAATCCAGATCCCTGGTGCCCGTCGTGGGAAGCCTTCCCTTGAGCGCGTCCATGGCGTTCTTGAGGAGGTTCAGCATAACCAGGAGCACCATGCTCTTGTTGGCGGAGAGTGCGGTGTTCGGCGAATCCGCTTGTGCACCGAGACCCGGCCTTGCCATTCGGCCCGCAGCAGACGAAGCGCTGCCTCAACGACGTCCTCCAAGTTGAATTCCTGCCGGTTCTCGACCTGTGGATGAACCAGTTCCCGCAGCGTGTTTACGGTCTCCATGACCCTTCGCACCCCTTCCTCGACGGTGGCCACGAGTTCCTCGTAATCCGCACGCTCCGCTTCCGGCAGTGCGGGGGCACGGTGTTTGAGGGCGTAGACTCCGGTCAGGGCGTAGTTGAGCGGATTTTTGACCTCGTGGCTCATGCCCGCACTCAGCTCTCCAATCGAAGCTAGTTTCTCGGACTGCAGGAGCTGCATCTCTGTTTCCCGCAACATCTCAAGCGTCTCCTCCAGCGTCTGGTTTTGACGTGCCAACTCCATCCGGCTGAAGTGACTCTCGATCAGATTCCGCACACGCACATGAAGTTCGGTGACAGAAAAGGGCTTGGCAATAAAATCGTTGGCCCCGGCGGCCAGCGCCGCCAGCTTGGTTTCCTCATCTGCCCGGGCCGTCAGCATGATGATGGGAATGTGCGCGGTGACCGCCTCCCGTCGGAGCACCCGGCAAGCGTTGATGCCGTCCATCTCCGGCATCATCATGTCCAGGACAATCACCGAAGGCTGGGTTTCAATCGCCTTCTGAATCGCTTCCCGACCATCTCGCGCCGAAATGATTCGGTGCTCCGTCCCCAACTGGGCGCGGATGAACCGCAGCATGTCAGGCTCGTCGTCCGCCACCAGGACGGTGCTCGATCCAAACCCAGCCTGGGCGTAGCGCGCCGTGCTCCCTTCAGCCGCTCGCCCCCGGCTGGTGAAAGTTGCGCCTCGTGGTAGAGGCTGTGCAGCCAGCTACTCCTTCTCCTCGGCAACAACCTCGCCTTGGACCTGGAGGCATCCGACCGCACCGTTCCCTCCTCGGCCGCAACAATGAGGGGAAGACGGACGGTGAATGTCGTGCCTCGGCCCAACTCACTCTCCACATCAACCCTTCCCCCCTGCGCCTCCGTGAACTCCTTGACCAAGGCAAGTCCGATACCCGCACCCTGGTGTTTGCGATGAGAGGAGCTGTCCGCCTGCCAGAACCGTTGGAACAGTTGCCCAGGTGCTCACGGGAGATGCCTATGCCGGTGTCGTCCACCCGGAACAGCAACTCCTCGCCTTCACGAAACACCCGGCCACCACCTCTCCACTCGGCTTCGTAAACTTCAGCGCGTTGAAAAGCAGGTTCAAAAGGATCTTCTCCAGTTTATCCGATCCAGCACGACGCGTGGAAGACCCGCGTCCACCTCGACAGACAGCCTTACCTGACGTGTGTTGGCGGTGTGTTGAATGCTCGATGCCAGGCCACGGACAAGGCGTCAGGTCTACCGCCGTGCGCTCGATCTTCACCCGCCCCTCCTCCAAACGTACCAGGTCCAGCAGATCATTGATCAGCTTGAGCAGGCGCATCCCATTGTCCCGCATCGTAGCCAGCAGCTCGATGCCTTCCCGGTCCAGCAACGGCCCGAACCTCGCACGCAAGGCATCGAGCGGAGCCAGCAGCAAGGTCAACGGCGTACGCAGTTCGTGGCTGATGTTCGCAAAAAACCGGCTCTTGGCCTGATCCAGTTCCACAAGTTTGCGGTTATTGGCCTCCAACTGTTCCTTGCTGGCATCCAATTCAAACCGCAAGGCAAATTCTCGAAGCCGCTGGCGACTCTGAAAGAAGGTCCCAACCACCACGATCACATCCATCAACAAGATAAAGTAGAAGTTGTTGAACAACACATCGGGACCGGGGATCTCCTGGTGAACCAAACCGGCACCAACGTATAGCAGAAGAACAAGCAGCACTGCGATGAGGCTTTCCAGGACAGTCCACTGCAGCACAAAGCCAACGGCGAGCAGCACCAAATTCAGGCCCGCGTAGTAGGGTGAAGCAAACCCACTGGTGTCCGCAATCATCCATGCAATAGCAACAACCGGGAGAAGGGGAACGACCACACCAAGCCACTTGCAGGATTTGCGACCCAATTCGGTAAAGAGAAACCCAAAAATCGCCAGCGCAATCGCCGAACAGGCCAACCTGACGGCAAGGAAAGGCACGAACTTGTTGCCTTCACAAACATAGTGATCAAGGAGGCTTCCGGTGGGCATGAGCAGCACCACCAAGATGCATCCAACCCGGGTATTTAGAAGTCTCTGGTGAGATTCATAAGCCTGAAAGGCATTCAGGATCTCAGCCGGGTAATTGGAGGTGGTCTTAACCATCTGCGGACTTGAGCATCTCGAGGTAAATGTTCACTCCGGTCGGATCACACTCGATTGAGTATGCCCCCTCGAACTCGGGAGGCAGAAGGGCGGCAAGCTGGGTTGTGTTCCGATAGATGAGCGGCCAATCCATGATGTAATCCATCGTCAATCTCCTCGGATTGCTTGAATGAACGTTGGTGACCACGAGCAATCCACCAGGCTTAACCCATGTCATCATCACCGCGTTCAAGGTTCTGCAAACCTCATCGGTGAGGTAATCGAAGAGGCCCGCACAGTAGACAAAATGGTAATTCTCGGACACAGACAGCGAGGATCTTTGTGAGGATTTCAGAAGCTGGGCAACAGACCTGCGAATCCCCTTGAAGGTGCAGCCCTTGGCTGCCCCATCTTTGAGGCTTCGAAGATTGGAGAGTGTGTGGTCAAGAGTTTCCTGATTGAAATCCAGGAGAGTGAAATCGGCATTAGCCTTCAACTCATAGGATGCAATGAAGTTCCTGACCTCGATCGCTGGACCGCAGCCAATGCTCAAAATGCGCGCCCGCTCGCCCGAACCCCTCGCACGAAGCACCACCCGCTCGATACGCGAACGTAGGAATTCGAGCCGATTGCGATGAGCTTCGGCAGGCGCTTGCGACAGGAACCAAACGTTTAGCACACGCGAAAAGAGCGATCCACCAGCCGCAGGGTCTGAGCCGATCATGTTCACAATGCCATAGTCACCTGCGTATCCGAGCGGCTTCTGGAACGCCCGACGTTGAAAGGCAGAGCTGAGCAACAACGGATGCAAAAGACGAGAGCTGTAGCTGACATGGCTTTCAAGGCGGCACGAATCCACCTTCTCGACAGCCGATTCAAATTCATGAAACAACTTGTCCAGAACCGGGATCGGCTCACCCAGAGCAAACGCGTAATCGCGGAGTTGCTTTTCGTGATCCGTGCCACAATCAACACGGATTCGGGCCTCCTCACAATCAAGCTGAAACCGGAGATGGCTCAACCAAGTAAAAATGTCGGTGACGGCATTCTTGTAATCCCGATCAATCGCATAATTGCTCTGCCAGCCCTCTATCAGAAATCGCATCTCGGCCTGCACGTCCCTCCCCACCGGTGCCGGAGCGCCATCATTCAAAGCGATCCATCCTGTTTCCAGTTTGGCAGAACAGCTCTGGGAGGACCCAGTTCGCATGACTGCATTCACGACCCCACGACCGGAGTAACACTCGCTTCCGTTGAAGGTCACTCTAAGGTCATCCAGCACGGGACACCTCAATCTCGACCTCGGTATTGAAGATCTCGAAGTCCACCGACTGAACATCCACCCGCAGGACAGCCCCGCATTCGACGTTTCCTCCGGGGAGGGTGAAGAAAACCTGAGCGGACCTGATGTCCTTCAGAGCCAAAAACCCGCCGGAGGACAAAGCTGGGACCGGTTCGTCAGGTCAGCAAATGAAGCTCGTGCAGTCATTCTTTGGCCGCACCATGGGACAGAACTGGCTTCAGTGAAAGCCCAAAACTCCGCTGGGAACCGACCGCAGCCAGGGAGCGAGGCACAAGAATCTCCTTTAGAAACGCCATCCAGCGGTGATCAAGAAGGCGTGGCTCACAAACTCATAATCGCCGTCTGCGTTTTGCCCCCCGCGGAAGCGGCGCTTCCGGCAACCGTTCTCGTGGGGCCCAGTCCAAACTGGTAAGTGAGCGCAAGCCGGACACGCTCAACCTCGTAAGCACCCCCAAGGCTCAAGAAGTACTTGTCCACGTCGGCTATCAGCGGACTGTAGTTCTCGTCTGGGACTGAGTCCTGGTTGTAAATGAACCCTGCACTCAGAGACCACTGTTCGCCAAGGTGACGTGTCGCACCAAGCTCATAGTAGAAGCTCGAACTCCAGTTCAGATCCTGGGCAACGTCCTGAGGAAAGACGCCCAGGGGTGGGGTAGACTGTTGGATGGTGACCGTATTGACCCGGTCCCAGTCCGTCCAGTCCAGGTTGACTTCGAGATTCCAGTTTGTGGTGGGGCGCCAGGAGAGTCCAACGACCACATTCTGAGGGAAAATGAATCTTGCCTCGGCATCGGTGTTCACCGAACCGGGAACGATGCCGGTTATCTCCGTTTCTCCGGAATAATTAACTTCGGTTTCACTCCTGTAATTCACTCCGAAAGAAAACTTCGGATGGAACCGCCACAGGAAACCTGCATTGAATCCAGGTGCAAAGCCGCTGCCTTCAAATCGATAGCCATCGCTGTTAGGTGCGGTTGTAATGCCCTGGAGTTGGTCCAGCTTGGCATAGTTCAGGGTCAAGCCCACCGGAGAGACATCGAGGGCGTCACCCTCCATGCGACAACAGGGTTGGCAGTCATATAACTCAAGCTCCCCTTGATGGCGAGCGTGCGGAATCCCGTGTCTTCCGGCCATTCTTGGCTGAGGCCGTAAGGCGAGTAGGCTCCCAGACCAAAAGCAACAGGGAGGTTCGTCGGACTGTATGCGTAAAAGATCTGCGGCACCGGATTCACTTTGGCATCTGTCCTTGAAACCGCGCCGCCCGCTGATTCAAATGTGGACTGGAACCAGATGCCGTAAACACCTCCACGCACCTGGTGACCCTCCAATTGGGTGATTCCAGCCGGGTTATAGTAAATTGCAGAAGGGTTGTCAGCGGTAGCCGCAAACGCCTCCCCCCGAGCCGTCGCATAGGCGTCCTGGTCCGGCAGTCGGAAAGCACCCGACCACGCCCCTGCAGCGGAGAGGGAAAAAGCACCCAAACATGTCAAATAAATCCTCAGTGTCGATTTCGTTCTCATGCGATCAAGTGTCTGGATCTTGTTTCAGTGTGACCGCCCTCAAATTTGGGCTTCGATGGGCGATGTCCAGTAGAGGGGGCCGGAGCAATAAGCCTGCCTTCCTCCCTAGAATTACGTAATTACAGGCTCGACGAGCCGTAACTGGCTGCCACGCCCCTAAAAAACTCATGCGCACCAAGTTTGTTCCCCACCCATTCGCCTAGACTGGGGAACATTGAGTTCAAAACCAGTAGCGGCCGAACCGGGAGACAACTCACCACAGCCTCCGGACTGTCCCGCTTTATGACACGAAGGATCGTCTTGGCCACCTTTTCCGGCTTGCAGGCAGCCAGTAGGGGAGGAGCGGACCTTCCGGATACAGCTTTGATGCGTGAATAGATGCCTGCCTCGACAAAGCCAGGGCAGACCACAGAAGCACTGACCCCGTGTTGCCTGTAACTGGCTCGAAGCGCGTAAGTAAAGGCCACCAAGGCAGCCTTGGTCGCTGCATACGGCTCCTGACAGGCAGGCCCCACCCGGCCGGCAAGAGAGGACATGTTCACGATGTGCCCCGTTCCTCGCTCCACCATTCCCTTAAGCAGAGCATGGGTGAGCATCATCGGGGCTTGCAGATTTACATCGAGGACGTCCTGTATCTGACTCGTTGTAAGCTCGTGATACAACCCGGTGTATTCCACGCCTGCGTTGTTGATGAGGATGTCAACAGCACCGAAAGTTTTCTGTGCCCAAAACAGCAATTGTTGCCTGGCCTCCGGCGACCGTACGTCAGCCACCAAGTAGGCGGACCTCACACCATACCCGCTGACCTGATTAGCCAGTTCAGGAAGCTCCTTTCCCGGGCATGCCGTCAACAGAACATTCGCGCCATCGGCGGCCAGGGCGCGTGCAATGTAAACGCCCAAGCCACCAGAAGCTCCAGTCAGCAGAACGTTCGCACCTCGCAGTGTCTTGATCATGGGTGGAGCTTACCAGTTTCCCTGCCAAAGGATAGCGAATCGTGCCGAGCCGCATTGGACGCCAACTGCAGTCCTGACACAGGACTGCCGGAAACGACCACGAAAGCTTCTTGGCATCACTGGTGCTCCCGTGGCACCCCAGGAAGCCCTGACAATGCATGCGGTTAGCGATCCGACCTGTTCTCCAGAATGCTTCGTTACCTCGCGCAGCAGTAGGCTCAGACCAACCGTCACTGACCGGACCACGTGGCTGGCCTGCACGCTCACACTTTGCCTGAGTGTTGCTGGATCTGACAACCCGAGCCTGGACCATGACGAAACGGGGCATGCGAGGGCGAGCTTCCCATCGACCTCCTTCGTATTCTGTTCTTCAATTTCATGCCTTTTCGGGAACCATGAAGGACCACAATTTCATGCCATGCCACACTCGCAGGCTTTTCCGCCGTTTGAACAGCCACTGATCTTGCCACTGCTCTTGGATATCTCATTAACAAATGCTTCCCTATCAAAGGACCGGAACGCAGGGGACGTTGCGCTAAGACTCTGCGATAACGCCTCTTGGCAGCATAGAGGCTTCCGTGCCCCCCTGTTCAGCGGTCTCAGTTTGCTGCGTCCGGAGTTCCAGGACGAGGGTTCCTCGCCGAAGCCTGCCCTGTCTGCCACAGTTCCCAGGGTGATGGATTCCGCTCTGGTCCGCAACAGACTAGAAGAAGCACTGCAATCTCCGACGCCTCGTGTGCCACCACCTTGGAGCTTCCGTGGCAACGGGGGCCGGGGAGTCAAGACCTGGCTGTCGGAGGGGCACATTCTCGAAATCAACCCCCACTGGCTGGGCTTTGAGATGTTTGACTCGATGGATCTGAACATGACCGACGCGCCGCCCGGCCCGGGAGAAATGGAGCCACAGGAATGGCGCAGCACCTTCACCGTGGGACTGTCCACCGACTGGCAGGTAACGCGGGCGATGGCATTCAGCGCCGGCTATCGGTTCTACAACAATCCCATGCCCGAGGACATCACCGCGGGAGCCTTCCCGAACGCCAACCAACATGTGCTGGCTGTCGGAATCCGCGTGCAACAAGGACGCCACTCGGTGGCCCTGGTTTACGGGTTGGACATGCTGGAGGGTGCGACCGCACAAATCACGAGCGCGCGTCAGAATGGCAACGTGGACGAGATGGGCCATCTGGTTTCATTTAACTACGGATTCTCGTTCTGAACCGACAGGCTCCAGAAGCCCGCTCTACGTGTGGTGCACCCCCACCCTGACCAGCCGCAGCCGCGACTAGTTTCTTGGGCGCAGTTCTTTTCACTTGCATGCCGCTCACCCTGCGGCTTTGCTGACGGGCAACGGCGCAATCCGGAGGGGCGGGCTGAAACCGCAAGATCGGTCAGCCAATCGAAGGCGGGTGCGACGACAAAAACTCTTCGAACGCAAGACACTGACGCAGTGGACCCGAGCATCACTCTGGACGGGGCATTGGCGGGATGCATTGAGTGCGGTGTGGTTGGCATCAACCCCAGCGGACAGGTGGTCCTCATGAACCCGACCGCGTCGAAACTGCTCGGCATGGCCCCTTCCCTGCCGGCCGGGTTGGAGGTGCTTCCGGCGGTGCTGCGGAAGGTGATTCGTAAAGCCCAGGAGGCGCCGAATGCCGATCCCCTGCAATCGATTCGAGTTTCATGCAACGGCAACGGGGACCGGTCGCTGGCGGTAGACGTGGTTTCCCTGTCATTCCAGGGCGGCCAACAAGGTCTGCTCCTGACGGTGAGCGGATTGAACTTGGGCGAATTGTTTCAATCCAAGCTGCGCCACTTTGAGCGCCTGACGCGTCTGGGGGTCTTGAGTGCGGGGCTGGCGCATGAACTACGCAACTCGATGGTGGCCCTCAGCACGATGACCGACTTGCTCCTGGACAAGCATCAGGACCACGAACTGGCGCAGACGGTCCGACGCGAACTCGATCGCGCCAACCAACTGGCCACCCGCATGTTGCGATACTCCCGTCCCCAGGCGCAGGAGCGGAAACCCACCTCGACCCATGCCGTTTTGGAGCGTGCTTTGCGGATGGCACACCCCCGACTCAAGGAGGCGGGCACCATCGTCACCCAGTCCCTGCGCGCCCAACCGGACGTGGTCACCGCGGATGAGGCGCACCTCGAGCAGGTGTTCCTCAACCTGTTGCTGAACGCGGCTGACGCGGTCCACCCCGCCGGCGAGGTGGATCTCTCGACCGACCTGGTCGAGGAACCGGTGGTGGGTCGGGCGGTTCGAATTGCCGTGCGGGACAAGGGCATTGGCATCACACCTGAAGCCCTGATGCAGTTGTTTCAACCCTTCTTCACCACCAAACGCCACGGGACAGGACTGGGACTGTATCTGGCCCAGAGAATCATCGACGAGCATTCAGGCACGATCCACGTGAACAGCACGCCCGGCCAAGGCACCTGTGTGCTGGTGCACCTGCCGGTGCACTCGACATGAGTCTTGTCCGCACCAGACCGTTCCGTCATGGGCCACACCCAGCGCATCGCCATCCTGAGTGACGTTCATTACGCGGGTCCATCCGAACAACAACGGGGGCAGGACTACGAATTCCGGGATCTTCAAGACCCCCTCCTGCGGCTCCTCTGCCGCTGCTACCGGCACTTTTTCTGGCTGCGCGCTCCGATGAGCCACAACCATTTGCTGGACGAATTCCTGACAGCCGCGGGAACTCCTGATGCAGTGTTTGCTTTGGGGGACTACAGCTGCGACACCGCCTTCGTCGGGTTGAGTGATGATGCTGCCTTGGAAAGCGCGCGGCAGTGCCTGGAAAAACTGCGGCTGCGATTCGGCGCCCGACTCCACCTATTGATGGGAGACCATGAACTGGGCAAGTTCCCGCTGTTTGGACGACGGGGTGGACTGCGCTTCGAGAGCTGGCGGCGCGCTTTGGAGGAACTCGGCTTGTGCCCCTTCTGGCAGGTGCAGGTAGGTAGTTACACCTGCCTGGGCATCACGTCCTCGTTGCTCACCCTCCCAGCAATGTCCAGCGAAATGCTTGAAACGGAGCGTGGCCACTGGGAGTCCGCCCGCAAGCGTCACATTGAGGAAATCCGCCAGGCCTTCCAGTCATTGACGCCACGTCGTCGGATCCTGCTCTTCTGCCACGATCCGACGGCCCTGCCTTACCTTTGGGAGGAGCCAGCCGTTAGGGAGCGTATTGGACAACTGGAGCGGACTCTTGTCGGACATTTGCATTCGCCACTCATTCTCTGGAAGAGCCGGCGCCTGGCCGGGATGCCCGTCATCTCCCATCTTGGGCACACCGTGAAACGGCTCAGCCACGCGTTGGGACGCGCGCACGGATGGAAACCCTTCAAGGTGGAACTGTGCCCTTCCCTGGCGGGGATCGAGTTGCTCAAGGATGGCGGATTCCTTACTGCCAATCTGACCGACGATCATGGCCGCCCGATGGAACTAACCCGACACCGGATTCGGCGATAATCAATAGCCGAGCAGTGTCGACGGTTGGACTGCGTCATCCCCCAAGCCATACTTCGGCGCCGCCTTGAGCGACAGTGTGAGTGCCACGGAATAGTCCACCGGCTCCCCCACCGGATTCTGGACCCGAAAGGTGACTGCGGCCGTGAAGGAGCGAAGATCGCGGTAAAGGGTGTAATACTGCTCCTCCAACCGGCCGTCGGTTGCTTCGAAGCGATGCGACATGCGGAAGCCCCAGTTGTCGCTGAACCGGTAGTAGAACCGGCTCAGGAAGGTGTTGTTCCCGGGTTCGTCTGACGCGCTACCGCCCCAGTAACTCTCTCGCAAATACCACTGGCTCACGCCGACACTCCATCGGGTGCCTGCACTGAAAGTAATGCTGTTGAGCGCCTGCTCGAACTGACCGGCCTCGACATCCAGTTGAAATTGCGACTGCAGGGTCAGCCAGGAACGCGGTCGCACGACCAAGTCCGAATAGAGGTTGGAGAAACGTGACTGTTCCTCCTCGGGGTCCAAGCGCCAGTCAATGAACACGTCCCACCCCACCAGGTGATCCAGCCCCGCAGCACGGCGGGTCTCGAACCTGTTGCGCAACCCCAGGCGCACCACATTCTGCGAGTCAATCGCATCAATGGAATTAAAGTCCGGATAATCAATCGGCAACGGAAAGAAACTCTGCAGCTCGTAGTCGAACTGGGGCAGTTCGTCAGGCAACCGGTCGGGCGTTGGCACATAGGAATAGTTCACCTGCGGCTGGATGATATGGCGCAGCCCCTCGACGTCCAAGGTCTTGCTGTGAGCACCCGGCCAAACCCGGGAGGCCTTGGTGGACAGCGCCACGCCGGTGTTGAAGACACCCCGCGTCCCGGCCTCGGTGGTCGCAAAGTCTGATTCCGTCTCCGTGTAGTAGGTGGCACGGCCGCCGGCGCGCGGAGCTATGTTCAGCCAGCCGAACAGATTGAATGGCAGGGAAAGCTGATGAAACGTGTCCAGCCGCCCACCCTCGAAATTCGCGGAGAGAATCGCGTTGGTTTCCTGAAAAAGCCGATCATAATGGCCAAACGAGCTCTGACTTTCATAGACGAACGGCAGCGTTGCTATCTGTGCCGGCAACACATTCATCCGCACATCCGGCAGCCGTTCGACCGTCTCGTAGAAATCGTTGACCCTCGGCTGCGCGTAAGCCTCCAAGGTGATGTCGTTCCAGTGCTGGCGCACCTGCCCAAATGTGATCGGCTGGGGATCTTCCTGAAAAGCGCTCTCGAAGAAGTCCTGCCGGAAGAGCGGATCGCTCTCGTAACTGAACTTCCCCTTCACAAACAAGTTCGTTCCGGGATTTGCCAGGTAATCGACCTGGAATGTCTGCCGGTTTGGATCGATATCCTCGCCTTGGGCATCCCGCCCTGGATCCCGATCATACGCGTAATAGTAATTGAGCCCGCCCCGACCCCAGCTTCCGTAGTCAAAGTGAACCTCCGGACCCACGCCGGGCCCACGTTCGGCCCGGTAATCCGTATGCAGGGCGAGGTCCAGCTCGTCGCTCAGATACCAATGGTATCCCGTGTAGAGGTACGGGCCATACGCGCTGCGGTAACCGGGAAGAAACAGGAACTGGTTCTGCCGCTGCCCGATCTTCCTCGAGTAGTAGGGCCAGTAAAAGACGGGCACCTTTCCCACATGCACCGTGGCATCCTTGGCTGTGATCCGGTCTCCCGGAATCACGCGCAGCGAACGGGCTTTGACCATGAGGAACGGCGTCTCGTAGTCATCAGTGGTGATCACCGCGCTTCGCGCGTCATACACCCCGTTGGTGGTGTCCCCCCTCAATTCCTGTCCGGACGCAAACAGCGGGGCGGCCCCCGTCCGAAACGATTCGCTTTGCATCTGGCGGCTGAAAAAGTTGTAACGAATCCGTTCCCCGACCCAGATCTGCCCCTGATGCTGAATCCGCACCCAGCCTTCCGCCAGTGTGTCCCCCGTGGTTTGGTCCACGGAAACGGTGTTGGCCGTCAGGACCGTTTCGCCATAGCGAACCACCACGCCGCCGGTGCCGGTCATGCGACCAGTCTCCAGATCGTAGGATGCCTCGCCCTCTTTCGAGAGCGCCTCCACCTGCCACGCCGGCTGCTGTGCCAACGAGGATGACCCTGCAAGCATCCCCAGGAGCATCCCAATTGATAGTAGGCGTGGCCTGATCATCCGTAGGAGGACAAGTAAATCAAGGGCTGGACGCTGCCAAGCGGGATTTACCATGCGCCCTGTGACTTTCTCATGAGTGGCACATGACGTGCGGGGGGATCGTGTCGACGTTTGCTTATGGCTCAAAAGCTTCAACTACTCAGATTGTTGCAGGAAATCAGGGGATTTGCGGATGTGGGGAACCGTTCTCCGGAGCCCAGAACACTGCTGCAAGCCACCATCGATCTGCGCAGTGCTCATCAGGCGGCCACCCTGCCGATGCGCCGTTTCTCGATCCCGGTCACGCAGGAATACCATCCCGAGGGCCCCACCCAGGTTGCCATCACCCCGACACCTGGTTTGGCTGACCAGAGCCGACGGGTCAGGAGGATCTCTTTGCGCACCGCCTAGCGGCCTTTCAAGCACTTGCCACCTTGCAGGAGCCAGGTTACCGAGGCTTGGATTTGCTCACAAACACAGGGTTTCTTAAAGACTCCTCACGTTGTCTTCAGGTTACAGGCTGCCGGGGGGACGCCGGCGAGGGCTAGTGGCGCTGCTTTCATCCACTCAGCGATCAGATTGTGGGCAATGACTGCCTATGATCTTGCCAGACCATTATGCTACGGAGCGCTGATCTCCACCGACTCAAACCCCAATCGGAGCAACAAGGCTTCGATCTGAGTGCGCGCCCTCTCCTCGGCCTCGGCCAGAATCCCCGCCTCCCGCGCAGCGCGTCGGATATCCATCACCGCATTCTGGCGGGCCACCGTTTCCATATCCTTGTCAAACATCCTCAATAGCCCGGTGCTGCGCTCGATCACCTGCGTCTTTGACTCGTCCAGATAAGCGTCCAGGAACTGAGCGGGCGGCAAGCGGATTTGCACCTGCCCTTGGGAAACAAAAATATCCTCAGGCTTCAGGCGCTTGAAATCCACTCCCGCCTTGACCACCCCGTGGGCCACCAGCAACACACGATTCTCCCCAAACCACCTCACGTCTTCTTCAACCACCACTTTCTCGATCACATACTGGACGGTGACGAGCTGGGACAGGGTTTGGATTTCCTTCACCACGGCCACCGCCGGCACCGCAGGTTTCCCAACCCCTATCGCAAGGAACCGCGTCAAGAACACGCCCGCTACCAACCCGAGCAGCAAGGCCCCCAACACCGTCCCCACTGTCAATGCCAGTCGCATCTTGGACATGGGCGAATACTACACCCCCACAAGACCAGGAAAAGTCGTAAACCCTCATGACTGATGACCTGTTCCATTCTTGCCGTCGCCACCCGCTCCGGCCAGCCTGCGGGCATGGCACAGCCAAACAGGACTCTTGACTACGAAGTGGCCATACTCGGGGCGGGAAGTGCAGGCTACGCAGCCGCCCGCACAGCCTCTGCCGGCGGATTGCGGACAGCCCTGTTGGAGGGTGCCCAAACGGTGGGCGGACTTTGCATCCTTCGCGGCTGCATGCCTACCAAGGCACTGCTCTACGCCGCCGAGGTCCGCCATCTGGGACGCAAAGGACCGGTCTGGGGCTTGAAACCGGCATCGATGCCCTTCGATTTCCAGAGGGTGATCGAGCGCAAGGATGCGGTGATCGAGGAATTCGCGGCCTACAGACGCAAACAACTCGCGAGTGGTCGATTTGATTTCATGCCCGCGTCAGCCCGGTTCGTGGATTCGCACACGCTGGAGTTGAGCGATGGCCGGCGATTGTCGGCAAAGTACTTCGTGATTGCCACAGGCTCGGTCGTCTCGCCGCCCCCCCTGCCCGCCTTGAACGCGGTCGGATACCTGACGAGTGACGACGCACTTGAACTCAAGATCCTGCCCCGCTCGCTGATCGTGTTGGGAGGGGGGCCGATCGCACTCGAGTTCGCGCAGTTCTTCAGCCGCTTTGACACGGAAGTCACAGTGATCCAGCGCAGCCCACAGTTGCTAAGGGAATTCGACAGTGACATCGCGGACTCGGTGTCGGCGGCACTGGTCCAGGAAGGCATCACCATCCACACGGGGACTCATCTGCTGGGCGCCCGCAAGAATGGCACCCGCAAGGTGGTCGTTTTCGAAAAGGAAGGACGCCGATTAGAGTGCGAAGCGGAGGAGATCTTGTCCGCATTGGGCCGCAGCCCCAACACCTCCGGCCTGGGACTTGAGGTCGCCGGCGTTCGCACCGAGCAGGGCCGGATTCTGACTCAAACCACCCAGCAAACCACCGCGCCCCACATCTATGCAGCCGGCGATTGCTGCGGTCCGTTTGAGATCGTGCATATCGCCATCCAGCAAGGCGAGATCGCCGTGAAGAACATGATCACCCCCCGAACGCCCGCCAACATGGATTACCGGCTCCTGATCAATGTGGTGTTCACCGATCCACAGGTCGCCACAGTGGGTCTGACGGAGAAGGAGGCCAAGGCGCAGGGGATCCCTTTCCGAGCTGCCCGTTACCCCTTCAATGACCACGGCAAGTCCATCATCATGGACGTGGTGCACGGCCACGTGAAACTTCTGGCTGACCCGGTCTCAGGAGAGATCCTCGGCGGAAGCTGCGTTGGACCCGCCGGAGGCGAGTTGATTCATGAGATTGTCGCCGCCATGCAGAAACGCATGACGGTCCAGGAACTGGCGGTCATGCCCCACTACCACCCTACCTTGGCCGAAATCTGGACCTACCCCGCGGAGGAACTGGCGGAAGAAATCGCTTCCACGTAGGCGTGGGTACGCTGCCCTCGGAAACTGAAGTGCTTTCAGAACCACGGGGCAACCCTGCTTCCACCGCGCGGGAAACATGGGTTGCACCCGTTGTGCTTTCGGCTATAAAGCAGCGCGGCATCATGAAGGAAATCCTCCAGCCCCTACTCGACTGGTACCTGCAGTCACTCAAAGCAGGCGGTTATCCGCTTGTGGCTCTGCTCATGGCCGTCGAAAGCTCGATTGTGCCATTGCCCAGCGAAGTGGTGATCCCGCCTGCGGCGCACTTGGCATGGCAGGAAGGCTTGGTCTTCCTGGGCGTCCGGTTCACCGGTTGGCCAGCTCAAATCGGACTGGTGCTGGCCGGGACGTTCGGCTCCTGGCTGGGCGCCTCGGTCATGTACTGGGCCTCGCGACTGGCGGGGCGCCCACTGGTGATCCGGTACGGCCGCTACGTCCTCATTCCGGCGCACAAAATCGAGGGCGCCGAACGGTGGGCTGCGCGTTACGGTTCCTTCGGCATTTTTGCCTCGCGACTCTTGCCCGTCGTGCGTCACCTGATTGGCATCCCCGCGGGCATCGTGCGCATGAACTATCTGCGCTTCTCCATCTACACCGTCCTCGGTTCGGCGATTTGGTGCGCCGTGCTCTGCTGGCTCGGGGTCAAAATCGGAGCCGACATCGGCAAGGGGGACATGCACCAGGTCACCTTGTGGACCTCCGGATTCCTGGTGATGCTCGGCGCCCTGTATTACTTCTTCGTCCACCGCCACCTGGTCCGGAAGGCGAAGGGCTGAAATCAATCCGGGCTTGCACGCAAGCCAAGGTTCCCCATGGCCCGCAGGCGGCACCGTCTCAAAAGGGTGTTGCGCTCCGGCAGCTGTGGACGACGGGTTTCCCCCCCACCCGCTACTCCACGGACTTGAGATCTTCCTTGCCATCAACCCCGGCATCCTCGCTCACCTTGCGCATGGCCTTGTCATACTCCTTGGTCAAATCCCGTTCAGCACCGAGGATGCCCGGCATCTTGTTCTTCTCTTCCATGGCCACCTTGGCGGCGATCTGCGGCGTCTCCAGCACGGTGGGTTTGATGAAGATCATGAGTTCACGGCGGTTCTTGCTTTCCGACTGGGCACGGAAGAGCACGCCCAAGCCTGGGATATCTTTCAGGAACGGCACCCCGGATTCGTTGGACGATTTGTCCGCGCTGATAAAGCCGCCCAGCACAATGGTTTCACCGGTCTTGACGGCGACCTTGGCGTTCGCCTCGCGACGGAGGGTTCGGGGCACATCGCCGACATTTTGGATGGTGACGTTGCCACCAAATGATTCCACCAGTTGGGCAATATCCATGACCACCAGTCCATCCGGGTTGATCAGCGGCAGTACGGTCAGGGTGATCCCGATGTTCAACTGCTGGATCGAGGAGTAACCGCCGTAGACACCGCCGTAGCTGCTGCCGGTCGGATAAGGCCTTGTCTCCCCCACAAACAGGGTCGCCTCCACGGCATGCGACGTCTGAACCCTGGGACGGGACAGCACACTGACTTTGTCGTCGGAGGCGGCGGCCTTGATGGCGATCAGGAGGTCATCCTGGTATTTGGCGTAGTAGCTGAATCCGCCCAGCAAATTGGTGCTGGCGGAAAGGTTCTTGGGGTTGATGAGGTTCACGTTGTTGAACACGCCGCCCGCCCCCGTCCAATCATTGTTGTATTCCTTGCCGGTCTGCAGATAACTGACGCCGTATTCGAATTTGTCATCCAGCGACACCTCGATCACGAGGGCCTCGATCAACACCTGCGCCAGCACCACGTCCAGCTTGCCGATGATGTCTTTGATCATGGCCATGTCCTGCTTGCCCGCAAAGATCAGGAGCGAGTTCGTGCGTTCATCGGCAATGATCCGCGTCTGCCCCAGGATCTCCAGATCGCCGGACACGCTGGCCTTGTTGATGATCGACCGCAGCCGGTCGGTGAAACTGCCACCAGCCGACGGGGTGCCGGGCTGCTGGGGCGTCGTACGGGCCTGCGGCTGCTGCTGCGGGGCGTAGGGGTTGGCCCCCGGCATGGCGGTCGTGCGCGAGCGGGCGGAGGCACCCACTCGACTGGAGGACGTACTGCCGACGCTGGCCCCCCCCCGCCCGTGCTCAGGCTGTTCAACGCGCTGGCAATATCGGCCGCCAACGCATACTTGATGGGAATGACCTCGGACACGAAATCGGATTCGACCGCCACATCGATGCGTTCGATCATCTCGAGCATCCGCTTCACGTTCTCGGTGAAGTCCCGGAGGATGAGGATGTTGCTGCTCTCGATGGCCAGCACGGAGTTGGGGATCTTGGCGAAGGGCTGGAGAGCGGGGATCACTTCACTGGCCTTGACATACTTCAACTGGACCACATGCGAGACGTATTGGCCCAGATCGGGCAGCGTCCCGGCACCCAGGCTGCTGACCGGGGCGCCCTCCTGACCCGCCTGCGCCATGGGGACAGCCTTCACGAACTTGTCCCCGATGTTGATCATGGAAATGCCGTTCAACGCGAGCACAGCATCCAGGGCCTGGATCGCCTCACTTTTCGAAAGGTCGGTCTGGGTGACCAAGGTGATGGTGCCCGCAGGCAGGGCGGCCGGACGCAGGATGGTCCGTCCGACCAGTTCAGCGTAGATTTCGAGGACCATGTCCAGATCGGCCCCTGGAAACTTGATGGTCCCCTTGGGAACAATCTCCTCGACCGGAGCGGGCTTGGCCGGCGCGGCGGCAGGCGTCGCCGATGCGGCAGCAGGGCTTGATGGCGCGTTAGCGGGAGCTTGAGCGCTCGGCGCGGCCCCGGGCAGGCCTGCCTCGGGAGCAGCCCCCGCCTCCTGCAGTGCGGTTTGCTTGAGGGCTTGAATCTGTTCGGGCGACAGAGGCTGGGAGGGCGGGGTTTGTGCGGTGGCGGTCACGAGGACGACCAAGGCCAGCAGGAAGGGAAGTCGATTCTTCACGGGAACACGTTTCATTTGAGTGCTGTGGTGCGCGGGCGTGGCGTGGACTTTCCAGCGGACCCGGCCAGGCGATAGCTGGAGACCAGTTTGATGTTCGTGGACAACTTGTAACGCTGCGGATCCGGACGGACCGACAGGTCGCGCACGCGGATGGTCGAATTGCCGGAACCAAGGTCATACAGGAACTCCAGCAATTCCAATTCGCCGGATTCGGTGGTGATGTTCTGGCTTTGCTCGAGGAAGAAGTCGTTCGTGCGGCTCATTTGGCGGGAATTGCCGGTGATGCTCACGCGGTGCGCCGAGGCCTGTTTCTGGATGGTCCGGAGCAGCTCGATCGCCTGGTCCTGCTGGCGAACATCCGCGGTGCTGGACTCCAGTCGCTTCACCTCCGCCTCGCGTGCGGCCTTCTTGCCGATCTCGTCGTTGTATCGTTGCAGCTTGGCGATCGCCGCCGCCCGCTTGTTGCGCACTTTTTGGAGGTCACCGAAGTGCGGCCAGACGAACCAGATGTTCACGACCAGAAACAACACCAGACCCACGGCGACCAGAAGACGCCGTTCGGAAGGACGCAAGTTGAGCGTGTTGGCCATGGTCAGCGCACCTCCGATCGTTTGAGCACCAGGCTGAAGTTCCAACTCACCTCGGCGGCGCGGGGGCTCTTCTTGTAGCTCAACTGTTCACCGTCCTGGGGGTGGAACATGGGTTTGTTGTTCAATTTCACGTTGCGCAGGGCAGCCGAGAAATCAATGAGCTCCGCCACGGAATCCTCCGGGGCCGTGCCGCTCAGGGTGAGTTTGGTGCCATCGCTGAAATTCAACCCATCCACCTGCACACCGCTGGGAATCAGCTCGGAGGTGAGCTTCCAGCAATCCAGCGCGGCGTACTTGAGTTCCTGCAGATCATTCAGCACATCAAACGTCGCCTTCAACTCCAGGGCGTTGGTGTAGGCTGGCCCCAGCCGGACCACCTGGTTTTGCACCGCGCCCAGACGCCAGTTCTCAACCCCCAGCAGGGCGAAATAGATCAGCACCCCGGCCAGATAGAGCACCATGAGTGTCCCCAGACCACGCATCCACAAACGGTCGGTCCATTGCTGACGGTAGCGGGTGGCGTAGACCTCAGGGAGCAACCCGCGCACTCTGCCTCCCGCAAGCGCAGCACGGTTGGCGCCCGACAGCGCCAACTCCGGAGCCTCGACGGCCTCCAAGACCTCAACTTCCCCCTGCAACCCCTCCTTCAGGCCGGGCAGCCACCGCTCAAGCGCCTCCGGGCCGCCCACCAAATGCCAACGCGGCGGTGCAGTGAGCCAGCCCTCAATCTCCCCGGCCCAAGCCATCTGCATCAACTGGTCGCGCAGGGCTCCCCCGCGAATGCCGTCCGCGGGGATTTCGACCAAACCCAAACTGCGAAGCACCCCGCCAAACCACCAGGCCACCAGCGCCTTGTTGGGGACACCGGCCAACTCCGGCAGGATCCAGGCCCCATCGGACTTCGGTTGAAGCGCCATCAACTGGTCGACTGCGGGAACATCCAGACGGTTGACGAACAGTCCGACCTCCTCGATTCGGCCAAGAAATGTCTCCACAGCATCCAACTCGGCCATCACTACCAGCACGGTCTGCAACCCCGCCTCCCCGTCCCCTATCCGGTGTGCGTTCCACACGATCTGGTTGGCAGGCCATGGGGATAGCTTCTCCATCTGCAACTCGACCATCGGCACCAGTTCCTCCGCACTGCACTGCGGCAACTGAACCACACGCAAAAACACCTGCCCCCCCGGCAGCCAAGCCACATTCAGACGCGGCTGAACCAGGGACTGCCACCCACCCCCGACCTGGCCCGCCGACAGCCGCTGATCCGCAGGGAATGAATCCTCCCCCTTCGCGACGTAGCGCCGGCCCTTGAGATCGAAATGCCAGACCCGATACCGCTCGGAGCCGGCTTGAAACACATTGCAGGAGGGCCACTTTTTTGCCGCCATATCAGCTCCGAACCGTCATCTGCGTCTGCCCCCCCACCAAGGCGTCGAGGTGTTCCTCGATCTGGGTGACGCGCAACACTTCCTCAATGGTGGTAATCCCGTTGCGAACCTTGTTCCACCCGTCGACCCGCAGGGTGCGCATGCCGTTCTCGATGGCAGCCTGGGCAATGGTCGAGGCCGCCGCACGTTGCAGAATCAGGGGCCGCAAGGCCTCGGTGACCACCAACAACTCGTAAATGGCCAGCCGCCCCTGGTAGCCCAGTTGCCGGCAATCCTCGCACCCGGCACCGTGCCAGAACCGGGCCGTCGGGATCTCGTCGGGGGGAAACCCGATCCTGCGCAGGTAGGCCGGCTCGACCTTCTGCTCCGTCTTGCAGGCGGAACAGATGGTGCGCACGAGGCGCTGCGCCATGATCGCCTCGATGGACGAGGCAACCAGGAACGGCTCAATGCCCATGTCGATCAAACGCGTGAAGGCACTGGGCGAATCGTTCGTATGCAACGTGCTGAACACCAGGTGCCCGGTCAGCGCTGCCCGAATGGCAATCTCGGCGGTCTCCAGATCGCGAATCTCCCCCACCATGATCACGTTGGGATCCTGCCGCAGGATATGACGCAGCCCCATGGCAAAGGTGAGGCCGATGTCCGGCCGGACGGCAATCTGGTTGATCCCTCTCAGCTCATACTCGACCGGTTCCTCGACCGTGATGATGCGTTTGTGCACGGAGTTGATCGAGCTGAGCATCGCGTAGAGCGAAGTGGACTTCCCCGAACCCGTGGGGCCGGTGATGAGAATGATCCCATGCGGCTTGACGATGAGCTCGCGGATCGCCGTCTCGTCCTGGGGGAAAACCCCAGCTTGTCCAGGCTCAGAAAGATCTTGCCGCGACTCAGAAGCCGCAGCGAGGTGCTCTCCCCATACACGGTCGGCACCGTCGAGACGCGGATGTCAATTTCCTCGCCCTTGATCCGCACGTTGATGCGACCGTCCTGGGGCAGGCGCTTCTCGGCGATGTTCATCCCGGACATCACCTTGATGCGCGACAGGATGGCCGACTGAAACCGTTTCAACTGCGGCGGCATGGGGGTCTGATGCAGGATGCCGTCGATGCGATAGCGGATCCGCAGTTCGTCCTCCTGCGGCTCCAGGTGGATGTCCGTGGCGCGGTCCTTGTAAGCTTCCCAGATGATCTGGTTCACGAACTTGATGACGCTGGCCTCCTGATCGCCCTGGGTGATGTCCTTGTCGTAGGCAATTTCCAGATCCGCCACCTCCTCCTCTTCATCCATCTCCGATAGCGTCTCGGCCCCCACGCCGTAATATTTCTTGAGCGCCTTCTCGATTTCCGCGCGCGGCGTCAGGGCGAACTGCACCGCCCCCTCCACGGAGAACTGCACAGCGGTGAGCATGTCGCTGTCAAATGGATTGCTGACCGCCACCTGCAGGGTGCCATCATCCAGGGCGGTGGGAATGACGGTGTGCTGGAACGCCACCTTGGTCGTCAGTTTGTTGCGAACTTCCGGCCCGATGCTGAGTTTGGGAAGGTCCACGTACGGCCAGCCCAAGGCTTGGGCCAACTGCTTCAAAAAGACATCCTCAGCCACCCCGCGCTCCCGCGCGATGAAGCTCAGCAACGTCTCCTGAGAACCATTGCCCACCGCCACCCGCCACGCCTTGCCCAACTCGTCAAATTCCGCCGGCGTGGCCAGCCCGGCCTGGTCCAGGAACTCTCTTAAGGTTACAAACGGCATTCTGTCAGGGCCTCGACGTTACCATCTGATACACGGCTGCCTAGAAAAAGTTGCAGGGGCGGCAGGCCTCCGCCAGACACCTTGGGCTTGGCCTGCGGGTGCCGGCGACCAGCCACCAGGCCCGACCGGCCCTTGCCCCGGCCACATCGTCCCCTCGCCAGGCCGGGTGCAATCCAACCTCCAGCGGCACACCACGCCGGATCCAACTGCCCGCGTCCCTCTTTCACCGGTTGATTTACCCGTGAGCGCAGCCCCTCGACTTCATCCCCGTCCGTGCTAGGCTTCCGGCCTTGAGCGATCTTCTCATCGCGTTATTGGGCACCCTGATGGCCACCAACACGCCGGTGGCCACCAGCAACCTGATCCGGCAGCAAACCGGCATCACGGTGTCCATTCCGGACCCGAACGATCCGGTCGAACGGTCGTTTCAACGGCTCCTGGCTCTGGACGACGAAGCCCAGGAGGAGGTGGACCGCTGGATCCGGGAGAACAACGCCTTTGCCCAGCAGGGCGGAGGCCTCCCGAACGCGGACCTCAACATCAAGATCCTCCAACGCTTCGAGGTCGTCCGGACCAACTACCTCAACTTCCTCACCACGCACACGAACCACGCCCGGGCGCACCTGGCTTACGGCAGTTTTCTCAACGACATCGGAAGCGAGGCGGAATCGGTCGAGTACATGGAGAAAGCGCGCAACCTGGACCTTTCAAACCCTGCCGCATGGAACAACCTGGCCAACTATTACGGGCACCGCGGAGACGTGAAGAAGGCTTTTGATTACTACGCCAAGGCCATCGAACTGAACCCCAACGAGCCTGTCTACTACCAAAACTACGGCACGACGGTGTTCCTGTTCCGCAAGGATGCCCGCGAACATTTCGGGATCACCGAACAGGAGGTGTTCGACAAGGCGCTTAGCCTCTACGCCGAAGCGATCAAACGGGATCCGGGCAACTTCCCGCTGGCCACCGACATCGCGCAGAGCTACTACGGCATCAAACCGATGCGCACCAACGAGGCGTTCACGGCCTGGAACTACGCAATGAGCGTCGCCCACGACCAGATCGAGCGCGACGGCGTGCACATTCATCTCGCCCGGTGGAATCGCGAAATCGGCAACTACCAGGAGGCCCGGCGCCATCTCAACATCATCACCAACGCCATGTACGGCGACCTGAAACAGCGTATCCTGAAATCCGTGGACGAAGAGGAGGCTGCGGCAACCGGCCGCCCCCCGTCAGACAACCCGTCGAGCGTCGAGCCGGCGGAAGCGAAGGTTTCTGACGCCAACCCCAATGTCCCATGACGCCCGTCGCCAATCCCAATCAACTCGACACACCCTCGGGAAACAACACCGCCCCACCTGCCCACAGACCGACAAGGTCGAAAATGCGGCTGCGAAAGAACAACCCGGAGCACTCCTCGATCACGGCGTGGACCCGCACAAAGAGGCTGCCCCTGGAGCAGCGCTATCGACGACCCAGGGCCTGGAGAAGTTTACCGTGGATGCCGCCAAAGCCACCGTTGCTGAACACGCAGACGACGTCTCCGCCCTGCGCCGCGCCAGCGACATGCCGGACAATGGAGTCCACATCCGGCAGGTAAACCGCCTGTTTCCCCGCCATCCGGAGGTCGTCGATCAGTTGTGTCGGATCGAGCCGTTCCGATTCTGCAAGCAGTTCCAGTCGCGCCACCTGGGCGACCACAACCGCATTGGCATCCGCGAAGGCATCAACCAACTCTTTCTGGAACACCCTGCGCCGGGTGGTGTTGCTGCGTGGTTCGAAGATGGCCCAGAGCTTCTCCTGCGAATAGCGCAGGCGCAGCGCCTTTAGGGTTTCCCGAATCGCCGTGGGATGATGTCCGAAATCATCAATGACCGTGACGCCGCCGGCAATGCCCTTGACCTCCATGCGTCGGCGAATGCCTTTGAAGGCGCTCAGCGCCTCCTGGATCTGCTTGTTGGACAGGCCGCAATGCTTGGCCGCGGCCACCACGGCGAGGGCGTTGCGCACGTTCAATTCCCCGCACAGGTTGAGGTGAAACTTGAAACTGGGCAGCTCGAACTCGCTTGCCGTGGGTCCCAGCTTCACATTGGCGGCCCGGATGGCGTTCCCCTCCCCCAACCCGAAGCGCTTGACCGGACAGAACGGGACATCCAGGAGCGGGGCGAGATTCGGATCGTCCCCGTTGGCCAGCAGCAAACCGTTGCGCGGCACCAACCGGACCAGGTGACTGAAGGACTTCTGAATGGCCGCCAGATCGTCGAAAATGTCCGCGTGATCGAACTCGAGATTGTTGAGAATGGCCACCTCCGGCAGGTAGTGAACGAACTTGCTGCGCTTGTCGAAAAAGGCGGTGTCGTATTCGTCGCCCTCGATGATAAACCATTCACTGTCCGTGAACCGGGCCCCCTGCTTCAGGTTGTTCGGGATTCCCCCGATCAGGTAGCCCGGGTTGAGCCCCGAATGCTCGAACACCCAGGTCAGCAGGGCAGCCGTGGTGGTCTTGCCGTGCGTGCCGGCCACCACCAGGCAGCGCTTGCCGCGAATGAAGCATTCCTTCAGCAACTCGGGGAGCGCGCAATACCTCAGCTTGTGGTCCAGCGCAAACTCGGCCTCCGGATTGCCCCGCGAAATTGCGTTGCCAATCACCACCAGGTCCGGCTGGTGCGAGAGGTTCCGCTCCGCGTAACCGTTGATCACCGGAATCCCATGCTCCTCCAAGAACGTGGACATCGGCGGATACACGCTCTGGTCGGATCCCGTGATGTGGAACCCTTTCTGCCGCATGGCCGCCGCGGCCCCGGCCATGGCGGTGCCGCAAATGCCGATAAAATGAACGGAACGAACACCGGAAAGCATGCGGCTATGATGCGGCAAGCACCGGCCTGGGAAAGTGAAATCTCAAGCAGACTCTGGTTTGACTCGGTAAATCGCGCCGGGATTTTCGATGTGCCCAAAGCATGGTCCACCCCCACCGAACAGCCAAGTTGGTGCAGACAGCGGGGGGCGCTTCCTACGGCAGGTATCAGCGGACGACCAGATCATCATCAGTCCACAGGCGCCGGTCAGGGCCCGCGGAGCGGATTTCCATTTCGTGCGCGGAGAGCTGGTGGAGGAAGAAGGGCACGCCCCACGGGTCCACCAGTTCGACCTTGTCGTTGACGCGCACGCCGGCTTCCTCGTTGAGAAAGTTGACCTGGAGCGGGTTGTCGCCGGCCAGGGCGCGGGTGATCTCCGGGTTGGTGCCGACGGGATTGCCGTTGAAGCGCGAGGCGTAATCGCGCAGCGCGCGGCGGACGTTCTCCATGACCGTTACGGGCGGCAGATTGGTAAACAGTTCGGCGGTGGGCTTCACGGGGGGCACGGGAACAACCGTCTGACGAACGGCGGCGTCCACGGCGGATTGGGCGGGGGCGAAAGCGGCATCAATGGCGGCGACGGCGGCGGGATCGGCGCGATTCAGTGCGTCCTGAACGGCGGCATCCGGCGAACCGGGCGAGGTGCTGGAAGCCGCTTCGGGCTGAAGTCGGGAGAACAGCACCCACGCCAGCAAGGCCGCCACCAGCAGAACTATTACAGTGAGCCACCACTTCATGGCATCCAACCAACCGATTCAGGGCAGGCCCGGCGGCGCAGCGCGCGCTGCCGAACGCAGCGCGGCCCTGGCGACAGGTCGCCGAGGCAGGGAAGGCGGTGACAGGTCTCCGCACTCCAAGGCAGAGGCTCGCCCGCGCGCTTCAGACCCGTCGTCATACGAATCCGAGATTCGACGAGGAGAAGCGGCCCAGGTTCGGAAAGACCGTCGCGAGGTTGCTGTTGTCCACTCCGAACCACGTGGCGAGCGTGGCGAAGTATTGATCGCAGGCGGTCGTCGGGATCCACCGCCCCGTGCTCGTGTCGTTGGGGCCGTTGACCGCGAGCGTGGGAAATAGGCCGTAGGTTCTGCCGCCGTTCACCGCGCCGCCCATGATGAGGTGATGGCTGCCCCAGCCGTGGTCGCTGCCCTGCCCGTTGCACGGGAAGGTGCGGCCAAAATCGCTGGCGGTGAAGGCGGTGACCTTGTTCGCGAGGTTCAACTGCTCCATCGCGCGCTGGAAGGCATACATCGCCTGGCTCACCTCGGCGAAGAGGTTGGCGTGCGCGCCGACAATGACCCCGCCCGGATTGGTGTCGCTGTAACCTGTCTGGCCGGTGTGCAGGTCGTAGCCACCGACCCGGCAGAAAAAGATCTGGCGCTTCATGCCGAAGCCGCCGTTGGCCGCCGCACGGGAACCGGCCTCAATCAATCGTGCCACCATCTTCAATTGCGAACTCAAGGTTGAGGTGAAAGGGCTGCCGCCGGTGGGCGAGGTGACAGAAGTGGGAAACGGGTTGGACCAGAAATTCGCCGGGTCGGTGTTGGTGATGGCGGTGTTCAGGATCGCGCCGGTTTCAATCGCATGTTTCGCCACGCCGGCATAGGCCTGTTGCTGCAAGTTGGCGTAGTTGAGGCCGAGGATGTTCGTGAGCGCGGAGAGCCTCGCGCCGGAGACACCGCTCAGGGCAACGGCGCCGCTGGTCGAGACGGAATACTGCGAGACAATGTTACCGACCTCGAAGGTGTTCGCGCCCGAGAGCGAGATGGTCATCGAGATGGGTGCGCCGGGCTGCACGGCGTTGAGCAGGTCCGCGCAGCGCCCGCCCCAGCCCGTGAGCGGCGGCGCGTCCGGAATCGAAGTCTGCCACTGCGTCACCTGGTCCGAGTGCGAGAACAACTGCGGTGGCTTTTGCAGAATGCCCGCCTGATACTGGGCGCGGGTCATTGGGAAAACGAGCGTGCCAACGTTGAGAAGGCAGGCGAGCTTGCCTTCATAAAAAAGCTGGGCCAGTTCCGGGCAGGCGGGGTGAAGGCCATAGTGATGCCCGGCCATATCCGCATAACTGTGACTGCTCGGATCTTCCGGAGGCAGGTTGACGTAACCGCCCGTATTGGGGACTTGAAGGTTCCAAAGCGAACCTCTGGGCAGCGCCAGCACGGGCGTGCGGATGGCGGCGTAGTTGTCGTACTCGGATTGCAGCGTGGGAAGGATGAGGTTGTTCGCATCATTGCCGCCAGAGAGGAAGATGCAGACGAGCGCCTTGTAGTCGGAAATGTTCGACTGCGCGACGGCGGCGTTCATGAAGCGCAGGTCGCGGATGGACGCAGACAGGGCGGTGGTGCCGACGGCGGCGCAGGCGGCGCGGCGGATGAATTCGCGGCGGGTGAGGACGGGGATGCTGTTCTCGTTCATGGATTACCTCTGGATGGTGAAGTCGGGCGAGTTGATGATTTGATGAACCACGCCCCGGACGCGGTCGCGCATCTGGGTGGCGGTGGGCGGCGTCCCGTAGGGAAAATTGGTGCTGGCGACGTAGTTGATGATCTGCGTCCGGGCGCCCGCCGACAACTGCCCAGCGAGCAGGAGCGTGTTCAGCGAATCCACGAGCGCCGGCACGGCGGCGTCCGCAGTGTAATTGGTCCTCATCCACGGGCCGACATCGAGCGTGATGTCGCCGTCGCCGGCGGTGAAGCTGCTGAGACCGTTGGTGTTGCCGGTGTTGTTCAGGATGCCGCCGCCGAGGAAATTCATCTGCAGGACACACTCGGTGTCCGAGGTCAGCATGAATTCCGGTGTGGTCAGGCCCGCCGCCGCAAGCGGACCGGGGAACTGGAAATCGGGGAAGAAGAAATTGAACACGGTCGGCGAGCGGAGCGGCGTCTGCGAGAGGGCCGAGCTGGTGCCAGTATCCGTCGCGCCAACAGCCCAGGTGTTGAATTGGAGCGACACGTTGCCGCTGCGATAGAGCGGCGGCGCGTTGTAGGGGTAGAGGTTGAAGCCCGACTGCGTGCGGCTGGAAACCGAGTTGGTGGTGAAGAACGTGAAGCGCGTGGCGTCCAGGATGCCGGCCACCTGGTATTGGCCGGGCGGGATCAGGACGGAGTTGGCATTGATAAGGAAGGACTCGCCCGCGAACAGCCCGTGCGGGCCGGAACAAATGGCGGTGATGTTCGTGCCGGTCTGCGTGTAGCCGCTGGCGGAGATGCGGTGGAACAGGCAGTTGCCCGAGCGCGTGGCGGCGTCAGGCGTCGAGACGGTGAAGGCGTTGGCGGAGTTGGTGCCGGTAACAAGATAAAGCCCGTTCGCACCGCCGCCGCTGGTGAACACAAGATAGATGCCGTTGCTCGGCACGAGGCCGTGACTGGAGATGCTCACGGTGATAACGCTGTTGGACTGCGTGTAGGTGCCGGTGACGAGATTGGGCGCGGTGATGGTGAAGGTGTTCACGCCGGTGGCCGTGACGCCATAGCTCTTGGTGGACGGCGCGGCGTAGCCGGACGTGTCGGCGAAGGACAGCATCACCGTGTCGTTGTTGTTCAGGCGATGCGTGTTGGTCGTGGTGATGGTGATGGCCTGGGTGCCGTTCTGGAGGTAGGTGCCGCCGTTGTTGGGCGGCGCGGCCAATGCACGGGCGGGACCGGTAACGCGCATGAGCGGCTCGCGTTGTTTGCCATAGGTGACAACGTTGACAGCGTTGGTGGAGCGCGCCTCGTAATCGAGCAGAATAGCCCGGAGGACGGCCTGCAGGTCGCCGCGCACGCCCTGACCGTTGTCGTTGAACTTCTGCGTGACGCGATAAACATAATCCCGCGTGGGATGGCTGGTGACGAGGCGCTGGATCAACTGGCGGCAGATGAACGGTCCGACGTTCGGGTTGTTGAAGATGGAATCGTGCGCGAGTTCCAGGTCCTGGAGGCAATAGGTATCGAACACGACATTGGCCGAGTTCGTCTGCGCGCCGACGGCACCCGGGAGAACCACGCGATCCAGGAGTTGCTTGGTGCCGAGTTCGTGGCGCGTGGGCACGAGCACCATGTGGTTGGTCATGTTTTGCGAGGGCGAGAAACCCGTGGGCAGGCGGCCGTTGGCCTGGTTGGTCTGATAGTAGTTCCAGCCCGTGAACACGCGGGCAAAACCCATGACCTCCTCCTGCCCGTAGGTCGGCACGAGTTTGTCCTGCGAATTCAACACCAGCGTGCCGTCCGGCCACTGGCGGTAAAGGCCGACGGAGAAAAGCTGGAGGATTTCACGGGCATAATTCTCATTCGGATTGCGGCCGGACGGAAGATCGCCCTTGTCGTTGGCCCGCATGTCGAGGTACAGGCCCATCGCCGGCGAAAGCGTCACCGACTCGATCAGCTCCCGGAAATTCCCGAAGGCGTTGGTCAGGAGCGTGTCGTAATAAGCCGACAGGCCATGCGCTTTGTTCAACAGCACGCCATTCTCCGACACCACCAGAATCTCGCTCAATGCGAATGCCACGCGCTGGCGCAACTGGTCCGGCGCGGAGACGGAATGCTGCCACCAGGTGTTGAAGGTGAGCGAACTGGGATACGGCGTGGCCGGGTCCGCGCTCTTGTTCGCGAACACCGTCGGCAGATGGAGCGTCGGCGGGCAGCGCAAACTGGTTGATGATCCATCCCTCGTAACCGAGCGATTGCACCGCGGCGATTTCCGCCGGGGACGGGCCGAAGGTGGCTTGGAGCAGGAAGCGCGCGGCGGCGTTGCTGTTCGAGTGGTCGTCAATCCACGCGGGCGGCTCGGGCGGCGGCATGAACGTCTGCGAGCCGTTCGCCAGCCTGAAGTAGCCTTTGATCTCGCCCGCCGGGTAGTTGACGGTGTGGATGTTGATGTAAGCCTTGCCCTGGCGGATGATTTCCAGGATGTCCGCTGCCGACAACGTGCCCACGGGTTCGATGTGCCAGTCTAGCTGCCGTCCGGCTGAATCGGCGCATCGTCGATGTCGAAGATGATCTGGCTCGGGCTGCTCAGATACGGGTCGCAGTGGATGTGCGCGCCGGTCTTGGTCGAGGACAACCCGCTGTAACTGTGGACCAACACCGCCTGCGAACCATCCGCGCTCACCCGCAACGTGGCAGAGCCAAGCCCGCTGCTCGCCGCGCCGCTCTGCGCCAGCATGTTCGCCGCGTAGAGCGAACCCGGCGCGGCCGTGACCGGCAGCGGATAGTAACGCCCGAGAACATAACCGGGGATGATCGGATTCGGCGCCGCGGGCGCCGCGTTGGTGCCGAGCGGATCGAGCATCCAGCCGACGGACCAGTGGTCGTTGCCGCCCGCACCGGCCTTGTGCAGAACCTCGATGTAGTATTGCTGCCCGGCGACCAGTGAAAGCCAGCCGGAACGCTGGCTGGGTTGGGCGTTCCACTGGCGGAACCCGGTGCCGCCGCTGACCGAGGCGCGCTTGAGCTTGTTCACCGGCTCGTTGTCGTTGGAAACCCACAGTTCCGCCGCGTCGCTCGCGGCGATCCAGAAATAGTAATTGCCCGTCGTCGGCACGGTGACATAGCCGCGAATGCGCTCGCCGTAGTTGACGCCGAAATTGGTGATGCCTTCGAGCGTCCCAAGCGTGTTGGTAAAGCTGGCGGCGGTATTCACGGGAATGTCAGCGACGCTCACGCCCAATACGTTCGTCCAGACCTCGCGGACAATGGAACTGCCGGTGTCGTAGATGCGGATGTTCACCAGCGACGCGCCAAGGCCGACGGCGTTGCTGGCGGTGAGCGAAGCCTGAAACGCGCCCGCCAGCGTCGGCACGCCGCTGATGAGGCCGTTGGTGGCGTTGAACGCCAGACCCGGCGGCAGCCCCGTCGCCGCGTAGCGCAACGGCGAATTGGCGCCCGTGGCACTGAAGCTGAACGGCTGGCCGAGATAGCCCACGGCGGAAAGCGCGCTGGTGATGACGGCGGGCGCGCTGTTCGAACTGGTGGCGGGATACAGGCGCGACGACGGAATGACCTGCTTCGACTGGCTCACCGAATACCACTGCAAATGAACCTCGCCTTTGCCGCCCGCCTGGAGGTAATCGAGCTTGAGGTTGTAACGCGCCCCACCCTGCAGCGTGATGGTGCCAGTCGCATCGGCCGTGGATTGCGATTTCCAGTTATCAATGACGAGTTGATCGTTAACCCAGAGCTTCGCGCCGTCGTCCGAGCGCACCACGAAATAATACAGTTCCGAATACTGTGGCTGCACCTGGCCGAGCCAGCGGACGGAATAAAGCCCGTTGCTCAAGTTGGGCGAACTGCCGTTGGTCCACGAAAAATCTACGACCGCATTCGTCTGGATGAACAGGAGGTTGGAGGAAGCGAAATTGATGGAGCTTGCATAGGTCGTGCTTGAATTCGTGTAGTAATAGCCCGTCAGCCCCACGCCCTTGGGCGACGGCGAGGGATAGATGAGCACGCTGGCGTTGCTGCCGGAACCGACGGCATAGCCCGTGCCGGCGAGCAGTTTCATCGCGGCCAGCAGCGGCGTCTGCGCGTTGGTGTTGGGCAGCGGCGTGACCTGAATGAGTTGCGCGCTGGTGCCGACCGGAAACGACAAGGACCGGGGCAGCGCCGTGAAATCCACGCCCTCGACTGCAAATCCAGGGCCGGCACCGCTGAGATCGAGATTCACCGTCACCGCATCGAGCGGAAAGCCGCCGCGCGTCACCATCAGCACGCCCAAGTCGGTCGGCGATTCACCCGGGCCGGGGGCGGTGGTGGTCGCATCCGTGGCGAGGATGGTGAGAACGTTTTGCGAGGCGAAGCGCCCGGTGACGGAGGCGTAGTCGCCCACGAGCTGGCCGTTGGCGTCCAGCTGACCGCTGCTCGTCGGATTGAACGGATCGGTGCCAAGGCGGTATTCCTCCCAGTCATTCACGCCGTCGGAATCAGAATCCACGTCGCTCGTTGCCACGCGGAAGAACTTTCCGTCGGAGCCAGCCGTGGCAGAGAACGTCACCGTGGAGCCCGCACGAACGACCACGCTGGTTTCCATGAGCCAGTTCGTGGCCGCAAGCGAAGCAAGGCTTTGGAGTTCATAGTATTTTCCCGTGGCACAGGGAACGGTCACGGTGAAGGCAGCCCCGACGTAAGCGGAGTGGGTGATGCGCGGGGCCGAAGCGGCATCGAAGGGGTTCGTGCCGGCGAGCGACTCCTTCACATTGGAGACCCCGTCGCCATCTGCGTCGTCCGCTGGCGGGAGCGCGGCACCGCCGTAAATCTGCTCCCACACGTCGCTGGCGCCGTTGCCGTTCTGGTCCACCGATTGGGCGGCGGCCGGGGCGGGTTGGAGGATGGCGACGAAGGACAAAGCGAACGCCAGCGCAAGCGGCCAGCGAGAGCTTCCTGCAGCAGGAGGTAATCTGGTTTTCACGCGCAATATCTGCATGGATTGGGGCAGAAATCCATTGTGGAACGGTTCCAGTCTTGTTCACCAATCCGGGAAAGTCAACCCGCTCTCAGCTGCTAACCCCTGCGGATGCGTTACGAATATGAAACTCGTGCGTGACTCAGATCCGCGTCACCAACTCCAACAACCGCGCCTTGTCCCGCTTCCACGTCCGGGGCGTGACACGCTCGATGATCTGGCGCGTCCCGTTCCGACTGACTCCAAAGTTGCGCTTCGTGGGGGAAGAGGCGACTCTGAAGCCGTGAAATCCCTTTCACTCATGGCAATGCTCACTGCAGGCCTCCTCGTCGCAGGCACGGCGGCGCACGCGCAATACAAGGGCGCCCGCGACTATTTCCCCAAGAACCAGCCCATCCCCGGCGTGGGAGAGAAACCTGCGGCGCCGACTTCGCCCCCCGCGGCTCCGCAGCATCCCACATTCAAGAGCGTGCCGGTGAACGCACAGTTCTACTTCCTCTCCGACACGAATCGGGCGCACCCTTGGACCAAAATCTCCACGACCACGGCCAAGAACAGCGCAAGCGGAGTCACCCGCGCCTTCACCGGTTCGATGCCTGTGCAGCAATAGTCGGGATTGCGGCGCGCCCGGGAACGTGTCGGGCAACGTGTCGTTCCCGCCAATTGACTGTCCTTCATTCGTTCCGGAGGTCAGATTGCAAATTGCTGGAACTGACACGTTCCTCGTTCCATGACACGTTCCTCGTTCCAGAATCCCGGACGCGGGAAACGGTGAATGCTACAACTCCCGGCGCAGCACCGTATCCCGCTGGGCAAAAGCCGGACCGGCCTCCGGGTAATCCAGGTTGTAGTGCAATCCCCGGCTCTCCTTGCGCTCGATCGCGCATCTCACAATGATCTCGGCCACCGTGGCGATGTTGCGCAACTCGAGCAGGTCCGCCGTCACCGTGAAATCCCAATAGAATCCCTGAATCTCCTCCTGCAGGTTGGTGATGCGCTTGAGCGCCCGCTGCAACCGCTTGTTCGTCCGCACGATGCTGACGTAGTCCCACATGGTGCGACGAATCTCATCCCAGTTGTGCGAAATGACCACCAACTCATCCGCGTCATGGGCGCTGCCCGACTGCCAGTCCGGAATCTTGAACTCGGCGGCCGGCGGTGCGGGCTGCCCGATGACCACGGACGCGCGGTTCGCACACACCAGGGCTTCGAGCAGGGAGTTGCTGGCAAGCCGGTTGGCCCCGTGCAAACCGTTGCACGCGACCTCTCCAACCGCATACAACCCCGGAATGTCCGTCTCGCCGTCCACCGTCGTGCGCACCCCCCCGCACTGGTAGTGGGCCGCCGGCACCACGGGAATCGGTTCCTTGGTGATGTCGATGCCAAAGCGCAGGCAACTCTCGTAGATGTTCGGGAACCGGCTCATGATGAAGCGGGCCGGCTTGTGGGTGATGTCCAGCCAGAGATGATCCGCCCCGCTCTTCTTCATCTCGTGGTCAATGGCGCGCGCCACAATATCGCGCGGGGCCAGCGACTTCAGCGGATGCACGGCATCCATGAACTCGCACCCGTCGAAGGTCTTGAGCACCCCGCCTTCGCCCCGGACGGCTTCGCTGATCAGGAAGGACTTGGCCTTGGGATGATACAGGCAGGTGGGATGGAACTGGATGAACTCCATGTTGGCCACCGCCGCCCCGGCCCGGTAAGCCATGGCCACCCCATCACCGGTCGCAATGTCCGGATTGGTGGTGTAGAGGTAAACCTTCCCGCATCCCCCCGTGGCCAGCAGGGTGACCGCGGCGGCAAAGGTCTCCACCTGGCCGGTGCGATTGTTCAACACATACGCTCCCAGACAGCGGTTCTCGCTCACATACCCCAGCTTCTGACTGGTGATCAGGTCAATCGCAATGTGGTCCTCGAACATCTCAATGGTCGGATGCCGCTCACAGGCAGCCAGCAGCGCATGCTCGATCTCGCGCCCCGTCATGTCCTTGGCGTGGAGGATCCGACGCTTCGAGTGCCCCCCCTCTTTGCCCAGATCCAGCTCGCGCGCCCCGTTGGTGAAGGGGATCTCGCGCTCGGTAAACCGCATACCCAACTCGATCAACTCCCGAATCCGCGCCGGCCCCTCCTCGACAATCGTCCGCACCACCGCCTCGTTGCACAAACCGGCCCCGGCCCGCAGCGTGTCCTGCACATGCAGCTCGAACGAGTCCTCCTTGCTGGTCACCGAGGCGATGCCGCCCTGGGCATAGTTGGTGTTGGACTCCGCCCGGTTCTTCTTGGTGACAATGGCCACCCGCCCCCGCTCGGCCACCTTCAGAGCGAAGAATAGGCCGGCAATGCCGCTGCCCAGCACCAGGAAATCATAGGATCGCGTGTTCATGCGTCTGTCCGGGACAGAATCCATTTGCCCCGTCCCTGAATCAAACTAGATTGCGACCATGCGCTTTGCACGCGCCAACCGCACCGCCCCTCACCGAGCGCCGATCAGAACTCCCGCCGCTTGTGCCCGCGCGGCCGCGCTCCTGGTCGTGGCGGGCCTTGGGACCCTGACCAGCCTTCCCCTGCCGGCCGCTGGCGTGACCTTGATCACACATGGAAATGGAGGCACCACAAGCGGTTGGGTGACCGGCATGGCCAACGCCCTGTCAGCGAGGCTGGGTGGTAATCTGCCAATCTACCGGATCGACGTCACCTCGACTGGCGGCGGACTCACCAACACGATCACAAAAGTGGGTGGTGGCAACCCGCTCAGTTCACCGGCAGGCGAGTTGATCCTGATGCTGGACTGGGGCCCGGTTTCCTCGGGAGGAACCAACACCTTCCAAGTGGCCAACGTCGTGGCGCCACTCTTCTGGCAGACCAACCTGATTGCGGAACTGGATGGACACCCACTGGCAGATTTCCCGATTCACCTGGTCGGACACAGTCGGGGCGGATCCCTGGTCTGCGAGGTGAGCCGCAAACTCGGAGAAAGGGGAATTTGGGTGGACCACGTGACCAACCTCGACACCTACCCGGTGTCGGGGGACGCACCGGCCGCTAGTTACGA
Source organism: uncultured Verrucomicrobiae bacterium (assembly GCA_963751435.1). Classification (GTDB taxonomy): domain Bacteria; phylum Verrucomicrobiota; class Verrucomicrobiia; order Limisphaerales; family DSYF01; genus JALOTU01. The sequence goes on along the minus strand of CAVVUP010000032.1, from coordinate 181,159 downwards.
GAATGTTCTGTTCAGTGAGAGCTATTACCAAAAGATCAATGCGTTCATTAAGGGAGATCCGGTGCCCGGGTCCTTCGCGCGGAAGCAGACCGAGGCAGACGGCGGATACAGCGGTTTTCTCAACATTTACAACGGCCATTCCGACGTCCACCTCTGGTATCACGGCACCATTGATCTGAACACGCCCTACCAACTGACAATGAAGTCGAGATCACCACCACCATGCGGAGCACCTGGTGGACGTCCTTCGAGCAGGCAGGCACGAATGCGGGCTTTGTTTACACCCGCCTCGGGGGTGGCGACCGCCTGAGCACCAACCAGCCCAACGGCGCCAACTCCACGCCGATCCGCGACGGATTCAATCGCTACTATGAACTCGGCGGCGGTGCCGGATCGGACAACCGGACGGCGCTGATGAGCAACTCCGGCGACTGGCCCAACCCCATCCGCTTCGATCTGCTGAGCACCCATTCGGTGGAGCACGGGGACACCGCGACATGCGAGATCTATTTCCAATGGGCGCAGCCCAACACCCACACCCAAACAGTCCAGGTGCTGGCCGACCCTGACCAAAACCCGCTCAACGGCAACGAGGTGCTTCTGGAAGAGGGGTTCGCGACCGGCACCACGCTGGCCCAGGTCGGTCATGGGATGATTGATGTGGACTTCGACGGCGCAGTGCTCCCCGCCGGCAATTACCGCCTGTTCGTCCGGATGACCGCCGCCGGCCGAACGCGGCTCCTCTACGCCCCGCCCCTCATTTCAGTAACCACCAGCTCACAGCCGCTGGTGTTGGATATCGCGGCCACGACGAACTCCACCGTCGTGCTGGGCGTCAACGGCGTGGCGGGACAGACTGCTGTGCTGGAGTGCTCGCTGGACGGTTCCCCATGGATTCCCATGGCCACCAACACCCTCACCACCGCCAGATGGGAGAGAGTGGAATCCATCGACGCAGAGGCGACCCTGACCTTGTTTCGGGCTCGTCTCGTGACCCCGTAGGTTCAGGACGATTCAGCGATAGGGACAACGTTCGAGGGAGTTAAGGCGGGCATGGTAGAATGCGGAGACTCGGCACAGTCTTTCAGCAGAGTAGGCGGAGCAGGCGGGTTGAGAGGCGCAGGAGTTGGAGTCAACCCATGTATTTCTGATTGTGGGGTTGAACCCCTGAAACGCCTGTCGAGTCGAACCCGCTCAGGACGAGATGGCTTTCCGACGGGGGTCCGGCTGAGCCTGTATCCGGCGGTTGGCCTCGCGCAAAGACGCCAAGACACAAAGGCCATTGGACTTGGCTGTCCGCGGCGGCGTGGACGCACGCACGTTGGCTTGATGTTGATAACGCTGTGCGTTATGGTGTCGCGCGGCATGATTGAGAGCTTCGCGTGCGCGGAGACAAAGCGGGTGTTCCACGGAGAGGTGTCCAGGCGGCTGCCGACGGACATCCAGAGGACGGCCCGACGGAAGCTGCTGCAGTTGGAAGCTGCGACGCAACTGGCCGACCTGCGTGTGCCTCCGGGCAACCGCCTCGAGGCTCTCAAAGGCGCCCGGACCGGACGGCAGAGCATCCGTGTCAACGACCAGTGGCGGATCTGCTTCCGTTGGGACGCAGGAGCGCATGAGGTCGAGATTGTGGATTACCATTGAATTGTGATGAAAAGCAAACTTCTGGCAAACATCACGCCCGGCGAGATTCTGGAGGAAGACTTCCTGAAACCGATGGGTCTGAGCCAATACCGGCTCGCGAAAGACATTGGCGTGCCGGCGCGTCGCATCAACGAGATCGTCAAGGGGCAGCGGGCCATTACGGCGGATACGGCCTTGCGGCTGGGCCGTTACTTCAACGTGTCGGCGCAGTTCTGGCTAAACCTCCAGACGCACCACGACCTCGATGTGGAGCAGAACCGCCTGGGCCGCCGATTGGATCGCGAGGTCCGGGTGCTGGCGAAGGCGTGAAAAGAGGGACCGGCACCGGCCAAGGTGCTTTTGAAAATCGCCGTGAGAAGGTGTCGGTCCCAACACTTTGCAGCCGAGAATGTGTCGGTCCCAACACTTTGCAGCCGGCCCTCAGAAATAGAGCGAACATCCCAATGGCCGGGACCGGCGCTCCTGCGAGCCTGGGCTGCGGGCGGGCGCCCCCCCCTGTCGCGGCCCCCACAAGAGCCTGGCGTTCCTGACCGACCTGGCCGAGCGGGATGCAGCGCCGGCCACAGTTGATCATACGATCAATTCTCCTGCACCGTGGTTTCGTACTTCACCCCGTCCGGCACAGGGACGGCGACCGGAACGGTGGTCCCCTCTTTGCCGGCGGTGACTCGTGAGGAATCCACCGCCACAAAGGCGGTGTAGGCGGACATAAGACCGTAATCCAGTGCCAACTGCTTGATCTCTTCGTTCAGCTCCCCGCTGCGATCCATCAGGGCCTGGTCGGAAAGATCGGCGATCTTCAACCGCGCCCAGACGCTCGGCAGGCTGGCCTGACCGGCAGTCTCATCCAGCCTTTCCACCGCTACCGCCCATCGCACCGGCCTGCCCGCAGCCTCTCCGCTGATTTGGATCTCCCCACCCGCCTTGCCGTCGAACCGCCCGGTCAGCACAACGGGCCGGCCCACGAACAGGTCAGGGGTGCGCCGCGGATACACCTCCTTCACCTCGATCCCGCCCCAGTCCACCTTCACATCGGTCAGCGCCGGGTGACTGATCCGCTCGATGAAATCGTCCATGATCCGAGCGGCACTGTCGTTGGGTCCCAAATAGGCCACCGCACCCGATCCTAACTTGGCCATGTGCTCCAGCAGATACCGGTTCACCGAGGAGCCGATGCCGAAGCTGAAAATGCGGGCGGCACCCAGCCTGGCCTGGATGACCGACAGGATCTCGGCTTCGTTGCCGATGAAGCCGTCGGTGAGGAAACACACAAAACGCAACCGCTTGGCGTCGTGCGGGAAGTCCAGTGCCGCCTTGATCCCTTCGATCATCATGGTGCCGCCCTCGCCTTCCAGCCTGGCGAGGTAATCCAGCGCCCCTTGCACATTCTCCGGCGTGGCCGGAAGGGGTTTGGGACCCAACTGACTGGCATTGTTCGAGAAACGGATGAGCTGGAAGGTGTCCTCCGGCTTGAGCTGGCGCAGGGCGCGTTCGATCGCCTTCTTGGCCTCGCATGATCGGGCGCCCGCGCATGCTCCCGGAGCAATCGAGCACGAACACCATCTCCAGGGGCTTGCGCTGCAGGCCGCCCAGATCGGCGGGCGGATAGAGCATCAGCGTGAAGAATCCCCCGCGCTTGTCTTGCTGCGTCAGCACGGTCGGACTTGATCCGCTCCCCGGCCACCCGGTAGCGGAACACGAAATCCTTGTTGGGAATGCGGTCGTTGGGACTGAGGGCTACCACCATGCGTCCGTCGGAGACCCGGCGCGTCTCCACGACGTGCGAGGTGCACTCGGTCCTCTCGATGGATACCCCGGCGTTGAGGTCCAGCTCCAGGGCGATGTCGTGCCCGCTGCGTTCGCCGGGTTTGAGGTATGGCACCTCGGTCTTCTGTCCGGAGACACCGTGCTTTCCGCGCGCCACCGCCCCGACCCCTTCGGTGGACCCGGGCGGATTGAAGCGCGGCCCCACCACCGTTGGAAACACGAACTCATACCAGCCGTCCACCCAGGCCAGGGTGTTGAAGTAGGTCAGCTCCACATCGATGGCCTTGCCCGGTTCGATGTTGGCCACCGATTGGGTGAAGACGTTGGGCCGCTCCTGGGTGAGCAGCGACGCCACATAGCCCTGGCGCTTGGCGGCCTCGTAAATTCGCTCGGCCTCCTGGCGTTCGCGGATGATGCCGCGGATGCGGCGTTGGCCGATCTGCATGATGAACTCGTTGACGGCCGCGTTGTGCGGCAGAGGGAAAACGTAGGTCGCCTCGATCTTGGCATCGAACGGGTTGTGGAACTGCTGGGTGACATGCACGGTGGCGATGTAGCCCAACACGCCGGCCTTGACGTCGGTGTGCTTGAGCGGCAGTGGAACCTTCTTGCCCTGCTCGGTTTCAGTCAGCATGGCGCCGCAGCCCGGTTCATCGGGAGCGGATTCGCGGGCGAACTCCTCGTCGCGGGCGATGACCCAAATTTCCTCGTTGGGCGAAGGGAGTGAACCGGGAATGGCTGGGGTGGTTGATCTCTGAGCACCAAGCATGTGCCGCTGCGACAGACCACTGGGTGACTTAAGCACCTGAATCTCAGGTTCCTTTGCGCCTAGCCCTGCCAGCCCTGCCTGGCCAGAGCCCACGTGAGCAGACTCTTCCTGCGGCAGACGTGTCGTGAGGATTTGTGTCGTGGTGCACCCGTGAAATATCAAAGCTATCAAGACAAGAAATGCCGGGGGCAGAAACCTCGGAAAAACTCTCAACCATCGCATCCTTGTTGCACGAACGCGGCATCGCTCGATGCTTCTCTTGGGCTGTAGGTTCCCTTGGTCATTCATAAGCGTTTCCTTGTCCTGATCGTTGTATTGGCTTTGACCTTAATCTTCTTCCCGTCCTGATCGGCAGCAGTTGCCTCTCGGATTTCCAACTGTGGGGGTTCTTCACCCTGCGTCTGCACATGCAGTGTCGCCACCCGAGTCAGGCCCTTGGGCAGATGGTTGGTCGGTAAGGTGCTGAATGCGCCCAGGATCACCCGATTGCCCTGAATGGCCCGAGGATCGTAATGGGGCGGCTCACTGAAGGCAGCAACCTCCCCGCCCTCTATCCCGACAATCCGCGCCCCTTGGTTCACCACGACCTCGACTTGGTAAACCGCAAGGTGTCGGTTTCCGGAATCAATGAACACATCCACGGTATGAAAGCTCAAGGGCGAGGACGGAGCCGACTCCGGCTGTCCAACCGCCCCGGTCCACGGCAGCCAGCCCAGCAACAAGATAAGCCAGGCGGTCCTCATGAAGACCTCCCCTGATCCAGATGCACCGCGCGCGAGGCCAGTTCCTGCACGTCCCGGTCGTCCACACGCCCGTCACCGTTGAGGTCCGCGCCCCAAGCCTGTCCCTCCTGGAGTTGCCGGGCCAGGGTGAACGCATCCAGCATGTCCACCGTGCCGTCGTGGTTGAAGTCTTGCGCCAGATCGCCGGGCTGGGGTTGAACAGCCAGCCAGACACCAACCACCACCGCAACCAAGGCCACAGCCGCCGTGCTCCAAACCATCGCACCCTTCGGAGACAGCCGGTCGGCCAAGCCTTCCACGAGTTCCGCAAGGAAACGGACGGAAACCCGCGGAAGGCGCCCGGTGTGTCCCGTCACCCCGCCTCTATTCCTCACCCTCTGCATTTGCAGCCTGGCCTCCTTGACAAGGGCGCGGTCCACCTCGCCGGGCACAGCCGCCGACCGATGGTGAAGCTGTTTGAGCGCCTCCCGGAGCCTGGCTGGAGCCTCAAGGTCTGCTTCACGGAGTTGTCGGTTGTCCTGGTTCATCCCTCGTTCACAGTCTTAAGTGCGCAACCTGGTCGAAAGGTTCATTCGACGAAAAACTCGCGGACCCGCGGGTCCTGCCGCAGAACACGCAAAGCGTTGTGAAGACGCGACTTGACCGTGCCCAACGGGATTTCCATGGCCTCGGCGATCTCCTGAAGGCTCAGGTCATCCACAAACCGCAGCAGCAGCACATCCCGCTGATCCTCCGGCAATCCGTCCAGCACACTCCTCAGGTCCTGCATCCCCGAAGGGGCTGGATCCGCCGTCGCCAGGTTCTGCAATGCATCCAGTCCTTCGGGGTCGGTTTGACAACGGTTGGCCTTGCGCCGTGCGGCGATGGAAAGGTTGCGGACGGCCGGATAGAAAAAGGTGCGCAGGCTGGCGCGCAGCTCGAACCCAGGAAACTTCCGGAGCAGGTAAAGGAAGGTTTCCTGCAAGACATCCAGCGCGAGGGCCTGGTCGCCCGTGAACCGGAAGGCCAGATTGAACACCCAGTCGCGGTGCCGGAAGTACAGCACCTCGAACGCATCCGTCTCACCGGCGTTCATGGAGGCCACACACTCCAGATCGCTGGGCGCTTGCCCGCTTGGCGGCCGCGATTCCCTTTGTTCCATCACACCCCCCGCAGAATCTCGTCCTTCTCAACGCCCTTCACCCCGGCCACCGCGCGCAGAATGGCGTTGAGGGTGCCCACGCGGAGGGCGCCGTGATTAGGCACAGACAACCGATGATGACGCGGCACATCGGTCTCCAGGATCACGTGGCTGCCTTCTTGGTTGACCTGACGGTAATCGTAATGCCGGCAGAGAGGTGCCGCACCAAGGCAGCGCCACTGAGGTCGCGCGGCAGCTTCATGCGGGGGTCAGCAACTCGTCACGGACCAGATGCAGGCGCACAGCCGACGGTTTGGGTTGATCGAAGAAGTAGGCCGACACCGCCTCGCGCACATTGCCCCGCAGTGCCTCCCAGGTGTCCCCTTGCGTGAAGATGTCATGTGACAGGCACTCGGCCACAAAGCCACCATCAGCCTCCTGCGTCACGCTGAACACAATTCCCATGGTCGAATCCTAAATCTATCCGTAAGTCCGGTCAATCGCCACGTTCACGCAGCGCAGCCGACCGCGTTCCCTCGCAGACTGCCCTACAACACGATCCCTCTTGTTGGGTTCGTCCAAGTCCTTGGCTTCAGGCCGCGCAAGATGCCATGCGAGTCCAATATTCCGGCGCACTGTGTCATGTGCTGAACCGTGGTGACGAGCGCCAAAACGGTCAGTCTGCGGACCCAGGCGAACTTCGACGGTACCCAGAAACGTTTGCGTGACCGCACCCCCAATGCCGGGAGGGCTACTTGTCGGAACTGATGATCCTCAATCCCGTGGGCGGGGCGGGTCGGGCAGGCACCGCGGCGTTCGCCTCTCCGCTGCGAAATCGGGGTCGCATCTTCACATTTTACAAATGGCGGATCGTCGAGTCCCCGGAAGGATCCCGGGTGGGGGCTTGGAATGGCTCAAATGTAGAATGTGAAGATGCGACCCCTACGGGATTGCGCTGCAACCGACAACATCCCGTCCAATCGCGAACCCACCACGTTCGCCCTGCTGGGCCTCGGATCGCTGGCGCTGGTGATGGGGAGAAGGAGCAACTAGCACATCTGCACTGAACAATGCCGTGCGCTGGCTTCTCGGTCTCGCTGCCCGAGGGCATAACCCCATCCCCCTCGGTCTGGGGCCCGACACCCCCGCTCTTCCCGGTGCCAGGCCTCCTTCACGGTGACTTCCTGCGCCTGCGCCTCAGCTTTGCTGCATACGCAAGGCTTCCCATCAACACCATCACCACCATGACCCCCGCGCCGACAGCAAGCGCCCACTTTGCCATCGAAACCCTTTCGGACATCGGAACCCATTGCCGCAACCTGTAACGCAGAATGGCCAGGTACAATCCAGCCTTCTCCGGGGCATCTAAACACCAGAAGTAGATCCGGGTCGGAAGATTCGGATTGCGGTTTGGAGGATCCATTATATCGAGCTCTGGCAGAACCTCCAGCCGTGCAAGAATGTTCGTGATGGAATTTGTCGCTCCACGGGCGGACTCCCTCAACGCCGACTCCAGCCTGTTCCGGGAAATGGTCAGTCGGACGTTGGCGCCATCGCCGTGCGCAAACAGTTGCCCAAGGTCAACAAAACCGGGATGGTCCCGAAAGCACACTCCGTCTATTCCGATCCTTTCGACGCGCCATCCTGCGGGCAGATCCCCATTCCAGAACGTTTCGCCATACGTGTCCGCCTCTAGGATGAACGCGTGCAGGCGCTCCTTCTCGTTGACCACGTCGGCGTAGATCCCCAACGAGGCCTGACTACTTGGCCAAAAGCCGGCGACCAAAACAAGCGCGAGGATTGTGCGTCTATTCTTCCACATCAATTCCCCGCCGTTTCTGAATCCGTGACCTCAAAGTGAGTTTCCATTACGCTACAGGGTAGAGGGGCAGGTCCCGGCGAAGGGAGCCCGTAGGGCGACCGGAGCCGGGACCTGCCCCCGGCGGCTCAAAACGGAAAACAACATGAGCAGTAGCAACACCTCTCCAGTCCCGCATCGAGTGCGCCGGTCAGGCTATTCTACCTCGATCCAGTAGAACCGCGCGCTATTCGTTGCGGGCGTTGTCGTAAACGAAGTCGTCGGCAGGACCGCAGGCAACCCGTTCGTCAGCGTTGTGACCACCATGGCTGGCAGCTCACCGGCCTGATGCACGCGGTAGGTTCGGTTGCTGGCACCGACCCAACCCAAGGTCACGGTCAGGTCCGGGTTGAGTTGGATGCTTGAAACGACCAAAACCGAGCCAGTCAATTTCGGGTCTGTTCCAGCGGCCACCTCCGCCCCATCTGGCGATCCATCGCCATCCGTGTCAACCAACAGCGGATCCGTCGTGAGCACATTCACTTCGTAGCCATCGTCGAGACCGTCTCCATCGGTGTCGGAGCGCCGTGGATCGGTGCCAATGCTCGCCTCCAAATCGTTCAGCAGGCCATCGCCGTCCACATCTGGAATCACCGTGTAGCAGATGTCCTTGAGCGAAACGCTCGCGTTGGTCTGGCCGCGGCTTACCAAGGTGAACACGAGCGTGTTCGTCTGTCCCGCCAGAATGTCAATGGGCACCTCGGCGGCGTAAAAGGCCGCGCGCGTCAACTCGAGGTCCGGACCCGTGAAAAGCACCACGTTCGATCCCCAGTTCACGCTCAGGAAATCCCCATCACCCGCGCCAACAAACTGGTAGCTGAATCGCAGGATGTCAGCGCCCACTGGCAGCGCCAAGGTGGTGAAAATCCCGGCATCCAGTTCCTCAGACGCGGTGTGGACACCGTTGGTCTGGGTGACTGCGCCGAACGTCGAGAAGTTGGTCAGGCAATGTTCCTCCAGAATCTCCGGGCCATTCATTGGGCCAAAGCCCATGGCGGCAAGGCCCTCGCCACTGCTCGGGAAAGCGTTGCCCTGCCACGGAGAATAGTAGAAACCATTGTTGGTTCCGTTTGTGACGGAGGCGGTGTACCACTCGTGGGCCAGCGAGTGGTCTACCAGCCTTGCGTAGTTGGCGATGACATCACTAACGTTCTCCGAGCCTTCGAGCTTTATCAGGACCGAACGGTGGTATTCCGAGTCCGTTGGCACGCTGAAAGGAGGCAGTTGGTTGCAAAGCCAGCTACAGCCAATACTTGCCTTCCCGCATAACATCCCGAAAAGAGTGCATGCCAGATTGATGTCCGAATCGATGAGAACGCTGCCTGGGGTCTGGAAATCCTCTGTCAGCATACCGAACACGCTGCTGATGTATCTCTCAACCTTCCCAAACTGCTGATACCTATCCACATGTCGACGATAGGGAAACGGCGTGTCGAGCATGGTTACCTGCGGGTGGCCGAGTGTATTTCCCAGCGAGAGTGCTGCCTCCCCCGAGACAAAGCCGCCAGCACTATGACCGATCAAATGCACTGGTGCGTTGGATGAAATCCGTCCGCTGGTGATGTTGGTCCGAATCCAGTTTGCCAAGACCATGCCCTGCACTGGTGCTATCCACTCCCGAATTGGCACTGCATCCTTGGCAAAGTCAGGTATCCAAATCACTTTTTCGATGGAATCCGCAGCCCAATCCACCCCCGTCGCGCTAAAGAGCTCAGGAAACGAGTCCTCGAGAAGGTCCATCCAACCCTGTGGATCGGCAGCATCTTTCCAATCGAAGAGCACCACGTTGGGCCCGGCTGTACCATTGGTCTGAAGCTTCTGCCTAATTGTGCTAGCCATTCTAACCACCCACTCATTCGTGGCAGCATTCTGCATCCCGTGGCAGACGACGATCAGTCCGTTGTTCGTGCGAGCGAACCAAGCTGCGTCATAGCTGACTCCATCCGTAGGGCTTGCGGAGTCTCGAAGCGTTCCAAAATGGGGATCTGGTGCGGGAGTAGTTGTGGGTTGGTTGAAGGCCAGCGGGGCGTTCACGCTGATGAGTTTCCAAGTCGTGACACTCTGCTGCGAATCCGAAACCGTGAGAGTCACAGGATAGGTGCCGCGCGCAATGTATGCGACGAAAGTCTGGCCCGCATCGGTGGCACCGTGGGAATACTCTGCTGTGAAGTACCATTCATATGTCACCGGTCCTGAGGCGTTCAAAACCTGCGCCGACAAGACGTGGCGACCAAACGGCAGGGGTGGGAGCGGTTCCCGAGTGGCCGTGATCGTGACCGTCAGCCGAGGTTGGACGGTGATGGAGAATGTCGGGCTCTTGACAGTGACACCGCCTTCCGAATACCGCGCTTCGATCTCCACCTCGGTTGAAGACGTGACGTTCCCGGCGAACAGGCGATTGCCCTGAATGGAAGTGCCGGGGGGAACAGAGCCAACCAGCGCAAACGTTGCTGCTGAACTGACGTCCCTGCTGTTCCCGGAGGAATAGGTTGCATGCGCGCCCAGCAAGCACGAGTCGCCTCCGCCAACCGTGGCCGGGCCGCTTACGGCGAGACCCGTGAGGCTGGCGACGTAGAGTTGCCAGATTTCAGAAGCGGCCAGCGCGCGGTTGTAGATGCGGACTTCGTCAATGCCCCCTTTGAACCAGCCGACGTCTTGATCGTCCACCCCAATATCCACAGTCCTCGACGATCCCGACGGCACGGAGACAGCAGAAGTGATGTCACCGTCCAGCGCACCGTTGACGAAGTACTTGACTCTGGCGCCATCCCAAGTGAGAGCAACTTGAATGAACTGGTTCAGCGGCAACACGGAGGTGGCTGAGGGCAGAGTAGTATCGGCAATGCTAGCGCCTAGCTTGCCTGAACCACCAACACCAAGCGCAAGTGATGTGCTATTGGCTGCAATCCCTCTGTTGAAAATGCTGCGTCCATACTGGGCGAGAAAACTCTCAACGCTGATCCAGCAGGAAAGCGTTCCTTTCGGCAGACCGCTGTTCAGGAGGCTGCCGGGCAGGGAAATCCGGTCGTTAACCCCGTCAAAGTAGTAGGCTTGCCCGAATCGCCCGTTTACGATGGCCGGGCTACCAAGCGGATTGCCACTCCATCCGTTTCCTGTTGCGTCGTTCGCGTTTCCCTCGAATGGGTAATACGCTACCAGCCCAGCACTCAGCGCACCACTTGAGACATACAGTTCCTGAACGTCTGCAGCCGAAAGTGCGCGGTTGTAGATGCGGACTTCGTCAAGTGCCCCTTTGAAACCGGCTGCTCCCGCCTGTGGGAATTGTTCAGGTCGTGCCAGCAACATCGGACGGGGATAATTGGTAGAAATTGAACCCGATGTTGTCGTCGAGTTTGTCGCAGCTAACCCGCCATTGGCATACATGCGCAGTGCACTTCCGCTCCATGTGGCAACAATATGAATCCACTGATTCGTGGGTGGTGCCGCCACACTGACCTTCTGGTTAATGCCCGCACCGAAGCCGGATTGTAAGAGCAATTCCAGATTCCCATTTTGCTGATACAGGCCGTAGATCGTCCTGTTGTTGTCGGTATTGCGACGATCTAGGACAATGTCGGCCATGTCGCTTGGAGTCCAGTAGTCTGCTTTCAACCATAACGATATGGTGATTCCTGTTGAGACATTCAGTGCGGCGTTGTAGGGAACGACCATATAATTGTTCTCCCCGTTGAACTGCATTGCACCCTGAACTCTGCCAGGAAGTGGAACTGGGCCATTGATCAATTGCCCGGTTAAACTGTTCGCGCTTCGATCAGCACCGTCGGCGTTATCGAAGCTCCACCAACCGACAAGGCCAGAGGTGATGTCTGCTTGGCTGTTGAGAGCGAGAAAGGGAAGAACTGCCCACGTGAGGAGTCGGATGCTCGTCTTTAGACCCCGCCTTTGCTTTTGTGGTTTGTTACGGTCAGCTCTCATTTTCCGTGAGTTCAACATTGTCCGTGAGTTCATGCAGGTCATTGGATTTCTGTTCAGATTTGGCAATGAACGAGAGAGATGATCTGGCTCCGCCCCATTCAACGTGTTGGCTTTGGGCCGGATCGCGAAGGTGGTGCAGAAGCATTCCTCTTGGATTCAGGCCCATCATCGTCGCGGTTGCGTGATACCGTGTGGGACCTGTTGCCTTGGTCATGCGTCACAATAACCCGGACTGGCATCAGCTTGGACTCGCTGCCGGCGGCATCCGTGGCCTGCAACCAGAGGGTGTAAACGCGGCCTTCCCCGCTCTTGCCGGAACGGGTGGCTCTCAACAGGACCTTGTGATCGTCCACGATCTTGATGTCCGAAGGGTCGTGCTTTTCGCTGCATGTCACACGCTGCACCGTCCACGTCGCGTCCCCACAAGCGTCCCGGACCAGCGCGTTCACCTGAACGCAGACCAGCTTGTTGTTCGGTGGCCACAGAACATTCGGGGTGGCACTGGCCCGGAGGATCAACGGTGGCTGAGTGTCCTGCACGATCACTTCCGTGGAGCATTCCACCGGCGGATTGGTGCCGTCCGAAACGAAGACGCTCACCAGATTGGTGCCCAATGGCAGTTCGACCTCCAGACTCAATTCGGTGGGTGCGGCGTTGGTGGGCACGTCGTTGGTCTGCACCAACATGCCATTGGCGCTCCAGACGACCACCAGCGCGTCACCGTCCGGATCAGAGACCGTGGTGGTCACCCGCACCGGTTGGCCGCATTCGCCCGCGAGGGTCTGGGGGCATTCGAGGATCGGCGGAATGTTGGTGGCCGCGGTGCAGAATTCCTGGTAAAGCGCCAGCAAGTTGGATTGGGTCAATGCCCGGTTGTAGATCCGCACATCGTCCATCAGGCCATCGAACATGTAGGGGCCGGAGATGTGCTCATGCCGGCCGAGTTTGAAGACATCGGCGTTCACCACCGGATAGTTGATGGCAGGGGTGTTGGTGTACAAAACACCGTTCACATACAGATTCCAGAACGCACCGTCCCAGGTGAAGGAGACCATGGTCCAGGTGTTCGAGGTCAGGATGGGATTGCCCGTCAAGTACCGCACCCCGCCCACGCCGCCAGACATATGGGCGGTTATCCTGCCATCACTGCCTGCCGCCAGGTAGAAGTGGGTGTAATCACGGAGACCTTGAGAAGCTATCTGGGCGCCGCCCCGTGGGAAGGATCTGATGTTTAGCCACGCCGAGAATGTTCCCGCGGGTTTGCCTCCAACAACGTCGGAAGGCAGGATCACGTAGTCGTCCACGCCATCCAGGGACAGCGCCCCTTCGCAGCCTGCATCGACCAAGGATGCCTGGTTGACCAACCTGGCATCCCTCCCGTTCCCGCTGGCGTCCTTGGCATCGCCATCAAAGGGATAGTGCGCCACCTGATCGCCACCGGGCGGAGGGTTGCCGTCCTGAACGACCACGCGGATCGCGGTCATGGCCAACTCGCCGGCGACATAGCCGATGCCGGGCTGCCACCAGTTGAACGGGATCCACCCCTGCTGCGCCGCGGTCTCGAAGTCGGAGGCAGGCAGGAGCGCCACCTTGGTGCCGTTGACCCAATCGGCGGCCCACGCCGGGTGTGTGCCGGACATGATCTGGGCGGAGTTGTAGGTTCCCGCCATGGCGACGGCGATGTAGTAAGTGCCCGGCGTGGCCGGTGCCATCAGATACACGTTCACCACGTGGGGTGAATAGCCGGTGTTCACCCAGGAATTGACCGTCCAATAGCTCGTGGAGGGCGCGCCCCAGGTGGGCGTAGCCGCCAGCGGCGCGATCGCTGAACCGGGCATGTCGTTGAACACGCCCACCGAGAAACTCCCCTGTATAACGGCACCGCCGCTCACCGTGATCTGGTAAGTGGAAGGAGTAATCGGTTGACCGGCCAGTGTGCCGGTCATCAGCATGACCGTATTGCGAGCCTCCAGAGTGGCTGGCAAGGCCAGCGTGATCAAGGGGCCCAGGACGAGCGTGAGAGCGCGCACGAGACCGCCTCTGGCGATCGGGTTCTGCATTGCACATGGGCATTCGTGTTTCATGGTTGTTCTCCTTTTGATTGATTTGATTGAAATGCGTCGCGTGAAAGCGGGCCAGCGCCAGCCAGGAAGTGTTTATGAGTCGAAACAGACCGTTCCGCTCGAAGTCGCAACTTTGCCGCTCGAAGAGTGCTGCTGTGAGCTTCCATTCCCCACTCCGGTTTTTTGGGATGCACTGTGATTAAAGCAGCCCTTCCGAGTCGGTCAATCCACAGTTCTTGCCCGATGTTTTCCATTTCTTGGGGCAGACTTTGGTATAGGTGTTGTGAATCAAATCGCGGTGAAATTGGCAAAACACCGAGCGGAAAAACCGGCAGACACCAGCGGGCCTGGGCAGCGGCTGGGTCAAGTGCTGCACCTTCGTCGGGACGGGGGGACCGGCTGAAGCCGTAACTACAAAGGAGGGGCCGAGGCTGGCGGTCTGGGCTGGGCATGGTTGCGCTTGGTTTCCAAGAGATCTTTACGCCGTTTGCGGCTGGATCCTGCATTTTGATGTTCGATTGGCAGAAACCCTTGTCTTTCTTTGTGTTCTTCGCGTTCTCTGTGGTTGAACGGCGGTTTGAAGCGCGAAACGATGTCCCCCCGTCCGGGGCCCAGCCCGGTCATGCGACGGCCGCCCAAACCCCACAACCGCCCGCTCACCCGCCGGACTGGACCCGGACACCCAAACCCTCCTCAGCATTTCAAAGCCGCCTCCCACCCGCGGTCTCCCTCGCCGCTTCGATCTTCATGCCCCACTCATGCCCCTCCAGATAGAGTTACGTCTCACAATCGCGCTCCCTGCATTTTGCCCCAAGTTTTTCGTCGAACCGCTCCTGAAGGGGATTCCGACGAGGCGGGCGGCGGGTAGCGGGACAGAGGCGCCGAACCGGCGGGGAACAAATATGGAACATCCGACGCGCTGCATTGGGGCCATTGACCCTGTGAGCCAACGGTTCTAAGGTGGCTCTGTGAAATTTCGGGTGATTATTGAGCCGGACGAGGACGGCGTGTTTGTGGCGGAATGTCCGTCCCTGCCGGGGTGCGTTTCCCAGGGCGCCACGCGGGCGGAAGCTGTGGCAAACATACGCGACGCGATTTCCGGCTACCTTGCCAGCCTTTCCAAGCACAACGAACCGGTCCCGTTGCCCATCACTGAGGAGGTGGTCGAGGTTCCGGCATGAGCAAACAGCCTGTCTGCTCCGGCCCCGAGGCGCTGAAGGCGTTTCGCCGTGCGGGTTACGAGGTGGATCATCAGACGGGCAGTCATGTCATCCTGCGCCACCCCACCGGACGGCGACTGACCATTCCAAACCATCAAGAACTGGCCAAAGGCACACTGCGCGCGATCATCCGGGAAGCCGGCCTGACCAAGGACGAATTCGCCGCATTGCTCTGAAACAAGGGCAGCCCCCCGTCCGGGTTCCAGTCCGGTGATCCGACAGCCAATTCGGGATCATGGCGCCGACTGACGTGCGGCGGCTACGATTCAAGGGTTCACTGCGCGAAATCGGGTTTCGGAGAATTCTCTCCCCCCTGAACCGGGGGGAAGGTAGGGCCGCGCTGCGCGCGGCCCGGCGCCGGGGCACCGGCGCCCTACCGGGTTCATGGTCCAATGTGCCATCTCATGGTCGTGGAGGCCCTCCCTGAACCGCCCGTATCGGGGCAACAGCGGACGGAACGAGGGCACCAGTGCCCAAGGAAGTTCAATAAACCATTGAAATGCACACCCGCTTTTGATACGCACTCCCTAACGTTCCGGGAGGAGTGATTGGGATCGCTCCCGCGGGAACCTGAATCAGGGTTGGGACCGCATGGATGCGAGCGAGACAAGGACCGGCAAAGGGTTTCCTTCGACACACTGGACGAAGGTTTACCTGGCGTCGCAACACGACCGGGAGGAGGGGTCGAAAGCCCTGGCTGCCCTCCTGAAGGCCTACCGCCCCGCCCTGCGCCACTACCTCCGCCACCGCTTTCATTCCTCGCGCGAGGAGGTTGATGACTGGATCAGCAGCTTCATCTCGCACAAGATCCTGGAGCAACAGACTGCTCAAAGGAGCCGACCAGAACAAGGGCCGCTTCCGCAACTATCTCCTGACCGCCCTCTACCGTTTCGCCGAAGACCAGCGGCGCAGTCAGGCCCGGGCAAGGCGGCGGCCGGCCGGGGGTCTGGTTTCCCTCGATGAACATCGGGAGATAGCCGCAGCCCACGCCAGCAACCACCAGCCCAATCCCGGCGATGTTCAATGGGCGAAAACGGTGATTGAGCGTGCACGGCAGCAGACCGAAGCCCATTACCGCTCGAAGCAACGCAACCGGACGTGGGAGGTCTTCGCCGCCGGCTGTTACCGGCCCTTGCGTTACGGGGACGAGCGTCCCTCGGATGCCGATCTGGCCCTGCAGCACGGGTTCAAATCGGCCCGACAGGTCTCGAACCAGGTTGGTTTGGTCAAGAAACGCTTTGGCAGCGCATTGCGCGATGTGATTCGGGAGTATGAGAAGTCGGAAGCGGGCATCGACGAGGAGATTCGCCAACTCGTGGCGATTTTCTCGGGCGTCGAATAGGCGGCGGAAGCAGGGTGGCGAGGTTTTTGGCGTAGAGCAATAGGGGGCGTGGAGTTCAGAGGGAGCATGGTGGGTTGTTGGTTGCTCGCTCGCCCTCACCCCTGCCCTCCCCCAGGGAGAGGGAGATGTGACGATGCCGGGGGTGGAAGGAAAGGTCAGGGACAGTGAAAGAACCGCGTCAACAAATGCCAGGGAAACAGCCGGCGGGTCTGGGCGAACTGCTGGCGATGGGGTTGAACGCCAAGGAATCTTGGACTCCGGGCGAACTCGAGGCCGCCTTGGAGGAGCAGGTGTCGTTGCCGGTCGAGTTCGAGCTTTCCCGGTTGGGTCGGGATGAACAACAGGTGCTCCGCAAACAAGCCGAGGCGCACGGGCTTCTCCTCAAGAGCCTGCGCGACCTTTTCGTGCACCCGCATCCGCCCTTCGAATTGCTGGTGATGGTCAAGGATTTCTTCAAAGCCAACACCACGACCGGCCACCCGGGATTGCCGCCCGAAGTGGCCCGGGTGCTTTACTATGCCAGCATCGCCACGGCCTGGCTGCGGCATCATCGCCGGATCAGTACCGCTGAGTGAGGCGCAACTGGCCGAGGGCTTCGGCTGGGTGCTCGAACAGGATTGGATCGGGAAGGACCTGCAAGCACTGGTCCGACAGGCTGCCTCCGAGCCCGGGGAACGGGAGGAGAAGCCACCGTCCAAGTCATGAGCGCACCAAGACCGGACAACGATCCGCCCCGCATGCCCCCCGTGTCGTCGGTGGGCGGTGTCGCCGGTCAGTTGCTCGAACGGGGGATGCTTTCCGCGCCCACGCAGCCGGGGCTGCTGGCCAGCCTCGGCGGTTACGACATCGTTTCGGTGATCGGCGAGGGCGGGATGGGATTTGTGCTCAAGGGACACGATCCCCGCACGCAGCAAGAGGTGGCCATCAAGATTCTCAAGCCGGAGTTGGCCGCCCAACCGCAGCAGGTGCACCGGTTTCTCAAGGAAGCGCGCCACATGCGTCGCCTTCAGCATCCCCACATCGTCCCGGTGCTCCACGTGTCCGAGGAGGAGAACCGTCCATACTTCGTGATGCCTTACCTGGAACGCGGTAGCCTGGCGCGCTGGATCACGCCCGAGAACATCCTCCCGGCGGATGAGATTCTGTCCATCGCGCGCGCGCTGGCTTCAGCACTGGCCTACGCGCATTCCCGCGGGGTGATCCACCGGGACTTGAAACCGGGCAACGTGCTGCAGGACGGGTCGGACCAGGTTTTCCTCAGCGACTTCGGACTGGCTCGGACGGTGTTCAACGATTCCTGGATTGATCCCGGCCGGCCGGAATCCTGCGAGGGCACCGCGCCCTACATGTCGCCCCAGCAGGCACGGGGCGAAGCCGAGGACACCCGG
Organism: uncultured Verrucomicrobiae bacterium; assembly: GCA_963751435.1. Lineage (GTDB taxonomy): Bacteria > Verrucomicrobiota > Verrucomicrobiia > Limisphaerales > DSYF01 > JALOTU01. Next base: position 163,309 of record CAVVUP010000032.1, on the reverse strand, counting down.
TGCGACATCTATGCGCTGGGTGCGTTGCTGTACGAGATGCTCACCGGCCGTCCGCCGTACGAAGGCCAGTCCACAGCGGAGATCCTGCAGAAGATTCAACAGGGACCGCCCCCGCCAATCCTGAAGCTCAACCCCAAGGCGCCGACCGGGCTGGTGCAGGTGGCGGAAGGTGCGATGGCGCGCGAACACCGGGAGCGCTACGCGAACATGGAAGATCTGGCCCGCGACTTGGAGCGCCTGCAGGAGGGACAGTTCCCGACCGGACCGAGAAACCGGTTTCGGTTCCGGTTCCGGCAGGTGGGTCGGCAGCCCGCGATATGGGTGGTGGGTGTGCTGGCCGTGGCGCTGGCGGGCATGCTCCTGCGAGCCAGACCAGAACGATCGGCTGCGCCCCGGCTGGACTTGGTCCGGTCCCTCGCACCCCAGGACATTCGAAGCTGGGCCTCGGCACAAGTGGGGGAATGCACCGGGGACGGCCAGACGGACATTGCGGTGGTCCAGGACGGGCGGCTGCACATCTTTTCCACTGCCGATGGCACCCGGAAGGCGGTCGAACTCAAGCAGGCTTGTGACAAGGCCCTGTGGCTTTCGCTGCTGGCGGACGTGGATGGGGATGGGCTGGCGGAGGCCGTTGTCGGATGGCCTTCCGGCACGAATACCTTCCTGGGCGCGTTCAATTCGCACGGATACGCGGTGCGCCGGTTCCGGAAAAGCGGTTCGTTGAATGTCCATCCCACCTGGGGCACCAACTACACGGAACTGCACGCTCTGCAACTGGCCGACCTCGACCAGGATGATCGCCCGGAACTGCTGGCCAGCGTCATTTCCACCTGGGCGCTCCAACCGCGCGGGTTGGTCTGCTTCGACGTGGAAACCGGCGCGGAAAAGTGGTTTTTCCCCATGGCGGGGTTTGTCTCTGAAGTGGCTGTTGGTGATGTGGACGGGGACCGGCGAGCGGAGATCCTGGTGGGATCCAACTCCCCGAACAACGGGGCCGAACTTGCCGATGGAACGCGGGATTCCGAGGCCTATCTCTACGCGCTCTCGGCCGACGGAACCCTCCTCTGGAAAAAACGACTCTGTGATTACTTCGCCCTTGTGACCCCACTCGGGTTCGTGAGGAGTGCAACCGGCTCGACTGACATCGTCCTTTGGGTGACCAGCATCGCCGAACACCACCTCGCCAGGGGCGACCCGGAAACGGGGGTGATCCTCCGGATGGACGCCAACGGCGAGATTCGGCGGCGGTACGATGTCGGCATGCAACTGACGGGGGCGCGGATGGCAGACCTGGGATCCGATGGACAGGTTGAAGTCTTCGCCGCCGATCGCATCGGGCGGTTGCATGTGCTGGACCAATCGCTCGACCTGCTGAAGGTCATCCCGCTGGTGACGAACAACCTGAGTTGCGTGGACCTGAAGCCGGCTTTGGCCCTGCGGCCGGGACCGAATGCCGCGGGACACTTGGTGCTGACCAGTTCAACCATCGAGAGTCGGACGCCACCCTTGACCGGTTCCACCGCAGCCAAGGTGCCGGTGTTTCAATTGCACGACAACCAGGTGATCCTGGTGGACGAGAGCTTGACGGCAGGGCTGCATCACACCGTTGCCGAACTGTGGTCCCAGAATCCAGGTTTCCAGGTCAGGGGCCAGGATGGGGGGGATGGGCGGCCCGCCAGGTTGTTCGTCTTCACCTCGAAAGCCGACCTCTACGAATTCCGATCGCGCTAACCTTCAACCTCAACGTATCCAAACCATGAACAAACTCCTCTGTCTCACGCTCGCCGCCGTGGCCGTCGTTTCCGCCAGCGCCCAGAACGATGTGGGGATCCGGAACCTCTCCTTCTCACCCACGACGATTGAGACCCTGACCAATCCCGACCACATTCTTTTTGACCTCCTCAATTACGGGCCGGCGGTGAACTGTGGGGTGGACGTAGAACTGATCTTCTCGACCAACGCGGTTGCCGGGGACGGTGACGACCGGGTGCTCGGGCCGGTCCGGCACGTTGCGTGCCTGGATCCGGAGCGCTGGATGCCCGATGAGCTTACAGGGCCGGACAACGCGCAACTGACCATCCCCGCCGACCTGGCCGGCACGTATCACGTCTTCATGCGAATTGCGCCCGTGGAAGGGCCCGACCCGGATCCGAGCGACAACACCGCAGCCTTCACCAACACCGTGACCGTTCTTCCCAACCAAGCTCCGATCTATGCCGTGATGGCCAATGCCACGATGGTCCTGAGCAACATGGATGTGATTCTGGAGGGTGACTTCGTTTACAATGAGTACTATGGCAACAACTGGCGGATCGAAGCTCCAGGGGGAGGATTCACGGCCACGTTCACCGCCGCCCAAGCCGGTCCCTACCGGTTGCGGGTTCGTCACGCCACGTCCTTTTCCCAGTCGTGCCCCAACCAGGGCTATGCGCCGGTCACCATCATGCTCAATGGCACCAACGTGGTCAGCCAGTACGATGTCGCCGCCCACCACGACAACAGTTACTGGTACAAGAACGACTATTGGCTGGTGCAGGCTGTCGCCGGGGTGAACACGCTGGACTGGATGGCCGACGACTTGTGCACGTACTACTGGATTCAGCGGGTTGAACTCACCCGCGTTCCAGTCACGCCGCGCATCGAGTCCCTCACCCGAACCTGGCCGGGCCGGGTCGAGTTGCGGATCACGGGCGAAGCGGGGCACACCCATCAGATCGAAGTCTCCACCAACCTCGTGGACTGGTCGGCGGTGACGAACCTGATGAACCCGACGGGGACATTGCTGTGGAGTCAAGATACGCCGGCCGGGGACGCCAGGCGATTCTACCGCATCCTGCAGTTGGCGTCCCCGTGAGTTGAGCCTGCTGTCAGATCAGGCGTACCCCCGACGCCACAATTCCCGGTACAAGGTGTTTGGGCACTTGCTCCAAGCACCCGATCTCTCCTACTTCCAATCATTCGCTCAATTTGACAGCCTCTGGGTTATTGTGCTATTAAGGCAACCTGATTTCCAGTGTTGCTCATGGCATGAATGACCCGGGTGGCACCCGGGGTGCGATGAGGCAGGCGCGGGAGACAAAACCAAACACACGACGCGTAATGCGAATGGGTCGCATGAAGAGTCGGCCGAAGTGGCGTGCCGAGCTTGAAGGATCGGTGCGAGCCATCCAGGGGACGCTTTCGAGGATCATTCGAGGAGGATCCTGTATGAAGAACACCCTTGAAACAACCAGCCGCCGACAGTTCATCAAGGTGATGGGGGTCGCCGGCGCCGGCCTGTTCCTGCCGTGGAAAGGAACGCTACCCCGGGCCCTGGCTTCCATCCCGGGAGGCACCCTGTTTCCTTCCAGCATTCCCAAATTCACGACCCCCCTGCTGATCCCGCCGGTCATGCCACGGGCGGGCACCATCAATCAAAAAGGTGGCCAGCCCAGTCGATTATTACGAAATCTCCATGCGGCAGATCGTCCAACAAATCCTGCCGGCCGGACTGCCTGCCACCACCGTTTGGGGCTACGGCGCGGTCAAGGCGGCGGACAAGCGGGCCTTACTCGTCCACAACGCACCGTCGCTCACGATTGAGGCAAATTACAACCGGCCGGTCCGGATCAAGTGGATCAATGAACTGGTCGATGCCAATGGCAATTACCTGCCCCACCTGCTGCCCGTGGATCCGACCTTGCATTGGGCCAATCCGCCCGGGGGCACCGCAGGGACGCGACACACGCCCCAGCTTTACGTTCGACGCCCGGGCTCGTACACCGGTCCAGTGCCCACGGTCCCGCACGTGCATGGGGCGGTTGGCGTCGGGGACGAGAGCGATGGTTATGCGGAGGCATGGTATCTGCCGGCGGCAGCAAACATCCCGGCCGGCTACGCCCACAAAAGGCACTTGGTTCGATTTCTTTGCCGGCAAGGCCGCGGCGAACTTTGGAGCCGACATGGGGACCCGGCTTCGCGACGTTCCAATACCCGAACATAATCGGGCCTCCACTATCTGGTATCACGACCATGCCTTGGGGATGACTCGGCTCAATGTTTACGCCGGCCCCGCCGGTTTCTACCTCATCCGCGGCGGTCCTGGTGGTGACAAAGCAGTGTTGGACAGTCGCACCGGGATGCCGGCGGTGTTGCCTGGCCCCGCGCCGATTGCGGGGGACAAGTTTCCGTCCAACAAAATCTACTACGAGATTCCCATTGCCATCCAGGACCGGGCGTTTTATGCGAACGGCTCGCTTGTTCTATCCGGACAGCCGCGCCTTCTTTGATGGCGCCGCGGCGACGAACCCGGTTACCTGCCGGACACCGATCTATCCCCGATTTGGAATCCAGAATTCTTCGGCAACACCATCATGGTCAACGGCAACACCTGGCCGCACCTGAACGTCGAGCAAAAGCGCTACCGCTTCCGTTTCCTCAACGGTTGCCAGGCGCGTTTCCTCATTTTGAACTTTGGCCAACATTCCGGGCGTGGAAGTCTGGCAGATTGGCAACGAAGGTGGCTTCCTGGCCGCGCCGGTGAACCTCACCGCCTTGGGTAACACGCTGCTCATGGGGCTGGCGGAACGTGCCGACCTGATCGTTGACTTCACCAACGTGCCAGCGGGCAATTATGTGCTCGGCAACCTCGGCCCCGATGAACCGTTCGGCGGCGGTACACCGGGAGTGGATTTCCCCATGGCAGATCCCGGCCACCACGGGGCAGATCCTGCAGTTCAGAGTCGGGGCGGCGCTGACCCCCGACCCCACGACCCCGCCGGCGTTCCTGCAACTTCCCGTCATCACGCCGCTGCCGGCGACACCGTCGACCCGCCCACTGGCACTCCTGGAGGAGATGTCGATGGTGTCCCACGGCGACTGGGACGGTCCCGCTGCGGCGCTGCTGGGTCAACCGTGGAGATGGGCATGGCCGATGCACAAGATGTGGATGGATGCCGGTCACCGAAAACCCGAACGTTGGCGACACCGAAGTGTGGGAATTCTACAACTTCACGGCCGATGCGCACCCGATGCACGTTCACGAAGTGGTTTTCGAAGTCATGGACCGGCAACCCATCAGTTCTGGACGAGGGAAATGGGTCACGTGCACAATGTCCAGCTGGCCGGCCCCGCGCGACCTCCCGAACCGTGGGAGTCCGGCCACAAGGACACGGTGATCGCCTATCCGGGCGAGGTCACGCGCATCCGGGCCCAGTTCAAAATCCCCGGCCAATTCGTCTGGCATTGCCACATCGTGGAGCACGAAGACAACGAAATGATGCGGCCGTACCGCATCGGTCCCGTGCAACCGGGCCAGCCGATGCCCATGCCTCACGACGGGCACGGCGGCATGTGAACGTCCCCAGAATCAACATATAAGCGGGGAGGTCACCGAGCAGATAGTCATTGTTGAATGGCATTCAGTCACGCCCGGCAGGAGGCCGGCTTGCAATGCCAACCCGCAGACGGCGGCCTTCGGGAAAAGGCGCTTGGGCACAAACTTGGTTTGGCACCGGTCAGGTCTGGGCGGGCGCTTTCGGCGGATGGAAGAACAACGCCAGCGCCACCGCCGCCGCGAGCGAGCAACTCATCGGCACCAGGAACAAGCCCGTGAAAATTCACGACGCCGCCCTGCGTGAACACCTTCTGGCATGAGGTACGGGCAGATGGAGTTGGCCAGCAACGCGCCCACGCCGAGGATCATCACGTTGAACAAGCCCTGCGCGCTGGCGCGGGCGTCCTTCGGGAAATAGGCGTCCACGAAAATGTAAACCGTGGCGAAGAAGAACGCGTAGCAGATGCCGTGGAGCACCTGCACCACGATGATGAGTTCCGGTGGCTGCGGGAAGAACGCATAGACCGCGAAGCGCGCCGCGTGGCCGAGGATGCCGACGATCATCGTCGTGCGCCAGCCGAGCCGCTTGAGGGTCGCGCCCAGGACGAACATGGTGAGAATTTCCGCGATCTGGCCCACGCTCATCACCGGCATGATCCAGTTGCCGGGAATGCCCACGCCGCCCGCCTCCTTGGCCGCGCCGAGAAACGAGCCGGTCCAGTTGAAATAGCAGTTGTGGACGAAGGAATCCACCAGCGTGACCAGCCAGAGCACCAGCACGAACGGGTGCTTGAGCAGCTTCAGCGCCTCCAGCCAGGCGAGCTTTCTCCGCGCCGTTGCCCGCCCTCTTCGGCGGCGTGTGCGGCAGCAGGAAGCTGAAGCCGGCCAGCGCAAGCGACGCGACGCCCGCCACGATGTAAGTCCAGCGCGTGGCCGACTTCAGCGCGTCGCCGGTCAGGCCGGAACTGAGCACCGCGCCCAGCCAGCTCACCACGCCCCGCGGGTTGGCCGCGTGCACCTTGTCCCAATCCACGAGGATGAACGTGAACGGCCACGCGGCCAGAATCCAGCCGATGGTGCCGCCCATGCGGACGAGGCCGAACTCCTTCTGCGGATCCTTCATGCTGGCAAAGGCGATGGAGTTCGTGATCGAAATGGTCGGCACGTAGAGCAGGCAATGCACGAGCATCAAGCCGAAGAACGGCCAGAACGCCTTAGTGAACGCGAGGCCGAGCATCGCCAGCGCCGCCGACGAGATGGCTGAACGCCAGGAATTTCTCCGCCGCAAAATTGCGGTCCGCAAACTGGTTGCTGAAGAACATCCCCACGATGGCGGCGAGGGGAAAGGCGTTGAGAATCCAGGATTGTTGCGCCGGCGAAAACCCCAGGCTGGGCAGGTAACCGAAAATGAGCGGAAGCCAGGCGCCCCAGATGAAGAATTCCAGCACCATCATGAGGAAGAGTTTGAAGCGAGGGGCGGTTGGCATGGGAAGGGTTCGGGTGGATTCGTGGATTCACTGGAGTTTCACTGGCTGGCCGGTGCGGATGGATTGTTCCTCCGCCTCGCAGATTTCCAGCGCCGTCAAGCCGTCCTGGCCGGTGACCATCCGGGGCGGGCGGCCCCGATCCACACATTCCAGCAAGTAGCTGATTTCCGCGCTGTAACCGTCCGGCCCGTCGCAGGGCACCGTGCGCGGCGGCTGGCCGAACTCGGTCACGCGCAGCACTTCGGTGCCGCGCGCCAGATCAAAGTCCAGCGTCGCCCGCTCGCAATGCAGCGTGTAGGCCATGTTGAATCCCTGGGCCAGCAGCCAGCTTCCTTCCGCGTGAACCGCCGGACCGCCGGGATAATGATACTGCGTCACCACATGATTCACGGCTCCCACAGCCCCGACTGCGCCGGATGCGAAAACACTCACCGGCCGTCCGAACAGGTGGTTCACGAAGTCCGTGTCGTGGATATGCAAATCCAACAGCGCGCCGCCCATATCGCTGCCGCCGGCGTAAGTGCCTTGCCCGCTCCAGCCGGGCATCTGGGAAAGGCGGCGGAAGCTCGCCGCCAGCACCCGCCCGTACGTGTGCTCCGTCACCACCTGCTTCAGCCAGCTCCAGCCCGGGCCAGAAACGCATGCACATGGCCGGCATCAACATCCCCGCCGACGACGAAGCCACCTGGAGAATCTCCCGCGCCGCCGCCGAGGTGCGCGCCAGGGGCTTTTCGCAGAGGACGTGCTTGTCCGCCTTCAACGCGGCCACCGCTTGCTCCGCGTGCAGCGGCGTGGGCGTGCAAAGGTCAACAAGCTGGACGTCCGGCCGGGCCAGCAAATCCTCCAGCTTGCGATACACTTCCACCTCCGGGCCCAGGTGGATGTCGTCCGACGTCTTGATATTGCCGGACACACCGGCGAGCACGCCATTGACCGGAACCCGCATGGCATCGCACACGGCGACCACCCGCGCCCCCGGATGGCCCAGATACGCGCGCAAATGCGTCACCCCCATGAACCCGAGTCCGACGACCGCAACGTTCACGGGTTGCGCCGGGTTGGAAAAGGTCGAAACGTTTGCCATAGGTCCACAGTTCATCCGGCGAGGTTCAACACAACTTCCCGCGCCCTGCGAATGTCGGCCACGCGCTCGGTGCCCGCTTCGCGTTCGATGACCAGGTCGCCGGCATACTTCATTTCCGCAAGCGCACCCAGAAAGGCGGGCCAATCCACTTGCCCCATGCCCACGGGGACTTCCCGCCCCCAGGTGCCCGGCGACTGGGCGGGGAGCGCATCCTTGACATGCACCTGCCGGATCCACGGCCCCAGCCGCCGGACCGCCTGGATCGGATCGCCTTTGCCGTAGAGCAGCATGTTAGCCGGGTCGAAATTGACGCCCACATTCGGCCGCGCAAGCGCCCCGAGCAGCACCGCAAGATCGTCCGCGGTCTCCTGGCCAGTTTCCAAGCCCACGGACAGCTTGTCGGCGGCAAAAATCCCCGCCACCCGCTCCAGGCGCCCGAGCATTGTTGCAAAACTTGGATCCGCCGGATCGTGCGGGACAAATCCGGCGTGGAATGTGACCAGCCTCAATCCCAACGCCGCGGCGATCCTGGCGGTGGCCTGGAGGTTATCGAGGTTCTGCTCCCAGGTCGCGTCCGGGACGATGCCGCCCGTGAGCCGGATCGAATCGAGCGTCGAGTAATCCTCGCCCAGACAGCCAAACATGCCGGAAGTGATCGTGACACCGGCCTGCGCCAACACCCGCCCGGTCTGGCCCCAAGTGCCGGGGGCTTCGCGCAACGGGTCGAGTGCCAGTTGAACGCGGTGGATCCCCGTCGCCCGCACTCGTGCCACCAGATCGGCAGGATCGTCCGGTTGCAGTGACCAGGAACAAACGGCCAGACGGTTCGTTGCGTTCAAAGAATTCCTTGCCTGCGCGCAGGGTGTGGAATGAGGGCGTCGGAAGAACCAGTTCTCATGGTGACGGGGCCGGTCCGAGTGGCCGGCCCTTGTGCTGACGAGCAGACACCCTCATGCCGGCGTCATTTGTTGCAGCGGAAATTCACCACGTCGCAGTCCTGCATCACGTAGGCCTTCTGTTCGAGCCGTTGCTTGCCGGCCCGTTTGGCCCCGGTTTCGCCGCCGTTGGCCACAAAGTCGTCCCAGCCGATGACTTCGGCTCGGATGAACCCCTTTTGGATGTCGGTGTGAATGGAGCCTGCCGCCTCCCACGCGGTGAGATCCTTGCGAATGATCCAGGACCGGTTCTCCTTGCCGCCGACCGTGAGGAAGAACATATAACCCGCGTCGCGCACGCAGCGCAGGAGGAGCGCATCAGTCTGGGCGAGATCCTCAGTGGAAGCGACGGTCACGGGCTTGCTGGTGACAAGCGCGTGCGCCGCGATCGCTTTCCTCTCGTCGCCGGTGAGTGTCACGCTGGAGACGAGTTGGTCGCTTTCCAGTGCTGTCTTGAGCTTCTCCAGCACGGCGCGCTCGGCGTCGGGTGGGTTGCGTCCGAGGCGCGTCTCGACAAATTCAAGGTCCATCAGGATCAGTTCGAGGCGGCCCTCGGGAGAAACGAGGATCGCATCGGCATCCACGAGCTGAGATTGATCGACCACGTCCGCCTGCGCGTACACCAGTTTGTCGGCTTTGACGAGGCGGTGGGCTTCGTCCAAACGCGGTTCCTTGAGATTGTGTTTGCCAACCTTGATGCCCGGGATGCCGACGAGCGCGATTTTCATATCGTGGACGGATGGTGGAAAGGCGGGGTGGCCGAGGAAAGGAAAAACCGGGCCAGTTCGCCAGAAGGTGGCGAAAAGGCCCGGGGAGTTTCGAACGGTTCAGGTGTAGTGTCTGTAGTGGCGGCACCGATCCTGAACCGGGATCGGATGCCAAAATCTTCAAAGAACAGCACCAACCGGAGACCGGTGTTGCTCCCCTCTGGGGGAGGTGCTTCATAGCCATAGACTGCTGCGCCTGGAAATCATTCAAAAATTTCTCGAGACGCAAGGGCGGCTGAATCTTCCTCCGGTTCAGTGGCCTCGACGTTGAGGCCCAGGCTCAGCAGGCAGCGCAGGCAAAGCTGTCCGGGCACGTCGCCAGCAATGGGGGCGCCGCAATGGGAACACCTTCGATCCAATGCCACGGAATCCACCGTTTGATACTAAAGCAAGCCCGGCTGACGGTTACACGCAACGACGCACACCTGAGGGAACGCGACAGTTCAAGTAGCGCTGATCTCCCGGTTGTGGATTCCCAAGTCTTCGGCGTCCGTGTAGGGTGGCCGCGTGCATCCGATTGCATTCAAGATCGGTTCCCTGACAATCCATTGGTATGGCGTGATGGTCGCGCTGGCCTTTATCGCCGGGCTGTGGACGGCGACGCGGCGGTGCCCGAAGGATGGGCTGCGTCCCGAGGCGATAGCGGACCTTGGCCCCTGGCTGATCGTGGCCGGGTTGGTCGGCGCGCGTGCCCTTTACGTCATCAGTTACTGGCGGGAGAGCTTTGCGGGCGAACCGTGGTGGGAGGTGTTCATGATCCACCACGGTGGCTTGGTCTTTTACGGTGGCCTGATCGCCGCGGTTCTCAGTGCATTGGTTTACGTGAAGTGGAAGAAACTGCCGCCGATGAAGGTGGGCGACGCCCTGGCGCCCAGCATCGCGCTCGGCCATGTGTTTGGACGCATCGGTTGCTTCCTGAACGGCTGCTGCTACGGCTCGGCCTGCTCCGCGCCTTGGGCGGTTCATTTTGCCAACGACCACGAGACCGGCGGCGCGGGGGTGCATCCGACCCAGCTTTACGAGGCCGGACTGAACCTGCTGCTCTATCTCGCGCTCGAGAAACTGTATTGGAAAAAGCGGTTTGATGGCCAGGTATTCGGACTGTATCTGATCGCCTACGCGGTTTTGCGGGTGGGAGTGGAGTTGTTCCGGGGGGATTACGGTGCGCACCGGCTTGGACCGTTCACGCCGGGACAGGTCATCAGCGCGGTGATCCTGGGGGCGGGCGCGGTCATCCTGTGGATTCAAAGCCGCGGCTCCAAAAGCGGGGCGGCGGTATGAAGTTCGTCGCCGTCGACGTGGGTCCGCGCCCCAATCCGCATTCGATGGCGAGCACCGGCTCACGTCTGCGGCTACATCAAAGTGGGGGTGACGGCGCATGATCCGGCCAGGCGTGGACCCCATTTTCATTGCCGGCCCGACTGCCGTTGGGAAATCCGAGGTGGCGTTCCGGGTCGCGGAGTTGGTGGGCGGCGAAATCGTTTCCGTCGATTCCATGCAGGTGTATCGCGGGATGGACATCGGCACGGCCAAGCCGTCGCCGGAGGAACGGGCGCATGTGCCCCATCATCTGCTGGATGTGATCGAACTGTCGGAGAGCTTCGATGCGGCGCGGTTTTGTGGCCTGGCCGGCGAGGCGGAGCGGTCCATCCGGAGCCGGAACCGGCTGCCGGTGTTTTGCGGCGGGACCGGTCTTTACTTCAAGGCGTATCTTGGCGGACTCGGCCACGCGCCCCCCGCCGATCCCGCCCTGCGGGCTGAACTGGAATCCACGCCGCTGCCCGACTTGTTGCGGGAACTCGAACAGCGCGATCCGCAGACGCTACAGGGCATCGACCGCAACAATCCGCGCCGGGTGATTCGAGCGATCGAGGTGATCCGGCTCACCGGCACGCCGTTGTCGGTCCAACGTGCGGACTGGGGCGCCGCAACCACGCCGCGGGGCTTCTTCGCATTGAGTCGTGATCCGGGCGATTTGCGACAGAGGATCGAGGCGCGGGTGGATCGGATGTTTGAGCGCGGGCTGGTCCGGGAGGTGGAGACTTTGCTCGGGCGCGGTTTGGGGGGCAACCGCACCGCGATGCAGGCACTCGGATATCGCCAGGTGGCCGAGCATCTTGAGGGCAAGCGATCGCTGGAGGAGACCGTGCAACTGGTGAAGATCCGCACCTGGCAGTTTGCGCGGCGCCAGATGACCTGGTTTCGGCGCCAACTCAGGCCGAAATGGGTTCATGTGCAACCCGGCCAGCCGCCTGAGGAGACGGCGTCGGGAATCGTGACTGGTCAACCGTCAAATCGTTGAATCGTGCCTGGCCCTGCGTGCTCCACCCCTTGCCTTTGCTGCAATCGAAGCGGAATCAGGTTCCACCCGTGTCCGAACTCCGTTACCTCTTTCCCGCCCTCCTGCCGTCCTTATGAAATCAGCCATGAACAAATCGGCTTGCCTTGCCCGGGCTTTCCCTTCAGCCGGAACGTGCTAGGCTGCTTTGACGGAAGTTTGCAGAGCCTTTGAAATCATTGATTGAAACCCGGACCCAGCGCACCGAGCGAGTCTTTCTCGTGGGGGTGGAACTGAAGTCGCGCACCGACGGCACGACCCGCGAGACCCTGGATGAACTGGGCGAGTTGGCGGAGTCGGCCGGGGCCACCTTGGTGGGGGAAGGGACTCAGAAGATGGAGGTGCCCAACGGGGGGACTTTCCTGGGCAAGGGCAAAGCCGAGGAATTCGCCGCCTGGTGCCGCGAGCACCAGGTGGACACGGTCATTTTCGACGAGGAACTGTCCCCGGCGCAGAGTCGGAACCTGGAGAACGTGTTTAAGTGCAAGGTGCTCGATCGCACCGCGCTGATCCTCGACATCTTCTCGATGCGCGCCCAGACGCGCGAGGGCAAGTTGCAGATCGAGATGGCGCAGTTGCAACACCTGCTCCCGCGCCTCACCCGGTTCTGGGGCCACCTGTCCCGCCAACGCGGCGGCATCGGCATGCGCGGCGGCGAAGGCGAGTCGCAGTTGGAGTCCGACCGCCGCCGGGTCCAGGAGCGCATCGAGAAAATCCGCACGGAACTGGAGATTGTCCGGCGCCAGCGTTCCACCCAGCGACTGGCCCGGAAACGCAACCAATGGCCGCTGGCGTCCATCGTCGGTTACACCAACGCCGGCAAATCCACGCTGCTCAACGCGCTGACAGGCGCGTCGGTGCTGGTCGAGGACAAGCTGTTCGCGACGCTCGATCCCACCACACGCCGGCTGCGATTGCCCACCAACCAGAACGTGCTGCTGACCGATACGGTGGGGTTCATCCGCAAACTGCCGCACAGCCTGGTGGAATCGTTCAAGGCCACACTCGAGGAAGTCGTGCTGGCGGACCTGCTGGTGCATGTGGTGGATGCGAGCCATCCGGAAGCGGACCGGCATGTCGAAGCGGTGGACGCCGTGCTGAACGAGATCGGGGCCCAGGGCAAGTCCACCTTGATGGTCTTCAACAAGGCCGACCAACTGCGCGCCAACCACCAGCTCACCCGCTTCCTGGAGCGGCATCCCAACGGGGTGGCGGTGTCCGCCCTGACCGGGGAGGGCATCCCGGAGTTGGTGGCGGAGCTGGGCGCTTGGCTGCGTCCGGTGCGCGAGTTCGTCGAGCTGGCCATCCCACACGCGCAGGCAGCCATGATTTCCCGCATGCACCAGGTGGGACAGGTGGTGGAAAGCAACTACGACGATGGCGAGGTCGCGCGGTTCAAGGTCCGCATCCCGCCCCATTTCCACCACGAGTTCGAGCGTTACCTGGTGAAGGAACTGCAGACGGCCTGAGCGGGCGGCGGCAGTGCGTGTCGGCCCCATCCGCAGATTCACATCCGCGGCTACAACAGGCTTGTAGCCGCCTTTGTGAAAACGCGGATTCGATCGCCCAACTTTTCTTCGTGCCACCTTCCGCCGCTTCCAGTAATGATCTGCGCATGTCAGAGGGGATGCGGCTGAAGGATCAGCCGGAAAGCGAGCGTCCGCGCGAGCGGCTCGCAGAACATGGGCCGGACTCGCTGAGTCCGGCGGAACTGGTGGCCATTTTGTTGCGCACGGGGTTGAAGGGAACCAACGTCCTGGAGGTGGCCCGACAATTGGTGGGACGCTACGGCACACTCACGGCCCTGGCGCAGGCCAAGATCGAAGACCTGCAATGCGTCAAGGGCATCGGTCGGGACAAGGCGGTGACCCTGATGGCGGCGTTCGCGTTGGCGCGGCGCATGGCGGCCGAGCTTCGGACGGAATCTCCCGTGCTCGATCATCCGGAGGCAATCGCCGGCCTGCTGCGTGAGGAGAACCGGGTGCGCGAGGTCGAGACCCTGCAGGTGGTGCTTTTGAACACGCGTCGCCGACTCATCCGCGTCGAGGAGATTTCCAATGGCACCCTCGATACCCTGCTGGTGCATGCCCGGGAGGTGTTCCGCTCTGCCATTGCGGCCAACGCGTCGGCCCTGGTGCTGGTGCACAATCATCCCAGCGGCGACCCCACACCCTCGGAAGCGGACATCAAGATCACGCGTGATCTCATCCGGGCCGGGCAGTTGCTCAAGATCGAGGTGCTGGATCACGTCATCCTCGGCCGGGCAAGCCTGGAACGGTCCAAGGACTACTCGTCACTCAGGGAGTTGGGTTATTTTGCCTGGTAGCAAATAATACCGGGTTGATGAGGGGGATTCTCCAAACGCATCAGGAATCCCCTCCTTTGGCTCGTCAGGGTTCGACCGACGGAAGTCACTGGTTGCGGGGGCAACCGCGGCTCATGCGCGACACGCATGGGGTGGAAGCTGGAATCTCCTCACGCCCCGTCCTAAAATCCTTTGCATGGCGATTTCGTGCGAAGTGGGATGCCGCAAGCCCGACCGGGGCATCTTTCTCCACGCCGCCCGCCAGTTCCACCTTCCACCCGCCTCCGTGCTGCACATCGGCGACAGTCCCGGGTTCGACCTTGAGGGGGCCACCCGGGCCGGGCTGCAAGCCCTGGGCCTCCGACGCGCCCGCGCCGGCGGGGATCCGGCCTGGATGCCGAGCCTGGGACAGCTACTCGAGCGCCTATGACGGACGCAGGTTTCGGGCGGCGGTGTCCGGGCCTCGGATCTTCCGGCCCTCGCATTCCACTCGAAACACGGGAAAACCCATTGAATAAGGATCCATGAAGTTAGCCAAAGGATCTCTTAATCAAATCGCTGCTGCGTTGACTCCCGGCGGATGGTGGTACTTAATGCTGCGGCCTTCGTCCCGGGCAATTCCAGTTCTCAAAACGAAAGCATGATTGAATGACGAGCTTGTGTCGAATGATCCAATCGACTGTGGGGAGGAAATACCTCATGGCGATCAGCGGTGCCGGGTTGTTTCTGTTTGTGACCGGGCACATGATCGGAAATCTCCAGTTGTTCCTGGGGGCGGAAGCCCTGAACCGCTACGCGCACTTCCTCCAGTCGCTGGGCGAGATCCTCTGGGTGGTCCGGCTGGGGTTGCTGGGGCTGATCGGCCTGCACATCTGGTCGGCACTGTCCCTCACGATCGAAAACAGGGCGGCCCGACCCGTGGACTACAGCCACGGCCAGGCGCCGTTCGCGGCCAACCTGGCGTCGCGCACCATGCTGATGGGCGGCCTCCTCGTGGCGCTGTTCGTGGTTTATCACATCCTGCATTACACGGTTTGCCTGACGGCGGTGAATTTCACGGGGGTGGATTTCGCCCACATCGAGGATCCCGAGACGGGTTATCATGACGTCTACGCAATGGTGCTTTACGGCTTCCAGGTCTGGTATGTGTCCCTGTTCTACCTGGTCGCCGTCGGTTTCCTCTGCCTGCACCTGAGTCATGGGGCGTCGGCGATGTTCCAGTCGCTGGGCTTGCGCAATCACGCCTGGTGGCCGGTGATCCACAAGGGGGCGATGATCTGGTCCGCCGTCCTGTTTCTCGGCTACGCGGTGGTGCCCGGATCCATCCTGCTTGGTTACGGACGGGACTACATTCAAGCGGCTCAACACGGGCCGGCGGCCGCCGCCACCCTGCAACAGGAGGCTCACTAAATGAAGTTGGACAGCAAAATCCCCTCCGGCCCGCTCGCGCAGAAGTGGGACAAGGCCAAGTTCGAGAACAAGCTGGTCAACCCGGCCAACAAGCGCAAATACGAGATCATCGTGGTCGGCGCCGGCCTGGCCGGCGCCTCCGCCGCCGCCACGCTGGGCGAACTGGGCTACAAGGTGAAGAACTTCGTCTTTCACGACAGCCCGCGCCGCGCCCATTCCATCGCCGCCCAGGGCGGCATCAACGCCGCCAAGAATTACCAGAACGACGGCGACTCGGTGTACCGGCTGTTCTACGACACGATCAAGGGCGGCGACTTCCGCGCCCGCGAGGCCAACGTCTATCGCCTGGCCGCAGGTGAGCGTGAACATCATCGACCAGTGCGTCGCCCAGGGCGTGCCGTTCGCCCGCGAATACGGCGGCCTGCTCGACAACCGCTCCTTCGGCGGCGCCCAGGTCAGCCGCACCTTCTACGCGCGCGGCCAGACCGGCCAGCAGCTGCTGCTGGGCGCCTACTCGGCCCTCTGCAAGGAGATCGCCGCCGGCTCCGTGCAGTCGTTCACCCACGCCGAGATGCTGGACCTGGTGGTCGTGGACGGCCACGCCAAGGGCATCATCGCCCGCAACCTGGTCACCGGCGAGATCAGCCGGCACGCGGCGGACGCCGTGGTGCTGGCCACCGGCGGCTACGGCAACGTGTTCAACCTCTCGACCTACGCGCGCAACTCGAACGCCACCGCCATCTGGCGCGCCTACAAGCGCGGCGCCTGCTTCGCCAATCCCTGTTACACCCAGATCCATCCCACCTGCATCCCGGTCAGCGGCGATTACCAGTCCAAGCTCACCCTGATGTCCGAGTCGCTGCGCAATGACGGCCGCATCTGGGTGCCCAAGAAGAAGGAGGATTGCGGCAAGCCGCCCGGCGACATCCCCGAGGAGGACCGCGACTATTACCTCGAGCGCAAGTATCCCAGCTTCGGCAACCTCGCGCCGCGCGACATCTCCTGCCGCGCCGCCAAGCAGGTGTGCGACGAGGGCCGGGGCGTGGGCGAGTCCGGTCTGGGCGTCTATCTGGATTTCGCGGACGCCATCCAGCGGCTGGGCGAGGACAAGGTGCGGGAGCGCTACGGCAACCTGTTCGACATCTACCACGAGATCACCAACGAGAACGCCTACCAGGTGCCCATGCGGATCTATCCGGCGGTGCATTACACCATGGGCGGCCTCTGGGTGGACTACAACCTGATGAGCAACCTTCCCGGGCCTGTTCGTGCTCGGCGAGGCCAACTTCTCCGACCACGGCGCCAACCGCCTCGGCGCCAGCGCGCTGATGCAGGGCCTGGCCGATGGCTACTTCGTCATTCCCTACACCATCTGCAACTACCTCGCCACGGAGAAGCCCGGCAAGCGCCCGAGCACCGACCACGACGCCTTCAAGGCAGGCGGAAGACAGTGTCCGGGCATCACCCGGCGTCTGCTGGCCACCAAGGGCAAGCGCACGGTGGATTCCTTCCACAAGGAACTGGGCAAGATCATGTGGGAACACTGCGGCATGGCGCGCAACGAGGCCGGCCTCAAGAAGGCGCTGCAACTCATCCCGCGCTCCGCGAGGAATTCTGGAAGAACGTCAACGTCCCCGGCGAGGAGGGGAACCTGAACCAAGCCCTCGAACGGGCCGGCCGCGTGGCCGACTTCATCGAACTGGCCGAACTGATGTGCCTGGATGCGCTGGAACGGGCCGAATCCTGCGGCGGCCATTTCCGTGAGGAACACCAGTATCCCGACGGCGAGGCGAAGCGGGACGATAACCAGTTCGCCCACGTGGCGGCCTGGGAATACCAGGGGGAGGGACAGCGTCCCATCCGGCATGTCGAACCGCTTGAATATCAGGAAGTCAAGATGGTGACGCGGAGCTACAAGTAGGATTTGCGATTTCGGATTTACGATTTACGAGCGGGGGTGGGTTTTCGAAAGACCCAAGGGAAAGGGGTGGGGGCAATGACCCGAGACGAGATGAAGCGAAGAACGAAGCAATACGGACTGCGGGTGATCAGGGCGGTCCAGGCTCTGCCGGAGAACCCGGTTGGGCGGACATTGAGTTCGCAATTGGTGCGATCCGGCACCTCCGTTGGCGCCAATTACCGGGCCGCCTGCCGCGCCCGATCGATGGCGGACTTCGTCAACAAGTTGAAGATCGTTGAGGAAGAGTGCGATGAGTCCTTGTTTTGGATGGAGCTGATCATGGAATCCGAAATGGTGCCGGAAAACCGCCTCCGCGAGCTGATGCGTGAAGGCGATGAAATCCTCGCCATCACCGTCGCCTCACTGAAGACTCTCCGCTCGTCCCACCCTCGTAAATCGTGATTCGTAAATCGAAAATCGCATGAAAGTTAAGCTCAAAGTCTGGAGACAGAAAAACGCGGCCACGCCCGGTGAGTTCAAGCTGTATGAAACGCCGGACCTGAACCCAAACATGTCGTTCCTCGAGATGCTCGACGTGGTCAACGAGGAACTGACCTTGAAGGGCGAGGAACCGATTGCTTTTGATCACGATTGTCGCGAGGGCATCTGCGGCACCTGCTCGCTGGTCATCAACGGCAAGCCGCACGGACCGCATCGCGGCGTGGCCACGTGCCAGACCTACCTGCGCAGCTTCCAGGAGGGCGACCTCATCATTGTCGAACCCTGGCGGGCGCGCCCGTTCCCGGTGGTGAAGGATCTCGTGGTGACGCGCAAGGCCCTGGATCTCATCATGCAGGCCGGCGGGTATGTCACCGTCCGCACCGGGGCCGCGCCGGACGCCAATTCCATCCCGATCAGCAAGGAAAACGCCGAGCTGGCCATGGACGCCGCCGCGTGCATTGGTTGCGGCGCCTGCGTGGCTGCGTGCAAGAACGCCAGCGCCATGCTCTTCACGGCCGCCAAGGTCTCCCAGTTGAGCCTGCTCCCACAGGGCCAACCGGAGCGTTACCGCCGCGTCAAACGCATGGTCGAGGCCATGGACGAAGCCGGGTTCGGCGCCTGCACCGTCACGGGTTCCTGCGAAGCCGTCTGCCCGAAAAACATCTCCCTGGACTTCATCGCCCGCCTGAATCGCGACTTCCTGATCGCATCCCTCAAGGGCGATCCGAAGGCGGCTTAACCGGAAGCCTACAGAAACGGAAACCATTTCCGAAAGCGGGCTAACCGTGAAAGCAATGCC
This sequence comes from uncultured Verrucomicrobiae bacterium, assembly GCA_963751435.1. Taxonomy (GTDB): domain Bacteria; phylum Verrucomicrobiota; class Verrucomicrobiia; order Limisphaerales; family DSYF01; genus JALOTU01. Next base: position 144,469 of record CAVVUP010000032.1, on the reverse strand, counting down.
AACAGCGCCAGCGCGGGCACGTCGGGCTCAAGCACGGCAAGGCCCGTGGTCTCGGTAATCCAGTCGAGATAAGGTTCAACGCACGACGCCCCTTGAAAGGGTTGGCGTCGCACCGGGGCTTGTGGCACGCTGGGCGCATGCACGCAAAACTGACCATGATTTACTGGAAGTCGAACAAGTTCTGGCTCGGTCGGCTGGTGGAGCATCCCGACATCATGACTCAGGGCCGCACGCTCCGGGAACTGGAGGAGAACATGCGGGACGCGTACCAACTGATGGTCTTGGAGGACGTGCCGGAAAACTATGCGGTCAAGGAAATCGCCGTATGAAGCGGCGGCAGTTGCTGCGCGAGCTCGAGCAAAAGGGCTGCCGCCTGTTGCGAGCCGGCAGCCGTCACGATATTTACTGGAATCCCCTCACCGGTAAGCGGCAGCCCGTGCCGCGGCACATGGAAGTGGACGAACATCTGGCCCGACACATCCGGCGACACCTGCTGGGTGATCCATAATCCGAAACGCCAGCTTCAGCACCCTCATGAATTTGAAGGGGGTGGTTCAGGCGCCATTGCGGCGGACCGGGTGCGAGGCGAGCATCGCCAACATGGCGAGGAGGTTCAGTGACAGCACCGACCCGCACGGCATCGGGGACGGGAGGGCGGGCGGGTCAGTCCGGACGCCTCTGTTTAACCACAAAGAGCACAAAGAACTCAAAGAACCGGCAGCCAGGCCCGAGTGTTCCGTGCTTCTTGATCCTTGGGTTCTTTGCGGTTGAGTGCCGCGCATGTCTGCCGGCCTTTCAATGAGCCGCGAAAAACCCCAGAACCGTGCCCAGCAAACCCAAGACCCCTTTCTTTGTGATCTTTGTGTTCCTTGTGGTTGCACCCTCCTCCCAGATGAACTTGCGCATCTCGAACTTGTAGGACCCGAAATTGATGAGCAGGCCGTGCTGCAACCGCGCGGACTTGAGGTAGCCCAGGATCTGCGCCTCATGCTCCGGCGCCAACGCCTTGACGGCTTTCAACTCCACAATCACCTCCCCCGCCACCAGCAGGTCGGCCAGGTAATCACCGATGAGCGTGCCATCCTCGTCAAACACCTGGAGCGGGTACTGCTGCTGGACGTCCACCCTCGCTTTGCGGAGCCGGTGAGCGAGGGCGTTCTCATACACCTTTTCGAGGTGCCCGTGCGCGTGATACACGTGGATGTCGTAGGCCGTCTGCCGGATCTGGTCGCACAACGCTGTGATGTCTTTCATAGAGGCGGCGAGTTAACCACAAAGAGCGCAAAGAACTCAAAGACTGTTTACTGGAGCCTTTTCTTTGTGTTCTCTGGGCTCTTCGTGGTTCCATGTGGAATCCCCGTGTGGGTGCTGGCCTTCGGTCCCTGCACTTTCAACTTTGAAGCGGGGCTCAGTCGGCGTATAACCCCGGCATGCTTCCGACTTTGCTGAGCAATGGCGGCCCGGTGGTCTGGCTGCTGATCCTGATCAGCAGCGTGGCCATCGTGGTCTTCATCGAGCGGTTGCTCCATTGTCACCGCGCCCAGATCAATTCCACCGAATTCCTCAACGGCGTCCGGACCGTGCTGCGGCGCGAGAATGTGGTGGAAGCCGTGTCGATCTGCGACGCCACACCCGGCCCCGTGGCCCGCCTGGTCAAGACGGCCATTTTGGCCCGGGAACAGGGCCGCGAGCATGTGCGGGAATCGCTCGAGGACGCCGGATTGGCGGAGGTCCCCAGGCTGGAAGCCCGGCTGGACCTGCTGGCCACCATCGCGCAGATCGCCCCGATGCTGGGACTGCTGGGCACTGTCCTGGGCTTGATTCAAATCTTCATGGACCTGGAGACGGCCGGGCAGCATGCGCATTTCAACCAGCTGGCCCGGGGGGTGTGGATCGCCCTGATCAGCGCCGGCGCCGGACTCGCGGTAGCCATCCCCACCCAGGCCGCGCACAACTACCTGGTCAACCGGGTCAACCTGATCGTCCTGGATATGGAACGCGCTTCGAACGAAATCCTGCGGATCCTCTGGGAGGGCAGTGGAAACCGCGAGCCGTAACCGGCCGATGCGCGGTGGATTCACGACACGCACCGACTGTCAGCATGCGCTTTCATAGAAACATCAAAATGTTGCGAGGCCAGTTGGATGCCGGCCCGTTCGTCATGGTGTTCTTCCTGGTCCTGATCTTCGTGCTGCTGGGGACACTGACCTACACGCCGGGAGTGCACGTCCGCCTGCCGGTCGGCGAGGACCTGCCGGGGACGGACAATCCCACGGTGAGTGTCGCGGTGGATCCTCAGGAGCGGTTGTTCTTCGAAAGCCAGCTCGTGACGGAAGCGGAGTTGAAAGAGCAACTGCGAGCCCGGACCCGAGCCGCTCCGGAGCCGTTGACCCTGATTGTCCAGGCGGATCGGGAGGTGAAGTATGAAACCCTGGTGCGGGTCGCGCAACTGGCCCGGGAAGCGGGTGTGACGGAGGCCTTGCTGGCCACGATGCCGCGCCTCTTTCCTCAGCAGCCCGCCGCCCTTACACACAGTCCATGAAGGACGCTTTGCAAAGCACCCGGGGGCGGTCACGCCTCCGCTGGGCGGCAGCCATCGGTTGCGTGGCGGTGGTGCAGGTGGGACTGGTGCTTGCCTTGAGTGAACACTCCCCCCTGCAACGCCCCGCCCGACTGAACACCGAACTCGTTTTGCCCCGGCGCGTGGTGGAGGAGTTCCGGGCGCTGACGGATCCCACATTGCTCGCGCTGGGCAGTCCCCGAGGCTTCTCCGCCCTCTGGCTGCAGCCGACCGAGCCTCCCCCGCTGGACCCGGACTCGAAGCAACCGCTCCAATGGCTGAGCTTGGACACAAGCAAACTGGGCAGGGCGTTCCTGGATTATGCGCATTCCAACGTGGCATCCCTGCACGGCCTTGCGTTCAAGGTTCCGCCGCAGGGGTTGTCGGACTCCGGTTCACCCGAAGTCAAGCCCCTCCGAACGGCATCCACACTACACGTGACCGGTGATCTTGCGGGCCGAAAAATCCTGCGCGCACCGGAACTGCCGTCCTGGACGGCGACGGATCTGCTGCTGCCCAGCGAGGTGCGGGTGGTGGTGGACGACCGAGGTCTGGTGATTTCCGCCATTCTCGAGTCAGCCAGCGGATCGAAGGAGGCGGATCTGTTCGCGGTTCAGACAGCCAGGGAACTGCGGTTTGGGCGCGCGCCGCAGTCCCGGGACAAGGACTCGCTCACCCTGGGGCGGTTGGTCTTTGAATGGCAGGCCTTGCGCGCCAAGGCCACCCCCCCTCAAGCCCCCTGAGGAATGCTTATGCCGATCGATGCGATCCTCTTTGCCTATGTGGTGGTCCTGCTCGGTGCGTTGTCGTTGGTGATCACCGCCTCGGAACTACACCGGCGCCGCTTTGCCCCCAAACCGTCGGAGGACCGGATTTTTCGATGCGGCAACTGCGGGTTCGTTTACACGGATGACTCGGATGTGGACCTGTCGCGCTGCTCGCAGTGCGGCCAGACCAACGAGCCAGTGAAGTTCTGAGCCCCGGACTCCCGGTTCGAGAGGGGACTTGTTTGCAATCGAGGACCCGACCTGGGACCAGGCTACGGCCCAAAACCTGGACCGATTCTCAAACGAAATATCCGGACAAGGTAGGGCCATGCGGTACGCGGCCCGGGCATCGGGGCACCGGCACCCTGTCGAACCGGAAGCCACTCTCAAGAACCGGTCGGGTCTGACTTCACCATCGCAACCCCGCCCACAAGGAGCCGCAAGCTGTTCATCACCACCACCACCGTGCTGCCTTCGTGGCCGACCACGCCCACGGTGAGCGGGATGACGCCCAGCATCGCCAACACCACCAGCACCGCCACGGTCCCCAGGGAAACAACCAGGTTTTGCTTGATGATCCCTCGCGCCCGCTGGCTCAGTCGGAATGCAGCGAGAAAGTTCTCCAGCCGATCATGCATCAGCACCACATCCGCCTGCTCGAGGGCCGCATCCGCCCCTCGAGCCCCCATGGCCACACCAATATGCGCCGCCGCCAGGCTGGGCGCGTCGTTCACCCCGTCCCCCACCATCGCCACCCGCCGCCCCCCCTTACTCAACGATTTCACCGCCGCCACTTTCTCGTCCGGCTTCAGCTCCGATCGCACATCGTCCACGTCCAGCTCCTTGCGAAGTTGCTCGCCCGCGGCGCGACGATCCCCGGTGAGCACGACCGATCGCAAGCCTGCCCGTCGCAGTTCCTCCACCACCCGTCGGGATTGCGGACGAATGTCATCGCGCAGCAGCACCCGCCCCGCCAGACCGTCCTGAACCACCCAGACCTCCGCAAAGCCGGGTTCCAGCGGCAGCACACCCTCCGGAAGACCCGCGTGCCGGCCGATCCATTCCCGCCCCCCCAACCGGACCTCGACACCATCCCGCCTGGCCTGAAGTCCGAACCCGGTGACTGACTCGAAGTGATCAAACTCGACGGCCTTGAGACCGAGCCGTTTGCCATGCAGGGTGACGGCGCGCGCCAGCGGATGCGTCGAGAGGCGCTCGAGCGAAAACGCAAGCAGACGCACTTCCTCCTCCCGGCCCGGGGGAAAACTCTCCACCCGTTCCACCGTCAAGTCGCCTGTGGTCAACGTGCCGGTCTTGTCGAGGGCCACCACGTTCACCTCCGCCAGATTCTCGACCGCCGCACCCCCGCGAAACAGGATGCCGTGCCGGGCCCCCCAGGCGATGGCGGCCAGCACGGCGGAGGGAATGGACAGAACCAAGGCACAGGGCGATGCCACCACCAACAGGGTCATCGTCCGATAGAACGCGCTCTTGCTGTCCACGGCATTCGCGAACGGCTCCATCCCGAAAACCAGCCACCAGATGAAAAACATCACCAGCGAAAGCCCGAGCGCAATGTAAGTGTAATACGTGCTCACCCGGTCGGTGAACCGCTGCGTGGGCGCCTTGTTCCGCTGGGCCTCCTGGATCAGGTGGATGATCTTTTGCAAGGCGCTTTCCGACGCCGGACGCAACACCAATACCTCCACGACGCCCCATTCGTTGATGGTCCCCGCCAACACCGTGTCCCCCACCCCCTTGGCCACGGGCGTCGCCTCGCCGGTCAGATTGGACTCATCGGCGGCAGTCTGGCCTTTGACCACCTCGGCATCGACCGGGAACTGTGCGCCGGGGCGGACCAACAGCCGCATGCCCGACCGCAGCTTCTCGACCGAAATCTCGCGCTCGACACCCCTTTCATCGATGAGGTGCGCCACCTTGGGCGCCTCGTGGAAGAGGGATTGGATCTCCTTTTGTGTCCGACCCAGGGCGTAATGCTCCAGGGCGCCGGAAAGCGAGAACAGGAACAGCAGGGTCGCACCCTCCCCCCACGCCCCAATGCCGGCGCTGCCCGCCGCCACCGCCAGCATGAGGAAATGCACGTCAATCGCCCGCTCCCGCAGCCGTTCCCAAACCTCGTGGGCCGCAAACCAACTTCCGGCCAGATACGACAACACATAAAGCGGCACCGTCCACGGCCCCAACTCCAACAGACGCGCGGTCAGCGCAAGACCGCCGCACAAACCCGCGGCCAGCAGTTGCGGCTTCCACTCGTCCACCGCATCGAGGTGCTCCAGAAACTCGACATCCCGCTGCACCACGCGCGGCCAGGGAATCTCACGCCACCGCCAGAACCGGGGCGCGGTGGGACAGGTGACGCGCGAGATGGTGACCCGGTCGCCGTCATGCTGGATCATGACCCGCCCGCGATCCTTTGCCAGCAGCGGACGCCCACAGCTCCAACAATCGCCCACGCCTGTCAACAGGTCGCAGGATTGCGAGGAAGGGGCGTCGCAGCCCTGCTCCAACTCCTGCGAGACGCGCGCGGTAATCTGCGCCTCATCCACCCGGCCCAAGGTGGCCACGGACACCGTCTTCCGGTTCCGATCGAACGTGATCGCCTCCAACGCAGGCTCGTCGGTCAAAATCCGGACCACGGATCGCGCGATACAGCATTCGCCTGCCGGGTCCAACGACGGGACTTCAAAGAGGGCATGGGTGTGTGCCATGTTTGACCAATCTTCGTCTGCCACACAGGGCACGTCCAGCGCCTTCTGGACTGACCAACACCTCAGGCACGGTCGATGAAATCGTGCTCGGGATCCCTGACCGTCAGAACCGGACACGGGGCGTGACGGACAACGCGCTCCGCCGTGCTCCCCAAGAGCACATGTTTCAGGCCGGTATGACCATGCGTGCCAAGAATGATCAGGTCCGCGCCCACCTCCCGGGCGGCTTCAGTGATTTCGAGGTAAGGCCGGCCCACCCGGCTCATCACCTGGACCTCCAGGCGATCGCTCTGAACACGATCACGTTGCGCACCAAGTCTCTCCTCCGCGGCCTTGATCAGGCTGGTATTGATGTCGTCGCTCACCCCCGGAATGGTCATGTAGTTCTCGGGGTAAACCATCGGTTCCACCACGTGCAGCAGGACCAACCCCGCCTGAAACTGCTCGCCAAACGCAACCGCGTAATCGAGCGCCTTCGCGGAAAAGGTCGAGAAGTCCACCGGCACGAGCACGGTCTTGATCTTGATCCGACCAGCCCGAGCCCCCTTGTCCAGAAGCGCATCGTCAGCGCGGGTCAGTTCCACGGTCACTTTCCCCGATCGATCTGATTTTCGAACTTTCATAGGCTTCGAATGTTTGGTTTCAGGGCTAATGTGCTCCCCTTCAACCCTTCCCGCAAGCGAACAGGAAAAGGGGCGGGCGGGCGCATCTGCAAGAATATCCTTGGCTAGGGATTTCAACCGGCGTATCAACAGGCTGTTCTTTGCAAGCGGGTGGTTGTCCCACCCGACAGTCACAGTCAGATGTCTGGGAACCCCGTGAGATTCGGGGACGGTTGCGCCACTGTAACGGACCACAAACTCCCACAGCCACTGTCCGGCCTGTCAGCAGGCGGATGGGAAGGCGGGAGGGCGGCTCGGAGTCCGAAAGTCAGGATAACGATCTGGCTGTGCTCGTCGGCCCCGACGCGTCGGGGCACTTCTCCGCCAAGAGAAGGATGAGGCCAGGCTGCCGGACAGTCTTCCGGCGGCAGATGAGAAAGCCTTCATTCTCCATTTTGCGGGGGACGAGGGCTTTGTTGTTTTGGAGCGACGCTGAACTGATCCCTCGATGCAACCTTCCTGGGCTGCATCGCCGGGCGGGTCCAGGCCTCGACCACTCGCCAATTCCCCCTCCCCTCCACTGGACTCCAATGCAAACCGCCGCTGTGGCATCGCGGCTTTATTGGAAAGATCCGTCATGAAATTCGCAGTACTCGTCGGGCTGGCTGCGGCCAGCGTTGTGTTCCCTTCCCCATCCGCGTCAGCAGCAACCTGGGAGGACATCCGGTTCTGGGCCGGGTTCGGCGCCAACCAAGCGGCGCTGGTCATCGATTGGAACGACGGCAAGACGGAGCAATCGCTGTTGTGGGGATACCGCTGGGACGGCACTGCGACGGGCATGAACATGTTGCAGGAGGTGGTTTCCGCGGATCCGCGTCTGTTTGCCCACATCGGGAACTTCGGCTGGGGCCAGGCGATTCTGGGCATTGGCTACGACCTGAACGAAAACGGGGTGTTTGGCGTATCGCCCACACTGACCTTCGATAGTGGCGGATTGCTGATCAGCGAAACGCCGACGCCCGACGATTCGCGCAGCGCCACGGACCCCGCGGATCACTACCTGGAAGGTTGGAACTCCGGGTTCTGGGGCTATTACACGAAACCTTCGAGTCTGAACACCTGGACCGAGGCCATGGCAGGAGCCGCCGATCGGGTGCTGAGCAACGGGGCCTGGGACGGTTACAGTTTTGCCCCCGGGTTTTCGTCGTCGGCACCCTCCGACCCGGCCCCTGTCACAACGGTTCCGGAACCGATCTCCACCCCCCTGATGCTTCTATGCGGACTGCTGCTTGCCTGTCACCGACGCCGCTACTGCTAACGGTCGTGGTGCTTCTAATTGGCGGATTCGCTGCAGCTCAAGCCGGGCCGCACGGTGGGGAGATCATTCGCGCCCAGGGCACGTTTGGACCGGCCCCCTACAACGATCCCCTCGCGTTGCTGGGGGCGCCTGCAACTAACTTTGTTGACCCATTCGGCGCCCTGTCGGGTGGAACCACCAATCGGCGCGTGAAGCTGGTCGAGCCGGCGTTTAATGTGGCATCCCAGACCAACGGCCTGCTGACGCCCAATCTCCTGCTGACATTGGGCTCCGGCAGCGAGGTGATCCTGCGGCTCAGCACCCCGGCGACCAATCATCCGGCCAATCCATACGGCATTGATTTGCTGGTGTTTGGCAATGCCTTTTACACCCCCAATACCACGGTCAATGACAGCACCGACATGAACACTTTGCTCTTGGCGGGCGGCGACTTGAGTGAACCGGTGCGAATCGCGGTCAGCCCCGGCTACACCGGCCAGGCGGGGGAACATCCGACCGATCCCGACACCTGGCCATGGTATGATTACGCGGCGGGGCCTTACGGGGACACGGCATTTCCGACACAGGCCTTTGAATGGGATGCGACCACCACCAATTGGACAGATACACTCATGAACTTCACCAAGCCCGTGAACCCGGCCATGCAGGAACTCTTGCTGGCCGGCGGGCTGACCGCGGCACAGTCGATCAGCCTGTATGCCGGATCCGGGGGCGGAACGGGGTTCGACCTGGCACCGTCGGGTTTTGACTCCGTCCAATATGTCAAAATCCAAGGAACAGACCCCGGCTTTAGCGACGGCGAGGTGGATGCCGTCTCGGTGGTGCGTCCCTTGACCGTGGGGGACACCCTTTCGATCACACCGCAGAATACCGTCAGCAACCCGGCGACTCGATGCTTCCAATCGCCCGATGCGCCCGAGCAGACCCAGGTCCGACTGGATTTCAGTTCCATCGACCGTGTCGCGCTGGTTACGACGGCGACGCTGGACGATTTCGCAGCTTTTGCGCCCTTGTGCGGCCTTCCTACGAGCGCCGTGCAACTGGGGCTGACCTCGCTGATCGAGACCCATCCCGTCGGTTTCACTGCGGATTTGACGCTCACGGCCGGGGCGGATTATCTGGGTGACGGCACGGATCTGCTGCTGCACCAATCCGCCGGCACCAACTGGATCTTGCGTCCGTTCAGCTACCACGCTGTCAGCCGGCAGTTGTTAGCCCCTGGGCTGACCAATCTGTCGGCGTTCGTCGTCACCCGTATGGTTGCGCCGCCTCTGGCCATCGTGGAGGAAACCAACGGCGTGGCGATCCGGTTCGCTCCCATTGCAGGGTTGCTGCATGCACTCGATCGCTCGACAAACCTGGTGACCTGGACGCCAGTCCACAGTTTCCTGGCCACGAACACTGCGCCAATGACTTACCGGGATGGGGAGGCTCCGACGCAACAGGCGTTCTACCGTCTGGGGGTGTGGCAGCCATGACGGCGACCGCACAAATGCCTCGCGGGCAGCAGCCGAGCGGCGCTTTCACCTTGCTGGAGCTGCTGGTGGTCATCGCCATCATCGGCATTCTGGCCAGCCTGATGCTCCCCGCCCTTGCCCGATCCAAAGCCGCCGGCAAGGGCATCCACTGCCTGAGTAATGTCCGCCAGATGCTGATTTCCGCGCAGCTTTACACCGATGGCAGCCGCGGTTCATTCCCGCCAGCCTACTATTTTGCGATCGAGCCGGGAACGAGCGTTTCCTATGCTTGGGATCTGACGACTCGCCTGGGCGCAACCCCCGAGGTGGTGCCGGGGTTGCTCTGGGAGGCGGAAGGCGCCAAGGCGGTGCAGCAATGCCCGGCGTATCAAGGGGGCGCCAACTGGTTGACCGATCCCTACACCGGCTACAACTACAACACCAGCTTCATCGGGCATGGCCAATTCGAAGCCATCCCCGAGCCCGCCAAGGCCGCGGCGGTCCGTCGGCCCGACGCCACCGCCCTCTTTGGCGACGGGCAGTACGCCGCCGGTGCCAACAAGTTCATGAGGGCACCGTGGCCAAACCGGGGCGATGCCACCTTCAGCGGCCGCTGGGCCGGCACGCAAGGATATCGACACATCAAACGCACCAACACCGGCTTTGCCGATGGCCACGCCGAATCATTGGCCGGACGCTTCACGCAGAATCAGCACGGCGCGGCCCGTGTCGCCGAGAACACCGGCTTTCTATCCCCGGATAATTCCCTATACGACCTCGATTAGCGCCGTCCGTTCCGATGGGCGCGTCTCCGGGCGCAGTGCCCAGGTGCGCCCGTGCCCAGATCTGCGTCGGAGAATTCGCTGGGCAGTGCGCCCCGTGCAGGACTATCTTTCCAGCCGTTTTTCGCCATGAAAGTCACCCTCAACTGGCTCAAACAATACGTGGATTTCGACTGGTCTCCCGAGGATCTGGCCGAGCGCCTGACCATGCTCGGACTCGAGGTCGAAGGTGTGAAGACCGTCGGCGGTGGCTTCGACGGCGTCGTGGTCGCCCAGGTGCTCACCCGCGACAAGCATCCCAATGCCGACAAACTCTCGGTGTGCCGCGTAAACGATGGCCAAGGGGAACGCCAGATCGTCTGCGGCGCGCAGAATTTCAAACCCGGCGACAAGGTGCCGCTGATCCTGCCCGGAGCCACGCTGCCTCCCAAGCAGGCCGGGGAAAAGCCCTTCACCATCAAGGTCGGCCAGATCCGCGGTGTGGAATCACATGGCATGATGTGTTCCCACGAGGAACTCGCCCTCGATCCCGAGAAAATCGGGCTCAAGAAGGAGGAGGGCCTGCTTATCCTGCCCAACGATGCCACTGTCGGACAACCCTTCGCCGCCTACCTCGGCCAGGCGGAAAAGGACGTGGTTTACGAACTCGAAACCACCCCGAACCGGCCGGACTGGAACAGCGTCATCGGCATCGCCCGCGAAATCGCTGCGGTCACCGGCAATCCGCTGCGAATGCCAACACCCGTCGCAGCCCAGCCGTCCCCGCTGGAACACTCAGGCGGGACGCCCGCGCCGCTGTGCCAGGACCTCCTCTCCGTCCGAATCGAGGACTCCACGTTGTGCCCCCGCTACACCGCGCGCGTGATCCAAGGGGTCAAGATCGGCCCCAGCCCGGGCTGGCTCCGAACCGCCCTGGAAAGGATCGGGCTGCGCAGCATCAACAACGTGGTGGATGTCACCAACTACGTGATGATGGAGATCGGCCAACCGCTGCACGCGTTCGACTATCATCTGCTCCAAGCCAGCCCAACCGTCCCGGCTGGAGAGGACAGGCGGGACGCCTGTGCTACAATCATCATCCGCCGCGCCCGCGACGGCGAGGCATTCACCACCCTCGACGGCCAGAAACACACCCTCACCCGGGACAACCTGCTGATCGCCGACGAGCAGAAGGGCATTGCGCTGGCAGGCGTGATGGGCGGACAGAACACGGAGATCAACGATCAGACGGTGGACGTGTTGATCGAGTCCGCGTACTTCGATCCCGCCAACATCCGCCGCACCGGCAAGGCGCTCGGGCTGCGCACGGATTCCAGCTACCGCTTCGAACGCGGGGCGGACATCGGCATCTGCAACTGGGCCAGCCGACGAGCCGCGCAACTCATCCTCGAAACGGCTGGCGGCTCGCTGGCCGAAGGGGTGGTGGACGCCTACCCGCAGCCCGCCGCACCCCGGCACATCACGTTGCGACCGCAAAAGGTCACGGAGCTGCTCGGCGTGGCGCTGGCCGCCGAGGAAATCGCCTATTACCTCGGCCAGCTCGGACTCAAAACGTTCCAGGGCAAACGGCGTCCAACCGCCGTGGAAAGCCGAGACACTCAACGAACCGCTCACTTTCGAGATCCCGACGTTCCGTGTGGACCTCAAACGGGAGGTGGACTTGATCGAGGAAGTCTGCCGGTTGCATGGCATCGACAAGATTCCCTCCACACCCCCCCGGGGCGCCCACGGCTCCAACGAGTTCGATGCCCTCTACGACCAGATCTCGGAAGCACGCCGCATTCTCACCGGGCTGGGCTTGAACGAAGCCCAGGGCCAGACCCTGATCAGCAAGTCCGAAGTCCGCGGCCCGAGGTCCGAAGAAACCGTCGCGCTGCAGAACCCGCTCAGCGCCGACATGGATGTGTTGCGGCCCTCGCTGCTGCCCGGCCTCCTCCATTCCCTGCAACACAACGTGGCCCGCAAGAACAGGGATGCCGCCCTGTTCGAGATCGGACGCGTGTTCAAAGCGGGCGCGAACACGGCCGCCGGTTCCTGTGAGGAGCAACGTCACATGGCCATCGCGCTGACGGGCCGGCGAAGCGGGACCTTCTGGAGCGGAGCCGACCGCGACGCCCACCTGGACACTTATGACCTGAAGGGGATTCTTGAGGAGTTTCTGGACCAATACGGTGTTCGCGGTGTGGTTTGCCAGCGCAGGGCCCAACCCACCGAACTGTTCATCGACTCCGCATCCGTCACCCTGGGAGGCAAGTGGGTCCTGGGTGAGCTTGGATTGCTGATGCCCACCGTGGCCCGGCAGTATGATCTCCGGGATCCGGTACTGCTGGCGGAGCTGGACCTCGACGCGCTCCTGGCCCGGCGCAACCCCTCGAAATCCTTCAAACCGCTCCCGCCGTTTCCGTCGATCCGTCGGGACGTCGCCCTGCTGGTGCCGGAAGCCACCACGCACGATGATGTGCTGGCCGTGGTGCGCAAGACCAAGCCCGCTTGTCTGGAGATGGTTGAACTGTTCGATGTGTTTCGCGGACGGAACGTGCCCGAGGGCCACAAGAGCCTCGCCTACGCCTTCACTTATCGCTCAGCCGAGAAGACCCTCACGGACAAGGAGGTCGGCGGCGAACACGACAAGCTGGTGCAGGCATTCAAGGAGAAGCTGAAGGCAGCGGTGCGAGAGTAGCAATCAACCCTCCAATCCCGCCTTTGAAGCCCCGCTGATTGTATGTTCCGTACGGAACATCCATCCGGAAAGTGGGTTGGCAGCCTCAGACTTCCTGATCCCGCGGAAACTGCCTTGCACCCAAGTCCGGACGGCTCATGAGATAACATCAAGGTGAGATAGCCTCAGACTTATCATCCGGCGACGGCATTTCCGGGGCGGTCGCGACCGCGCGATCTTGCGCCCCCTGGGCCGGTCCACCGTCGGCCAGTTGATCAATCAGACGCAGGGAGGTCGTGGGAAAGACCGTTTCGGTGGCGGTGAGTTCGGCGCATAATTGTTCGACCGCCCGGCCCAACAGGGCATTGGCCGGATAGTGGATCCGCACGGTGAGGGTAGCGGCCCCTGGGTCCGGGATCAGATCCGCCTCGCTGGCGTAGAGCGATTGCAGGAGTCGGCGCTCCTCTTGCTGGCGCCACTTGGGCAGGGCTGCGCGCAGCACGTGCGCCATCGCCGTCTCGGCCCGGTAGGCCACGAGCTTGATCGTGTCCACCAGATCCTTGCTGCCGCTGCTCAAGCGATCAAACCGCTCGGCTTGCGGCACTTGCCCCAAGGGCAGGTGCCGGATTTCGCGCACCGAAAAACCGTTGCTCAACACGGTGAGGCGTTCGGCCAACCGCAGTTCCTCCTCGTTGCCGTGAGCCAGTGTCACCTTCACGGGTTTGAACTCCTCCACGGGCCAGTCCGGCCCCGGATGCTTGTGGAAGGTCAAACAGCCCATCCGCCGCTCCTTAAATCGTTTGAGTGCCTCCGGACTGTAACCCTCCCGATCAAATACCAGGATGAATTTGTCCAGCGTCGGGTCGGCGGCTAACGCTTCGGCGCTGGGTTGGTTGGGCACCTCCCGCTCCAACCGGGGGATGATCTCGGTCTCCAGCACTTGGAGCAGCCCGGGATCCACCGGCCGGTGCACCACGAAAAACGGCTGCCCGTCCATCGCGTTGATCCAGTAGTCGGTCGTGGCCCGCAAGCACAGCCGCTGGCGCGACACGTAATGCTTGGGCAAGCGCGCTGCCGCGCCATGAGATACGCGCACATGACCGTCCACATACAGCGTGCCCGCGCTGGCCGGATCCTCCGCCATCCACTGGCGACTTAACTGCGCCGCCCACGCCGCCACCTTGTCCTCCTGTCCCAGCCACTCCAATTTCTCCCGCAACGTGCGCACCTCCGGAATCCGATCCAGACCCAGCACCTTCCCCCATTCCCCCGGGGCACAGTAACGCAGGCTCTCCAGCGATTTAACCCGCGCCAGGGCCAAGAACGCCACCAGCAAAAACAAATGCACCAGTTGATAATAACCCGCCGGCAGTTGGAAATGCTTCTCGGTGTGTTGCCACAGCCCGCTGGCCAACAGCGCCGGCAGGGCTAAGAGGACCCCGGCCTTGGGCACGTCGGCGCACGGCTCAAAGCGCGAAGCCACCGGCCCGCCCTGGCCCAACGAGGCCAGGATCCGTCCGGCCACATCGTGGGTGGCCACGCCCAGCGGGGTCTGCGCATCGGCCTGACTGCGCTGGCTCTTGGTGCTTAAGGCCGAGGCGGCCGAGCCCCGGACGAAATCGGTTTCGTTTTTTTTACCGCCTTATGCAGCCGCCCGGCGCGGACCGCTTTGCGCATCGTGTCATACTTCACCTCCAGTTGCGCGGCCACCTCCTGCAACGTTCGCCCCCGGTCCAACTGTTCCTGCGCCTGCTTCAGGATCTCGACCGTCAGCACCGAGGGTCCCCGGGTGGGCCGCGCGCGCCAAAATCCCCCCGGCCCCGCGACTGACTGTTCTGTGTCGCCTGGACATCTTGTTGTGGTTCAAACGGATGAGGCGAATCCGGCTTCACTTTCAAGCCTTACAAGCGCTTCTTGGCCCTGCTTTTCAGCCGTAAGGAACGGTCGCTTCCCCCAATGCCCATACCCCCTCCTGGACCTGTTCGGTTTCCATTTCCCGGCGTACCAGAACCATCGGCTCGACTTTCCCGACGAACCCGGCACTGCCCACCGCAATGCTTTCCGTCCAATACGGCACCCGCTTCAATTCGTCACGCGCGATCGCCTCCTCCAGCGCCACGGCCAAATTCCTGCGGAGATCTTCCAGTGTGCCGGCTTGCACACGCCAGCAGAGTCGATCCAGGTCCACCAAACGATAGCGCCGCCGGGTGCCCATGATCTCATGCAACCCCACCCACTCCCACTCCCGCGGATGCGACACCACGCCGCACCGAGGCTCAGATCAACCCTGCGCCAGCGCCTCAAGCTTTTTCAGGGACAGCACATCACCCCCGCGAAGAAAGAAGCGGGTGACTTGCTCGCGCAACTGCCGGTAAAGCGCGGGATCGGTCTGCGCCAGGGACACGGGCACGTCGCGGCGGGCATAGCGTACCAGGGCGGCCAGATCTCCCCATCGCTTTTGCTGGAAAAGGACGTCCACTTGCTCTGGATTGGCCAGCAAGGTTCGGACGAGCAAGTCTTCTTCCCGGGCATTCATCATTCAGGTTTCCAACACGTCCAGATAGACGAGGTTCTCAGTGGCACACTTCCGTGCCCGGACATCGAACTGCGCAATGATTTGCCGGACGCGCGGCAAGTCCGGCCGATACCGGCTGACCAGGAAGCGGATGTCTCCCAGATCCTTCGCTTCGGCGCGGATCAGCTTGGCGGCGATGAGATTCTCGATGGGCGGACGGTAGAGATGCAAGCGGCCCAATCGCTCCACGAATACGGGCTCGAAGGAACCCAGTTGCGTCAGGCCCGGCTCGACCAGTTGCAGGTAGGGGCGTTGCGGATCGAGGGTTTGCTTGGGATCAAAAAGCAAGCCCGCCTGCTCCGCTGCCGCCTTGAGTTCCATCCGGTCGTAATCACTGGCGGGTTTCCAGATGCCCAAGTCGGCGGAGGTGCGTCCTTCCATGCCACCGAGCAGGCACGCTGCCGAGCCAATCAGACACAGGCGCACGGGGGGGCCGTCTTTGGGCAGTGCCTTGGACAACTCCTCGATCATCACCGCCCATGCCTCTCCGTCCAACTGTAGTCTCAGCGACATCCGGAAATCGACCGGAGGATAGCCGACGAACACGGACGAATCAAACCTCAATGCCTGCTGCCTGCAAACTGCGCAACCGCCTTGGGCGGGCTGGCTCCCGACCGGATGGACCCGGCCTTCGCGCAGAACCGCGCGGCTGAAGTGCAAGGACAAGGTTTCGTCCGGAGCGCCCGGGATGTCGTGTTCCACCGTGAGCCTGGCGTTTCGGTCGAGCCAGCGCGGCGCAGCCCCTGCCGCCCCTGCCCGCGACGTGGTCGCGGGCCGGGGCACCCCAAGCTCCTCCTTGCGTCTCCGTCCACCCCAGCCGGTTCCCCTCCTGGCTGGGCCGCGCGGCCGCCTGGAAGTCCTGCAAGCCGCTGTTTGGCGGGCTTGTTCCGGAACCGTACCTGATGCGGCTGTCGTCATGCCGCCCTATGAATCGACAAATCCTTGGGGAAGGTTACGCGGGATTCCGGACTCAGAACGCGGTTATTGGCGGATTCACGGTTACGACGAAACGCAAAGAGTGACTTCAACTCGGACGCCAATCCAACACCTTCAACTGCACGGAGCGTCGTCCGTTGTAGTGGTTGATTTGCGGGGTGAACGCGAGGTCGAAGGTGCCCACCGGCAACGAGCGGTCCCCGGCACGCCACCAGACAGCTTCACAGGTCGCGCTGCCGTCGGTCACCCACAGCTTCACGTGCTGCCCGTCCGCTCCCATCCGGCGCAAGGCGCGCGCGTGGGTCAAATGTCGCGCCAACAACTGCACCCCCGGATTGCCCTGACCGCACGGGTTCAGGCGTTCCAGTTCCTCCAACTGCGGCAAGGTCATTTCCTCCAGGCCAACCTCCGCATCCAGCCGGAGCGGAGGCTGCAGGTCGTCCGGTTTCAAGGTGCGGCTTGCGATTTTGTTGAGCCGAAGCCGCAACGCGTCCAGGCGATCCGGATGAATCGTCAATCCGGCCGCCAAGGCATGCCCGCCGTGCCGGATCAGCAGGTCATCGCATTCCCGCAAAGCCGCCGCCAGATCAAACCCGGCAATGCTGCGCCCGGACCCGCGCCATTCCTCCCCTTCCCCACCCAGGATCAATGTGGGACGGTAAAACTCCTGGAGGATGCGCGAGGCGACAATGCCCACCACGCCGATGTGCCAGAGCAGCCGACCTTCCACGATCACCAGGTCGCGTTCGGGATCGAACCGGCTGCGCACCGCGCCGGATGCCTCTTTGAGGATGGATTGTTCCACCTCCTGTCGCTCGCGGTTCCGCGCGTCCAACGCTTGGGCGATGGGCATCGCCTCCTCCAACGTGGCAGCCCGTAAGAGTTCCAAGGCTGCCTCGGCGGTATCGAGTCGTCCGGCGGCGTTCAGCCGCGGACCCAACTGAAATCCCACCTCATGCACGCCCGTCGGGCAGGCCGTGCCGGCGACCTCCTTCAACGCCACCAATCCCGGGCGACGGGTCTTGTCCAACCACTCCAGTCCGGCCGTCACCAGGATGCGATTTTCGCGGACCAGCGGCACGATGTCGGCAATCGTTCCCAAGGCGACCAGATCCAGCAACGGGCGCAGATCGAGGGCATCGGCCACGGCCATCCCCTCCGCCCGGCCGCGTTTGACCAGCGCGTGCGCGAGTTTGAACGCCAAGCCGACCGAGCAGAGCTCCCGAAAATCCGGCTCATCATCGGTGGCGAGCTGTGGATTCACCAGCGCTACGGCGGAGGGCGCAGGATTGGAGACCTGATGGTGGTCCAGGACAATGACCTCGACCCCCTGCGTGCCAAGCCAGCCGATGGTTTCAACGGCGGTGGATCCACAGTCCACAGCCAGCAGCAGGCGGGTGGGATTCGCCTTGAGACAATTCTCCACCCCATCGCGACTCAGCCCATATCCTTCATCCATCCGGCTTGGGAGATAAGCGGTGACACTCCAGCCGAGCTGCCCGAGCGCCTCCAGGAGCAGCGTGGTCGAAGTCACCCCGTCGACGTCATAATCCCCAAACACCACCACAGGTTCGCCGCGCTCGCACGCCTGCCAAAGACGGTTCACGGCGCGCGTCATCTGGGGCAGCAGAAAGGGGTCGGCCAGTTGTTTGAGCTTGGGCTCCAGAAAGCGACGGACATCCCCCGGCTCGCTGAGGCCACGGTTGATCAGGCATTGCGCCAGCAGCGGGGAAACCCCGGTTTGGCGAGCCAGAGGCTCCGCCAGGAGTGGCTGGGCCGGGGCCGCGTCCCATCGGTATTTCACAATCCCCCCCCCCGAGCCTGCAACAGGCCATTGCCCCACTGCAGCAGGTATGGCAGGAGCACGCCCCCCATGAATCCATAGTAGACCAGGGTCGCCGCCACCGCCGCGTAGCCCAACCAGATGGTCACGCCGTCCTCCTCCATGATGCTGACCGCGATGAGGATGATGGCGTAGCTGGGAAACGTGTTGGTGAACAGGACGATGGGGGGGAAGGGCATGGCCAGCAACAGGGCCATGAATGCCATCAGCGCCCCGTTGACGAACAGGGCGGAGGGGTAGCCGAGCCAACGTGTGCGCCGCGGTCGGACGAGTTTCTCGAGCAGGCGCAGGAGCCGAACACTGGCTCGCAGGATGTGCTGGACGGTTTTGGGCTTCAACACCCTCTCACCCAGGAAGCGGGGCAAGGCCGGCGGTTTGCCCAGGGCCAGGCGCACGCTCAGCACCCCGATAATCAGGCCCATGGCCATGCTCAGCCCCGGCAGGGACACCGGCACCACGAACGGCAGGCAGGCAAACAGCATCACCAGGAAGATCCCGCGCCCCTCGGTGCGTTGGAGGATCCGGTTCAGGGACATGCCTTGATCCCCGTTCCCCTCTTCCAAAAGCTGGCTCAGGCGAGCCGACAATGGAACGTGCGGGGCCGGATCCGCGGTGCAGAACTTCATCAGGAGCCGGAGGGGCGGAGAAACCTGCGAATGGTGTAGAGCAGCCGCAGCAACCCCAGCCCGACCGCCACCCATCGAGTCATACCCCTCTTGCGGCGCGTGAGCCAGAATCCCGCCACCGGAGCCCCGAACAACAAGATGGGGCGCAGTTGGGATTGGAACCGCTCCATCCACCGAAACGGGGCAAGGAGCCCTTGCACTTCCGAAGCCAGCGCCAAGCGATGCACGTCGGCTTCAGCGCGCAGGAATCGCTTCTGCAGGGCCAACTGCTCTAGTGCCTTCCCTGGAGCCATTGGCTGTCCTTTTTGAGTTCCTCGATCGTCGCGGAGAAGGGAGTCCCGCCAGACTTGAGGCGATTCCACATGGTTGCCAGGAGCAAAGCGCCGGCGAGGAGCAGCACGAACGCAAAAACGAGCAAGCCTGCCACACCCCACTCCCGGTGCACCGCCAGCGCCACGGCGCCCACCCCCAAAGCCAGGCCAAGGAATACGAAAACAACCCCGCCGACCAGCCACAACAACGCCTGGATCAAGCGATACTTTTCCTCCTGCAACTCGACGGAGAAAAGCTGCAGCCGATTGTGAAGCAGGCCGAGGAGAGACGCCGCCAGCCGCTTCACAGAGTCGATGAGGCCTCCCGATCTGGGTTCAGGCGAGGCCATGCGCTATCGGCGGCCGATCAGCACACCAATGAGGATGCCGACCACAAAGGCTGCTCCAGCCGATTCGTAAGGGTGGGAGCGGATGGCTTTGTCAGTCGCGCGTGCGGCGGCCACAGTCTTGTCCTCCCATCGGGCGCAGGACACCTTGGCCTGCTCCAGAGCGATAGCCAGACGCGATCGAGCCTGTTTGGCCTTCTCGCTCATCTTGTCGCCCATATCCCCGGCTGTGGCTTTGAGCAACTCCTCGGCATCCCGGGCCAGAGTCTTTAGATCATCCATGACTTTCTCCTTCGAGATGGCTTCATTCTCTCGTTCGATGTTGTCGAAGTGTGTTTCCATTGTGGTTCCTTTCCAGTTGATGTGATCCCGTTCCGGCTACAATTAAGTCCTGCTGGTGCACGCTGTCAAACTTCCGGAGAGGTTTCAGCCGGATTTTTTGGGCACTTGGACAACCCATCCGGCGTTGTCGGCACATTCGAGACCCGCTGTCTCGCATCTCGCAAAGCCTATCCGGCGTCTTCCCCCTTCTCCCGCCGGGCCACCATCAGCGAGAGGACAATCGAGGTGAGAATGATCGCGGCCACCACCGCCAGGGATATCGAGATGGGGATCTCGAACTGGAACCAGTACCGCGGCTCATGGCCATGCGGACTCACCAGCATCTTGGTGCCAATGAACATCAACACCAGCGCCAATCCTGTCTTGAGATAGAGGAAGTAACGCATGGCGCCGGCGAGCAGGAAATACATCGAGCGCAGGCCGAGAATCGCAAACACGTTCGAGGTGAACACAATGAAGGTCTTCTGCGTGACGGCAAAGATGGCGGGGATGGAATCCACCGCGAAGATCAGGTCGGTCGTTTCCACCATCAACAACACCAGCGCCAGCGGGGTGAGAGCCCGCTTGCCATTGAGCACCGTCAGGAACCGCTGGCCGTTATACTCGGTGGAGACCGGAAACAGCCGGCGGGCCAACCGCAGCACCGGATTCTTCTCCGGATGCACCCCCTCCTCGGAGGTGACCAGCATTTTGAGCCCGGTGAGGAGCAGGAAAGCCCCGAAGATGTAGAGCGTCCACATGAACCGCTGCACCAGGGCCGCGCCGGCGGCGATCATGATGCCCCGCATGATCAGCGCACCGAGGATGCCCCAAAACAGCACCCGATGCTGATAGACCGCCGGCACCCGGAAGTAGGCAAAGATCAGGGCGATCACAAACACGTTGTCCATGGACAGGGACAGTTCGATGAGATAGCCGGTAAGGAACTCGAGGGACTCCTCCGTGCCCCGGGTGAAGCGCAGGCCGACTGCAAACAACAGGGACAACGACACCCAGAGGGTGGTCCAGAGGGAGGCCTCGCGGATACCGACCACGTGGGCCTCGCGGTGGAAAACGCCCAGGTCCAGTGCGAGAAAGAAAAGGATGGACGCGATGAATCCAGCCCAGTGCCAGGGCGTGATTTCCATCAAGGCGAGCATGGAGGAGGGAGGGGCGGAGCTTAAGCCTTCGCCACAGCCTCCCCCGGCACCGGGCCTGGCGCTCCGGCGAGCACCGGGCGTTGGCCCTTGTGCCAGCGCAGCACGATGAAGCAGGCGATGTAGATGCTGGAGTAGGTTCCGGTGAGGATGCCGACGAGAAACGCGAACGCAAAGTCGTTGATCACCTTGCCGCCAAACAGGTAAAGGGCCAGCGTCGCGAGAAACACCGTGCCGGACGTGATGATCGTGCGGCTTAAAGTCTGGTTGAGCGCCGTGTTCATCACATCCTTGAAGCTGCCCCGCACCCCCAGTTTGAGGTCCTCGCGGACGCGGTCAAAGATCACGATGGTGTCGTTGATCGAGAAGCCAATGATGGTCAGGAACGCCGCCACGGTGGTGACGTTGACCTCGTGTCCCGCCAGGAAATACCAGCCGCTGGTCATCAACAAGTCGTGGAGAATGGCGACCACGGCACCGATGGCAAACGAGAATTCGTAGCGGAAGGCGACATAAACCAGGATGCCGAACAGGGCCAGAAAGGCAGCCACGATGGCGGTCTTCGTGATTTGCTTGCCGACCGTCGGGCCCACCTTGTCCACGCTCAGCATCTCGAATTGAGCAGTCGGGAAAGTCTGGGTCAGGGCTGATTCCACCAACTGGCTGGTCTCGGTTTCCGCAGCCCCTGCGGCAGGCCGGCCTGCCACGGATCGGACGGTGATTCCCAGGGTTTCCTTGCCCGTGGAGATGTCACGTTGGAATTGCACCTGGGAGGCTCCGCGGCCCAGCGCATCGACCGTGGCCCGGATTTTGTCCACCTCCAACTCGCCCCGGTCCCGCGCGGACTGGTCGAAGACCAGCGTGAAGGAGTCGCCTCCCACAAAGTCGACACTGAGCGCATCCTTGCCACGGACAAAAATGCCGTAGCCGTTGCCAACGAAGATCAGGGTCCAGGAAAGAATGAAGGCGGGGACGGCCACCTTGAGGAAGTCAATCTTTGTGGCACGGACCAGGTGCAACATGGGCAGGCGCTTGAGCCAGCCACGCGCAAACAGGAACTCGAAGAACAGGCGGGTCACAAAGAGCGCTGTGAACATGCTCACCGCCACACCAATCGTGAGCGTGACGCCGAAGCCCTTGACCGGGCCGACCCCAAGTTTCCAAAGGATGATCGAGGAAATGAGGGTGGTGAAATTGGAGTCGAAAATGGTGCCGAACGCCTTCTCGTATCCGCCGGTGATTGCGCCGCGCATGGACTTGCCGGCGGCCAGCTCCTCCCGCATCCGCTCGTAGATGAGCACATTGGCATCCACCGCCATACCAATCGTCAACACGATGCCGGCGATGCCGGGCAGGGTGAGGGTGGTGTCGATGGCGCACATCACGCCGAGCAGGATGATCACGTTGAGCACCAATGCAGCATTGGCAATCAGACCGGCCATCAAATAGTAAACCAGCATGAACACGGAGACCGCCGCCAGGCCGATGATCACCGCCTTGATGCCGCTGGCGATGGAATCCCGGCCCAGGGACGGATCCACTTCGCGCGACTCGACCAGCGCCAGCGGGGCGCGCAAGGGGTTGAGGAGGATCTGCGCCAATTCCTGCGCCTCCCGGGCGTCGAAGGAACCGCTGATCTCCCCACTGCCGCCCAGGATCTCCGTGCGGATCACCGGCGCGGAATACAGTTCGCCATCCAGGATGATGGCCAGCCGGTTGCCCACATTTTCCCGGGTGATGTCGGCAAAAATCGAAGCGCCCCGGCTGTCAAACGTGAAACTGATCTTGGGTTCACCCAGGTTGCCGCGGGTGACGAAGGCGCTGGTGACATATTCGCCCGTCAAGTTGCGCTCGGCCCGGCGCTTGACCAGCAGGGGTTCCAGACGCTCCGCCCCCTCCTTGCTGCGATGTTTGAGCTGCAGAACCTCGTATCCCGGCACCACGGACCCTTCGGCCAGCATCTGCTCGCTCTGGGGATGCACCAGGCGGAATTCGAGGAAGGCCGCCTTCTGGATGTTCCGCAGCGCCTCCTCCTTTTCCGCCTGGGAGAGCCCGGGCAATTGCACAAGGATCCGATTATCGCCCGCCGGTTGAATGATGGGCTCGGAAACCCCGAGGACATCGACGCGGCGGCGCAGCACCTCGATGGCCTGCGGCAGTGCCGATTGCATATCCACCGCATTCTCCAGACGGTTGGTCTGCATTTCCATCAGGAAGGAGGTGCCTCCCTGGAGGTCCAGCCCCAGCTTGATCTGTCCTGCCGCCTGGCGCTGCAGACGATTGAGGATGGCCGTGGTCGGCTTGGTCTCCGTGCTGATCTCAAACTGCGGGAAAAAGGGCCGGATATCGTTTGTCCCGATCGCCTCCATCAGGTTGCCGAACGCGTTGTCAGGGTTGTCCTGCCGCAGCGCCTCCGCCCGGGCTACGATCCCCGAGAAGTTTTCGTCCGTGCGAGCGGCGCTGGTTTTGAAAACCTCGATCAGGTCGCGCCCGGTGGGGGGATACAGTTCGTAGAGGGCCCAAGCCACAAGGAGGGCGACCACCGCCCACCGCCAGAAGGAATTTCGGTTCATGGGGAAAAGCTCGGACTAGGATTGAGCTGGGGAATCTACGCTGCGCTCCAGGATTTCACTGACGGCACCCTTGGTAATTTCCAATTTCGCATCCGCGGACCGGAGGGTGACCGCCTTGTCCTTGACAGTGAGCACGGTCCCGATCAAGCCGCCGGAGGTCAACACCTTGTCCCCTGGACGGAGGGTGGTCAGGAGTTGCTGGTGTTCCTTGGCCTTCTTCTGCTGCGGACGGATCAGAATGAAGTAGAAAACCACCAGAAGCAGGATCAACGGGACGAACCCCGTCCATCCTGGGGTGGTCTGCCCGCCCTGCTGAGGCGCGGACGACATGGCGAATAGTGGTGCGATGCTGGAAATCAGGTCCATAGAGCAAATCGAGCCCGACACTTTAGGCAAGAGCGCCGTTTTGGCAAGCGTTATGACGCTGCAAATTCACGACGACGGCGGTGCATCTCCGAGTTGTTGGAGAAAGTGCCGGACGACCAGGTGAAGCTGTGGTGAACTGCGCCTGTGGAAGGCAAACGATGTGTTCAAGGGCGCTGGCTGAGCGAGGCCGATATTGAACAGCTCCGAGGCTGGGTGGAAGCCCGGCGGGACTGGAGCCGCAAGCAGTTGGCCAAAGGGTTGTGCGAGCAGTGGGATTGGCGGGACAGTCGCGGTCAGCCCAAGGACTTCGCGGCGCGCAGTCTGTTGCTCGAGTTGGAAACCCGAGGACAGATCCGGCTGCCCCCGTTGCAGGAAAGCAAGCGGCGCCCACGGCAGCCGAGCCGGCCCTTGGCGGACTGGGCCTGTGCGCCCGTGCGGCAAGCCCGGCTGTGCGAACTGCAGCCGCTGCAGGTGACGGTGATCCAACCGGCCAGCGGGCCGGCGCAGCGATGGGCGTTTTATCTGGACCGCTTTCACGACTTGGGATTGCGCAGGGTGGGCGAGAACCTCGGTTACTTGATCAGCGATGCCCAAGGCCAGGATCTGGCTTGTCTTTTGTTTGGGGCGGCGGCGTGGAAGTGCTCGGTGCGGGATCGTTTTCTGGGCTGGGAGGCCCCCGCAGCGCCACGGGCATTGAACCGGATCGCCAACAACACCCGGTTTTTCATCCTGCCGTGGGTGCGCGTGCCGTGTCTGGCCAGTCATGTGCTGGGCTTGGTCAGCCGACGCATCGCAGCCGACTGGCAAGCGAAGTACGGGCACGGGTTGGATTGGTTGGAGACCTTTGTGGAAAGCGGGCGCTTTGCGGGGACGTGTTACGCGGCGGCCAACTGGATTCTGGTGGGCCCCACCCAAGAGCGGGGACGCGAAGACCGCCAGGATCGGCGGGCAATGCGTGGGCCACCGGGTCGGTTTTGCGAGCAAAGCCGAGCTGCTCAAATGGCTCCAACCGGCGACCCACCCATAAGCAGCCATGCTTGCCAAACTTCTGACCGCCTGGGGATTGATGGCCTTGTGCGTGGCCATCGATGCGGGTGCCGTGACCTCGCCCTTGTGCTGGCCGCGACGCCAGCGCCGATACGGCCGGTCGTTTCTGGCCGTGTCCCCGGCTCTTCTTTCGGGTGGCCGGCGGGACGGGGCTGTTCCAGCGGATCGAGTTCACAGTTTGGGCGCCGTGCCATTCCCGCAATTGCGCCGGGTCCGATCTCCAGTCGGTACTCCAGTGGCGTGGGGGAACCCGGAACGCTGCAGCGAAGCCGAATGGGTCCTCGCCCGCGGCCGGTTCACGGAAAGCTTGCTCTACGACGGGTCGGTGGGGACGCTTACCCCAGCGGACTGGCTGGGGTATGGCGTTGGTGGCCCGGCGGACACGGGCCTGCGAGACCGGGCGCGGCCTGCTCGTGGGCGTGAGCTGGAAGGTGGCCGGCCTGACCGGTGACGTGTTCAACCCCGACGCGAGTGATCCGACCCGGGTGGGCGCGTTCCGTCTGGAGTCTTGAACCATGACAACCAACAAACAGCGATGGTTGGAGCAAAAGGGCTGGGCGGTTCCGCTGGCCTACGTGGCCGTTACGGTCGTGGTGGGGATGGTCTTCCCGCGCCTGGAGCATCGTTGGCTGCCGCACCTCGTGGCCAGCATGAGTGTGGCGTCCGCCATGGCGATCTGTTCGTCCATTGCCTCGGGCATGATTGCCATGACCGGCATCGTCTTCTCGCTGGCGTTCGTCATGGTCCAGTTTAGCGCCACGGCCTACTCGCCGCGTCTGGTGCTGTGGGTAGCGCGTGACCCCGTGGTGGCCCACGCGCTCGGAGTGTTCAGCGCCACCTTTCTCTACGCACTCATCCTGCTGGCCTGGGTGGACCGGAGCGCGTCCGGACGGGTGCCGCTCATCAGCGGCTGGGCGGTGGTCCTGTTGCTCATCGCCAGCATCGGCATGTTCGTCGCCCTCATCGAACGCATCGGCATGCTGCAGGTCAACCGCATGCTGGTTTACACAGCCAGCCACGGACGCAAGGCCATCGATGAGCTTTATCCCGCCGCCAGCACCGCGGTCACTGCCAGGCCCGCGCCGGAGCATCCCACGCTCCCCCTCACCCAGACCATCAACTATGCCGGACAACCCCAGGTGATCCAGAGCGTGCAGGTCGCGGAACTGGTGAGCCTGGCGAAGGCAGCCGGCGGCGTGATTGAAATGGTTGCGGCTGTCGGAGACACGCTGCTGGAATTGACCCCCCTGGCGCGGGTGTATGGCGCGCGCCAGCCGCTGGAGGAAGCGGCCCTGAACCGCGCCATCGAAATCGGGGATGAACGCACGTTTGATCAGGATCCGAAATACGCCCTCCGGCTGCTGGTGGACATCGCCATCAAGGCGCTTTCTCCCGCCATCAATGATCCGACCACCGCCGTGCAAGCGCTGGATCAAATCCAGGACCTCTTGATCCGGCTGGGCCGGCGACACCTCGAGGTGGGCGCATACCGTGACGACCAGGGTGCGCTCCGGTTGGTGGTCCCGTTTCCGACCTGGGAGGATTTTCTCCGGCTCAGCCTGGATGAAGTCCGATACTGCGGCGCCAGCAGCGTGCAGGTGATGCGCCGGATGAATGCCTTGATCAAGAATCTCCTCGAGGTCCTGCCCGCCTCACGCCACCCGGCGCTGCGCCATTGGGAGGAACGCTTGCATGAAACCGTCGAGCGGTCCTTTGCGGACGCAGACGAGAAGCAGGACGCCTCGGTCGCAGACCAGCAGGGCCTGGGCATTGGCGAGGACACCGCGAAGGAGGCGATTTGACGGAAGACCCGAAAGACTGGTGCGACTTGGCGCGGCGCTGGCTCCGCCAACACGGTGGAGTTGCTGGTCTTCGACCGCGCGGACGACGCCCGGCCCAGCCGCGTGGTGACACTCGATCCCGCCACGCATCGGACCTACCACTACTGGCATCTCTTCGTGCCCGGGGTGAAGGCAGGCAGAACGACATTGTTCCCTGGCGCGAGGCTTCGCCGGGTCCCGGACTCAGCTACCGCGCGACCGCCCGCTCGGTCGTGGCCCTGTATGCCCCTATTTCAGATTGAACCAGTCACCATCAACAGAAACCAAGCACCAACAAACATGATGATCGTTCGCGACGGAAGGCCATGCGATTCAGGGTTAGGTGGCCACGGGGGCGATTTTCGAACACAGCATCCATAGAACAAGAACACCACACACACGCCTATGACTCCATTCGACCTCAAAGAACAAGAACTGACCGTCACCGAGGTTCACCGCAACCTTCCGGTGGGCGCCCTTTACGAGCACGCCATCCGCTACGAGAAGGACGCGAGCATCGCCGACAACGGCGCGCTGGTCGCCTACTCCGGGACCAAGACCGGCCGTTCCCCCAAGGACAAGCGGATCGTCAGGAACGCGGCTTCGGAAAAGGACGTTTGGTGGGGGTCGGTCAACGTCCCGCTCGACGCGGCGGCGTTTGCCATCAATCGCGAACGTGCCCGGGATTACTTGAACACCCGCGATCGTCTGTATTGCTTCGACGGGTTCGCGGGCTGGGATCCCCAATACCGGGTCAAGATTCGTGTGATCTGCTCGCGGCCCTACCACGCCTTGTTCATGCACACGATGCTCATCCGCCCCACGCCGGAGGAACTGGCGAACTTCGGCAAGCCCGACTTCACGATTTACAACGCGGGCGAGTTCCCGGCGAACCGCATGGTCGAGGGCGTCGGATCGAAGACCAGCATCTGCCTCAGCCTCGAGGACCGCGAGCTGGTCATCCTCGGCACCGAATACGCCGGCGAGATGAAGAAGGGAGTCTTCACGGTGGCGAACTACTTCGCGCCCAAACGCGGCCTGCTCTCCATGCATTGCTCCGCCACGGCGGACAAACAGACGGGACGCTCCTCGCTGCTCTTCGGCCTGAGCGGCACCGGGAAGACGACGCTCTCCGCCGACCCCAAGCGCCATCTCATCGGCGACGACGAGCATGTGTGGAGCGACGACGGCATCTTCAACCTCGAAGGCGGCTGCTACGCCAAGGCGATCAACCTCACACCGGAGAATGAGCCCGACATCTTCCAGGCGCTGCGCTTCGGCGCGGTGCTGGAGAACGTCGTGCTGGAAGACGACCGCACCGTGGACTTTACCGACACCAGCATCACGCAAAACACGCGGGGCGCCTATCCCATCGAGTTCATCCACAATGCAAAGC
The DNA here is from genome assembly GCA_963751435.1 of uncultured Verrucomicrobiae bacterium. Taxonomy (GTDB): domain Bacteria; phylum Verrucomicrobiota; class Verrucomicrobiia; order Limisphaerales; family DSYF01; genus JALOTU01. The sequence goes on along the minus strand of CAVVUP010000032.1, from coordinate 116,277 downwards.
TCCCATGTCTGGCCGGGCATCCCACCGATGTCATCTTCCTGACGTGCGACGCCTTTGGCGTGCTGCCGCCGGTCAGCTCCCTTTCGCCGGCGCACGCGATGTATCACTTCATCAGCGGCTACACCGCGAAGGTGGCCGGAACCGAGATGGGCGTGACCGAACCGCAGGCGACCTTCTCGCCGTGCTTCGGCGGACCGTTCCTGGTCTGGCACCCGAACAAGTATGCCGAGTTGCTGGCCACGAAAATGAAGACTCACCACGCCCGCGTCTGGCTGGTCAACACCGGCTGGGGGGGCGGCGCGCACGGCGTCGGCAAGCGCATCAGCCTCAAGCATACCCGTGCCATCATTGACGCGATCCACAGCGGCACGCTGGCCAGGGCAAAGACCCAACGCGACGCCATCTTCGGCTTCGACGTCGCCACCGAATGTCCGACCGTCCCCCCGGAGATGCTCGTTCCGCGCAACGCCTGGGCGGACAAAGCCGCTTACGACGCCACGGCCCAAAAGCTCGCCGGCCTGTTCAGGGACAACTTCAAGAAATACGAAGCCGGCGCGAGCGCGGAGGTCAAGGCCGCCAGCCCGGTTTAGGAGGGCATGAACTGGCTCTTCCAGCTCGACAGCACGCCACCGGCCGCCCACGCGCCAGGCATCCCCGCCTTGGTCTGCCTGGCGGGGCTGGCGCTGATCCTCTTTCAATGAAGCAAACCCATTCTATGAACACCTCAAATCCGCTCGCTCGTTTCAACTGTGGCCCGGTGAAATTCTCCGGTGACAACAACGCGCTCTACGAACGTCATCTCACCTTCGACCAGGTCATCCCCCTGGCTGCCGCCACGCCGCGCGACAAGTTCGAGGCGGTCGCGCGCGCGACCCGCGACCTGCTCTCCCAGCGCTGGCTCAAGACCGAGCAAACGTACCAGGAACGGAACGTCAAACGGGTCTATTACCTCTCGCTCGAATTCCTCATGGGCCGCGCCCTGGCCAACAACATCACCAACCTGCTGCTGGATCCCATCCTGGGCGAGTTCTGCCAGAAGCACCGGTTGGACCCCCTGGAGATCTGCGAGCAGGAACCGGACGCCGGGCTGGGCAACGGCGGCCTCGGGCGCCTGGCCGCGTGTTTCCTCGATTCCATGGCCACGCTCGGCATTCCAGGCATGGGCAGCGGCCTGCGCTACGAATACGGCATCTTCCGCCAGACGCTCCGCGAGGGCTGGCAGCATGAACAGCCCGATCACTGGCTCGCCCGACCCGATCCGTGGGAAGTCGCCCGGCCCAACGAAACCGTGGAAGTACGGCTGGGCTGTTCGTTCGATGTGCGCGGCGGGGATCTGTGCGTCGTGCGCGGCCGTCCCTCGACCCTGATCGGCATTCCCTACGACCGTCCGGTGATCGGTTACGGCGGCAAGACCATCAACACCCTCCGCCTGTGGTCCGCCGCCACACCGGATTACTTTGATTTCCAGCAGTTCAGCAGCGGTGACTTCGTGGGCGCATTGGCGGAAACCCTCACGGCTGAGACGCTCACCCGCGTGCTTTACCCCGACGACTCGACCACGGCGGGCAAGGGACTGCGTTTCCTGCAGCAATACTTCCTCGTGGCCTGCACCCTGGCGGACGCCGTCCGCCGCTTTCGCGCCGCGGGCAACGACTGGCCCGCGCTGCCCGACCAGGTGGCGATGCAGCTCAACGACACGCATCCCACGCTGGCCGTGCCGGAGTTGATGCGCATCCTGCTCGAGGACGCCAAACTGGGGTGGGACGAGGCTTGGAATCTTACCCGGCGCACGCTGGCGTACACCAATCACACCTTGCTGCCCGAGGCGCTGGAGAAGTGGCCGCTCCCCTGGTTCGAGACGATGCTGCCCCGCCAGCTCGAAATCATCTATGAGATCAACCGCCGTTTTCTCGACGACGTGCGCGCCAAGCATCCGGGAGATGACGCCCGCCTGTCGCGCGTGAGTCTCATCGAGGAAGGCGAACCCAAGAAGGTCCGCATGGCGCACGTGGCCATCGTCGGTTCGCACAGCACCAATGGTGTGGCGGCCATTCACACCGGCCTGCTGAAGCAAACGGTGGTGCCGGACTTCGCCGACCTGTTCCCCGAGCGGTTCAACAACAAGACCAACGGCGTCACCCAGCGCCGCTTCCTCCTGCTCGCGAACCCCGCGCTGTCCAGGGTCCTCACCGACGCCATCGGCGACGGCTGGATAACCGACCTCGCTCAACTGGAGAAGCTCAAGCCGCTCGCGGACGACCAGGCCTTCCGCGCCGCCGTCCGGAACGCCAAGCGCGAGGCGAAGACGCGGTGGACCGACTGGCTCAAGACGGCCACCGGCCAGGTGGTGGATCCCGAATCCATCTTTGACACCCAGATCAAGCGCATCCACGAATACAAACGGCAGCTTCTCAACGCGCTCCACATCGTGGTGCTTTACCAGCGGCTGCGCGCGAATCCCAAGCTGAACGTGCCGCCGCGCACGTTCTTCTTCGGCGGCAAGGCGGCCCCCGCCTACACGTTCGCCAAACTCGTCATCAAGTTCATCAACAACCTCGGTGCGACGCTGGAGGGCGATCCGGACGTGAAAGGCCGACTCAAAGTGGTGTTCGTTCCCGACTACCGGGTCTCGGTGGCCGAGCGTTTGATTCCCGCCAGCGATGTTTCGGAGCAGATTTCGACCGCGGGCTACGAGGCCAGCGGCACCAGCAACATGAAGTTCATGATGAACGGCGCGCTCACCGTCGGCACCCGCGACGGCGCCACCATCGAAATGGCCGAGGCCGCCGGCGAGGAGAACTTCTTCCTGTTCGGCCTGAGTGCCGAGCAGGTGGCGAACACGCGCGGCTTCTACAGTCCGGTGTGGCACTACGATCACGATCCGGAGACGCGCGCGGCGCTGGAGCTCATCGCCGCGAATCACTTCAGCCAGCATGAGCCGGACGTGTTCAAGCCCATCCTCACCGCGCTGTTAGGCGGGGGCGACCACTACCTGCATCTGGCCGACTTGAAAAGTTACAGCGAGGCGCACACCCGCCTGGGCGAACTTTACCAGGACCCGGACGCGTGGAGCCGCAAGGTCGTGCTGAACATCGCCGCGTCCGGCCGGTTTTCGAGCGACCGCACCATCGCCGAATACGCCAAAGACATCTGGAACGCCTCACCATGCGTGCCTCAATAGCGGTCATGGTGGGCTGACAAAGAGCGCGAATCGGGGATGTGACTATCAGCGACGCCGGCGGACGGCTGAAGACCGTGCGGGTCGAGCCCTGCTTGAACAGAATCCGGGTGATGCCGTGGGGCGTTCACGGCCGCCTGCGCTGGTCCGACCTCCAGAAATCCCCCGGGCTCGTGCCGGTCGGCGTGGCCGGGGATGCGCCGGTCGAGTGGGTGATTCCCATGTCCTGAACAGCGCCTGCCACCCATTGGTGGGGGACGCGATTTCCTGCTCGACTCCGCCAGCAATCTTGTTTGTCACCGGTCGGATCAAAAGGGACCACCCTGGGTCGAAATGGGTCCCTTTTGGTGGTTGAAAATCCCCCACCTGGGTTTTTGGTTAGTTTGTGACCATCGTTGTGGCTGACATTAATCGGAGCGTTCGAACCGCTTCAAGCACAAGTCTCGGCTTGGGCGAGGCGCTGTCCCCGATGGGGGTAGAGCCGCCGCGGACCGAAGCGTAGCGAACCCACGGTCGCGGTTCGCGGCGCGCGACTGGGGCCCCATCGGGGGCTGCGCCGGTCGAACCCACCGGACCGTTGCCGCCCTGACTCGCAGCGAAAGTGCTCATCGTTTCTTTGTAGCATCGCCGCCATTTGTCTTTTCGTTTCCAGCGGGCTTCGCCTCTTCGACCGGCTTGAACGGTTGGCGCAGACGGTAGCTGCGACCGGTGATCTGGATGATTTCGGCTTGCTGGAGGAAGCGGTCCAGGATCGCGGTGGCTGCGGGCGCGTCGCCGAGCAGTTGGCCCCATTCCTCGATGGGCCGGTTGGAGGTCATGAGGGTGGACCGGTTCTGGTGTCGGCGCACGACCAGCTCCAGGAGCGTCTCGGCGCTTTTGGGCGGAAAGTGTTTCATCCCAAAATCGTCAATGCACAAGAGATCGGGTTTCAGATACCGGTCCAGGGTGCGCTGGGCTTGGGCGGGAGATTCGTCGGCCTGCATTTGGCGCACCAGATCGAAGACCGAACAGTAGAGCACGATGAAGCCGACGCGAAGGGCGGCGTGGCCCAGCGCCTGGGCGAGAAAGCTCTTGCCCACACCCGGCGGGCCGAGCAATAGAATGTCCCGGCGCTCGCGAATGAACTGCCCGGTGGCCAGATCGAAAATCTGGCTGCGTTTGATGGACGGGTTGAAGCTCCAGTCGAAATCCTCCAGCGGTTTGAGGTCGCGGAAGCTGGCGGCTTTCTTTCGCCGTTCCAATTGACGTTGGGCGCGCACGTTCAGTTCGTCCTGCAGGAGCAGTTCCAGGAACTGGCCGTGCGGCAGTTGATGGGAGGTGGCTTCCTGCAAACGCAGGTCCAGGCTGCCGGCCAGGCCGGAGAGCCGGAGTCGGCGGCAGGTTTCTTTGAGTTGATGGGTCATGGGGTTTTGCTTTGGATGAACAGGCCGTATTCGGCCAGGTTGCGTATCAAGGGATGGTCTTGCGCGAAGCCCAGGTGCGTCTGCACTTCACGCTGGCGCTGTTCCAACAGCGCTTTGACATCCCGCAGTCGCCAGGCACCGCGCGAGGCGGCGCTGGCACAAGCTTCGTTGAGGCGTTTGAAAGAGTGTTCGCGGGTCAGGCCGATCAAGCCCATGACCGAGCGCAACCCCAGCGGGCCCTTCTGTTCGACGACCTGATGGCACCATTGGCCGCAGGGCTGGCCCAGTTCGTTGGCCCGGCCCAGCCAGTAATCCAGTTGTTGCTGCAAGCGGCCGTGTCCGCCGCCCAGGCCGAGCATCTGGCGCACGAGCGTGTCGTAGTTGGCGATGTGCTCCATGCGATCCCAGTCCGCGTCGAGGCCCAGCCGCACGACGCCCAGCACGAGGATTTGCCAGAGGTCCATGCCGGTGCGCCCGGTGCGTTGTTTGCCGGCGAGGATTTTGGCTTCGAGCAGGGCGAGGATCTCGGCCTTGAGCGTGGGATGCATCCAAATCCACTGGAGCCCCGCGAGGATGGGCGGCAACTCGTCGCGGCTCTTGATCGGCAGGCGAATCTTTTCGATGGGGGTGACGTGCAGGTCGGGTTGTTGCGGGAAGTGGTGGCGCATGCCGGCGAATGTTGCGGGTTCAGACAGCCAAATCCCCGCAATCATTCAATCCCCACGCCAATATTCGCACGCCTTCATCCACACCCAACCCAATGCCAACGCGATCATTCACGTTTTACGCCGGACACTAAATAGTTCACAACTAAGGCTTGATAAACAGCGACAATGATGAGACATGAGTGCTGTTGCACGAGACCGAGCTGCTGTGGACATTGCGGCCATGATGCGCTGCGAGATGTCACCTATTTAGACGCGACCCCATTGGCTCCCTCTTCAAAAAGGATGGGAAGACCACGCAACACACGCGCTTCTTCGTCGCCAGCCTGACGACCGCGGAGGCGGGCGCGGCCCGCGCAGCGGGGTTGGCGCAGGGCCAGTGGTCGGTGGAGAACCCCAATCACTGGCGGCGCGATGCACTCTGGGGCGCGGACCGTTGTCGTCTGCGGAACAAGAATGCAGCCGGCGCGCTGGTGCTCTTACGCACGGCGTTGTTGCGCCCGGTGCTGCGGGTGCGGTTGGGGCACGACCCGGCAGGTCTTCGAGCGCGCCGCCGCCCGCCCCAGTCCCGGCCTCGATCTGCTCACCAGACGCGCCTTCCCGTGACAGAACCCCAAAACCCTGGGCCGCTTGGTCCTACCGGTACCACTGCGGCTTGATCGCTTTCCACCTTGATGGGCACCGTAAAGCCCGACGCATGGTGATCGTCGGCAATAACGAAGGTCATGACATCGTACTTCTCTCCGGGGGTTTGGGGGGCTTCGAGCTCGACGGCAGGGTGGTCCGTGTTGATCGGTCCGGCCACGGCCTCTCCGCCGCTGCCCAGTATCCACCAGCGATATGACAATCCGGAGGCGGATGTGCCGGGACTTGCGGCGGCGGCAACCTTGAAGCGCTTCCCCGCCCGCACAATCGCATCGCCCGTGTCTCCGCGCTCACCGATGCTAATCTTGCTCAAAATGGGTCCGCGTTGATCTGGATACTTACCAGACCAGTAATGACAGAACTCTTCAGCCATGGGTGTGATGTACAGGTCTTTCTCATCAACCTTGTTGGCGGTGCCATCCGGGCTGAGGAAGGCGCTAAAGTAGGTGGGGCGCTGCTGGGTCCAGCAGCCCCAAAGAAACATCGTGGATCCCAGACAACGCGGAGCGTCATCAATTTTCTGAAAACTCCGACGCAGGTCGTCCAGCTTTGCCTCATACGACTGCTCGTAAACCGCGCCCCAAGCCGTTTTGCGTCCCCACCAAGGCCCTTGCGGACCAAACTCGGAAACGTAATACGCGCGGCCCCATTCCTCTTCCAGCCGCTGACTGGCCGCGCCCAATGCACCGTGCCCGTAGCTGTTGTAACCGATGACGTCCAGGTCCGGCGCATACTGTTTGATCAGGGCGATCTTCTCCTTGGGTGCATTGATCATGGTGAGGCTGCTCAACTGCTTGGGATGCTTTTGGTGCAGCAATTCGGACATGCGGTTGACGGTTTCGAGGTAAGGAGGATCAAGGTGGACTTCATTGCCCAGACACCAAAGCAAAATGGCCGGGTGATCGCCGATGCGCTCGACGACTTCCGCAAAGCTTTTGACCTGCTCGTCGCCTTTTTCGTGGTAGTCGTAATTCCACTTGCCCTCCGCGCCGGCGTTCTCGCCGTGATGCGGCATCCAGATTCCGACGATGACCTTCAGGCCCAGACGTTGATATTGATTCAGTTGTTCCCGCGAGGGCGGCGTGTAAGTGCGGAGCGTGTTGGCTCCGTAGTGGGTGGCCAGATCGAGGCGGGTCGTGCCGCAAATTCCCTTGATCTGAAAATGCTTGAACACCTCGTAGCGGACGGCGCGGTCCGCGTCGGCGGAGTTGATCAACCCGGAGTAATCCAACGCCGGAACGGTCGGGACCAGCCAGCAACCCATAGCCACCAGCAATGGCAAAGTCCGGCAGACGAAGCGCAGTTTAATCATGGCGGCGCGAGGATAGCAGACGGATGGAAATGAACCATCACACAGATAGGGGATGCCGGTTTTGTGCATTGCCTCGGGCCGGATCGTCTGGGTAATACTGGCAGCACGTTCAAACTCCCATTCATGCAATTACCTTTCGCGTTTCTGCTGGCGGTGGCGCACGCCTCCACCCCGGTCTGGGGCGAGGAGGCTCCGGATGCGCCGGTCGAGCGGCGCGATTTCCTGGTGCAGAACTGGCAGACGGATCAGGCCCTGCCCCGGAACATCATCACGGCAATCGTTCAGGATCAACAAGGCTATCTCTGGTTCGGCACGCCGTATGGATTGGTTCGCTTCGATGGCGTGCGGTTCGTGGTGCGGGAGGGCGATGTGTCGCCGGATTTTGCGAAGGGCTTTGTGCAATCGCTGCGGGCGGGCAACGACGGGGCGCTGTGGATTGCAACGCGCCGTTCCGGCTTGTTCATCCAACGCGACAGCGCGATCACCAACCCCAGTCCGGCGTGGCCGGCTCCGGCGGTGGATTCCGTGGCGCAAGATGGAAATGGGGTGATTTGGGCGACGGATGGCAATGGGCGCTTGGGGCGTTGGGACGGCGGCCAGTTCGTGAAAACCGCCGAGCTGGGCCGCATTGCCACGGGTCCCATGTTGTTCAAACTGGTGACGGACGCCAGGGGGGGCTTGTGGTTTTTTAAGCAGGACACCTTCGGGCAGGTGATCAACGGCCAGCCGACCAACTACACCCGGTTGCCGGGCTGGGTGGTCACGCTCGCCCCCAGTCGCGACGGCGGCCTGTGGCTTTCCACCGGGGACGAGTTGCGGCGGCTGCCGCCGGGACAACCCGGGGTGATGCAGCGGGTGAAGCGGCTGGGTTGGGATGCCTATGAAGTCAGCGAGATTCACGAGGACCGCTCTGGCAATGTATGGATCGGGACCAGGCGGCGGGGCTTGTATCGGCTGTCCGGAAACACGCTGGAGAAAATTTACGGCGTGCATCACCTAATCAGCGACCTCCTCGAGGACGCGGAGGGCAACATCTGGGTGGCCACCGACGGGGCGGGCATCTTCAAGATCCGACCCGGTTGCTTTCAAATTCTGGGTGAGTCCGAGGGACTGCCGCAGGAAACGGTGCTTTCCGTCAGCGGTGACTGGGTGGGACCACAGGGTGTCGGCTTGGGTCGGCTGGATGCCTCCGGTCGCGTGGCGATGTTCCCCGAACATCAGCAAACCAGCGTGAGCTCCCTGCTGGACGACGGGGCCGGCGGTGTGTGGCTGGGAACGGCGGGCGGGCGATTGATTCACTGCTCCTCAACCGGTGCCATCGGTCCGTCCCTGAACATTTACGGCACACAGCTCCGGGTGTTGCACCACGATCGGGACGGCAATCTTTGGATTGGGGGGTTTCCGTCCGGCTTGTTTCTATTGCCCGCGACCAACCAACAGCGTCTGTGGAACCTGGAGGCAGACGGTTTTCCCAAGGCCACGGTGACGGCGATTACCCAGGATGCGGAAGGCGTGATTTGGATTGGCACGGCCCCGGGCGATTTGTATTGCCGCACCAACGGGACGTTCCGCCGCTTTGGGGTTGCCGAGGGGTTCACCGGCTTCTCGATTGGCGCGTTACTGCCGGCTACGAATGGCGGCTTGTGGGTGGGCACGCTGGGCGGCGGCCTGGGGCGCTTTCAGGGCGGACGGGTTAAATTCGCGGGGCGCAGCGATGGGCTGGCGGATGACGTGGTGTCGCAACTGATCGAGGACGATACCGGGTGGCTGTGGCTCGGCGGTTCCCGGGGCCTCGCGCGCGTGCGCCCCGGTGAAGTGGAAGCGGTGCTGGAGGGGCGCAGGTCACGGTTTGCCCTGACGCATTATGGCTCGTCCGATGGTTTGGCAAATGTGCAAGGCACCGTGGGCAGCCAGCCTTCGGTGTGGCGGACCGCCAGGGGCCAGTTGCGCTTCGCGACCAGCCGGGGCGTGGTTTCCTTTGATCCGGCGGCGCTGCCGGTCAACCTCCGTCCGCCGCCGCTTGTTCTGGAGAGCGTCCAGGTGGATGGCGTGCCGGTCAATCCGCACACCGAACTCCGGCTCCGGCACGATTTCAAAAAACTGGAGTTTAATTACGCCGCCCTCAGTTTTCGGGCGCCGGAGGAAGTGCTGTTCCGGCGCCAACTCGTCGGGTTCGACGAGGGATGGGTTGAAGCCAACACCGCCCGCACCGCAGCGTATCCGCGCCTGCCGCCCGGCGCTTACATTTTCAAATTCACCGCGTGCAACGACGATGGAGTGTGGAATGACGAGGCGGCATGGCTGCACTTCACGGTGGTTCCCGCCTACTGGCAGACGGCGTGGTTCCGCGCGGCCATGGTCGTGCTTTTCGCCGGGCTGGTCGGCGGTGGAGTTTTCATGGCCGCCCGCATGCGGATACGGCGCAAGCTAGAGCGGTTGAAGCAGGCCCATGCGCTCGAACGCGAACGCACGCGCATCTCCCGCGATTTGCACGACGACCTCGGCGCGCGGCTGACGCAAATGACCCTGCAAACGGACCTGGCGGCGGATGACCCGGCGGTGCCGACGGAGTTGCAAACCCAGATCAAAGAGGTTTCCGCCCAGGCCCGCAGCGCGGTGCAGTCCCTCGACGAAACGGTGTGGATGATCAATCCGCAGAAAGACACGCTTGCGCACCTGGTGGCGTATATCGCGCAGTATGCGGAGCAGTTCTTCCGCGCCACACCCATCAATTGCCGGATGGACATCGGACGCGACCTGCCGGCCTGCACGATGCCCGGGAATCTGCGGCGGGACATTCTCATGCTGGTGAAGGAGGCGCTCAACAACGCGCAAAAGCACGCGGGCGCCAGCGAGGTGCGATTGCGCGTGGTGGTGCGGCACCGCGCGTTGCGCATCAGCATCCGCGACAACGGCAAAGGTTTTGCGGCGGACGGTGGCAAGGGCCAGAGGCACGGCCTGGAAAACATGCGGCAGCGCGCCGCTGCCGCCGGGATTCGCGCGTCCATTCACTCGCGCCCCGGCGTGGGCACCTTGGTCGCATTGCGCATCAGGCTTGGCGCGCTGCAATTCCAGGACCAACGGGATCGCGAGTGAGACTGCGCATTGATTCCGAACCCAATTTAACTTAACGAAAGCCATGGCCATACGAGTTGCGATTGTGGAAGACGACGCCGGCGTGCGGGAGACGCTGAAGAAAATCGTCCAGAAGGCGCCCAACCTCAGCTTCGACGGCGCTTACGGCAGCGCCGAGGAGGCGCTTGAACCAATCCTTTCAAACCGTCCTGACGTCGCCTTGGTGGACATCAACCTGCCGGGCAAGAGCGGCATCACCCTGGTCACCGAACTCAAAGGAAAGCTCCCCAAACTGCAGGTGATGATGATCACGGTTTACGAGGACGGCGACCAGATCTTCGATTCGTTGCAGGCCGGCGCGTCCGGGTATCTGCTGAAACGATCGCAGCCGCAGGAAATCGTTCAGGGAATTGTGCAATTGCATGCCGGCGGCGCGCCCATGTCGGCCGAAGTGGCGCGCAAGGTCGTGGATTTCTTCAAACGCCGCACGAAGGTGGAGTCGGAACTGAAGCAGCTTTCCGCCCGGGAAATGGAAATCCTGCGCGAACTCTCCAAGGGCTATCGCTACAAGGAGATCGCCGACCACCTGGGCATCGGCACCGAGACCGTGCGCACGCATGTCCACCACATCTACGAAAAACTGCACGTCGAATCCCGGGTCGAGGCGGTCATGAAGTTCGTTCAAAACCAGACGTCGGGAGATGAACACTGAAACGGGCTGCGCAGCCTCAGGCAGTGCCCGGAAACTCGGCTGCCATATCACCCTGCCCCCAGGCGTTCACTCAGGGGTTGTTGGACCAAGGATCGCCGCTGGGGTTGTAATCCACGTGCCAGATCACGCTCTTGATTCGCTGCAATTCGAGGGTTTGCGCATGGCCATCCGCAAATCCCATGTTGATTCGCCCAGGGATGGGTTGACCGGAAACTGTCCTTCCAGCCTTGGCGGGATGGCGCGAAATGAGCAGTCGTTCCCATCCGCCGCCCGAGCCGCCTTTGGCCAGATCAAAGTTGTTGGGCACCGCCTGGGATGACCTTGGCCAGGTGTCGGGCCAGGTTGCGTCGAAAAAGGTTGGCGTCTCCACCGGCCGCCGAATGCCACTCTCCTTTTGGAAGAACTTGGGCGTGTTTGAAGGGTCTACAAACTGGTCGATACCCCCGCCGGGATACTTGTAGAGCCAGCCATTTATCGCGTAGGCGCCGGAGCGATAAATCGGGTCGGGGGAAATGCCCCAATACCAGGGCGTGGTGGCCGTACCAGCGGACGAGCCGGTAGTCGTGCTGCGAAACTTCGCCACTGGACAAAGCCGCACATCGGCCACCTTCGCTTGATAATCAATCAGCGTTTTCATCCAGAGCACGTTCACGCTGCTGTAATCCAGCATCGAGCCGGTATCCTGCACACACATCGTATAGGCGAGATTCATCTGCTTGAGATTGCCGATGCAATTGACCTGGTGCGCCTTCTGCTTGGCCGACGAGAGGGCGGGCAGCAGCATCGCGGCCAGGATGGCGATAATGGCAATGACCACCAGCAACTCGATGAGGGTGAAGCCGCGTGGTGTCTGGTGCGGTTGGGGGGACTGCGCTGTGAGGGTTTTCATGGTTTGTCTGGTTGGCAATACCCAACGATATTGGAAGGCCAATCCGCGGCCTATCCCACAATCGTGTGAGAGCTATACCCGATCGCTGGAACGCCCCTGCGTTACTTGTGCTTTGGAGCGGCAGATTGGCTTGCGCGTGCGTGAGCAAGTCCGCTGGCAACGGTGCTCACACTAATAGGGGATACCCGCTCCAAACAATTCTGCCATACTCAGCACATACTTCATGTCCGTCCCATTGTCTAAACATGGCTGGCTGTGAAGACAGTTAATCCAACAACCTAAACGAACGAGTAACCTGTTATGAAGAAAAGCATATTGTTATCAGGCATCATGGCTGCGGCAACCTTGGCGGCCCATGCCGCAGCGTGGGACGTCAACTACAGCGTGGACCCGGAAACGGGCTGGCTGACCAACGGTGTTGTGATTGAGGCGATCAATCTCGGGCCTTCCGAAACCACCCCCTACCTGTTGGTGGAGCCGGTGACGGTGAATGGCATCAGCTTTGGAACCAACGCGGTCCTGACCACGAATTGGGGCGGAGCGTATTCGTCGAATATTGACAGTCGTTACTCGGGGAGCGACCCCGCATTGCAGAATTTGTATTACACCTACCGTGAGGTGAACAGTTGGACGCTCGGTTCAAGTGCTTCGTTCCGCTTCAGCAACCTGACTCCTGGCCGCGTCTATCAGGCGCAAATCAACTCTGGTGCGCAATGGGACTGGGCAGCATTGAACTTATATGCCACCGCCGACAGCGGCAGCAACACGTTGTATCAGTACCTTGGCGCCTCGCCCTCCGCAGGTGTCGTCTACCGATCCCTGTATACTTGGGAAGCCACCACGAATTCCATCACGGGCGAAACCAACTACGCCGAAGTGAACATGTATCCCAACGGCACGACCGAGTGCCGGGTGTTTGGATATACCCTGCGCGATATTTCGTATGGTCCGCCGGCCGTCTATAAGAACGTCTCCGTGGCTCCCGGCACCAACGTTTATGCCGTCACTCCGCTCACCTTCAACGTGCGCAGCGCGGGCGCCTTGCCGCTGTACTACCAATGGCGGAAAAACGGCACCAACATCAGCAGTGCGACTGACCGGACCTATGTGATCGCGAGTTCAGTCACGGGTGACAGCGGTTCCTACGATGTCGTGGTCAGCAATGGCGAAGGCGTCATCACCAACGGGCCTCTCGCGATCACGGTGAACCCGGCGAATCCGCCAACGATCACGACCAATCCACCGGCGATAACCACCCGGCTCCAATACGGTCAAATCAACCTGGTCGCCGGCGCCGCCGGGAGTACCCCGATGTCGTGGCAATGGAAGTTTAACGGCAACAATATCTCTGGCGCCACCAATGCTTCGCTTCTCTTGAAAGACCTCGCCCTGAGCCAAGCCGGTGTCTATCAGGCGTTCGTCACGAATCAGTTTGGCGGAACCAACAGCACGACTTGCACCTTGTCGCTGACCCGCAATCTGGTCCGCAACGGCCACTTCGGTACCGCCCAAGATGCCGCCAACTTTGGTTTGACGAGCACCAACAACTGGATAATGGCTGCGCCCGGCAACTGGAATACGCCTACTGTGAATCTGGATGGCACCAGCGGCATGGGCACTTGCGCTCGGATCAATGGGAACTACAACGCGATTGTCCAAGATACCACGGAAACCTACCAGCCAAACACCGTCTACACCGTCACCTTGCAGGCGCGGGGCGCCTACGCGCTCACCGTGTTGCTTATGGACGCCACCGACCCTTATCCCACCAACTGGGTTGCTCTCGCAAGCAAGTATCTTTATATCGGCAATAATACTATTTATAACCCTAACACCTACGATTTCAGCACCTTCGATGTCAGCCCCCACGTGGGCAAGAAGATTGGCATCAAACTCCGCCATGAACAGTCAGGCGGCGCGGCGAACATGTCCATCTCTCAGGTGCGCTTGAATGCCTTTAGCCCCGCCGTTCTCGGCAATGTTCAGAGGCCGGGAGCAACCTCGGCCAGCTTCACCATCAGCAGTTGGCCCGGACAGCCAAATGAGGTGTGGACCTCTCCGGATTTGCTGAACTGGTCCTTCTTGACAACCGTGACCAATGTCAGCGGCACCGACACTTTCACGGACAACGCCGCCACCGCCGACCAGCAGTTCTATCAGCTACGATAAGGCTGTTCGAAAGGGGAAGATTCAAACCGGCCGCCGCCCGTCCGAAATACACTTGGACGGGCGGCTTTTTTGAGCGGACTCTCAGCATCACACGATGGTGGGATTTTCAATCCGGGTGAGGCCCGCCAGCGGAACATGTGGAGAGCTGCGACCAGTATTGAATCCTCCCATCGGGCCCCGTTGCCGCGTGCCCCGCGTCGCCTACAGTCGAATCACACTCCTAGGGGATACCGCCCTTTCTCGACCGTGACTAAGGTGTGTCGAACAGAATCCCTGCCCATGCACAACTCATCCAACAAATCCGGTCAGTCCCGTGGTTTCACCCTGATCGAGCTGCTCGTGGTCATCGCGATCATCGCGATTCTGGCCGCCATGCTCCTGCCGGCCCTGTCTAGTGCCAAGCAGCGCGCCCAGCGCATTTCCTGTTTGAACAACCTCAAACAAATGGGCACAGCCCTGTTTATGTATTCAGGCGATAACGGTGATCATATCATGCGGGCACAATTCACCGGCACCACCGGCCCTTGGCTCGGCTACGTTCTGTTCAACACCACTCAAGGCAACGGCCAGAAGGCGGACACCCGCAGTCCGACCAATCACGGTTTGTTCTATGCGTCGGGATTGATCCCCAGCGCGAGGAGCTATTATTGTCCGGGCACTAAAGCCGGCGATCAATGGGCCTATGACAATTACACGGCCAGCGGTACCTGGCCGAGCATTCCCAAAACCGGTCATATGCTGGTGCGCTCGGCTTACATGTATTATCCGCAGACCAAGCAGCAGGCGAGCGCGTCCAGTCCCTATCTGTTTACCCTGGCCAGGAAGTCAACCCAGCTCTCGGCGGATCGCACGGTGATGACGGACTTGATCTTCAACTATGAATCCGTCGCCCATCGCTCAGGCTCTTCGCCAGGCGCGCTCAATTGCCTTTGGGGCGATGGCCACACCACGGTGAATGCCAGCAAGGCGGCGTTTGATCCCGTGCTCTGGGGTGCCGGGCAACCGGTGACTTCCAGCGCCATTCCCGGCAACAACGCGACGGCATTCCTCAAACTTCTATTCCTCTTACAACCGTGAACTGTGAGCGTCGGATTCCCCGACTTTTCAGCGGCGATCTAGTAACAACACCGATGAGTGCACCAAGAGGTCACGCCAGGTGACTGGAACTTCCAGCGATACTATCATCATCATGAATGTCCTCCATCCAACAGTTGTCTCTGCGAAAACAACCATTGTTTTGTTCATCAACCGGGCTGGGCACAAGTTGAGTTTGGCGTGCCGTCCACTGTCACTGTTGTTGGCCGGGTTGGGTCTTTTCATGGCCTCCACAGCTTCATGTCTGGACTATTCGGCACTGATGCGTTCGGCGGATTCCGCCCGCGCCGCCCGTTACGAGGTCTTTCGCACTTTTCAAATCAAGGGCATTTGCGGCACGACGCGGCTCGATCTGGCCTCCGCCTACGGCGCCAACACCCTCCGCACCTACGTACCGCCGTCGCGCGAAAAGCTTGATGGCTACCAGCGTCTCGGGTTCAAGGTGATTGTCGGGGTCTGGATGCCGCATCATGGGAACAACCAGGGAGCCGACGGCTCCACCTGGGACTGGGACTATCGCAAACAAGGCGACGAGCAGGTCGAAGTCTTTGAGGCGACCGTCAGTCGTATTGGCGATCATCCGGCGATTCTGATGTGGTGTCTGGGCAACGAGGTGCCGCTGAATCCGGCCTACCTGGAAACCGTCAATCGCATGTCGCTCGCCTTGCACCAGCGATTCCCGAAACAGTTGACCAGTCTCACGATGGTCAACGCGCCTGCGGACAAGATTGCCCTCGTCAAAGAGTATGCCCCGGACCTTGATGCCATCGGCTACAACAGCTATGGTCACGGGGCATTGGGCGCGGCCAGTCAGCGGCTGGAAGAGGAATGGGGCCTCGCGTATTACGTTTCCGAGTTTGGTCCGCAAGGGCCTTGGTGGGGACGCAAGACGGCGTGGGGAGCGGTGTATGAGCAGTCGTATGATGCAAAACTGGATGACACGCGTAACAGCTTTAAGAACATTGACGCCGCGCCGATGTGTCTCGGTTCGACCATGTTTCTGTGGGGTTCCGGACCCCTGCAAAAACCCACCTACTTTTGCGCCTTCCTCAGCCCGCAAGGAAATGCAAAGAACCTTGACGCGAACGAACTCTACACCACCCCCATTACCGAGGAATTCTGCCATTACTGGTCTGGCCGGTATCCACAAGAGCGCGGGCCGTTGCTGACCAAAATACAAATTGACGGACAAACGAACGAACCCGACGCCGTTTGTCCTGTCCGGTCAGTCGTTCAAAGTCACGGCTACCGCCACCAACCTGGTCGACAGTAATTCCAAGCTCCAATTCCGTTGGTGGATTTTGGACAAGGCCGGCAGAACCGTCTCCGGCCCGGTCAACTCGGATCAACCAACGGCGGAAATCACCGCACCGAAAGAACCCGGCACCAACTACGTCGTTACGGGCTACGTCATTGATGGCGGCCAGCGCGCCTCCGGTTTTACCGTGCCGATTCTGGTGAAAGATGGAAATCACCGTTTAAGCCCGTTGTGAGCCTCCCACAATGACTGCTAATCATCAGAACACGAGCCGCGCTGTCTCTGATGAAGCGACCCATTTGAAATGCCAGCCAGCCGCCTGTCTGGAAAATGGCAGGCGGCTTTTTGCCTCTGGCATCGAGGCAAAGTAAGACACGCCATTGTCTTTCATGGAATTTTAACCGTGACCGACACCGTTTCATGAGCGGGATATGACCACCTATACTGCTGATGGCGTGGCTGGCCTTGGCGCGAACCGCTATGACCGCCACGCTGACCAGCCGTTATACCGTCGGCAGTGGAATGCTCGGGAATAATCTGATTTAGCGAACAATGGAAATCAACCTGATCGCGAAGTCATAGCCACCTTTTTCACAATGAACACCAACCAAAGAATCAAATGGTCGTTGCTTGCGTTGCCTGTGCTGGCGTTTGCACTCGCCGCGCAGGCGAGAGGTGGCAATGGGCTGAAAACGCAGGTGGGCACCGCGAACGTGAGTTTTATCCAAGGAGCCATCGGCACTTACTACGCCACGTTCGACGCCCCGATAAAGTTCACCGCCAAAAGCACCAGGGTGGCGGTGCGGATCATCAATACCGGCTGGCTCCGCTTAAATATCAGCGGCACAAACCAGGCGCCGGGGGATGTGCTCAAGAACAGCGCCACCGGCGCAGTCCTCGGTGGACCTTATCCCAACTTCCCCATCAGTCTTGACGGCACAGTGCTCAGCCCCAGTGGTTCCCCCCCCCCGCGTGAACCTCGCCAAGTAGCAGGCGGTCACTGGCCCCACGACGAATGGCCAATACCTTTCGGCCTTCGACAACGACGGCCTGGTCCATACTCAGGCCGAGGTATTGAAAGAGCAGCGGGTGGTTCTTACAGTCTGTCACAGAGGAACTGGTGGGGTGCGATTTCATCTGACTCAATGTGCACAAGCCTTTTGATGCACTCACCGCTTCTTTGTTCAATTTAGGTGGGACATATCCGGGCTAAGCATACAAACCCGAGTCTTGGTCATCCCCTCTTCGTGGGATAGCATTTCTTGCGGCTCTCTTGTTAAGCTCTCTTCAGTCCTTCGGGCAGCGGACAGGTAAATGAGTGACTTGCCCTGCCACGAGGGCGAACATCAAAACAGAAGGAAAACAAAATGAAGAGAGGTACTACTAGCAGTTGGAGTGGTCTGCTTGCTGGCTGGGGTAGCCGATGCTGGCACGTGGACCGTTGTTGATGATAATGACCTCGCCGCGGGGCTGGACACATCGTCCGGACCGTTGTTCAAGGCCAGCAATCTGGGTAATGGTGGGAATGCGGTTACGGTAGGTGGCATTGCCTACGATACCGCTACGAATAACGTCACGGGCAACGCTTCGGGCACATTTACAGCGTATGGCGGCAGTGATCCCAATATGGCAAATCTGCTGGGCAATAGCATGAAAGTCTCCGAATGGGGTTCAGGCAGCGATATTACCATTAGTGGATTAACCCCAGGGCTTGACTACAAGGTCCAACTGGTCCTCTTAGGGGAATATAATGGTTGCTCGGCCAACCTCTACGTGGATGCTGCGAACTACAAATATGTCTATTTTAATAACGCTACCATAGAGAAGGTGGCAACATACACATTTACCGCCACGGATGGTGATGTCGTGATGAACAACTGGAAGAATAAGGGGAATTATTACGTTTCGGCCTATGCTGTCCATGTCATCCCGGAACCGACTACGATGAGTCTGCTGGGTGTTGGAGCCATCGGCATGATGGTTGCCCGTCGTAAAGCTCGCAGCTAATTCCCCGTGTTGAGCAAGGCCATTGCGCCTTGTCGAACGGGTAAGCGGAAAGCATGCATAAAGGAGCCCGCATTGTGCGGGCTCTTTTATGCTGACCGGCTCGTGGCCAGCGACGAGGCTGCGGCGGGCGGGCGCTGATCTGGACGTCGGGCGGCATCAGATACCGTCCGCGCATCGTAAACAAAGACAAATCATGAAAACTTCCCGTTGTCTCTTGGCCGCCTGTGCAACTTTGACCTCCTTGCTCTTCGCGACCACCGCGCAAGGGCAGCCCGCGCCCGTCCGGATCATGCCGCTGGGCGATTCAATCACTTATGGCTACAGTTCCCTCGCTTCGCCGGGCGGCTACCGGGCGCCGCTCTACCAGTTGCTCACCAATGCCGGGTTCAATGTGGACTATATCGGCACCCTGACCAACAATCCCGGGCCGTCGCTGCCCGACTGGGATCACGAAGGCCACCCCGGCTGGCGCATTGACGAGATTGACTCGAACATCGTGGGCTGGTTCAGCCAGCTCGACGATCCCGACGTGATCCTGCTCCTGATCGGCACGAACGATTACGGCCAGGGCTATGACACCGCCAACGCCACCAACCGGTTGGAAGCCCTGATCGCGAAAATGGCCACCAACCGGCCTTTCGCAAAGATCATTGTGGCCAACCTGCTCAAGCGGGGAGAGCCCTACGACACGCAGATTCAAACCACCTTCAATCCGTTCGTGCCAGGGATCGTCGCACGCCAGGCCGCGTTGGGCCGCCAGGTGTATTTCACCAACCTGCGCGACGCGCTGACGCTGGCGGACACGTTCGACAATCTGCATCCCAACCAGATGGGCTACAATAAGATGGCGACGAACTGGTTCGCCGCCATCACCAACGTCATTAGCCCGCTGGGAACAACCAACGCCCTGCCGCCGACCATCACGGCCAACCCGCCCGCCACTGCCACCCGCCTCCAATACGGCCAGATCAATCTAATGACGGTGGCCGCCGGCAGCACGCCGATGCAATGGCAATGGAAGTTCAACGGCACGGATCTTCCTGGCGCCACCAATGCTTCGCTTCTCCTGAAGGACCTCGCACTAAGCCAGGCCGGCATCTATCAGGCGTTTGTCACCAATCAGTTTGGCGGGACCAACAGTACCACTTGCACCCTGTCGCTGACCCGCAACCTGGTCCGCAACGGCCACTTCGGCACCGCGCAAGATGCCGCCAACTTTGGTTTGACGAGCACCAACAACTGGATAATGGCTGCGCCCGGCAACTGGAACTTACCAGTGGTTGCATTGGATACCAACAGTGGCGTTGGCACTTGCGCTCGAATTACTGGAGACTGGAACGCGATTGTTCAAGATACCACGGAAACCTACCAGCCAAACACCTGCTACACCGTCACCCTGCAGGCGCGTGGCGACAACGCCCTTACCGTGCTACTCATGGACGCCAGCGACCCCAATCCCACCAACTGGGTTCAGCTTGCATCCAAGTATCTTTGGATCGGAAATACTACTGTGTATAACCCAAAAACCTACGACTTCAGCACGCTGCTCAATGTCAGCACCAACGTGGGCAAGAAGATTGGTATTAAACTCCGCCGTGAACAGGCTAGTGGAACAACGACCATGGCCGTCTCTCAGGTTCGCCTGAACGCTTTTGGACCGCCCGTTCTTAGCAATGCTCAGAAGCCGGGAGCAACGCAGGCCAGCTTCAGCATCAACAGTTGGCCCGGGCAAACCAATTCGGTGTGGACCTCCAGTGATTTGCTCAACTGGTCCTACCTGACGATGGTCACCAATATCAGCGGCGCGGACACCTTCATTGACAGCGCCGCTACGGCACCGAAGCAATTCTATCAATTACGATAAGCCTGTCCGGGAAGGAAACATTCAAACCGACAGCCGCCCGTCCGAATCACACTTGAACGGGCGGCTTTTTTGAGCGGACTCTCAGCATCACACGATGGTGGGATTTTCAATCCGGGTGAGGCCCGCCGGCGGACCATGTGGGACCTGCAGCCAGTATTGAATCCTCCCGGCGGACCCCATTGCCGCGTGCCCCGCGTCGCCTACTGTCGAATCACACTCTTAGGGGATACCGCCCTTTCTCGACCGTGACTAAGATATGTCGAACAGAACCCCTGCCCATGCAAAGCTCATCCAACAAATCCGGTCAGTCCGGTAGTTTCACCCTAATCGAGCTGCTCGTGGTCATTGCGATCATCGCCATCCTGGCCGCCATGCTCCTGCCGGCCCTCGCCAAGGCCAAATCCAAGGCCAAAGGGATTCAGTGCATCAGCAACATGCGCCAGCTCGGCCTCGCGATGCGGATGTATATGGATGACAGCAACGGCCGGTTGGTCTACTGGCGCCGGGGCGCTAATGTGGCTGGCTTTGAGCCGGTGGTGGTGGATTCTTCGTTCATTGTGGCGGGCGGCGCCTTTGTTTACTGGCCCGACATGTTGCGCCTGGGCGGCTATGCGAAAGCGCGGAGCATTTTTGACTGTCCGTCCGTGAAGAGCATCGCCTCTGCCACCGCCGGTGGAAGCAGCACCAAAAATTTTCTGGGCATCGGCGTCAACCGCCCGGAGTTCGGCGTCGAACACATCCCCGGAGACTTGAAACCGCCGGTCAAAGAGGGAAATGTCCGCAAGCCCAGCGAGTCCGTGGTCATCGCCGATGCGGGGTCGGTCACGACCCAGACGGTGAAGGGAAATCCAGATCAATTTGTGGAGGATACCGCTGCGGGAGGGACGGGCAGCACCTACTTCGTCGTCCCGAGCTTCTTCGGCTACCCGAACGTTCTGCCTTATCGCTCGGTGCCCCGCCACAGCGCGCGCGTCAGCACGGTGTGGTTTGATGGCCACGCCGAGGGATTTCGCAACAGCAAGATCGGCTACGGATTTCCCCAGGGAAATGCCAACGCCCTTTGGGACAAGCAGTGATCGTTACGAACCCGCAAACATCGGTAACCGTCAGTTAATGATCCGGCGATACCGTCCACGTTCGACCGGCTGGCTCCCGGGCCTTGATTGGCAGGGGTGTTTGGCATGGCGGGTTCCTTCTTCGCCCGAGCGAGGAAAGCACCGCGCTTTCAACGGGAGAACCGTTGGAACGGTGGTTCCTGGCGCGGCGTGGAAAACCGTTTCTGCGCAATGAAGCTTATGACCGATCCCATCAACTGTCGGATTTGCAGTGGTGTCCCTGCTTCGCTGGATGTCAGCCGGCGGGGCCAATGGCATTTGCCGATGCGGCGGCCATTGCCGGCGTATTCAACGTGGCTCATCCTGCTCGCGCTGGCTCTGCTGCAATCCGCCCGCGCCGCCACACTGACCAGCGGTTACTCCATTGGTAGCGAATTGCTCGGGGGCAGCACGATCATTGACAACGCTGCCACCGGAGCGGCCATCGGTGGCGTGAATCCCAATTTCCGGATGACCCTCGCCGGCACCGTATTCAGCCCAGAGCATCTTCCCGCCGCACGTCAACCTTGCGAAACATCAGGCCAGCAGCTCGTCCACCACAGGTGACCAGTATTTGCCGGACTTTGTGAACGACGGCCTCGTCAACAGCCATGGCTGGCGCACGCTCAACCGGAACACCCCTCATTGGGTGGAATTCAGCTTTCCCTTGCCGGTCACCGCCCGGAGCGCGCACATCTACAGCGGCATTGACGAGGCCCCGGCGCTGGCCAATTTCAAGGTCCAATACTTCTCCGGCGGCGAACTGGCTCGATGTTCCGGGTTCATCCGTTGCGGGCAACACGTCCACCGAGCGTAATGTCGATTTTCAGTTCGTCCGTCACCGCCGACCGCTTTCGCCTCCACACGGACGACAACGGTGTCCAGAACGTGAAGGAGTTCGCCTTGTTCCCGCCCAACCCGAGTCCAGCCAACGGGACGGAGCAAGGCTATCCCATCGGCACGGACGTGGAATTGAATCTGGCCAAGAAGCGACCGGCATACGCCACCGCGATCAGCGGCACGAACTATCCCACACTCGCGGTGGACGGTTTCGCGGATCGTCTGTCGAAGTGGCAGACCACGCTGGTGGGCAGCAATTCACTCCAGATTGACCTTCGCATTGCGGCCAAAATTGGCAGCGCACATCTGTATTCCGGCGACGGCGCGGTCGGCCCGATCACGAATTTCGTCTTGCAATACTGGAATGGCAGTGCGTGGCAGGCGATTCCCGGGGGCGCGGTCTCCGGCAATACAAACCCCGCGTGCGTCGTCACCTTTGCCAGCACGGTGACGGCCAGCCACATCTTGTTGGTGTTCACCAACAGTTCCGTCAGTGCCGTGCGGGAACTCTGCATCTTTCCCGCCAACGGCGGCGCGGGTTATCCTCTGGGCCAGGATGTGATCGCCGCGCCGCCGCCCACTCTGAAGTGGGAGGATTACAATGACGCCTTTTACAACGTCATCAACCGCGCGGCCAATCTCCCGGCCACCGTCACCGGCAGCACGCCCGACCTCGGCAACACCAATTTCGCTGACGCAGTCAACCAGTATCAGGTGTTGCTGAACGTCGGCACGGACACCTATCGGCTGCGCAATCGCGTGACCGGGCAATGCCTCGCCGGCGCGGGGCTTTCCACCAACGCGGGCGCGTTGCTGGTGGATCAGGATTACACCGCCATGCCGCATCAGAACTGGCGGCTCGTGCCGGATTGACGGGACGCGATTTTTGGCTCGTCAACCAATGGAGCGGTCTCGTGGCGGACACGCAGGGCGGCGGGACTACGGCGGGCACGGCGCTGGTGCAGAACACGAACAACGGCGCGACCTCGCAGCGCTGGCGTTTCAGCCTCCAGGCGCGTTATCCGCGCAAAGGAGCAGCAGGCTACGTTGACAGAATGGTCGGCACGAAAATCGAACTGGGCCTACAACTGGGGCCGGACACCACGGTCAGCCTGCCGCCGGAGGTGATCTTCAACCCGATGCAGTGGGGAAACTTCAACTGGGACATCGGCAGCAGCTCGGGGCCGGTGGAGCAATTCCTTTCGGCCTGGCAGCGCGAGGACAAGGCCATGCATTACCTGGGATTCAACGAGCCGGATGGCGCCGATCAGTCCAACCTCACCGTGGACAAGGCCATCGAACTCTGGCCGCGTCTGGAGCGGATGGACCATGCCGCTGATCAGTCCGGTGACCACGAACCCCGACAACTCGTGGATGACCAATTTCATGGCGCAGGCAAACACCCGCGGTTATCGCATGGATGCCGTGGCGGCCCACAAATATCCCGGACCCAATGGCGGTGATCCCGGCGCGCTGATTTCCGAATTGCAATCCCTGAACATGAAGTGGGGCCGGCCCGTGTGGTTCACGGAGTTTTCCGCGGTGGACTGGAGCAGAACAGCAACTGGACGGAGGAGGACAATTACAACTGGCTGGCAGAATTCATGTGGCGCGCGGAGTCGCTCCCGTGGCTGCGGCGCTACTCGTTGTTCCTGTTCACGGCGAATACCAACTATCCCGACCGGTCAACCCGTCGGACCCGGTGGCGCCGCGCTCCAACGCTTTCGATGCCAACGGCGCTCCCACTTCCTTCGGCGAACTTTATTTTGCCTGGGATTGCGATGCGAACGTGCGCGGTGACAAGGCGTATTTCGTCCACAACCAGGGCGAGCGGAAACGCATTCGCAACGCGATCGGTTCCAGCGCCCCCAGCCCGGGAACCATTCGCGAGAGCACCAACACCACCCAGTGGGTCTTGCGGGCGGGACCGGCGGCAGGGCAGTGGCATGTGGTCTCGCTGCGCGATGGTCGGCGATTGCGCAACACGGGGGGCGTGCTGGATTTCGCGCCCGCTGGCACCGATGGGACGGCGGTGACGTGGGCGCTCGTCGAGAATCAGCACGGCTGGTTTTTCCTGGAGAATCCGGCGGCCCCCGCCGCGAACCGCCGGCTGCGGCTGGCATCCGGAGCCTTTGACATGGTGAGCAACACGACCACCAACAATCAGAACCAATGGCGGTTCATCCCGCCTTACGATCCGGTCCCCGCCGCGCTCCCCGCCTCGCCGGTGAATCTCAGCGCCCAAGCCGGCACAAATCAGGTCTCCCTGGCCTGGGCCTCCGGCGGCACGCCCAACGTGACCTATCGTGTTTATCGCGGCATCAGCCCGGGCGGCAGCTACTCGTTGATGGCCACCAATCTCGCGGCGACGGCTTATCTCGACACGGCGGTGGTGGCTGGAACCACCTACTACTATGTGGTGACGGCGCAAAGCACTTTTGCCGACGAGTCGGCCCATTCCAATGAGGCCTCGGCCACGCCCACTGCGTCCCTGCCGGCGACACCCACCAACATCACCTTCGCCGTCAGCAACAACGCCCTGGTCTTGAACTGGCCGTCGAATTACACTGGCTGGCTCCTGCAGGCGCAGACGAATCCCCTCGCGTCGGGTCTGGGCACGAACTGGTTCACCTTGCCCGGCAGCGAAACCAACAGCAGCTTCCTCGCGCCGGTCAATCCGGCCAACGCGGCGGTTTTTTTTCGGCTCAAGCGTCCCTGAAAAAACTCAACCATGACATTCTACGAAGATGCGGCCGCGCCCGGATTCGCCAATCATTAACCACTCGTCGAGCAGCGGGCGGGGGCCCGTTGCTCGGATGCGCGGCGGCGCGGGTTTTCCCCTGGTTGCACTGCTGGTGGTCATTCCCGTCATGGCAATTTCGGCTGCAATCCGTCTCGCTGCCGTGTCCAGGGCCCAGAAGAAGGCCCGGGAAATCCGTTGTATCGGCTCCGCCCCAACTGCCTTGACGCGCCCCGTCCCACCCCAGAACGCGTAATTCACCCATGAAAACCTCACACCTGCTCGCCGCCATTTTGTGTCTGCCCATCCAACTCGTGGCGCAGACTTTCATGATGAATCCCCATGGCTGCAAGGACGCCGCCCTGCTCAACGGCAAGTGGAATGCGATCATTGACCATTACTGCCGCGGCGAGCACATGAAGTTTTACGAGAACCGCAAGCCCCGCACCCATACGGAGTTTGTGGAATACTCGTTCGATGGCGGCCTGCGCCTTGATGTGCCCGGCGACTTCAACTCCCAGCTCCCGGAATTAAAGTACTTCGAAGGGAATGTCTGGTATCAGCGCCAGTTCACCGCGCGCAAAGACCCGCAGCGCCGCCAGTTCCTTTACTTCGCGGGGGTCAGCTACGAGGCGGGCGTTTGGCTGAACGGCCGGGCGGTTGGCCGCCACGAGGGTGGCTTCACCCCCTTCGAGTTTGAGATCACCGGCCTGATCGCAGATGGCACGAACGACCTGGTGGTGAAAGTGAATAACACCCGCCGTCCGGACGGCATTCCGGCAATGAATTTCGACTGGTGGAACTACGGCGGCATCCTGCGCGACGTTTTTCTTGTGGACCGGCCTAAAGTCCATGTGCGGGATTACCTGGTGCAACTCAAGCGGGGCCACAAGGATCTCATCACCGGATTCGTCCAGCTCGATGGGGCGGATTCCCCGCAGCAGGTCGGGCTGGCCATCCCGGAGCTTGGCATCCGCCAATCACTCACCACTGACGACAAGGGCCGCGCCATTTTTGAAATCAAGGCCGCGCCCCAATTGTGGGAACCCGGATCCCCGAAATTGTATCAAACCACAATCTCAGTGGGTAAGGATGCCGTGGCGGACGCGATCGGCTTCCGCAGCATCGCAGTGCGGGGCGAGGATTTGCTGCTCAACGGCAAGCCGGTTTTCTTGAAGGGCGTCAACTTTCACGAGGAGATCCCGCAGCGGATGGGACGCGCCTCTTCCGAGGCCGATGCGGCGATGATCCTCAACGAGGTCGCGGCGCTCGGCTGCAACTTCATCCGCCCCGCGCACTACCCGCAGAACGAGCGGATCGTGCGGTTGGCCGAGCGCATGGGCATCGTGATCTGGGAGGAAATTCCGGTTTGGCAGGGCATCGAATTCACCAACCCCGAAATCCTGAAGAAGACCAAGGCGCTTCTTCAGGACATGATCTACCGCGACAAGAACCGCGCCGCGATCGTCATTTGGAGCGTCGCCAACGAAACGAAGCCATCCGCAATGCGCGACGAAGTGCTCATCGGGCTCGTCCGCTTTTCGCGGCAGATGGACGGCACCCGATTGGTCGGCGCGGCGTTCAATAACCCGAGCTTTGACAAGGCCACGTCGACCTTTCGCTTGGACGACCGGCTCGCCGACGCCGTGGATGTGGTCGGGGTGAACAAATACCTCGGATGGTATGACCGCTTCCCGGTGCCGCCCGAGCAAGTCCGCTGGGAGGTGGCGCCCGGAAAGCCCCTGATATTTAGCGAATTTGGCGCCGAAGCTCTCTACGGGAAGCACGGTCCCGACGACGTCGCGCATGAGTGGAGCGAGGAATACCAAGAAGCGGTCTACAAGAGCGGCGTCGCGATGTTTCGAAACATCCCCAACCTTCGCGGCGTGGCCCCGTGGGTGCTGTTCGATTTTCGGTCGCCTAACCGTTATCATCCGCAATACCAGAACGGCTGGAATCGGAAAGGGCTGCTCTCCGACCAAGGCCAGCGCAAGAAAGCCTGGAAGGTCATGAAGGACTACTACGGAGAATAGGCGGCAGCGGTTCGACCACCCCAACCGCGCGGTAGCGACCGATCAGGTCGACGTGATGCCCGGCGTGGGTCGCCGCTGGCCCGCCGAGAGTTGGGTAGATTGGCAGTGCCCATGGATTTCCCTTCGGCCGGGGCGCTTTGCGGAAAGGGCTGCGGGCAGAGGGATGGATGCTTAAGCAACCCGAGCCGACCCTGCACAAAACGACCCACACCGAAATTACCTCCCTCTTCGGTGAGGTAGGAATCAAACCATAACAATGTCTTTATTGGGGATGTGAGGGTTCTCAGAGGTCGGCTATGGCAGCCATGCTGCGAGTCGAGGATCCCAAAGCGATTACGGGAACAGAAAAACACCGGCCAGAACCACGAGGCCGAATGGACGATGTTATGGTTTCACCCCTCCTTCCCCGTCCAGCTACAGCACCCAGTGGACGAATGAGGCCAACGGTTACAAGAGCGGTTTCCTCATGCGGGACAACCGGGGCACCCTGCCGGCCAAGGCCAACTTCGCCCAGGTGACGCCCACGGTGGCGGCCTCGACCAACCTCACCGGCACGGTCACGTTCCCCCTGACCGCCTACTGGCAGCACCACTACAGGGTGGTGGACCAGTGCGCCAGCCCGGCGACGGTCGAGACGTTCAAGATTTACATGAAGCTCAAGAAAGGCCGACCCGGCCCAGCCGGCTACCCTGACCCTGCGCTGGGGCGACTACGGCGGCACGGAGGAACTGACATGGACCATCGCCGTGTGAAGGTGAGGCTGACCGGAGGCCCGGCGGCGCCTGGCGCCCGGGCAGATGGCGGCGCTGAACGCCGTGGCGAGGGCGCAAGCCGACTGGCTGGTGGCCAGCGCTGAGGCTGCAGCGCGATTCGATCTGCCGTGGGAGGAAGTTCAGGCCCAGCGCCCGTGCCGGGACTGCGGCCTGGGCGACGTAGTGCACGCCGTCACGGCCAAGCTCGGTCTCCCGCACTGCCCCGGCTGCGCCCGGCGCAAGCGCTGGCTCAACCGCGTGACGCCCGGGTGGGTGAGGTGGGGGTTGGGGGTGACGGAGTCCTTGTGGACATCGAGACCGAGGTGGAGTTTACTCCTGCGCATGGTGTGGTTGTTGGTGCGCATTTACATGATGAATCGGAACGCTTCCCCCCTGCGAAGCGGGGACGTTCGTGCGGCTCTGCCCACCCGGGCACCCCGCGAGACCAATGAACGACAACGACACCGCCACTTCAATCCCGGCGACCCCGCCCCAGTGTGGCCCGTCCGCCATAAGGTCTAGGCGACATCATGATGCGTGCGCTCATTTTATCGCTCGTTTGCCTGCTCGTAGGATGCAGCCGCAGTGTGCTTCCGTCTGAGCGGGCTTTGTTGGAGCTTGAGCACGCAAAGTTGCGAGACATCGTGCTGCACCATGCGCCGCTCGGCACGCCTCGCCAAGCCGTCGAGCAGACATTCAGTCGGAGTTTTCGGAGGCGCTACACGGTCGTGGATTATGACTCCGCTGAGTTGATTGCGAAGCGCGGGTTTTCAGTTCCAGTCGTTGCTGGGGACTACTACTTGAGGAGCGATGTTGCCTCCAAGATGAGCGGGATCGGCACATGCCGAGTGGCTACCGTTTACCTCCTCTTTGATTCGACAGGCCGCCTCAAAGACGTCGCCGTATCGAAATGGACAGACAGCATCTAAGCAAATCCCCGAACATGCGCTCCAGCGAACCCGGCGCGAGCGTCGCGGTTGCAATCCGAGCGTCCCGTGCGCCGGGTCGCTGAGCTTCTCACCGAGGGCGTCGTGCCCTCCCTGCACGTCTACTACAAAAACACCCACCTCAAGCAGTACCACAAGGAAGGCCGGGGGTTGCGCACCGAAACCACGATCAACAACACCTACGACTTCGGGGTGGGCCGACGCCTCAAAAACCTCCCGGTGCTGCGCCAGATCGGCTTCGCCGCCAACCGCCGTGTGTTGCAAGTCGAGCAACTCACGCACGACTGTCACATCGGAGCCGAGGCGTTCGATAAACTCCAACAACCGGCCGCGGTCGACGGCCAGCATGCCTCCGCCTTGCCCTTCGGGCAGCCGCGGGTGCAGGCTCTCTTAGCGGTGCTGGTCTTGTTCTGCCTCCAGCCCGAGGGCTTCCGTAACCGCCAACTGCGGCCATTACTTGCGCAGTGGCTCGGACTCCCCCAGTCCCACATCCGCCCCGGGCGCATGACCTACGACCTGCGCCGCCTGCGTCTGCACGGCTTGATCGAGCGCATCCCCAAGACCCAACGCTATCGCCTCACCGACTTCGGTCTCAAAACCGCCCTGTTCTACAGTCGCGTCCATCAGCGCCTCTTGCGTCCCGGGCTCTCAGAGCTGCATGCGCCGCACGGTTCACACGCCCCGGCCCTCGCCGCCGCCTTCGCTCGCTTTCAAAATACCCTGGACGCTTACACCACCCAAAAACTCGCCGCCTGAAACTTGATCTGTTGACCAAATATTTTGAAGTTCAAGGACTCTAGGGTGGTTCCTTTTGACCCGACCGGTGACATCAAATGGGTTGACCCCATCGAAAAACATATGGGTTGACCCCATCGACTGTGCCTGCGGGAGGAGGCGCGACGGCGCGGCCTGGGGCGGGTCGTCCAAGTCGTCTTTCTGGGCGACGGCGCGGCTTGGATTTGGGAAGTGGCGCGCGTCAACTTTCCCCGGGCCATTCTGATTGTGGATCTCTACCACGTGCTGGAGCGGCTTCACCAACTGTGCCAGAACCTTTACGCTGGCCAGCCGTCGTGGGCGCAACGGATGGAGGAGCAATGGAAAGGCTTTTTGCATCAGGACCGGGTCGCCGAGGTGATCGCCGCGGCGCGCCGCCGGCTCGGGGATTTAGGTCCTCAACCCGACGACGCCCTGGAAAAGCAGATCGCCTATTTCGAGCATCAGCAATCACGGATGCTTTACCAGACCTATCGGGAGCAGGGCCTGTTCTGCGGTTCGGGAATCATTGAGGCGGGCTGCAAAGTGGTCATCGGGCAACGGCTCAAGGAATCAGGGATGTTTTGGAGTGAAAGCGGTGCCACGAGCGTCCTGGCACTACGCTGCGCGCTCAAAAGCAACCGCTGGGATGAGTGCTGGAACCAGCTCCATGATTCCAACCGCCTCAAAATCCGCCCCGCCGCCTGAACCGCAGGTTACTTTGGTGTCACACACCCCTCAAGGTGCGTTGTGCGCCATAATCGTGTAGTCTGGAATCCACTGCTCCAGTGTCCGCGCTACCTCGAAAGCCCGCTGTATTCATTCAGCGTTCGTTCGGCTCCCGCAGATGGTCCCTCCGGGCTGAGGAGTTCGAGGGTTTCCCCGACGAGATACAGGGATCCGGCGACCACGGTGAGCGCGGCCTCGGAGGTTTGTTCCAGTGCGCGAGCCAAGGAGTTCATCACGGTGACCCGGACGGTCGGGGCGGTTTGACGACAGGCTTGGGCCAGTTGGTGGGGATCGGCGCTGCGCTCGCTTTTCACGGGTACGCAGAGGATCTCGTTCGCCAGTGGCGCGAGGATCCCGCACATGACCTCCCAGTCCTTGTCCTGGAGAACGCCCAGGATCAGCGCGGGGCGAACGCCCTGGAACTCCTCCTCCAAGGTGGCGCGCAGCGAGGCGACGCCGGCGGCGTTGTGGGCACCGTCCAGCAGGATGCGTCGTCTGGATCCCGGCACCTCTCGCTCGTCCGGAGCGCGGACGTTCCTGTCCGCCTGTTTGCCCGACGGAGGTGTTGTGCGGACAGGCATGTCCAGGCTCCGGTCTGCGGGCGATGTTGGGGCGGGTGGATTCCGAGACAAGATTGGGCATTCAATCATCTGGAGACGGCCCAGCCAATGAACGGTTTCCAGCCCCGAGCGAGCGGTTTGCGCATTTACGGGCAGGGTTCCTTGCAAGGTCTGAACCGTGGCCAGGGCGGTGGCGGCGTTGATTCGCTGATGCGCGCCGAGCAGCGTGAGCCGGGTCTGGTCCAGCGGCGGGAGCGTGGTGTGCGCCGGGGTGACGCGGGTCAAAGGACTGCGGAGAGTTCCGGCGGTCTCCTCGATGACGGTGAGCGCCTCCGGTTCGGATGCGGCCGTGATGACGGGAATGCCCGGCTTGATGATGCCCGCCTTTTCGGAGGCGATGCTGCGCAGGTCATTCCCCAGCCAGTGTTGGTGATC
Organism: uncultured Verrucomicrobiae bacterium; assembly: GCA_963751435.1. GTDB lineage: Bacteria > Verrucomicrobiota > Verrucomicrobiia > Limisphaerales > DSYF01 > JALOTU01. The sequence goes on along the minus strand of CAVVUP010000032.1, from coordinate 85,122 downwards.
GTATTGGACGTTGGTGATCACACTGGCCAGGGGCGTCACGATATTGGTGGCGTCCAGCCGCCCGCCGAGGCCGGTTTCCCAGATGACCAGGTCACAGGCTTGTTCGGCAAAGTATTGCAGCGCCATCACGGTCACGAACTCGAAGAACGTGGGGCAGGCGTCGTTGGAGCGGGGAGCGGGGATGGCGGAGGGGGGAGCGCGGAACGCGGAAGGGGAAGTTGGAACTGCACTCGCGTCATGCCGGCGCCGCAGTTCTGCGGTCAGGCGGGCCACATCGGCCTCGGTGATGAGTTGGCGGTTGACCTGGAGGCGTTCCCGGAACGAGATCAGGTGCGGCGAGGTATAGAGTCCGACCCGCAAACCCGCTGCGCGGTAGATGCTCTCCAACATGGCGGCGACGGAGCCCTTGCCGTTGGTGCCGGCGATGTGAATGAAGCGCAAACGGTCCTGCGGGTTGCCCGCCTGCGCCGCCAGCCTGCGCGTGTTTTCCAGCCCGAGTTTCAGGCCGAACAACCGCAGGCTGTAAAGGAACCCGATGGATTCGGCGTAGGTCACAGCACAAACTCGACATGGCACGGTTCGGGTCTTCGGGCTCGCAGCCGTTTGACTACTTCAGGCCACTCGGCGGCGTAGCGTTCGCAGAACTGGAAGGCGGCGTCAGTGGACAGTGGTTGCCGGCTGTGTTGCGACCCTGACCAGTCCGGCAGTTCCAGATCATCCTTGGGAGGGACCTCGTTGAATTCGGAGCAGTTTCTCATGCAACTCGGGCGGGCCGTGTTTCAAGAACACCTCACGCCAAGGGGGTTCGGCAACATTCAGGCCGTTGGCCTGCACCAAGCCTATCACATCATCGACGTCCTTTTCAACGCGCCCGGCATGCCCGTGGCGAATCGCGTGGCTTTTCAGGGCCAGCAGATGCTTGAGAGCGACCAGGCGCACTCCGCTCGCTTCAACCGCCAACAGCGGCAGATCCTCAGCCTCGAATTTGCGGTAGGTCTCCGCACTCACAATCATAAGGGCCAAGGGCAGGGTCTGCTCGTTGGGCGGTTCAAACTGGATGAAGGCCTCCCCTTCCTGCCGGAGCCTGTAGCCTTCGGTGAGCAGGAAATCCCGCCAACCCCCGACGGACGGTCGGGGAACCAGGAGGTCCAGATCGAAGGTGTTTCTGGGGTGGCCATGTGCGATGACTGCGTGTCCGCCGATCAGCAAGGATGGCAGGCCTCGTTCACGGGCTCTCTGACTGATCGAGAAGAGGTGCATCTGCGGCTGGCGTCACAGCGGCTTGTTGTGCGCGTGGTGGTGCGCGGCGGCGATGAAGCCCCGGAACAGCGGGTGGGGCTGGTGCGGCTTGCTCTGGAACTCCGGATGGAACTGGCTGGCGATGAAGAACGGATGGTCCGGCAGCTCGATGATCTCCACCAGCTTCTCATCCGGCGTTGTGCCGGCCAGAACCATGCCCTTCTTTTCAAGAATCTCGCGGTATTTGTTGTTGAATTCGTAGCGGTGCCGATGACGCTCCTTGACAATGAACGCGCCATAGAGCGAGGCGGCGCGTGTGCCCACCTTGAGCTGGCAGGGTTGCGCCCCCAGCCGCATCGAGCCGCCTTTGCGGGTTACCTTGAGCTGGCTGTCCAGCATGGCGATGACCGGATGGGGGGTGTTGGGGTCGAACTCGGCCGAATGCGCGCGTTCCAGGCCGGCCACGTGGCGGGCGAACTCGATCACGGCGATCTGCATGCCCAGGCAAAGCCCCAGGTAGGGCACACCGTTCTCGCGGGCGTAGCGGGCGGCGGCAATCTTGCCCTCGATGGCCCGCTCGCCGAAGCCGCCGGGAATCAGAATCCCCCCCAATCCCTTGAGAATCTTGTCCGGGCCGTCGCGCTCGATGTCCTCCGCGTCCACGCGCACGATCTCGACCCCGCAATCGTTGGCCACACCTCCGTGGATGATGGCTTCATAGACTGACTTGTAGGCGTCCTGGAGGCCGATGTATTTGCCGACCACGCCGATGCGCACGCGGTGGGCTGGGGCGATCAGCTTGCGGATGATCTCCTGCCAGTGCGTCATGTTGGGTTGGGGGCAGTCGAGCCGCAGATGCTGGCACACCAGGTCGTCCATGCGTTCACGCTGGAGCATCAGGGGCACCTCGTAAATGGAGTGGTCCACGTCCTTCTCCTCGATCACGCCCTCGAACGGCACGTTGCAGAACAGGGAGATCTTCTGGCGCAACTCCTTGTCCAAGGGGCGTTCGCATCGGCACACGATCAGTTGGGGTGCGAGGCCGATCTCGCGCAGTTTGGCCACCGACTGCTGGGTGGGCTTGGTTTTCAACTCCCCGGCCGCCTTGATGAAGGGCACATAGGTGACGTGGATGAAGATCACGTTGCCCGGGCCGACGTCCAGGGCGAATTCGCGGATGGCCTCGAGGAAGGGCAACCCCTCGATGTCGCCGGTGGTTCCGCCGATCTCCGTGATGAGCACATCGGCCTGGCTTTTCTCGGCCAGTTGGAGGATGCGGTTCTGGATCTCGTCCGTGACGTGGGGGATGACCTGGACGGTCTTGCCCAGGTAATCGCCGCGGCGTTCCTTGTCCAGCACGGTCTGGTACACCTGCCCGCTGGTCAGATTGTTCAGCCGGCTCAGTTGCACGCTGGTGAAGCGTTCGTAGTGGCCGAGGTCCAGGTCGGTCTCGGCTCCGTCATCCAGGACATAGACCTCGCCGTGTTGGTAGGGGCTCATGGTGCCGGGATCCACGTTGAGGTAGGGATCGAACTTCTGCAGGCAGATCTTGAGGCCCCGATTCTCGAGAAGGGTGCCCAGCGCTGCGGCAGTGAGTCCCTTGCCCAGGGAACTGACCACGCCGCCTGTCACAAAGATGTATTTCATGGGAAAAGCAAAACCGGCGAGGCACACGAACCTCGCCGGGATCACACTGTTTCAGAAGCCGCCCGCGGTGGCAAGTCGCGGGTCGCAAATGGCGTCCGCACGGGCGCGGCCCAGAATCGCTTCCACCCGCCCCACATCCTCGGGTGTGTCCACCCCGATGCCCTCGGCCTCGACCCGCACCACGGCGATAGACAGGCCGTTCTCCAGTGCTCGAAGTTGCTCCAATTTCTCGGCTTCCTCCAGGCTCGACACCGGCCAGCGCACGAGCTGCAACAGCGCCTCGCGACGGTAGCCATAGAGGCCCAGGTGCCGCAGGTAGGGAAATTCGTCCTGTGGCGAACCGCTGTGGTCGCAGGCCTCGCGTACATGCGGGATTGGGTTGCGCGAGAAGTAGAGGGCTTGTCCGGCCTTGGAGACCACCACCTTGACCACGGCGGGGCTGATGAGCAGGGACCGGTCCCGGATGGGGGTGGCTGCCGTGGAGATGTCGCATCGGTTCAAGGCCTTCGCCACTTCGTTGATCACGGTCGGATCGATCAGTGGTTCGTCCCCCTGGATGTTCACCACGGCTTCAGCGTCACAGCGTGCCAGCACTTCGGCCACCCGATCTGTCCCGCTGGGATGATCCGCACGTGTCATCTCCACGCGGCAGAACGCACGGGCGACGCCGGCGATCCGCTCGTCATCCGTGGCGACAATCACCTCTGACAACGATGCGGCCTTGCGGCACTGTTCAACCACGTGTTGGATCAGCGGTTTGCCGGCGATGAGAGCCAGCGGTTTGCCGGGGAACCGTGTCGAGGCGTATCGGGCGGGGATGATGCCCAGGGTTATCATGCGCGGCCCTTGCGTTGCCAGACTGGGCGCCGGTTGTCAAAGCCGCATTCCAATGCTGCCACATTCCAATGCCCTGCGGTGGGTTGCGGCCAGGCTTGAGCGGACGGCTTCTGCGTTGCAGCCCGCGCCTCCTGCGCGCAGGTTGCGGCGGCATCCTGTCGCCGATGCCCACGGCTGATCCAACCTGCTGTTCCCATCTGCCGTTTCCAGCTTGGCGGCTTGCGGCTGCGATTCTAGGCTGCGCCTCATGCGGCCACTCGCGGCATTTCTCGTCTACCTGGCTTTGGTGTTCCTGGGGGGTCCCTTGGTGGCGCCGTGGATTTACGGGGCGGCGCAGCATTTTGCGGACACCTGGCCCTGGGTGGCGGATCAGCCGTTCCGGCGCTACGTCAACCGCTGCATGCTGGTGTTCGCGTTGCTCGGCATGTACCCGCTGATTCGTGCGTTCGGGGCCCGTTCCGCTGCCGAGCTGGGTCTGGTCAAGCCCCGGGGCCATTGGGGCAAACTGTTGGGGGGCGTGGCCCTGGGATTTGCCTCGCTGGCGGTGATTGTCGTCGTGTGCATGATTGCGGGAGTGCGGGTGTGGGGTTACGACCTCGATGTGCCGGTGTTTGTGAAAATTCTGCTGGAAGCGGCGCTGACCGGGATTTCGGTTTCGATCATCGAAGAACTGTTGTTTCGCGGTGCGGTTTTCGGGGCGTTTCGCAAGGTGATGCATTGGAGATGGGCGGCGCTGATCAGCAGTGCCATCTACGCCATCCTGCATTTCATGAAGCGCGTGGACGACCTGACCCCGGACCACTGGTATTCCGGACTGGTCGTGCTGGGTCACATGTTCAGCGGGTTTGCCGACTGGCACGAGGTGGTTCCCGGTTTCTTCAATCTGACCCTCGCTGGCATGCTGCTGGCCCTGGCCTACCAGAAGTCGGGCAACCTCTGGTTTTCCATCGGGTTGCACGGCGGCTGGATCTTCTGGCGACGGGCCTATGGAGCACTGACAGACCAGCCCCGGGTGGACGGAGTCGAAGTCGGTCCCAGTCCCCACGAATGGTTCTTCGGCACTAAGACCATGACGGACGGGTGGCTGGCGGCGCTGGTGTTGCTCGTGGCGTTGGGGGTGCTGTGGAGATTGCCGCTGGGACGGGGCCGCCGTCCACCTCAACCACGCCAGCACGGTCAATAGTGAGAGCCAACACATTTCTGCCGGCTCAGGCATTATGAGGGGGGGGTGATGAATTCCCCGGAGTGACTGGGCAAAGACACCGCTGGAGGCGGTTGCAAACTGGCGCAACCACGCGATACGACACGCAACCAGCGACACGGAGCAACACAGGCCCTTTTCTGAAAAGGGAGTTGACGCGTCTTGGGCGGGACAACGGCCTGTGGCGCCAGAGCGCGGCTTCACGAGCCGCAGCGCACCAATCCCCTCACGCGCCCGTTCGGGCACCCTGAGGGAAGGGGTGAGGGCGAGGCCCGGTTCATGGAGAACCTCCTTTCGCGATTACGCATGAAATGGGACCCTGAACCGGTTGCGGAGCGCGGCTCTATGAGCCGCAGCAGCCTCGAAGGGCGGATGGGTGATCGAACCTTTGTGGACTACGAGGTTCATGGATGGCGAGCTGCGGAAGGCGGGAGGGATGCCTTCTGATTCCACACTTCACGGCCCGACCCTTCACCGACCCTTCACCCATGGCCGGTGGTGTGGGAGGCGGGAGCTAATCACTCTCGGCGACCGGTTTGTTAGGCCCCCGCCGACTCCACACAAAACACGTCGCACTGCCCATGCAAAGCAACCCCAAGATGCTCGGCTCCGGCACCGGCGTAATGGAATCCAACCGCATATCTGCCCAGGCTACAGACCAATCCTGATCGCTGTAAGCGACAATGACCCCACGCACCTCCGTTCCGACCCGCCATTCTTGCACTTGGCTTTCGCTCGTACGGCTTGATTTTCGGACGGTGAAGTAGGAATCACCAGTGCCTCCCCACAACAAACCATCATTTCCCATCGGACTGCTCTGGTTCCAGCCCGTGAAGTACTCAGCCACGGCTTGGGGGCGATTGTTCTGCCCGCCATTGGCTTCAGGCAGCAGCGTGGCTGAAGCCAAACGGCAGTAGAAATACGTCGTATGCACGTTGCCCAACGGTGGGTCGGCGGGCACATCAACAGTCCCGTCGTTGAGCAGGTAGAATCCTGGCGCTCCAAAATCAACGATGTAACTGGCGGACACAGGATTCCCCACGGCGACATTCTGCGCCGCCAGAATGCCACCACCGTCGTAGAAAAGGCTGCTCACGTTCCCTGAGAACGAGTAAAGCGCCCCTTGGCCGAAGGACACCGACGCTTGGAAGAATACGCACAGAGACAGGATGCAGTTTCTCATAGAACTAACGTTCTAGCAGTGTAGCTGAGAGGATGGCGGCAGGGGTGTGGGCCAGCAGAGGGATTCAGTCGCCGTCCTTTCCGACACACTGCCCTTGAACGAAGCCGCCTTCGGGGCGTTCCTCAGTCGCCCTGCGGGTTCCATGTGACAGAGCATGGGCTCCGCCTGCACGCCTGGCAAGCGACAAGCGCCCCCCCCAGGCCTCACGCGGTTGAGCCAGCGGTTGCGCCGGGCACAGCCGGGGCAGGCTTAGGTCCTGCGATCATCCTCCACTGAAATCAAAAACCCTCCAGCCCTTCGCGCCCCCGCGTTCTCTTCATCGCTTGTCTGGCGTTCAGAAGCTGTGCTACCGCCCGCGACTCGACCACTCGGGCGCGTAGATGCCTGCTCCCAAGAGGATCAACCCGAAACCAACAACCCACATATCGAGAACCTGCGCGAGCGGTGAACCTTCAGTGCTCGAAACCAAGTCCCAACGCGTGTCCCAGTTCCTCCGAACTGCTCCGGTCGCTGGGTCGCGCTCCGTCGAATACACGCAGCGGTGGAAATTCCCGGCCTCGAAATCACCGTGGCCGTAAGCAACGGTGCAGTAAATGGATCGCGAGAGAACCAGCAGGCCAATCCCTGCGATGCAGGCGCAGACAAATGCGACGGGCTTGTTCATCTTGTGCCCGATGAAGTGCGGTGTGCAACTATCACCGAACGTCCCGGCTCACCGACGCCGGGCCAATGGTGTTCGATTGTCAACCGAGACGCGATCCCGGCCTTCAGTGCAGCCCTTCATTGCTAGCCTTCGTTGACTTTTTCATCCAACTCAACTCTCTCCTTCTCACTGAGACAAATGCCAGGATAGCCGCAATCTCGACAGACGAATGATAGTGGTGAATATCCCAGCATCATCATCTTGCCCTTAGGCGCAAAATTCCGAAAGGCCTTCTCCCAAAAAGTCCCCGCCACAAGTCTCGCGCCCCGGCAACTCGGGCAAACCAATTTTGGTGATAGTGCTTCCATAATCGTAATGAGAGCTAGTTGACTGGAACGGGGTTCCGCGGGCGTTGGCCGCTGTCTCTCCGACCCCAGCGGCCCGGCGGCGGCCCATGCAAGCAGCCCGGCCCGACGTTCCTAGGACGCCTTCAGTCGGCGCATCAGGATACGGCGCGAGTTCAGATTCACCGTCTCCCATCCGTCTTTGCTCAGCTTGTTCGCCGCCCAAGCCAGGCAGAATTCCTCCTGCTGCGCATCCCCGGGAATCTTGACCCCGAGATCCTTGAGGTGGACCAGCTCAAACTTGTCCGGGAGGTTGTAATAGATGCGGTCGGGCCCATCCCACTTCACCACCGCGTATTCCCATTTGGCGGCTGGGCCGGCGGGATCCGCAGCCCAAGCAGGGTTGTGGATGGCACCGAGCATGGCAGCGCTGAGGAGGACAACCGCAAGCATGGTTTTCTTCATGGAGTTTGGTTTCCTTTCGCAGATAGCCTAGACGGCGCCGCCGCGGATGGCCATCTTCTTCTCCCGACTTCCTGCAGCGCCGTCTGGTCGTAGAGCATTCGGGGTCACATCTTCACATTTTACAAATGGCGGATCGCCGAGATGCCGGGGCAAGGTCTGGAACGGCTCAAATGTAGAATGCGAAGATGCGACCCCGCGGACGACCCCGCGGACAGAAGAACAACGCTCCGCGCATGCGTCTTCTTCGACACACGCGGAGGCTGGCCAGAGCCAGGGCCGGTTTAGAAGAACGGATTGTGCGCGCGTTCCTCGGCAACGGTGGTGAAAGGGCCGTGGCCGGGGCACAGCAGCGTTTCCGAAGGCAGGGTCAGGATTTGTTCCCGAATGTGCTTGCGGGCCTCTTCGAACTGTCCGGTGGCGCCGCCCATCGAGCCGGCAAAAATGGCGTCCCCGACCATCGCCACGTGGGGCGCGTCCTCGGGCCAGTTGCCGACCAGGTAGGTCACCCCGTCCTCGGCGTGTCCGGGCGTCAGGCGGTTGGTGATGCGCAGGCTGCCGAGGTGAATGCAGTCGTTGCGGCGATTCCTGTGCTGCGGCGGTGCACCGGACGAATCCGTGTGAAGCCGGACTTTGGGATGTCTGGAGCGCACCGCCTCGAGTCCTCCCATGTGGTCCGGATGACTGTGGGTGAGGAAAACATGGGCTAGGTTCAGATGTTCAACTTGAATCAAGTCGAGCGCGGCGTCTGCGTTCCAGCCTGTATCGAATAGTGCCACCTCGCGCGTCACTTCGTCCCAGATCAGGTAACAGTGAGCGTCGATGCCGTGGCCGTGGCTGGTGATGCAGCGAAGCTCCCGCCAGAGCCCCAGATCCGGCTGGGGGGGAAGCCAGCCTTGGGCGATGCCGGCCAGCTTGTGCGCGTCGAGCTTCAACAGGGCGGCGAGCTTGGGGTAATCCGGTGGCCGGGCGCAGGTGCCGGTGGACTCCAGTTGGGCCAGTTCGTCGGCGGTGAGACCGGCAGCCGCAGCCGCGGGCGCTGAAGGCACACCCAGCCCGGCCCGGGCCTTCCGGAGAATGTCCCCAACATGATCTTCCAAGGTCATAGGCGGTGACTTTGGCGAGGCCGGCCCCGACCGGCAAGTAAACTTGGCGACAGTCAGTCCGGATGGGGCTCCCCATCCCGAAGGCACGGCGCGTCCTGGGGGGCATGAACCCGTTGCGGAAAAGCGCAGCTCCATGAGCCGCAGCAGCCTCGAAGGGCGGAGGGGTGAACGAACCTTTGTGGACGCCCGGCGTAGCGCAGCCGCTGCGGGTCGCAGACCCGCGCTCCGGAACGGCAGGTTCATGGGGAGCCCCCTTTCGCGATTGCGCATGAAATGGGACCCTGAACCCGGGGAACATGCGAACGCCCTCCCCGAAAGCGGCGGTGAACGCGTCGCAACTCTTACTGGGCCGAGGCGTTCCAGTCGGCTGCCGCTTGGCTGGCGGCCCGCGTCAACCACCGTTTGGCGTGGCGGACGGCTTCGGTGTGACCGGCCATCGAGGTCAGGGAATAAATGTGCGCGAAACGAATGCGGGCGGGACCGGGGAATTTCTCGATGCCACTGACTCCGATGCAGGGAACGCCCAGCCGTTCACATCGGGCCAGCAGTTCGCCGACGCCTTTGCCCATGAGCGATTGTTGGTCCATGCAGCCTTCACCCGTGATCACCAGGTCGGCGGCGCGGATGCGGCGGGTCAGATCGGCTTCGCGCGCGAACAGTGCGAAGCCCGGCATTGGGACGGCGTTGACAAAAATCAGGAGGCCGTACCCCAATCCTCCGGCGGCACCGGATCCGGCAACCGCTTGCGCGGATCTGAATTGCTGGCGCCCGAGCACCTTGGTGACTTGGGCCAGCGCCCGTTCCGCGTGGCGGAATTCACCGGTCCGAAGGCCCTTTTGGGGGCCGTAGATGCGCGTGCAACCAGTGGGGCCCAACAGCGGATTCTGAACATCCACCGCGACGACCACCCGACCCAGCGCCGGGCGGTGTTCGGGGGGGATGATTCGCTGGCAGGAAGCCAGCTCCGGCCAGGACCGGATTTCCAGGCCCGACCGGGTCAGGAATTGCCAGCCTAACGCGCGGGCCAGGCCGAAGCCGCCGTCATTAGTAGCGCTGCCACCGATCCCGATGAACACCCGATGCGGGGCGAGGCGGGCGACGGCTGTCAGGACCTTTCCGAGCCCGGCGGTATCGAGTTCAAAGGGATGAAACCGACCGGCTGGCAACCGGGCCAATCCGATGACCTCGGCGGATTCGACGATGGCGGTGCGCGTTTGAGGTTCCCAAGCCCATTGAGCCCGGCAAGGGCGATGGGCTGCATCCACAGTGTTCACCCGGCGCCTTGTGGCACCAATCAAATCCATCAGCACAGTGCCGAATCCGTCTCCTCCATCGCTCATCGGCAGGAGCTCCAGGACGTCGTCTGGCCGGACGCGGCTCCAGCCCCGGGCGATGGCGGATGCCGCCTCGGTTGCCGTGAGCGTGCCCTTGAATTTGTCTGGAACGATCAGAACCCTCATGGAATGGTCACCGGCGCTTGGCAGACTCAGCCGCGAGCGCGACCAGGGATCGCCGGACATCTTCCCGTGTGCCGACCGCAACGAACATGCGAAAGCGATATTCGCCGGTGGCGACCCCCGAGTCAGAGCGGATGCGGAAGACGCAGTTCCACTTCACCACGTTGTCTGCGGGGAAGCGGAACCGGCCATAGCCCGCCTTCTCGAAACCAGGCGAGGGTTGGTCTGGGGAAAAGATCCCCATTGCGTGACTCCCGCCCTCGGTGCTGAACACCAGGGGGCACTGCTGTTCGCCCGGACCGACGTCCAGTTCCTCCAAGCGGCCGGAATCGGGGTGGAATGTCCAGAACCGGGCAAACTCTGCAGGCATGTAGCCCGTCAACGCCTCGAACTGGGCGAAATTGTGCCGTTCGCGCTGGGGGACGGTGAACGTGACCTCGTATTCGATGACATTGTCCAGCTTGTGGGAGCCGAGGCGCACCCGCTTGGAGACGAGATGGTTCGACAGAATCTGGTCATTGAGCGCGGGGCGTCCGGACGACGTCTCGCCGGGCGCGAGCCAGAACGCCATGCGGGTGGTTGTTCGTAATTCCGTCCCCCGCGTGCTCAAGCGCAGCAGGTGACTGGAGGACTTGTCCCCGGTGCCGTCCGCGCGCGAACCCGCCTCGGTCGGATTGAAGCACTCGGCCCAGAACTCGCCGGACCGGGCGCAGTCGAAACTTGCGGCGGACTGGAGCTGCCGTCCGTGGTCGTGGCTGTCGATGAACTCCTTTCCATTCCACTTCAGCGAATGAATGGCCCCGGCCAGGCGACCGGTGGTGGTGATGACGATCTCCGAACCGGCTGCCTTGGCGCGGATGACCGCGTTGCCGGAAGGCGCGGGCGGGTCCGGAGCCGGACCCGGCGGCTGGCCCGGAAGGCGCGCGACGCAAGACGACCACACCACCCCGATCAGGAGGCATTGACACACGGTGGACGGGAGGGGGGGTGAGAGCCGACGGAGAAAGGGGCTGGATCGGAGACGGTGCAAGGGTGGCCTCATAACAGGAGCGCTGCCAGGCCGAAATAGAACAGGAGCGTGAAAACATCCGTGAACGCCAGCGTCACCGGTCCGGCGGCAATCTTCGGATCGAGCTTCAGTGCGTGCAAGAGCGCGGGGACGCTCAGGCCGAAGAAGCAGGCCGTGCACAGTGCCAGCAGGATGCTTGATCCGATGGCAAATCCCGCCAGGCCGGCGCCGCGCCAGAGCCAGACAATCATACCCACCACCGTGCCGCAGGCCACCCCGAGCAGCAGCGCCGTGCCGGACTCGCGCCGGAACGCGCGCAGATACCACGCGAATGTCGGCTGCATCGCCCGCAACGCCTGAATCGTCACGGTCATCGACTGGATGCTCACACTTTCGCCCAGCCCCAGGACCAGGGTCAGGAAGAACGCCAGCACGATGCTTTCAGCGAGCGTGACCTCGAACGCGCTCGCCAGCAGCGCGCAGATCGTCCCGCTGCCGATGGTCGCCAGCAGCCAGGGAAACCGGAAACGAAACGCCCGTAACGGCGACGCGTCGCGCACCTGGGACACCCGGAAGCCGATGGACTCGAACAACGCATCTGTCTGTTCGCGCTCGGCCAGATCGAACGCCTCGTCCGAGAGCAGGCCCACATCCACCACGCCGATAATCCGCCGCTGCTCGTCCACCACTGGGAAGGCCAGAAACTTGTGCAGGACAAACGCCTCGCACGCCTCGAGCACCGTTGCCGTGTGCGGAAGGGCCGCCACACGGGTGATCATCACCTTCGACAGGTGCTGGTCCAGTGGAGCGGTGAGCAAGCGGCGCGTGGGCAAGACTCCCACCAGCCGGCCGTCCGCATCCACCACGTAGAAGTAAACAATCTTCTCGCCAACGCCGCGTTGGCGGATGGCATCCAAAGCCTGCTGGATGGTGAAATCATCCCGTAACGTGGCCGCGTCTTTGCGTGCGACCGCCGAGACGGGCTGCTGCAAGTGTTCTGGTTCCTTCGTCATCCGGCGATCCTTGGAGCAAGATTTTCTGGAGCAACTCCCGGCGCTTCGGGCACCAACGGCTCAGCGACCCGCCGAACCGCCGGGATCTGGCTGCTCGTCAGGTCAGTGAGCTGCTAGCTTGCACTTGGGTCTTTGCGCGGGAACAGGGGTTCGGGCTTGCCAATCTGATGGCCGGGTTTCGCGCCGCCCCACTCTGCCAGGGCCAGGGTGTCCGGTTCCACCCTGTAGCCAAGCTGTTGGTAGATGCGGACGGCGGTGGTGGGGAGGAACGGCCAGAGCAGCACGGCGATGATCCGGCACGTTTCCACCAGGTTGTAGAGCACCGCGTCCAGGCGTTCGCTTTGGTCGGGTTGCTTGGCCAGCTTGAACGGGGCTGTTTGATCCACGTATTGATTGGCCCGCGCGATCAGGGTCCAGATGGATTGCAGAGCCCCTTGCAACTCGTAGGTGGCGAGCTGACGACGCACCCGGTCAGCGGCGGTGGCGGCATCGGGGGCCAGTTCGGCGGATCCTTCGGGCACCACGCCCTGGCGGTAGCGATGCAGCATGGACAGTGATCGATTCACCAGATTCCCCAAGCCATTGGCCAGCTCGGCCGTGTAGCGCGCGGCAAAGCCCGCATCCGTCCAGTTGCCGTCCGGACCGATGTCCAGCTCACGCAACACATAGAATCGGAATGGGTCCAGGCCCCACTGATCGATCACGGCTACAGGATCGACGAGGTTGCCGGTGGTTTTGCTGATCTTGGCGCCTTCTTTCTGCCACCAGCCGTGGACGAGGATCTGCCGTGGCAGGGGAAGCCCGGCAGCGTGGAGCATGATGGGCCAGTAAACAGCGTGGAACTTGAGGATGTCCTTGCCAATGACATGGATATCCGCGGGCCAGAGGGAGAAGTCCGAGTTCTGAAGTCTGAAGTCCGAACCCAGTGCCGGGAGCGCCTCGCAGATGACCGGGTCGCCCCGGGACGCCGGCACGGTGATGTAGTTGGTCAGAGCATCGAACCAGACGTAATTCACGTAATCCGGGTCGAAGGGCACGGGGATGCCCCAGCTCAGCCGCTCCCTGGGCCGGCTGATGCACAGGTCGGCCAAGGGTTCCTTTTTCAGGAAGCCCAGGACCTCGTTGCGGCGGTAATCGGGGTGGATAAAAGTCGGGTTGGCCTCGATGTAATCCATCAGCCACCGCTGGTGCTGGCCCATCTTGAAGTACCAATTCTCCTCAACCAGCTCCTTGACCTCGCCGTAGAAGGGATCCCACGAGCCGTCGGGATTGCGATCCTTGTGGGTGAGGAAGGTTTCCTGGCGCCACGAGTACCAGCCGCGATATTCAGCTTTGTAGATGTCGCCCTGGGCGTGGAGTTTGTGAAGCAGGGCGCCCACCACCTGCTTGTGCCGGGATTCGGTGGTACGGATGAAATCATCGTTTGAAAGGTCCAGTCGCGCGGCAAAGGCCTTCCAGACCTCGGCCAGCTCATCCACGTAGGTTTGTGCTTCCTTGCCCACGGCTTGGGCGGCCTGCTGGACCTTTTGTCCGTGCTCATCCAGGCCGGTCAGAAAGAACGTTGCCTGGCCCAGGCTGCGCCGCCCGCGGGCAATCACGTCGGTGATGATCTTCTCGTAGGCGTGTCCCAGGTGCGGGGCGCCGTTGACGTAATCAATGGCGGTGGTGATGTAGAACCGCTTGCTCATGCGCGCGGGAGTGTGGGCCAGAAGGCAAGCCAGCTCAATCCGCAAGTCCAGCTCAGATTCCAGCGCCGTGGCCGTGCCTCCACAAGTTGTTGGAACATCCCCATGGAATCGGCGCTCCGGGGGCGGGGCCCGGGTGCGACCATTTCGGGGCTCGTCTTTTTACCCCGCCCGCGTAGGCTGCGGGCATGGACTGGTGGGCGGACAACCGGCTTATTTGCCGCGCCCGGAACGTGTTGAAGCGCAACTGGCGGCGCGCGCTGCGGGTGCGGGAGCAGTTTGACCTGACGGAGGAGGGTTTTCATCTGGTGTTGGCAGGCATCGTGGGCGTGATGGGCGGGTTGGTGAATCTGGTTTTCTATCACGCGATTGAATCCATGAAGTACCTCCTGTTGCACCGGCCTGGCGACGCGGTTGAGATTGCGGAGGACCTCGAACCTTGGCAGCGGCTGTCGGTTCCGGCGGTCGGCGGCCTGGCGGCCGGCTTGGTGCTTTACTGGGGGCTGCGATGGCTCGGGATGCAGGGCACGGCCAATCTTCTGGAGGCCGTGGTGGCGGGGGACGGGCGCCTGCGGTTTCGCACCGGCGCGATCAAGGCGGTCTCCTCGATTCTGAGCATTGCCACCGGATCGTCGATTGGGCGTGAGGGGGCGATCACGGCCATGAGTGCGACGCTGGCCTCGAAGCTCGGCCAGTTCTGGAAGTGGCCGCCCTACCGGCTGCGTTTGCTGGTGGGATGCGGGGCGGCCTCGGGTATTGCGGCGGCCTACAATGCGCCGGTCGGTGGGGCGGTGTTCGCCGCCAGCATCGTGCTGGGCCATTTTTCGATGAACCAGTTCGCGCCGCTTGTTTTTGCGTCAGTGATTTCCACGGTTGTATCCCGCGGGTTCTTCGGGATTGCGCCGTGGTATTCTGTTCCGGAGTACGACTTTACGCGGGTGGGGCAGTTGCCGTGGTTCATTGTGCTGGGGACGTTATGCGGGGGGGTGGGGGCGCTTTTCCAGAAGACCTTGCGATGGAGCGAACGCCGGTTCAGGGACCTTCCGGTTCCCGCCTATGTGCATCTGGGGCTGGGCGGGTTGATCGTAGGAGTGATTGCGCTTCGGTATCCCGAGGTGTGCGGCAACGGTTACGCGGTGACCAACCGCATTCTCAACGAGGCGTTCGCCACCCGGGATCTGGCCGTGCTCTTCCTGGTCGTGTTGGTGATCGCGAAGGTCGTGGCCACCTCTGCGGCCATCGGGTCGGGGGCGGTGGGCGGATTGATGACGCCGACGCTGTTTTTGGGAGCCGGCACCGGGGCGGCCTTCGGGCTCGCGCTCGAGCAGTTGGGCTGGATTTCCGATCTGCCGATCGGGTTGTTTGCGGCAGTAGGCATGGGCAGCCTGCTGTCGGCGACGACCCGGTCGCCGTTACTGGCCATGATTCTCCTGTTTGAGATTTCCCTCGACTACGCATTGATGCCCGCATTGATGCTGGGTTGTGTGATGGCGACGCTGGCGGCCCGGCATTTTTATCCGGAATCCGTTTACAGCCAGGCGCTGCACGACCGGGGATTGGCGGCGGCGGGGGAGATGGCGGATCTGGGAGCGGTGAGCGAGCAGACCGTGGGGGACTTGATGGAACCACCCGTGGCGCCGGTCCGGGACACGGCCCCTTTGCACGAAGTGGCCGGCCGGTTTCTTTCACTGGCCAACAACTTCCTGCCGGTGGTGGATGCGGGGGGGCGCCTGGTGGGCGTGGTGGCCTTGCACGATCTCAAGGAGCATCTTTCGGCCGGCCAGGAACTCCAGGGGATCATCGCCTACGACATCATGCGCCCGCCTCCGCCTGCTTTGACGCCCAGTCAGCGACTGGTGGATGCGCTTCCGATTGCTCTCGCCAGCGAACTGAGGTCGATTCCCGTGGTAAACTCGGTGGCGGAAAACCGGCTGATCGGCTCCCTGCCCCGCGCAGAAATCCTCAGCATCCTGTCCGAGGCCATGGACCAGCGGTCGAAGCCGGTCCGGGCGTGAGTCACAAGAGCAAAGCCAGAATGCTCGCGCCGGCCGCCAAGCCCCAGATCAACGCCACCGCCTGTCGTTCGCTCAGACCGCGTCGGACCAGCCGATGCGACAGGTGATTGGTGTCGCCGACATAGAAGGGTTGGCCCGCCCGGATCCGCAGCCCCACCACCCACACCAGATCCAACAGTGGAAGGGCCAGGATCAGCAGGGGGATCAACACCGCAAATGGCCGCGAATCCGACCGGGTATGGAAACTGGGCAGGATGGCCAGCACCGCAGCGCAGTATCCGACCAGGTGACTGCCGGCATCGCCAAGGAAGATTCTGGCGCGAGGAAAGTTGTAGGGGAGAAAACCGAGCAGACCGCCACACACCAGCACGGAGAAGATCATCTCGGCTTGCTGTTGGTGTCGGGCGGCGGCGACAGCAAAGGCCGCCGCCATGATCGCTCCCAGGCCGGCGCAGAGGCCGTTCATGTTGTCCATGAAGTTGAAGGCGTTGATGATCGTGAGCATCCACAACGCCGTGATGGCGTATTGAAACACCGGATTGTCCACAAACAGCGTGATGCGGAGTCCGGCCGCTGCGAGGAGCAGTGCCACCGCCAGTTGCATGGCGAACTTGGGCCCCGGGCGAAGCACATGCCGATCATCCAACACGCCCAACCCGGTCATCAGGATCGCCCCCCCGAAGACGGAAACCCAGAGCTGCCGGTGCTCGAACACCAGGGAGCGCAGCGGTTCACTGACACCGAGCATCAGCCCGGCGGAAAGCAACAGGCCGGTCAGCACCGCCAGCCCGCCGGCCAGTGGGACGGGGTGAGCGTGCAGCTTGCGAACCCCTGGCGTGTCCAGCAAGCCCAGTCGCTCACAGGCCCTGCGCCACAGCGGGACGGCCACAGCCGCGAACAGCAGAGCCGTCGCCCCGCCCACCCCATAGAGCTCGAGGGTCGCGTTCATCCGGCTTCCCGTCCTCTCGCGTTGAGGAGCTGTCGGTAGAGGTTCAGCAAAGTGTCCACCAGCACGCCGGCTGAAAAGTGAGTCTGGACATACTCCCGGCCCCGCTCTCCCAGGGTGTGTCGCAGTTGCGGATCGCAAGCAAGTTGCAGCAGTCGCAATGAGGCCTGTTGCACATCTCCGGTGCGAACAAGAAAGCCGGTCTGGCCGTCCAGGCAAACTTCGTCCGCACCGTCGAAATCGTAGGCGACCACCGGTTTGCCGGCGGCCAGCGCCTGGGGCAGCGCGCGCGAGAGGGCTTCTCGCATCGAAAGGTGAGCCAGGCAATCCATCACTCCGACATATCGCGCCACTGCTTCGGGCGGCACCAATCCGGTGAACACGACCCGGGTGTGGAGTCCCATCTGCCTGGCTTGGGACTCGATCTGCTGGCGCCGGGCGCCGCCTCCCACGAACAGCAGGCGGGCCTGTGGGATTTCGGGCAGGATGCGACTCAAGGCTTCGAGCAGGTCGTCATGTCCTTTCAAGGGGGCCAGACGGGCCAGTTTGCCGATCACGAACGCGTCCGGAGGCAGCCCCAGTTGGGAACGGAGCAGCGGATCATTCTGACTTCGAACGAAGGGCTCCAGGTCAAACCCGCTGAAGACGCGGGTGAACTGGTCGGGATGCCCGATGCCGGCGGCCAGGTAGCGTCGTGTCATCGCTTCGGCCGAGCAGACGAAGTGCGTGGTGACCCGGGCCGCGTAACGTTCCGCCTCGCGAAAGATCCAGTTGGCCAGGGGGCCCTGGAACGGTCCAAAGGAGGGACCATGGATATGGTGCACGATCACGGGCACGCCCGCCCGATGCGCTGCCAGACGCCCCAGCACGCCGGCCTTTCCGCTGTGCGTGTGAACGACGTCGGGATTCTGTCGTCGCAGGACCCCCGTCAATTTCCAGAGGGCCACCAGATCTTTGACCGGGTGCACGGGGCGGACCAGTTCAGGGATGAGGACAAACGGAATGCCGGCGCGCCGCACCGCGGGTTCCAAACTGCCTTCAGCACCGGCGGTGGGGCCGGAGATCAGCGCCACCTCGACCATTGGGACCTGGCGCAGGCCCAGCAGGGTCGTGAGGGTGTTTTCCTGAGCGCCGCCCACCACAAGTCGGGTGATGACGTGCGTGACCCGCATGCGAGGTCAGGGCGCGGCGCCACTGAGGGATTCCAGACGCGCGCGGACCTGCTGTGCTTCGAGCGTGTTGGGGGGGGCGTTGCTCAGGTAGAGGCGGTAATTGTAGATGGCCTGGTTGGTGTCCTGACGCTTGAACGCGATTTCCCCGAGGCCGAAGTAAACTGGGTACGCCTTGGGAAACGACAAGAGCAGGGATTCATAGTCGCTTTGGGCGGCATCCAGGTTCTCGAGTTGCAGGTTGGCAATGGCGCGGTTCAATCGGGCGTGGGCATTGTTGGTCTGCAAGCCGAGTGCTTGTGTGAGCACCTCGACCGCCGGCGCCTGGTTGGTCAGGCGCAAGAGCACGAACCCCTTGTTGACCAGCAGATTGACATCGTCCGGACGTCCGGCCAGCTCCCGGTCGATGAGTTGCAGAGCGTTGGTGTAGAGCTGGGCCTGGAGGTAAAGCTGAAGGGCGGCGGTGACCAGGTTGGTGTTCGCGGGGGCGGCGGCAATGGCATCCTCGATCACCCGCGTCGCCCGC
This sequence comes from uncultured Verrucomicrobiae bacterium, assembly GCA_963751435.1. GTDB lineage: Bacteria > Verrucomicrobiota > Verrucomicrobiia > Limisphaerales > DSYF01 > JALOTU01. The sequence goes on along the minus strand of CAVVUP010000032.1, from coordinate 66,640 downwards.
CGGGGGTCCTCTTTGGTGAGGTAGGCTGCCGCCTCGACGAACACCAGTTCGAGTTGGTTGGTGCTGGTGAGACCGAAGCGGTTGGTTTGCGTGCGGAGATCCTCGATGGTCTTCAGGGCTTCGTCCGGATAGCCCAGCACCGACACGAGCCGGGCATACCAGATCTGCGGGGTCAGGGCATCGGGCAACAACTGGCGCACGCGGTCAAACTCCCGCAGTGATTGACGGAACAGCCGGCCTTTGAGAAACACCTCCGCCAGCGCCATCGTGAATCGGGGTTCGTCGAACAAGCCATTGGCATTGATCACCTGTTCCCAGCCCCGATAGCGTCCGAACTCATCCTCAATGGACTTGGTGATCTTGACGCTGCTGGGCCGGCCGGCCCGCAGATCGGAGTTAAACCTCAGATTGACACCGGCCACCACGTTGTCCGGGTTGAACTGCACGGCCTGTTGAAACCGCTTCTGCGCCTGCTCCGGGAAACCGGAGCGTTGGAGTTCGACACCGTAGGAGTTGAGCGACCGGGACAACCATCCGGCCAGGACGTGCGCTGTCTGGTTTTTCTCCTCCCGGAGGTGAAGTTTTTCCACAATTGGATTCCGCTTGTCAGACAATCCAGCCTTCTTGCCCAGCGCAATGCCCTTCTCCACGCTTTCGAGCAGCCGCAGGGCGGATTGGTCCCAGAACTGTTCGTTCTCGGTCATTTGCGCCTCCGTCAATGGGGAGGGGCGGACCTGTCCCTTGGCGTAGGGTTCGAGGAGGTTCAGGATGCCGGCCGGCCGGACTTGGAACTGCTCGAAATAGTACCCGAAACTGGGGTGCGCATAGCAGAGCTGGTTGGTTTGGGCGAACCGCAGCATCAGGTTGACCAGGCTCTGGTCGAGCACCCGCGCCTGGAGGTTGGTGGGCGGATCCACCGGCCAGCGGTCTGGATGCCGCTCGGCCATCATCCGATGATACTGCGGCCAGACCAGTGAGCCGGTCCCCAACAGGATTGCATCCGGCCGATCTCCACGACTGAGCAGGGCGGATTGCAAGACGAACTCGCGCGCCGGATCGTCGCTCAACACCACCGTGTCGCCCTCGGGAATCTGGTCGGCGATCAAGGTTGCGTAGTCGCGCAGCATCGAGCTGTTGGTCAATCGAATCTGCGGCAGGCTGCGCAGCGTCAGACCCACCACCGCAGTCCCCGCCAGGATCCAAACCGCGACAACAATCACCGTCCGCATCGGCGAAGGCCTGCTGCGTCCGTAGGTGTATTCTGCCGCTATGGGCTGTTCTCCGAAAATCACCAGGAAATAGCCGGCGAAGTAACCGACGGCGATGGCGCCCAAGTAGTAGAAAGTCAGGAACGGCAGTCCCAGGCCGGCGTTGCGCGGGCTGACGGGCGGGTCGAAAGCGACCCACGTGCAGGTGACCAGGAACACCGCATGCACAATGTGCATGATGAAGGTGCTGAACCGCGCGCCCTGCGGACTCAGATCGCCGAACGACTGGGTCCAGCGGATGGAGATGAGGAGGGCCGGCACCAAGGAGGTCAGGCTCAGCAGCAGCAGCGTCTTCTTGGGGAATCCGAAGATCACGCTCTTCTGGCTGGCCAGGGTGTATTTGAGCGATTGCCAAAAGCCGACCGGCACCTCCGCGTTCTGGCTTTGCAACGTCGGCATCAGCAGGTAGAGCGAGGCGCCCAAGAATCCCAGGAAGAGCATCCGACCCAGGAACCGGCCCTCGAAAAACCTGACCCCTTTCAACCAGACCAATGCCACCAGGTAGAGGGGGAAAAAACCGACCATGGCATAGTTGTTCGCCATGCCGGCCCCCACCAGCACGGCGGTTTGCCAAAGCCAGCCCGAGCGCCCATCCAGACGGAATTCCAGAAGACAGCGGATGACGTAGGCAAACACCAGGAGGTCCAGCATCTCGCGAGTGCCTGCCGTGGCATTCTCCCAAAAGGTCAGTTGGAGGCCGCAAACCGCGGCGGCCAGGGCCGGAGGCAGCCAGGCGGACGGCAAAGACAGGGGCTCTCCGTCGGCCCCGCATCGAACCCGCTGCTCGTGGGTCCGGTTGTGGGGCAGAATGGCCACGCTGCGCGCCAGCAGTCCGAGGCTGGCCGCCGCACAGAGCCCACTGAACAGGTTCAGGGCCGCTGGAATCCACGACTCTGGCAGAGCCCGCAGGGGAAGGGTCACCAGAAAATAGAGCGGACCGCTCAAGTCCGGTTCCCACAGCCATCCCGAGAGCCGCGCCACCTGTTGCACGCTGCCGAAGGAAATCCAGGGGTTCAGCGTGAAGGCGTAGACCACCACCGCGCAGGCCGCAATGACCCAAGGCAGTGTGGTGGTCGAAAAACGACGAAACAGTGCAGGAGGATCACCGGTCATACATGAACAGTAGCTACAGTTGACCGACAGAGCCGCAGGTTGGCAAGCCTTCGTTGGCTCCAGCGCCGCCTCTGACTTTCTCGCGGATCCGCCAAGGGCCTCGAGCCGGCATGGGATTGGGGGAGCGTGGATGGCACCACCCGCAGCGAGTGGACGACTGAAAGGCGCGTTCGGATGGTCGCGGGCCTTTTTGCCTTCAGGCCGCTGCGAGCGGGGACCGCTCGCGGTCCAGGACCTGGAGGAGCGCCGGCCTGAAGCCGGCTTAAACTCGGAGAACCATCCGACAGGATGGCTGCGCTACGGGACGGGAGGGGCAACCGGTGCCGAATCCGCATCCGCGGCGCGCAGGTCCGCGATGCACTCCACGTGTTGGGTCTGGGGAAACATGTCCAGGGGCACCACCCGTCGCAGACGGTAGCGATCCTCACACAACCGCTGGAGGTCGCGCGCCATGGTGGCCGGATGACAAGACACATAGATGATCTGCCGGGGCAGGATCGCCCGCAGGGTGTCGAGGGTTTCCGGGAGGCACCCTTTGCGGGGGGGGTCCAGCAGGGCGGTGGTGCGATCGGCTTGGAATCGCTGGAGAAGCTCCGGCAGAACGGATTCCGCCGTGCCGGCGATGAACTCGCCGTTGGTCACCTGGTGGGATCGGGCGTTGCGGCGGGCAGCCTGGATGGCCTGGCGGTCGTATTCCACACCCGCGAATGACTCGACCTCGCCGGCCAGTTCAATGCCGAAGAATCCGACGCCGCAGTAGACATCGACCAGATGCCGGGTCTGTGCGTCCCGGATCATGGATCGCACCGTATCCACCATGCCGGGCAGCAGGTGGAAATTGTTTTGGAAGAACGACCCGGGGCCCACCTCCCAGCCGGGGACAGGCAGCCGCAGTTCCACCTTGATCCCGCCGCGCGGCGGCGGGTGGTTGCGCACTTCGCGCACCAGTTCGTTGAGGCCGGGTTCGGCAATCCGGCACTCCTCGATGTCCTCCACCAACCCGCAGTCGTGGCGCACGAAGCCGATGTTCAGCTTTTGCTCCGGCTTGTTCCACTGACTTCGGATGAGGATGCGGTTTCGATATCCGTAGGGCGCTGGGCAGGGGATGACCGATTCCACCAGGCACGTGTCAAAACCGCCGATACGCTCGAAAAGATCGGCCACCTGTTTGCGCTTGAAGTCCACTTGCGCAGGATAGGCGATGTGCTGGTACTGGCATCCGCCGCAGGCCGCGAAATAAGGGCATTCCGGCGTCACACGCGCGGGCGAAGGGGAGTTGATGCGGAGCAGCCTGGCGCGGGCGAAGTGCTTCTTGACGTCGGTCAACTCCACCTCGACTTCCTCGCCGGGGATGACGAAGGGGACGAACACCACGAATCCTTCCAGGCGGGCCACGCCTTCACCGCCGAAGGCCAGGTCCTCGATCCTCAGGGTCCAACGCGTTCCCACCTGTAACTGCATGCTTCAAAGGTAGGGCCGGCGGTCGAGTCGAAAAGCACTTTTCTCGAAGTTCAGCCTGTCGTCGGTGCAGGCGATGTGGTGCCGGCATGCGACGCGAGTCCGGATTGGATGGTTTGAAACCTCGCAGAAACCTTGGAAAATCTTCATTTTCTGCTTGCGCGGGCTACTCCCCCCGCTTAAACCGCCCCCGAGTCTAACGACTTTAAGATAAACCAAATCTAAAACTACTATGGCAAAAGCACTGTCCAAGTCACAGATCGCAACAACATTGGCGGAGAAGGTCAGCATCACCAAGAAGCAGTCCGTCCAGTTCCTGGATGAACTCGCCGCGCTGGCTTACAAGCAGGCGAAGAACTCCTTCACGGTTCCCGGTCTCGGCAAGCTGGTGTTGGTGAACCGCAAGGCACGTCAGGGCCGCAACCCGGCCACGGGTGAAACCATCCAGATCCCCGCCAAGCGCGTGGTGAAGTTCCGCGTGGCCAAGGCCGCCAAGGACGCGATCCTCGGTTAGTCCTGACTTTTTCGTGATCCCGGCGCCCTGAGGTTTAGGGCGCCATTTTTGTGTACGCCGGGCGCACCCGGCCCGGTCCTGCGTGAATCGGGTCCTTACGATTGGTTTTGACGCGCCTGCCCTTTCATGCCCGCGGGCTTTCGGGCTTTCGGGTTGCACGCGGCGGCCTGTGATTCTACGGTGCCAGCACGGCTCCTCACCCGAGGCGGTCTGAAACACATGAAAATCCAGAAGAACAAAGTGGTTTCCATCGACTACAAACTGACCGGTACCGATGGTCAGTGCATCGACAGTTCCGAGGGGGGAGATCCATTGTCTTACCTCCATGGGAACGGCAATATCGTGTGCGGACTCGAGGAGGCGCTCGAGGGCAAGGCCGCCGGCGATGTGGTCACCGTCAGCGTACCGCCGGAGAAAGGCTACGGCGTGCGCGACGAAGCCAAACGGGTCGAGGTGTCCAGAGACAAACTCAAGGGAGCTTCGGAGATCAAGGCCGGCATGCAGTTCCAGGCGCAAACACCCGGCGGAGTTCAGATCTTTACGGTGTCACAGGTCGCCGAGACTTCGGTGACGCTGGATGGAAACCATCCTCTGGCCGGGGCCACCCTGAATTTCGACGTCACGGTCCGTGATGTGCGGGACGCGACGCCCGAGGAAGTGGCCCACGGCCATGTACACGGTCCAGGCGGACATCATCACTGAGGCCGCTCCGGGGTCTTCACCGGGCACGCACGGGGGATCCAGAGCATGCAACCTTTTGTTCCAGGTGGAACAAAAGGTTGCATGCTCCATGCGGACGCTGCTGGACCGGCGCCGTCTTGGGGGCGGTTTACTGCTTCGGATCGCGTTTTTTGGAGATCAGGATGTAAACGACGGGCACGATGATCAGCGTGAGGAAGGTCGAGGTGATCATGCCGGCCACCACGGCCACGCCGAGCGGACGTCGCGCCCCGGCCGCCTCGCCCAATCCAAGTGGCCACCGGCAGGATGCCGATGATGGTTGACAAGGCGGTCATCAGAATCGGGCGCAGCCGGATCCGTCCGGCCTCGAGCATGGCCGCGGTCGCGTCCAGCCCCTGCAGCCATGCGCTGGTTGGCAAACTCGACCAGCAGAATCGAGTTCTTCGTCACCAGCCCCAGCAGCAGCACGATCCCGATCAGGCTGTAGACGTTCAGGGTCATGGACGGGATCTCCGGCAAGATGCGAGGTCAGCCAGGCCAGCCAGCGCGGGCAATTGATCGAGCGGGCGCGTAGGATTTGATCAGGGCGATGCTGTTGACGAAGCCGCACAACCAGAGGCCGCCGAGCGCGCCAAACAACGCCAGCGGCAGCGCCAGCATGATGACAAAGGGATGACGCAGGCTCTCGAATTGCGCGGCCAACACCATGTAGATCGACCAGCATCGCCAGCAGCAGCACCCGCGCCGGATTCGGTCGAGCCCTCCTTGATCTCGTCGGCCTCGCCAGCCCAGCGATAGGTGACATCCGGCGGCAGGAGCGTCGGCCAGCATGCGCCTCGGTCCGTTCGATGGCGCGGCCCGAGCGGCATGCCTTGGACCTGGCCGGAGACGGTGACGGCGCGTTGGCGGGCGAAGCGGTTGATGGCGTTGGGCGAGCCCTGCTGCCTGGGGAATGAGCATGCTGGAAGCCGGGACCAGTTCGCCGCCGGCCGTGCGCAGATAAACGTCTTCGAGGCTGTCCGGGACAAGCCGGTCCTCGCGTTCGAGTTGGGCGATGACCTTGTATTCCTTGCCCTTGACGTTGTAGCGGGCGACGTCGAGGCCGCCCCAGAGCAACTGCAGCGCCTCGGAAGCTTCGCGCACGCTGACCCCCAGGCTGGAGGCCAGGTCGCGGTCCATGCCGCAGGGTCAGTTGGGGCTGCTGGAAGTTCAGGTTCAGCCGCGGCTGGGGGAGGATGCCCGGCCTGCGCCAGTTCGGCGCGGACCTGGTTGCCGATGCGTCTTCGAGTTCGCTCGAGGTCGCGGCCCGAGCAAGACCAGCTGGAACTGTTCGCCCGATGCTCGCGTGGCCTTGGGCAGGATGGCGATGGCCTGGGCGCCTTTGATCTCGTTGATCAGCCGCATGAACATCGACGCCGGCGCGCCGGGCCGCGCCAGTTCGAGGGCCGAGCGGCGTTCCGCCGTCCTTGAGCTGGACGAACATGATGCCGAAGTCCGATTCGCCGGGGGCGCCCCGCGCCAGGGCCACGGCCGAGAACAGGCTTCCGTGTCTCGGGATACGATCGCGGCGATCTGCTCCGCCTGCCGGACGGAGCGGTCCGTGTACTCGCTGGTGGCGCCCTCCGGCGCGAACATCAGCATCAGCACGTAGCCCTTGTCCTCGTCGGGCAGGAATTCCTTGGGCAGGACGCGGTAGAAACCGTAGGTCAGGCCCAGGGAGAGCAGGCCGAGCAGGACCACGACGGCCTTGTGGCGCACCGCCCAGGCCAGGGTACGGCGAGTAACGCCGTTCCACGCCCGTGAAGAAGCGTTCCAAGCGCGCGATAGACCACGCCGTGCGTTTCCGGGCTCGTGCCGCAGGATGCGGGCGCACAGCGTCGGGGTCAGCGTCAGGGCCACGAACGCGGAGATGATCACCGAGCCGGCGGTGGCCACGGCGAACTCGCGGAACAGGATGCCCGTGGTGCCGGATTGGAAGGCGATGGGCAGGAACACGGCCACCAGGGTGATGGTGATGGCGATGACCGCCGTGGTGATTTCCCGCACGCCCTCGAAGCGCCGCCTCGATGGGCGGCATGCCGTCTTCGATGTGGCGGAAGATGTTTTCCAGCACCACGATGGCGTCATCCACCACCACGCCCACCGCCAGCACCATGGCCAGGAGGGTCAGGATGTTGATGCTGTAGCCGAGGACATTGAGGATGAGGAAGGTGCCGATCAGCGAGACCGGGCACCGCGATCATCGGGATCAGCGTGGAGCGGAAATTCCGCAGGAAGGCCAGCATGATCAGCAGCACCAGGCGCGAACGCGATGAAGATGGTTTCGCCGCACCTCGTTGACGGCGCGCCGGACGAAGGTCGAGGAATCGTAGGCGATGCTGCACCTTGACGCCGGCCGGCAGGCCGGGGCGCGATCCGGGCGACCTCCTCCTTGACCCGCTCGGCCACTTCCACGGCGTTGGCCTCGGACTGCTTGACGATGCCCAGGCCGACGGCCGGACGCCGGTTGTAGCGGGCCACGGTGCGCTCCTCCTCGACGCCCAGCTCGACCGTGGCGATTTCGCGCAGCCGCACCGGGGCGTCATTGCGCCAGGCGACGACCAGCTCCTCGAACTGCTCGGGCCGGTTGAGCTTGCCCAGCGTGCGGACGCTGATTTCGCGGTCGAGGTTCTCGAGGCGTCCGGAGGGCAGTTCGATGCTGTTGTCGCGGAAGGCCGCGGACCAGGTCGCCCGGCGGTGATCTGGTGCGCCGCCATGAGCGTGGCGTCCAGCCGGACGCGGATGGCCTGGCGCTTCTCGCCGCCGAGGTTGACGCCGCCCACGCCCGGAATGGTCTGGAGCCGGTCCTTGAACTGGCGCTCGGCGATCTCGGTCAGCTCGAGGGTGGAATAGCGGTCGCTGTAGAGCGCGATCCACATCACCTCCTGGGCGTTGGCATCCTGCTTGGCCACGATCGGCTCCTCGATGTCTTCCGGCAGGAACTCGCGCGCCCGGGCGATGCGGTCGCGCACATCCTGCGCCGCAATGTCCACGTCGCGGTCCAGGTTGAATCGGACGGTGATGAGGCTGACCTCCTCGCGCGAGATGGAGGTGAGGGTCTTGATGCCGGGGATGGTGTTGACCTCCTGCTCGATGCGTTCGGTGACTTCGGCTTCCATCACCTCCGCGCTGGCGCCCCGATAAACCGTGGTGATCGTCACGATGGGCGGATCCACGTCCGGCAGTTCGCGCACCGGCAGGCGCAAGTAATCCGACCACGCCGAACAGCACGATCAGCAGGTTCAGCATGATCGCGAAGATCGGCCGGCGGATGCAGATTTCGGGCAGCGACATGAGCTGGAGGCGGGAGAGGGACTATTGGGATTGGGAAAGCGCGTTGGTGCCTGCGGGGGCCTGGACGACTTTCATGCCATCGACAATCTTCTGGATGCCGCTGGCCACGATTTCACTGTTCGTGGTGAGTCCGGACAACACCTCCACTGTGCCGGGCAGGCGGACCCCGAGGGTGACGGGGCTGAGCCTGGCGCGCCCCTCCTCGACCCGGTAGACCGAGAAGGTGTTCAAGGAAGGCACCAATGCCGCCTCGGGAATGACCAGGGAATCCAGTCGTGTCTCCACCACGACTGCGACCCGGGCGAACATTCCCGCCTGCAGCCGTTGGTCCGGGTTCGCGGCCAGCAGCCGTATCTCCACGGTGCGTGTGGCCTGATCCAGCACCGGATCGATCAGGTCCACTTCACCGGTGAACCGGCGATCCGGCCAGGCGGCCACCGTCAGGCTGGCAGCCTGCCCGGTCCGCAGCAGTCCCCGTTGGCGTTCCGGGATTCGAAACCGGACCTTCACAGTCGAGTCGTCCACCAGGGTGACCAGCGAGGTGCCGGCGTTGACATACTGGCCCGGACTGACCTTGCGAGGGCCCAGTTGGCCGTCGAAAGGCGCCTGGATGGTGCGTTCGGAAAGCGCCTGCTCGGCGGCGTTGAGGATGGCGGACTTCACCGCCACCAGGCTTTCCAACTGATCCAATTCCTGTTCCGAGATGGCCTTGGTGCCGATGAGCGTTTTGGCGCGTTCAAGATTGGACTTGGCCAGTTGTAGTTCCGCCTTTGCCTGCGCCACCACTGCGGCCTCACTGCGCGAGTTCATGGAGAAAAGCCGCTGACCCTTCACGACGTGGTCGCCTTCCTCAAACTGGATGTCCTCGATCAGCCCGGAGACCTCCGGCTGAATATCAACGCTTTCCCGGGCTTCGACCGTGCCGACCGCGGAAAGGGTCTCCTCCACAGCCATGCGGGCGGGCGTCTGGATGAACACCGGCATCGCCACCTCGGGCGGGGGCCCGTCGGCACCGCCCCGGTTGCATCCTGTGAGGGCCAGGACCGGCCCGGCTGCGGCGAGCAGCAGGGGCAGGAGCGCCCAAACCGGCTCCTTCAAGGATCGATTGGTAGGGTTGGTTTTCATGACTGTTCCTCCCATCCGCCGCCGACGGCCTTGATCAGCCGCACGAGGGCCAAACGCTGTTCGGTGGCGCCTTGAACCGCCGCCAGCTCGGCCTGTAACCGGACGGTTTCGGAGTCCACCACTTCAATGAAATTGATCGCTCCTGCAGTGTAGCGGGCGTAGGAGATCTGGGCGGAACGGCGTCCGGCACGCGCGGCTTCCTGCAGGGCGCCCACCTGACCTTCGAGGAAGCGGATGGAGGACAGACTGTCTTCCACCTCGCGAAACGCCTCCAGAATCTGTTGGCGATAACTCGCCACCGCCTCCTCATAGGCCGCCCGGGAACGTTCGAGGTTGGCCCGATTCCGCCCCCCGGCAAAGATCGGCAGGGAAACACTCGGTCCAATCGACCATGTGCGGCTGTCCCACAGGAACAGGTCCGAGGCCTCCCCGCTCAGGTAGCCTCCACTGGCGGTCAGACGCACCACGGGGAAGAAGGCGGCTTGGGCCACGCCGATCTCTGCGTTGCGCGCCGCCAGGGTCCGCTCGGCTCGCGCCACATCAGGTCGACGTTCCAGAAGCGCAGACGGAAGATTCGGGGCGATGGCCGGCAAGGGGCCCGTTGCCTCTGGAATCCGTTCCTCGAATTCTGCGGGAGGCAAGCCGCACAGGACCGCCAGCGTATTGATCAGTTCGGCGCGCCGACGCATGACCCGCTGTAACCCTGCCTCCGCCGTGGCCACTTCCACCCGTGTGCGTTCCACCTCGAACTCCGTTCCAAAGCCGGCCTTGAACCGCTGTTCGATGGCCTCCAATGCCTCGCGCCGGACGCCAATGGTCTCACGCAGAATCTTCAGTTCATGATCGGCACCCTGGATGGCCAGGTAAGCGGCCGCCACGTCCGATTGCAGGGCCAGCAGGACCGACTCATAGGCGGCCTCAGCGCTGAGGGCTTCCATGCGGGCCGACTCGAACGATCGCCGCACCCGGCCCCACAGGTCGACTTCGTAACTCAAGTCCAGTGCTGTGGTCCATTGCTCCTGTGTGAAGCTGGGGATGTCGAACGAGGGAAACGGATTCGGGGCGCTTCCGGAAGTGCGATAACGGACCCAGTCCGCGTTGCCGTCGAGCGTGGGAAAGAGTTCCGACCGACGGATGCGGGCGTTCGCCCGGGCTTGCTCGAATCGGTAGAAAGCCGCCTTGAGATCAAAATTGTTCGTGCGGGCGATCTGCTGCAATTCGTTCAGTCGCGGTTCCTGGAACACCGCCCACCACTGGCCGCGCGGCACGTGGTCCCGGGGTTCAGCCACCTTCCAGCGCCAGTCCCCGGGAGTCTCGACAGTCGGGCGCTTGTAGTCGGGCCCCACCGCGCAACCCGCCAGCATCAATGCCAGGGCGAGGACAACCAGGGCTCCAAGGCGCGATTCTGGATACAGGGAGGCTTGCCATGAACCTCCCACCGGAGCGCGGAAAGCCATGTCCGCGCGAGCCTTCTGCAAACAACTCGAGGACAAAGCTGTCCGCGCTCCTTTCGCCCGCAGGTTCAGGGTCCCAAGGCACGATTCGGCAATCGTGACCGCGATGCGCGCGCTCGAAATCGCAAGAGCTTTCCCCACTCCGGAGAGTCTGAATTCAGTCAACTTCATGGGACGAAGGTCGGAGGGGGGGAAGCGGATTCCGCCAACCGCAGGAGTTCCTTGATGACGCAGGCTCGCTGACGCGGTGTCAGGGGGGAGGCTTGAAGGGTTTCCATGAGCCACAGCCCCTGCACCGCCAGCACTACCACGCTCGCCCGGTCGAAATCCTCGAACGCCGACAGTTCCTTGAAGAGTCTCCGGTTGTGATCCTTGATCGGGGTCAACAGTTGCGGGTCGTTGGCGACGGCCGCCAGCGCGGCCGCGTTGATCTGCCGCGAGGGGTCGTCGTCATTGAGTCCCGACTCCACGATGGCCTTCAACAGCGCGGCTTTGTCCCCCGGAAACCGCGCCTCCGCACGTCGGCGATCTTCCTCGCACTGCTCGATCCGCTGGGCGATCAGCCCCTGAAGCAACGCTTCCTTGCTCGGGAAATGGTAGAGCAAGCCGCCCTTGCTGACGCCCGCCTCGCTGGCCGCCGCATCGAGCGTGAGATGCGCAGCGCCGTGCCTCCGCACCACGGCTTCCGCGGCCGCCAGGATGGCGTTTCTGGAACTGGTTCGACCCGACACAGGCGGATGACTATACCGTCCAGACGGTATAGTCAAGTCTCACTTCACCGGTGGATCTCGCCCGCTCGCCCCGGTGCAATCAGGAGTTGTTGGAACGGCTGCGACCCGAAAGCGCAACGCCGGTGCATGTGGAGGTTCCAGCAACGGGTGGGTGCACTGATCTCATCCCCCGAACTCGAAGGCTTGTGTCCGGGCGGCAAATCAAGTTTCCTTGGCTGCGCCCGAGCCACTGTTGGGCGGGCTTGTGCCTCTCGGAGGCGATCGTGGGCTCGGGCGTTTGCGTCAAAGGAATTTAGCGTTATGAAAAAGATCGAAGCCATTATTCGGACCGACAAGCAGGATGAGTTGCTGCGGGCTCTGGCCCACAGCGACTTCCTAAACCATGACAGTGCGCTGGCGCTCATTGTTCAGGATGCCGTCGGCTTTGGTCGGCAGCAGGGTCACTCCGACGTTTACCGGGGTGTGGAGGAGCATCTGGGATTGGTTCCCAAGCGCATGCTGATTCTTTACGTGGCCGATGAGCAGGTGAACAGCGTGGTGAAGTTGATTCGCGAAACGGCGTATACGGGCCAGTATGGGGATGGCAAGATCGCGGTTCTACCCGTGGACAAGCTCATGCGGATTCGAACGGGGGAGGAGGGTCAGACGGCCCTGTGATCGGGCGGAGTTCGGGCTTGCCTTGAGGCATTCGTTTGGAACACTGAGCCTTCTCTATGGATGCAGAAATTTCGCAGTCGGAACAATGGCTTCGTCTCCTGGCGTGGTTGGAGGACAATTGGCGGCGGGTGGCGACAGTGGCCTCGGTGGTGATCGGGGTTGGGGTCGTAGTGGCGTTCATACTCTGGCAGGGCGCAGAGAAGCAGCGGAGCGCCTCCGAAGCCCTTTCGTTGCTGCTGGTCAAGCCCGGGGGATCTGGGGGCGACGTTTTGGCGCGTTTCGCCTCCGAACACGTGGGGACGGACGCAGGCACGCGGGCGCTTTTGCTGGCCGCCGGTGCCCTGTTCACGGAGGGGCGGTATCCGGAGGCGCAGACCCGATTCGAGGAATTCCTGGCGGAAATGCCGGCGACCCCGTTGACATCCAAGGCGCGTCTGGGCATTGCCGCCTGCAAGGAGGCGCAAGGCCAGATCGAGGCTGCTGTTCAGGATTACAAAGCGCTGGCGGAGACTCCGGGCGCGGACAATACGATCCATCCCGCCCGTTACGCCCTGGGCTGTCTCTACGTGGAACAGGGACTCCCGGACCTGGCCCGTGCGCAGTTTGAGGAACTGGCGCGGGTGCCGGGGAGCGCGCTGGCGGCTGAAGCCCAGGCGCGGTTGCGCGAACTGCCCCCCCCGGCCGCCAGGACGCTGGTGGAAGGGATGTCGTCCCTGCCGGCCGCTACGGTCACCAACCAGCCCTGAGCCCCTCCCCTGCCCCCCTTTAGATCGATCATGCGACTGGCCATCATCGGAACCGGTTACGTGGGTCTGGTCACCGGCACCTGCTTTGCCGAAGTTGGCCATGACGTCATTTGCGTCGACAACAACGAAGCCAAGGTCAGGCTGCTCCAGGGTGGGGGAATTCCCATTTACGAGCCCGGGTTGGAGGAGTTGGTGCGGAAGAACGTGGCGTCCGGGCGTTTGAGCTTCACCAGCAGCACCGCCGAGGGGGTGGAGAACTCGGACGTTGTCTTCATTGCCGTGCCGACCCCGCCCCAGGCCGACGGCTCGGTGGACCTGAGTTTTATTGAGAAGGTGGCTCGGGATATCGCCGCTGCGATGAAGTCCTACAAGATCATCGTGGACAAGAGCACGGTGCCGGTGAGGACCGGGGAGAAGGTGGGCGAGACCATCAAGCGCTACTGCAAGTCCAAGGTGGATTTCGACGTGGTCAGCAATCCGGAATTCCTGCGGGAAGGGTTTGCTGTGGACGATCTGATGCAGCCGGATCGGGTGGTGATTGGGGTGCGTTCCCAACGACCGGTGCCGGCGATGAAGGAGATCTACGCTCCGTTCAAGGCCCCGATCATTGTCACCGACATCAACTCGGCCGAACTGATCAAGCACGCTTCCAATTCCTTTCTGGCGCTCAAGATTTCCTACATCAACGCCGTGTCCGTGCTGTGCGAGGTCACCGGGGCCAACGTGCAGGAAGTGGCCGCGGGCATGGGCCTGGACGAGCGGATCGGACGTCGCTTCCTCAACGCGGGCATCGGGTTCGGTGGCAGTTGCTTTCCGAAGGACCTCAGCGCCTTCATCAAGATTGCCGAGGAGGTCGGTTATGATTTCCGCCTGCTCAAGGAGGTGCAGCGCATCAACGCCGACCCAGATGGACCGATTCATCAAGAAGATCACCGACACCCTCTGGGTTCTGAAGGAGAAGAAAATCGGTGTCCTGGGTCTCGCGTTCAAGCAGAACACCGATGACGTTCGCATGTCTCCGGCGATTGATTTGTGCCAGCGATTGATCCGGGAAGGGGCCACGCTGCGGGTGCACGATCCCAAGGCCATGGACAAGGCGCGCGAGTTTCTCCCGGACGTCGAATACGTCCAGGACATGAATGCCGTGGCGGATGGATGCGATGCCCTGGTGGTTGCGACCGAGTGGGATGAGTTCAAGTCGCTCGATTTGAAGCGGGCTCGCGAAGCATTGTCGCACCCCATCTTCTTCGACGGCCGCAACCTGTTTGATCCCACTGAAATGGAGCAGCAGGGCTGGATTTACAAGAGCGTCGGACGGTGAAGCCGGACGCGGAGTCAGGGAGTATTGGAGTCATGGTTCCCGGCTTCGACCCAGCCCCCCAGCCCCCCGGCCTTCCGGACGGCCCTTCGATCGAAGTGGCGGCGGGCTTGATCTTCCACAACGGCCGCCTCCTCATTGCCCAGCGTTATCTGGATTCGCATCAGGGTGGATTGTGGGAATTTCCCGGCGGCAAACGGGAGGAGGGGGAGACCTTCGAAACCGCCCTGGTCCGGGAACTCCAGGAGGAACTGGGCGTCACCGTCAAGGTTGGGGAATTGATTGAAAGTGTGGTTCACACTTACCCGGAGAAGACGGTGTGGATTCGATTCTTCCGGTGTGACATCCGGGAGGGTGAACCTTGGGCGTTGGGATGCCACCAAGTGCGCTGGGTCCAGCGATCACAATTGCACGAGCAGGATTTTCCGGCAGCGGATGCCCGCCTGCTGAATCGCCCTGGTTTGCGATGAAAAGCTGTGGGCCGTGGCGGCTCCGCTGTGACTGTTGCTCCGGCCTTACGCCTTCGCGTAGAAGGATTCGATCACGCGTTTGAAGTCGTTGTCACCCATCTTGATGATGCCCATCTCGCGTTGGGCGTTCTCCGGCGAATCGCTGGCGTGGGCGGCGTTCACCATCACGCTGGAACCGAACTCGCGCCGGATCGAACCCGGAGGGGCCTTGGAGGGGTCGGTCGGACCCAGCACGTCCCGGATCTTGCGCACCGCCTCGATCCCTTCGTAAACGATGGCAAAGCACTTTTCCGAGCCCGGGTTGGGCGCGCTCAGCCGCCGGACATTCCGAGGGGGTGCGTCCGGACATGAATCGCACGATGCTTTCGAACTGGTTGTCGCCGAAGGCCGGGCAGAGCACTTCTCCCAGCTTCGCCACCACCTCCGGGGACAGGTTGAATCCGAAGTCCTTCTCCACCGCGTCCCTGGCCTTCGCCGCCACCATGTCTTTGAGCTTCGTTCGCAGAATCTCACGCACCGGACCGTAGAATTCGCACGCCTGCTCCACGCTCATGCGATGGAGCTTGATCGCCACGATGTAGAGGCCTGCCTTGGAAAAGAAGTCGATCATCCGCCCGGGGCGACCGGAGGCGTAGCGGAAATTCTCCGGCTTGATCAAAACCAGCGTCCGCTGCGGGGTCTGGCCCGGTGGGAACTCATTGACGTTTTCCAGGACCCCCCCGTCCGAATCGGAATACCGCGCCCACAATTTGAGTCGTTGCTCAGCCTCCGCCGGTGTCGGCGCGGCCAGGACCGCAGGCTCAAAATGCCGCACGGTCCCGTCATCCTGCATGATCAGGTCCCCGTACGTATCGCGGATGGTTTCGCCGCCGCTGCGCCCCGGATTGACGTGGCCGACCACCGAGAAGGTCTTGCGCACGGCATCCTCGCCGCGAAACACCAGCATCATCAACCGGCGGCCTCGCCCTGTCTTGGCGTCCGGGCCGAACCGGTCCAACACGTACTGCCGGATCATTTCCTGGATTCGACGATGCTCGGGATCGTCGTCCGACGTGATCGATTCGGCATATTCCCGTGTGAGGGCCGCGCTGGGTGAAAACATGCGGGCCGCCACCAAGTCCAATCCGGTTCGGGCGATCAGGCGGCTGATGATGCCCCCCGTTCGGGATTTCAGCAGGGAATAGGGCGTGATGATGACGTAGGAGAGTTGATCGGACATAAACGGTCAATTGGACGAAGGGTTGGATGGCGAGGATGTGGAAATGGCGGTGCCACCCAGGAACTTGAATATGACGGTGCCGCAATCAGGGCACTTGCCCTTGATGGCCTTGCGGCCGTTCTTCATGGTTTCTTCAACAGCTTCCGAAATCCCCTTCTTGGCCTTGCATTTGACGCAATATCCTTCTGCCATGTTGGATCCCTTCAGGGCGCTTCATGCGCCTCGGTTGTGTGCGTGAGCTTATGGCTCCAGTGCGCTGCCCGTCAACTCGGATCTCCACCTCTGGAGGCACGTGGAACATCGTAAGTGCTTCATGGACAAAAGGAAAGGATCAGCGTGACCAGTCTGCGCCGTTTTTTCGAGCCCAAATACCCGAAGAGCAAGGCCCCAATCGTCTGATGGCGCACGAACCCGCCCCGACTCGCGTCGCTTCGCGCGGTCGATGCCGCTTGGAGACTCGGGGCTTCCGCCCTTTTGCAGTGTGGAGGCGCGTCAGGTATCCTCGGCTCGCAACCGCTTCACGCGCCCGTCGATGTCCGGCTCACTGGCTCGTGCTGTGGGACCCCAATGCCTTTGTGGGCTTGGTGGCTGTCGAATTTTGGACCTCGGACTTCCATTTCCCCTCACCCGGCCACCTGTTTCCTCAGTTGGATCTTCAGGATCTTGCCGGTGGCGTTCCGTGGCAGGGCTTCGACCAGGCGGATTTCCCTGGGTTGCTTGTAGTCCGCCAGGCGCTTGCGAAGGAAGCGGGCCAGTTGGACGGTATCGAGGCTTTCCCCTTCTGTTGCCGCGACATAGGCCAAGGGCCGCTCGCCGCGCTTGGCATCGGGCACGCCAATGACCGCCGCTTCCTTTACCCCGGGGAACTCGTAGATGGCTTCCTCAATCTCGCGCGGATACACGTTGTTGCCGTTGACGAGGAGCATGTCTTTCTTGCGGTCGGTGATGTAGTAATAGCCGTCAGCGTCCCGATAGCCGATGTCGCCGGTCAAGAGCCAGCCCTCCCGAAGGACTTTTGCGGATTCCTCCGGTTGATTCCAGTAACCCTGCATCACGTTGCCGCCGCGCACGCAGATCTCGCCCACCTCGCCCGCTTCAAGGTGCCGCCCGTGATCGTCCTGCACGCTCATCTCGACCTTGGGGATGGGCAGGCCGATGGAGCCGGCCTTGCGCACGCCCCGCAACGGGTTCTTGCTCACCACCGGGCTGGCTTCGCTCAAGCCATAGCCCTCGAGCAAGGGTGTGTGAAACCTCTCCTCAAAATCCCGAAGCACCTGCACAGGCAGCGGTGCCGACCCGCTGATGAAGACCCGAATGGGCAAGGGACCCTCGACAGGGGACGCCACCAGGCTCCTATAAAGCTGGGGGATGCCCGGCAGGATCGTCGGGTGGCGCTTCAGCAACTCCTCCAGCAGGGCCTTCATCGGGCTCAGCGACTTGACCAGGACCATGGATCCGCCGCTCAGGAGCGGCATCAGCAGACCCACGGTCAGCATGTAACTGTGGAACAGTGGAAGCAGCACCGCCATACGGTCGCCTTCCGTCGCTTCGAGAACCAACCGGCAGCTCTCCACATTCTGCAGCAGGTTGCCGTGTGAAAGCATCGCGCCTTTCGGCCGGCCTGTGGTGCCCGAGGTGTAAATTAAGACCGCCAGATCCGAGGCGTTGCGGACCGGGACCACGCCAGGAACCACCGGGATGTCTGGGCAATCAAAAATGTCGTCTGCCCGGACGACTTTCAAAGCCGGGTTGCCAGGGCGCAAGGCCTCTTCGGATTGTGCCAGCTCAGAATCAGTGATGAGGACTTCCGCTCCGCTGTCGGCCAGGATGTAAATCACCTCATCCGGTTTGAGGAAGTTGTTGACCGGCACCACCACCCCCCCGGCACGTAGGATGGCGAAGACGCAGGGCACGAATTCGGGGCGATTCTTCATCCACAAGGCCACCCGGTCGCCTGGTTGGACGCCGAATTGGGACTGCAGCCGTCCGGCCAGGACCTCCGCGGCCCCCCGCACGCGGCTGTACGGAAATTCCTCCTGAGCCCAGAAAATGGCTGTTTTTCCGGCCTGGGCGCGGGCGGATGCCTCAAACTGTTGGAACAGGTTCACCATCAATGGTGTAAGGCTTGGTGATGCCCCGCGCAAGCCTTTGGAATATATGCAGAATCGGTTCGCCTTGCCGGCCAGATTTCGTTATCCATCCGACCACTTTAACGTGATTGACAACGAACCCGACCTGAAAAAGTTGATTCCGAAGGTGCGGGCCGCCGCCTGGGTGGCAGTGGATACCGAAGCCGACAGCCTGCACGCTTATCCGGAAAAGCTCTGCCTGATCCAGATCAGCATCGCCGGAGGGGATTTCTTGGTGGATCCGCTGGCCGGGCTGGAGATCGCCCCCCTGCTGGACGCCTTGCAGCATCACGAGGTGATCTTTCATGCGGCCGATTACGACCTGCGACTCCTGCAGCGGCATCACCGGTTCGTTCCCCGGACCGTCTTTGACACCATGTTGGCGGCGCGGTTAATCGGGCTCAGCCAGTTTGGCTTGGCGCACCTCGTGCATTCGCTCCTGGACGTCAAACTCGATAAGGCGCCGCAGCGTGCCAACTGGGCCATCCGCCCGCTCACGGAGCGGATGCGCCACTACGCGATCAACGACACCCATCATCTCAAACCGCTGGCCGACAAGTTGCGCGCCGAACTCGAAGCTAGGGGCCGCCTGGCGTGGCATCAGGAATGGTGCGCCCGGTTGATCCAGGAGTGCGCGGTGGAAAGAGACTCCGATCCGGACCGCGTCTGGCGCATCAAGGGCAGTGCCGTGCTGCCGCCGCGCGCGCTCGCCGTGCTGCGCGAGTTATGGCAGTGGCGCGAGGCGGAAGCCACGGCAGCCAATCGCCCCCCATACTTTGTCCTGGCCCACGAAACGTTGCTCGAAGTGTCGGTGTCGGCTACGGAAGGGCAGGCGATCGACCCCCTCCTGCCACGCGGGCTGTCCCAGCGGCGGCGCAAAGGGGTAACCGAGGCGGTGCAAGGCGGATTGCAGGTTGCCCGGGCGGACCTGCCACAGCCCTTCCGGCACAAGTTTCACCGGCCCAGCGAAGCCGAGCGCCGGCGGTTCCTGGAACTCTCCAACCGGCGCGACAAACAGGCGCACCGACTGAAGCTGGATCCCACCGTGATCGCCAGCCGGGCGGACCTGGCGCGCCTGGCGCAGGATTGGGACCAGCACTCGCCAGACCTCATGAACTGGCAGCGCGAACTCCTCACGGCCTGACCCAGCCTGACCCAGTTTCCGTTTGTGTCCACGAAGGGAGTCCCTACCTTTGCCGCCCATGCAATGGCTGACCCAACCGGAGGTGTGGATTTCACTGGCCACCCTGACGTTGCTCGAGATTGTCCTCGGCATCGACAACATCATCTTCATCTCGATCCTCGCGGGGAAACTGCCGCCCGACCGGCAGCACCAGGCGCGGCAAACGGGCCTCCTGGCCGCGCTCGGCATGCGCATCCTGCTCCTCTTGGGACTGACCTGGGTCATGGGGCTGAAGCGGGCGTTGTTCAGCATCCCGCAGTTGCCCCTGATGCAGGCGCCGATGGATGTGTCCGGACGGGATCTGATCCTGATCTGCGGCGGGCTCTTTCTGATCTACAAGTCGGTGAAGGAGATTCACGAGAAACTCGAGGGCGAGGATGGCGAGGCCACCGCCCGCGTGGCGCCGTCGTTCGCGGCCGTCATTGTCCAGATCATGATGCTGGACATCGTGTTCTCGCTGGACTCGGTGATCACGGCCATCGGCATGGCCAAATACGTCGCGGTGATGATCGCGGCGGTGGTGATCTCGGTGGGGATCATGTTGCTGTTCGCCGGCCGCATCGCGGGTTTCATCCATGAGCGCCCGACGTTGAAGATCCTTGCGCTGAGCTTCCTGCTGTTGATCGGCTTCACCCTGCTGGCCGAAGGGTTCGAGGTGCATGTGCCCAAGGGCTACGTCTACTTCGCCATGGCCTTCGCGCTGGGCGTCGAGCTCCTGAACCTCCGCTTCCGCAAGGTGGCCCGCAGCCAGGTCGAGCTGCACCAGAAATACCGCTGAACCCCGGGCTACCTCACCAACTCAAACGCAAACCCCTTCAGGTATTCCGTCTCCGGAATCGATGGGATGACGGGATGGTCCGGCGACTGCGAGTAGGTGGCGACCCGTCGCAGCACCTTGCGCGCGTCGAACGCCGCCGCCAGGATCACGTCCTGAAACAGCGCCGTGTCGACATGATGCGAGCAGCAGAACGTGGCCAGCACGCCGCCGGGCTTGAGCAGCTTCAGCGCGCGCAGGTGGATCTCCTTGTAGCCGCGCAGCGCGTCCGGCACCGAGGCGCGGTTGCGCGTGAACGAGGGCGGGTCGAGCACGATCAGATCGAACTTGGGCACCAGTCTTCTCGTTCGGACCGGTCCGGGTCTGGGCCTTGAGCCAGTCGAAGACGTTCACTGCCTCGGAGGTGCAGTTCGCGGCCAGCCCGTTGGCCTCGGCGTTGCGCAGCGAGGCGGCCACGGCATCCTCGCTTTGGTCCAGCATGTGGACATGCGCCGCCCCCGCCCGGGCCGCGTGCAGGCCGAACCCGCCGAGAAAGCTGAAGCAATCCAGCACCTGCGCGCCCTTGGCGAACCGCGCCACCGCCTGGTAGTTCGACTGTTGATCCAGATACAGCCCCGTCTTGTGCCCGCCTACCAGGTCCACTGCAAACTCCAGTCCGTTCAGTTTGATGGTCACCGGTCCGGCGAGCTCGCCGGCCAGCACGCCGTTGGCCTCGTCCAGCCCCTCGAACTTGCGCGACGCCACGTCGCTGCGCTCGAGGATGGCCCGCGGCGTCAAAGCACTGCTTGCAGCGCGGCCACGATCGTGCCTTTGCGCGGTCCATGCCCAGCGAGGAAATCTGCAGCGACAAGCACGTCCTCGTATTTGTCCACGATCAGCCCGCTGAGGAAATCGCTCTCGGCGTTGACCACGCGGAACGAGGTGGCGGCGGGCAGATGCCGCTGACGCAAGGCGAGCGCGGCGCGGATGCGGTCCTCGAAAAAGGCCTGGTTGATCTCGACCCGCTCGGGGTCGAGCACCCGCACGTCGATCTTGGATTTCGAGTTGTAGAATCCCGTCCCCAGCAGACGCTGGCGATGGTCCTTGACCTGGACGACGTCGCCGTCGCCGACCGGTTGGCTGAGGCGCAGAACGGAGCCGTGGTAGATCCAAGGGTGGCCGGCGACGATGCGGTCCGCTTCACCGGGTTTGAGCAGGACAGTGGGCAGTGTGGTCATGGATTTGTAAACAGTGAGCGCCGGCTTCGACGCGAGCCGCCATCAAACCACAGTCGCCCGAGCTTTGAAAGCCCTACCTCAGATCCAGTCGCATTTCGTGTCGCGTACGCGACATCAAATTAGAATCCCCCCGCCGGGTGTCCGGTCTGCACGCGTGGCACGAGTCCAGCATTCCGCCTGTGCACGGCGGGTATCGAGGCTGGGACGGGGCGGTCGAGGGTTTGCGGCTGTTCTTGTTCTTGGAGGTGAGGCCGGAGGCTTCACGGCAACACGCGCAACCGATCGCACCGCCGGTTCAGACCGCTGGCCTCAGGGGCGCTGAACGAATCACTCGAACGCGCACAGTCCCTCGACATAGCCCGCCGAGCCGTCGCGCAGCCAGCCGTCGAGTTGCGCGGGGTCCTTGAGCTGCTGCCCGCGCAGCCGGGGCACGGCCAGATACTGGGTCTTCAGGTCCGCCAGGTGCGTCATGTCCACCCAGAGTTTCTCGAACTGGCAGACGGGGAAAATATCCTCCTGCCCGTGGCCCCAGCGCTTCTTGACGTCCTTGAGGGTAATGTAGGTCGGCATGCGGGCCGCGAGGGTCCGGATGGCGGTGGTCACCTTCTCTGGCTGGTCCAGGTCGCGACGTTCGAGGCCGAAAGCGCCAAGAAGTTTGTCCAGATGAATCCAGCAGGTGTTGGTGTTGTAATAGGTGAGCTTGAATTCCTCCTCTTCTCGCGGCATGGCCAAGCCTTCCACCAGTCGAAGCAGTCCATCGACCCGCGCCAGCCCTCCCCCGCGATCCTCCAGGCGCCGGGTGATCACCTCGAAGGTCAGGGCCGCGTCGCCCTTCAGATGCAATCCCAGCAAGGCGGGATCGACGTCCATGCCCACCGTGTCAATGTTGTGCAGGACCAGGTGCTGGAGTTGTGGCCGGTTCTGAAGCAGGCGGGCGAGGACACCGTTGCGCAGCAGGTTGGGGATCTCATACCAGTGCCCCACCGGATGCAGGCACTGCAGGGGGACGTTGTCGGTATAGTCGCTGCCTTCCCCGGCCGTTTGGGCCCATTTGATCAAGGCTGCGTGGAGGCTCTCACGGACTTTCTGGGCCTGTTCGTCCAGGAGTTGCTGGGGCATTTCCTCCCAGGCAAACCGCAGATCGCGGGTCATGGGCACCAGCCGCAAGCCGATGGACCGGCCCGGGGACAAGAGCACGGGGCCTTCGTAGCCGTAGTTCCGACGGCGCTCCAGGAACTCGGCGGTGGGTGTGTGGGAGAGATAGCTGGTGGTGAAAAGATGCGGAATCGGCGTGCCGGCTTGTCGGCTGATCCGCCGACTCTTGGCCAGATGGGTCTCGATAAATGTCCGATGCGCTCCAGACAATCGGCAAAACGGGTGCAAGGCCTTGACGGTTCCGGCGCCCTGGGTCCAGCGACTGCCCGCACCGGCGGCCAGGGTGACCACCGCCACCTCGCCCCGGCTCAGGGCCTGCAGACCGGCCTCCCGCAGCGCCGGCAGCTCCCGTTCCCGCTCAGACAACCTCACCACATCGCCTTCCCGGACATCCTCGATCACCGCGCTGGCCGGCAGCCGGTTCTGCGCCATGCCAATGCGTCCCGCCTTGAGGTCGTTGCGGATCTGCTCGTGCTGTGCCGGGTCGAAACCGTGTTCCGTCAGCAACTCCGTCAGCGGTCGCGTCTCCTGTCCATCGGATTGCATACGGGGCAGCATGACGTCGAACAGGGACTGCACCACGCCGCCCAGCTCGGGTTTCGTGCGACAGGCGGCGGCAAACAGGTCGAGTTCCGCGCGGCGCATGGGGGAGAGCGTCTGCCAATCCCGGCGCAGCAGCGAGGGCACCGTGAGCGTGTAGTAGCCTGCGGGCATCAGCGTCTCGCTGCCCTGCAGCAGCCGCGCCCAAGTGCCTCGCTCGTTGATGGCAAAGTCGTACACCACCGGTTCCATGGCAAAGGGCAGGGCCGCGCGCAGTTCGCGCCGGGTGGTGGACATGATCTGCTGCAGCCGTTCCTGGGCCGCCGCCTTCTTCGCGGGGGCAAACATGAAACCCATGCCGCCGCCGGACATTCCGCCCAGCATCCAGAATCCCCAGAAATCGTCGCCAAACGCCTGCCCGGCCTGTTGTATCAGCGTTTCCGTAAACAGATTGGTGGCCCAGGGAATGATGGTCTGGATGGGATCGCGGAAGTTGCGCGTGGTGGCCCGGCCGATGGCGCGGATGTCCCCCTGCGGGAGGCAGGCCAGGATCTCGTGAAGCACGCTCATCATCTCGCGCCGCGCCGTCCATTCCGCCCCGCATCGCAACAGGTATTTCTCGGTCACCATCTCCAGGATGGGGCCGACATTTTGCGCCATGCCGCCGTGCACCAGCACCAGGGAGTCCTGAAGCTTCTGCCGCGCGTCCGCAGGAATCTCGGTCTCGGAAAACACGTGGTGCGTGGGCATCAACCGGCCCCGGCTGATGCCAAACTCGGGATCCCCGGCCACCGCCGCCGCGCCCTCGATGAGTTTGATTCCCGGCCACACCCCGCCGGAATCCTGCCAGCCGCCGCCCGAGCCGCCGAGCCACTCGCCGAGCAACGCGCGGGCCAGCACGATCCGGCGTTCGCTTTCCTGCAACGCGCCAGTCAGCATCCGGGTCTGACCGGTGGCCCGCATGCAGGCACCGATCAACGCGGCGAGCAGGTTGGTGGAGACGGCCAATCGCGAACCCTTGGGGATGTGATTGACGTTGCTCACCAATTCGAGGCCGCGCCCCATCCCAACCACGTTGGCCAGGAGATCGGGCAGGCGCTGGCCGGAACCCTCAATGCCCGGAGGCACAATGCCACTGGCAATCACCGCCGCCTTCAGCAGGCCCAGGTAGTCCCGGGCGAAATCAAAGACCTCCGCCAGGTTCGTGATCTCGGCCGTGCATCCGAGGTCCACACTGGCCAGACGCAGCACGGGCGCATCGATGACCCGCAGATAAGCCTCCACGGGTGGACGGGGCCGCGCATCACGTCCATGCACGCCCAGGTCAATCGAGACGTTCAACACCTTCGCCCCCTCCGGGTAATCCATTCCCAGAAAGAAGATGTCGCTCCACCCGCAGTGAGTCAGATCCATGCGCACCGGCGTGCATTCCTGCAGGATGGGGAAGCAACCCGTCTCGCGATCGCGGTCCACCAGCTCGGGTCGAATACGCAGCGGTTGGTCGTTCGGGTGTCCGACGCGGAACATCCACTGGTTGCCGCGCACGGAACGCACGCTGCGCCGGACCTGGTCGGCCAGGGTCTGGAAGCCCAGACGCTGGTAGGCGGCAGCCAGCGCGCTGGAGATCCCGTCCTGGGCGCCGTGTTCGCGTTGCGCCTTCAGAAACACATCGATGGCCTCCTGAAACCGGCGGGCCAGCAGATGCTCATAACCCTTGAACGGGATCAACGCGGTCGGGCCGGGAGCCCGGCGGGTGGGCGCAGCCAGTTTGGCGGGGAGATGGAACCGGTGAATGGCGTAGAGAAAAAAAAGCGCCCGCACTTGTTCGTAGAGATTGCTGCTGGTGCGCCGGAACCGGTCCAGTCCCTCGCATTGCTGTAACAGGTCACGGGCGGTCACCGGCGCGCACAGGGTTTCGAGACCCAGATCGCGGACGGCGGGGTCTTTGGACAGAATGATCTCGGTGAAATCTTTCATGGCGCGACAGGCGTTCAGCGCGGGGCATCCGCCAGGAGTTGGACCAGCATGCTCAGCACCTGGTCGCGGTCCTTGCTGCTCAACGCCAGGGCCATCTGCGCGTGAAGCAGGCCGTAGCGGACACCAATGTCGTAACGGCGTCCCGCCAGTTCGCAGGCCAGGTAACGCTCGTGCCCGGGCAGTCGGGCCAGGGCCGTGGACAACGAGACCCGGCCCCCTTTGACGGTGCGGCTCAGTTCCTCAGCCAGCACGCGCATGACCAGGGGACTCAGGACATGCATCCCGAAGAAACAAAGGTAGTGGCCCAAGCGGAGCCCCGGCACCAGCAGCTCCTGTTCGGCCTGGGTGGGGGTCGGTTTCTCCAGCACCGTGGAAACCTCATACAGCCCGGCCTCGTTCCCGCAGAGTTGTCCGCCCACGGCACCGAAGTAGGGCAACTGGCTCTCGTGCGTGGCCTGGACGGCAGACACTGAGCAATTCTGGCTCAACGCTGTCTCCACAAGGGCGTGGGCGCAGGTCTGTTTGCCCCGCGACACGTACAGATGATCTCCCACCAGCAGAAGGAACGGATCCGCGCCCGTGAAGTCGGCAGCGCAGTGAACTGCGTGTCCGTAACCCAGCGGCTCGGGTTGTTCGATGAACTGAACGTGGCGCCGGAACTCATCCGCCGCGATCGCGTAGGCTTCCTGGTCCCCGGGGCATACGACCACGGCGACCTCGCTCACGCCCCCACTCAGGGCTTCCTGCAGGATGAGATTCAGGGCCGCCTTGGGACAGCCATCCCGGTCCACCACCGTCTGGAGCGGGAGGGTGCGTTGGTTGGGGTTGGCTGCGGTGATCACCGCCTTTGAGATTTTCATGGTGTGCTCGGCTGCGCTTGCGTGATGCTGAGCCAGCGTCACAAGGAGTTCACGATCCGTCAATGCACAAGCCGGAGCGCGGAGATGGCGTCCGCCCGGCGGCCCCTCACGCCATCAGCGGGAGGCTTCGGACCGCGAGTCCGCGACTCGCAGCAGCCACAACACTCCCACGCCTACAACCCACTCGCAGGCTACCCGCACGTGCGCAGCCGCTGCAGCTCTGGGGTGTGACGCGTTGCGAGCCAGCGCCGGATTGATCGCAGCGCTGCCACAATCGCCACCAAGCCCGTGACCGCAACGCACCCGGGTGCAAACCAGCGGTCGGCGGGCCGACCGGCATTCCCAGAGAGATCCAACACCCCCGCCAGGATTTCGCCCTGGCCGGGATAAGGACGTTCAGCGGCAATCGTTCCGGAGGGCAGCACGTGTTGGGAAATGCCGGAGCTGGTGAGGCGGAATATGGGGATGCTGTATTCGGCGGCGCGAATCGGCGCCACGCGCGCGTGGAGTCGATGCTGGTAACCGCCCCAGTCCGCCACATCCATGGTGGGGGCGATGATCGCCTGCGCCCCTTGCCGGACCAGGGTGTCGGTCACTCGCGTGTAGCCGAGGTCATAACAAATGCAGAGCCCCAGGTTGCCCCAGGGTGACTGCCAGACCCGCTGTTCCGACGCAGGCAAACCATCCGCGAAGAACTGGATGGGCACCGATTTGACCTGTTTGAACACAATGTCACCCTCCGGCGACCCCACTACGAACGCGGTGTTGTAGAAGTTCGTGGCTCCCAGCGGATCCTTCCCGCCCGCAATCAAGTGGCGTTTGTTGTCGCGGCACCACTGGCGAACGGTCTCCGGCACCGGACCGTCGAACGTGTATTCGCTCAGCACGCACAGTTCGGTTTCCGGATATTCGACGAGGAGGCGGTCGAGGTGTCCTACCACTTCCTTGTGCGTCGGGAACTCCAGTTGCACTCCGCCCACAGCGACTTCATCCGGCGGTTTCCCGCGTTGTGCATGAGTCGACAGAATGCTTCCCAGGAACATCGACGCGCCGAGCGCAGCCGCGAGCAGGATGCCGGCAGCCACCCGGGATCCTTCGGAGACCCGGAGAGTCAACGTTGCCACCAGCATCAGCACGAAGCCCGCTCCATACATGCCCACCGCGCTGAACGGGATCATCCAGGTCGCATCAGCGAAGGCGTAGCCCGCACTCAGCCACGAGAACTTGAGGGGATACAGTTCACCGCGGAAATACTCGATTCCCGTCCAGCAGACCGGGATGAGCGCAATCCAGAGCGTTGGCCGGGTCCAGCGGCGCAGCCAGGTGGCCAGCGACAGGAACAAGCCGAGCCAGATGGGCAGCACCATCCAGAGCGCGAAGACGCCAACCGATCCGACCACCCGGGATACGCCCGCGGTCCCTTCCGGCACAAACACCCTCCAGAAGAACGCCAGGTGCGGCGTGTAGGTCAGCCATCCCAGTCCCACGCCCCAGCGGAAGCCGTGCCGCGCGTTGTTCACCCGGGTCAGGTGGAGCAGGCCGATAAAAAATCCGATCAAGGCATAGCCACCGCAGGGCGCCAGATGCGCGATGTGGAAGCAGCCGGCGGAAAGGAGCGCCCAGAGCAGTGTGGTGCCCAAGTCCCGTTTCACGCCGAGGTGGATGACTGCGCCTTGGATGGAGCTTGGAGTGGCGGTGGGGTCTCACCCCGTTCCTCAAACCAGTAGCGCAGGAAGACGAGGTCCGCCGCATCCTTTTCGCGATGCGTCCCCGCCTTCATGCGCCACAACAACCGCGGGGAGGCGAACGGAATGGGCACCCCCTTGAGTTCGCGCACGACCACGTCCCGGGCGGCCTCTTCGTACTCTATGCCGCCCGCCGAGCGCATCAGGTCCACGAGGATCTCGTCGGCCACGCGGATGACGTTGTATTGTTGAAGCTCGCCGCGTTGGAGTTCACGGACAGCGTTGTCGGGCAGGGTGGAGAGGG
Source organism: uncultured Verrucomicrobiae bacterium (assembly GCA_963751435.1). Classification (GTDB taxonomy): domain Bacteria; phylum Verrucomicrobiota; class Verrucomicrobiia; order Limisphaerales; family DSYF01; genus JALOTU01. The sequence continues at coordinate 38,728 of CAVVUP010000032.1, read as the reverse complement.
CGGCGAAGACCTTGCCTTCATTCTCGCGGTCCACGGCAACCATGAGATCCACATCCATGGTTCGGCGGTTGTAACCCGCCGCGCGAATCGCGAAGCCGCCAATGACAACGTAGTGCGCGCCCCGTTGGTTCAACTCGCGGCACAAGTCGCACAAGTCCTCGACGGTCGGTTCGCGCGATTCTAACTCGGGCGTGGACGGGCAATCATGCGCCATAACCACTCGTCTGCCTCCTCGTGGGTGTGAAACCGGTGGACGCCGCGGGGCACCCGAAAGCCGCCAAAGGCCTTGCGCCAGGCAATCGAATCGGCCTTCCGGCTGTGCTCGATGGACAAAGGATCAGGCGTCTTGGTTCGCCTGCCGACGACCTTGTCGATCTTTTCCTCAACGTTGATGAACGGCGGTTTCACGGCAGGGCAAGGGTAGGCCACGAACTGACCGGATGCAAGGCGCGGAAAAGGCGGCGAAAGGAGCACGGACCGCTGAGTCCGCGCGTTTCGTTGGCTTGCGGGCTTGGATCTGTCTGGCCGCGACAAACTGAAGCTTGAACTCCAACTCGCGGACAAAGCGGTCCGCGCTCCCATGCCCCAGTGTACGCAACCGGTATGGGCATGGATCATTTCTTGCCGGAATTGACGAAGCCGGACGCGCCGATCGAAATCGAGATTCGCGGCAAGCGCGCTCTGGCCGTCACTGTGCCCAAGCCGATTTTCCGGAAAGCATGAGGATGCCAAACACTGTGGAACAATGACTTGATGCGGGGTCGGAATGGACTGGGGTGGCGGAGATTTGATGCAGCTTGTGCTTGCAATGAAAAGATATGCACGTGAGATTCCTGCCATGACCCTGAAGGTCATCATCGAACGCGGCGAAGACGGTTATTTCGTGGCCAGTTGCCCGGCCCTGAAAAGTTGCTGGTCGCAGGGCAAGACGCGGCAGGAGGCTTTGCAGAACATTCGGGAAGCGATTGACTTGTACCTGGAGCCGTTGCCATCGGAATTACAGGCGGACAAAGAGCGCGAAATCGTCGAACTGACGGTATGAAACTTCCGTTGCTGTCGGGCCGGGAAGTCCTGACGACATTGCAACGGCTCGGTTTCGCGGAAATCCATCGCAAGGGCAGTCACGTCAAAATGCAACACCCGGACGGACGACGCATTGTGTTTCCGTTTCACGCCGAAGTGGATCGCCACACGTTGAAAGGAGCTTTGCGCGACGCCGGTGTGGATGTGGACGAACTTCTCCGGGAACTCTGATGAGCCGCCCGCGATCGGCATGGGCTGCGTGCCGACGGAATTTGCCAAGGCCGGAACGGTGATTGATCTCGAAGCGCGGGCCAAACGCGCGCTGGCGGTCATTATTGCCAAGCCGATCTATCGAAAGACGCCACCAACATAAACCAGGCGCGTTGCCACTCAACTCCTCGGCCCTCACCCTCTACCGTGCGGCGAATTCTTCCACATCCACTGGACCGGCACCGGCGGACGCGTGGCCAGCAGCACTTACACGGTGTGAGGGCAAAGGCAGAAGGAAGAATGCAGAAGGAAAAACCGGATACGCGGGAATGGACTTCAGCCACGTGGTTTTCCGACCGCGCATCAAGGATACGAGCGTCGCGCCCGGCGACTAACGAAAGGGCGACGGGAGTAAACTTCCGAGTGGAAGTTGAGTTCGGCACAACTGCCGTCCGATCTGGTGGCTCATTGCAACCGATGCAAATCCGTTTTTCGGATGGCGGCCCGACCATCCGATGTCCTCCGGAGGCTCACAGTCCCCCGGACCCTTGCACGACGTATGCGATCATGAGGCCGTCGGGGAAGTCTGTCTACCCCTCGAAAGTTTGGAATATCCCGCGTTTGTTTGGATTCTGACCCCGAAACGGGCAGAAAGACGGCCGCGGGAGTCAACGCCAGGCGCCAAGGTGCAAAGACGCGGAGGATCACCTGATTTCTCCTGAACCTGAATTCCCAAGTGCAAACCGCTAATCCTCGCTGATTGGCGCTCATTCAAGAGGAAGGGTAACGAGCGTGACAAAAGTTGTTGTCGGTCCTATCGCGCCAAGACCCGTTCGTATCAGCGGAGATGAGCGAAGATAAGCGGTTCAGGATCGTTGTTTGGGCTGAAGCAAATCCCCGTGTCAGCCCTTGCGCCTTTGCCGCTTGGCGTCTTGGCGTTGAAAATCAGGCTGAGGCAAGCTGCATGGTCTGGCGCCAGAGCTTGGGGGAAAGGCCGGTGGCCTTCCGGAACGCGATGCGGAACCGGTCTTCCGTGGCGTAACCCACGGCGCCGGCCACCCGGGAAAGATTCTGACCGGGATCACCGATCAGTCCCTTGGCCTTCTCGATCCGCAACTCGGTGAGGTAGGTCTTGAAAGGAACCCCGACCGCGTGCGAGAAGAGGTCGAACATGTAGGCCGCATTCATTCCCGGGTCGCGCGCGCAGCGTTTCAGTGTGATAGGTTTCCCGTAGTCCAGATCGAGACGCGCCAGCAGGCCATGCACCACCTGTTCGGGCTGTGACTCCGGACACGAACGACGGCGCGCATCGATCGAGGGGGGCAGGTGGTGCTTCAGCGTTTCATGCAGCCGGGCCTGTTCCCGCTCCAGGGCGAGCACGGCGCGGCCGGCCGTCGTGAGGTCGACCTTGCGCAAGTCGCTAAGGCTGGACGTCTCCACGTGATGGATGATGTGCTGCAAGAAGCGGCCAGCGCGGGCGAATCGCAGCCGGCTCATCACGATGGCTTGCGCCCGGCGTGGGCGCGGCGATCCGGCGCGGGCGGCTGGTGTGCGGGCCGAACGCCTGGGGACTGGGTGCTCCAGTGCCTGCAAGTAGGCGACGCCCAGCGTCTCGCCGCGGATCCGCATGGCAAGCCAGTAATTGCGAACCCCAGGCGGCAGGTGAAGCGGTGACCATTGCCGTCGCCCCGCAGGGTGTGTGCAAGTTGCTTCGTGCCACAAGATGCGCAATCCGGCAGCCACAGCGCAACGTACACGAACGCAAGCATGACAGGATGAACAGGATTGGCAGGATTCCAGGCTGGCCCCATTGGCCGTTCCAATCCTGTCTTTCCTGTTCATCCTGTCGGGCTGGGAGAAGCACCGGGGCGCATCAGTTTCCGGCGCCCGCGCCCTATGGCGACACGTCCCGCTGCTTCCGGTAACATCGTCCTCTCCCTTCCTACCCCATCCCCACGCGCGATTGAACCGCAGCATTGCTTCAGGCTTGGTCCAGTCCGACGATTCGTCTCAGGTTGGCGGTCAGTTCGGGAGCCTTCACTGTCGCCACATCCCACACGATCAAGTAGTCCACGCCGCCGTCACCGGGTTCTGCATGGCCATTCGGCCAATCTGGACTGAAAGGCTTTCCCCCCGACTCCTGCTCCACCCCTTCGGACTTTGGACTTCAGCTCACGTTCTCCCGCACCACATCCTTCGCATCGGTTGCTTCCCGGCTGGAATGGCGCGAATTGCAGACCGCGCGAGGTCGTCGTGGCGATCAAAAGCCCCTGTGCTCGGTGCGCTCGATGATTTCCTCCTGCAGTTCCTTGGAGAGGTCGCAGAAGTAATCGCTGTAGCCGGCCACGCGGACGATCAGGTCGCGGTGTTCCTCGGGGCTGGCCTGGGCCTCGCGCAGCGTGTCGGCGCGCACCACGTTGAACTGGATGTGGTGGCCGTCCATCTTGAAGTAGCTGCGCACCAGGTGCGCCCACTTGTCCACGCCGTCCTCGGTGGCGACCAGCGCGGGCGTGAACTTCATGTTCAGCAGCGTGCCGCCGGCCTTGAGGTGATCCATCTTGGCGGCGCTCTTGATGACGGCGGTGGGCCCGTGGCGGTCCGCGCCCTGCACCGGGCTGATGCCTTCGCTCAAGGGACGCCGCGCGGGCCGTCCGTCCGGCGTGGCGCCGGTCACGCTGCCGAAATAGACGTGGCAGGTGGTGGGCAGCATCTCGACGCGGTACCGGCCGCCCTTGGTGTCCGGCCGGCCGTCGAGTTCCTCGAAGCAGGTGTTGAAGATGCGCACCATGATCTCGTCGGCGTAATCGTCGTCGTTGCCGTACTTGTGGGTCTTGTTGAGCAGCCGCTGGCGCAGGGGTTCCTGATCCTGCGAAGTCGTCCGTCGAGAATGCCAACGAGCTGCCGGAGCGGGCAGCGTGTCCGTCGTCCGTTCCGGCATTGTCGAAACAGATCTGCTTCACCGCGCTCAGGCTGTCGGTGAGGCTGCCCAGGCCGACGAACTGGACGTAGGTGTTGTTGTAGCGCGCGCCGCCGGCGTTGTAGTCGCAGCCGCGCGCGATGCAGTCGTCGGTCAGCACGCTCAGGAACGGCGCGGGCATCTGCGTGGCGTACATGCGCTCGATGAGCTGGTTGCCGCGCAGCTTGATTTCGAGGAAATGCCGGAACTGGGTCGCGATAGGCGGCATACAAGATCGTCGAAGGTCTGGAACGAATCCGGCTCGCCGGTGCGCGGGCCGAGCTGCTTGCCGGTCATCGGGTCCACGCCGTTGTGCAGCGCGAGTCTCGAACACCTTGGGCATGTTGAAATAGCCGGTGAGGATGTAGGCCTCCTTGCCGAAGGCGCCCACCTCGACGCAGCCGCTGCAGCCGCCGGCCCGCGCGTCCTCGAGGCGTCTTGCCCTGGCGGAGCTGCTCCTGCACCACGGCGTCCGCGTTGAAGATGCTCGGGAAACCCGTAGCCCTTGCTGACCACGCGCAGGGCGTGCTTGAGAAAATGATCCGGGCTCTTGCGCGAGAGCTGGATGTTCGTGCTCGGCTGGAGCAGGTGCATCTCGTCCACGATGTCGAGCAGGAGGTGCGACACCTCGTTCGAGCCGTCCGAGCCGTCGCGCAGCAGGCCGCCGATGTTGATGTTGGCGAAGTCGGTGTAGGTGCCGCTCTCGGCCGCGGTGACGCCCGACCTTCGGCGGCGCGGGATGGTTGTTGAACTTGATGAAGAAGCACTCCAGCAGCTCGCGGGCGCTTTCCCGGGTCAGCGTGCCGTCCGCCAGGCCGCGCTCGTAGAACGGCAGCAGGTGCTGGTCGAGGTGGCCGGGGTTGAAGGAGTCCCAGCCGTTCAGCTCGGTGATCACCGCCAGATGGCAGAACCAGTAGTACTGCAGCGCCTCCTGGAAATCGCGCGGCGCGTGGGCCGGCACGTGCGCGCACACCGTCGGCGATCTTCTCCAGTTCGGCCTTGCGCTGCGGGTCGGCCTCCTGTCGCCGCCCGTTCGCGCGCCAGCGCGGCGTGCCGTTCGGCGAAGACGATCACCGCGTCGCAGGAGATGTCGAACGACTTCAGCGCCTCGCGTTTGTCGAGCGCCTGCGGGTCGTTGAGGAAATCGAGCCTGGCCAGCGCGTCGGCGATGTCGCGTTTGAAGTCGAGCATCCCCTTCCGGTAAATCTTGTCGTCGAGCACGGTGTGGCCCGGCGCGCGCTGCTCCATGAACTCGGTGAAGAGGCCGGCGGCATAGGCGTCCTGCCATTCCGGCGGCAGCTCGGCGAAGATCCGGTCGCGCATCGAGCGCCCGCGCCAGTAGGGGATGACCGTTCTCGCGATACAGCCGGAGGCACTCCTCATCCACGCGATACCAGGTCTTCGGACGCGAGTTGAGGATCTCCAGGTCCTCGACGCTGTGGCAGGTCAGTTCCGGGAAGGTGGGCACGACCTTCGGTGCCGGGCCGCGCTCGCCGACGATGAGTTCCTGGTCGCCGAGGTAGAGGGTCTTGTGCTGGCAGAGATGGAGGAACGCCCTGGCGCGCATCACCGGCACGGAGTAGCGTCCGGCGTTGGCCTGGTAGAACTCGGTGAGCAACACGGCGCGTTCGGCGGAAAGGCTGGGCGGCGTGTCCAGGCTCTGCTGGCGGAGAAGACGGGTGCGGTCGTTCATCGCGGCAGTATAGGCCGGTTGGCAGCGCAAGACCACTGCAAGCTGAAGCCATGAGTTGCCCGGGACACTTCTGACTTTCTTGCACCCGGAAGGCCGGCATCAGTCGGCTGCAGGCGCCGCACGCCTGGGCGCTCTGCGCAAGTCTCGAACCCGTCCGCCTTGCACAGCCCGCTGGCGGATGAATCTGGCGGTCCGAGGGTAGTGCCCGGATTCGCCCGGTTACCCGCCGATCTTGGTCGGCAATCCCGCTTCGCGGAAAACATCCGCCGCCCGTTCCATGATCTCCGCCGAAGGTGCCTGCACGGCATCCAGTTCGTGCTTCCAGCCCAGGCGTTCATACTTTTGGAGCCCGGAGCGGTGAAAGGGCAGCAGATTCACCAGCGTCACACCGCGCAGCGTCCGCACCAGCCCGGCAATGCGGCGCAACTCGACGAGGTCGTCATTGATGCCCGGCACGATGGGCAGCCGAATCCAGATGTTGCGATGCGCCTCGTCCAGCGCGCGAAGGTTGGCAAGAATGCCGCGGTTGGACACGCCGGTGAGCCGACGGTGGCGAGCTTCGTCGAACGCCTTCAGATCGTAAAGAACGAGATCGGCCAGCGGCAGCCGCCGAGATCAGATGCTGCGTGCAGCCCTGGCCGGTGGTGTCCAGCGCCGTGTGGATTTCGGCTGCGCGCAGGGATTCAAGCAACGCGATGGTGAACGCGGGCTGCAGCAGCGGTTCCCCGCCGGAAATCGTCACGCCCCCGCCGGATTCCTCGTAAAAGATCCGGTCCTTGGCCAGCTCTGCAACAACTTGCTCCACGGTCATGGTGCGGCCGATCATCTGGCGGGCGCCGGTGGGACACGCTTCGATGCAGGCACCGCATTGGGTGCACTGGTCGTTTCGCGCCGGCAGGGGGCCGTCGCCCGGCATGCTTTCCCCCAGGGAACATGCCGTGCGGCATTCGCCACAGGCCACGCAACGGCTTTCAACGACGATGATTTCGCGCCGGGGCGAGATGCTCTCGGGGTTATGACACCACGAGCAGCACAGGGGGCAGCCCTTGAGAAAGACCGTGGTACGGATGCCCGGCCCGTCGTGCATCGAGTATTTCTGAATATTGAAGACGAGGCCGGACTTCATGGCCGCTGGTCGTTTTCCACGGTTGGAATTTCTCCACGGCCTGTCGGGGGCGGGAATCGGAGGAGAATGGGCGGGGCCGGAATTGTCATTCCATTTTGAAGCCACCGTCCACATGGAGGATTTGCCCGGTGATGTAGTCGGCGTATTGGGACGCGAGAAACCAGACCGCGTAGGCGATGTCCAGGGGTTGACCGATGCGGCGGAGGAGGATCTTCGATTTCAGGAGATCCCCGGCCATCTCACGAACGGGACGGGACATCTCGGTTTCAATGACCCCGGGGGCGACCGCATTGACGGTGATGTTGCGGGAGGCCAGTTCGACAGCCAGGGACCGCGTGAAAGCGTTGATGGCACCCTTGCTCGCGGCATAGTTGGTCTGGCCGCGACCGCCTTTCTCGCCGGACACCGAACTGATGTTGATGATTTTGCCCCGACGCCGGGCCAGCATGTGGGGAATGACCGCCCGGCTCATGTTCATGGTGCCGAGGATGTTGGTCTCGATCACCGTGCGGATGTCGGCATCATCGAGCATTCCCAGCAGGTTGTCCCGGATCACGCCGGCGTTGTTGACGAGGAGGTCGATGCGACCGGTGCGGGTGAACAGGTTCTCCGCCAGTGCGGTGCAAGCAGCCGGATCCCTCGAGTCCACCGGGGCGGCCGTGATCTGGGTCCCGGGATTGGCGGCGATGACGTCCTGCGCCGCCGCCGAGTTCTCCCGGTACGTGAACAGCACATCCATCCCCGCCGTGGCCAGGATCTCGACGATGGCACGTCCGATACCCCGGCTTCCGCCCGTGACCATGGCGACGCCTCCCGCCAGTCCGCATTCTGCAATGGTTGGTGCTTGCATTCAGTAATCCTGCGACAGGCACGCGCCCCTGCGCAGGTTGTGATGATGAGGCTTTCGACCGCCCGGAGCAAGAACGTGGGGGAGGCGCAGGATCAACACATTTGCCTGTTGACTCGACGGAGGCCCCTTCGGACTTTCTGGGCGGCTATGGGAAAGATACAACGTGCATTGCTGTCGGTATCGGACAAGTGCGGTCTGGTCGGACTCGCCCGGGTGCTTTCGGAGGCGGGCATCGAGTTGATCTCCACCGGGGGCACGGCCCGTGCGCTTCGAGAGGCAGGCCTGGCCGTGGTGGACCTGAGCGATTACACCGGTTTTCCGGAGATGTTGGACGGTCGGGTGAAGACGCTGCATCCGAAGGTTCACGGCGGGCTTCTCCATGTTCGCGGCAATGCTGCGCATGAAGCGGCGATTCGGGAGCATCACATACTCCCCATCGACCTGGTGGTGGTGAACCTATATCCCTTTGAACAGACGGTGGCGCGGCCCGATGTCTCGCTGGAAGAGGCCATCGAAAACATCGACATTGGCGGTCCCTCAATGTTGCGAAGCGCCGCCAAGAACCATGACAGTGTGACCGTGGTGGTGGATCCCGCTGATTACGAGCGGGTGGCGGCGCAGATACGGGAGACAGGACAAACAACCGTCGAGCTTCGTCGGCAACTGGCCGCCAAGGTGTTTGCGCGAACGTCCGCCTACGATGCGGCCATTGCGAACCATCTCGAGCGCGAGTTTGCAGAAGAGCATTCCGTGCTGCCCTGCCACCTTCGCGTGCATGCGCCCCGGGTGCAGAGCCTGCGTTACGGCGAGAATCCGCATCAGCAGGCCGGGCTTTACGGGGAGTTCCGCAGCTATTTCGAGCAGTTGCAGGGCAAGGAACTCTCTTACAACAACATTCTGGATCTGACGGCGGCGGAGGCGTTGATTTCGGAGTTTGACGGGGATGAACCGACGCTTGCCATCCTAAAGCACATGAATCCGTGCGGAGTGGGGCAGGCTTCGACTCTGCAGGAGGCCTGGGACAAGGCTTTTGCCACCGATCAGCAGGCGCCGTTTGGAGGTATCATTGCGGCCAACGGTACCCTCGACGCGGATTGTGCCGAGGCGATAGCAGGCATTTTCAGTGAGGTGATCGTGGCGCCCGCGTTTACGCCGGAGGCCCTCTCGATCCTCGCCCGTAAGAAGAATCTCCGCCTGATGCGTCTACGGAGGCCGGTTGGCGGATCTTCACCGTGGCAGGTGCGGAGTGTGGGAGCGGATTCGTTTCTCTGCCAGCAGGCGGATGACCGGAAGACGCTGGCCTCCGACCTCAAGATTGTCACGGCCCGGCAGCCGGACGCATTGGAGTTGAAGGCGATGCTCTTCGGATGGCGGGTGGTGAAGCACGTCAAGTCCAATGCCATTGTGTATGCGGCTGCGGACCGCACGTTGGGAGTCGGGGCCGGGCAGATGAGCCGGGTGGACGCCAGCCGGATTGCGGTGTGGAAAGCGGGTGAAGCGGGGTTGTCTCTGAAAGGCTGCGCGGTGTGCAGCGATGCGTTTTTCCCATTTGCCGACGGGCTCAAAGCCGCGGCGGATGCGGGGGCGACGGCGGCGATTCAGCCGGGAGGATCCATGCGGGATGCCGAGGTGATCGCTGCTGCCAACGAGCGGAACATGGCCATGGCCTTCACCGGATGCCGTCATTTCCGTCACTGAGCCGGAGAGTCAGTCCAGCCAGCGGATCAGCAGCCATTGGGCGACAGAGAGTCCAGCGAGTGCCAGCCAGAGCAGGCATTCCATCAAGCGGAACGATCGCTGTTGAGTTGGGGCGAGCCAGAACTGGACGACGGCGCGGCCCAGTGTGAGCGTGTCTCCATTTTTCAGAACGGCCGACTCGACCGGATGATCGTTCACAATCACGGCTCCCTCGGAAAGCGGCGTGACATAGAATCCGGCGCTCGGATCATAGCCAATCTCGGCGTGTTCCTCCCAAACGCCCGGATCTTGCAAGACCAAGTCAGATTCTGGATTGCGCCCGATCCGCACAGGAAAGCGGCTGGCCGCCCATTGTCCACCCGCCTGAGAACCTGCCAGGAACCTGAACTCGATCATCACCAGAGGATGCGGCGGGGGACGTGGATCTTGTCCCCGGGGTAAATGGGGGGATCCAGGCTGGGATCATCGATGGACTTGTTGAAGTTCACCTTGAGCTTGGTGCCATCGGCGCGGATCACCTGCACGTTGTTTTTCTTGGCGAAGTCGGTGAAATCTCCGGCGGCCTGGATGGCTTTGGTGACGCTGGTTTCTCCCAGGTAAGGCTGGGCGCCCGGTCGTTTGACCTCGCCTCCCACATAGTAGAATCGATCGAAGGAGGCCACCGTAACCACCAGCGTCTTGTAGTAGTCATCATATTTGTCCTGAAGTTCCCGCTGCAATTCACCCGTCGTCTTGCCCGCCGCCTTGACGGATTTGATGAGGAAGAGGGTGATGGTGCCGTCCTCCTTGATCCGTTCCTGGTGTGGCGCAATCTGTTCGCTGGTGCCCGAGAACGTGACCGTCACGACGTCTCCCACCCGGAACACGTCCGAAGCCGCCCCCGGCGTTCGGATCTGCGCAGGCTCATTGGTTGGCGGGATCGTTGAGCCTTGAGCGGGTGCGGGTTCGTTTGTCTGTCCGGGCGCGGTCCAGGCGCCGGGATCGTAATCTTGGAAGCCAGGTCCAGGTTCCGGACTGGTTGTCTGGCAACCGGTGATCGTTGCCACGACGGCCAGCGCGACCAGGGCGGAGAGGGCGGGGCGCAGACGCTTGAAGCTCAATCTCATAGGCAAAGAGAACACTCAGAACTTGGACTTGATTTCGGGTCTTGGGGCTTCCTCCGCCTCCGGAACAGGGGATTCCTCGGCTTCCTCCGGGCGGTGGTAGTAACTCTGATAGTAGTCGCTGTAGTAGCCGGCGGCCTGGGAGACGTTGATGTTATTCAACACGATCCCCACAAGGTTGCCGCCCACCTTCTCGATCATCTGTTTGGCCCGGACGTTCATGGGCTGCGGGTAGCGCCGGTATTGGATGACCTGCAGGGCCAAGTCCACCTCGCTGGCGAGGATGGAGGCGTCGCTCACGCCCATGATGGGAGGCGAGTCGAGGAACACGTAGTCGTAACGCTGCTTGACCTCACCAATCAGGGCCTTCATCTGGGAGGAGCTGAGAATGCCCATCGAACTGCTGGGCAGCTTGCCGCTGGGCATGAAGTCCAGGGTGGGCAGTTTCGTGGTCTGGATGACCTCTTCAAGCGTGTTTTGCTTGAGCAAGTAGCTCGTCAGGCCGGTGGAGTTGGAGACGCCAATGATCCGATGCAACGTCGGGCGGCGGAGGTCGGAATCGATCACCAGCACCCGGTCGCCGGCCTGGGCAAAGATGGTGGCCAGATTCAGGAGGGTGGTGGATTTGCCCTCGCCCGCGCCGGCGCTGACCACGCACACGGTGTTCAGGCGGTCGTCTTTGCGAGAAAACAGCAGGTTGGTTCGGAGAACCCGATAGGCCTCGGCATTGGCGCTGCCCGGACCTTCGGCCAACATGATGCCCACGTCCTGGGGGATGATTCCCAGCACGGGCGACTGAAGGGAACGCTCGACATCGTCGATGGTCTTGACGCTGGTATCCAGATACTCGATGAAGAAGGCGAGTCCGACACCCACCACCAGGCCAACGACCACGCCGAGGGCGATATTCAGGAACTTGTTGGGTTTCACCGCGCGCAGGCTGGCTTCGGCCCAGTCCACGACCTGTACCATGGCGGTCTTGGGCAGGCTGACATCGATTTTCTCCTGATAAATCTTCCGCTCCAACACGTCTCGCAAGAGGATGATGGTCTCGAGATTTTGCTTGGCGCGATAATAGGGGCGGCTGGTGGTGGCGCGCTGGGCTTCCTGCTCCTTGGTCTGGTCGAGCCGGGATTGGAGGTTGTCGATGGAGGCCTTGGTGGAGGCCACAAGGTTTTCCATGCCGATCAGGATGCCGGAGATGCGGGCTTGGATCCGGCGCTGGAGGTCATCTGCCATGTTTTTGGCATTCTGGTAGGTTGGATTCTCGGGTGTGAAATCCTTTTGCAAAGCGAGCAAGCGCTGCTCAGCCAGGTTCCAGTCGCTGATCAGGTTCGACAGTTCCGGATCCGACCCGGCCACAGTTTGGATGGCGTCGCGCAATTCGGCGGGTGCCAGTTTCTGTAGCTTTTCGAGTTCTGTTTTGCGACGGACATATTCGGCCTCGAGTTGGATGATTTGTCCCTGGATCTGCTGAACGACCTGAACATCCACGCTGCTGCCGGCCGTTGTTCCCATGGCGAAGGGATCCACGACACGCAGTTCCTCGCGCAGTCGGTCGACCTCGCCTTGGGCTTCATTGACCCGAGCGACCATCTCTTCATACTGCTTTTCGAGTTCCCGGATGCCGCCCAGCGCGAGTTCCCGGCTCTGCTCCAGGCGCCAATCCCGATAGGCCTTGGCGAGGGCGTTGGCCAGGTCGGCGGCTTCCTTGGGTTTCTCGCTGTAGACCTGAATCTCGATGAGACTGGTGTTGCGCACCGGTTTGAGATTGATCTGTCCTAGCAGAATGCGCCGGGTTTCCGGCGTCTTGAGCGGTTCACCTCCGGTGTACCGCTTGCCCCATTCCTCATTCAGGTTCAGCGCCGTGATGACCCGGTCCAGAATCACCTCGGATTGAATGACTTCGAACTCGGTTTGAATGAAATACGGATCGTAGGAGGAAACGGTGGGCAATCCACTCATTTCCTGAATATCACTCCCTTCCCGCTCGATCTTGATGCGGGCGGTGCTGGCGAAGGCTTCCGGGAGGATGAACGTGACCAGCGTGGCTGTGATGACCACCAGAAGGAACACGGCAAGGATCACCGTCTTGCGGAGGCGGATGATACGCCAGTAATCCAAGAAGTGCAGGCGGGACTCCTGCGGTTGCACGGCAGCGGTATTCGTCGACTCCATATCAGCAATAAAACAAAAGAGGAGGCCAGTGTTGCACACCGGCCCCCCCCCGTTCAATCCCTAATTTGGTTCAATACGGATCAGTAACTGGCTGTCAGGCCGATATAAACACGATTCCGCGTGTAGCCGCGGCTCTGGAGGTCCGAAGCGAGATAGTCAAAGGTGTAGCCCAGGTCGGCCGACAGGAACTGATTGAAGGTGTAGCGCAGGGAAGCACCCAGCAGGTAGAGATTGTCGTTCTGACCGTCGTAGGCACCGCCGTTGTAAACCGAGTACTGCCACTGTCCAAAGAGTCCCGCGTGGAGTTGCGGCAGGAGCTGGTGATCCACGCGAGCATAGACGGAGCTTACCAGACGGTTGAGTGTGGGGGTTCCGTTGGCGTCGGGCGTGGCCTGATCCGTGGCTGCTTGGGACAGCGTGTAACCCACCTCGACCTGGCTGCCGGTGGTGTAGAGATAGGAGAGACTCACGTCGCCATAGGGAGTGATCGTTGTTTCGGCATTGAGCGAGTTGTAGAAGTCGCTGTATTGCGCGCCGCCCCGCACTCCGAGACTCATCAAAGGCGTGAAATTGTGCTCCACACCGAGATAGCCGTAGTGGGAGCGGTAGTCACGAGAATCCGACTTTGGACTTGGGATCCCATAGGGGGCGCCGCTGTAAAGGAATTCGTCACTGGTATAACCCACCATCCCATAGCTATAGCCGATGAAAGTAACGGTAGACGGGCCGGTTTGATGGCGGAGATTAATGGGAATCAGATGTTCCATGCGATCCAGCAGCGCTGACAAGCTGGCACCGGTTGGCGGCGTGGTCTGAGCGGCTGGATTTTCATCTTTATAGTCCCAGAAAAGATTTTGGTAAGCCAACAGGAGTCCCAGCCTGGGACTTAACCCGATCGTTATCTGAGCATCACCGCGATTGTTGATGGCCGTGTCGTCAGTCCGGAAAGGCACCGGAAGAGTGGGGTCGGTCAGTTCCGGTCGGTCCGAGTAGACAAACCCGTCCCGAAGTTCGAGGTTGAGACGCTCCGTGAAGGCGTGGGTCAGGATGGCATTGGCGAGAAAAGAGTGATCCCATGCCTGGTCGGACCGGTCCTCATACCACTCGCCGCTGTAGGTGAGGTCCAACCCGAGGTAAGTCTGTTCCAAGGGCACGTTGAGACCCAAGGTCGGCCGTATATTCATGCCGAAGCTATCCCGGACATCCCCACTGTCGCGAGGGGCGTAGAGGTAGTTGTCGTCATAGAACCCGCGGAGCGCGACGCCCACGCTCCAGGGTTTGGTGCTTTCCTGCGGGCTAAGGCTGGCCGTTTGGGCCTGAGCGAGGGGCAACGCGGCCGACCCAATTGCGGCTGCACCGATAGAAGCGACAAATTTTTTCATAGTTGGCGATAATGTGACGTTTATAACTCCCTACATTGGAACGGCTCAACTCCAGACTTCAGCAAGGCTGCTGTTATTTACGGGGAGGTCAAAGAGGGTGTCAAATAAATCTTGGGTCTATTTTCGGGCTCATTTCGGCTTCGGAAGCCAGCCGCCATCACCCGACCGGCTGTGTGAGTGCCAGGAAGGCGGACTCGAGGGGGCCGCTCTGCCCGCTTCGTTCCGCTAGTTGCTGGCGGGTGCCGACAGCGACCAATCGCCCCTGGTGCATGATGCCGATGCGGTCGGCCATTTCTTCGGCCACGGACAGTTGATGGGTGGACAACAGCACAGCGGCTCCGGCGCGGGCGCGTTCCTTGAGGACATCCTTCACCACGCGGGCGTGCTGGGGATCCAAGCCCACCATGGGTTCGTCAATCACGATCACCTTGGGATCATGCAGGAGGGCGGCCGCCAGGGCGACTCGCTGGCGGGTGCCATGTGACAGGGAGTCGATGGTCTTGTTCAATTGATCCTCCAGATGAAAACGCTTGACCAGCGTTTGAATGGCGCGGGTCATGTCCTCCGGGGCCATCTGGAAGACCTTCCCGGTGAACCGGAAGAACTCGATCGGGCTGAGCTTGTCGTAGAGAAACGGAAAGTCCGGTACGAAGGCCAATGGCTGGCGGGCCCCGATGGGGTCGGCCCGCACGTCGCAGCCACAAATACGCGCGACGCCGGTGTCCGGAGACATCAGCCCGCACAAGATCTTGAGTGTCGTCGTTTTCCCGGCGGCGTTAGGGCCCAGGAGCGCGAAGAATTCGCCCGGCGGGATGCGGAGCGACAGATCATTGACGGCCACCAACGTTCCGTAGCGCTTGGAGATCTGGATCAGCTCGATCATGTGTGCTAAAGCCCTGTGATGGCCTCGTTGACGAGCGTCAAGGACTCCGGAAGCTCGACGCGTAAGATTTCACCGGCTCGGCTGACCAGAATGACGACTGAGTATCCTTCCATGGGCTTCAATTGCAGCCGATAAACCAGACTGGCGGAGGTGCCGATGGCCAATCGATCCGTGGTGGCCGTCCACTGCAGGTCTTGTCGGGAAGCCGGAAACCGGTTGTCTGGCAAGGAGAACGGCAGGGCATTCAAGGCCAGCGGGGCGGCTGGGCCGAACAACTGCGCCAACATCGATTCCGGCTGGTTCAGGTCTGATAGACGAAGCACACGTTCTGTCCTGAATTCCGGGCCTTCCATCTTCAGGTGAATCACCCCCTCGGTTCGGCTGGAGGTGAGGGTCAGAAAGAGGGGGCGGGCGATGATTTGGATCCGAAAATCCTCCCATTCCTGATCGCGTGACAGGGTCATTTCCCCATCGAAACGAATGCGGGCACCTGTACCGGCTTCTTCCAGGCTGCCACTCAGGTCCAGCTTGTAGCTTCCGACATTTCGCACCATCCCCTCCGGTGCATTGGTGGGGTTGGACTGATTCAGACTATCGGCGACGCTGGTGATCAGATGGCAGAAGCCGATTCGCTTTTCCCGATGGATGATGGCCAGCGAGGAAGAGTCCAGGGAGGTCAGGATGCGATGCCAGACCATGTTTGCATCCACCGGAGTGCCCATCTGCGGGCGGGGGCCATACTCGGAGCGCCAAAGCAGCAGCGTCATGGTCCCCCAGAAGAGTCCGAACGCAAGAAGCAGCAGACGGGAGCCCATGATTTCTCAGCGCCTCGGCACAATCAAGCGTTGCCCGACACTGAGTCGGTTGGGATTCACACCCGGGTTGGCCGCCTGCAATGCCGCCGTGGTGACGCCATAGTGTTTGGCGATGGAATAGTAGGTCTCCCCGCGCTGAACCGTGTGGGTTGAGCCGGACGGAGGAGGGGATGGGGTGCCGGATCGGACTGTGGCAAGCGGGGGGGAGGAGTGGAGCCTGGCGCCGGACTGCCCGCAGGCGGAGTGGGTTGTGCCCGGGCCAGCAGATCCTGCAGCCGCTGGTTCTCCTGGGTCAGGCGTTGACTCTCTTCGGCAAGCCGTTGGTTCTTGGCGATCAGCTCATCCAATTGGTTCTTCATCTCCCCGCTGACCAGTCCGAGGGAGACTTCCTTGGCCAGTTCCTGCTTGCATCCCAGGATGCGCTGGCGAATCACGTTGTCCTGCTCCGAACTCGGGCGCAGACGAAGGAACTGCTGAAAGTGAAAGATGGCGGCGGCGGGATCGCGTTCCTGGCTTTCGTAGAGCAGGCCGAGCCGGTAATGGGCGGCACTGGATCGAGGGTTGACCTCGAGTGCGCGATGGTAGGACTCGATGGCTCCCGAGTAGTCATAGCGAAGCTCTCGATTTCGGCCCTGAACGAAATGCGGCTCCTTTTCCTCGTCAAGCGGGCTGTTGGATGAAGGTGTGCATCCCCCCAGAATCCCAATCAGGGTCGCGCAGGTCACTACGTTCGATGCTAACCGCCACAAGGCCATGTCGGGAGGCTATGCAAACTTCGGGCGGGGTGCAACGGTGCGAATTGGCCCCGCACGCTCCAACCGTATCCAGGACCGTTCGTCCAAAGGCGGGGAGTGCGCATTCTCCTTGATCCGCAGTGGCACTGGCGTTGCGAACCGGCCGCGGCGAGTTGAGCAGAACACGCGGTTGGGAGCGGCGTTGCGGTTGCACGGGCTCTGGAAAGGGGCGCAGGGTGTAACAAAGGCCGGGGGCAGATGCGATCGACGAGGCAGTTAGCCCGCTCAGGGGGGGGTGAACGGATTGCAACGAGGAGTCCCGGCGGCAGTCTTGCCCGGCAGAAAGAAGACGGCCAGCGTCAGGTAGACCCAGCTCAGCGGGGCCTGGGCGACGACCACGAAAAGCCACGTGACCAGATCCACCGCTCGGAGGCTGTAGAGCAGGAGAGTGAAGGACATCAACAGGGCACCGGGCAATTGGGCAGCCACACAGATTTTCCACACCGCCCGCCAGGAGACATCCAGTTCGAGGAACCGACAAATCGCTGTTGCCGGAATCGCGTAAATCCATCCCAGGCAGGTCCAGACGAGTTGCCACCCGACGGTTGTAAGCAGGCCGGCCCCGGCGGCCAGAAAGGGCGCCCACGCGTTCCACCATGCGCCCAGTTCCGACTTGTTGAAAACAATGATCCAACCACTGGGATAGCGGACATCCAGGCAGCCTGTCAGTGACAGAAAACGAACAGAGTTCTCCGAGAATTCCACCTGAACGTCGCTGGGCAACCGGTAACCCTCGCCCTGCTGCACGTCGACGGTGATGGCCAGCCAGAGGCTGTTTGCCAGCACGGCGGTGCGGTCCCCGGTCCAGACCAGCCTTTCACCCCGGATGTAGCCCTCCTCCGGCAAGTTCCGGGTTGCCCCTGCGATGGTGGGAAACCAAGCCGAGACCAGGAAACTCGTGACGACCACCCCCGCCAGGACTGCAAACAAAAGCTGAACCAGGGCCAACCGACCGCCGGAGGCGGTCGCGAAGGCTGCCACCCCCGGAGGAGTCAATGGCTGCCAAGCCTGACTGGAGCCGCCCTTGGCCAGTTTCATTCTCCAAACTCTGACGGCGGACGCGGGCAGCCGCAAGCCCCGCGCGCGGGTCAACTCGCTGCGGGGTTCTCGGGGGCGGCCGGCGGTCGGGGCGATTGCGCCTGCGGTGGAGGAGGAGCGTGAAGGACCGGAATGCTGTAGCGCAGCTTCATCACGTCATCGACCAGCACCTCGACAAAGTAATGTCCGGGCCCCTTGAACTCCACCTGGCCGAAGACCGTCACGTTGGTTGCCTGCAGGGAAGGATCTTTGAGGACGAATTTCACCTCTCCCTTGCGCAGCACGGTCGTCTGGTCCGGCGCGATCAGCCGCACGCTTTCTGTGAACTGCCCGATCCCGGCAGTCCAGCGGTTGAACACATTGAGCTTGAGTGCGACGACCGGGAATTGAGGCGCGCGCAAGAAGTTGACGACGCCGATCAGGATGAAATTGCCGGAGGTTTCCTGGCGGATGTCTTCGCAAACCAGTGAACTTTGGAGATCGGGAAGGATTCTTGACGGTTGCATGATGATTGAATGGTTAAACGGACTGCGCGTGGGACTGTTCGGCGGCGCGAACAGTGTTGGAAAGCAGCATGGCAATGGTCATGGGGCCGACGCCACCCGGGTTGGGGGTGATCTTCCCCGCGATGGGCTGCACCTCGTCAAACGCCACGTCTCCCACCAATCGCGAGCCAGTCCTGGCTGACGGGTCCGAAACACGATTGACTCCCACATCAATGACAACCGCGCCGGGCTTCACCATCGACGCCCTCACGAATTCCGCCACCCCCATCGCTGCGACCAGGATGTCGGCACGACGGCAATGGGATTGGAGATCTCGCGTGGCGGAATGGCAGATCGTGACCGTCGCATTAGCACGACGGTCCTTCTGACACAGCAGGGCGGCCAGGGGTTTGCCCACGATGTTGCCCCTTCCCAGAATCACGATGTCCGCTCCTGCTGTATTCACGGCTGATCGGGCGAGCAGTTCCAGGATCCCCGCAGGGGTGCAAGGGCGGAATCCCGTGGAATCGCCCAAAAGCAGTCTGCCCATGTTCAAGGGGTGAAATCCATCCACATCCTTGGATGGACTGATGGTGGAGTAAACCACCGACTGGCGGAGGTGCACTGGAAGCGGGGCTTGGACCAGGATGCCGTGCAATCGGGGGTTGGCATTGAGTTCGTGGATTCGAGCCAGCAGCTCCGCTTCTGAAGTCGTTTCCGGCAGGACCAGAGTTTCGGAATGAATGCCCAAGAGTTCGCAGGCTTTCTGCTTCCGCCCCACATAGACCCGGGAGGCGGGGTCCTCACCCACGCGGATGAACGCCAAGCCCGGCTCGATGCCCCTCGTCGCCAGTTGGGTGATCCGAGGAATCAGTTCCGTTTGGAGCTTCGCCGCGATGGCGCGTCCGTCGATGACGTTGGGCGCCGGCATTACTCGACCAGCACAATCCTCTTGAGCGTCAGGACCGGCATGTTAGGCCACCGGGAATCCAGGGATTCTTCGCCCGTGACGATGACGTGGAGTCCGACGTAGCGATGCAAAGGGAGATTGGTCGAGGTTGTATGAATGTAGTTGATCGTCTTGCCATTGTCCGGGCTGACCAGTTTGTAGTGGCTGGGAGCCTGGATGCTGGTGAAGGACCGCACGATCCCCTCCCGGTCCACGACACGTGGCGGCAGAGGCTCTTCCGGAATCGTTTCCAGGACCGGTGCCACTTCCGGCAGCGGCGCGAGATCCGTGCCATGCTTCGCTTCGCTGTCGGTGACGCCCGTTGCGCCCTCGACACCCGCAGGCCCGGGTTCCACGGGAGCCATCTCCGGCATCGTGGCCTCGGTTCCCGCAGCCGCCTGGGGATGATCCTCCACGACCTGAGTCTCGACGGTTTCCTTGACCGTACTGGCGACCTCCGCGGCTGGCGGTGCCGCCTGATGGAGCAGTTTGGCGGCAACGTAGCCGGTCGTTCCCTGGGGCGGTTCGATTCGCATCCAGTCGCCCTTGGTGCCGACGGGCTTGATGGTGTCGCCTGACTGGAGCGTGCCCACGATGGCATGATTCTCCCCCGGCCCGGAGCGGACATTGAGCTTCTTGGCTTTGACCGTGCCGGATGTTCCATCAACGAACTTGGAATGCACCCAGGCAGTGGCGTTGGTGGGGTAGGCAATCTTGGCCCAGCGGACGGGATCCTTGCCGGTCGCATCCGTCCGGAGGATGACTTCTTCTACAAACACCACCTCCCCGTCCTGCATCTGGAGGATCACCTCGCTGGCAGTGGTTGCTTTCGCGCGCACGTTCACGTTGCGCCCGGTCACCGTTGCGGGTCCGGGCTGCAATCCGGCGGAGGCAGCCGTGCGGGCTGGTTGCAACTCAAGACTGTTGCCCGCCGGGTCCAATGCCGGCGGCGAGGAGGCGCGGGTTGCCTGTGGAATCCAAAACGCGCCCAGCGCAGCCACCGTGATCGCCAGAAAAGTCGTCTTCATATCTTTGTGAGTAGAGTTTTAATCTCGCTGTCTGTCAATGTCCGCCATCGGCCGGGCCGCAGTTCACCCAGCTTGATCCGTCCGATCTGAATCCGCTGGAGCCGTTTCACCGTCAATCCCAGCGTTCCAAACATCCGGCGCACTTCCCGGTTCTTGCCTTCGGTCAGCTCCAGCTCGACCAGACTGCCCGCCGGACCGGAATAATGCACACGAACCGTCAGCGCGCGCAACCGTTCCCCATCGTCCAAGACCCCCCGGCAAAGCTGGTGCACCCCTTCCTCGCCGAACCGCCCATCAATCATCACCAGGTACTTCTTGCGGATTCCGTATCGGGGATGTGTCAGGTGCAGGCTGAATTCTCCATCGTTCGTCAGGAAGATCAGACCTTCAGAATCATAATCCAACCGGCCTACAGTAAACAGATTGGACCAGTCCCGCGGAATCAGGTCATAGACGCTGCTCCGACCCTTTTCGTCCTTTCTGGAGCAGACACAGCGCCGGGGCTTGTTCAAGGCCACGTAGAGCCTGCGTCGCGGCCTTGCGGGTTTCCCGTCAATCGTGACCGTGTCGTGCTCCGGATTCACCCGGGTGCCCAGCACTCGAACCACCCGACCGTTGACATGAACCCGTCCTTCAAGGATAAGATCCTCGCCGGCCCGGCGCGACGCCACGCCGGCATCCGCCAGAAACTTTTGCAATCGAACCACAACCGTAATCGCCCTCCACCGGGACGGGCGTGCCGGTGCCTGACTACGGACAGGTCCGGCGCTTGGGTTTAGACGGGCGGTTTCGTCTTGCGAAGGCCCGTGATCCGGTCCCCTTGCTTGAAATCCCCGGTCTTCTTCAGGATCTCAATGCGCTCGAAGCGCTTGAGCACGTTCCGTTTGCCTCCCAGTGTGGATGCTGCACGCAGGCTGCGATGTTGTGACATGATTCAAAAATGGATTCGAGTTGGCACTCCTCCTTGGGTTGCAACCCAAAGGGGGTGCTTTATTAACAGGTCCGACATTGCTTGGCCAGTGGTTATTTTCGCCCCCTCGCAATACTTCAAGTTCCCTCTTGACCCCGAACCAGCCTCCCCCAATCTGACGGGCCGGAGGGAGCAGAACTTCTGTCTCTCACTTTGAACTGAACCTGAATCATTGAAACTGAGATCCTGAAAATGGCCATTAAATCCACAACCAAGAAGACTCCAGACATTACGTCCACAACCAAATCTGCCCCGGCTTTCAAGCCCGCAGCCAAAAAGAAAGCGGTCGTGAAAACGGCTGACGCCGCCCCCGTGGTCGCCACCCCTGCGCCCAAACCTTTTTCCGCCCTGCCGAAGCTGGTTGCACCCGTGCAGAAGCCTGTTGCGCCCCTGCCGAAGCTGGTTGCACCCGTGCCGAAACCGCCCGTTTCCCTGCCGAAGGCGGCTGCACCCGTGCAGAAGCCTGTTGCGCCCCTGCCGCAGACGGCTACACCCGTGCCGAAGCCGACCGTTTCCCTGCCAAAGGCGGCTGCCCCCCTGCCGAAGCCCTTTGTCCCTGCGCCAAAAGCCGAACGGGTCGTGGCCGCACCGGTGTCCAACACCAAGAAGGTCACCTTCAGCTATTCAGCCCCTCAGGCCGGCAGCGTGCTGCTGGCCGGCGATTTCACCCAGTGGGAAACCGCACCGATCCGCATGGTCAAGGCCGAGGGGGGAGTCTGGAAGGCCACGGTGGAACTCAAGCCCGGCAAATATCAGTACCGCCTGTTGGTGGACGGCCAGTGGCAGAACGACCCCAAGTGTCCAGAAGTGCTGGCGAACGAGTTCGGCACCGTCAACTGCGTGCTTTCTGTTGCCGCCTAGTCGGCAGCCGTTCTCTGGGTGGAAGATCGGGCCGAACAAGCCCGGAGGGCTGCCTCGCGTTCCAATAGCGTGGGATGCGAGTAGTAGAAGCTGCTGTAGGCCGGGTGCGGGATCAGGTTGCTCAGGTTCTTTTCATTGAGCTTGCGCAACGCCCGCACCAGCGGCGCCGCGGTTCTTGTGGCCTCGACCGCGAAGGCGTCCGCCTCATACTCATGCCGGCGTGACACCCAATGGAACAGTGGTGACACCCAGAAGGTGATCACGCCGGACAGCAAACCGAAGAGCAACAGCACGGGCGCAATGGCCCCCGGCGTAAATCCAGAGCCGGCACCCGTTGTGGGGAAGCCGAACGCGTGGACAAAGCCGCCCTCCCGCGCCAGCCAGGCGATCGCACAGAATCCCACCAGCGTGCCCACGGCTGAAGAGGCGAGCCGTTTGTGGATGTGGTGGCGCTTGTAGTGCCCGATCTCATGGGCGAGGACGGATTCCAAATCCGCCTCGTCCAGTTGCTCGATCAGCGTGTCAAACAGCACGATCCGGCGGAATCGCCCGAAGCCGGTGAAGAAGGCGTTGCTGTGACGTGACCGGCGGCTGCCGTCCATGATCTGGATACCCTGCGCCTTGAAGCGGGTTCGCCGGGCCAGCGCGGTGAGCCGCTCCTTCAGCGACCCTTCGGGCAAAGGCGTGAGCTTGTTGAACAAGGGCAGGATGAGCACCGGGGCCAGCACGGTCATGAGCAGTTGGAAGCCGATGAAGACGCCCCACGCCCAAAGCCACCATAGCGCGCCGGTCCACTCGACGATCTTCAGGATGAATCCCAGCAGGGGATAACCCAGTCCGACGCCCAGCAACAGACCCTTGAGCCGGTCCAACCACCACGTCTTCTGGGTGCTGGTGTTGAATCCAAATCGGTGTTCCAGCCGGAACTGCTCGACCCAATCGACCGGCAGGTTGAGCAGCGCCAGCGCGATTCCCGCAACCACGAGGAAGGCGGCCATCGCCCACGCCGATTCACCCGCGTGTGCCCGGGTCCAGTCGAAGGCCCAAGGCAGCACCCCGCTGAAGAGGACCGCCACCAGGATCAGCGTCCCATAGGAATCGCCGAACCGGGCAAAGCGATTTCGCGCGAGCGTGTAGCGGACCGACTTTGCATAGGTCGGCGGATCCATGACTTCTGCGAACGCTTCCGGGATCCGGTCCGCGTGCGCCTGCACGTGCTGCCGGTTCAAATGGGCGAGCCAGCGCTCCGCGGCCCAGCGGGCCAGCAGCAGGCCAAGGACTGTGGCCTCGGTTACCACTTCAGCGCCTGCAACCGACGGGCGACTTCCTCGGCGTTGGGGCGGCTGTTGAAGGCGCTGATGCGGAAATAGCCTTCGCCCTTGGCGCCAAAGCCACTGCCGGGGGTGATGACCACGTTCGCCTCGTTGAGGATGCGGTCGAACGCCTGCCAACTGGTGACGCCCTTGGGGGTGTCCACCCAGATGTAGGGCGCATTCTCGCCACCATAGACCTTGAGTTTGGCCGCCCGCACGCCTTCGCGCAGCACCTTGGCGTTGCCCATGTAATGCTCCACGAGGCTGCGCACCTGCGCCTGGCCTGCGTCGGAATAGAGCGCCTCGGCGCCGCGCTGCACGATGTAGGAAACACCGTTGAACTTGGTGGTCATGCGCCGCGACCAGAGTGGATGCAGTGGTTGGAACTCGCCGTCCTTGGTTTGGGCGAGGAGGGACTTGGGCACCACCGTGAACGCGCAGCGGGTGCCGGTGAACCCCCCGTTCTTCGAAAAACTGCGGAACTCGATCGCACAATCGCGCGCGCCGGGGATCTCATAAATCGAGTGCGGCAGCGCCGGATCCGTGATGTAGGCCTCGTAGGCGGCGTCAAACAGGATCACGGCTTTGTGTTCCAGCGCGTAATTCACCCAGATCGTCAACTGCTCCCGCGTGGCGGCGGCCCCGGTGGGATTGTTCGGCGAGCAGAGGTAGATGAGATCGACGTGGCGTTTGGGCGGTGCGGGAATGAAACCGTTTCGCGGGGTGCAGGGCAGATACACCAGCTTGCCGTAGGCGCCCCGGTCATTGGCCGGACCCGTGTGGCCGGCCATCACATTGGTGTCCACATACACCGGATACACCGGATCGCTCACCGCGATCTTGTTCTGATGACCGAAGATGTCGAGGATGTTGCCCGAATCGCACTTGGATCCGTCGCTGACGAAGATCTCGTCGTCGGCGATGTCCATGCCCCGGCTGCGATAGTCATGCTGGGCGATCGCCGCCCGCAGCCACGGGTAACCTTGCTCGGGGCCGTAACCGTGGAAGGTCTCGCGCACCCCCATCTCGTCCACCGCTGTGTGCATGGCGCGAATGACCGCCTCGGGCAGAGGCTCGGTCACGTCGCCAATGCCACAGCGGATCAACCGCTGCGCCGCCTCGGGATTCGCCTCGGTGAAGACTTTGACCCGGCGCCCGATCTCCGGGAACAGGTAACCGGCTTTGAGTTTCAGATAGTGATCGTTCAGGAAGGACATGTGCGTGTTGCGTCTTGCGTTCTGCTTGTAAAGCCCCTCGTGCCGACAGGCGTTGAAGCTCAAAACCTATCCGCCAACGCTCCCCAGATCAAGAACGCGGGTGGACCTTCCCCAACCCCGGCCCGTAACAGGTCACAATTGTATATGTCCGCGACAAAGGCCACGCCGGCGGGCGCTTCTGAGGGGGCCAATCGGGCGCTGGGCGGTTGCGGATTGCAGCTCAAAGCAGCCGACCGGCAAAGATCCGCGAACGCAGTTGTACGATATGATCGTTGCTGGGGATGGTTGTTGGCGGTCTTACCAACCACCGCGGAACCGGGTCCGTCCGGCGTCCGCGGTTCGTCACGGCGGACGTTCCCCCTGTTCAACGACCTCTGTACGCCATCCGTATTGAAGTCGAACGGAATGGTGTTGCCGCGTCCGGCGCTGCGGGTGATGGAGGCTGGGGCAGTCCTGCCGGGCCAGTCCTTTGATCGGCGCCGTGTCGAGCTGGATTTCGGCCAGGCCATCTTCGCCACGCTGGGCGTCCAGTGTTCCTTCTAGGCCGATTCTCGAACGTGACGTCCGTTTGGGTGGGGCACCGCGGCGTCGGCGCCCAGGGCCGCGCGCAGCGCGGCCCTACCCGGCCGGAACTTCCCTTTAGCCACGTCCCCGTGCCCTCGAAATGCCCTCGAAATGCGAGTTGACGGGCTTCCGATGGCCCTAGTAAGATTTACGCCCTTTCGGTTCCAGAGTAGCTCAATGGTAGAGCACGCGGCTGTTAACCGTGTGGTTGTAGGTTCGAGCCCTACCTCTGGAGCCATTTTCGCTGCCTGTGCAGCAACAGGTTACCCACCGAGGACGGGCCACTGTCAGTGAAACTGTCAGTAGCGCGGGACCGGTCACGACCACTGGCCAACATTCGACAGTACTTCACGACCACTCGGCCACGACGGGCTAACGCGGGGGGAAAGGCTGCGTTCACGATTCATCACTGGAAGACACGATCATGAATCAACGGTTCATCCTGTTTCGCCGTTCGGGCGTCAATTACTGCGAAGATACCGCATCAACACCGCCATCACCCAGGGCGGCTCGAAGGTGGACGCCGGCTTCTGGGTGGACAAACGCGACCGCCAGACCCGCAAGGTCCGCTGGGAACAGCTCGACGAAGTCCTCGCCTACGATGCCGGCGACCTCGACCGCGACGTCGTTGCGCCCGACCAGATCCGCACCGTGCTCGCCACCTTCCGCGACCGCGTCTTCACCGAGATGTTCCCCGGCCGCACCGACCTGCCCAAGACCCTCATCTTCGCCAAGGACGACGCCCACGCCGACGACATCGTCCGCATCTGCCGCGAGGTCTTCGGCAAGGGCAACGACTTCTGCAAAAAGATCACCTACAAGACCACCGGCGAAGCGCCCAAGGCCCTCATCGCCGCCTTCCGCAACAGCTACCACCCGCGCATCGCCGTCACCGTGGACATGATCGCCACCGGCACGGACATCAAGCCGCTGGAAATCGTCTTCTTCATGCGCAGCGTGGCGTCGAAGAACTTCTTCGAGCAGATGAAAGGCCGCGGCGTGCGCGTGGTGTCCGACACCGAGATGGAACAGGTCAACCCCGGCATCAAACGCAAGACCCGCTACCTCATCGTGGATGCCGTGGGCGTGTGCGAACGGGTGCAGACCGAATCCCGCCCGCTGGAAAAGAAACCCACCGTCAGCTTCGACAAACTCCTCGATGCCGCCGCGCTCGGCACGACCGAAGTCGCCGCCGTCGAATCGCTCGCCGGACGCCTCATCCGCCTCGAACGCCGCTTCGATGCCGAGGTGGAAGCCGAAGTCGTGAAGACCGCCAAAGGCCAGACCCTCTCCCAGATTGCCAAAGGCATGCTGGCCGCCATTGACCCCGACGAGATCCTGGCCGCAAGCCAAGGCAGGGCAAGGCGCGCAGTACGCCGAGCCGACTCCTACGTCGAGCCTACGCCAAAGAACTCGCGAGGTCCGCGACCTCCGTGTCAAAGCCGCCCTCGCCCCGCTCGCCGCCAATCCCGACCTCCGCAACCTGCTGAAGAAAATCGCCAAAGCCGCCGAGCAGACCATCGACATCATCTCCCAGCGACACGCTGATCTACGCCGGCCCGGCGCAGAACAGCACGCAGACCAGCGCCCAGCTGCCACCTCGTTCCGCGACTACATCGAGCAGCACAAGGCCGAGATCACCGCGCTCCAATTTCTCTACTGCCGCCCCTACAAACAGCGCCTCACCGAACCGATGCTCAAGGAACTGGAGAAGAAACTCCGCGACAACCACGCCGCCTGGACCGAGGACCATCTCTGGGACGCCTTCGCCGCCGCCAAGCCCGGCAAGGTCAAAGGCCGCTCGCAGGCCGGACGCTTTGCCGACCTCGTCGCCCTCGTCCGCTTCGCGCTGGAACAACAACCCGTGCTCGAACCCTTCGCCGAATCCGTCACCACGCGCTTCAACGAATGGCTCATGGACAAGGCCAAGGCCGGCGTGACAGTTTTCACGCCGACCAACTCGCCTGGCTCAACCTCATCCGCGACCACATCGCCACCAGCCTGAGCATCGAGCCGGACGATTTCGATTACGCGCCGTTCAGCCAGCGCGGCGGACTTGGGCAAAGCCCATCAACTCTTCGGCGAGCAACTGCCCAAGCTGCTCGATGAACTCAACGAGGTGCTCGCGGCATGAGTGCGAACCCCGACAACGCAGCCCCAAAGGGGCGAAAGAAGCCAGCCCAGGGCAAGGAGCGCAGCGACGCCGCCCTGGGTAACCCGCCCCCAAACACGTCGAGCCCTGAAGGGGCGAAAGAGAATTCCTTGGGTAAACTCGTCCAGCCGCGTCGTGAAAAGGCGATTCCGGCGGAGCATCCCGATTTGTCTTACATCGGACTTGAACACGTCGAGGCGCAAACAACCAAGTTGCTCGGGTCAGTTCCGGCGACTGAGATGCGCAGCACAGCCAATCGGTTTTACTCAGGCGACGTGCTTTACTCCCGCCTGCGGCCATACCTGAACAAGGTTTGGCGCGCAGATCGCGACGGCCTGTGTTCGTCCGAGTTCATCGTGTTGCCCGGCAATGATTCGGTTGACGGGGGCTTTTTGCGCTACCGACTGAACGCGGCGGATTTTGTTTCGTTTGCCAACAGCCTGAACGCCGGCGACCGCCCGCGCGTGGACTTCGACCAGATTTCTTCCTTCTGCCTTCCTCCTTTTTCCTTGGGCACGCAGCGGCGGATTGTGGCGGAGATTGAGAAGCAATTCACGCGGCTGGAGGCGGGGGTGGCGGCGTTGCGGCGGGTGCAGGCCAACCTCAAACGCTACCGCGCCGCCGTCCTTAAAGCCGCCTGCGAAGGCCAACTCGTCCCCACGGAGGCAGAACTGCAGAAGTCAGAAGGCAGAGGTCAGAAGGGCTACGAAACCGGCGCGGAACTCCTGACCCGCATCCTCGCCGAGCGCCGGAAGCACTGGGAAGAATCAAATCGGAAATTGAAAATTGGAAGTCGTAAATACCACGAGCCCGCCGCCCCCAGCGCGTATGCATGAAGGGTTTTCACAGTTTGGGACGTTGGCGGGTAACAAAGGCCATGGCCATGGCTAGATTATCTTCTCCCATGGCGGCCTGGAAATCGGTGACGGATTGGTGCTGGGGCTTGCGATCGCGTGCGCGCCAGTGCGTGAACAGGCTGATGACCAGCCGTCGGAGCATGCCCAGGATCCACAACCCGTTGGTGCTGCGAACCCGACACCGGTCCTCATTGAGGGAGACGTCCAGGCGCTGATGCGTCCCATTTTCGATTCCCCAAGCCATGCGGTTGGCTTTGAGCCATTGCGCTGCGGGCAGTTGCTCAGGCGCCAGATCGGTGATGAGGCCTACGGTTTCGTTTTTGCGTCCGACATGCTGCCGGGTCAACAGGGCCACTTGAGCCGCAAAGGGGAATCCGATGTCCTCAGCCGCGGCGGGGCAGCTCTCCAAGGTGCGGCTCTCGTTTACCCCCTTGTTCTTCTCGACCCTGCGCGCCCGGGTGGGTGTCGGGACCCGAGGGGGAAAAACCCGTCAGCGGAACGGGCACGATTTGATCAATGTTTTTGCGCAGGGTGGGCTGGTTGTTCTTTACGGTCAGCAGATAATGCGCCCCGTGTTCCATCACCAGCTCTCGCGCGGTTTGATTCTGCGTATGGAGCGCGTCCAGAGCCACCGAGCGTCCCGTTAGATCCAGTTGGCCGAAGAGTTCGCGCGCCACGGGGATCTCATTGGTCTTGGTGTCCACCAACGCGCTGCCGAGGTAAAACTGGCTGGGCACCGTGACGGCACTGAGGATGGCGTCGCCGGGGCCGTGGCGGGGTTCCTTGCCATCGACCGCGATCAATTCATCCGGCGGGGGCTGGCCACGCACTTGGGCCTGGATCTCCAGCAAGACCTGGTTGAGCCGCCGGGCATCCAGCCCCGACAACAACCGGGAAAACGTCGACTGACTGGGGGCTGGAAAACGGCCCTGGGGACTGGGCCGAATCCCCAGAGCGCGGCGTTGGTGTTGGGTCAGCCGGCGGGCCAGCTTGGTCAGATCCTTCTGTCCGCGGGGAGCATCGCACAACAGCGCCAGGAGCATCAGGGTCACCAGCGAATAAACCGGATAGGATTCCACGCGGCCCCGGTATTCCGGCAGGGCTTTGAAGTGCTCGGTCAAAGCCCGCAACTCTCCGCACTT
Organism: uncultured Verrucomicrobiae bacterium; assembly: GCA_963751435.1. Classification (GTDB taxonomy): domain Bacteria; phylum Verrucomicrobiota; class Verrucomicrobiia; order Limisphaerales; family DSYF01; genus JALOTU01. The sequence continues at coordinate 9,441 of CAVVUP010000032.1, read as the reverse complement.
GTGATTGCATCGGGCTCCAGCCTTCTTCTCCACCCCGGCCAGCGCAGGCTTGAGGCGTTCGGCTTGCAGACTGCGACAGGCGTTCTTAACGACTTCACGAACGAACAAGCGCTTGGGTCTATCGGGTGCCATTCCCACTTCCCCCGCTGGCCGAGCAGACGCGGATCGTGGCGGAAGTGGAGCGGCGGTTGAGCGTGGTGGAGGAGTTGGAGTCGGTGGTGTCCGCCAACCTCCAGCGCGCCACCCGCCTCCGCCAGTCCATCCTCCAAAAAGCCTTCACCGGAGGGCTTGTTTGAGGGTTTTAGGTATACCACTGACGCAGATAGTTCTTTCCAGTGGAACTTTCTACACGCATACTGTGCCATCATGGCTGAAGCCCACGGCATTTCAGTAGCCAATCGTGAACGGCTGGAAGCACTGCACCGGCGGTTGAAAGGACCGTTTTCCGTGTCGGAGGCCGCGGCTGTTTGGTCGCTGGACGCGACACGGGCGCGGCGGCTGGCGGCGTATCTGGCGGCGCGTGGCTGGTTGAGCCGGGTGCGGCGTGATTCTTACACCACTGTTCCGTTGGGAGCGACTTCACCCAAACAGTGGCGCGAAGATCCGTGGGTTGTAGCGGCGAAAACTTTTGCGCCTTGTTATCTCGGCGGATGGACGGCGTGCGAGCACTGGGGGCTGACCGAACAGATTTTCCGCGAGATGATTGTCTTCACCACTCGCCGGGTGCGGCATCGGCGGGAGGAAATTCAGGGCACACGGTTTCGGGTCAAGGTGATCGCCAAGACCCGGATGTTTGGTTTGGTTGATGTCTGGCGCGCACAGAATCAGGTCAAGGTGTCCGACCCGATGCGAACGATTGTGGATTTGCTGGATGATCCAGCGTTGGGCGGCGGGATGCGACACGTCGCGGACGTGCTGCGAAATTATTTTGAGGGAACTTCCAGAAACGATGACCAGCTTGGAGATTACGCTGGCAAGATTGGAAATCGTGCGGTGTTCAAGCGGCTGGGATATTTACTCGAAACGCTCGGCATCGGTTCTGCCAAGCTCACGGAAGTCTGCGGCAAACAGATGAGCACGGGAGTCAGCCTGCTTGACCCAAGTGCGAAACCAAACGGGCCAATCCTCAAACGCTGGGGACTGCGCGTGAACGTGAAACTCGCTACCGACGCAAAATGATTACGCGGCTGGACATCGAGGAGCGCGTGCGTGAGTGGGGACTGCGCGAGGACGTGGTTGAGAAAGATTACGTCATCGGCTGGGTGCTGTGGGGCATCGGCGCGGATGATACACTTTCGACATCGTGGGCATTCAAGGGCGGCACGAGTTTGAAGAAGTGTTATCTGGAAACGTATCGGTTTTCGGAAGATTTGGATTTCACGGTGCTGCCGGGCGGGCCGATTCGAGCCGAAGAGTTGTCGCCCATCCTTCAGCGTGTGTTGGAACGCGTGCATCAGCAATCCGGCATCGTGTTCACAGATCGCGCACCATTGTTCAAAACACATGAATCGGGCAACTACACGCAAGGACGTGTTTATGCTCGTGGACCGCGTAACACTCCCGGAGTTGCCAGTCTTATACTTGATCTCATCGCGTCAGAGAAGGTTGTGCGCCCAACGGTGCTGCAAGAGATTTCACATGCGTATCCCGACAGGCTGCCAACTCCTGGCACGGTGCGCTGTTACAGTTTCGACGAAGTGTTTGCGGAGAGGATCCGCGCGATGGGCGAGCGAAGCCGTCCGCGCGACCTTTACGACATCATCAACCTGTTTCGCCGTGACGATCTGCGCAGCCAGCCCGATGTAATTCGGCAGGTGCTGATTGAGAAATGCGAGTCGAAGGGCGTGCCTGTGCCTACGTTCGCAGCGCTGGAGTCGTCAGAACATCGGGCCGATCTCGAAAATGAATGGGGAAACATGCTGGCGCATCAGTTGCAGGAGCTTCCGCCATTCGCAAACTTCTGGGAGGAATTGCCGGCGCTGTTCGACTGGCTTGAAGGGCGTTTGGTGCGTGAGGAACTGGCATCTGCGCCCCAGCAAGGTGAAGAAACCGATGATTCTTGGACGCCACCCGCAACAGTATGGACGTGGGGCGAAGGCGTGCCGGTGGAATCGCTTCGCTTCGCGGCGGCCAACCATCTTTGTGTGGACTTGGGCTATGGCAATTCCGTCCGGCGGATTGAGCCATACGCATTCCGTCGGACGAAAGCTGGTAAAGTTTTGCTGTGCGCGGTCAAGGTGCAAACACGCGAATCGCGGACGTATCGGTTGGATCGCATCCAGTCCATCAAGGTTACGAACCAACCGTTTCGACCGGCATTTCGCGTTGAAATCACAGGCGGTGGCCATCTCTCCGTCCCGCAGTTGGCGAGAACAACGCCCGCAAGGCCATTTCGTGCCGTGTCTTCGTTTCGCGGGCCACACATGGTTTACATCATCAAATGCACCAGTTGCGGCAGAAAGTTCAAACGGAGCAAGGCCGATTACGTATTGCGTCCCCATAAGGGACGTGGCGGTTGGCAATGTCCATCGCAGACCGGCTACTTGGTTCGCACTAGTTACGAATAAACATCAATGTCCAACCCCGCACCTCAACTCGTTCAAAAACTTTGGAACTACTGCAACATTCTCCGGGATGACGGTCTTTCCTACGGCGACTATGTCGAGCAGTTGACGTTTCTGCTGTTCCTGAAAATGGCGGATGAGCAGTCGCGTCCGCCGTTCAGCAAGCCCAGCGCCGTGCCCAAGGAGTTCGGCTGGCCCAGCCTCCTGGCGCGCGACGGGGACGAATTGGAGACGCATTACCGGCATGTGCTCGAATCGCTCGGCAAACAGAAGGGCATGCTGGGCGTCATCTTCCGCAAGGCGCAGAACAAGATCCAGGACCCGGCCAAGCTCCGCCGGCTCATCGTGGACCTCATAGATAAAGAGCAGTGGTCCAGCCTGTCCGCCGACGTGAAGGGCGACGCTTACGAGGGGTTGCTGCAAAAGAACGCCGAGGACGTGAAGGGCGGCGCGGGCCAATACTTCACGCCGCGCCCGCTCATCGCCGCGATAGTGGATGCGGTGCAACCTGCACCTGGCAATACGATTTGTGACCCCGCTTGCGGCACGGGTGGTTTCCTGCTGGCAGCGCATGATTACATCGCGCGCACTCCCGGCCTGGACAAGGCGCAGAAGAAGCGGCTCAAGAACGGGACGTTGTTCGGCATCGAACTGGTGGACAGCGTCACGCGCCTTTGCGCGATGAACCTGCTGCTTCACGGAATCAGGTGAGCGACTCGGGTGACAGTGTCACGGCCCTAAATGATTTGCCGGTGGTGACCAAAGATGCGCTGGCCGGGAAGCACGGCGAATATGACATCGTGCTGGCCAATCCGCCGTTCGGCAAAAAGAGCAGCGTGACCATCGTGAACGAGGCGGGCGAGCAGGCGAAGGAATCGCTGGTCATCAATCGCGACGATTTCTGGGCGAGCACGAGCAACAAGCAGCTCAATTTCCTCCAGCACATCTTCACCATCCTCAAGCAGCACGGGCGCGCGGCGGTGGTGTTGCCGGACAACGTGCTGTTCGAGGGCGGCGCGGGCGAGACCATCCGGCGCGAACTGCTCAAGCAGGCGGACGTGCACACCCTCCTGCGCCTGCCCACCGGCATCTTCTACGCGCAAGGCGTGAAGGCGAACGTCCTGTTCTTCGACCGCAAAGCCGCGCAGGAAAAGCCGTGGACGGACAAGCTCTGGATTTACGACCTCCGCACCAACAAGCATTTCACGCTCAAGGAAAACACCCTCAAGCGCAGCGACCTGGATGATTTCGTGGCGTGTTACAACCCGAAGAACCGCCACAAGCGCAACGAAGGCGAGCGGTTCAAGTGCTTCACCTACGACGAACTGCTCAAGCGCGACAAGGTGAACCTGGACATCTTCTGGCTGAAAGACGACAGCCTCGAAGACAGCGCCAACCTGCCCGCCCCGGAAATCATCGCCCAGGAAATCACCGATGACTTGGAGGCGGCGTTGGAACAGTTCGCCACCATCGCGGAGGATTTGAAATAGATACCATGCAAAACACCGACCAAACACTACCGGGGATTGACGTGCTCAACACTGGCTATGGCGATTTTGAGCTGCGCTTCCATCCGAACAAGCCTGACGAAGTTCAGAAGGCCAAGGAAACGATCACGGACATGCTCAAGCGCGGCTATGCCATTTTCGTGCGCCAGGGTCAGGAAACGTTTCGCGTCCGGAAGTTCGACGCGGACAAGAATGTTTACATCATCGGCAGCACGCCGGCGGAGGAGGTGCCCATTGCACAAACAAAGGCGATGGCCGTAGGCCGTTCCGCCGGGGGTTGACCATAGAAGTGGACCCCATTGTTTGGACCACGAAACGCAGAAATTAAGTTAGGTTTTCAGGCTCCGCTGGGACTTGGTTTGCTTGTTTCGTTGCTCTGCGTTTCACCATCGCACTCCCGAGGCTCCGGCGTCCAGCCCGGAGTGAGCCCCGTAGCCCCGTCAGGGGCGTAGGGGCGAACGGAGGGCTGGACGCCAGAGCCTCGGTCACTACTTCCACCGCCACGCCGCCGGCCTGGCTCAGGCACGCCGGGCCAGTGACGTTGGCTTGTCAACCGAGACGCGATCCCGGCGTTGCCTGCAGTCGGCTTGTTGGACGTCCGCGCGTTGAACAAATGTCCTCGGAAGCTCATATCCATCCCTAACTAACACGACAGGGCACGAACAAACTCCTCGGGTTCCTCCGGCGTGATTAGCCATGGCCTACCGTCGGTGCGCTCGATCCACACGAAACGATCCATACGCGTGACATACATCTGGATCACCCCCCGCCGCTGTGTCCAGAGCCAGCCGAATGCACCCCAAAGTCCACCGGCTCCGACTCGCATACCCCATCCGATCTCCCTTTTCAGCTCTCGTCTGTCGATAACTCGTACACTTGCGATGGTCTCTCGGGGAATGTTGCGGCACTTGAGCGGCCAGATCACCTGGAGCCCGCCCTCATGAACGGTCAACTGGCTTGGCCGAAACCGGAACCACACCCAAGCGTACAGGGCAATTAGGAACACGGCCGGAATCGCGAGTGACTGTCTCCCGGAACACCGCGCCGACGAGGAATGCGGGTGGCAGCACCAGAAGAAGAAGCGTCAGCGAGAGAATTAGCGGGGACATCCGCGCCAGTCGGAAGCTCTTGACGTTCATTTCATCGCTCATGTGGCCGCTTAGTTCAACGTCGGAACTGACCGACGCGGGCGGTCAGTGGCGTTCGAATTGGAAGCTGACGCAGCCCGCCCGCGTTCGGTCCAGTGATCTGGTTGGCCCATGTCATCATATTCCAAACTTCTCTTTGACAACTCCAATCTCGACCTGATTGGTGCTCTGCAAAGGCCAAGTGCGCCGGTGGCTTGGAGCGTCACCCGGGTCACGACACCATGCTACCAATTGTCCCTGCTCGTCGAACACATACGCTGGAGCGGAGGATGGAACTGCCGCCGACCACGAACTGGGCAACCGCCCAGTGAACTCATAGAAGCTCTTGCCGTCGCGCTCGACCATCCGAATGCGCTGCGGCTCGCCAAACCGGTCGAAGAAATCACGCACCGTCGCAACACCCTTGGGCGAGATGCTGCGTGCATAGTTAACCTCCGAAGCAATCCAGTAGGCAGCGAGTCCGCCGATGATTGCCACTGTCACGAGAATCTCATGCCACCTGCGCATGTGCGTATCGGGCTAGACCTTCTGGCTGACGGGCCACACTGGGCCTGGGTTGAAGTGGCGGTGTGGTTGTCGTTCATTGGTCTCGCCGGTCTCCCTTAATTCTGCGCCGTCCAACTTCTCCCTGCAAGTATTCGCCACCTAGCAAACCTTGCCCAAGAAGCCTTGAGGCAGATTTGATTGATGCTTCAATCCCAGAAGGGTTCCGGTTGAGCTACACGGTAACTGCCAGATTCCTGACCATCTGTTTCCCGGCGCCCCCAGCCACCTCCCACCATCCCCCCAACCTCGGCGTCACGCGGTTGAGCCAGTGCTTGCGCCGGGCGCAGCCGGGGCAGTGCGGCAGGCCGAGGCGGACCTATTCGCCTTGCTGGCATGGGGTGGATTCGGTATGAGCATCTCTAAGCCTGCTGTTGTGACGCCGTTGACGCATCCGGTGAGCTTTAAGGAAGGGGAACAACCCATGACAACACGCATCTCCAATATTCTCTGCCGCGGCCTTCTACTTGCGACTGTCTCTGCTGTCTGCATGGCCCACGGGCAGGCGCCCGTGATCACTTCGTTCACTGGGAACGGGGCGCTGGTCTGTAGCAACCTGGTACCGGGGAGCGTGGCAACGGTGGAATGGGCGCCGGCGGCGACGGGGCCGTGGACCAACACGTGGGACGGGTTGGCCGCGGTGACGGCGGATTCGAATGGCACCATCCAGGTCAGTGTGCCGATGTTTTACCGGATGCTCGCCATGCCCCAGCCGACTAATTCTGTCCGACCAACATGGCGCTGATCCCCGCCGGCAGCTTTCAGATGGGCGACAGCTGGAGGCAAGAAGGGTCCAGTGACGAACTACCCATGCACACGGTCTATGTCTGCGCGTTTTACATGGACCGGTATGAGGTGACGAAGGCGTTGTGGGACGAGGTGAAGGGGTGGAACGGCGGACAATGGGTACAGCTTCGACAACGCCGGTTCGGGCAAGGCGGCGAACCACCCGGTGCACACGGTCAACTGGTATGACTGCTGTGAAGTGGTGCAATGCGCGGACGAGAAGGAGGGGCTGATGCCGGTGTACTACACCGATGCGGGGCTGACGAGCGGTCTATCAAGACCGGGCAGGTGACCAACCTCTACGTGAACTGGACTGCCAACGGGTATCGGTTGCCGACGGAGGCGGAGTGGGAGAAGGCGGCGCGGGGCGGGAGCCAGCGGGCACCGGTTTCCGTGGAGCGATAGTGACACCATTCAGCACAGCCGGGCGAACTACTACAGTTCCAGTGATTACGGCTATGACACCAGTCCGACGCGCGGCTATCCATCCGACCTTCGCGACGGGCGGTTTTCCCTACACCAGTCCTGTGGGATATTTTGCGCCGAATGGCTATGGCCTGTACGACATGGCAGGGAACGTGTTGGAGTGGTGCTGGGATTGGTATTCGAGTTCCTATTATGGGAGTTCGCCTACGAATGATCCCAAAGGCCCAACATCAGGCTCGTACCGCGTGCTTCGCGGCGGCGGTTGGGGCGCCAACGCGTTCGACTGCCGGACAGCGGACCGCCACGACGACTACCCGACCATCAGGTACAGCGACGTCGGGTTTCGTTGTGTGCGTCCCCCAGGTCAGTAACGGAAGCGGCCGCTGCCACCATCCCCGCCACCCGTCTCACCCACCCCGCCGTGACGCGGTTGAGCCAGCGCTTGCGCCGGGCGCAGCCGGGGCAGTGCGGCAGGCCCAGGCGGGCCGTCAGCGCGTGGACCAAGTCGCCGAGGCCTGGGCCCCGCAGCCTTGGCAGGGGCGCGGGGCCTGAACCTCCTCCCAGGGCAGGGCGAATCGCGCCGCGTCCTGATCGCTGGCCGTAGCCTGAAGGGCTGAAGTTCAAGTCGAGGCGGGTCGAGGTGACGGTGCGCGGAGTTCAGAGGTCAACCCCGGGAAGGCAGAGAGGTCGGGGCTTTCGACAGCCCGAGTCCCCCGCGTTCTCGACAGGCCTCTAGTCGTGTTAGGCCCAATTGTCATGGAGAAGTATTGATCGCGGAAACTCTATAAAATCTTTGTGGAATGCTTATCGATTCAGAGTCAAACCAAATATAAGGAGATGAGGGCAGGGCAATAGAAGCGACTTCGGCCCAGTTTTGCAGGTCGGTAGATGCCTCAATCTTGTAGCCTCCGCCGACGCTTCCGGTTATTGAGACGCCGATGTAGCGGCCAACAGTAGCAGTCGGAGGAACCGGGTTTGACTGGAGTCCAATCGACGTGTCGATGCGAAAATTCGATTCGGTGGTATGACGCTCGGCAAAGAACAGATAGAATGAGTATGTAAGGCCCGGTGAGAGACCAAGCGTGTCCAAGTTAATTGAGGCTGTCTCGGCTGGGTGAACGCCGCCCAAATCGATCTTGCCCCTCCAACCCCGCTCCCAACAGGCTTACTGGAGCTGCGTCCGCCACTGAGCGAACCTTTGATCGGTCCCCCGACCTGCTCTCGCCCGAAGATCTCCGCCAGTATTTCCTCCATCTCAAGTCCGGCACGAAGTTCTCCCGCCAATCCTCCACCCAGTTGCATTCTGGTGTCAGCCGCCTACGCATCATTGTCTTCCGAAAGGCTGTTTCGAGACGCGCTATACAAAGCGGCAAGGGCGGCCCCGAGCGGGACCGCCCTGCGGAAACTTCTTTCAGGAATCGCCTATTCTTCCTTCCCCTCCGGGACGCCTTCTTCCTTTGCACCCATTTCGGCATCGCGTTCGGCCATGGCGGCCTTGCGGGACAGGCGGACCCGGCCTTTCTCGTCCACCCCGAGGCATTTCACCCAGATTTCATCGCCCATCTTGACGATATCCTCGGTGTTCTTGACGCGGAAGTTGGCCAGTTCGCTGATATGCACCAGGCCGTCCTTGCCGGGCAGGAACTCGACGAACGCGCCGAATTCCTTGATGGTGACCACCTTGCCGCGGTAGATCCTGCCGATCTCGGCCTTGGCGGTCATGCCCAGGATGGCGTCCTTGGCGATTTGCATGCCTTCGTTGGAAACGGAGTAGATATTCACCGTGCCGTCATCCTCGATGTTGATTTCGCATCCGGACTCCTCGACCAGGCGTTTGATGTTCTTGCCGCCGGGCCCGATCACCGCGCCGATCTTCTCGGGGTTGTCTTCAGCGTTTCGATGCGCGGAGCGTATTTGCTGAGTTCAGCGCGCGGCTTGTCGCGGGTCTTGGCCATCTTGGCGCAGGATTTCCGTGCGGGCCTGACTGGCCTTCATCACGGCCTGCTCCATCAGATCGTGCGGTATCCCCTTGCAGTTTAGGTCCAGTTGGAACCCGGTAATGCCCTTCTCCGTTCCCGCGATTTTGCAGTCCATGTCGCAGAACGCGTCTTGCCAGCCGATGATGTCAGTAAGAAGCTTGTGCTTCGCGATCTTGCCATCATGGCCGTAGGTGGTGCAGAGGCCGATGCTGATGCCGGCCACCGGGCGCGGCAACGGCACCCCGGCATCCATCAGCGCCAGGGAGGCGCCGCACACCGTGGCCATCGAACTTGATCCATTGGACTCCATGATCTCGCTGGTGACGCGTATCGCGTAGGGATAATCCTTCAACGGCAGCACCGGCTCAACACTGCGCTCGGCCAGTGCGCCGTGCCCGATTTCGCGTCGGCCCGGCCCGCTGATGCGTCCGGTCTCGCCGACGGAGAAGTTCGGAAGTTGTAGTGCAGCAGGAACTGCTTCTCGCTC
>CAVVUP010000031.1:0-240932 GCA_963751435.1 uncultured Verrucomicrobiae bacterium | reverse complement strand
CCGGCTGCGCCCGGCGCAAGCGCTGGCTCAACCGTGTGACGGCGGGGTGGGTGAGAAGGGTGCTTGTCGCTTGCCAGGCGTGCAGGCCAGGCACATGCTCCATGACATGGAATCCGCAGGGCGACTGAGGAACGCCGCGAAGGCGCCTTCGTTCGACGGCCGTGTATCGGAAAGGACGGCGACGGAATCACTCTGCTTGCCCACACCCCTGCCGCCGTCCTTTCAGAGACACTGCTAACAGGTTGGGTGACGCCAATCAAAAGAGAATCAAAAATGAAGAATGCGATACTTGTCAGTCTGCTGGTTTGGGCCTCCGCGGCTGCCGGCGATGCACAGGAGTTGGTGATCACTGATTTCCAGCGCAATGGCATGCTCACTTGGTCCAACCGCCTCTCGAACGCCGTCTTCAGCGTGCAGTGGGCATCCGCGCTAACAGGCCAATGGCACGATTCGTGGTCGCTGCTGCGCCCGCTCCCGGAACAGCCGGAACCACGAAGACTGTGGACGTGCCAATGTTCTACCGTGTCGTCGCCAATACTAATGAGACCATCCTTCTGTCCGAGGACTTCAGCGATGGGGACGACCAAGGATGGATACATCGCAGCGGGCAATGGTCAGTCGCCGCCGGCACATATACGGGAGCCGAGGCAACGCCGACTTGGGATGCCTGCTCCATGGCGGGGTCGGCCTCCTGGACGAACTACATCCTGCGAGCCAGGATCAAAACCGCCGAGACCAACAACGACTTCGGACTCATCTTCCATGCTCAGGATACAAACCACTTCATGCGGTTCACGGTAGCCGGGGAGGACGGGAATACCTACAGGATTACGCAGGATGCGTTCACCAATGATGAGTTCCAGGCCGTTGCCGAATTTGCGTCCGTCGTACAGAAGCCACGCATTATTCCAGAAGTGTGGTATACACTGACGGTGATTGTTCACCAGCGAAACGCATTTGCCTTCGTAAACGATGACCTTGTGACCTATGCTATGGGCCTTCCCTACGCTGGCGGCTTCGTCGGCTTCATGACAGATGGACCGACCATCACCTGTAAAGAGATTCTGGTAACGAGCCCATGATTTGATCACCCAATCGGGTCGCCGGGAGGATTGACCTCCCGGCTCACACACCACCTGACATGCGGGTCCGCAACCGGCTCCTCGATCCCCTCCGAACCTTCCCCCAGCCCTTCAGGCCAATGCCTGAAGGGGCCTGACGCGCCCCTGCCGCACCTGCGGTCTGGGCGACGCGGTGCACGCCGTCACGGCCCGGCTGCGCCCGGCGCAAGCGCTGGCTTAACCGCGTGAGGGTGGGGTGGGTGAGACGGGTGGGGGTGGTTGATGTGATGACGAGTGCTTCGTGTCCCGCCACGCTCAATCTTAACTCGCTCCAGAGGGTGTCGGTTCCGGCAATTTAGAGAGGTAACCCCAATTTATTCGTCGGCAACCGAAGTTGCTGCAACCGAAGTTGCTTGCAAGACCGGCTAAGATTTGCTGCGGATGCGATAGAACCGGGTGCCGTTGGTGGCACCGCTAATCTCAACAAAATTGGTCACCTTGAATCCAACACCGGTATTGGTGATGGATAAACTGACATCGACGTAGCCGGCATTGACGAGCGTTGAGGCCTGAACCACGTCGATGCGGCCGCCTACAGTCTCCCAGGTGATCCTCATGTTGTTGCCTTCGCGCAAGGCGCTCAACAGGCGGTAGGGCGGACCGCAATCGAAGTCCGCCTGGTCATAGAGATCATCCCCGTCGTTATCGAGGCCAAGAAAATCGCCGATGGACCAGTTCTCATTGGCGTTGGTCTGGAGAACAGAATTGCAGGGGTTGTTGGCCTTGGTATAGGTGGTGAAGCCGTAGTAGGCCGGCAGAACGTTTTCGGCCGGGGCGACAGCCGGATCGTGGCAGCCGGCGGCAAAACAGGTAGTAGTCAACCCATTGGCTGCATGGTGAGCACGGAGGCCAGCGGCGTTGTGGCACCCGTTGCAGCCCAGGCCGGGCAGAACTCCAGCAATGCCGTCGGAAAATCCAATATATGGATTCTTTTGGTCGCCGTTTGAGTGACAGAGGTTGCAGTCGGTGCCCATGTAACTGCTGTTGTTGTGCATGTCGTGCTTGTCGTCGTTGGGGAACACCGTGGGCGGAGTCTTGGTGGACGTCCCTTCGGTGAAGGCACCGTGGCACGTTTGGCAACCGTCGTTGTAACGCTCATAGGCCGCAGAGGAACCCGTGCCGAGCGCCAGCACAACAAGGGCCGTTCCCAGAACCATCGTCAGATGGCTTGCCAGAGTTTTGTTCATGTTGGACCTTTCGTTTGTATGGAACATCCGTTCCAAGTAGACGCGGGCCAAAGTCTCACTTCGTTTAATGGGATGCTTTACAAAACTTGCTGATCACTGACCGGATATTGCCTCGCTCGGGCCACGGCCAGATCAGGCTCCCGCACTGCCCCGGCTGCGCCCGGCGTCAGCGCTGGCTTAACCGCGTGACGGCGGTCGCAGGCGCTTGTCGCTTGCCAGGCGTGCAGGCCAAACCCATGCTCTGTGAAATGGAAACCGCAGGGCGACTGAGGAACGCCACGAAGGCGGCTTCGTTCAACGACTACAGATGTGATAAGGACGGCGCTCCAGCCTCTCTGCTGGCCCACACCCCTGCCGCCATCCGTTCAGAGACTCGGCTGACACGTTAGACCGCATTCGCACGTCTCGCACATTATGAGCGCACCGAAAGACAAAACTATGAGCGCATGGTTCTGGTATGCCATCGGCGCAGCCGTTCTCTACGGCTTGCATCAGGTGTTCACCAAGATGGCATCCGACCGCATCGGTGACGGCGTCGGCGGTTTCGTCGTCGAGGCGTCGGCGACACTCACCATCTTGGCTTACTTGGCCGCGCTCTACTTTTCCGGGCGCTGGAGTCAGCAGGTCAGCACACCCGGCGTCGTTTACTCGGTGCTTACCGGCATCTGCGTCGGCGTCGGCACAGTTTTCTTCTTCCTGCTGTTTCAGAAGGGCGGGCCGCTTTCTGCCGTGCCGATGATTTTGGCCGGTGGCGCAGCGTTGATGGCAGTGGTTGGTATTTTCCTTTTCCGCGAGCCAGCATCGTTGCCGCGTGTGCTTGGCATTGTCATGGCCATTGGCGGCTTGTATCTGTTACGAAAGTGAGAGTCACGATGATGCGGTCTAACGCGACCAAAGGAACGTCGAGAACGCTGGGGCGCAAAGGGCTGGATGGTTTGATTTCACTGGAGGATTTGCGCGGGCCTTAAGCCTGCCCCCGGGTTCTCTGCATTCCCGGGGTTGCCCTCTGAACTTCGCACATTATCATCTCGCTCCACCCCTCGACTTGAACCTCAGCCCTTCAGGCTACGGCCTACGCCGGGGTGTGGTTCACGTGGATTTCCGGGCATTTCCGCATGCTGGCAACCCAGAAATTTGGCGAAAGTTTGGAAATCGCTCACAGTGCGCCACAGTGCGCCACAGTGCGCCCAAAACCGGGGTTTGGCGTTGACGGCGGCGGGAAGGGTGGATCGGGCGGCGGACGTTGAGCCCGGGCTCTTCGGCGTCGATTTCGGGCGCCAAATATTTGGCGATTATTTGGTTTCCTTGCACGGAATTGCCTATCATTGCAGGGTCTTGCACAGCATTGCACGGCGTGCAAGCGTACGCAATAAACCCCTGCGAGCCAGGCTCGTAGGGGCTTGAAATTGGTTGCGGGGACAGGATTTGAACCTATGACCTTCAGGTTATGAGCCTGAAGGTCAGATTTTCAAATGTGCAGCAGCTCCGTACCGTCGAAACCGCCGGAACAATGGGAGGAGGCCGCACACCGCTGCAACGGGAGCCTAGTGTGCTGTAACAGTGCTGGCTTTACAATGACTGACCTTTTCTAAGATTTCGTTGACGCGTTTCGTCCACACAAAGGGCTTTGGGTTTTGGTTGTTGGTTTTCACGTAATTCTGGATGGCTTCGATCAACTCCTTCACGCTTTTGAATACGCCTCGGCGAATCCGTTTGCGGGTGATTTCACCAAACCACCGCTCGACCAAATTCAACCAGGAAGAACTGGTCGGAATGAAATGCAGGTGGAATCGCTTGTGCCGTTCAATCCATTGTTTGACCTGTCGGATGCTTATGCGTGGAATAATTGTCCACGATCAGATGCAGGTCCATTCCTTCCGGGGTGTCCCGGTCCACCTGCCGTAGAAACTTGAGAAATTCCTCGTGCCGGTGGCGCTCAAAACAGGAGCCGATCACCGTGCCATCCAAAACATTGAGCGCCGCAAACAGGGTCGTGGTTCCGTGGCGAACATAGTCGTGGGTCAGCGTTCCGCAGCGTCCCTTTTTCATCGGCAAACCCGGTTGAGTTCGATCCAGCGCTTGAATCTGGGATTTTTCGTCCACGCACAAAACCAGCGCCTTATCAGGCGGATTGAGATACAACCCGACCACATCGGTGAGTTTTTCCACAAACTGCTTGTCGCGGGACAGTTTGAAATTGCGCACGCGATGAGGCTGCAGACCATGGCTGTCCCAGATCCGGGCCACCGTCATGTGACTGACTCCAAATTGGTCCGCCAAAGTCCGACTGCTCCAATGCGTGGCATCCTTGGGTTTGGTATGGAGCGTCGCTTCCACGATGGCCTTGATCTGATCGTCCTTGGTCCGCTGTGAGCTGGTTGTCCGGAACGGTTCGTGCTCCAGACCGGCCACCCCGCCTTTCAAAAAATGATTGCGCCACAGAATGACGGTTGGCCGACTGGTTTTGAGCTGTTGAGCGATGCGCCGATTGGGCAGACCTTCATGCGCCAACAGGCAAATGCGCGCCCGCAGCACAATCTTCTGAGGCGTCGACGGAGCCTCAACCCACTTCTCCAGTTGCTTCTTTTGTTCGTCGGTTAAAGGAAGTGAATCGGCAGATTGCCACATGCCCCCGAGGTTGACACCCCTCGGCCTATTGTAAAGCATTAACTGTTACACTACACTAGCGCGAGATCGGAGCCGTCACGCCGGTTCGAGGCTGCTGCGGATTAAGACAATCCGCGCTCCGCCGTTTACGGACCGCGAGTTGTCTCAACTCGCAGCAGCACCGCACCGCCGAAACCGCCCGCAAACTGGGACGAGGCCGCACACTGCTGCAACAGGAGCCTGCCCTGAACTCGGGACCGTCACGCCGGTTCGAGAGTGCTGCGGATTGAGACAATCCGCGCTCCGGAAGCCGTATCAGACGCGCCTGGAATCAACGGTGGGCCAAGATCCCGTCAAGGCTTCTTCCGACGGGAGTTGGTGCGTGTCAGTTCGCGATGACAACCCCTGCCTGCGCAGTCGTGCAGGATGGTTTGCCGGGGTCTGAGAGGCTGCTGCAAATCCAGTGCTAGGGTGTGATCGGCAGCGCATCTCCGGTCACGGGGTGAGGGAGGAAAGCAGCGTGCAACACTGAAAAGCGGCAAAGTTTTGGTAAAGAAACGGTCAAGTGGGTGCCGGTCACGGAGACGCCCCGCGCACGGAGGGGCGCGGGGAGCTCTCCTACGCGGGAAACGCTCAAGAGCAGGTTGGCGCCAGCATTACCTGACACAGCACGACGCGACGGGGCACAGTCGGCTGCCACACCAGTCGTAGAGCGGACATTCTTGTCTGCGGCTGGGCGGGACTTCAGTCCCGTGTCCCCCCCGAGAGGCTGGTGGCTGAAGTCGCCCAAGCACAACCACTGGATGCGACCGCGCGGTTGGAGCCTGACTATTCTTTCTGGCTCTGGACTCGGGTTGGGCCTTATCGTTTCCGTGCGGCGCCCGCTCAGGATGACTTGGCACGCAGCGCCGTCAGAACCTTATGCCAGGATTTGAGATCATTGGACCGGAGGAGCGCGCCGAGGTGGAGCAGGTGCTCCAGTCGGGGGTGTTCATGCGTTACGGGTTTGACGGGGTGCGCCACGGCCGCTGGCCCTCGCGCGAACTCGAGGCAGCGCTGGCCGCGCGGCTGGGCTTGCGCCACGCCCATGTCTGCTCCAGCGGCACGGCGGCGGTGTTCACCGCGTTGGCAGCCTGCGGGGTCGGGGCTGGCGACGAGGTCATCGTCCCCCCCTTCACCTTCGTGGCCGACATCGAGGCGGTCCTCTGGCTGGGAGCGATTCCAGTGTTTGCTGAAATCGACGAGACTCTTTGCCTGGATCCCGCTTCGGTCGAGCAGAAGATCACCGGTCGGACCAAGGCGGTGCTGCTGGTGCATATGTGCGGCTCCATGGGCCGCGTGGATCGAACTGGCGGAGCTGTGCTGCCGCAAGGGCATCCTGTTGATCGAGGATGTGGCGCAGGCCGTCGGCGCCAGCTTCCGCGGCAAACCACTGGGCACGTTTGGAAAGGCCGGCTGCTTCTCGTTTGATTACGTCAAGACCATCACCTGCGGGGAAGGTGGCGCCGTGGTGACCGGGGATGCCGAGCTCCACGATGCGGTGCAGGCGTTCACCGACCACGGGCACGATCACAAGGGCAAGGATCGCGGCGCTGACCTGCACCCCATCATCGGCCTGAATTTTCGCATCAGCGAACTGCACGCGGCCGTCGGGTTGGCGCAGTTGCGGAAGCTGGACTCGATCCTCGAAATCCAGCGCCGGCACAAGCGGTTCTTCAAGGACGGCTTGAGAGACGTGGCGGGGGTCGGTTTCCGTGTGGTGCCGGATCCGGCGGGGGATTCGGCCACGTTCCTTGGTTTCTTTCTCCCGACCGAAGCGGACGCCCGACAAAAGGCCGCGGCACTGGCGTCCGCCGGGGTGGACGGATGTTTTTACTGGTACGACAACAACTGGCACTACCATCGGCGCTGGCAGCATTTCAAGGATCTCGTCAGCCCCGCCGAACTGGCTGTGAAACGCGCCGGCTGGCTCAGGCACCTGCACGACCTCCAGGTGCCGCAATCGGACGCAATCCTCGGCCGGACGATTTGCATGCTCATCAAGCTCGGCTGGACGGAGGCGCAACTGACCGATCGGCTTGAGCGAATGAGGAAGGTTTTGACCTGATCCACCGGCCACCCGCCACACCCTCCACATGCCATGAACACTGCCATCATCGTGCCCGCCCGCGTGGCCAGCACGCGCTTCCCACAGAAACTCCTGCACCCGGTGCGGGGCAAACCGGTGCTGCTGTGGACGGCGGACCGCATCCGTTCCGAGGCGCCGGAATTTCCACTCTGGTTTGCTGTGGACAGCGACCCCTTGCGAAGACTCCTCGTCGATGCGGGCTATCAGGTGGTCATGACGGATCCCGCCCATCCCTGCGGCACGGATCGGATTGCCGAGGCCAACCGCGCCATCCGGGCGGACCATGTCATCAATGTTCAGGCGGACGAACCGCTGGTGACCGGCGCCCAGATTCGCAAGCTGGCGGAGCTGATTGCCGGCGATTGCGAGATGGCCACGCTGGGCACGCCGCTCAAGTACGAACGCGATTACACCAACCCGAATCATGTGAAGCTCATCTGCGACCGCCGTGGCCGGGCCATCTATTTCTCCCGCGCGCCCATCCCCTACTTCCGCGACACGCAGGGGGTTTTCGACACCGCGCGCGCCGCGCAGATTCCGGTGTTGATTCACCTCGGACTCTATGCCTACAAGGCGGCGTTCTTGGAACGCTTCGCAAAGATGCCGCCGGGGTTTCTCGAACAGGCGGAGAAGCTGGAGATGCTGCGCGTGATCGAGCAGGGGCACGGCATCGCCGTCGGCGTGACCCACGATGCACTCATCGAAATCGATACGGTCGAGCAGGCCGCCCAGTTTGAGGCGGTGGTGAAGGCGCATTTCAAGCCGGAAGCCTGAGCCATGTATAAGAATCTCCGCGTTGTCCCCCAGCTCATCTTCGGACGCGGCTCGCTGGCGCAACTGGGCGATGTGCTGTCCAAGCGCCGCACCGATTCCGGCTCGCCGGTGGTGTTTCTGATCGATGACGTTCACGAACAGAAAGCCTGGGTGCGCACGCTGCCCGTCCGGGCCAATGACCTTATCATATTCGTCAGCGCGGAGCATGAGCCCAAGACCAGGTATGTGGACGAACTGACCCTGCGGGTGAAGGAGTTCTCGAACCGGCCTCCGGACGGTATGGTCGGCATCGGGGGCGGCACGACGATGGATCTGGCCAAGGCGGTGGCGTTGATGCTGACCAATCCCGGTTCGGCCACCGATTACCAGGGGTGGGATCTGGTGAAGTATCCGGGCATTTACAAGATCGGCATTCCCACGTTGGCGGGAACGGGTGCCGAGGTCTCGCGCACCACCGTTCTCACCGGCCCCACCCGCAAGCTGGGCATCAACTCGGATTTCACCCCGTTTGACCAGATCCTGATGGATGCGAATCTGATCGCCGACGCTCCGGCGGACCAGCGGTTTTACACGGCGATGGACAGTTACATCCATGCCGCCGAATCGTTGCGCGGAACGTTCATCAACGAGTTTGCCCGGGGTTTTGCGGAGAAATCCCAGGACATGTGCCGCGAAGTATTCCTCGAGGATCTGCCGCGCGGGGCGGCGGATGAGAAGCTCATGGTGGCCAGTTATCTGGGCGGCCTCAGCATCGCCTACTCGCAGGTGGGCGTGGCGCATGCGCTGAGCTACGGGCTGTCCTTCGTGTTGGGCACCCGGCACGGCGTGGGCAACTGCATCGTGTTCGACCAGATCGAGGAGTATTATCCGGAGGATGTGCGCGAGTTTCGTCAGATGCTGGTGAAGAACCGCATCACCCTGCCGCGCGGCCTCTGTGCGAACCTGACCGAGCATCAAATGAGCGAAATGGTGCGCGTGGCATTGAGCCTGGGGCCGCTCTGGGAGAACGCCCTGGGCCCGGATTGGAAACAGAAGATGACCCCGGAGAAATGCCGCGCGTTGTATCTGCGGATGTAGACGTGCGGGAATATGCGTCCTCTGGCGAGTCCGGGGGATGGGACGCGGGAAACCAAGCGTCTGGCAGCCGTTCGCGAAGCATTTGTCGGGCTCGGCGTGCCCATCTATCCGGTTCCCGGGAACCACGACTGTTCAGGGAAGGCGTCCGGCCCCGCGGCACCCAGGTCGCACACGGCGCAGCCCGACCGACCGGAGATCCCGTCCGCATATCACTGCGGCGCTGTCGCCGCGTAATCCGACCACCACTGCGCGGCTTCACGCTGGGTCGGGCGTCCATCGGTGACGACGATCCGGTACCGCGCGACATAGGGTTGGCCCGGCTCGATCCGCATCTCGCCCAATTGCGGCGGAGCAAAGCAGAAGAAGGGTTCGCTGGGATGCACTCGCATGGGCTGCGGGAACCGGTCGTTCGAGGGATGGCAAAGGAGGGTCATCCCGGCGATCTGTCCGTCCACCAGGCCGCCCATCCAGCACCATTGGCCCCGGCTTTCATTCGCGGCCAGGCGGTTGGTTTCTCCAGCGGAGGTCAAGAACAGGCATCCGGTCTGGCCAACCCACGCCTCATGACCTCGCACCCCGAGGCCGCCGTAGTGGTACTTCGGCAGGACCAGTGGCTGGTTGGTGGCGCAGCTCTGGGTGGAAATCAGGTTGATGACGTAGGCCCGGCGCGGCCATTCCCGCACCCCGACCGTGATGCTCCATCTCTCGTTCAACACCACCGCTTCCGGGTCGCTGGTCATGTCGACGAAGCGGTGTTGGCCGTAAACCATGATGCCGTAATGGCCGGCCCCCCACCCGGAACCGACACCCTCGACGCGTCCCGTGGACTCTCCCATGTTCCAGAAATCCGGTTCGCGCCCGTCATAGACGGTCTTGGTCCAGGCGGTCCAGATCCCGTGGTGATGCAGGTGGTCTGGCGGGTAATCCCCGCTGACCCGGCGACCGGACGGTGTGTGAATGGCGGTCAGATAGCCGCCCCGACGATACACCTCGGGAATGTCCGGACGCGGAAACGGTCCGGGCACCGCCTGATACGCGCACATCTCCTGGCCTGCGCAGCGGAAGACATACTGCAACCCGCTGGACCTGCGCGTCACTGAACCACCGCCGGGAGGGAGGGTGTGGATGTCATAATGCGACCGTTCCGGGGTCACGGTCACGGGTTCCCACGCCAGAGCGCGAACGGCAACCATCAGCAGACATCCGCACACGATACCAAGCCCCCAGCGGCAGGCCGGAGGCTGCCTCTTGGGTGATCGATCCAACTCCAAATGCTCCAGCATAGATCCCCGGTTCCTCCCTGTTTTCGGTGGAATGGTCAAGGCCGAAGTCCGAAAACCGCAGTCCGAAACAAAGCCGAAAGCCGAAGCCCGAACGGCGCCGTCCGGTAACTCACGAGTCACGACCGGAGAAATGCCGTGCCGATGGGTTTGGCGCTCTGCTGCCGGCTGCCGCTCATTTCGGATCCACCACCACCGACGGGGCAAAGCCGGGCGGCAGCGGTGGACTGTCCGGCACGAGCACCGGGTCCACCCCGGGCGGCAGCGGGGGCATTTGGGAAAGTTGATTCACCACCGAGCGCCATTGCTCGCGGTCCTCCGGGCTCATGGCCTGCCAGCGATCCGCGTTCTTGAGGAATTGGGCTCGTTCGGACGGGGGCATGATCACGAACTGCTGCACACCACGGATGCAGGCCGTGCGCTGCGACGGGTGCAATGCATCGAACTGCTTGAGCGTCTTCTCCATCGCCACACGTTCTTCGGGCGACAACCGGCGCAACGTCCGCTCCTGCTCGGTCTCGGTGAGTTGGAAGAAGTGGTTGAAGCCCTTGAGCAACTGGGCCTGTTCGCCCGGGGACAGCGCCTGCCAACGGTCGAAGTCCTCCCGCATTTCACCCGCCTGGGATGCGGGCAAGCGGCCGACCAATTCATCGGCAGTCGCTGCGGAGTCAGGGTGCATCCTCGAGAAGAGCTGGAGGGCGGACTGGTTCTCAATGAGTTGCTGCTGGAATGTGGGCGGGATCAGCATCCATTGCACGAGCCGGTCCTCGACCAGATCCCGGATGTCTTCCGGAACCGACTGCAAGCGTTTTTGCCGTTCCTCGGCGGGCAGTTGCATCAGGGGCAGGAGAAAGAAGCGCAGCTCGGTGGCGCGCAGGCGCAGTTCGCGTTCCGACGCGGGCAGCGCGGCATACTCCTCGATCTTGGCCTGCAATCCGGCCCGTTGGGCTTCGGGACGTTTCTCCAACTCGGCGGCCCGCTCGACATCGTTCATCACCAGCAACTGGCGGAAATAGGCGATGGGCGACTCCACCGGGGCCAACGCCGGGGTGTGGGTCGCAGCCACGACGAAGGCTCCCGTCAAAAAAAGAAGCGCCGCCAAGGCGCCACGCATTTCAGGGCATCTCCTCATTGCAACAGGGCCAGCAGTTCCTCATCTGGCACCGCCGTCCCTTCGAGGTTTCGAATCGCCGTGAAATCCTGGAGCACCTCCACCGACGGCACAGCCGTGGCCAGTTCGGACACTTCCGCCACGCTGCGCGCCAGTTCGGCCCGGTCGCTGGCGATTCGATACTGGTGATGGCCGAGATACGCGGCCGCCACCAGCACCGCCGCGCCCGCAAGGCGCGGAACCCAACCCAGCTTCCTCAACCAAACCGCCACTGAACCACCAACATCCGTCGCGGTTTCCGGACCCCGCTTGTCGATCGCGTCCATCACCCGCGCCGTCAGATTCGACGGTGCGGCCGCATCCGGCAACCGGGTGAGGAGTCGGGTGAGAGCCACCTCCTCCTCCCATGCACCACGTTCATCCGGATGTGACGCCAACCAAGACTCGAGCTGCCGGGCCTCGCCTGA
This sequence comes from uncultured Verrucomicrobiae bacterium, assembly GCA_963751435.1. Taxonomy (GTDB): domain Bacteria; phylum Verrucomicrobiota; class Verrucomicrobiia; order Limisphaerales; family DSYF01; genus JALOTU01. Next base: position 229,180 of record CAVVUP010000031.1, on the reverse strand, counting down.
GGTCAGCGGACCACGCCAGGCTGCTTCTCGAGACATTTCATTGACTGGATCATCCGTTTCCATCCGCTCTTCCTTCCAACACCATCGCTTGTTCAAAGTTGCGGCCCGCCGCCTTCCGTCCAGTCCCCCGTCCGCAGGTAGGCCTTGAGCCGGGTGCGCAACACCTCGCGGGCGCGGTGGATGATGGATTTGGTGGCGGAGAGGGACACGCCGAGGATTCTCGCGATTTCCTCGTAACTGACGTCTTCCTCCCGGCACAGGAGGAGGGCGGTCCGCTGGTTCTCGGGCAGATCCCGGATGGCTTCCTCGACCTTGGCGAACAGTTCCCGGCGCACCACATCATCCGGGGCAACCAACGCGGAAAGGTCCTCGACCTGATGCAGCGGCTGCTCCTCGAAATCCGGATGGGTCGCATCGAGAGATTCGGCCCGATGCCGACCGCGCCGGCGCAATTCATTGAGCGCCAGGTTGCGGGCGATGGTGTAGAGCCAGGTGGAGAACCGTGCGGAGACGCGGTAGCGCCGGGCGGACCTCCAGACCTGGACAAACGTGTTCTGCGTCAGGTCCTCCGCCTCGGTTGTATCCCGCACGGTGCGCAGGATGAAATTGTAGATCGGCTGCTTGTATCGCTCGACCAACCCGGCGAATGCCTCCCGATCACCGCGTTGCACACGGCGCATCAGTTTGGCATCGGGATCGGGTCCGGACGGCATCCTGCCGGGCACTTTAGGCCACCCCCCCGCGCCGGACAAGGCGAGTCGGTCTCCCGGCCGCTGCCAGGGGCATCGCAACTTCGCTCAGGGCCAGCACGACACAGCCCCAAACCAAAGCCGAAAACCGATGCCCGATCCCCGAAACAAGCCCGAAGTTCGAAGCGCGAACGCCGAAACCGAAGTGGTGTTCTGCGGAGCGCTGACCTGGCATTGCCCAAACCGAAACCACCCACAGCGCGGCGGTTCGGCCCTCGGAATTCGGGCTTGCTTCGGACTTCGGACTTCGGCTTATCGCCAGACAGGGAGGCGTTTGCAAAAAGCGCAGATGCGCCCGTCCGCCGTCCGCTTGCGTTCCCGTCGGTTTCCACCCACCCTGCCCGCCGCGTGCAGGCATTGCTCAACAAGATCGAGGCGACCGCGAAGACCGCCCTGGTGCTGCCGGAGGGGCGGAAGCCCACCGATGAAATCGCCCGCTACAAACGCTGGCTCAAACAGGAGTCGCACCGGCTCAAGATCGAACATCGCGGCGGCGGCAGCGGCGTGTCCGTCTGCCGCGCGCGCGCCCACGTCATGGACCTCCTGCTGCAACACCTGTGGCAGGCGGCCAAGGCCAGCCTCTCCGCCCAGGCGCAACGCGAGTTCCCTCCCCTCGCCCTAGTCGCCCTGGGTGGCTACGGCCGCGGCGAACTCTGTCCGCACAGCGACATCGACTTCATGTTCCTCCACAACCGGTCGGTGGTGGGCGCGGGCGTGGCGCATCCCTACCTGGCGCGCATGATTGACGGGGTGCTGTATCCGCTCTGGGATCTGGGATTCAAAGTGGGGCATTCGGTTCGGAGCATTGCCGACTGCGTCAACGCCGCCAGTGACAACCAGACCCGCACCTCGCTGATCGAGTCCCGGCTGATTGATGGCGACCCGAAGTTGTTCGAGAAATTCCGGGAGACCGTGTTGGACAAGTGCGTGACGGGGCATGAGGAGGAGTATGTGCGCCTGCGCCTGGAGGATCAGGAAAGCCGACGGAGCAAGTTCGGGGATTCAGCCTGCATGCAGGAACCCAACATCAAGAACGGGTGCGGCGGCTTGCGCGATTTTCAGAATCTCCTCTGGATGGCCTTCTTCAAATACCGCACCCGTTCGCTGCAGGATCTCGAAGACAAGGACTTCCTGTCTTCCTGGGAGCGGAAGCAACTGGAGCAGGCCTACGATTACCTGCTGCGGGTGCGCACGGAGATGCATTACATCACCAACCGCGCCACCGAAGTGCTGTCCAAGGCCATCCAGCCCACGGTGGCCGGCAACCTGGGTTTCCATGACCGCTCGCCCAGCCGGCGCATCGAATGCTTCATGCGCGAGGTTTACACCCACACCCGCGCCATCTACCTCCACACCCGCACCCTCGAACGCCGCCTGGCCCTGGTGCCGGGACCCCAGGGCCGGTTCTCACTCAAACGCTGGTGGCGACGCGCCCCGACGGACCTCGGGGAACCGATCGACGGGTTCCATTTCGTCAACGGCGAGATCTGCCCGGCCTCCAAGCGCATCTTCCGCGATCAGCCGCGCCGCCTGATGCGCGTGTTCCTGCACGCCCAGCAGCGCGGCCTGACCCTGCACCCGGACCTCGCGCAACTGATCCGCAACCAGTTGTCCCTGGTGGATCGCGCGTTTCAATCCGACGAACACGTCGGCGAGACGTTCCTGACCATCCTCAACCAGCGCGGCAACGTGGCGCCCATCCTGCGCGCCATGCACGAGGTCGACCTGCTGGGAAAATACATACCCGAATTCGGTCGGTTGACCTGCCTGGTGCAGCACGAGTTCTATCACCAGTACGCCGCCGATGCGCACACCCTCATGTGCCTGGAACAGGCCGACCGGATCTGGGAAGGCAAGGGCGCCTTTGACCAGCAGTATGCGGAACTGTTTCAACAACTGGAGCGGCCTTACCTGCTCTACCTGGCCCTGCTGCTGCATGACGTGGGGAAGGTCGGCGGCAGCCGTGGCCATGCGAAGGCCGGCGCCCAAAGCGCCATGAAGGTCGCCCGTCGCCTGAAACTCGAACCGCAAATCGCCCGCGCGCTCGAAATCCTGGTGGTGCACCACCTGGACATGGCCGCCATCTCGCAGCGGCGCGACCTTGAAGACCCGGCCGTGCTGCACGGATTCGCCCAAACCCTGGAAAGTGTCGAAAACCTCAACCTGCTGGCCCTGTTGACCGTGGCCGACGCCCAGGCCACCAGCGACAAGCTGTGGAACGGATTCAAGGATTCCCTGTTGTGGACGCTCTACCGCAAGACCCTGCGGATTGTGCGCGGCGACACGGAGTTCGCGCTGGCCGAGGCGCGCCAGCGTGAGCAGCTTCACCACGAGGTCTGCCAGGCCCTGCCCAAGCGCATCCCGGCCGACGAGGTGGAATCGCACCTGGACAAGATGTCGGACCGCTACTCGCAGATTCACTCGGCGGCCGACATCGTGGAGGACATGGAGCTGGCGGATCGGTTCCTGCACCAGCAGGTGGTGGAGGGCAATCCGCAGGCCCCGGTGTTCACCACGCGACAAGACAAGGATCAGGGCTGCACGATCGTCAAGGTGTGCACCTGGGATCGGGGCGGATTGTTCGCCAGCATCGCCGGCTGTTTCAGCGCCGCGGGGCTCAGCATCTTGACCTCCCAGATCTTCACCCGCACGGACGGGGTGGTGTTCGACACGTTCCATGTCGTGGACGGCGTGAGCGGGGCCCTCGCCAGACCCGAGAGTGTCGAACGGTTCGAGAAACTCCTGGAACGCCTCCTGACCGGCAAGCCGGTCGATCTTGGTGACTTGATTCTCCGCCAGAAGGCGGCGCGCACCTCCTACCAGGCTTACAGCGGCGAACCCATCGAAACCCAGGTCCGACTCGACAACGAGTCCTCCGACACCCGCACCGTCATCGAGGTGGAGACCGAGGACCGCGTGGGCCTGCTGTATGCCCTCTCCCACACTCTCCACCAGTTGCAACTCCACATTTCGGCCGCACGCATCTGCACGGAAAAGGGGGGCGCCATCGACAGCTTCTACGTGCGCGAATACGACGGCAAAAAACTGCTCTCGGAGAAGCGACAAGAACAGGTGGTCAGGGAATTGAAAGAGGCGGTGGAACGATTGAGGGAGCGCAAGTAGAACCCCACCCCGGAGCGCAGACATTCCTGCTTGCCGGATGCGCGCCGGTTTTCGAGCTTCGGCCTTCGGACTGACCGCACAAGCCAATGGGGTCGCGTCTAAATAGTTGATATTAGACGCTTTCGCTTCGCCACGAAGTCCATTCGATCTGGATGCCGCGCCAGTGCCGAGGGCCGTTCAGAATCACGGCACATTCCTTTCCTCGACACCAAGTGTCCGCACGGTTGATTGCGAACGGCTTTGGCATGCCCCGCGCCACCCAACGCCGAGCGTCCGCCATGTGTCAACTATTTAGACCTGACCCCATTGGCTTCGCCCTTGCCGCCCACGGTGTTCCGTGTTCCATGTCCCCTGTGCTGACCCGTGTTCCGAGGAATCAGGTGGCCCAGCGCCGTGAGCGAGTGCCGCTCCCAAAGGCGCAACCCGTTTGCGCTTCCGTCAGCCCCGTTTCTGCCGCATCCTGCCACCCGTGCCTGGAATCGTCGCCATCGTCGGCCGACCCAACGTCGGCAAGTCCGCCCTTTTCAACCGCCTCGCAGGGCGCCGCATCGCCATTGTGCATGACCAACCCGGAGTCACCCGGGACCGGGTCAGCGCCGAGGCCGAGTGGCACGGACAACCCTTCACCCTGGTCGACACCGGTGGCATCGGACTGCGCCGCCGCGAGAAGTCCCTGGATTCCATCACCCAAGCCGCCATCCAACAGGTGGAACTGGCCATGGAATCGGCGGACGTGATCCTGCTGGTGGTCAATGTGCAGGAGGGCGTCGTACCCTTGGACCGCGAGGTGGCCGAACGTTTGCGCACCTATGGACGCCCCGTGCTGCTGGTGGTCAACAAGGTGGATAATCCCAAGGCTGAAGCCGGGGTGGCCGAGTTTGCCGAATTGGGGTTCGACCAGATATTTGCCGTCACCGCCATCCACGGCGAAGGGGTCGATGCCCTGATGGAGGCCACGGTGGCCCTCCTGCCCGCGCCTCCTGAACCCGCGCCAGAAAGACACCTCCGGGGATTCCAATCTGCAATCTGCAATCTGCAATCTGCAATCCCCTCCCCTCCGCCTCGCCATCGTCGGCCGTCCCAACGTCGGCAAATCCTCCATCATCAACGCGCTGACCCAAAGCGAGCGCGTCATCGTCAGCGAGATTCCCGGCACCACGCGCGACGCCATTGATGTCCCGTTCGAGGTCGAAACCGACGGGGTGCGACAGCGATACGTATTGATCGACACCGCCGGCATGCGCAAGACCCGGCGGGTGGACGATTCCATCGAGTTCTTCAGCGTGAAGCGCGCGGAGGACTCAATCGAGCGCGGCGGACATCGTGGTGCTGGTGCTGGACGCCGAGATCGGCGTCACCGAGCAGGACAAGAAGATCGGCGACCGATCGTCGAGGCGCGCAAAGCCTGCGTGGTGGTGGTCAACAAGTGGGATCTCGTCGCGGAAGCCGTGCAGGCGGCGCACCGGGAGGAAATGCAGCGCCGATCCGATTCCGATCCACCGCTATGGCCCGAAAGCCATGACCGCCGCTGGCCGAGTTCGGTCAGTGGGTGCAGGAGAACCTGTTCTTCCTGGATTACGCCCCTGTGATCTTCACCTCGGCCCAGACAGGATTTCATCTCGACCGGTTGCTGGAAGCCATCCGTTACGTGGCGGCCCAGTTGCAGCAGCAGATTCCCACCGCCTTGCTCAACCGCACCCTGCGCGACGCCGTCGAGCAGCGTCAACCCATCAGCAACGCAAGGGCATCGGCTCAAGTTCTTCTACGCCACCCAGGTCCGCCAGGCGCCGCCGACCTTCCTGCTGTTCGTCAACCGCGACGAGTTATTCTCGGAACCCTACAAGAAGTACCTGGCCGGTGAACTACGGCGCGCGTTCGGCTACGAGGGCTGTCCGCTCTTGCTCGTGCCCAAACCGCGCCCGAAAACCATCGAACCCAAACGCCAGGTCCGTCGGCGAAAGGATCGCGCCACCAAACCGGAGCGAGGCCGCCGGCGCGGCGACCGGGAAACGGCGCACCGCCGAAGATAGCCAACCGCTCCTTCGTATCGAGGTGGGGTTAAGGTCCATCCGTGTCAGTTCGTTGCCCCGGTCCTGTCCCCCAAAACCACTTGTTCACACCCCCTTGTTCACCACCGGTGAACAAGCCCTTTCGCACCTCCATTTCGCGCGAGAAACCGTCCGATTTCCAATGAGAATATCGTTTGCGTAACTTTTTTAAAAAACCCTTGTTGGCCCAAGATATTGGGGATAACGTCGCCTCGTCCCCCTACTAATGGGGGTCACTCTGCGGAAGTGGCCTCGAGTTTGAAGGCTTTTCGGCCGTTCCAACGAGTCTTGGCGGTTGTCTCTGTTGAAGGTTGGTCAACAGGGAGTCTATCGTCAGGGTTAAACAGTGAGAGCTAGAGAGGATTGATACGGATGATTGATGCACGTGACGAGGTGGTGTCGGCAGCTCCTGCCCGACCGGTACGACGAGGTGGTTCCATGGCCCGTAGCAACGGTCGCAAAGCGCAGCCGAACCGCAGAAAGGAGATGTTGAAATTGAACCGGGTGTTCAGCGACGCCAAGGTCAGAACCCGTTCGACCAGATCGAATGGGAGCAGCGCACCGCCGAGATCACCGATGACGCCGGCAAGGTCGATCTTCAAGCAGGAAAACGTCGAGGTGCCGAAGATCTGGTCGCTGCTGGCCACCAAGGTGGTCGTGTTCGAAGTACTTCTACGGCGAGCAGAACACGCCCGAGCGCGAAACCTCCGTGCGCCAGCTCATCCACCGCGTCACCCGCACCATCGCCGACTGGGGCGTCAAGGACGGCTACTTCAGCAAGGCGGACGGCGAGGTGTTTTATGACGAGCTGACCTGGCTGTGCCTGAACCAGTACGGCGCCTTCAACTCGCCGGTCTGGTTCAACGTCGGGCCTGCACCACCAATACGGCGTCGGCAAGAACTCCGGCAAGGGCAACTGGTATCTACAACCCGAAATCCGGCGAGGCCGAGCGCGCCACCACCCAGTACGAATATCCGCAGTGCAGCGCCTGCTTCATCCAGTCGCGTCGAGGACAACATGGAGAGCATCATGCACCTGGCCCACAGCGAGGCCATGCTCTTCAAGTTCGGCTCCGGCACCGGCACCGACCTCACCCCGATCCGTCAGCCCGCGAGAAGCTCAGCGGCGGCGGACGGCCCAGCGGCCCGATGCAGTTTCCTCAAGGTCTATGACCAGGTGGCCAACGTGGTGAAGTCCGGCGGCAAGACCCGGCGCGCGGCCAAGATGAACACGCTGCGCGACTGGCACGGCGACATCGAGGAGTTCATCGACTGCAAGATGAAGGAGGAGAGGAAGGCCTGGGCGCTGATCGAGCAGGGCTACGACGGCTCCTTCAACGGCGACGCCTACGGCTCGGTCATGTATCAGAACGAAAACCTCTCCGTGCGCGTCAGCGACGAGTTCATGCAGGCGGCCCTCGACGGGCACGCGAATGGTGGACGCGCTCCGTCACCACCGGCAAGCCGCTGGAAAAGAAGGACGCCGCCAAGCTGCTCGACAAGATCGCCGAAGGCACCTGGGTCTGCGGCGATCCGGGCCTGCAATACGACGGCGCCATCCAGAAATGGCACACCTGCAAGGGCACCGAGCCGATCCACTCCACCAATCCCGTGCAGCGAATACGTCTTCCTCAACAACACCGCCTGCAACCTCGCCTCGCTGAACCTGATGAAGTTCAAGCGCGAGGACGGCACAGTTCGACGTCGAACGCTTCAAGGCCGCGGTGCGCATCTTCATCACCGCCCAGGAAATCCTCGTGGACAACGCCAGCTATCCCACCAAGGACATCGCCGAGAACTCGCACATCTTCCGCACGCTCGGCCTGGGCTACGCCAACCTCGGCTCGCTCATCATGAGCTACGGCCTGCCCTACGACTCCGACGAAGGCCGCGCCCTGGCCGGGGCCATCACCGCCATCATGACCGGCCACGCCTACGAGCAAAGCGCCGAAATCGCCGCGCATCCATGGGCGCCTTCCCCGGCTACCGCGACGCCCGTTGCGCGGGCGTCGCCAAACCGGTCCGCAAGGACAACGTCGATTCCATGCTCGGGGTCATCCAGCTGCACCGCGACGCGGTGGAGGAGATCCATCCCAGCGAGGAATTCGGCTATCTCAAGGAGGAAGCCCGCCACTGCTGGGACCGCGCCCTGAGTCTGCGGCAAGACGACACGGCTACCGCAACGCGCAGGTCACCGTGCTCGCGCCCACCGGCACGATCGCGTTCCTGATGGACTGCGACACCACCGGCGTCGAGCCCGACATCGCGCTGGTGAAATACAAGCTGCTGGCCGGCGGCGGCATGCTGAAGATCGTCAACCGCACCGTGCCCGAGGCCCTGCAGGCGCCTCGGCTACAGCCCGGAGGCCTGCGATAGATCATCGCGCACATCGAGAAGTTCGACACCATCGAGGACGTCGAGGAGGAGGGGCGAACCATCGCCGAGCGGCCTCAAGGCCCGAGCACCTGCCGGTGTTCGATTGCGCGTTCAAGGCCTTCCGCGGCAAGCGCAGCATCCACTACATGGCCCACCTGCAGATGATGGCCGCCGCCCAGCCGTTCATCAGCGGCGCCATCTCCAAGACGGTCAACATGCCCAACGAAGCCACCGCCGACGACATCCAGGATGCCTACGTGCAGGCCTGGAAGATGGGACTCAAGTGCGTGGCCATCTACCGCGACGGCTCCAAGCGCAGCCAGCCGCTCAACACCCACAAGACCAACGAGGGCGGAGACAAGGCGGCCGAGGGCGATTCGCTGCTGGCCAAGATCAAGGAACTGGAAGCGGAACTGGCCCGGGTGCGGGAAGAGGCCGGCAAACCCCTCCGCCGCCGGCTCAGCGACACGCGCACGGCGGTGACCCACAAGTTCGACATCGCCGGCCACGAAGGCTACCTGACCGTCGGCCTGTTCGAGGACGGCCAGCCCGGCGAGTTGTTCATCACCATGGCCAAGGAAGGCTCCACCATCGGCGGCCTGATGGACGCCATTGGCACGCTGACCAGCATGGCGCTGCAATACGGCGTGCCGCTGGAGGCGCTGGTCAAGAAATTCTGCGCACCAACGCTTCGAGCCGAGCGGCTTCACCAAGAACCCGGAAATCCGCCGCGCCAGTTCGATCACCGACTACGTGTTCCGCTGGATGGCCTTCCAGTTCGTTCCCGGCTATCGGGAAGCCACTCCACCAACCGCGGGCAGCAGGAACTGCCCATGCCCGGATTGGCCGAGGAGGAGCGCAAGCACGTGAACCGTCCGGTGCCGGACCTGCCGCTCTCCGATGACACCGAGATGGTCAGAGGTCCAAGCCCTGCGCCAGGCCAAACCGGCGGCCACGGCTTCCTTGACCGGCTCCTTCGTCAACCAACTGGACGCCCCCACCTGCCCGAACTGCGGCCATGTGGCCGTCCGCAACGGCGCCTGTTTCAAGTGCCTCAACTGCGGCGAAAGCCTCGGGTGCTCATAGGATTGCAGGGCAGTTTTGCGGATCAGCCGGGACCGACTCTCACCCAGGAGCGCGGGCCGGGATTCATTCCGACCCGCGCCTTGTTGCAGGGACGAACAGCACGGGGAGCGATTTCGCCAACAGAATCCACGCCTTGATTCTCTGAAATTCCTTGGTCGCTCGGTGGCCCGAAACTATAGTCGGTTCATGGTTCACGTTGGAATTGGCTACGATGTTCACGCCTTGGTGGCGGGCCGCAAGCTGGTCCTGGGCGGGGTCGAGATTCCCCACTCCAGGGGGTTGGAGGGCCACTCGGACGCCGATGCCCTGATGCATGCGATTTGCGACGCCATCCTGGGCGCGGTCGGCGAGGTGGACATCGGCCATTTCTTCCCCAATACCGATCCCCGCTGGAAGGGCGCGCCGAGCCATGTGTTTCTGGAGGAAGCCGCCCGGCAGGTGTTGCTGCGCAATGGGCGGCTGGTGAACGTGGACGCCACCCTGCTGGCCCAAGCCCCGAAAATCTTCCCGCACATCCATGCCATGAAACGAAACATCGCGGAAGCGCTCGGGTTGCCGGAACGCAAAGTGGGCATCAAGGCCACCACCAACGAGAACCTGGGCTTCGTGGGACGCGAGGAAGGCATCGCCGCCATGGCAGTGGCTGCCGTGGACCTGCCCGAGTAGAACCGGCAACGCCGCATGGCCAAAGCAGAAATCAGTTGGAAACGGACGACTCCCGAAGGGGTGAAACTGCAGGTGACCGTGTTGCATACCGGGGGCCGCTTCCGATTCTTCTCGCGCGAGCAACGCTTCGACCGCTGGGAACCCGTCGACCACCCCCCGTTGGAGGACTGGCAACACCTGCTCGACGCGGTCCAGCGCCGCGTCCAACGCCGCCTGCTCCGACCGGAACAAGAGGATCACGTGCGGCAATGCATCCGCGAACGGTTCCCCGGCGCCCCCCCCTGAGCCCCAAGGCAGGGTTGGCGCGCGGCGCCGACCGGCGCCGCGCCAGCGCGGCGCAAGACGAACTCGGGAAGGCGAGCGTTTGAGACACTGCGGGGCGCTCCGTTCCGGCCCTGCAACGGGTCGGGGGCATCGCAGCTTGATGAACCCGGCAACCTGGGGCCATCGCTCTGATGCGACAACCCTTGCTGGCCGCATATTTCCTGCTGACGATGGTGGAACGCGGTGGTGGAACGGCGGTTGACACTCCCCGGGGGGATGGACAAGATGGGGCCTTACTGGCGCGCGTCCATCACCAACGCCGAGGGGCTCGATGCCGTTCCCGAAGAGGCCTCACGGTTTCGCTGGAAGCAAAGAGGCGTTTCAAGGTTCCACGAGAAGCCTGGTGGCCGTCCGACACGCGCTGACAGCGGATGAAACAACCATGAAAGGCAAAGTTCTACTGGTCGAGGACCTGGCGGATTTCCGGGATCTTCTCAAAGCCATGTTGTCGGACACCTACGCGGTGAGCGAGGCCGGTTCCGGCGCGGAATTGAAGCAGGAGATGTCCGGTCCGCAACCGGATGTGATTCTGCTGGACCTCCAGCTTCCCGACGCCAACGGCCTGGAACTGCTGCCTCAGATCAAGAAGCATTGGCCGGAAACCGAGGTGGTGGTGCTGACCGGCAACGCCTCGATCGAGGCAGCCGTCGAGGCCACCAAGCGGGGTGCCTATCACTTCATCAAGAAGCCAAGCGAACGGGCGGAGATTCTGGTCACCATCGAGCGGGCGCTCGATCACAAGCAGCAAAACGAGGAGAACAGCAGCCTCCGCCGGGCGCTTGGGACGATGAGCGGCGGGTCCTCGCCGGTCTTCAAGAGCCAGGAGATCAAGGCGGTCGTGCGCACCGTGGAACGCGTCGCTCCCAGCGACGTCCCCATCCTCATCACGGGGGAAAGCGGCAGCGGCAAGGAGGTCATCGCCGATCTCATCCACACTCTGAGCCCGCGCAGCAAGGCCCGGATCATCAAGATCAATTGCGCCGCCCTGCCCCGCGAGCTGATCGAAAGCGAGCTGTTCGGTTCGGTCAGAGGCGCTTTCACCGGCGCGCACGCCGATCGGGAGGGCCTCTTCCGCCAGGCCGAGGGCGGGACGCTTTTCATGGATGAAATCTCCGAGATGCCCATCGATACGCAGAGCAAGCTGCTGCGCGTGTTGCAGGATCAGGAGGTGCGGCCGGTGGGAGGCAAGACCACCTACAAGACCAACTGCCGGCTGGTCGCTGCCACCAACCGCAAGCCCGAGGAGGCCATTCAGGACGGCAAACTGCGCGAGGACCTTTACTACCGGATCAGCGCCATCTCCGTGCACCTGCCGCCCCTGCGCGAGCGTCGGGATGACATCATGCCGCTGGCCACGTCCTTCCTGAACAAGTACGCCTCCCAGGCCAACCGGCCCATCTCCGGGTTTACACCCACCGCGGTGGAGAAGCTGACGTCCTTCGACTGGCCGGGGAACGTCCGCCAGCTCCAGAACGAGATCCAGCGCGCCGTGCTGCTGTGTGAAGGCAACGTGGTGGACGCCACGGATCTCTCGGTGTCCAACGCCCGCTCCAGCGCCGGTGAAGGCGGCGGCGATACAAACTTCACCCTGCTCGAGGGGGTCGAGCGCAACGCCATCGTCCAGATGCTCAAGGAAACCGGCGGCAACAAGCTCGAAGCCGCCAAACGCCTCGGCATCGGACGCCAGACCCTCTACAACAAGATCAAAGCCTACGGGATCGAAGTGTAGCGGGGAGCGGGGAGCTTCGATCGCCTCCCTGAAACGCCTCGGCTTGGGGGTGTCCTCTGGGTGTGCTGTTACGCATGGCGTGTTGCGTCAAGTGCACCAGACGGCCCCGGTTGCCGGTTCATGCACCGCGCACCGCGCAACAGGGCTTCGGCTTCAAATAGTGGCGAACCCCATCGGTGAACCCGGGCTGTCGCAACCCAAACACCCGCTCCACCACGCCCGCATCGCCCACGTTGTCTTCCTGCAGCATCAGGAGTTGATCGCGATTCAGGGGGGGGGCCGGTGCAGCAGGCGCCCCATCACCATTTCAAGCACAGCCGCCTGCAGTCGGGCCAGTGACAGGGGGATGCGCAGCTTGACCCGGTGCCGATCACACGCCTGCAGAATCGCATCCAGAATCTGCACGAACGTCAGGCGCTCCGGCCCGCAGAGTTCGCACGTCTGCCCTGCGGTCTCGGGCCGGGTCAGGGCTTGGACCAAGCACCGCGCCACAATCTCCACGGCCACGGGCTGCATCCGGCTCGACCCGCTGCCCAGCACCGGCAGGAAGGGCAGCCAGCGCGACATCTGCTCGAACTGGTTCACGAAATGGTCTTCCGGACCGTAGATCAGCGAGGGCCGAAAGATGGTGAAGGCGAGGCCGCTTTGCCGCACGATTTCCTCCGCCGCCCACTTGGTCTGATGATACCTCGATACGGCGCCGGGCCGGGTTCCCAGCGCGCTCATGTGAATGAACCGCGTCACGCCCTGCGCCCGGGCCGCTTCCACCAGGTTCCGGGTCGCTTCCACGTGCAGCCGTTCATAGGTGACGCGCCCAAACTCACTGATGATCCCCACCAGGTGCATGACCGCGTCGCACCCCCGCGCCGAGTCCGCCAGTGACCTCACATCCGTCACGTCGCCGCGATGAAACTCGACCACGGAATTCGGCTGTGGCACCCGGTCTGCCGCCGTCTTCGTGTCCCGCACCAGAATCCGCGTCTGATGACCGGCCGCGTGCAACTGCCGCAGCACTTCGCGTCCGACAAATCCCGTGGCGCCGGTGACGAGGACTTTCATGGGGGACAATGGAGTGGTGGGGTGCTGGAATGCTGCAACTTCGTCGATCTGCCATTCCACCAGTGTTTCAGCCGCCGGTCAGCGCCCCAGGTTGTCGAGTTCCCGGGCCACCAGGCCCATGAGCGGCTTGAGCGTGTGGCGGCTGAAGTCAAACGGGCAGCCCGCCGCCTCGAACAACGCCGGGAGCGGACGGGACCCGCCCAAGGCCAGCGCCTGTTTGTAACTGGTCAACGCCCGGGCCCGGTCTTGTTTCGAGTTCAGCCACACCTGCAGCGCGCCCAGTTGGGCGATGCCATACTCGATGTAGTAGAACGGGTAGAGAAAGATGTGGAGCTGACGATGCCACAGGAAGGCGCGCGTCTCCTCGTGCCCGGACCAGTCGGTGTCGCCGCCGAACCGTCCGACCAGATCCACCCAGGCGCTTCGCCGGTCGGCGGCCGAGTGTCCCGGGTGCGTGTAGAGCCAGTGCTGGAAGGCGTCCACCGTGGCAATCCACGCCAGCGCCCCCACCACCCCCTCGAGATGCGTCCGGCGCGCCCGAACGATATCGCCGTCCGCATAGAACTCGCCGAGGAACTCGCCCCCGAGCAGTTCCATGCTCATCGAAGCCACCTCGCAGAACTCGATCGGCGCGTGGCGGTAGAGGTAGATATCCTCCTCACACGTGGCCAGGGCGTGAAAGGCGTGTCCCGCCTCGTGCAACAGCGTTTCAACATCCCGCTGCATTCCCACCGCGTTCATGAAGATAAAAGGCAGCCGCGCCTCCGAGAGCGTGGACTGATAGCCCCCCGGCGCCTTGCCCCGGCGATTATCGAGGTCGAGCAACCGGTGGGTGCTCAACACCCGGAAGTCCTCGGCCAAACCGCCATCCAGCCGGGCAAAAATCCGGCCGGCACCCGACACCAGTTCCGCCGTCTGTTGAAACGGGCGCAAGGGTGGACGATTCTCCGGGTCTGCGGACAAATCCCAAGGCCGGAGCGATTCCAGGCCCATCCGCTCCCGCCGCCGGGCCTGCAGACGTCGCAGCAACGGCATCACCTCCGCCTCGACGGCCTCGTGAAAGGCTTCGCAATGGGCCGGGGTGTAGTCGAACCGACCCAGCTTGCGAAAGGCGTAGTCGCGGTAATTCGGGAACCCCGCGTTGCGCGCCATCTGACCGCGCAGTTCGAGCAGTTGCCCGAACAGGGATTCGATCGGTTCCTTTTCCTGCAACCGCCGTTGCGCCGAGAGGGTCCAAGCCTCCTGGCGCAGCGCCCGATCCGGCTCCTCGAGGAAACGGCCCATCTGGACCAGCGTGCGTTCCTCGCCCTGGAACTGAACAGTCAACGCCCCCATCCGCTTGTTATACTGCTGGCCCAGTTTGGCCTCCTCCATTTCAAGCGGGACGTTCTCCGGGCGAAACATCTCCACCTGCAATGCCATGTCACGGTCGAACACAGCGTAGCGGTCCGGATTCAGCCGGTGGCGCAGCGGGTGGTCCACATAAAGCCTGGCCAGCGCGAACTGCCGCGGCTTGGTCTGGGGCTCGATGTGCTCGATGAAATGCAGGTAGGCCCGCTCCGCCTCGGCATCCTCCGTGTGGCAGGTCATGGCGATGTGGCGCCGGCTGGACTCCTCGTCGAGCGCGGCGGACAGTTCGCCCCAGTCGAGGATCCATTGCTCCAGGTCGGCAGTGGAAGCGCAGCGGGCCGCCTGCTGTTCGAGGCGGTCGAAGTGCGGCTCGACCTGGGGCCAGTCTCCCAGATCCAGGGTCCCGGGCAGAAATCGTCTGGCCCGATAAGGCGGCAGTTGACCAAATGGCAGCAAACTCATGGACCAAGGATAGGGGAAGGGCGCACGGAGAGGAACGCATTTCAACACCGCCGCCAGCAATGGATAGAATCAGCACGCCCCCCGCCTCCAGCCAAGGCCGTGGGTCTGCGCACATGGGTCGGGAACCAGTCGTCTCGGACCGGAGCTAGCGGGTCGACAGAATGGCGTAGGCCACCAGCGTCAGCACGGTGACAATCCCCAGCATGCCGGCGGGCATGAACTTCTTCGTTTTGGCATAGCGGATGGCGAAGACGAGGACCAGGATGCCCAACAGGGCATACTGCACACCGGGGACGAACAACCGGAGGGCGCACAGCGCCAGCAGACCGCCGAAGACCCCGGATGTGATGAGGCTGACTTTGCTCTTGGCCTTGAAATAGCCGATGAACCCGCCGACCAGCAGCAGGCCGATGTAGATCCAGAGAAGCGTCGTGGGCGTGATGCGCATGCGGGCGCCAGCATAGCGCCGGGCCGCACTCAGGCCATCAAAAAACGGCAGCCACGTCCGCAGGCGTTGGTTACTCCGAATACACCTCGATCCCCAGCACCTCGCCCGGACGACAATTCGCCACCACGTCGAACGGGTGGCAGCAAACCTCGCACTCAGTCGAGAAACGCTGATCGCTGGAGCTCGTGTCCACCACCAGATCGAAACGCTGGCCGCAGAACGGGCACTGCACTCGAACACTGACCTCAACTTCCATAGGTCAACCTGGATTCACAGTTGTTGATTAAACAGGTCGTTTGGTTTTCGATGGAACCCTACGCCTCTCCCCATGCCAGCGCCACGAAAAAACCGCGCATTGAATTCGACCCAAGAAACGGCACACTGCGCCAACCATGAAAGCCGCCTGGATCCTCACCACCGCCCTCGGCCTCTGGTCGAGCCTATCCCTGAAAGCTGGCATCCAAACCGATTCCGTGAAATACCGCCAGGGTGACACCGTTCTGGAGGGCTACCTGGCCTGGGATGATGCCAGCCAGGACCGACGTCCCGCCGTGGTCATCGTCCACCAATGGAAGGGCCTCACCGACTATGAGAAGCAGCGCGCCAAGATGCTGGCCCGGCTCGGGTACGTGGCCTTCGCCGCCGACATCTACGGCAAGGGCGTGCGCGCCGCCGATGCCCAGGAAGCGGGCAAGCTGGCCGGGAAATACAAGAATGACCTGCCGCTCTTGCGCGCCCGGGTCCAGGCCGCCGTGGACCACATCAAGTCGCACAAACTCGTGAACTCCGACCAGGTGGCCGCCATCGGCTACTGTTTCGGCGGCACCACCGTGCTGGAACTGGCCCGCAGCGGAGCCGAGGTCCAAGGCGTGGTCAGTTTTCACGGCGGCTTGGGCACCTCCCTGCCCGCCAGGAAAGGCGAGGTCAAAGCGAGGATCCTCGTCCTGCATGGGGCGGACGATCCGTTCTCACCCGCAGCCGAGGTGTCGGCGCTGCAGAAGGAACTGACCGATGCCGCTGCGGACTGGCAGATGGTCCTCTATGGCGGCGCGGTCCACAGCTTCACCGATTGGAATGCCGGGGCCGACAACTCGCGGGGAGCCGCCTACAACGAGCGGGCGGACAAGCGCTCCTGGGCCGCCATGCAGCAGTTCCTGGACGAACTGTTTTCAGCCCGGGAATAGCTGCATAAATTTCAATCGGCTCTGCCGAAATCTTCAGTTCCCTCGGCGACCGGTTTGTATATGCTCCCGGCCACAGCCATGCTCAAAATCGCCCAATACTCGCTCGGAGTCGGAGACCGGTTTGCTCACCAG
Organism: uncultured Verrucomicrobiae bacterium; assembly: GCA_963751435.1. GTDB lineage: Bacteria > Verrucomicrobiota > Verrucomicrobiia > Limisphaerales > DSYF01 > JALOTU01. The sequence continues at coordinate 212,444 of CAVVUP010000031.1, read as the reverse complement.
GCCCAGGCGCAGTTGCGCGCCTGCCAGCGCGCGGCCGAACGCGGCGTCGAGGTGATCCCCGTCTGGAACAAGTCCAACCGCGAACACACCATCATCGGGTCGGAACCCGCCAGCGTGCGGGCGGCGGCGGACGCTGCGGTGCAGGCGCTGGGTGGACACGGCCCTACCACGTGGATGCCGACCACATCGGGCTGGACACGGTGGACCGCTTCCTGGCCGCCTCGGATTTCTTCACCATTGACGTGGCGGATTTCATCGGCAAGCCGGCCGCCCCGGAATCGATCCAGCGCCTTTGCGGACCGGCATCCGGAGCTGGCGGGGCGGATCGAGATCGCGGGCATTGCCGAGCCGTTCCCGGGATCGCGGGCGGAAGTCGAGCGCGTGGCGGGCAAGTTCCTGCTGGCCGTGCAGGAGGCCGGCAAGGTTTATCGGCACATCGCCGCCGCCAAGGGGGCGGGCCGGTTCATCACCGGAAGTCTCGATGGACGAAACCGACACGCCCGCAGACGCCGCCGGAACTGCTGATCATCCTGGCCGCCATCGCCGACGAGCGGATTCCCATCCAGACCATCGCGCCGAAGTTCACCGGCCGGTTCAACAAGGGCGTGGATTACGTCGGCGACGTGGCGCAGTTCGAGCGCGAGTTCAACGACGACCTGTGCGTCATCGCCCACGCGATCCGGCAGTACGGCCTGCCGGCCAACCTCAAGCTGAGCGTGCATTCGGGCAGCGACAAGTTTTCGATCTACGCGCCCATCCGCCGTGCGCTGCAGCAAGCACGACGCCGGCGTGCATCTCAAGACCGCCGGCACCACCTGGCTCGAGGAGGTCATCGGCCTGGCCGAGGCGGGCGGCGAGGGCTTGGCGCTGGCCAAGGAGATCTACGCGGAAGCGCTGGCGCACATCGACGAGCTGTGCGCGCCGTATGCCACGGTGATCGACATCGACCGGGCCAAGCTGCCCGCCGCGGCCGCGGTGGACGGTTGGACCAGCGAACAATTCGTGCGGGCGCTGCGTCACAACCCGGCGGACGGGCAGTTCAATCCCCACCTGCGCCAGTTGTTGCACGTGGGCTTCAAGATCGCGGCCAAGATCGGGCCGCGGTATCTGAAGCAACTGGAAGCCTGCGAACCCTCGATTGCCCGCAACGTGACGGAGAATCTGCTTGAGCGGCACATCCGTCCGCTGTTCCTGTAATCACACATCCAATCATCCTCATGAACAACGCACAGAGTCCGGCCGCGCCGGCTACCGGGATCGGGAACTATCGCTGGGTCATCTGCGCCCTGATCTTCTTCGCCACCACCATCAACTACATCGATCGCCAGATCCTCTCCTTGCTCAAGGAGATCCTGGACCAGGAGATCGGGTGGACCAATGAACAGTTTGGCTGGGTGAACTCGGCGTTCCAACTGTCCTACGGCCTGGGATTGCTCGGGTTCGGCTGGTTTGTGGACCGGTTCGGCACCAAGGTCGGCTACGCGGTGTCCATCGCCGCCTGGAGTGTGGCTGCGGCGGCCCATGCGCTGGTCGGAACAGTGAACGGCTTCATCACCGCCCGTGGCGCCCTGGGTTTGGGCGAGGCGGGCAACTTCCCGTCGGCCATCAAGGCCACGGCGCTTTGGTTCCCGAAACGGGAGCGCGCGTTCGCCACCAGCCTGTTCAACGCCGGGACCAATGCCGGCGCGCTGATCGCCCCGGCCATCATCCCCTGGATGGCCTTCCAGTTTGGCTGGCAATCCACCTTCATCGCCGCGGGTGTGCTGGGCTTGCTCTGGTTGTTCCTCTGGGTCCCCTTTTACAACGTGCCCGAGAAGATCAAGCACCTGAAAGCCTCGGAGCTGGAGCACATCCGCAGCGACAAGGACGAGGATCATCTCGAGGAACACCGGACGCCGTGGCTCAAGCTGCTAGGCTATCGCCAGACCTGGTCGTTCATCGTGGCCAAGTTCCTGACCGACCCGGTCTGGTGGTTCTTCCTGATCTGGCTGCCGGATTTCTTCAACAAGACACGCGGGTTGCAGATCAAGAAGAGCTGGATTCACATCGTGACAATTTACGGCATCGTGACCGTACTGAGCATTTTCGGCGGTTGGGTGACCGGGTGGCTGACCCAGCGGGGTTGGACCGTGACCCGGGCGCGCAAGTCCGGCATGTTCGTGTTCGCCCTCCTGGTCCTGCCCATCCTGGTGGTGACGCAGGTCGGAGACTGGACGGCGGTGGTGCTGATTGGCTTGGCGGGCGCGGCCCACCAGGCGTGGTCGGCCAACCTGTTCACCACGGTGTCCGACATGTTCCCCAAACGGGCGTTGGCGTCGGTGGTGGGCATTGGCGGCATGGCGGGATCGGCCGGCGGATTCATCTTCCCGATCCTCACCGGCAAGATGCTCGATCATTTCAGCGCCCAGAACAACGTCACCACCGGCTACGCCATCCTGTTTGGCATCTGCGCCTGCATGTATTTGATTGCGTTTGGCCTGAATCACCTGTTCGCCCCGCGCTATGAGCAGGTCCCGCTCAGGAACTCAACCCCCGTCTCCCGGTAATCCCATGAAGTCAAAGTCATTCATCCACGAGGATTTCCTGCTGGGCACCCCGTCCGCCGTCCGGCTCTATCACGATTACGCCAAAGCCGAACCCATCCTCGATTACCATTGCCACCTGCCGCCGGCGGATGTGGCGGCCAATCGCCGGTTCAACAACCTGTTCGAGATCTGGCTCGAAGGCGACCACTACAAGTGGCGCGCCATGCGCTCCAACGGCGTTCCCGAGCGGCTCTGCACCGGGGACGCCCCGCCCAAGGAGAAGTTCCTCGCCTGGGCCAAAACCGTGCCGCACACGCTGCGTAACCCGCTCTATCACTGGACCCACCTCGAATTGAAACGCTACTTCGGCGTGGACGTGCTGCTGAACGAACACACGGCTGAAGCGGTCTGGGAACAGGCCAACGCCCGACTGACCGCGCCCGAGCTATCGGCACACGGTATTCTGCAAAAGTTCCAGGTGAAAATGGTTGGAACCACAGACGACCCGGCGGACGACCTGGCCCACCACCAGGCCATCGCCAAGTCCGGCCTGCCCACGCGCGTCCTCCCAACGTTCCGACCCGACAAAGCCTTGAACGTGCATCTGCCCGAGGCTTGGAACGCCTGGGTGGCTGCCCTCGAAAAGACCTCCGGGCTGGACATCGCCAAGCTGAGCCACCTGATCGAGGCGCTCAAGAAACGACACGACTTCTTCCACGCGCTGGGCGGACGCCTGTCGGACCACGGGCTGGAGCGGTGTTTCGCTGATTTCCCGACCGACAGTAAGGCGGCGCAGATTTTCGACCGGGCACGGTCCGGGAAGGCGGCCACGGTGGCAGAGCGCGAGAAGTTTGCCAGTTACATCATGCTGCCCGTCGGGCGCTGGAACGCGGAGAAGGGCTGGACCATGCAATTGCACGTGGGCGCCCGCCGCAACAACAACACCCGGCTGTTCAAGGCACTCGGCCCGGACACCGGGTTTGATTCCATCGGCGACTTCCCGCAGGTGGATGCGCTGGCGCGGTTCCTGGATCGATTGGACCAGGAGAACGCCCTGCCCCGGACCATTTTCTACAACCTGAACCCGGCGGACAATTACGCCTTTGCCACCATGCTGGGCAATTTCCAGGATGGCTCGGTGCCGGGCAAGATCCAGATGGGATCGGGCTGGTGGTTCCTCGATCAGAAGGAAGGCATGGAATGGCAGCTCAACGCGCTGTCCAACCTCGGCCTGCTCTCGCGCTTCATCGGCATGCTCACTGACTCGCGCTCGTTCATGTCCTATCCCCGTCATGAATACTTCCGGCGCATCCTGTGCAACCTGCTGGGACGCGACCTGGAAGCCGGCGAATTGCCCGATGACTTCGAACTGGTCGGCGGTATGGTGCGCAACATCTGCTACGCCAACGCGAGGGACTACCTGGGCCTGGCGGTTTAGTCCAAAATTCCGCACTTTTCAACTCCGGGCCTTCTGTTAGGCTCGCGCTCCCTTTGCGGCTTGGCTCCGGTGAATCCGGAGCGTGCCCACGGCTCTTATGGCTCTGATTGTTCAAAAGTACGGCGGCAGCTCGGTCGGGGACACCGACCGGATCCAGAACGTGGCGCGGCGGGTGAAGACGTATCAGCAGCGGGGCGACCGGGTGGTGGTGGTGGTTTCCGCCATGCGCGGGGTGACGGACAACCTCATCGGGTTGGCCAAAGCCATCTCGCCGCTGCCAAGCGAGCGGGAGATGGACATGCTGCTGGCCACAGGCGAACAGCAGACCATCGCCCTCCTGGCCATCGCCCTGCACGCCCTGAACATCCCGGCCATGTCGCTGACCGGCGCGCAGGCAGGCATCGTCACGGATGGCGTCCATACGAAGGCGAAGATTGCCAACATCACGCCCAAGCGCATTCATGAGCTGCTGGACCAGGGCCACGTGGTCATCGTGGCCGGGTTCCAGGGCGAAACCAGGGAAGGCCAGATCACCACGCTGGGCCGCGGCGGCTCCGACCTCACCGGCATCGCCCTGGCCGCCGCACTGGAGGCCGACCTGTGCCAGATTTTCACCGATGTGGACGGCGTGTACACCGCCGACCCGCGCATTGTTCCGACCGCGCAGAAACTCGATGAGATCTCCTATGACGAGATGCTGGAACTGGCCAGCCTGGGCGCCAAGGTGATGCAGTCGCGCTCGGTCGAGTTCGCCAAGAAATTCGGTGTCGTGTTCGAAGTCCGGTCCAGTTTGAATGACAACCCAGGAACGATTGTGAAAGAGGAAACGAAGAAAATGGAAGGCGTGGTCGTGCGCGGCGTGTCGCTCGACAAGAACCAGGCCAAGGTCACCCTCGTGCGCGTGCCGGACAAACCTGGCGTCGCCGCCCGCATCTTCAAGGCGCTGGGCGACGCCGCGGTGAACGTGGACATGATCGTGCAGAACATCAGCCACGGCAGCGGCACCCCGGCCACCGACCTGTCCTTCACCACCGACAAACCGGACCTGGCCAAGGCCCGGAAGGTCATCGACGACCTGAAGCCCGAGATCGGATTCGGCGAGGTCATCGCCACCGAGACCATTGGCAAACTGTCCATCGTGGGCGTCGGGATGAAGAGCCACTCCGGCGTGGCCGGCAAGATGTTCGAGATCCTGGCCAACGAAGGCGTGAACATCGGGATGATCTCCACCAGCGAGATCAAGATCTCGGTGGTCATCGACCTGACCAAAGCCGAGCAGGCCATGAAGGCCGTCCACGCCGCGTTCATCGGCTGAACCGGACCCATGCAACCGGGGGGAAACGCCAAGGGCAAGGACGCCGGGGCGCAAAGGGAAACGGCAGAAACGGCGCACGGAACAGGGTCGAGCAACGCACACCCCCAGGGGCCATCCCACAGGCCGGCCGAGGACCTCGAACGGCCTTTGCGGCTCCGCGTCATCGCGTCTTTGCGTGCACTGTCATCTGAATCGTTCCGGCTGAGAGTGCCATTGACGCGGATGGGGGTGGCGGGCTAGATTCCACGCCGTGAAGACGAACCTGAACCTTGGACTGGCTCTGGCGGCGCTGCTTCCGCGCAGTGCGGTGGTTGGGTTCTGATTTGAGCACGAAGATTTTGAACCCCACTGCCCCGCAGGCAGTGGGGTTTTTTGATTTATGTTGAAGCAACCTGATCGAAAGTACCGGCCGTTTCCGCCGGTAGACTTGCCCGACCGGCAATGGCCAAGCCGTGTCCTCACCCGCGCCCCCCTCTGGTGCAGCGTGGACCTGCGCGACGGCAACCAGGCGCTCGCGGTGCCCATGAACGTCAGCCAGAAGCTCGAACTCTTTCAGGCCCTCGTGAAGTGCGGGTTCAAGGAAATCGAGGTCGGCTTCCCGTCGGCGTCCAACACCGAGTTCACCTTCAACCGCCGTCTCATTGAGGAGAACCGCGTCCCTGACGATGTCTGGCTACAGGTCCTGGTGCAGGCGCGCGAGGAGTTGATCGAACGCACCGTGGAATCCCTGGTGGGCGCGAGGAAGGCCATCATTCACCTCTACAACTCGACCTCACCCGCCCAACGCCGCGTCGTGTTCAACATGAGCCGCGACCAGATCCGTCAGGTCGCCGTGCGCGGCGCCCAGATGATCAAGGACCGGCTGCCCCGGCTCCAGGGCACGCAGGTCATGCTCCAGTACTCGCCGGAAAGTTTCAGCGCCACGGAGGTCGAGTTTGCTAAAGAGGTCTCCGAGGCGGTGATGGACGTCTGGCAGCCCACTCCCGAGCGCAAGATGATCCTCAACCTGCCGGACACGGTGGAAGTGGCCATGCCCAACGTGTATGCCGACCAGATCGAGTGGATCTGCCGCCACATCAAGCGACGCGACTCGCTCATCATCAGCCTGCACACGCATAACGACCGCAGCACCGGCGTGGCGGCGACCGAACTCGGCTTGCTGGCGGGCGCGGACCGTGTCGAAGGCACGCTATTTGGCAACGGCGAGCGGACCGGCAATCTCGACATCGTCACGGTGGCGTTGAACTGCTACATGCACGGCATCGATCCGGGGTTGGACTTCTCCGACCTAAACACGCTGCGCGAGGTTTACGAGCGGTGCACCGGCATGACAGTTCCGGCCCGCCATCCCTATGGGGGCGAACTGGTGTTCACCGCGTTCAGCGGCTCGCACCAGGACGCCATCAAAAAGGGGTTGGCAGAGTGGAAGATCGGGCGGCAACCGCACTGGGATGTGCCCTACCTAACCATTGATCCGACGGACATCGGGCGCGAATACCGCGAAGTGATCCGGGTCAACAGCCAATCGGGCAAGGGCGGCGTGGCCTACCTCTTGGAGAGCGAGTTCGGCATCGAGTTGCCCAAGGATCTCCAGCGCGAGTTCGGCCCCATTGCCAACAACGAGGTGGACCGCCTTGGCCGCGAGGTCACCGGCGCGGAACTCAAGTCCATGTTCTGGCATGAATACGTCGACCGCAACAGCCCGTGGCAACTCGAGGGATTCGAAACCGAAAGCCGCAACGGCGTGGTGAACTGCAAGGCCCGGCTCCTGCGGGACGGACAACCGGTGGAACTGCAAGGTCAGGGCAACGGCCCGCTGGCGGCGCTCGTGCACGGCTTCGGAACCCTCGGGATACCCAAGTTCGAAATCACCGCCTACAAGGAACATGCCCTGGGAATCGGCGAGGAGGCTGCCGCCATCGCCTACATTCAGGTCCGCGACCATGCCGGAAGAAGCCGATGGGGCGTGGGCGTGGATACGAACATCGAGCTGGCCTCGGTACGTGCCGTGCTCAGTGCCTTGAATCGCGGTTGAATGCGCGCCACTTGCCACTCGTCAACCGTGAAGACCTACGCTATGGTCCACACCATGTTCTGGAAACCAGTTCTGATCCTGGGCTTGCTGGGGACGGTGGAGCTGACTTTGGGACAGTCGGCGCCCACTCCCGCGCCGATGCCGCCGCCGCCGACAGAGATCCCCACCGTGCGGGTTGTTCCGCCATCTTCGGCAGCGGTAACCACCGTGCCTGCCGCAGCACCCACCGCAACCAACCAAACCCCGCCGGCAATCCCGCCAGCCTACCGTCCGTTGCCGGACGGCCTGTTGGCATGGGACAACGAGACCCAGGAGGCGTCCGTCAAGTCGGGGGCAGCCCAAGCGACCATGTCGTTCAGTGTAACGAATGTGTCCTCGGCGCCGGTCACGGTGACCGCGGTGCGCACCTCCTGTGGCTGTACGGTGCCCAAGCTGCCGCCGATGCCCTGGACCTTGGACCCGGGCGCCAGCGGACAGATCGAGGTGACCATGAACCTGGCCGGCAAGACCGGCACCGTGATCAAGACCGTGACCGTTACCACCGACCAGGGATTCAAAACCCTCTACGTCCGCACCAACATCGAACAACCACCGGCGGGGGTGATGGGGCAAACCGACCGCATGCGGAACCTGCAGATCGCCACCGCCAATCGCCAGGCGGTCTTTCAGGGGGAATGCGCCACCTGCCATGCCACCCCGGCGCTTAACAAGATGGGGGCAGAACTCTTCAACACCGCCTGCGGCGTCTGCCACGAAGCCGAGCACCGCGCATCCATGGTTCCCGACCTCAAGAACCTGAACAAGGAAACCAACGCCGACTACTGGCGCACCTGGATCACCTCGAGCATGGACGGCAAACTCATGCCCGCCTTCGCCATCGAGCACGGTGGCATCCTCAACGCCATGCAGATCGACTCTCTGGTCGAGCATCTCCTGAAGGCCATTCCTTCCACCCATGCGCCCCCCCCAACTCCGGCTGCCGCCCCCCCCCACTAGCCCGGCCATCCTGCCGTAGGAGCCGACGCGAGGAGGCCAAGGGGGACGGCGGGCCTCCCGGCCTGCTGTGGAGCCAACCCATCCTGCCCGGCGGAGGCAGCCCTGCACCTACAACGTGAGCACTCAAACCAACCGGTAGATCGTCACCATTGCCTGGGTCCCATCCGGGCGGCTGGAAGCGGTCGTTGCGGGGAGACGGGGTCTCTGCTAGTTTCAAGGCTCGTTTGCGGAAAATCGCGACAAACGTCTGGTTCATGAACAATCCGAATACGGAAAAGGAATCAATGGAAGTGGCAGGAACTGAAACACCCGGGGCACCCGGAGTGTCCCCCCAACCGGGGGAGCCATGTGCTGTCGCCGGCGCAACGTCATCGTCAGAAACCGATGCCCAATTGGCGGCGCTCAAGGCGCAAGCTGCCAAGGCGCAGGAACATTGGGACCGCCTGCTGCGGGTGACAGCGGACTTCGAGAACTTTCGAAAGCGCGCAGCCCGGGAGAAGGACGAAGGGATTCGGTACGCAAACCACAAACTGCTGGAACGGCTGCTACCCGTGCTCGACAGCTTCGACATGGCCATCCTGGCTGCCGACGCGCATGAGGAAGGATCCGCCCAATCGCTGAAGGACGGCATTCAGCTCGTGCTGCAGCAGTTCAGGACGGTGCTGCGGGAAGCGGGTTTGGAGGAGATCGAGGCGTATGGGAAACTCTTTGACCCCAACCTCCACGAAGCCATTTCACAAGTGGAGACCAATGAGTTTGAAGAAGGCCATGTGGCCCAGCAAGTTCGAAAAGGCTACCTGTTACGGGATCGCCTGGTGCGGCCTTCGAGCGTGATCGTGGCCAAGAAACCCGCCGCCTGACCATGGCCAAACACGACTACTACGAGGCGCTGGGCGTCGAACGGACCGCCACCGCCGACGAGATCAAAAAGGCTTACCGCAAGATGGCGGTGAAGCATCATCCGGACAAAAATCCCGGGGACCACTCGTCTGAGGAAAAGTTCAAGGAGATTGGGGAGGCTTACGAGGTGTTGAGCGATCCCCAGAAGCGCGCCGCCTACGACCAATACGGGCACGCGGCCTTCGATGCCCGGGCGCGGGGCGGCTTCGGGCGCGGGGCGGGCGGCGGTTTTCATGATCCGTTCGAGATCTTCCGCGAAGTGTTCGGTGGAGGCGGAGGCATCTTCGACGATCTGTTTGGCGGAGGACGCGGGGATCCGACAGCGCCGCAAAGAGGGGATGACCTGCGTTACGATCTGGAGATCTCGTTCGAGGAAGCAGCCCACGGCTGTGATCGGGAAATCCGCATCAGCAAAGCCGAAAAGTGCAGCGAATGCATGGGCTCTGGCGCGGCAGAGGGCTCCCGTTGGAGCATTTGTCCGACCTGCCGTGGACGCGGCCAGGTCGTCACCGCCCGCGGCATCTTCAGCCTGGCCCAGACCTGCCCCAATTGCCGCGGCGCCGGTCGCGTGGTGGACAAACCCTGCCATGCCTGTCACGGGGCTGGCCGTCGCGAACAACCATCAACCATCAAGCTGCGCATCCCCGCCGGTGTGGACACCGGTTCCCGCCTGCGGTCTGCCGGGAACGGTGAGGCTGGACTGCGCGGCGGTCCCCCAGGCGATCTCTACGTTGTCCTGCGCGTGGCCCCCCACGAGATTTTTGAGCGCGATGGGGATGACCTGCTTTGCGAGGTGCCGATCTCCTTTACGCTGGCGGCCCTGGGGGGGGAGGTGGAAGTTCCCACTCTCGATGGGCCGGCCACCATCAAGGTTCCGGCCGGCACCCAACCCAACACCCTGTTCCGGTTGAAGGGCAAGGGAATGCGCAACGTGCAAGGTTATGGCCACGGGGATCTGCACATTCGCGTGAATGTTGAGGTGCCCACCCGTCTCAACCCGGCCCAAAGGACCAAGCTCCAGGAGTTCGCAGAGTTGTGCAACGGAAAGGAGAACCCGATTATCCAGGGCTTCCTGGAAAGGGCGAAAAAGTTGTTCCAGACCTGAGCGTTCGCCCAGGCGGGCGCCCTGATCCGAACCGGTCGATCGTCATGCATCGCTTTTTCGTATCCGACCTGCCCCGACAGCCGCACACGATTGGCCTGACCGAGGATGAGGCGGCCCACGCGGCCAGAGTATTGCGCGTTCAGCCAGGAGATCGAGTCATGGTCCTGAACGGACGCGGCCTCTGCGCCCTGACCCGGGTGCGGACGGTGGATCGCAACCGGGTGGAGCTTGAAGTGGAGCGCATGGAGGCAACGCCGCGCCGACCGTACGAGGTCAGCCTGTTCCAGGCCGTGACCAAGCCGAAGAGCCTGGAGTGGATCATCCAGAAAGCAACCGAGCTCGGGGTTCATGCGATTCAACCGGTGATCTCGGCTCGTGTGGTTCCGCACTGGGCCGAAGGTGAACGGGGCAAGAAGTTGGAAAAGTGGCAGCGCATCGCAGTGGAAGCCCTCAAACAATGCGGCCAACCGTGGCTCCCGCAGATCGTGGCTGCGGCTCCTCTCACGGATCTGCTAGGCGCGGCTCCCGGTTCCTTCCTGGCATCCCTGCAAGCCGACGCCCGACCATTGCGAGAGTGGCTGACCGACGAAGCGCATCATTACCAGGCAGGCAAACTTCCAAAGCTAGGCCTGTGGATCGGGCCGGAAGGCGACTTCGCTCCCGAGGAAATCCACGCGCTCCTGGCAGCCGGCGCCCGGCCCGTCACGCTGGGTCCCGGCGTGTTGCGCAGCGAAACGGCAGCCCTGTGCGGCCTGGCCCTCCTCAATTACGAGCTGAGCCTCCTGACCCGAGCCGGGACTGCACCAGGGTCCGGAACGATCGCCCAAAGTGGTCCGGGTGAATCAGCGTCTTGAACTGCCGCAGCCTCGCGGCATCGGAGTGAAACAAGCTTTGATCCGAGTACAGGATGTCTGCCACGCATTGGGTCAGGAACCTTCCCTGTTCACCACAGAATTCGGTCTTCAACCCCGCCGCTTCACCCGCCCGCCGCATTCGGCCAAAATGGACATGCGCGGTGAGATCCTGTGTGCCCGGATTCGCCAGAACATCGGAGACAGCTTGGTGCCGACGGTAGCCGCGCAAGGTCCCCGCTGTACGCCCAGGCATCAACGCCGTTTCATCGTCGTATCCGTAATCAAACGTCAACAACCATCCACGTCGCAGGGCACGCGCCGCAGTCTCCCACCACTGCTCCGCCATGGGTGAGACCTCGACAACATAGCCGTCCGGCAAAACGCGCTGGAGTTCGGACGGGACCCGCTCGGCGAGTTCTCTGAGGAACTCCTTGTCGACCGGGGCGTGGCTCCGTATGGATTCGAAGTGCTCCTCGCCAAGACCCACCCGCCACTCGAACCAGGCCCCTTGGGCGCGATCCCAGGCGAAGCGATGGATCGGTTGCGCATCCAGAAGTTCGTTGGAGAAAATCACCCCGCAGACCCCCCCCGTGGCCTGTTGCAACCGGTCCCAGCTTGAATGCCACCGCAGGCAGGGAAGAAACTCCTTCAACTGCGCCCGCTGGCATTCCTGGCGCGTAGGGGAAGGTTCGAGAATATGGTATTCAAGGGCCTCAAACAGCTCCGACCGACACTGCCGGATCCAACCCAACGCGTCGCCGGCCAACCATCCGTGATGCGCCCCGGCTTCCACAAGTTGCAGCGGGCGGGTCGCGTGCGGCCTGAGCTGATCCAACCAGATGGCCGCCCGCGCCGCAAGCAACTGTCCAAACACCGGTCCAACGCACACGCTGGTCTGAAAGTCCCCCCCCGGCCCACCGTGTCCGCATCGCGCTCGTAATATCCATAAACGGGACAATACAGGGCCAACTCCATGAATCGGGCCACTGAAATCGGTCCCCTTTGACGGATTTCGTCGGCAATGATTTTGCTAAGTGGGTCCACGGTGACGTTGATGGTGTGGAACTAGCTTAGGCGTAAGCTCATTCGAGCAGATTGGTTATGGCAAAAATCGATGCATTTTTCAATTTAATGTTCGAGCAAAAAGCCTCGGACTTGCACCTGGCCTCCGGCAATCCGCCCATGCTGCGCATCAACGGGGCAATGCAGCGAATCGACTATCCTCCGCTGGAGAACGACTCGCTCAAGATGATGCTTTACGAGATCGCCCCGGATTTCAAGATCAAGCAATTTGAGGAAACCGGTGATGTGGATTTCGGTTACGAGATCCCGAATATCTCGCGATTCCGCGCCAACTTCTTCCAGCAGAAGAACGGGGTGGCGGCGGTATTCCGCCAGATCCCCAGCAAGGTCCTGACTTTCGAGGATTTCGAGAAGTTTGATGCACCCCTGCCCGCCGTCCTCAAGAAGTTCTCCATGCTCCACCGCGGCTTGGTTCTGGTCACCGGGCCCACCGGGTCCGGCAAATCCACGACACTGGCGGCCATGGTGGACTACTGCAATCGCAACCGCACCGATCATGTCATCACGGTGGAGGACCCGATTGAATTCGTGCATGAGAGCAAGGGTTGCCTGGTCAACCATCGCGAGGTGGGAATGCATACCAAGACGTTCGCCTCCGCCTTGCGCGGGGCCCTGCGCGAAGATCCGGACATCATCCTGGTGGGTGAGATGCGCGACCTGGAAACCATCGAACTGGCCCTGCTGGCCGCCAGCACGGGGCACCTGGTCTTCGGCACCCTTCACACCACCAGCGCCGCCAAGACGGTGGACCGTGTCATCGACGTCTTCCCCGCCAACCAACAAAACAAGATTCGCACGACCCTGTCCGAGGCGCTCAAGGGCGTGGTCGCCCAGAACCTCTTCCGTCGCATTGACAAGAAGGGCCGCGTGGCAGCGTTGGAGGTGCTGGTGTTCACCAGCGCCGTAGCCAACCTGGTGCGTGAAGGCAAGACCCATCAGATCCCGGGCATGATCCAGATCGGCAAGAAGCTGGGCAACCAGCCACTCGACGATGCCATCATGGAGCACCTGCGCATGAAGCGCATCGCGCCCGAGGAAGCTTACGAGAAGTGCCTGGACAAGAAAAAATTCCGGCCGTTCCTCACCACCCCGCCGGAGGATGATGACGCATAGCCATGAGACACCCTGAATTAGACCATGTCCTGAACACGATGCTCCAGTCCCAGAAGGAGGTCTCCGACCTGCTCTTCACCGTGGACAAGGAGCTGCAGGTGGAATCCTTTGGCGATCTGAAGCCGGTGGAGCTGGATTTTCCCCTCGGCCACCTGACTCCCTTCCAGACCGAAACCATCGCCCTCAACCTGGTTGGGGATAACCCGTGGCATCTGCAGGACCTGATCCTGCGCGGATCGTGCGACTCGGCCTACACACTCGGGGACTTGGCCCGGTTCCGCGTCAATGTGTTCTCCCAACGCGGGAACTACAGCATCGTGCTGCGCAAACTGAACACCGAGATCCCCACGTTGGACAGCCTGAATTTCCCGGACATCTTTCAGTTGATCGCCAAGGAAAAGACCGGACTTGATCCTGGTCACGGGTGCGACCGGATCCGGCAAGTCCACCACGTTGGCCGCCGTGCTCAATGAGATCAACAAGTGTCGCCCAGTGCACATCGTGACCCTGGAGGATCCCGTGGAGTACGTGCACACCCACAAAGTTGCCACCTTCAACCAGCGTGAGTTGGGCACGGATTTCGATACCTACACCAACGGGCTGCGTGCCGCCCTGCGCCAGGCGCCCAAGGTGATCTTGGTGGGCGAAATGCGCGATTGCGAGACCATCAAGATCGCCATGAGCGCGGCCGAAACCGGGCACCTCGTGGTCAGCACCCTCCATACAACCAACGCGGGGCAGACCATCAATCGTATCCTCGGTATGTTCGAAACCGAGGAACAGGAACAAATTCGCGCGCGCCTGGCGGATTCGTTGCGTTGGATCGTCAGCCAGCGTCTGGCCCCTCGCGTGGGAGGCGGACGCCAGGCCTTGCTGGAAATCATGGGCTCGAACCTGCGCGTCCAGGAATCCATTCGCTTGGGCGAGGCGGAGGGCAAGAGCTTCTACGAAATCACGGAGGCCAGTTATCCCTTCGGATGGCGCACATTCGATCACGCCTGCCTCGAAGCCTACGAACAGGGCAAAATCACCGAGGATGTCGCCCTGCTCTACGCGACCAAGCGGGATGTGGTCAATCGCGGCATCGACAAGATCCGCAAGTCACGTGGCGAGGTCACCACTTCGCTGGGTGATCTGCGGATGCAACACATCCCAACCGCCAAGAAGCAGAACACCACCGACTCAAAGCCCGCCAAGCCGGTGCTGAGACTCAAATAGCCTATGCCCTCCCAATTCGAATTCCTAAGCAAGTCGGACCGGCCCGCCCTGATCGCCTTTTCCAATCCCGAGTGGCTGGAAACGGCCCGCGCCGCCCTGTTGGAACTGGGTTACAAGGTCCACACAGCAGCCACACACGCCGATTTCCTGAATCGCTTCTCCCAGGTGCGCTACGAGGCGGTGATCATTGAGGAGTGCTTCGCCGCCAACAGCATCGATGAGAATCACACGTTGCATGCCCTGCAGCGCATGCCCATGGGGCAGCGCCGCCATTGCACGGTGATCCTGCTGGGAGATTCCTTCCAGACCTTCACTCCCATGCAAGCCTTTCAGCATAGCGTGCATGCGGTGATCAGCAGCTCGGAAATCTTCCTGCTCAAGCAGCTCGTCGAAAAGACGGTGGCGGACAACGACCTATTCCTCCATGCCTACCGGGAGGCGCAGAACCGGGTGACCAGCGGAGCCGCCGCGCACTAAGCCATTTCCGTTCTTCAAACGCCGCCCGGGCCCAGGTACATTCGGACCGTGCCCAGGTTGGACCAGTGTCTGGTGGATCGGGGCCTCTTCCCCAGCCGGGAAAAGGCCAAGCGCGCCATCATGGCCGGTCAGGTCCGTGTCAATGGCCACCCCGCTCGCAAGCCTAGTGATGGCGTCCTGACCACCGACGAGTTCAGCGTGACAGAACCCGAGCGCTATGTGAGTCGCGGCGGCCTAAAGCTCGAACACGCCCTCAGACAGTTTTCCCTCGATGTCAGCAACCTCGCTGCCGCAGATCTGGGCGCTTCGACTGGTGGGTTCACCGATTGCCTGCTTCAGCATGGAGCCCGGCATGTTTATGCCGTTGATGTCGGGCACGGCCAGCTCGCCTGGAAACTGCGGTGCGACCCCAGGGTGACCGTGCTGGAGCGCACCAACGCCCGCCACCTGACCGCAGCCCACTTCCCCCAGCCTTTCGAAGCCCTGGACCTTGTCGTGGCGGATTGCTCGTTTATTTCGCTCCGGCGGATTTTGCCCCCCGCAGTTGCCTTGCTGCGATCAGGCGGTAGAATCGTGGCGCTGATCAAGCCCCAATTCGAAGCCGGCAAAGCGGAGGCGGACCGGGGAGAAGGCGTCATCACCGACCCGGCAGTCCACGAGCGGGTCATCGCCGACCTGAAGCATTTCGTAGTCGTCGAATTGCGGCTGGCATGGCACGGTGTGATGGAATCGCCGCTGCAGGGGCCGGCGGGAAACAAGGAATTCCTGGTTTTGCTTGAGAAAGAAGACTGAAACAATCCGGACGATCGGACTGGTGGGCAACACCGACAAGCCCGATTCGGCACGGACGATTCGCAAAGCGGCCGGCTTGATCGCACGGCGTGGTGGCCGGGTCCTGGCCATCGAGGAAACGGCGCGCCATGCCCGCCTCAAGGTGCGAACGTTTCCGGACCTGAAATCACTGCGACACGCCGTCGATCTCCTATTGGTTTTTGGCGGGGATGGAACCATGCTGGGCGTGGCCCGTCAGGCTGCGGGATCCCCCACTCCCATCCTGGGCATCAACATTGGCGGACTGGGATTCCTAACAGCGGTGCCATCGACCGGGCTGGAAGAGGCCTTGGACCATCTGTGGCGGGGGGAATATCGACTCGAACCCCGGACCTTGCTCGAGGCTGAGGCTCATTGTGGCCAACGGCGACTCCGGCTTTCGGCACTGAACGATCTTGTGGTCAGCCGGGTTCACACTGCGCGACTGATCGAATTGGAAGTCAGTGTCGATGGCGACCCCGTGACGCGTTATCGGTGCGACGGATTGATTCTCAGCACGCCCACCGGATCAACCGCCTACTCATTGGCAGCCGGTGGGGCCGTGATCTTTCCAACTGCCCGAGTCATAGCCCTGACCCCCATTTCACCCCACACGTTGTCGAACCGGTCCCTGATCCTGCCACACACCTCCATTGTTCGCGTGACCAGTTGCAGCGCGAGCGGATCCACCCTGTTGAGCGCCGACGGCCAGATCACCACCGAATTGGGAGAGGGCGACACGGTGGTGATCCGGCAAAGCCCGCGGTCCGTGCAACTGGTGCATCTGGCTGACAGCTCGTTCTTTCAGGCCTTGC
Source organism: uncultured Verrucomicrobiae bacterium (assembly GCA_963751435.1). GTDB lineage: Bacteria > Verrucomicrobiota > Verrucomicrobiia > Limisphaerales > DSYF01 > JALOTU01. Next base: position 195,760 of record CAVVUP010000031.1, on the reverse strand, counting down.
GGCATAAATTGCACTGGCGCGGCGCCTATCTCTAGCCGCACACTGCCGTCCGCCGATTGCTCATGACGGTTCGCCTCAAGGACATTGCTCTGCGTGCCGACGTCTCCGTGATGACGGTCTCCAAGGCCTTGCGGGACGCGCCGGATGTGTCGGAGAGGACCAAGGCCCGCATTCGCGCCTTGGCCCAGCAGATGGCATACGTGCCAGATTCCGCCGCCCAGGGGTTACGGACCCGAACCACGCGGACGTTTGGCATGGTCATCTCCACCACCACTAACCCGATCTTCGCCCGGGTGCTGATGGCGATCGAGCAAAGGGCTTATGAAATGGGCTACGACCTGATCCTCACCCACACCCACAACCTGCCCGAGCGCGAGGAGCATTGCATTTACAGGTTGCTGGCGCGACGGGTGGACGGGGTCTTCATATCGCCGGTTTACCGGCTGTCCAGCGAGGCGCGGGCGTTCCAGGAACTGCAGCAGCGCGGCACACCTGTGGTCATTCTGGGGCACACGACCCCCTTCTGCTCCCAATTCGTCAATGTGGAAGCGGACGATGTCCAAGCAAGCGCCTCGCTCACCCGGCATCTGCTCAGTCTGGGCCACAGGCGGATCGCCTTCCTGTCTGGCCCGTTGGCCGCTCCCTGGACCCAGGAACGGATCGAGGGCTATCGTCGCGCCCTGCGCGAACACGATATCGAACCCGACGACAACCTGGTCTTTCAAGCCGGACGCACCGTGGAGGATGGCATCCAAGCCACCCGGCAGATGATTGCCGAGAAGTGTGACGCTACCGCCGTGCAAGCCGTGAACGACCTGGTGGCGGTAGGATGCATGCGGGTCCTGATCGAGCGAGGCCTGCAAATCCCCGACGACGTGTCTGTGACCGGCTTCGGCAATTTGCTGATTAGTGAGAACGCACCCCGCCCCCTCACCACGGCTCGCCAGCCCAAGTTCACTCTGGGCATGGCAGCCATGGATACCATGCTTGCGTTGCTGAACCACCAGTCCCCCCTCCCCCGCCGCCTTCCCGCGGAGTTGCTCATCCGCCAATCCACTGGCACCGCCCCTGCTAAAAGCGTCCTAACAGAACTCGGATCGAGTTCCTCAATGGACGATTTAGCATGAAGAACAAGCAGAACCTCATTCCCATAGGAATCGCTGTGGTGGTCGCTGTCCTGGCTGCGGCTGTGGTGTCCGGCTGTGGCTACGTCAACGCCAAGGCCGACCCGAATGCGACCTTCAACAAGCATGCCGAGAACCTCATTCTGGGACTTCAGCAATACAAGGAATTCACCGGTGCCTATCCCGTAGGCAACAACGTGTCCATTACGCGGGCATTGATGGGGCAGAACGAGAAGAAGGTGCTCATCCTCTCCATCCGCCAAACTGACCTGAACGACAAAGGCGAGATTGTGGATCCTTGGAACAACCCGTTCCGCTTCTATTTCTCGGGGGATGAAGTGCTCATCCGCTCCGCCGGACCGAACCGGGTGTGGGAGGATGACGATCTGCCCGCCTCGGACGACCTGTTCCGTTCCACCCTGACGGGCCGGACCAAGTAGGATTGCGAACCCGAAGGCTGCCGCGGCAGCACCAGATTTTCCAGGAGCCAAGGACTGGGAAGTGGGGACTCAGGATTTCCGGGCATCGCCGCCCGAGTCCTGCCTAACAGAAAACAGCATGAGCCGGAGCCCTCCGGCTCATGTTTTTTTTGACCCCCCTCAGACCTGAGCCACCAGTTGCCGCAACACGTACGGGAGAATCCCGCCATGCCGGTAGTATTCGATCTCGATGGGAGTATCGATGCGACAAAGAACATCCACCGCCTGCACCTGGCCATCCCGACGTGTGATCTTCAGCGTCAGATCCTGCTGCGGCTTAAGATCCGTATTCAAGCCGACGATCTCATAAGCCTCTGATCCATCGAGTCCGAGGCTTTGGATTGTGGTGTCGTCCTTGAACTGCAACGGCAGCACCCCCATGCCCACCAGGTTGCTGCGGTGGATGCGCTCGAAACTTTGCGCAATCACGGCTTTGACCCCGAGCAGGTTCGTCCCCTTGGCCGCCCAATCCCGGCTGGAACCCGTGCCGTATTCCTGCCCCGCGAGCACCACCAACGGCACCCCCGCTTCTTTGTATGTCATCGCAGCGTCGTAGATGGAAAGCTTCTGACCGCCAGGCTGATACAGCGTGTCGCCCCCCTCCTGGCCACCCAGCATCAGGTTCTTGATCCGCACATTGGCAAAGGTGCCACGGGTCATGATTCGATCGTTCCCACGGCGACTCCCGTAGCTGTTGAAATCGGCAAACGCCACACCGTGCTCGGAGAGGAACCGACCGGCCGGCGACGCCTGCTTGATGGCCCCCGCCGGGGAGATGTGGTCGGTGGTGACAGAATCGCCAAAAAGCGCCAACGCCCGTGCCCCCTGAATGGATTGAATACCCATCGGCTCCAGGCTGAATCCCTCGAAGAACGGCGGTTCCTGAATGTAAGTGCTCTCGCGATCCCATTCGTAGATGTCGCCCAGGCTCGATGGAATCTCGTTCCACTTGGGATTCTGCGCCGCGAAGTTGCGGTAAAGTCTGCGGAACACCTCCGGCTTGAGCGCCGCCTGCATTGCGTCCCGCACCTCCTGCAGGCTCGGCCAGAGGTCGACCAGGAAAACCGGCATCCCGTCGCGGTCCGTCCCCAGCGGCTCGCAACTGAGATCAATGTCCACCCGTCCGGCCAGCGCAAAAGCAACCACCAGCGGGGGTGACATGAGGAAATTGGCCTTGATGTTCTGGTGCACCCGCGCTTCGAAATTGCGGTTGCCGGACAAAACCGATGCCGTCACCAGGTCGTGCTGCACCACCGCCTCCTCGATGGCCGGGTCGAGCGGCCCTGAGTTGCCGATGCAGGTGGTGCAGCCGTAGCCCACGAGGTTGAAGCGGAGTCTGTTAAGGTAAGGCTGCAGGCCGGTCTTCTTCAGGTAGTCACTGACCACCCTCGAGCCGGGCGCCAGAGAGGCCTTGACGGCCGGGTTGACCTTCAATCCCCGCTCCACCGCCTTCTTGGCCAGCAACCCGGCCGCGATCATCACAGTGGGGTTGGACGTGTTCGTGCAACTGGTGATGGCGGCAATCAAGACGGTTCCCGTGCCGACAGTGGCCTTCTTCTTCGACGCGGTTTGCACCTTGACCGACTTGCCAAACACCTCGCGCGATTTGCCAAAGCCGTTGCGAGCCGCCGGTCGTTGCACCGCCTCGAAAAACTCCCGCCGAAGGTTGGGCAACTCGATGCGGTCCTGAGGGCGTTTTGGACCGGCGACGCTGGGCCGCACAGTGGCGAGGTCAAGTTCCACGATGTGGGAGTAATCCACCTGCCCCGCCTGCGGGATCCCCCACAGGCCCTGCGCCTTGTAGTAGCGTTCGTACAGCGCGCACTGGGCCTCGCTGCGACCGGTGGCGCGCAGGTAGTTGACGCACTCCTCATCGATGGGAAAGTATCCCATGGTGGCACCGTACTCGGGGGCCATGTTGGCGATGGTCGCCCGGTCCACCACCGGCAGGGCGGCGGCGCCCGGCCCAAAGAATTCCACGAACTTGCCCACCACTTGGGTCTTGCGGAGCAGTGCGGTCACCGTGAGAGCCAGGTCGGTGGCCGTAACTCCCTCGCCCAAAGCTCCGGTGAGATGAACCCCCACCACGTCAGGTGTCAGGAAATAGACCGGTTGCCCGAGCATCCCTGCCTCGGCCTCAATTCCGCCGACTCCCCACCCCACGATCCCCAAACCATTGATCATTGTGGTGTGTGAATCGGTCCCTACCAGCGTGTCCGGATAGTAGAGATCCCCCTGGTTCAACACACCCTGGGCGAGGTACTCGAGGTTGACTTGATGCACAATTCCGATCCCCGGCGGCACGACCTTGAATGTTTCAAACGCCTGCATGCCCCACTTGAGAAATTGGTAGCGCTCCCGATTGCGCTGAAACTCCATCTCCAGGTTCCGCTGGAACGCATCAGCGCTTCCCGCCGCATCCACCTGCACCGAGTGATCCACCACCAGATCCACCGGCACCAGGGGTTCGATCAGCTTGGGATTCTTCCCCAGCCGTGCCACCGCGCTGCGCATCGCAGCCAGGTCCACCAGCAGCGGCACCCCCGTGAAGTCCTGCAACACAATGCGCGCCACCACAAAAGGGATCTCCTCCGTGCGGGTGGCATTGGGTTTCCAACCGGCCAGCTCCCGCACGTTGCTCTCCTGCACCTTCTGGCCGTCACAATTTCGAAGCACGGACTCCAACACGATCCGGATCGAGGCCGGCAATCGCGAAATGGGTCCGAGTCCGGCCGTCTCGATCGCCGGGAGCGAATAGAACTTGCCTTGCCGGCCATCCCCGAGATCAAAGGTCCTTAAGGAGTCAAAAAGATTGTGTGCACTTGCCATAAATATGGCCAGCCTTGTAGTGCGCGCGGTCGCCCGAGGCAAACCCAAAGTGCGCTGGACCTGCGCACTGGACGGCTCAGGTCGGAAGCGTCAGGAGGAAGGCGCAATCCGCGGCGCCCCCACCGGCAACCCGTAGCCGGGCCAAGCGTCCAGACAAGTCAAACTTCGCAGCCGGTTTGCCAGCTTCACGGCGGCGTGGGACTGCCTGCGCACCCTTCAATGGTGGCTGGCCCGTTTGTCTGGAAGGAAACGCCTCGTGGGACCGGGTTGGTCCTGAGTGTCTGCAACGTGCGAAGGTTCCCCTCCACCAGGACAACGTCCGGATGCTCCGGCCCCAAATGTTCGCCCAGCACAATTCTAACCTCGCGATAGGCGGCTTCGGCTGCCAAGTAATCGCCCTGGAGCGCATACATGTTGGCCAACCGGTTGAGCGCGGCGGCTCCGTCGGGCGTATCCTTGCCGAACTGGGCCACGAACGCCTTTTCCGCTTCGAGCAACGGCGCGACCAAGAACGCGTTGGTGGTCTGTATCGACGGGATCAAGCCCTCCAAAGCCGCCAGCCCCACCCGGTCGTTGGCGTTCCAGGCGCCGGCCAACTCCTGGCGCCGATCCAACAACCGTCCGACGAAATAGAACAGCGTTGCACCCAAGACCAGGCAGGCGATCCAGAGCGGCAAATGCGGGGGTTTGAACAGATTTCCCGAGTTTGGGTCCTTGTCTTTCGTGATCATAACCTTGAAGCCTCGCGCCACCTGGGAAGTTGGGGTGACCGACGGGGCTCGAACCCGCGACAGCCAGAACCACAATCTGGAGCTCTACCAACTGAGCTACGGCCACCAACCCGGGCCCAAGCTAGCAGCACACCTCCGCAGGTCAAGCGCCTGCCTTCCGTGGTATCACATCTCGGGTAACAGTTGCTCTTGGCGCACCGGGATCAGGCCTTGGGCTCCGAAGGCTTGGGCTTGACAGCGCGGGCCGGCGGCCGGTGCTCCAGTCGGGACTTGGCCAAGAAGGGATGCCGGAAGGCTTCCTCAAAATCGTAGCCGTTGTCGAAATCGGCACGGCTGTCTTCATCGGTCTTGGCCAGCAACCGATACTCGACCATATTGAACACCAGCTCTCCGAAGTCGCGGGTGTTCCGGATACCCCATTCATCGAGAACCGTGATGCTCATCGGCCCAAATTGTTGCAGGACGTATTCGCGCACACCCTGAAGCAGTTCCTGGCCGGTGACGTGGCGGACTTTGCCGCGGTTCTTCCTGTGGATTTGTTGCTGGGTGTAGTCCAGCGCTTCACGCAGCAGGGTATACGCCTCCCGTGCGTAGCGCGAATCGCGCTCCACGATGCGTTCCACCACTTCCTCGAAATTGAGTTCCTGCATCTCTTAACGTTCGATGACTTCCGCCGTGGGCGCTGCCACCCTTGATTGTCGCCAAACTCTGACGGCCCAGCCCACGATGAACAAACTGATCAGAGTCACCAGCACAATTTGTTCCCCGCGCGTCAGTCCCTTCACCTGCGACATTGTAACTCTAACTGTGCCGTTGACAATGGCGCGAATTGCGAACGGCCCTCGAAATTTCACGCTTTGCCGCGCTGGAACGGGGGGCTCCCCCTGCTTTACTCGCGATTGGGCCGGGTGCTAGGCTGCGGCGACGCGGCTATGATCGAGGTTGCGGGCCTGACCAAACTCTACGGCGAGTTCGTGGCGGTGAACGAACTGTCCTTCACCGTTGGTCCCGGCGAGGCGCTCGGATTGGTCGGTCCGAACGGCGCCGGCAAGACCACCACTCTGCGCTGCCTCACAGGCATCATTCCTCCCGCCCGGGGCCGCATCCAAATCTGCGGACACGATCTGGTGCAGTCCCCCCTGGAAGCCAAGCGGCATCTGGCGTTCTTCTCCGACGAACCGCGCCTGTTTGATTACCTCACGGTCTGGCAACACCTCGTGTTCACCGCGCGCGTTTACCAGGTGGCCGAGTATGAACCGCTGGCGGAGCAGTTGCTTGCCGAGTTGGAATTGGCCTCAAAGAAGCACGCGTTGCCGGGTGAGTTATCCCGCGGAATGAAGCAAAAACTGGCCATTGCTTGCGGGCTGCTGCATTCGCCCCGGGTGCTGTATTTTGACGAACCCCTCACCGGTCTGGATCCCTACGGCATTCGCCGCATGAAAGATTCCATCCTGCACCGGGTGCGGGAGGGCGCCGCGGTGGTGATCAGCTCCCACCTGCTGCACCTGGTGGAGGAGATTTGCACGCACGTGCTTATCCTCAAGCAGGGACGAAAGGTGGCGGACGGAACGATGGATGAGATCAAGCACCGCTTCTTGCAGACGTCCGAGCGGAACAACCTGGAGGAGGTGTTCTTCCGGGCCACCAGTGATATGGGGGAAAGCCCGGCTCCATGATGACCGCCCTGCTTTACCTGCAGATCACCAGCACGCGAAACCGGTTGCTGGCGCGAATCAAGCGCTTGCGGCAGCCGAAGTACCTCATCGGCGGGATTGTGGGCGGACTGTACTTCTACTTCTATTTTTTCCGGCACCTTTTTTTCGGTCCCCAACCGGGTCAACCCCGGATCGCCTCCTGGTTCACGCCGGACAACGGGCTGTTGATCGAAGTCGGTGGTGCCCTTCTGTTGTGCGTGATCGTGCTGTTGTCCTGGATTCTGCCGAACAAACGCGCCGCACTCACGTTTACAGAGGCGGAGATTGCCTTCCTGTTTCCGGCACCGGTGACGCGTCGCACCCTGATTCAATTCAAATTGCTGCGGTCCCAACTGGCCATTCTGTTCACCGCGCTGATCTTCACGCTGATCTCGCGCCGGGCGGGCGGGAACGCGCTGACCCACGGGCTGGGCTGGTGGCTGGTTCTGTCCGTGCTCAACCTTCATTTCCTGGGGGTTTCCTTTCTGCGGACGATGCTGCTGGATCGCGGGATCACGCACTGGACCCGACGCCTCGCGGTGCTGGTCGTAGCCGGCCTGACGGCTGCCGTGGTGGGGGTATGGAGCTGGCGACAGCTTTCGGCGATGCAACCTCCCGTTCAGCCGGAGCAATGGGCGGAGCAGTTGCGTCTGTTCCTGACCCATGGACCGGTGCCGTGGGTAGTGTATCCGTTCCGGCTGCTGGTGCGCCCGTATCTGGCTTCGGACTTCGCCGGTTTTCTGGAGGCGGCTTGGCCGGCGTTCCTGATCTTGCTGGCGCATTACGGGTTTGTGATCCGGGCGGATGTGGCCTTTGAGGAGGCGTCCCTCGAGGCGTCGCGAAGGTTGGCGGAACGCATGACCGCCGCGCGCACGGGCCGGGTGCAGCCGGTGCACAGTGCCAGGCCCCGGCGGGCGCCGTTTCAACTCGCGCCGACGGGCGCACCCCTGGTGGCCTTGTTTTGGAAGAACCTGATCGGGGCCGGCCAGATGTTCAACAAACGGTTGCTGATCACCCTCACGATTGTCTGTGCAGCGGCCTTCTTCGCCTTGTCCGGGAGCAACCCTTCGGGCGGCCTCGGCGCCTTTGTCGGGATGCTGGCGCTGATATGTCTGGTCTGGTCCATCCTGCTGGGGCCGCAGGTCCTCGCCCAGGATCTGCGGCAGGATCTGAAGATGGCCGACCTGCTCAAGATGTATCCCCTGCACGGCTGGCAGGTCGTGCTGGGCGAACTGCTGGCCCCCGCCGTGATTCTGACCTGCATTCAATGGCTGCTCATTCCCGTGGCGTTCGGTGGGCTGCTCAGTCTGGATCACAGGGCTGCGCTCGACTTGCAGATGGTCGGCGGCCTGGCGCTCGCGTTGGCGGCGATTGCGCCGGCGCTCAACCTGCTCAGCTTTGTGATTCCCAATGCCGCCGTGCTGCTGTTCCCCGCCTGGTTTCAAAGCGACCGCGCACAACCTCATGGCATTGAAGCCATAGGGCAGCGGATCATTCTGCTCTTCGGCCAGATGCTTGTGTTGCTGTTTTCCATCCTCCCGGCAGGCGCGGTCTTCGCTGCAGTGTTGTTGCCGTTGAATTGGGCGGCGGGTTGGCTGCTTGCCGCGCCGGTGGCCGGAATGGCGGCAGCGGGAACGCTCGCCTTGGAGGTCGGCCTGGCCTTGAAGTTCATGGCGCGGTGGTTCGAGAAGCTGGATCTCTCGGAGGCGGGCGGGATCTGAGGGGGGGCGGCGGATATGTCCGGACACAGGCCTCAGGTGGGCGGGGTGAGGGGGCAGACGACCGCAGATCTGCACCCCATGGGCGCCCCCCCCTGCCCTCACCCACTTTCAAGCACACCCAACCCAATGTCCTGACCCCATTGTCCCTTGACTGGAGGGGAGCAAAACTTATCCTGCGGACCTCCTGCGGGAGATTTTTCCGAAACCGAACTCGAACACATGAGCAACATCATTGACATCCAGGCGCGTGAGATCCTCGATTCACGCGGAAACCCCACCGTCGAGGTGGATGTGATCCTTGAATCCGGCGCCGCTGGCCGCGCGGCCGTGCCCTCTGGCGCCAGCACCGGCGAACACGAGGCCATCGAGCTTCGAGACGGCGTGAAGACCCGTTACCTCGGCAAAGGCGTATCCAAGGCGGTCACCAACGTCACCTCGAAAATCCTGCCGGCCCTCAAAGGCGTGGAGGCGATGGACCAGTTGACGGTCGATGCCACCATGTTGAAGCTCGACGGCACGGAGACGAAGTCCAAGCTCGGCGCCAACGCCATCCTGGCCGTCTCGCTGGCCAACGCCAAGGCGGCAGCGGCGGAACTCGGCCAGCCGCTCTTCAAGTACCTCGGTGGACCCAACGCCAAGGTGTTGCCCGTGCCGATGGCCAACGTCATCAACGGCGGCGCGCACTCGGACGCCCCGATCGATTTCCAGGAATTCATGATCCAGCCGCACGGTCTGCCGACGTTCAGCGAGGGGTTGCGCGCGATCACGGAAACGTTCCATGCGCTCAAGGGCGTGCTCAAGCAGAAGGGTTTGAGCACCGCGGTGGGGGACGAAGGGGGCTTTGCCCCGAAGCTCAAGAGCGCGGAGGAAGCGCTGGATGCCATCATGCTCGCCATCAAAAATGCGGGTTACAAAGCCGGGAAGGACATTTTCATCGCGCTCGACCCGGCCGCTTCCGAATTCTACTCCGGCAACAGCACCTACACCTTGAAGAAGAGCACCGGCGAGAAGCTCACCGGGGATGAACTGGTGAACCTTTGGGCCAAGCTGGTGGCCAAGTACCCCATCGTCAGCATCGAAGACGGCTGCGGCGAGAGCGACTGGACCACCTGGAAGAAGCTCACCGACCAACTCGGCGACCGTGTGCAGCTCGTGGGCGACGACCTGTTCGTGACCAACGTGAAGTTCCTTCAGAAGGGCATTGATACCGGCACGGCGAACTCGATTCTCGTGAAGGTGAATCAGATCGGTTCGCTCACGGAGACGCTCGACGCGGTCGAACTGGCGCAGACCCACGCCTACACCGCTGTCCTCTCGCATCGATCCGGCGAGACCGAGGACGCCACCATCGCGGACATCGCCGTCGCGACGAACTGCGGCCAGATCAAGACCGGCTCGCTCAGCCGCTCCGACCGTCTGGCGAAATACAACCAACTCCTGCGCATCGAGCAGATCCTCGGCAAGAACGCCGTGTATGCCGGGCGCAATGCGCTGCCCAAGGCGCGGCGGTAACAAGCACGGTCGGCGCGCTGCGCCGACCGGACATCGCGCCGCGATGTTCCTGCCATCCGTTCACCCCGGAAGTCAGCAATGGCTCCCGGGGTTGTCGTTGTACGCGCGGTTCAGCGAGCTCATGGCCTGACCCGCATGACGCGAGAGAATCTCTGGGAGGCAAACGGCGCAAAGGGCCGCAGAAAGGGCAGGCTGGAGAGGCGTTTAGTGAAGGGCTCGATGATTGCCGGTTCTTGCATCCCAGCACCGGCGGCGAGGTTGGACTTCACGCGGCCATCCGCCGCTGCTGGCCCCCGGGACTGACGGCTTGTTCTTGGTGACGACGCCCGCGGCGCGTGCTACGCTTCCGCGCAAGTGAACCTGAGGACCATCCCCGCATGGCGGTTGCATCCGGGTGTACCCCTGGCGTTTCGTTCCCATCAACGCGCGGGCTGGCTTCTGACCTTCGCGTGCTGTGGGCTGGCGGTGACGTCCGCCGAGTTGGCCGACTTCACCACGCCGCTGTTCACCGGGGCCGGGCAATGCGCTTTCTGCCATGATCCCCGGCCGGGCGGACGCGGACGGCAGGCGGACACCGGCGCGGTGCTGGCGTCCGACTGGCAGGGCACCATGATGGCCCACGCGTTCAAGGATCCGCTCTGGCGCGCCGTGATGGAGGCGGAAGCAACGGAGAACCCCGCGCTGCGAGGATTCGTCGAGGACAAGTGCCAGACCTGTCACGCCCCGCTGGCCCGCACCCAGGCGCAGGCGGAGGGCACCCCCGCACTCGCCTTTGCGGATGCCCTTGAGTCACCGCTGGCCGGGGAAGGTGTGGGGTGCACGCTCTGTCATCAGATTCAGGCCGAGGACTTGGGCACCGCGGCCAGTTTCACCGGCCATTACCAGATCGGCACCCATCGTTTGATCTTCGGCCCCTACGACGAGGTGCTGACCAGGCCCATGCAGCAGCATGTAGATTACACGCCGGCGCACGGAGCCCACACGCAGGATTCGGGTTTGTGCGCCACCTGCCACACTCTCTTCACGCCCATTCTCGATGCGGCCGGCCAGGTGTCCGGCCAGTTCCCTGAACAGGTGCCCTATCTCGAATGGCGCCAGAGCGCTTACGCGCGCGAGGGCCGTCATTGCCAGGAGTGTCACATGCCGCGCGTGGACGAACCGGTGAAGGTCAGCAGCCGTCCGCCGTGGCTGGACGCGCGCGCCCCGTTTTGGAAGCACCAATTCGTGGGCGGCAACACCTTCATGCTGGGCCTGCTTTCCGACAACGCCCGGCGTATGGAGGCCAGCGCGGACCCGGACCAGTTCGCGGGCATGATCGATCACACCTGCGCTCAACTCCAGCGGGCCGCGCGGTTGGAAGTGGATGCCCGGCGTGAAGGATCCGAAGCGGTGGTGCGGGTCACGGTCGAGAATCTCACCGGGCACAAGTTTCCCACCGGTCATCCGTATCGCCGGGCGTGGTTGCATGTGCGCTTGAGCGACACGCGCGGGCGGATGCTGTTCGAGTCCGGAGCGGTGGACCCGTCCGGCGGACTGCGCGGCGGGGCGGAGGGTTATGCGCCACATCGCGATCGCATCACCCGGCCGGAGGAAGTGCAGGTGTATCAATCCGTAATGGGCGATCGGGACGGGGCGGCCACCTGGTCGCTGTTGCGCGGGGCGATGTATCTCAAGGACAACCGGATTCCACCCAGGGGTTTCCGGGCGGCCGGCCCGGACACGGAGAACATCGCTGTGCGGGGCGTGGCGGACAGTGATGCAGACTTCCATGCGGAGAGCAGTGGGCGGGACACGGTGACGTATCGGATGCCGCGGGCGGAACGGGACGGTCCGCTGGTCGTCGATGTGGAACTGCTTTACCAAAGTGTGCCGCCGGAAGCGGTGGCGCGGTTGCTCGCCAGCCAGGAACCGGAAGCGAAAGCCTTTGCCCGGATGTTCTCGCGTCAGGCGAACCTGCCCGAGGTGGTGGCGCGCGAACGGCGGCGATTGTAGCGGACCAGTTGACCTGCCCGCCCCGGGGCACAATCAACGCGCCGGCACCCTAGCCTTCAGGCCATGTGAACGCGGGGCCGGTGTGATGGTGTGGCGCCGTTCCGCCGGGCGGCGGCGGGAAGGCGCCTGTTCGTAAAGGTGTGGCATGAAGCCGCGCTCCCGCTCATCCGCGGGAAAACATCTCGCCGAGGGTGACCACCTGGATCTGTCCCCTCGCGTCCCGCAGGAGGACCGCGCCGTCCGAAGTGATGTCGAGCGCCGTGCCGCGGCACGCCCCGCTGGCGCTACGGACCTCGATGGGTCTGCCCAGAAAACTGCAGCGGCGGAGAAACTCGTCGCGGATCAGCCCAAAACCGGCGCGCAGGAACACTGCGTAACCGGCAAAGAATTCCTCGAGCAACGCGTCGCGAAAAGCGTTTACGGGGACGGGACGGTTCAGGCAAAGATTCAGCGCGGTCGCGGGCTGGTCAATCGCGGCGCATTGGGCTTGCGTCAGATTCAAGTTGACGCCGATGCCGAGCACCAAGCCGAGGAACTCGCTGCCCGCCACGACCGTTTCGGCAAGCACGCCGGCGATCTTGCGCCCGTCCACCTGGATGTCGTTGGGCCATTTGAGCGTGGGTTCGGCGCCGTGGGCGGCCATCACCCGGCAAGTGCACAGGGCGAGGAACTGCGAAAGGCCGGCGAGCGGCAGGGCCGCGGGCGCACCGGCGGGCTTCAGCACCAGCGACAGGCACAGGTTGCCAGGCACGTGGGAAATCCAGGGGCGCTCCCCGCGTCCGCGCCCCGCCGTTTGCACGCCGGCCTGGATCACGTCGCCATCCGACAACTCGCGCAGCCGCGCGCAGGCGTATCGGTTGGTGGAATCGAGTTCGGCGAATTCGGTGACGCGGCAGCGGGGCATGGCGATGAGCGGCGCGGCGGCCTCAGCCGCACCCGGCTCAATAGACCAGAGCGGCATGGGGACGGCAAGGCGGTGGTGGCCTGCGCACGGCGGCCGGGCGCATCTGCTGCCCCCGAATCAATGCCGGCCGGGGCGCGGGGCGTTCCCGCCGCCGCAGCGGGAGGCTGCATCGAGCTTGTGGCCGTCGCGCGTGTTCGAGGCTGCTGCGGGTTGAGACAATCCGCGCTCCGGGGCAGCGGCGCGGCGCCGTTACCGCACCAGGGCCAGCGACTGGCCCGCCTCGACGCGATCGCCCTGTTTGACCTGGATTTCGGCGATGGTGCCGTCCACGGGCGAGACGATGGCGTTTTCCATCTTCATGGATTCGATGATCAGCACCGTTTCGCCGTTCTTGACGTGCGCCCCGGGCTGCTTCTCGATGCGCAGCACCAGGCCGGGCAACTGGGTGACCAGCGGTTGACCCACGCCAGTGCCCGCGGCCGCGGGCGCGACGGGCGCCTCGTGCGGAGCTTCCGTCACCTCGACGGCGTAACTGGTGCCGTTGACCAGCGCGTTTTGTCCGTCGAGCACGACCCGGTAGTTGCGTCCGTTGAGCGCGATGTTGTAAGCCGCCGGCGCAGCGCCGCCTGCTTTGGCGGTGGCACTCGGCTTGGCGGCGGCCGGGGGTGTCTCGACCTTTGGCTGGTTCTTGCGCACCCCGATCGTCCCTTGCCCCTTGAGGAAGGCCACGCCCTTCTCCTCGCACGAGGCGACAATGAAGAGGTTTTCGTCCGTGACCGGCAGTCCTTCCTTTTCCAGCACTGCCCGGGCGGCGGCGACGCCGCGTTTGGTGTCCTGCTCGATGGCGGTGAGATGATCCGTCGTCGGCTGGAGCTTGAGCTGCTCGGACGCAATCTTCACGACCTCGGGATCGGGCGGGACCGGGGTCTTGCCGAAATAGCCAAGGACCATCTTGCCGTAACCGTCGGCGATTTTCTTCCACGGGCCGAACATGACGTTGTTGAAGGCCTGCTGGAAATAGAACTGACTGACGGGCGTCACAGACGTGCCGAAGCCACCCTTCTTCACGGCTTCGCCCATCGCGGCGATGACGTCGGGATATTTGTCCATCAGCTTGTTGTCGCGGAGCATCTGCGTGTTCGCCGTGAGCGCGCCGCCGGGCATCGGAAAGAAGGGAATCAGCGGCTCGACCGCCGTCGCCTCGGGCGGCATGAAGTAGTCCTTCATCGCCTCCTTGAACATCTGCTCGAGCTTCATGATTTTCGTGATGTCCACGTTGAGCGTGTATTCAGTGCCGCGGAGCGCGTGCCACAGGGTGATGACGTCGGGCTGGCTGGTGCCGCCGGAGCAGGGCGCGAGCGCCAGGTCAATCTGGTCCACGCCCGCGTCAATCGCCGCGCGATAGGCCGTGGTGCAGGTGCCGGCGGTTTCGTGCGAGTGGAACGCCACCTTCACTTTGGCGCCGAGGACGCGCCGGGCCATCTTGATGGTCTCATAGACCTTCTGTGGACGCGAGGTGCCGGAGGCGTCCTTGAAGCAGACCGAATCGTAGGGCAGACCGGAGTCGAGAATGGCGCGCAGCGTCTTTTCGTAGAAATCCACTTCGTGCGCGCCGGTGCAGCCGGGCGGCAGTTCCATCAGCGTGACGACCACCTCGTGCTGGAGCCCGGCGTTGCGGATGCACTGCCCGGACCAGATGAGGTTCTGCACGTCGTTGAGCGCGTCGAAATTCCGGATCGTCGTCATGCCGTGCTTCTTGAACAGATCCGCGTGCAGTTGGATGATGTCCTTGGGCTGGGCCTTGAGGGCGACGACGCTGATGCCCCGGGCAAGCGTCTGGAGATTGGCGTGCGGACCGGCCGCCTTGCGGAAGGCGTCCATCACGTCGAAGGCGTTCTCGTTCGAGTAGAAGAACGGCGACTGGAACAGCGCGCCGCCGCCGGCCTCGAAGTGCGTGATGCCGCATTCCCTGGCCGCGAACTCGACGCAGGGCAGGTAGTCCTGGGAGAAGACGCGCGCACCGAACACGGATTGAAAGCCGTCCCGGAACGCAGTGAGCATGAAGTGGATTTGTTTCATCGGCGAAAGTTCAGGTTCAGGTCAGTGAGACAGCCCCGGACAGGTCATTTGCGCTGGGCGCGCGCCACGGCGACAGCCACGGCGATGGCTTGCTCCTCCTGAAGGGTGTTGGCGGAGGGGACCGACAGGTCGGCGTCCTCTTCACCGCGGTCCAGGCCGAGTTTCTCGATGGCGGCGGCCAGGCCCTTGATGACCAGGGCGATCAGCATCGCGAAGAGGATGGCCAGAAGGTAAGTCGAGAGGGCAACGTTCCAGGCGTTCATGGGGATGGCGGATCAGTGGGAAACGATCTTGGAGAGCAGGCTGCACAGCACGCCGGCGATGATCGCGCTGGTGATGACGCCGCTCACGTTGGCGCCGAGGGCCGCGGGCATCACCACCGCCTGCGGGTTGTCCCTGGACACCACTTTCTGGGCCACCTTGGCCGTGGTGGGCACGCAACTGACCCCCGCGATGCCCACAACCGGGTTCACCTTGCCGCCGGAAACGAAATACATGAAGTAACCGCCGAGCAGGCCGCCAATGCCGGAAACCAGCAGCGACAGGCAGCCCAGCAGCAGCAGCGGCAACACCTTCGGGTCCAGGATGGTGTTGGCGTCGCACAGAATGCCGAGGATGAGCCCCAGAAACAGGGTCGAGACGTAGAGCAGGGGGCCGCTGACCAAATCCTGGAACGCCTTGATGCCCGACTCGCGGATGACGATGCCGAGGAACAGCGAGAAGATCAGCGGCGCCGCCACGGGCAGCAGGAACGACAGGAGCACGCACGCCACGGTGGCCACGATCATCTTCTCGAAGGACGTGTATTGCTTTTGATTCCGGGGCGGCGACATGGGGAGGCTGCGCAGCCGCCGCGGCACCATGAGCTTGATCAGGTAGGGATAGCCGCCATAGGTCAGGCCCAGGTAGAGATAGGCCACCACCGCGATGGGCACAAACAGTTCCGGCGCCAGCCGCAGCGAGGTGAACAGCACCATCGGCCCGTCCGCGCCGCCCACCGTGGCGATGGCCGCAGCCTGCTTGAGGCTGAACCAGTGGGTGGCAATCGGCAGGGTCACGAATGGTCCCCAGCTCGGCGAAGAGCGCAATGATCATGCTGGTGAACGGACGCGCCAGCACAAACCCGACGTCCAGCAGCGAGCCGATTCCCATGAAGACCAGGCACGCAATGAGACCGTTGCTGAAGGTGAACGTGTAAACCGGCTGCAACCAGTCGATCTGCAGGATGGTCATCAGATCCGCCGCGTTCCGCACGCTATCGGCTGTCGCTCCGGCCTGTGGCTCAATGAACAGGTTCCCGACGCCGCCGTGCAGTTGCAAAGGGTCGAAAAACATGACCGCCGCGTTCACCGTGGCCATGCCCAGGCCCATGGGAATCATGATCAGCGCCTCCAGCACGCCTTTCCGGCCCAGATACATCAGCAGAAACCCCAGCGCCACCAGCCCCAGCCGCGCAATGGCGAACTTGGGATGCACGGCGAACAATGTCGCAACGCCTTGAAAAATGTCGTTCAGCGATTCCAGTGTGATCATCAAGCAATCCTTCAGCCGCAGCGGCCAGCCGGGCCGGTGGACCAGGGCGGACACGGCTCGATTCCGTCCCCGATCCGCAACGATGCCGCGGCGACCCCCCCAGCGCACCGCCGGTGATGCAGCCAGATTCCGGCGCCGAGGAACACACCTTATTTGGCCAACACCCCACGGATTTTGCACTGACGGGCCCCGGGGAGGGGGAAAGACCTGGCGCCCCCCCCCAAACGCCGCCTGCCCGGGCGCATCACCAGAGCCATCGTACCGAACCGGCAGCAGAATGTGGCAATGCCCGGTTCATGCCCCGCGGACCGATCAAGAACGAGCCCGGGAGGACCTGGCGCGCGATCCTCGATCCGCCGGGGGGGGGGGGTAAATCGTTGACTTCTAATTCTGTTGACGAGCAGCAAGGGATCTCATTAATGTTGCCACGCACTCGAAAAGTTCATCGGTGCGTCCAACATTGCTGGAAGGCGGATGTTGTGGCCACGGACGCCGTCGTTCGGCAATCGCGGGCAGGCGGGCAACGCAAACCGCTGTGGCCAAGTCGTATTACTCAGACCACCATGAAACCGCGATGTTCCTTCCAAACCTCCTGGCCGCTGCTTGCGGCGCTTGCGTATCTCGTGGGCACGTTGACCTCGACAGCCTACCTCGGCCCCAGCTCCTTCTTTGATGTCTTTCTTGAAAGCAGTTCCGCGCCGCCTTACCCCGCCACCAATGGCGTGAAGGCGAATCTCGGCGCGCCCGCGCTGCCGTTCACTCCCCTGGCGACCACGTCGCTCAAGCTCAACAGCGTCGCCCCGCTGATCGCCACCCGCATCGAGGGGTCCGATTCCGGGGGCGGACTGGGGGATGCCGGCCTTTATTCCTTCTTCGATGTCTTTATCGAGGGGCCGATGTCCATTTCGAACTTCTTTGACGTCTTCACCGAGATGTCCCTGCCCGGGGGAGACCCGCTTGCCTTGGCGGACAAGCCAACCGTGGTCTGGCACACGGAATCGTTCTTCGACGTCTTCTTCGAGTGCGAAATCCCCGGCCAAGGCCGGCAGTCCGTCAAGATGGAATTCCGCATTCCCGTCGAGCAGACCGCCCGCTTCACATCCGTTCCCACCCTGAATCCCGGCCCGTCCGGTATCGACAGTTTCTTCGACGTCTTTCTGGAAGTGGCGCCCTTGGACGGCGCCATCAATCCCCAGTTGCCGCTGTTCCGCGTGGTGATGACCGGCAGTCTGGGCTGGCCGCAGCCCTGGCCGACGCCCGGCAACGTGGTCAAGTTCCGACAGAATTTTGATCCCACCCCTCGCGGCATGGATGTGCTGGATAGCTGGCTGACCAACACGGCGCCGGCCACGATGTTGGCCGACGACTTCATCTGCACCCGCACCGGCCCGGTGACGGACATCCACATCTGGGGGTCATGGTTGAATGATCTGGTGGACTACTGGCCCACGTTTTGGGTCGGCATCTGGAGTGACGTGCCCCGCTCGAACAACATCCCCAGCCATCCCGGCGATCTGCTCTGGTGGCAGCAGTTCTCGCCCGGACAGTATCGCGCCAGCGTGCAGCAAACCGTCCTGTTCGAGCAGTTCCTGGATCCCAACGCGCCACCGAAGTTCCTCGGCCAGGACCATCAAATCTGGAAATACGATTTCTTTCCGAAGAATCCGTTCCGGCAGTTGGGTTCGCCGCAGTTGCCCAAGGTCTATTGGCTCTCGGTGGTCACCAAGACCGCGCCCGGGCGGGTGTTCGGCTGGAAGACCACGCCTGATCACTTCAATGACTTCGCCGTGTTCGCACCCGCGCCGCTGACCTTCGGGCCGGGGTATCCCGTGCCGCAACTGCCCTGGCAGGTCATCACCGATCCCGCGGGGCGCAAACGCGAACTGTCCTTCATGCTCACCACCGCCCAAAGGTGGGCCTGCAACAAGGATTTCTGGAACCCCTGGCCTTACTCGCAATACAACCTGCGGGTGATCCTGCCCCGCCCTTGGGGCATCAGCGGTTCCTTCAACGGGTTCCCCACCCTCCCCGAGTTCAGCCGCTTCGCCTGGGATTGGAACGCCACCGGACAGACTGTCATGGATTGGTCGGATGGTGTGGTGGGACCGGGCCAATGGGTGCACGTGGGTTTTGAGGGTCCGGGCGAATTCCCGCCGTTCCTGAACTGGGGCTGGTGGAATCCGTTCGTGGGCAACTGGTGGGGCTGGGTGCCCCAAGTCAGCATCGGCTGGCAGGGCCTGCTCCTGCCCGCGCCGATCATCAACTTCACCAACATCCTCCCCATCGTGCCTAGTCCCACCAACAACGTGTTCCTGAGCGGGCTCACCATCGAGTATTACACCAATGAAGTCGCCCTGGAATCGTTGAACCGATCCACGCCGCGTTCGCCCTTCCGCCGGGATGCGGACATACCCGTTCCTTCACCCATGCTGGCGCCCGGAGCGGAGACGCAGGTGCCGGTGCCCCTGCCACCACCCGAGGCCACGCACGCCGTGGTCATCCCAACCGTCAGCCCGGTGAACGATCAGGGTCTGCCCAACCCGCAATACGCCAGCGTGGATTGGGCGATGATCCCCTTAACGCAGGAACTGCCGCCTAACCCGCCGTCCAATCCCGTCTTGCAGGTGCCCCAGGTCGCTTCCGGCGAGGTCACCCTCACTTGGACCGCCGAACCCGGCGCCATTTACCGGGTCCAAAGCCGGACCAGCCTCACCGGAGAGGACTGGACGGACGTCGAGGGGGATGTCATCGCCGGCGAAAGCACCGCCAGCAAGACCGTGGGCGCGGGCGGCCAGACCTCGTTCTATCGGGTCCTCGGCCTCACGCCTTGACCGGAACCGGCAGCAGGATTTGGCTTGAAGGCCGGCGGCTCCGGAGGACTGCAGCCTGGAAGGCTGGCGATGGCCTTCCAGGCATGCTCCGAAAGAGGATCAGATGACGGACCGGCATTTGCACAGACCGGCAAAACCCATTGCCCAGCCCCGGGGCTCCGCCTAACCTGCGCCCATGTCTGGACCTCAGGGTGCGAGCAACACGCCGCGCCGCGCGGAGGCGGCGTCCAGCCCGGACGCCGCCCCGGCCGGTCTCGAGTCCTTCATCGCTCGCTGGTCGCCCTCCGGGGGTGGCGAACGCTCGAATTACCAGCTCTTCCTCACCGAACTGTGCCAAGTGCTGGACCTGCCCAAGCCCAACCCGTCCGTGCCCGACGACTCGAAGAACGCCTACGTGTTCGACCGCAGTATCCCCCGCCAGGAAGCCGACGGCTCGACCACACCCAACTTTATCGACCTCTACAAACGCGGCTGTTTCGTCTGCGAAACCAAGCAGGGCGTCGAACGGGACCAGGGCGAACCCGCGCTGGGCGCCCGTCCGAAGTTGAAAACCGGCCACGGCATCCGCGGCACCGGCACCTGGGATACGGCCTTGGAAAAGGCGCGCAACCAGGCCGAACAATACGCGCGCGCCCTGCCCGCCAGCGAAGGCCGCCCTCCCTTCCTGCTGGTCGTGGATGTGGGGTACTCGATCGAACTGTTCGCCGAGTTCACCTGCACCGGCGGCACCTACGTCCGATTCCCCGATCCCACCGCCCACCGCATCTTCCTCACCGACCTGCGCGACCCGAGGAAGATCGAGCTGCTGCGTGCCATCTGGACCGACCCGCTCTCGTTGGATCCGGCCCGGCGCAGCGCGCGGGTCACGCGCGACATCTCGGTGCAACTGGCCCGCCTGGCCACCTCGTTCCAGAAACAAGGGCACGACGCCCAGGTGGTGGCCGACTTCCTCATGCGCTGCATCTTCACCATGTTCGCCGAGGATGTGCGCCTGCTGCCGCCCCACTGTTTCAAACACCTGCTCGAATCGCTCAAATCCAACCTCCGCGGCTTCCCCGTCCTGGTCGAGGCCCTGTGGAAGGACATGGCCCGCGGCGCGGAGTTCTCGACGGTCGTGCGCGAGAAGGTCCTGCGCTTCAACGGCGGCCTGTTCGAAAGCGCCACCGCCCTGCCCGTCACCGCCGAACAACTCGACCTGCTTCTCGAGGCGGCCAAGGCGGACTGGCGCGATGTCGAGCCGGCCATCTTCGGCACGCTGCTCGAACGCGCGCTGTCGCCCCAGGAACGGCACAAGTTGGGCGCGCATCACACCCCGCGCGCCTACGTCGAGCGCCTGGTCTTCCCCACCGTCATCGATCCCTTGCGGGCCGACTGGGAGACGGTGAAGACCGCCGCCGCCCAGCTCACCGCCGATGCCGACGCCGCCGAGGTGCGGGCGGAGGCGATCGAAGCCGGGGCGGGCGCCGTGGTCAAGCGCGGTGACGCCCAAGCCGCCCGAGCCCACGGCAAAGACATCGCCCGGCTGAGAAAGGAAGCCACCGCGCGGCGCAAGGAGGCCGTCGAGGAGGTCCGGCAGTTCCACCGCGGGCTCTGCCGGCTGCGGGTGCTGGATCCCGCCTGTGGCTGCGCCAATTTCCTTTACGTGACGATGGAACACCTCAAACGGCTGGAGGGCGAGGTGCTCGAGTTGTTGACCGAACTGGGCGACCCCCAACTTGAAGCCGAGATGCGCGAGTTCAAGGTCCGCCCGCACCAGTTCATCGGGCTCGAAATCAATCCCTGGGCCGTGCCCATTGCCGAACTGGTCCTCTGGATCGGCTACCTCCAATGGCATTTTCGCACCAGCGACAAAGCCGTGCCCGACGATCCGGTGATCTCGAAGGAACACAGCATCCGCCTCCAGGACGCCGTGCTGGCCTATGACCGCAAGGAAATGATCACCTGGGCGATGGCCCGCGAGAACCCCGACCTGCCCGGACTGCCCGACGAAGTGCGCGAGAAACTCCGTAGGAACCGAGGTGACGAGGCGCCGGCGGCAAAGTCCGAAGTCCGAAGTGCGAAGTCCGAAGGGGAACAGTTCCCATCGCCCAACTCCGGTCTCCCGCCTCTGACCGCTCCGGTCTCCGTCTGGGACGGACGCACGATGAAGAAGCATCCGGTCACGGGCAAGGACGTGCCGGACGAAACGGCCCGCGTGCCGCTCTGGCGCTACGTCAACCCGCGCCAAGCCGATTGGCCCGAGGCGGATTATGTCGTGGGCAATCCGCCGTTTATTGGGAACAAGCGCATGCGGGCTACGCTGGGAGATGGTTACGCTGAGACTCTGCGGGGTGCCTATGGGGATTTACCCGAATCCTGCGATTTTGTGGTCTATTGGTGGCACATCGCAGCCACCCGCTTGTCGCGTGGCTCCCTTAGGCGATTTGGTTTCATCTGCACCAACAGCCTTACCCAACCATTCAATCGATCCGCTGTTGCCAAGTTCCTCACTGGTGAGCCGCCCATTTCGCTCGTGTTTGCCATTCCTGACCATCCGTGGGTTGACAGTGCAGATGGGGCAGCAGTTCGCATTTCGATGACGGTGGCGGAACAGGGAGTTCGCAGTGGTGAATTTTATGAAGTCCTCCAAGAATCACCTGGCAGTGATCTTGAACGTGCCATCACGTTGGAGAAGAAGTCAGGGATTATTCATGCGAATCTGTCCGTGGGAGCGCATGTCGGCGATATCGTAGCCCTTGAAGCTAACGCTGGAATTTCCAATCAAGGCGTCACTCCTCTGGGGACTGGGTTCCGGTTGGAGCGATCCGACTTGCGGAGGCTTGGTCTGGATCCTGACTCGTTACCGTCAGTCATAAAGCCATACCTGATCGGACGGGACTTGGTTCAGCGTCCGGAGGAAAAGTACATCATCGACTTCTTTGGACATTCGGAACAGCAGGCCAAGAGCAACTATCCTGAACTGATGCAGATAGTAATTGACAGCGTCAGGCCCGAAAGAGAGCAGAAGAAGCGGGACAGTTATCGGGAGAAGTGGTGGACCTTTGCCGAACCGAGATCGATGCTGCGTCCGGCACTTGACTCGATCCGGCGCTACATAGCCACCTGCAGAACCGCAAAGCATCGATTGTTCACATTCGTGCCTTCCAGAACGCTACCCGATGC
This sequence comes from uncultured Verrucomicrobiae bacterium, assembly GCA_963751435.1. Classification (GTDB taxonomy): domain Bacteria; phylum Verrucomicrobiota; class Verrucomicrobiia; order Limisphaerales; family DSYF01; genus JALOTU01. Next base: position 173,169 of record CAVVUP010000031.1, on the reverse strand, counting down.
GAAGGTCGTCGCCATCGGGCTTGCAGACCCTTTCTTCCTTGGCGTTCTTTCAAGCTCAATTCATCAAAGGTGGGCTCTGAAAACCGGGGCATTGCTTGAAGATCGTCCAAATTACAATCATAGCGACTGCTTCGTGAAATTTCCCTTCCCCTCACCCGACGACGCCACGCGGGAGCGCATCCGATCCTTGGGCGAGCAGTTGGATGCGCATCGGAAGCGGCAGCAGGCGTTGCATCCGGGCCTCACGCTCACCGGCATGTACAACGTGCTGGAGAAGCTGCGCTCGGGCGGGGCGCTCACCGCCAAGGAAAAGGTGATCCACGAACAGGGCCTGGTGTCCGTGCTCAGGCAGATCCACGACGACCTCGACGCCGTCGTCTTCGCCGCCTACCAGTGGCCGGCCACGTTGAGCGATGAGGAAATCCTCGAGCGCCTGGTGGCGCTGAACCACCAACGCGCCGAGGAAGAGAAACGCGGCCACATCCGCTGGCTCCGTCCCGACTTCCAGTGCCGCGACCGGCAGCAGCAAGCCGTCCAGACCGAGCTGGAGGCGGATGAGGATGGTGAAAGTCCGAAGTCCGAAGTCCGAAGTCCGAAAACGGATGCGCCCCAGCCGTGGCCCAAGCCTCTGGCCGAGCAGGTCGAGGCCGTGCGGCGCGTGTTGTCGGCTGCCGGCGGGCCGGTCACGGCGGCGGAGGTGGCCGCCCGGTTCCAGCGGTCCACCAAGGATCGTGTCGCCGAAATCCTCCAAACCCTCCTCGCCCTGGGCAAGGCCAGGGAAACCGGCGGCGGGCGGTTCCAGGCATAAGCCCCTCACCGCAACCCGCGCGGCACCGGAAGGGCAAGACGCCAGTGTCCCCCGGCAAGGCTGCTCACCGCCAAAACGGAGCGCGGACATTCCGAGGAGGGGTCAAAACCCCGTTGCCTCGAGGCGGCTATCCGGTAACCTGCACCCCATGCACTTCGAGCGATTGCGCGTGAGCAACCTTCGCGGTGTGGGCGAGCGCGAGTGCGATTTCAGGATGGCGGCGGGTCGTCTCCGGAGGTGGACCGTGCTCCCCGCCGGTCCCGCTGCGTCGGGCATCCTTCGTGCGCTGGCGCTGGCAGGCCTGGGACGACGGCAGTTGGACCGGCTGCCCTCCGAATCCCTGGCCCGGCTTCGCGGCCGACGGGATCTCCCCGCCCAGATCGAGGTGGTCCAGATTCGGCACGCGCCCCAGGAGCGTTGCGCATCGAGTCCCTCGCGCCGCCATTTGGGCTGGGCGGTGGATGCGTCGGACTGCGTCCGCCCCCTGTCCAAGTCCGCGCGAGGTCTCAACGATTCGGACGCGCCGTTCGGACATCCCGAACTCGGGCAATCCCATGCCGGTCGTCTGGTGCTCGGCTGCGGGAGCCGGGTTCGCCCGCATTCCGGCACCGATTGTTTTGACATCCTGCCCGATCAACGCTGGAAGCGTTGTGCCGGTCTCTTCGATCCCGTGGCGCGCCTGACGGATCCGATGGCGTTCCTGAACAGACTGCAGCGCAAGGCAACGTACCGGGAGGGACGGGCCCGCGTCCTGCTGGCCCGGCTGAGCGCGGATCTGCATCGCTGGCTGGATTGGAAGGTCGGAGATGCTGCCGGACGGACGGGCGGTTTCGGCGCCTGTTGGCGGGCGGCGTGTGCCTCCGATCGCGCCGTCGCGGCGGTTTGTCTCGACATTGCCCGCCACGCCTTTGACGCCTCAGCGCGCCTGGAGGATCCCGATCCGCTGCAGCAGCCCGGCGTCGTTCTGCTGGACCGGCCCGACCGCTGGGCCGACGCCCGGCGGTTGGCGCGTCTGTTCGGTTGGCTCGATGCGCGGTTTCCGCAGCTCCAATTCCTGGTGGCGTTGGCACCGGCGGCCCGGCGACGCTTTCCCGCCCGGTTGCTTGCCGCGGGACTCGACATTCCCGAGCCGGTGCCGCGACGGTCTCCGGCGCGGCCTGTTGTGCTGTCCCGGGGGACGGTTTTGTTGGTGGATGTGGATGGTGCCTTGCCCAACCTGGCGCTGATGAAGCTCAGCCGGCATTGGAAGAGCCGAGGCCGCCGGGTGGCGCTTGCGCGGGGCGTCCGGTTGCTGCCCCGCTGCGACACGGTCATTGCCAGTTGCGTCTTCAACACGCCGGCGTCCGCCGCGCGGCTGGACGTCTTGCGGCGCGCGTATGGCAGCCGGCTGCAAGTCGGCGGTTCGGGCGTGGACCTGCATCGGCGGCTTCCGGCACCGGATCGAAGCGCTGCCGGCGGACTACTCGCTTTACCCGGAGCTGGGGGATCGCGCCCTGGGCTTTCTGACGCGCGGTTGTCCGCAGCGCTGCCCGTTCTGCGTGGTGCCCGTCAAGGAAGGCCCGCCACGGCAGGTGAGCGATCTGGACTCGGTCCTGCAGGGACGCCGGAAACTGATCCTGCTGGATGACAACCTGCTCGCTCATCCGGCCGCGTTGCGCTGCTCGAGGAGATGGCCCGGCGCAACCTGGCCGTCAACTTCAACCAGACCCTCGACCTGCGCCGGCTGACCCCGGAATCCGCCCGGCTGTTGCGGCGCATCCGCTGCTCGAATGTCGGCTTCACCCGGCCCAACTACCACTTCAGCCTGAACGATGCCCGCGGACTGGAGCAGACTCGGCGAACGTTACGCGCTGCTCCAGGCGACCGGGCGCGACAACGTGGAATTCGTCTGCATGTATGGCTTTAACACCAGCCTGGCCGAGGATGTGGAGCGGTTCCGCTTTCTGCGCTCGCTGCCCGGAGCCTATGTGTTTGTGCAGCGCTACCGGCCCGTGCCGGGCGGCCCCGCCCCGGACCTGAGCCGCCTGTTCGACGACCGTGCCGACGCGCTGCTGGATGAGCTGGTGCGCATCGTCTTCCGGCAAAACATGAAGAGCATGGAGACCTACTATCGCTGGCTGGCCCTGCAATACGCCGCGCAACGCGGCCGCATCCATCACGGCCTCGTCGAAACGCTCTTCCGATACAACGGCCGCCCGCGGATGGGCGGTTTTCTCCACCGCCTCGAGCAACTGGCCGCCACCGTCCCCAGAAATGGACCCCAAAATTCGGACCAGCAGCTAAGTTAGACTTTTCAGGCTCAGTCTGGGGTGAGAAAAGGCAGAGCCATGAGCAAAACAAAACGTGGTAGTGGGGTCACATCTTTACATTCGACAATTGACGGCGGGGTGGAGCGGTGGGTAGCGTGGGGGCATGTCCAGACCCTTGCGGATTGAGCGTGTGGGCGGGTGGTATCACGTCACGGCCCGGGGCAACGAGCGCCGGGCGATTTTCCGGGACCACCGGGATCGGTGGCACTTCGGCCAGTTGCTGGGGCGAATGGTGGCCTTGTTCCGGGTGCGCGTGCACGCCTTCGTGCTGATGGACAATCATTATGACCTGCTGCTGGAATTGACGGAGTCCAACCTGAGCCGCGCCGGGCAGCGGCTCAATGTGAGCTATAGCCTGTGGTTCAACCGGCGGCACGGGCGCAGCGGGCATCTGTTCCAAGGCCGGTTCAAACCCGTGGTGGTGGATTGGTTTCGGTGCGGGAGGGACGGAAGAAGAGCCCGTGGGAGGAATTGCAGGAGCAGGGGGTCTTGGGCGGGGAGGATCGATTACAGTGCAGTGTCGATTGCCATCCGGCGGTATGAGCGGCGGTTGCGGCGGAGCCAAGAGGGACGGGCGCTGTTGAAACAGGTGTGCCAAGTGTCGAATGTAAAGATCTGACCCCACGTGACCCCCACGTGACCCACAGCTCGCGATGATATCGCGAAGGTTGGCCACCCGAAAGATCCCTTCGGTCAGCCCCCGAGCTTGGGCTTCCTCAAAGCTCGCAATGCCGTCCGGTGCAAAGACCAGATCCACGTCGAAGGGGCCGGACTTGATTTGAACGAAGTCCTTGCCCGCGACAATCTCGCGCTCCAATTCGGGGCCAATCTCAAAGCCAGCAATTCTCAGAGCGTTGACCAGACGGCGTCCATTTTCGGCCGACTTCGCGGGGAACACGTCCACGTCCTGGGTGGTGCCGGGGTATCCCAGGAGGATGGCGCCACTCTTGCCGATGAACAGATAGTCCACGCCCTCCGCGTTGAAGGCGCGCGCAATCTCCTCGGCTTGGAGCGGATGAAACTCGCGGCGCTCGATCATTGGACACGCTTGAATCCAAGGTAATCAGGCAGGTGGGTTTCACACCACACCCGGTACTCGGCCATGGAATTGAATGAGCGCCAGGGAGCATCATCGAGCACCGGCTTATGAACGCGATTGAAGCCGTATTTGATGCGCAGGGCCAGCGGCCGGCCCATCTGCCGGCGGCATTGCTCCCGGAAGGCTTCGTCGTCAATGGGTGCGGCAGCAGTCACAGGCATGTTCCGCTGCATGTATAACGACGCCGCAAGCCGCTGGCAATTAGGGACGGCACTTCAGGAATCCTTCGGGATCCAGAAGGTGTCGAGCCGGTGTCGACTTGGCAATTGACAGTCGGCGATCGAAGGGCTCGCCCCGCCCATCAATTCATCACTTCATCACCCCCACTCACCCTTAGCCGCCAAAAGCCCGGGCGTGGGCCTGGATGCGCTGCTGGACGCTGCCGCAGACGTGTTCGCAGAGGCTGAAAATGTCGGGGTCGGCGATGGAATACAGTACTTGCAAGCCCTGCTTGCGGCGCTTCAGGATTCCCGCTTCGGTGAGGGTCTGGAGATGGCGCGACGCGTTGGCCTGGGTGAGGCCGGCGGCTTCGGTCAGTTCATTCACACTCCGCTCGCTGCCATTGAGCGCCTGGATCAGCTTCAAGCGGCTGGCCTCACCGAGCACGCGGAACCGCGCGGCAATCAGTTCGAGCGCTGCGGGCGACATCCCGGCCCGGCCGGACTTGGACTTGGCGACAGTCATGAACGGCGAAAATTGTGTGTTGACAATATGACTATACGCTCATAGAGTCAACCCGAAATTTGAAAGGAACTCGCATGAGAATGGAAAACGCAATTCGGATTATGGCGGGCACCATGGTGCTCATCAGCCTGACCCTGGGGCATTTCGTGAGCCCCTACTGGTACTGGCTGGGCGTGTTTGTCGGCGTGAACCTGATCCAGTCCGCGATCACGGGGTTCTGTCCGGCGGAGATCATCCTGGGCAAGCTGGGGGTCGGAAAGGGCAAATGCTGCGGGTGATGTGGCCCATCCTGGTCGGCGGCGGGATCGGCGCCGTGGTGGGGCACCTGGGCCGCTGCGCCGGAGGAACTTGCCCGCTGATGTGCGCATGGTGGCGGGGCGCGCTTTACGGGGCCGTATTGGGATTGATGTTCGGACTCTCCCATGCTGCGTGAACCGTGGCCCGGCGAAAGGGAAGACCGTTGAAGCCTGTGCGTAAGGCAATTCTCTATGTGGCCCTGGGGGGAACTGCCGGTGCCCTGCTGGGCTACGTGAGCCAATGCGCCGGGGGGACGTGTCCGCTGATGTGTGGCTGGTGGCGAGGGGCGATCTTCGGCGCGCTGGCCGGCCTGGTTTTTGGCCTCGCGGCTCCGTCCGGCCCGGCGAGGCCGGGGCCTGAAGGATCGTGAGTCGAGAAGGATCGAGAATATGAGATTTGCTGCATACATTCTATCCGCAGCCGCTGTGGCGGGGCTGGCGCTGACCGGCTGTCACCGGGAGATTCCCCTGCCGGCGGCGGAATCGTTGCCCGCCGTGGCTGTTTCGGTGGTGGCGGTTGAGAGTCGCCAGCACCAGGCGTTCGAGGAGGTGGTGGGCACGGTGCAATCGCGCCAGCGTGCCGAGATCGAGCCCAAGGTCAGCGCCCGGGTGGAGCGGATTCTGGTGTTCCCCGGCAGTGTGGTGAAGGCCGGGGATCTGCTGGCGCAGTTGGACGATCGCGAGATCCAGGCCCGGTTGGACCAGGCGGCGGCCACCTTGGAACAGGCCAACAGCGACCTCGTCCGTTTCGTGGGCCTGCTCAAGCAGGAAACCGTCACGCAAGCAGAGTTCGACGCCAAGCAGGCGCGGCAGCGCGTGGCCCAGGCGGCGAAAACCGAGTCGGAGACCATGCTGGGTTACACCCGCCTCACCGCTCCTTTCAACGGCGTCGTCAGCCGCAAACTCGCCGAGGTGGGCGATCTGGCGATCCCGGGGCGGCCATTGCTCGTGATCGAGGACCCGAACGCGCTGCGGTTTGAGGCCGAAATCCCCGAAGCCTTGATTGGTCGCGTGGAGGTGGGCGCCGGGTTGAGGGTCTCGGTGGCGTCGCTGAACGAACCCCTGGCCGGCCGCGTCAGCGAGGTTGCGCCCGCTGCCGATCCGCAATCACGCACGTTCCGGGTGAAGCTGGACCTCCCCCCCGCGAGCGGCCTGCGTCTGGGCCAGTTCGGACGGGTCGCGGTTCCAGTGGAGGGCAACGCGGCGCTGCGTGTGCCCGCCTCGGCGGTGCTGCTTCGCGGCCAGATGGAGATGGTGTTCGTGGTGGAGGACGGAACGGCCCGGCTGCGATTGGTCAAGACCGGCAAGCGCATCGGGGACGAAGTTGAACTGCTTTCCGGGGTTGAGGAGGGAGAGACGATTGTGGCCAACCGGTTGAGCCAGTTGTTGGACGGACAGCCTGTGCAGATGCAGTAGGAACCAGTGGTTATGAGGGAACCCCAGCCATCCACCCACGAACCTTTGGGCATCGCCGGCCGCATCGCTCGGGCCTTCATCGATTCCAAACTCACCCCGCTGATCGTGCTCACATCGATCCTGCTGGGTGTGGGCGCCGTCATTCTGCTCCCCCGCGAGGAGGAACCGCAGATCAAGGTGCCCATGATCGATGTGCTGGTCGCGATGCCCGGCGCCGAGGCCAAGGAGGTCGAGGAGCGCGTCACCCGGCCCATGGAAAAGCTGCTCTGGGAGATTCAGGGCGTGGAATACATCTACTCGATGTCGTACCCGGGCCAGAGCGTGGTGATCGTGCGGTTCAAGGTGGGGGAGGACGTGGAGCGCAGCCTGGTGAAGCTCAACCAGAAGCTGCAAATGAACTTCGACCGCATCCCGCACGGGGTCACCCAACCCCTGATCAAGCCGCGGTCCATCGATGACGTGCCCATTCTCGCCCTGACCTTCCACAGCGACCGGTATGACCACCTGACCTTGCGCCGCCTGGTGGCGCAGGTGGACGATGCGGTCAAACAGGTTCCGCTGGTTTCGGAGACGACCCTGATTGGGGGGGCACGACGACAGGTGCGGGTCCTTCTGGACCCGGCCAAGCTGGCTTCCCGCGGACTCTCCCCGTCCGGCATCGTTCCCATGCTCCAACAAGCCAACCGCCAATTGCCGGCGGGCGGGTTGACGACGGAGAACCGCGAGGTGGCGGTGGAGACGGGCGGGTTCCTGGAAAGCGCCGATGATGTCCGCGCCGTGGTGATCGGGGTCTATGGCGGCCGCCCGGTTTACCTGCGCGACGTGGCCGATGTGGTGGACGGCGCGCAGGAGCCCGGCCAGTACGTCTTCTTTGGTCAGGGCAGCGCAGCCGTCCCGGCTGCCCCGGAAGCATCCAGCGCAGAGTCAAACCGCGGGGGGCGGGCGGGACGCCTGCGCTACTCGGAACAACCCGCCGTGACCTTGACCGTGGCCAAGCGGCCCGGCGCGAACGCCATCTCGGTCGCGCACGCAGTGCTGGCGAAGGTGGACGCGCTCAAGAGCCGGGTGATCCCCGCCGACGTGGATGTGTCCATCACGCGCCACTACGGTGAGACGGCGGCCGAGAAATCCAACGAACTGCTGTTCCACATGGGCATCGCCGTGGTCAGCGTGGCGATCCTGATCTGGATCACCCTGGGCTGGCGCGAGTCGGGCATCGTGGGCATCGCCATCCCCGCCACCCTCGCGCTCACGCTGCTGGTGTTTTACCTGCTCGGGTTCACCCTCAACCGGATCACGCTGTTCGCGCTGATCTTCAGCATCGGCATCCTGGTGGACGACGCCATCGTGGTGGTCGAGAACATCGTGCGCCACTTTCATCTGCCCTACAACAAGGGCCGCTCCTGGAACGCCATCGCTGTCGAAGCTGTGAACGAAGTGGGCAACCCCACCATCCTGGCCACCTTCGCCGTCATCGCGGCGGTGTTGCCCATGGCGTTCGTGGGGGGGTTGATGGGACCCTACATGCGACCGATTCCGATTGGGGCGAGTTCGGCCATGATGTGGTCGCTGTTGATCGCCTTTGTGGTGACGCCGTGGGCCTCGATCCGGATCCTCCGCTGGGGGAAGAAGTATTCGAAGCTGACGGAAGGCACCCCGGCTGTCACGGTGGGCGGACACCACTCCGCCGCCGAGCACGAGGAGGACGCCTTCACCCGTCTCTACCGCAAGGTGATGGGGCCGATGATCGCCAGGGCTAAATGGCGTCACTTGTTCCTGGGCCTGATCACCCTGCTGCTGCTGGGCGCCTGCGCACTGGTGGGGGTGGGCTGGGTGAAGGTCAAGATGCTGCCCTTCGACAACAAGAGCGAGTTCCAGATCATCCTCAACATGCCCGAAGGCAGCGCCCTCGAGCAAACCGCGCAGGCAGCGCGGGAGATCGCCGGCGTGGTTCGCATCGAGCCGGAGGTGACGGATTACCAGATCTACGTCGGCACGGCGGCCCCGTTCAACTTCAACGGGCTCGTGCGCCACTACTTCATGCGCCGCGGTTCGCACGTGGCGGACATCCAGGTCAACCTGGTCAACAAGCACGACCGCCAGGCGCAGAGCCACGACATCGCCAAGCGGGTCCGCCCCGCGGTGGCGGCGATCGCCAAGAAATTCAACGCGCGCGTCGCCGTGGCCGAGGTGCCGCCAGGCCCGCCGGTGTTGCAGACCCTGGTGGCCGAAATCTACGGGCCCACCGAAGCCGATCGCATTGCCCTGGCCCGACGGGTGACCGGCATCTTCACGAACACCACCGGCGTGGTGGACGTGGACTGGTATATCGAGGCCGACCAGCCCAAGACCCGGATGGTCATCGACAAGGAGAAAGCCGCGTTGCACGGCATCAGTGCCGAGACCATCGCCCAGACCCTCCGGATTGCCGTGGAAGGGGCGTCGGTGGACCTCGTCCACATGCCGAAGGAAAAGGAGGACGTGGACCTGGTGCTGGAGGTGCCGCGGACAATGCGGTCCAGCCCGGAGGATCTGCTCGCGCTGCGGGTGCGGTCCGGCGACGCCAACGCCCTGCCCGAGCCCGGTTCGACGGATGCCGCGCCCCCGCTGATTCCTCTCCGCGAACTGGTGTCCATCGAGCGAACGATCATCGACAAGACCATTCACCACAAGAACCTCATGCCGGTGACCTACGTCATCGGCGACGTGGCTGGCGAGGTTGAAAGCCCGGTGTACGCCATCCTCGAGATGAACAAGGCGCTGAAGCGGATTGATCCGGCTGAATTCGGTGGCGCCGCTGCCACCTTCAAGATCTACAATGCGGTGCAACCGGACAATGACCAGCAGCCGGCGATGAAGTGGGACGGGGAGTGGCACATCACCATCGAGGTGTTCCGCGATCTCGGTCTGGCCTTCGGCGCGGTGTTGATCCTGATTTACGTGCTTATGGTCGGCTGGTTCAAATCCTTCCTGACGCCCATCATTGTGATGGTGGCCATCCCCTTCTCGTTGGTCGGCATCCTGCCGGCCCACGGCGGGTTGGACGCCTTCTTCACCGCCACGTCCATGATCGGGTTCATGGCGGGAGCCGGCATCGTGGTCCGCAACTCGATCATCCTGGTGGACTTTATCGAGTTGCGCCTGGCCGAAGGCATGCCCCTGGCCGAGGCGGTGGTGGACGCGGGCGCGGTGCGTTTCCGTCCGATGCTGCTGACGGCGATGGCGGTGGTGGTGGGGGCCGGGGTGATTCTGTTCGACCCCATTTTCCAGGGTTTGGCCATTTCACTGATGGCTGGCGAGATCGCCTCGCTCCTCATCAGCCGCATGGCGGTGCCCGTGCTTTACTACATGGCGTACGCGAAAAGAAGGTAGGAGCGCAATCCGCCTCACGCCCGCCGCATGCAATGGCTTAGGAGCCCCGTTTGCCAAAATCCTTTTCGATCGGAATCGCAGTAAGGATCAGGAAACCCGGCAGGGTGGCGATCAAAACCTCCAGGAAGAACCCTTGATAACCAAGCCGATCCTGCAGCCAGCCGCTGAGCATGCCTGGCAGCATCATGCCCAAGGCCATGAAACCGGTGCAGATCGCGTAATGCGCCGTCTGGTGCGGGCCTCGGGAAATGTGGATCATGTAAAGCAGATACGCGGTGAAGCCGAAGCCGTACCCAAATTGCTCCAGCGCAATTCCGGACACAACCGGCAGCATCGAGTCCGGCTGGTAGCGAGCCAGTGCCAGATAGACAGCGTTCGGAAGGTTCATCAGGCACACCATCGGCCAAAGCCATCGCCTCAGCCCGTCACGGGAGACCACCAGGCCGCCGAGGATTCCACCGAGGGTGAGCGCCACAACGCCAACCGTGCCGTATGCGAAACCCACCTGTTCAGTGTTCAAGCCAAGCCCCCCGGCTTCACGGGAGTCCATCAGGAAAGGCGCCATCATCTTTACCAACTGGGCTTCCCCCAACCGATAGAGCAGCAGGAACGGCAGAATCGTGCCCATACCGGGCCGGCGAAAAAAGGTTCCAAAGGCTCCCAGGAACTCGCGAAGGAAGGCCGTGGCGCCGGCGGCGGACCGGGCGACATCGGAAGTCGGCCGCGGCAATATCAGGGCATGATAAACCCCGGCCAGACACAGCAGGATGCCCAAGGCACCGATCGCCAGCATCCATCCCAACCTTGCGTTGCCAGTCTGTTCCTGGACCCGACCGGCCACCATCACCAGCGCACCCTGACCGGTGATGTTGGCCACGCGATAAAACGTGCTGCGGATGCCGACGAATAAGGACTGTTGCCGCTCGTTGAGCGCCAGCATATAGAAGCCGTCCGCAGCCACATCGTGCGTGGCGGAACTGAAGGCCGCCAACCAGAACAACGCCAGGGACCATCGGAAGAAGGCATCCCCTGGCAGCGTCAATGCCACCATGGCAAAGGCGGCACCGAGCACACATTGCAGGGTCCAAATCCAAAGACGGCGCGTCCGAAAAAGCTCCACCACCGGACTCCACAGCGGCTTGATGACCCAAGGCAGGTAAAGCCAGCTGGTGTAGAACGCGATGTCGATGTTTGAAACCCCCAGATCCTTGTAGAGGATGACCGACACCGCCATGACCATGACGTAGGGCAGACCCTCCGCAAGGTAAAGGGACGGAACCCATGTCCAGGGATTGCTTCGTGTCACAGAATTGCGGTTCACGGCGAGCAGGAGGAAATCAACGCACCACCAACGGCAGCAAGCAAAAGAAAATCGTCAGCGCACCCCTCATGTCCCCAGAGGCGTGGCGTAGGGGCGCAAACAGGCGGACGTATCGGGTGGGAGGCGGGCTCATACCCGACCAAGGAGTGGATGATGTCCATTCACAACTGGTGCGCGGCGATCAACCAGTTTGCCATCGAATTTGGCGACCGGGTGCCCACACTACCTTGAGCCCAATGAACGAAACCCAAACACCATTCGACCGCAGGAGGCGCGAGCTGGTCCATCGTTCCAGGCAAGCGAGACTTCTGAACCATCAGTTGGCATCGGTGCGTCGCCCTGTCGGGAACTTCCGCTAATTCGTTGACGGCCCGGTCACCTCCTCGTATTTTGGCGACGTGTTGGCAACATCCGTCAGGCAATCTCATGAATCCACCGACGATTCGAGGCAGCCGAGATCTATCCGACGCAAGCCAAAGGCTGTCTCCCAGCAGCAGCCGCCCCCAAGCCCGACGGTCCAAATGGGTCCCAATGACGGCCCGGCTGGCTTTGACGCCAACGGCACCAAAGCCCTCGTTGAAGCGCTCCTGCACTCGAAGTTGTATCAAGATTATGAGAAGGCCTTCGAGGAGGCCACCGGCCTCCCCGTGAGCCTCCGCCCGGTTGAGTCGTGGCAGTTGCCCATCCACGGGAAGCGCAATGAGAGTCCGTTCTGCGACATTCTCTCCGGGAAGAGCAAGGCCTGTGCGGTCTGCCTGTCGGTACAGGAAGAGCTGGCCGAAAAGGCTGCCGACGAGCCGGCAACCATCATCTGCCCGGTGGGACTGTGCGACACCGCGGTGCCGGTGAAGTTGGGGGATCGCCTCGTCGGTTACCTGCAGACGGGACAAGTCTTCAGCAAACCCCCCACGGAGACCCAGTTCGAGAAGGCCAAGCAACTCGTGGCCCAGTGGGGAATCTGCGAGGATGAAGAGAAGCTGCGCAAGGCCTACTTCACCACCCGCGTCATACCCGGCAAGCGACAGGAGTCGGTGATCCGGCTGCTCAGCATTTTTGCCCAGCATCTTTCCCTCCTGAGCAACCAGCTTGTGCTGCAGCAGGAGAGCAGTGAACCGCCCATCATCCACCGGGCCAAGGAATATATCCACCAGCACCAGACCGAGGACCTCTCGCTGGGACAGGTGGCACGGGCGGTAAACACCAGCACGTTCTACTTTTGCAAGATGTTCAAGAAGTATACGGGCATCAATTTCACCGACTATCTCTCGCGGGTCCGCATCGAGAAATCCAAGAACCTCCTTCTCAACCCCAACTTGCGAGTGAGTGAAATTGCGTTTGAGGTCGGATTCCAGTCCCTCACGCACTTCAATCGCGTGTTCAAAAAGGTCCTGGGTCAATCCCCCACCGAGTACCGATCCCAACTGCTGCGCGGCTGAACGCCGCTTCGATGCGTCTTCAAAGGCTCTGCGATGGCTTGTGGAAGACGAACGATTGACCCCGGAACTCACGCACTACGAATGGCACTTTTCCACTGGGCTGGCGCTCTTATCGAACTTGATTCTCGCCTCGCTCTGGGCAACCTGCCATCCTAGACAGCCGCAAAAAAGGCAAAGCCTTGGCCAAATCACGGTAAGTCGGCTTGCGGACTATCCGTCATGCTGTTGGCTGAGTTGACGATGGAAGCTGGCTCCTGGAACTGAAATCCAAGCTTCTCATCGCCATTCAGAACAGATAATCTTGGATCGGACAAGCGCCTCGGGATACCAGTGGACCTTGGCGAAGCTCCGATGTTGACGTTGATGAATTGTGGATCATGACAATGGAAAAAACACCTTCACAAACAAGCGGTGCGGTGTCCGGTGAATCTCGACCTGACTCCCCGGAAGCTCTGAGTGCACTTTTTAATCCGGAAAGCATCGCCATCATCGGCGCCACGGAAAAGGAGGGCGCGGTGGGCCGTACCGTGGTGGAGAATCTTCAAGTCATCCAGTTTCCCGGCCGCATATACCCTGTCAACCCGAAGCGGGATACCATCCTTGGCCTCAAGGCCTTCCCGAGCATCGGCTCAATCGGCCAACCGGTGGATGTCGCGGTGATCATCACCCCACCGACCACCGTGCCATCCGTGATGAATCAATGCGTGCAGGCGGGTGTGAAATTCGGGATCGTGATCTCTGCCGGGTTCAAAGAGGCCGGACCGGCCGGCTTGGAACTCGAGCAACAGGTGCTCAACGAGGCCCGACGCGGCGGGTTGCGATTCATTGGACCCAACTGCCTGGGCGTGGTCAACATGCACGCCAACGTCAACGCCTCCTTTGCGCCTTCCATCCCACCTTCGGGAAAGATCTCCGTCATCTCACAATCCGGCGCCTTGTGCGTGGCCATTCTAGACTGGGCGACCAGTTGCGGGCTTGGACTCAGCAAGGTGGTGAGCTTCGGCAACAAGGCCGACCTGAACGAAGTGGATTTCCTGCGGGCCTTTGCGGCGGACCCGGACACAAACGTGGTTGCGGCCTATTTGGAAAGCATCACGGAGGGCGATCGCTTCCTCGAGGTGGCAGAGGAAATCGCGTCGGTGAAACCGGTCGTCGTGCTGAAGGTGGGCGTGACCCAGGCAGGTGCCAAGGCGGCTTCCTCTCACACGGGCAGCTTGGCCGGGGCGGACATGGCCTACTGGGCGGCATTCAAGCGTTCGGGCGTCATCCGTGCCGAGAACTTCGAGGCGCTGTTCGATTACGCGCTGGCCTTTGCCACCCAGCCATTGCCCAAGGGCAACCGTCTGGCCATCGTCACCAACGCGGGCGGCCCGGGCATCATGGCTGCCGATGCGGCCGAACTGTCCGGATTGAGACTGCTGCCGCCCCGGGATTCGACACGGGAGAAACTGAGGCAGGTGCTGCCGCCCACTGCGGCGACCGGCAACCCCATTGACGTGATTGGGGACGCCGAACCGGACCGCTACATCAACACGCTCAATTTGATCCAGGACGACGAGAACATCGATGGCATCCTGGTGGTGGTCACGCCCCAGAACATGACCGCCCCCTTGGAGCTGGCGAAACAACTGCACGCCACCCACAACAAGAAGAAGCCGATGCTCACCGCCTTCATGGGGGGCAAGGAGATCGCCGAGGCCAAGGATTTCCTGATGGAGTGCGGCATCCCGAACTACCCGTCCCCCACGCGCGCCGTGGCCGCATTCAAGGCCATGAACGACTACGCCTCCTGGCGTGTCCGCCCCCCCCGCGTGGTGGCCCGTTTCCCTGTGAATCGACGGCGGGTGGATCGGGTGATCCAGTGGCAGATGCGCAGCGACATCCAGCAGGTGGGTGAAGTGGAGGCCAAGGAAATCCTGCGCGCCTACGACTTCAACGTGTTGGATGGGTTCCTAGCCCGCTCGTCCAGCGAGGCGGTGGATGCCGCCGAACGAATCGGATATCCGGTCGTACTCAAGATCAGTTCGCCGGACATCATCCACAAATCGGATTTCGGGGGGGTGCGTATCAATCTGTCCAATGCCGAGCAGGTGCGCGATGCCTTTGACTTGATGATGTTGCGCGTGCAACGCCGCGCGCCCAACGCCTTCATCCGCGGCGCGTTCGTGGAAAAGATGGGGGCCAAGGGGCGCGAGGTCATCCTGGGCATGACCCGCGACCCCCAGTTCGGCCCCATGCTGATGTTTGGGTTGGGGGGTATCTTTGTCGAGGTGATGAAGGACGTGACCTTCTACCTCGCCCCCATCACCGCCGAAGAAGCCATGCAGATGTTGAAGGGAACCCGTTCCTACGCGCTGCTGCAAGGCGCGCGCGGTCAGGCTCCGGTGGATCTGGATGCCATCGCCAGTGCCCTGCAACGCATCAGCCAACTGGCCACCGATTATCCGCAAATCATGGAACTTGATATCAACCCGTTCATCGTGGGGGAGGTTGGGACCGAAGCCTATGTCGCCGATGCCCGTATGACCCTCACAAAATTGTCCTCATAACATGACCACCAGCCAAATCACCTACGACCGCGACTGGAAGGAGAAATATCACTCCACGATCCTCACTGCGGACCAAGCAGTCGCCCGCATCAAGCCCGGCCAACGCATCTTCATCAGCACCGGATGCGGTGAACCCTTGGAGCTGGTTCGCGCCCTGACACGCCGGGCCTATGAGCTGCCGGACACCGAGATCATCCATCTGCTCACCTTCGGTGAAGCCCCCTACGCCCATCGCGAACTGGCGCAGTACTTCCGAACCAACAGCTTCTTCATTGCCGAGAACGTGCGAGGCATCATCCAGGAGGGATTGGGGGATTACACCCCGATCCACTTGTCCGACATCCCTCGCCTGTTCAGCTCGGGCCAGTTGCCCCTCGACGCCGCCCTGATCCAGGTCTCGCCCCCCGACGCCCAGGGCATGGTGAGTCTGGGTGTTTCGGTGGATATCGTGAAGACGGCAGCCGAGAACGCATCACTGGTCATCGCCCAGGTGAACCCGAAGATGCCACGCACGCACGGAGATTCGTTCCTGCACGTTCACGAAGTGGATTGGCTGGTGCCGTTCGAAGAGGACATCATCGAGATCCCGGAACCGCCGGTGGACGAGGATACCCGGCAGATCGGCGAAAATCTCGCGGCTCTCGTCGAAGACGGCTCGACCTTGGAGCTCGGAATCGGACGGATTCCCCAGGCGCTCATGGGATTCCTTAAGGGCAAGAAGGATCTGGGGATTCACACCGAAATGATTTCCGACGGGATCGTGGACCTGATCCAGGCCGGCGCGGTGACCGGCTCCCGCAAGACACTCGACAAGGGCAAAGTGGTCACCAGTTTTTGTCTGGGCACCCGCAAGCTCTACGATTTCATCAACGACAACCCCACGTTCGCCTTTCATCCCACCGAGTATGTGAACAGCCCGTTCGTGATCAGCGAGCAGCACAAAATGGTGGCGATCAATGTGGCGCTGGAAATCGATCTGACCGGCCAGGTGTGCGCCGATTCCATCGGAGCCAAGTTCTTTTCCGGCGTGGGCGGCCAGGTGGATTTCAATCGCGGCGCCTCCAAGGCCCGCGGCGGCAAGGCCATCATCGCCATTCCCTCCACAGCCAAGGAAGGAACGGTTTCACGGATTGTCACCCACCTCAGCCCGGGAGCCGGCGTGGTGACGACCCGCGCAGGCGTGAACTATGTGGTCACCGAATACGGTGTCGCGTATCTCCACGGCAAAAGCATCCAGGAACGAGCCATGGCCCTGATCTGCATCGCTCATCCCAAGTACCGCGCCCAATTGCTTCGGGAAGCCATCGAGGCCAAATACCTGTCCGCCGAACTGGCCGAGAAGGAGGGCAAACTGGTGGTTGGACCGAAGGAACTGCGGACCACGCACCTGCTGCCCGACGGCACCCAGATGTTGTTCCGACCGATCCACCCCACGGACGAACCGGCGATGCGAGACCTGTTTTACAAGCTGTCTGAACAGTCAAAGTTCTACCGTTTCATGGGGCACCTCAAGCGCGTGCCGCGCAGCCAGATCGAAGACTTCGTCTACATCGACCATCGCAGCGAGGTCACCATTGTGGGCGTGCTGCGGGAGGCCCACGGCGAGGACATCGTCGCGGTGGGCAGCTACTACCTCGACCCCAAAGCCAACAAGGCGGAGGTGGCGTTCACGGTCACGGACAAATGGCAGCGGCATGGCATCGGCACCTTCATGCTCAAGCATCTGGCTCGCATCGCCCGCCGAAACGGCATTAGCGGATTCACCGCGGAGGTGCTGTCGGAGAACAAGGGCATGCGAACCGTCTTCGACCACAGCGAGTTCAAGGTCCGGAGCAAGTATCGCGGCGACGTTTACAGCTACGAACTGGATTTCGAGTAGGCTCGGGCTTGCGTGGTGGTGCATTGCTTCTGCCGGGCAGGCCCACGGTCCGCTCGGCAGCCCGACACAAGCTGTTTTCAATCAACAGATTAGGCGTTTCCGAACGAATGTGTCAGCCCGCCTTGGAAGGCGCTGTTGGCTCAAATGCTGCGTGACGTGGCCCGGGATGTTGATGAACAATCCAGCCGCGCGGCTGCACCAAATCCTGACCCTTTGCAAGAAGCACGAGAAGGAGTCGGGCACCCGTCCCATGCTCATGGGCTGGCGAAAGGTGTTCCGGATGGCGGAGAGTGTGAGCGATTTTGCGGTGCTGGAACAGATCGGACGCGTTTACGGTCTGGTTGGAGAGATTTCGGACCTGGTTGTTCGCTTCAAGGACCTCGACGCCCAGCTTTACCTTGGGTGGCGCGAGGAACTCGAGGATGCTTTCTTGAACCTCTCATTCCGGTCGGAATTCGGCACCTTTGTAAAGCGCATCC
Source organism: uncultured Verrucomicrobiae bacterium (assembly GCA_963751435.1). Lineage (GTDB taxonomy): Bacteria > Verrucomicrobiota > Verrucomicrobiia > Limisphaerales > DSYF01 > JALOTU01. The sequence continues at coordinate 155,521 of CAVVUP010000031.1, read as the reverse complement.
CGAGAACGCTCCTGGTTAACGTCGAGTTTTGCTCGAACGCCCTGTCGGACCGTTGCCCTGAACCGATGGTGGACGTGGATAAGCTTGCCGAGACCGGCTCGCTGGCTGTGGAACTCGTCAAGCAAATCACGGAAGCAGACTTGGACGAGGCGGGTAGGCGCTACTTTCTGGATTATGTCTCGCTCATTCGTCGAGCGGTGAGCGACTATCCCTTGAGCGGGGCTCCCGGCCTGCAGGGGGCGATCGATGCCTGTACCGGCACCCTGGTCACCCAGCGACAGGTTTCCCTTGCCACCCGCGAAACACCCGTCGGCAGGAAGTTCTGGATCCTGATCAACAAGATCAGCCGACTGCTGGCTCCTGCCGCAAGTGAAGATGAAAACCGGGACAAAAGCATCACTTTCAGAGCTGTGGTGCGCAAACGAGCAGCTTGAAAACCGTTCCAGGCGAATCCCGCCATCTCGTGCAACGGCAGTCATCGAGCGGTCCCATGAGGCACCGGCGGCGGGCGTTTCAAAGCCTTGAATCAAACCGGCGGAATGTCCCGTTTTGAACCACATGGCCGAAGGGACACCGATGGAACCCATAAGGTTTAGAAGCCCCCTTCAGGCATGCAATTGGCTAACAATAGATGGGGTAACCGAGTTTATCCCTGAAGAAGATGCAGTGGTGGATCACCCAAAGACTGAAATCAAAAAACCCGGTGTCGCGCCGGGAGGCCGTTCAATGCATCGGCGAGTCGAATGATCCGCGGAACATTCAACTGCTGACCGCCAGCCTGTCGGATCGGGATCCACAGGTCCGCGTGGCCGCCGTCCGATCCCTGGCCAAAATCAAGGAGGAAGCCGCTCTGCCATCCCTGCTCGCCGCTCTGAAAGACCCCGAACCCGCGGTGCGCGAAATTTGTGTCCTGAGTCTCAAATGCTTCGCGGACCCTCGCACCATCCCCCACCTCCGGCCTCTGCTCAAGGACCCGGACGCATCGGTACGCGCATCTGTGGCCCGCAGTCTTCAGCACATCGGATGGCAGCCCTCCGAGGATCGCGAGCAGGCGCGGGTGTTGGTTGCCCTGGGTGAATACCGGCAGGCAGCGACCCTGGGGGAGGCGGCGTTCGACGCACTGGTGGATGTCCTACGGGATAAAAGCCATTTCACCCGGCGCTTCGCGCTCGAAGCCTTGGCGCGATCGGAAGACGGCCGCGTGGGAGCAGTCCTGGTCGAGTGCCTGACCGATCCCGACACGCAGGTGCGCGTGGCTGCAGCAGAGGAATTGGCCAACTACCAGGGTGACGAATATGTGGTAGCTCTCTCCCAGGCACTGAGTGATCCAGAACCGCTTCTTCGAGCCGCCGCGGCTTCATCTCTGAGCCGGATGGGCAATGCCACGTGCGTGCCGTTCCTGATGGACATTCTCAAGGACGATCACTGGAGTGTGCGCAAGGCCTGCGTGGATGCCCTGGGGCAAATGGGTTGCCCGGAAGCACTGGAGGCGTTAACCACAACCTTGAATGATCCGGATCATGACGTTCGCGAGGCAGCCGTGATTGCCATGGGCCGGATCGGAGATCAACGGGCGGTTGAGTCGCTGGTGCGGGCGCTTGCTGACGGCACTTCCTCCGTGCGCCACGCGGCCGCCGCAGTGTTGAACGCCCTGGATCCTGAATGGCAGGTGTCTGAGGGGGCACGCAAAGCCACCGCAGCCCTGGAACCACTGACTCAAGCCAAGGAATATTGGGTGCGCCACGCCGCCACCTCCGTGCTGGGCAGGCTGAGAGGGGATGCGCGCCCCCTGGGACAGGAGCCCTTGCCTGGCCCCACCGAAAGCTCGTCCAAACGCATCCAGGTGTTGCAAATCCTGATGCAGGCGATGGAGGATTTTGACCGGGACATCCGCCTGGCGGCCGCGGAAGCCCTGGGCCGCCTGGAAGACACCTCCTGCGCAGGCCATCTGCGCATGCTCCTGAACGATCCCGATGAATGGGTCCAACTCGCCGCCGGCAAGGCGCTGCAACAAGTGATGCGCAACGGACTCTCCAATCGAAATGGCGGGCTGAAAATGAGTCTGCACTGATCACCGGAGGCATTTTGGCATTGGCAACCCGGCTCCCCCCGCCACAATGCCTCCCTATCAGGCCCGGTTCGCCGCACCAAGCCGGCTCAGGCCTGCGCGATCATGACTGAGCCCCAGCGAAAGACCGTCGTGGTTGTCGATGACAACCCGGACTTCTTGGCTCTGGCTGCCGAGTTGATGCGGGAACTGAGCCGGAGTAACTGGGAAGTCACGACCTGCGCCTCGGGGGGCGATGCCCTGGCTTTTCTGCAGAAATTGCCGGTCGATCTTATTGCCTTGGACGTCAACATGCCCGTCCTGGATGGGCTTCAACTGCTGGGCCTGTTGCAGCGCCGGTTTCCTTCCGTGCTGAAAGTCGTCCTGACCGGTGAGGCGTCGCCTGAACAACGCGCTGCCTGCCTAACCGCTGGTGCCGAGTTGGTCCTCGACAAACCGGTGGGGCCCAACCAATGGCGAAGTGTTTATGCCGCTCTGGATTCATTGTTGCACACGCCCAAGGAGGACGGGTTTCGAGGCGTCCTGCGCCGAGTCAGCCTTCCCGACGTCATCCAGATGGAGTGCCTCGCAGGCAATTCGTCGATCCTCGAGATCGCAGGAGCTGGAATGCGCGGACGTCTTTATATCCAACGCGGCCAGATCGTCCATGGAAGCATAGGGGACATCGAGGGCGCTGAGGCCCTGAACAACATCCTTTGCCTGCCCGGCGGATCCTTCCACCTTCTGCCCTTCAGTGACCCCGGACGACAAACCATCTCCGGTCAATGGGAGCTGTTGCTGATGGAAGCCGCACGCCTTCGAGACGAAGCGCAGGGCAACCTCGCCTCCGCCGACTCGAACATCCTGCCGGACGCCGCGGCGATCGACGCATTCTCCGTCCAGCCACCGTTGGTGGAATCTCCACCCGAGGCCGAAGTCCTGCCGGCCAGGACACCGGACCAACCTCCGGCACCCCCCGTGGATAACGCCCCGGCAGAGACCACCACCGGGATGCGACCGGTGGTGAAGGAAACGTTGATCTGCTCCCTTCAGGGGGATGTGCTCTATGATTGGAGCTGCCCAAATCCGGGCGAACGAATCGCCTTGCTCGAGTTCATCACCCGTCGCTCAAGCGCCATGGCGGCCAGCCTGCCCCTGGGATCATTCGAACGGTTCGAATCCGTGGACAAAGGCGTGCGCTGCGTGGCCAAGCTGGATGGGGACCGGGCACTTTTCGTTCGGATCCAATCCGTCCTGGCGTGCGGGCTCGGTACTTCAGGCTCGCCATGAACCAAGCCCTCCAAAGCTGGCTGGCGCGCATCCCAAGCTTCCCCGGGCTCCTGGCAGCCTACGTTGCGGAACCCGCGAACCCGCCACAGGTCCGTTCGTGTTCCGATCGCTTCAAGGCCGAGGGCATCCAGGCCCTGGATCGGCAGGTCCGCGATGTGTTGGACGTGCTGGATGCCGGTGAAATACCGGCGCGCAAACTTCGTTGGATCTTCGAGGAGACCGTGGTGTATTACGAGCGGCGCAAGGACGGCGCGGGCATGTGCCTGCTCACCACCCACGATCCGTGGGTCGGGGAAGGGGAAATCATCAACAACTTGATCCACGATTTCCGGAATGCCGGCTAGCCGTTCCCCCCTCGAACGCGCAGACCATGGCTTCGAGGACACCGATCCAGGCCGGATGCTCGTTCAGGCACGGGATCATGGTGCAGCGCTCACCCCCGGCTTGCAGGAACGTCTCCTTCCCCCGCATCCCGATCTCCTCGATCGTCTCCAGGCAATCCGACACAAAGGCCGGGCAAAGGATCAACAATTTCTTCACTCCAGTCCCGGGCAAGCGTTCAAGCTCGAAATCCGTATAGGGTCGCAGCCAAGGATCCTTTCCCAGGCGGGATTGGAAGGACACGGACCATTTCCCTGGCGGCAGGCTCAGCCGGGCGGTGAGCAATCGGGCCGTCTCGAAACACTGGTGTCGATAGCAAACCCGGTGGGCCTCGCTCTTCACCTCGCAGCAGTTCGGAACCGTCAGACAATGGCGCCCGGTGGGATCGGATTTTCGAATCTGACGCTCCGGCACGCCGTGGAAACTGAACAGCAGATGATCGAACTCCCCTTTCAAAGCCTCCTCAGCGGAATCGGCCAGGGCTGCGATGTAATCTGGTCGGTCAAAGTATGGCGGCTGGACGGTCAGTTGAATCTGCGGAGCGAACCGCTTCACACATGCCTGCACCCACACCACCGCCGTTTCGTAGCTGGACATCGCATAATGTGGAAACAGCGGGATGAGCAACAACTCGGTGATGCCCTGCCCGACGAGTTGTCGCACCACCTCAGGCACACTCGGATGCTGGTAGCGCATCGCCAGTGCAACCGGGATCCGCACTCGGGTCTGCAACAGCGACTGCACTTTTTGGCTGGTGACGATCAAAGGGGAGCCTTCCGGCGTCCAGACACTCCGGTAGGCATGCGCAGATTCCTTGGGCCGATTGATCAGAATCATCCCCACAATCAGCCGGCGCAGCGGCCAGGGGACATCAATCACCCGCCCGTCCATGAGGAACTCGTTCAAGTAGCGCCGGACATCCGGGACGGAAGGCGAATCCGGCGAGCCCAGGTTGATCAATAGCACCGCTTTGCTCATGCGCTGGATGCGTTACATAGTTGTGGTCAAACAGTTATCCGGAACACTCCCCCCGGTCACGAGTTCACAAGAGATCCCATCAGCCATTCAACGGTCCCGCCACCCGTTCCACAATGTTGATCCCGGAGACAATGGAATCCCCCAGCGAAATGCCATCCCGATAGTGGCCGGCGAAAAACAGTCCGGGCGCCTGCTGCTCGATCTGCGACATCAACTCGCGGTAGCGTCCGTAGCCCAGGTTGTATTGCGGAATGGCGCGCGGCCAGTAGTAATGGTGACGGAAGGTCGGTTCCCCCTTCGCCCCCAACAACACCTTCAGATCCGCCACCGTGAGCGCGTAAAGCTCCTCCGGCGTCCGACCCGCCAGCTCGGGATGCCGCTCTCCGCCCACGTAACTGGTCAGGGTCAAGTGCCCGGCGGGCGCACGGTTGAGAAACAAGGCGGAGGAGAAAATGGTGCCCAGAATCTTGAAACCCTCCACCCGCGGGATCAGCATGCCGAACCCCCGACACGAATGCGCCACGTCCTCGCGCCGGAACCCCAGCACCACGCTGGCCACAGGCGGATAGCGAATCTCGGTCAGCGGAGCCAGGCTCACCGGCTGGCGAGTCGCCAATTTCACCCCCTCCAACGCATAGCTGGTCCCCGCGTAGATAACGGCGCGATGGTCCACCTGGCGCTCGGTTCCGTCGTGCCGGACCCCCACCCGCCATCCAGACCCGGTCTCCACCAACCGCGTCACCGTTGTGTTCCGCCGCACTGCATCCCCCAAGCGCTCGCACAACGTGTCGGGCAGCACCTGCAATCCCTCATCAAACGAGAACTTCGGCGCCCGATCCTTCGCCACCTCGCCCCGCCGCTTGCGTTCCCGGGCTCCCAGAATCTGGCCCTTGATCAGCGAACCGTATTTCTCCTCGAGTGCCGCCAGCCGCGGAAAGGCCTGCTGCACCGAGAGCTTCTCCGGATCTCCGGCATAGATCCCAGCCACCAGGGCATCAATCGCGTGGTCCAGGAACTCCCGACAGAGCCGTCGCCGCACAAAGTCCGCAATGCTTTCCTCGACCCCATCCCGCCGCGCAGGGCGGAACGGCTCACGCAAGACCGCCCACTTGGCACCCAGCGTAAACAAAGGGGTGGTGAAGAAACCCAGGGGCGATCCCGGCATCGCGATCGGACGCTGATACCGCACCACGTAACGCGCGCTCGCCGCCGGGTCCGGGTCCAACCGTCGTGACTGCAACCCCGCGTCGATGACCAACTGGGCGATCTTGGGTGACGTCTCCAGGATGGTGTTGGGCCCGAACTCCGCCAGGTAACCGCCTTGCCGCACCGTGCGAATCGCCCCCCCAACGCGATCGGTTGCCTCGTAAACGGTGACTGGCACACCGCGCCGCCTCAGATAGAAGGCCGCCGTCAATCCGGTGATTCCGCCGCCGATGATTGCCACTGAACTCATCTGCGCGCTCAAGGTAGGCAAGCCAGCCCGGATGTCCAGAGTTCCAACATCCGGTCCTGCTGCCCAGCCCTTCCCATGAACCGCTCCCCCTGGAGCGCGGATTGTCTCAATCCGCAGCACCCTCGACCGCGCGGCACGGCAGCGAGATGGGGACAACTCCCGCTCCCTGGCCGGTTCAGAGGTTCACTGCGCGAAACCCTGTTTACGGAAGATCCTCCCGCGAGAGGCCTCCCTCAGTTCACCGACCGCACCCTCAATTGCAGACGCACAAAGCGCGCAGCTTCGCCCGACGGCAACTCCACGTGGACACCCCCTCCGAACTCCGTCGTCACCCGGGTCGCCGGCACCGGTTCCCACCCGGCCAGATCCGCCGACCATTCCGGGACCACCTCCACCAACCGCTCCCGGTCCGGATCAGGCCAATACGTGGCTGCGATCGTCGAACCTGAGGTTTCCAAGGTCAACGGCAAAGGACTGGAAGAGTCGGGATCCAGGTCAAACACGAACTCCCCCAGGTTCACCAATCCGTCCAGGTCCGGATCATCCCCCATCCCGCCCGCCGACAACGCGTTCGTGGACACCCAGTCCCAATACGGTTGCAAAGGATCCGCCCCGATCAGGTTCAGTATCTCGCCGGATGTCAGGGGCGTGATGGCGGTGGCGTAACGCTGATTCAAGGCATCCAGAATGCGTCCGGCAATGATCGCTTGCAGGCAGGTGTTCGGATGCAATCCATCCCGCGTGAACTGGTAGCGGGGATGATTGTCCAGATGCGCCCCCGGTACACATCCACCGGCCCGACCCAAACCGTTTCCCCCAGCACCAGCTTGTAGGTCTCCGTAAACACATCCGCCACGGCAATCCCTCGGGCGACGGCCAGGTTGCTGATGGCTTGGTTGGCCTGAATAGTGGCTGCCGTCACCCGCGCGCGCTTCACGGGATCCGGATGCGACGCCTGCTTGTCCGGCGACGCCCCCAGGTCCGGCAGATTGACCACGACCAATTTGATCCCGGGCTTTTGCGCCAGCACGAAGTCCAGCACCGCCGCCAGGTCGTTGCTCAGAGTGTTGATCAACGGGACCGGATCATTGCCGTCGTAGAGAAACCCGTAATTGGCGCGGAACTCGTTCCCGCCGAGCCAGACCACCGCAGCGTCCGCCACATCCCGCAACACTCCGGCAATCCGGGTCTTGTAAGCGAGATATTGTGGATCCGAGAGGATCGAGCTGTTCACGATCTGCTCGAACTGCGACGCCTCGATGCCGGGCACGGCGAAGTTGTATTCGTAGCCGGTGAAACGCAGGTCACCCGGATGCGCCAGATCCGACCATCCGGGCAGCGTGCCTCGGTAAGCTCCCAGGTCCACCGCACTCGATCGCAGCCGCCCCAGCACCTCGACCCAGCTCATCGACTCCCACCCCGACACAGTAACCGCCGCATACTCCGTCGGGTCATCCACACCCGGCACTCCGGTGATGGAATCGTATTCTGCCGAAAGACTGTCCCCCAGGATGGCGAGCCGGACCGGTTGCGCCACCAGGCAGGAACCCCCCAGCAGCCCAGCCAGCAGCGCAGCAACCCTCCTCCGCCATGTTGAAACCAGGCAAACCATAGCCATAGACCCGGAAACCAGTGCGCCATGCGGGCTTGATTGACAAGGAAACTCTGGGCTGGCGCCGCATTGGCAGGCCGTTCTCCCCCTGGCCGCCGCCGCTTCGAGCCCGAAACCGCCGCTGATTTTCTTCTGCGGAATATTTTGAGCATGACAGCCTTTGTCACCCCACCCATGCTACCCCCGCGGTGTGAAAATGGGTCAGCGGACACGACAGGCGCTTCTTGTCGCCCCGCTCACCCGAGCGGGGCGCGGATTGAAACCGGAGGGCTGTTGCTTCTCTGAAATCTGAAATGTGAAATTCCAGGGGGGGGGGGGGAACGCAGGCCGGAGGGGGTTCCCACGGGGCCGTGGGCGGGCTTGTCTCGGGGTGCCGGCCGGGGGATCAGATCGTGCGCGAATGACGGCGCTCCCCCACCGGCGCCAGGGTGTTGTCGAAACGCATGGCGATGTTGCGGATGAACAGGCGGCCGGCGTCGGTGACTTCCAACCCGCCGGGGACGCGGCGAACCAGGCCGTCGGCCTCGAGGTCAGACAGGGACTGCAATTCGCGGGCGAAATGGTGTTCGAAATCCACGCCGAGCCGTTCGGCTCATGGCGGCGAAATCAAGCGAGAGATCGCACATGACCCGCATGATGGTATCGCGCCGCCGCCGGTCCTCCTCGGTGACGAGGTAGGCCTTGTGGAGCGGCACCCGCCCGGCGTCCACGGCCGCGCGCCAAGCGCCGAGTTCCTTTTCGTTCTGCCAGTAGGCCTCGGGGATCTGCGAGATGCTCGACATGCCAAACGCGTAGATGTCGGAACCGGCGCGCGTGCTGTAGCCCTGGAAATTCCGCTGAAGCTGCTTGTTACGCTGCGCCACCGCCAGCTCGTCGGTCGGCCGCGCAAAATGGTCCATGCCGATGTAAACGTAACGGTCATTTTCCGTGAGCCGCTCGATGATGCAGCTTGAGGATCTGCAGTTTGACCTCGGGCGCGGGCAGGATCTTGTTGCTGCAGGATCTTCTGTGCCGGTTTGATCCAGGGGACGTGCGCGTAGCTGAACACCGCCAGGCGGTCCGGTCGCATCCCCAGGACGATGTCGAGCGTTTGGTCAAACGACTCCACGGTCTGATGCGGCAAGTCCGTAGATGAGATCGAGATTGATGGAGGCAAAGCCCAGTTCCCGCATCCAGTCCACCGCCTGCCGCGTCATCTCGACGGGCTGGATGCGGTGAACGGCCTCCTGAACCTGCGGATTGAAATCCTGCACCCCCATGGAGGCGCGGTTGAACCCGATCTCGCGCAGCGCCACCAGATGATCGCGGGTCAGGCGCCGCGGGATCCACCTCCACACTGGCCTCGATATCCGGCGCGAAGCTGGAAGTGCCGGTGGATGATCTCCCCCAGCCGCCGGATTTCCTCCGGACGCAGGAATGTGGGGGAACCGCCGCCGAAATGGAGCTGAACCGCCCGGCGTTTGGGATTGATCCGCGGCGCCATGTTCGACACCTCGCGCCCCAGGGCTTCGACATAGTCCATGCCCTGGTCGTGGTTGAGGGTGATGACCGTAGTGCAGCCGCAGAACCAGCACAGGGTTTCGCAGAAGGGAATGTGGAAGTAGAGGGAGAGATCGCGCCCGGTCTGGTTGTTTGCGGCGATGCGCTCCGCGAGCATGTCCCAGGTGACGTCCGCGGTGAACTTGGTGGCGGGCGGGTAGCTGGTGTAACGGGGTCCGGGCTGGTTGTACTTCTCGACGAGCGAGAGATCGACGTTCAGGGTGCTCATGCGACGAACCCTTTCACGGTCTCGACCAGCGCCGCGAGGTTCTCGAGTTTGGCGGTCGGGGGGGTGCCGTGGCCCAGGTTGAAGATGTGCCCCGTCCGCCCCCGCATTTCCTCCAGCACCCGGCGTGTCTCGCGGGCCACGGTCTGCGGCGAGGCGTCACTCAACAAGGCCGGTGGCAGATTGCCCTGCAAGGCGACGTTCTCCGGAACCCTCCGGCGCACGTCCGCCAGGGAAGTCTCCCAATCCACGCCCAGAACGCTCGCCCCCGTCGCCACCAAATCCGTCCAGTTGCCGTGCGTTCCAAGCGAGAATACGACGATTGGAACCGGATCTTCCATTTCCCCTTCGGACTTCGGTCCTCGGATTTCGGAAATGATTTCTTGCATCCAGCGGCCCGACGCTTCTTGGAACTCGGCGGCCGGGAGCAGACCGCCGTGACTGTCAAAGATCTGGAGCGCGTCCACCCCGCACTCCGCCTGCATCCGGAGGTAGCGGGACACGGCCAGCGTCAGTTTCTCGATGAGCGCGTGAAACAGCTTTCGATCAGACCGAAACAAATCCACGGCGCGGGTGGATTGCCGGGCGCTGCCTCCTTCCATCATGAACGTGGCCAGCGTCCAGGGCGAACCGCTGAATCCAATAAGCGCCGTCTGATCCCCGAGCTCCCGGCGCAACCTTCTCAACGCCTGCTCCACATAGTGCAGTCGTTCGCAAACCTCGTCCACGGTCAGCCGTTCCACATCAGCCCGGGTGCGAACGGCAAAGTCCATCTCGACACCGCCGGTCTCCCGGAATCGATACGACTGCCCCATCGCCTCCGGGATGACCAGGATGTCGCTGAAGAGGATCGCAGCGTCAAAGCCGAACCGACGAATCGGTTGCAGGGTGACTTCAACCGCCAGCTCGGGGTTCTGGACCAATTCGACGAAGGTATGGCTTTCCTTGAGCCGACGATACTCGGGCAGGGCACGGCCGGCCTGCCGCATGAGCCAGACCGGCGGACGATCCGTGCATTGGCAGCGGGCAGCCCGTTGAAACCGTTGCCGACTGGTCAAGGATTGACGCCCCCCCCCGGCCACGGTTGGGGGCGGGGATGCCAGCGACGTCGAGGGGAGGTCGTGGTTGGCGGGTGTCGGAATCATTCAGGTCGCAGACAGAGCTTAACGCCCGGGCAAGCGCGCTGCGACCCTGAAATTTGGCCGGACGGCATCAGGCCACGCTGCGGACCGAATTGTGCCCCCCGTAGGGATTGGGCACGCGCAATTCACATTCGGGATCATCCTGCCATTGCCCGTCCACAATGAACCGGTAGTGATGCACGCCCGGTTCCAGGGCCACCGTGGCCTTCCAGATCCCGTCCTTGCCGCGCTTCATCGGAACGGCGTCCTTCTGCCAATGCGTGAATTCTCCGGCGAGCAGGACGCTCAATGCCGTGGGGGCTCGATACGCGAATACCTGCTTGCTGGTCACTCCCGGGCTCTCTCCCACTGCTTTGTTGGCCTTGTTGGCTTTCTTGATCATAGGATGCTCCTTTCAGCTTCCCCATTCTGGGGCGCACCACGCGCCTCCTGAATCCGGAGTCAATCTGTTGAGAGATCAAGCGCGTGTCAACCACAGCATCTCATCCGGGCGCTTCTTCTTGGTTCCTTGCCGCGGCGGGAGGGTCCGCACCACCAACGCCGGCGGGGCGCGAACCGAAGCGCCCACGGAAACCGTGCGGAGGCCCGGCCCGGCCCCCGCCTCCAGCCCTGGTCAGAATCGGAGGCCCAAGACGCCTGCAAAAAATGTCCAATCTTTGCCAAGGCTCGTGTAGTCCGGCACCCCCTGCAGGTCTAGGGTCCGGAACAGAATCGTGCATGCAGCATCGACAAGGGCCGGCGCCGCTGAGATGGCGCCGGTGAGGCCGGCAACCGACAGCCCATCCATTCACCGCAAGGCGACTTTCGGCACACCGCGGGATTTCTTGGGTAATCGGTTCGTGTATGTCGTCATCTCGGAACGCGCGCACGGCCTCTCGGTCGGGGTGAACATGAACCCGGACAAGCTCTGCGATTTTGGCTGCATCTACTGCGAAGTCGATCGCCGCGTTCGTCCGGTGGATGCCCGGCTGAACGTGGAGTTGATGGCCGAGGAGCTGCAGCGGACCTTGTCCCTGATCGCCCGGGATGAGTTGCGCGACCTGGCTGCTTACGCCGCCTTGGATCCGGAATTGCGCGCCCTCCGTCATGTGACGTTGAGCGGCGACGGGGAGCCGACGCTCTCGCCGCAGTTCAAGGAGGCGCTCCAGGCGGTGGTTCACCTTCGTGCCTTGGGTGCGGTACCGTTTTTCAAGCTGGTCCTGTTGACCAACGGCAGTGGATTGGCACGCCCGGAAGTGCAGGACGGGCTGAAACTGCTGACCCGCCAGGACGAGGTGTGGATCAAGCTGGACGGTGGCACGCAGACCTACCTCAACCTGGTCAACCGGGGAAACGTCTCCTTGGGACACACGCTCCGCAACATCCTCACCCTGGCTCGTCAGCGTCCTGTGGTCATCCAAAGCCTGTTCCCGGCTCTTCATGGACAAGAGCCGTCCGCGGAGGAGATCGAAGAGTATGCGATGCGCCTGAAGGAACTGCGGGAACACGGTGCCCAGATTTCCCTGGTGCAGATCTACTCGTGCACCCGGCCCACCCTGAACACCGAGTGCACCCATCTGCCCCTCAAGAGCCTCTCACGCATCGCCCAGCGGGTGCGCGACGTCTCCGGTCTGATGGCAGAGGTGTTCTGAACCGCACCCTGCCCCCATGAACCTGGGGCTCTTTCCCGTTCTCTTTCTCTTACTCTTTATCGATTCCCGAGACGATTGCGGGGGGGCGAGAATAAGGAGAATGAGAAAGATGTCCCGTCCTGGGCTTGCCCGCCCGCAACACCCGCAGGGTGTAGCCGCGGCCATTTTCAAACGGCTCCACCCGTCCCGTGACCTCGAGCACCGGGTAGCGCACGGTGGCCAGACCATGGCTCCGGTAAGTGGCGGCAAACAGTTCCGTCTCCACCATCCCGGTCCAGTCACACAGGGTGAGGAACTTCATCGGCTCGCCCGTGACCTGGTGATGGACTCGATCCTCGACCACCAGCCCGCACAAAGTCACCTCCTGCCCCACAAACGCTCCCAGTCGCGCCACCGGGCAGTAGGTATTCCAGGCAATGTCCGGATACAGCTCCAGCGGATGGCCGCTGGCTGGAAAGCCGAGCAACTCCGCCTCCCACTGCAACCGTTGGAGACGGGAAGGCTCGGTGAATGCAGAAGGGAGATTGCAGATTGCAGAAGTGTCAGCCCTTTTTCCTTCTGCAATCTGCCTTCTGCCTTCTGCCTTTGAGAACAACCACCCCTGCCCCGGCTCCATGCTACGGCCCCAACGGGCCACCAGTTGCTGGATCTCCCAGAACTGTTCACAGCGGGTCTGACCAAATTCGTCCAGCGCCCCAACCCGCGACAGGATCTCCAGTTCCTCCCGCGACGGCTTTACGCGCCGATAAAAATCCGGGAGGGATCGGAATTCGCCGCGTCCGCGTTCGGCCAGAAGGCGTTCCTTGGTACGTTCGGTGAGCGAGGCGATGCAGGTGACGGGGGGGCGAATGAAAGTCCAAAGTCCGAAGTCCGAAGTCCGAATCACGTTCCGTTTTTCGGCGTCCCTCGGGGTCCTTTGTGTCTCTGTGTTGAATGGGGCTCCGCTCAAAAACCCAGGGGACGCCGGGGGACACCAAACGGCGGGTTCGGGTGTCGGACCCCGCGCCTCCTTCGGACTTCGGGCTTCGGGCTTCGGACTTCCCGCGTCACGAACCACCGCAAACGCGGGTCCCGGCTCATTCACCCGCGGCGGCAACATCCCGATGCCCAATCGCCAGCATTCGAGCACATAGACCAGCGGACGATAGAAGCCCTTGCCGTGGGTGAGCACGGCGGCCATGAATTCGGCTGGGAAATAGCGCTTGAGCCAGGCGCTTTGATACGCCTCCACGCCGTAGGCCGTGCTGTGCGCCTTGCAGAAGGCATACCCGTGAAAACCGGTCACCAACTGCCAGACATTGGCAATGTCGTCCTCCGAATGGCCCCGTTTCCGGGCGCTGGCGATGAACTCCTGCTCCATCTCCTTCACCACCGGCCAGTTCTCCTTCACCAAAGCACGGCGCAAGACATCCGCACGCCCGCCCGCCAGGCCGGCAAACGCTTCACAGATCTGCAGAATGTGCTCCTCGTACACCACCAGCCCGAACGTGCTGCGCAGACACGGCTCCAACGACGGGATGCGCGTAAGTGACCGGGCTGAGCCCCTGGTAACGACGGGTAAACTCGCGCTTCTTGTCCTCGTTGGCCGCGCCCGGCCGGATGACGCTGACAATGGCAATGAGGGTGTCGATGTCGCGCACGTTCGTCATGCGACAAAGTGAAATCATCGCGGGTGACTCGATGTGGTGCACCGCACGCGCGTTGCCGGAGGCGATCAGGGACCAGACCGCTGCGTCGGCGAAATCGCAATGGGAAATCCCGCCCGTGGGCGACGCAGCGGAAGTCCGAAGCCCATCTTCCGCGTCCCTCTGTGGCCTGTGCGTCTCTGTGTTGGATTTGCCTGAACCCAGAGACGCAGAGGACTCGGAGAAGCTCGGAGAGCCGGATTCAGCGTTCGGAATTGGCGCGTCCTTCGGACTTCGGACTTCGGACTTCGGACTTGTCCCCCTTCGCACCTCAAACCGCTCCAGATCAACCACGAGGTTGCGCCGCGCCAGCTCCCCCTGCGTATCCCGCATCACGGCCAGGCCGCCCTGGGCGAGAATGTCCATCTTCACCAGGCCAATGGCCTCGACCGAGTCCATGTCGAACTGCGTCGTGGCCCAGCCTTTCTGCGAGATGAACGTCGGCGTCAGCTCATGCACCGGTTGACGCGACAGCACCACACCGCACGGATGCATCTTGGGATAACGCGGCATGCCGTCGAGGAACCCGGCCATGAGCAGCGCGCTGCGGTAAGGCTCCTCGTCCAGCGGCAGATCGGCGGTTTCGGGACGCAGGCGCAGTTGCGCTGCCAAGGCGGAGGGCTGATTGCAGAATTCAGAAGTGGAGCCCTGCGATCGGCGATGGTCAGATGCACCTTCGGCCATCTGCCTTCGGCCATCTGCCTTCCGGAAGGCTCCACGGAAAATGCTCCGTAAACCGGCGCACCTCCCGTTCCGCCACCCCCAGCACCTTGGCCACCTCGGCAAACGCGCTGCGCGCCTGGAAGGTCGAAAAACCGCCCACCACGGCACAGTGTTCCAGCCCGTATTTCTGAAACAACAGATCCACCACGTCGTCCTTCCGGTCGTGCGGAAAATCAATGTCAATGTCCGGCAGCTTGTTCAGCGCCATGCGCTCCGGGTTGAGAAACCGGCGGAAGTAGAGATCAAACCGCACAGGGCACACGTTCGAGATGCCCAGGCAATGGCACACCAGCGAGTCCGCCGCCGAACCGCGCGTGATCCAGTCGATACCACGCGCCCGGCACTCGCGCAGCAGATCCCAGACGATGAGGAAATAGTCCTCGTAACCGACATCGTGGATGATCTGCAGCTCGGTCTCCACCTGTTCGCGGATGCGGGGCAGGCTCCACGGTCCTTGTCCTTCGTCCTCGTCCCCGATCCGTGGTGCAGGGTGCGTGGTGCGTGAACTGGCATACCGCGCCTCAAATCCCCGCAGCACCCACTGGCGCAGGAACTCGCGGGAACTGGCTCCATCCGGTGTCTGGAACGCCGGGAATTGCGGTTTGCCGAACGGGAACTCGAATCCGGCGCAGCGTTCGGCGATCTCCTGCGTACAACGCAACAGCCCAGGATGGTCACGGAACAGAACTGCCAGTTCGCCGGCGGGACAGAAGTGAAAGTCCCCGCCCAACTGTTTCCCCGGGTGCTCCTGCCGCAGCAGGGTCAGGGTGCGGATGCTTTGCAGGATGTCCCACTTCCAGCGGTCCGCGGGCGTGGCGTAATGGATCGGTTGCACGGCCACCACGGGCAACCGATCCGGATTGTGCAGGCGGCGCAACTCGTCCGGATGGGCCACTCCCAGGTAGAAACGGCCGGGGAACCAGGATGCAAGGGAGAGGTCCGCAGAGATGGCCAGGAGCCCGTCGAAAGCACCGGAAGTCCGAAGTCCGAAGTCCGAAGTCCGAAGCACGTTCCGTTTTTCCGCGTCCCTCGGGGTCCTTTGTGTCTCTGTGTTAAATGGGGCTCCGCTCAAAAACCCAGGGGACGCCGGGGGACACCAAACGGCGGGTTCGGGTGTCGGACCCCGCGCCTCCTTCCGACTTCGGACTTCGGACTTCGGATTTTGCGACAGCAGTCGGCAAAGATTCCTGTAGCCCGTGCCATTCTCCACATACAGCCGGAGCGGTCTTCCATTGACCTCAATCTCCACTCCCAAGACAGGCCGCATGCCCGCCGCCCGGGCCGCGGCGGCAAACGCGGGCGCCCCATGCAGATTGCCCTGGTCGCAGAGCGCAACCGACCTCAGGCCGTGCCGCTTGGCCAGCGCCACGATGTCCTCGGGCGACAGCGTGGAGTTGAGGAAGGAGTAATGACTGCGAACGCACAGGGGGAAGGCAGATTGCAGATTGCAGATTGCAGAAGGGTGATGGTGTGCCCGCCCTTCATCCTTCGTCCGCGTGCTCGATTCCGGGCGTTGGATGCCGTCGGCGAGTATGCTGCTGCGTCTGACCGAAATCCGAAGCGGCAAATCTGGATGCCCGCCTTCGAACGGGACCCACGCTTCCTGCGTTCTCCGGGCCGGCGGCCCCTCGGTGGCCTTGTGCGCTCTCGGCGTCTCCGTGTTGGACTGTTCCAACCACAGAGGCGCAGAGGACGCGGAACAACACGTGGAATCTGATTCAGACTTCGGACTTCGGACTTCGGACTTCAGATTTGTTCCCGACACGACGGACGGAGACGAAGGACGGAGACGAGCTTGTGCCGGTTTTACTTCTGTCCTCTGCCCTCTGCCTTCTGCCTTCCATTCCAGGTCATGCCCCCGCATCACACTGTAACGACCATGCTCCTCCCGGAGCGCGTCCACGGTGGACGCCAACCGGCGTCGGGCGTCGTGCTGTTGTGCCGCGCGGTCCAGCGCCAGTTCGGATCGAAGCACGTCGTTGTAAAGATTCGAGAGTTTGAGCGACACGAGGCGCAGGCTGACCCGCCGTTTCCAGGCGCGCCGCAGCATCGTGTGCAGCCGGCCGTACACATCGGTTTCCAGATCGGTGGGTTCGTCCAGGCTTTCACTGCATTGATCCTCGTCCATGTCGTTGTAACGGACCTTGACCGTGAGCGTGCGGACACCTTTGCCGTCGGCCCGAACCTTGGCAAAGAGGTGGTCAGCCATGCGACGCAGCGTGGCATCAAGGACCGCCTCGTCCGTCTGGTCCTTTTCAAAAGTCTCCTGCTGGCTGTAACTCTTTGCCGGTTCACTGGCGGGGACGATGGGGCGATGATCAATGCCGTTGGCAAACGCGCGCAACTGCACTGCGGCGCCCCCCACCAGCAGGGAGAGCATTTCCAGCGGGGTGGCGGCGATATGGTGGATGTGCGCGAGCCCGGCAGCATTGAAGCGAAGGGCGGTTTTCGGCCCGATGCCCGGCAGCCATCGGTTCGGCAGCGGATGCAGGAAGGGGAGTTCGTCGCCGGGCGCCACGTATTCCAAGGCTGCCGGCTTGCGATACTTCGAGGCGATCTGGCTGACCAGCTTGCTGCTGCCGATGCCCTCGCTGACAGTGATCTTGAGCGCCTGCCGGATGGCGTCGCGAATGGTCCGCGCGATCTGCACCGGCGAACGCCGCGCGTCGCTCAGGTCAAAGTAGCCCTCGTCAATGGAATTGATCTCCACATCGGGTGTGAAGTCGTAGGCGTAACTGAACATCCAACGGCGAGAACCGCTCGTACTTCTCGAAATCGCCCGGGCAGCACGATGAGGCGCGGACACAGCTTGCGCGCCCGCACGGTGGGCATGGGCGTGTAGATCCCGAACTTCCGGGCCTCGTAACTCGCTGACGCAATGATCCCGCGCTTCTCGCCGCCGACGGCAACCGGCTTGCCGCGCAGGCGCGGGTCCGCCGCCTGTTCCACCGAGGCGAAGAAGGCATCGGCATCGAGATGGATCAATGAGTGCAACGCCATACGGCGGGGGACTTAACGCAAAGGGCACAGGACGCAGAGACGCAAAGATGGAATCATCGGAAAAGCATTTATCTGTATCCTGGCAGCCTGTTGCCGACGTTGAGATCAGAGGCCATTCACCACGCGGTGAATGCCGTCCTTGACGTAACGTTCACCAAAGTTGATAACGAGACCCAGTTTGAGTCCTGTCATGCGCAGATAGGTCAGCATCTGCGCTTCAAAGATGGGGTTGTAAGTTGTGGTGGCTTTATTGTCCACCAGCACCCGTTCGTTGATCTGCAGGTCCAGGCGGAGCGGCGCCCCGAGGGTCCGGCCTTTATATGTAACCGGCACAGAAGCCTGCCGCTTCACCTGGAGGCCGCGTTGCTCCAGTTCGTAAACCAGCGCCTCTTCATAAACGCTCTCAAGCAGCCCTGGTCCACCCAGGGTGCGGTGCGCCTCGACGGCGCATTCCACAATGACTTTGCTCAGTTCGTTTTCGGTCATCACGCTCTTTTGGCTTGAATCCGTAACGCAAAGGGCACAGGCCGCAGGCGCAAAGAAATGTGATTGTTGTCAGATTAAAGAATTTTTGCGTCCTTGCGCCTTTGCCCTTTGCGTTAAAGTTGGAATTCTGTCTTTCTCAGCAGCGCGATCACGACGCCCTGAATCACCAGTTCCGCCGCCGGGTGCAACCGGGGATACGACGGGTTTTCGGCCTTGAGATGCGGCGGCTTGCCGCGCTCCTGTACGTAGGTCTTGAGCGTGCTCTCGTTGTCAATCAGCGCCGCCACCACGTCCCCCGAGCGTGGGGGGCGACCATGCTCCAGCACCACGATGTCCCCGTCGCAAATGTGCCGACCGATCATGGAATCCCCGCGGACTTCGAGCGCGAACGTGCGCGGGGTGGCTTTGATCCCCAGCGCGGAAAGATCCACCGAAACACAACCCTTGGCGTCCTGGTAGCGGTCCTGGGGAAACCCGGCCGGGATGGCGCCAAAGATGGGGATGTCGAGCCCCGGGCGCCGCAGACCGGTGCTGCTGATGCGCAATCCGCGCGCCCTGCGCGGGGCGTCCTGCCGCAGTACCCCCTTGGCCTGCAGAGCACGAATATGGTCGGCCGCCGCTGTCTTGCTGCGAAACCCGAAATGCCCGGCAATCTCGCGCAGCGTGGGCGGCGCCCCGTTTTGTTCCGCGGCTGTGGCAATGAATTCGAGCACAGCCTGCTGTTTTTCAGTCAATGTCGGCATACTGTCCAGATGGACAGTAATTCCGGCGGCAGCGTCTGTCAATGTGCCGAACGGACTCGCGCAGGCTTCTGCTTGTCAGGTCGGCAGACCTGTCCCATGGTGCGACCGTGACCCGCACCCAACAGCTTTACAGCGCACTTGCGGATCTGGTGTTGGCCGTCCACGCAACATTTGTGGGATTCGTCGTGGCGGGGTTGGTGCTGATCTGGGTGGGGGGATACTGGCGGTGGCGCTTCGTCCGCAATTTCTGGTTCCGCGCGGCTCACCTGGCCGCCATGGGCGTGGTGACACTGGAGGCCTTGGCGGGCTTTGTCTGCCCGTTGACCACCTGGGAAAATCAACTGCGCATCCTGGCTGGCGGCGGAGCGCGTTATGCCGACTCCTTCATTCAGCACTGGCTGCATCGGGTGATCTTCTTTGAGTTCAGCGAGACGGTGTTCACCATGGCCTATGTTGGATTCTTCCTACTGGTGGTGTTGAGTTTCTGGTGGGTTCCCGTACACCTGCAGCCGCGAAGCTCAATTCTCCGGTGCACATCATCCCAACCTGTGGCAAGTTGCGGCATGACCAGCGAAACCACTCAGGGCCGCCAGCCCGATCCGGTCACCCAGTTCTCGGCCTTCACACCCAACCGGCTCGGCCGGCTGCATGAGTTGGTGCGGGCGCTCGGCGCGCAGGGGGTGCATGTGATGGCCCTGACCGTGCTGGATACGACCGACAGCGCCATCATCCGGTTCGTGGTGGACGATCCTGACACGGCGCGCGCGGTTTTGCGCCAGGAGGGATTTGCCTTCTCGGAAAGCGCGCTGGTGGTGGTGGAAGTCACCGCGCCCGAGGAGTTGAACCGGCTCATGGCGGCACTGCTGGAGGCCGAATTGAACATCAACTACCTCTATTCGTTCATTCCACATCCACACGGCAAATCCATCCTCGGCTTGAGCATCGAGGACAACGAAATGGCCGAGCAGGTCCTCAAGCGCCACCAGTTCCCCGTGCTGCGCCAGTCCGACATCTCGCGATAGGCTCGCCGACGCGGGGGCGGCATTCTTGGCCCGGAGAAACCGACCGTAGCCTATGACGGACTGCGGGCGTGTGGGGTCCTTCAGCACTCCAACACTCCGGCTCTCCCTTGCCCCGTTCATGCCGCTTCCAAAGGCTCAGAAGGTCTGGGGCTGATTCCCGGGCTCGCATGGAGTTACCGTGGCACCAGCGTGTTCAGGGCCTCTGCGACCGGCTGCCATGGATGGTTGGGCTCGGCGGTAAACCGCCGCAACACCGGCAGCGATTCGCGCCAGCCGGGAGACACCGGCGGCAGCAGCGCCTCGTCGAGCGACGACGGCAGCGGGACGCGCTGCTCGACCGCCAACGCGCAGCCCATCGCCAGCACCGCGTCCAGCAACGGACCGCGCGCCTCCTCGTCCAACCCGCCTTCACCCAGCAAGCGCGCCATCTTGAGCTTGCGCGCCGCCTGGGTGCGATGCGCCTCGGCCCTGGCCTTCTCCTCCGCCGAGAGCTCTGACGGAACGGACTCTCCGTCGGGTGCGGGAAACAGCGACCGGCTGGCGCGCGTGGTGGACTGGATCAACCCGGCGGCCATCAGACGCTGCAGCGCCTCGTCGGTGGCGCGGTCGATGACTTCCAATTGCACTGGAGCCAACGGATCGATCTGGCCCGGTCCAAAGAGTTGTTGGTGCAACGCGGCAAGTTGGCTGCGGTGCTGGGCGGGATTCTGATCCACCACAACGAGCAGAACCGTGTGCGCCCCGTCGGCGGGGTACCGCTCCTCGCAACGAACCATCGCTCCGTCAATGGCGTCCCGAGCCCGCTGCGCGAAAGCCAACGGACGATCCGCCGGCAGGGGAACCTTCGGATTTTGGGCTGCGGACTTCGGACTTCCCGCCTCCGGCCCCATGAGTTGCTGCAGTTTCGCCAGGAACGCCCCCCGGCCGCCCCGCAAGGGAATGGCTTGCAAGTCGCCCTTGAGATCCAGCACGCCGTCCGCCAGCGCCTGCTTGCCGGCCAGCGTGTCGAGCATGCGATGTTCGATTGTGCTTTCCGAGACCAGGTTGATCACCGTCACCGGCCGGGTCTGATGCTTGCGCCAGGCGCGGGCGATGCGCTGTTCGAGCTTGGCCGGATTCCACGGCAGGTCGCAGTTGATCACGACGCTGGCATTCTGGAGGTTCAATCCCGTCGCGCCGCTGTCGGTGCTCAGGAACACGCGGCACTCCGGGTCGTTCTTGAAGGCGTTGATCTCCGCGCGGCGACGCAGTTGCGGCACGCTGCCCGTGTGCCAGGCGAATCCGAGGTCCATCCTCTCGCACAGCTCGCGCACTAACTGCAGCATGCGCTCCCATTCGGAGAAGATGATGACCTTGGCGTCATTCTCCCGGCATTCCTCGATCACTTTCTCCAACTCGCCGAGCTTGGGACACTCGCGGTCGTCTGGATCAAGGATGTGGTTGGTGTCGCAAATCATCCGCATCATGGCCAGTTCGCGCTGGAGCTTCTCCTGTTCCTCCTTCCGCAGCGGACGCCGTTGGGCGAGGTGAACGAGCCTGGACACGATCTGCTCGTGACAGGCGTACGCCGCCTTCTGCGAGTCGCTCATCGGGACGAAATGGTTGCGGTCGGTGCGCTCCGGCAACTCGGTCTCCACGTCCGCCTTGCGGCGGCGAAGCATATGCGGCCGGATGCGGTCGTGGAGCTGCCCCAGGTTGCGATAGCCCGAAGGGCGTCCGCGGTCGTCGAGTTCGTAGAACTCCCGGTTGAAACGGAACAGGGGCCCGAGGACCGCCGGGTTGAGAAAGTCCATCAGCGAATGCAGTTCGTCGATGCGGTTCTCGATGGGCGTGCCGGTGAGCACGAAGGCATAGCGGCTCTGCAACCGCTTCACGGCCTGGGCGGTCTTGGTATTCCAATTCTTGATCCGCTGCGCCTCGTCCAGCACGACCACATCCGGACGCAAGCGTGCGTTTACCTCCGGCGCGTCAGCAAGCATCTGCTCGTAATTAACCAGCGTGAAGAACGGGGGTGAGGCGGGAGTCGGCGGAGCTGCGTCATGCGGAGAGGCTATGGTGTTTGCAGAGGGGGGCGGTCTCCGGAGTGCGTCTTGCGTGTTGCGCGAACTCGCGCCGGCATGATCGTAGGCTTTCAGTCGATGATGCCGCGGACCGAACACGAGCTGATACGGCAACCCGGTGAACCGCTGGATCTGCTCCTCCCACTCGGTTTTCAAAGAGGCGGGGGTGACGACCAGCACCCGGCGCGCCTTGCCCAGCCGATGCAGCAACGCGCAGGCGGCGATGGCCTGGATGGTCTTGCCCAGGCCCATTTCATCCGCCAGCAGCGCCCGTTCAGTGAAGGCCAGGTGCAACATGCCTTCGCGCTGGTAGGGGAAGAGCGGCACCGTGGTCTCGTGCGAAGGCCACTCACCGTTCTGCACCTTGATCTCGTATTCGTGGCGCAATTGCCTGCGCTCCGCGGTGTGCCGACGGTTTTCGATCCAGGGCGCAATCTCCTGAGAAAGGCGCAACTGCGGATACCGACCGGCGCGCAGTTGCTCCAGCACGCCCAGGACCTCATCGGGCGACCCATTGGCCAGGAACCCGTCAGGCGCAAACCACTTCAGGATCGCATGCGGCGGTTTCTCCCGTCCGTTGAGCAGACGCAACGCGTCGGCTTCGCGATCCACAACGACTTCGATCCGCGTCGAGCCTCCCTGCGCCGCAGGCTTGAACAGCCGCTTGAACCGGGTTTCCAGATCCAACAGCACCGCCTCGACATGCTTGCAGGTTCCCAGGCCGTTGGTCCGGAAATCCACACAGTCACAGGCAAACTGGCGTTGCCGCACATCGCGAATCTCGACCGAATACGTCAGCCCGCTGCCGGACCGGACGCGGAAATTCGAGAAGATGGGATGCTGCGGAGCGGTATTGGAAATGGCGAACGACTCCTCGCGCGCCCGCAGGCGGCGCTTGTTGACCTCGTCCGTGTCGCTGGTGCGCCAGTCATGCGGGGAGGGAACCTGAATCTCGGCGGATTGCCGCTGTCTTGCCGTCATCCCCACGAGCATCCGGAAGCCCGAGACGAGGTCAACGCAGAGTTTTCCACTCTTGTTCACCCGCTGTTCACAGGTTGTTCACTCAAGAGGCAAACCGCCGGAGGCCGGCCGCTCGGGCGCCTTTGACACAACCCCGGTAATCGCGGGCCCCTTCAGCACTCGCGGACCAAGCTGTCCGCGCCCAGTCAGGCCCCGGCTTTCGCCGCTTCGAGATCACTTCGGCGCTGAGCCATGCTCTTGAAGAATTCGTAGCCCTCGCGCAGGCGGCGGACGCACACGTCCTTGTCCTCGAGCATGGTGCGGATGATGCGCAGGATGGGCTTCGGGCGGAGGTAGTAGCGGTGATAGAAGCGTTCGACGGCCTCGAAAATCTCCTCCTTGCTCAGGTCGGGATACTCGAGGGTGCTTTGCTGGAGACCGTCGTTCTCAACCAGGTCGGTCTTGTCCTTCTTGACGAACCAGCCGTTGAGCTTGGCCTGCTCGTAGAGCTCGGTCCCTGGGATAGGGCGCGGCCAGGGACACTTGCAGGCTGAACACGTCGAGTTCCTGGGCGAAGCGGATGGTTTGCTCGATGGTCTCGCGGGTTTCCACGGGCAGGCCGAGGATGAAGGTGCCGTGGATGACCACGCCGGCCTGGTGACAGGCCTTGGTGAAACGGCGCATTTCGTCGGTGGTCACGCCCTTCTTGATCCGCGTGAGGATTTCGTCGTTGCCGCTTTCGTAGCCGACCAGGAACAGGCGCAGGCCGTTGTCCTTGAAACTCTGGATGGTGTCGTAATCGAGGTTCGCCCGGCTGTTGCAGGACCAGTGCATCCCGAGCGGGCCCAGCTTCTTCGCGATTTCGCGGGCCCGCGGGAGATTGGCCGTGAAGGTGTCGTCATCGAAGAAGAACTCCCGCACCTGCGGAAAGAGCTTCTTCATGTAGGCCATCTCGTCGGCGACGTTCTGCGGCGAACGCACGCGATACTTGTGTCCGCCGATGGTTTGCGGCCAGAGGCAGAAGCTGCACTGGGCGGGACAGCCGCGCCCGGTGTACATGCTGAGGTAGGGATGCAGCAGGTAACCGATGAAATACTTCTCGATTTCGAGGTCGCGCTTGTAAACGTCCGCCACCCAGGGCAGCACGTCCATGTCCGCAATGATTTCCCGCTCCGGATTGTGTCGGATCTTCCCTTCTGAATCCCGGTAGGACAAACCGGCAACCGTCGAGAGCTCGCGCCCTTCGGCCACTTCCTTGCAGGTGAAATCGAACTCCTTGCGTCCCACCCAGTCAATGGCCGGCGACGCCTTGAGCGTCTCTGTCGGCAACACCATGGCGTGGGCGCCGACAAATCCAACCCTTGTGCCAGGTTTCCGCGCCTTGATGGCCTCCGCCACCTTGCAGTCGTTCTTGAGCGAGGGGGTGGAAGTGTTGATGATGACGTGGTCGTAGTCCCGGGCAATGCGAAGGCATTCCTCGACGCCGATGTTGTGGGGTGGGCAATCGAGAAGTTTGGATCCGGGAACGAGGGCGGCGGGTTGCGCCAGCCAGGTGGGATACCAATAGCTGGTGACTTCGCGCCGCGCCTGGTATCGGGCGCCGGCACCGCCGTCGAAGCCGTCAAAGGAAGGAGGGGATAGAAACAGTGCGCTCATGGGGAACGTGATCAGTGATCAGCCACCGGCTCAGTCATTGGCTTTCGCCTGAGAGATCCTGGCCAGCAAGGCGTCCCGCTCGGTGGAGGCACCGTCCCCGCCGCAAAAGCTGCCCACATGTTCCTTGCCGTCGCTTTCCCGGCGGGAAAAGGCTCCCTGCGCCCCGGTGGCCGGGGAGTTGATGGCAGCTTTGGCCTCGGCCAGGTGCCCTTCGCCGATGCTGGCACCGTTGAAGGCCCGGATCTCGAGCTCCCGGGAGTGTGGGATCGGAGCCGGTCGGGGCCAGAAGTTGTATTTGAAATTCTTCCAGTTGTCGCCGGCTTGGTAGTTGGTTCCCAGCGCCCCGCTGGGGTCATAGCCGCAATGCACCATGCAATTCTCGCAACGCGGGTCGCGGGCGAATCCATCCACCACGCCATACTTTTCCCAGTCCACCTTGTCCAACATTTCCTGGTAACCGCTGTAGTGCCCGTCGGTCATCAGGTAACAGGGCGCTTTCCAACCGCGGATGTTGTACGTGGGAATCGCCCAGGCGGTGCAGGTCAGATCGCGTTTGCCGGCCAGAAACTCCTGGTACACCGGCGTTCCAAAAATGGTGAAGAGCCGGCCCCACTCCTCAATGCGCGCGAACTTCTGGATGGTCATCGCCCGCGTCAGGAAGAAGTCCTCCGGTTTCCGGCCCAGGCGTGTGACCATGTCCTTCTTGGCGGCATCGTAATCGTAGCCGGGCGAGATGGTATGGCCATCCACATTGAGCGAGCTCAGGAACCGGAACATGTCATCCAGTTCGGCGACGTCAGTCTCCTTGTAAACCGTGGTGTTGGTGGCCACTTGGAAACCCAGCACCTTGGCCATGCGGATGGCGGCGACGCATTCCTTGAACACGCCCTCGCGCTCGACGATGAGGTCGTGCGTGTATTCCAGGCCGTCCACGTGGACGTTCCAGTAGATCCATTTGCTCGGGCGGATGACGACCTTGCGCCGGGCGGCGGCGTCGGCGCTTCGGATGGCGGCTGCTTCCTTCTCCGTGATGAGGTTCTCTGACAACAATCGTTTCAGATGAGACTCATGGGACGAATCGGTTGGATCATAGACTGCGGCCAGGTATTCGCGCATCTTTCTGCGCATGAACACGCCGTTGGTGCAGATGTAGATGATGCGATCCTGCTGGCGCAGGCCAGCCACCAACTCCTCGATCTTGGGATAAATCAGAGGTTCCCCGCCGCAAATGGACACCATCGGGGCATCGCACTCCCGGGCGGCCTGCAGGCAGGCTTCCAACGGCACCATGTCCTTGAGGCTGGTGGAATACTCCCGGATGCGGCCGCAGCCGGTGCAGGTCAGGTTGCAGGTGTGGAGCGGTTCGAGCTGCAGCACCATGGCGAACCGGGGAGTCCGGGCCAGTTTGTGACGAATAATGTGTCGGGCAATCTTGACCGACAGGGCCAATGGAAATCGCATGACGTTAATTGAGGCAGGCCAGTTCCGGTGCCGCAGGGACACCGTTGGTCTCACAGGGCGTGCCGGGACAGTGCTTCGGCGAGGTTGACCCAAAGCCCGGCAACAGGAAAGTGGCAGGGGAAACGCTGCCGGACGCATTGACGCCGCTGCATCCGCAGCAGAGGATCCAGGCGGCGGCCGTCACGAGCAAAGCCAGTTTGGTGTTTAATTTCACCGATTCGAGACTATAGATCAGAAGATGCGTCGCGCAACCCAGAAATCCCGGGCTTTGGCCGGACACTGCATGGCTGCCTGGACCATGTCGGCAAGCCTATGGCTGACTGCCACAAGTGTCGCGCCTGCCGGTGAACCGGCTCCAGCCAAGGAGGCGGCCCGAGTGACCTATGAGGAGGCCAAGAAGCAGTTGGAACAGGCGGTCGACGATCCCGTCCAGGCATGGTGGTTTGGCCGGGCCTGCTTTGATTGGGCCGAGTTTGCGACCAACGACACCCAGAGGGCCGAATTGGCACGGGAAGGAATCCGGGCCTGCGAACAGGCTCTGACCATCACTCCGGACCTTGTCGCAGCCCATTATTACCTCGGCATGAATCAGGGGCAGTTGGCCCGCACCATGAGCCTCGGCGCGCTCAAGCTGGTTCAACAGATGGAAAAGCATTTCCGCAAGGCACGGGAGCTGGATTCCAAATTCGACGAGGCGGGGCCGGACCGGAATCTGGGTTTGCTCTACTTGGAAGCCCCCGGCTGGCCCGTCAGCGTGGGCAACCGTTCCAAAGCCAGGACGCACCTGGGCCATGCCGTCAAACTGGCGCCGCTATATCCCGAAAACCGCCTCAACCTCATGGAAGCCTATGCGCGCTGGAACGACAAACGATCAGTCCAGCATGAAGTCGAGGCTTGGAACGAAAACCTTGAAGCTGCCCGCCGAAGGTTTTCAGGAGACCGATGGCACTGGGACTGGCTCAAATGGCAGCAAAGATTGGAGGCGGTCAAACAGCATCTCAACGACCCCACCTCGCACCGCCGATCACCAAAGGACGACCGCGTGCCCCCAATCACAGCGGAGCAGTAGCAGTCCAATTCGTCTTTCCGAAGCGAGCCAGCACGGTTTCACGAAGCGATTCGGCGGCAGCCATCGAACGGGTGATGGCAAAGCTGGATGAGCCGCTGCCCGACATCAGCGCGACAATTGCGCCCTGTTCGAGGAGGCATTCCTTGAGCACCGCCAGGATCGGATACTTTTGGAAAACGGGGGCTTCCAAGGAGTTGAAGAACGCGTCTCTGGCCGCCCCCGGATCGCTCCCTCGCAGTCGCCGGATCAGCTCGACCGCTCTGCCAGGCCTGCCATTCAGGGACTGCGGATACTTTGAGAGCTCAGCGTAGGCCCAGGGTGTGGGGACCCCGAAGCCCGGGCGAACCAACAGCACAGCACATCCCTGCAAGGCTGCAAATGGCTCCAGCGGCTGGATTCGCTCGCCTCGACCCGATCCCAAGGCAGGTCCGTCCTGCAGGAAGAAAGGAACGTCCGAACCGAGGCTGGCAGCCAGTTCACTGAGCTGACTGACATCGAGTGGACACCCAAACAACTGGTTCAGACCCAGCAAGGTCACAGCCGCGTTCGCACTGCCGCCACCCAACCCGGCAGCCATCGGCAGCCGCTTGTCCAAGTGGATGCGAACACCTTCCGTAACTCCGGCAGTCTCCAGGAATACCGAGGCAGCCCGATGAACCAGGTTGGAACCGTCCACCGGCAGGGCGGGTTCAGAACACGAGAGTACAATACCAATACCCGGGCCGCTTCTTTGAAACTCCAGCCGGTCATGCAGGCGAACCGGCTGCAAGACGGTCTCCAGCTCGTGAAACCCGTCCGGTCTGCGGCCTAAGATGTTCAGCAGCAAGTTGACTTTGCAGGGCGAGTTCAGCTCGACAGTCATGAAGCAGCAGGGCAGCCGGATGAGCCGGTCGCTAAAGGAAAACGCGCCGACACAGGTCGGCGCGATGAAAGGCGGTCAGGCGAGGCGATGAACAAGCCGTTTAATGGGGTTGATCAAAGATGTGAAACCGGCTGCCTGGTGCGATCGGAATCACATCCCCACCGCTGTATCCCAACGAGGTGTCGGTCGCAAAATTCTGGTCGGCAACCAGGTTGGGACGATAACTGTCCGGATAAACCGGGTTCGGTGCGAGATAGTCGGTCAACACCGGGTCGTAGGAGGGGATCGGGAAGGTGACGATTTCATAGATCCCCAAGCCCGTGCGCGCCAGCGTCCGGTTCAGACCGGTGATGAAGCCACGGGTGTAGGCCTCCTCCGGCGTGTAAAACACGGCGGTCTGCTCCACACTCCGACGACACTCGCCCCAGCGGATGATTTCGGTAAGGTTGGCCATGCCGCGGCCGAACTTCTTTTCAGGGCCTGCGCAACCCGTCGTCAACACGGCCAAAGCGGTCACCAACAGCAGGAGGGAAAATGACTTTTGCATAGATTTGGACCCAGATTCTGAAGGCAGCTTAGCTCCCAAGCCATATATGTAAAGTCACATTTGGCAAGGAAGGGACGTCGTGTTACGGATGGAAATCCGAGGCCTGAAAACCGGAGATCGGGCCTTGAAGTTCTCACCCCTGCCGCAGCAATTGGTTCACCTTGGCCATGACCTGGAAGGCGTCGGCCACATAGAGCACATCCGCTTTGCCCCGAGCCCAGCCGCAGTTGGCGTCCAGGCTGAGGGCGCGGCGTTCGTTGATGAACCGCCAGCCGACCGTGTGCGGCTCCTCACCATGACAACAGGTCGAAAGCCCCTTGGGGTGCCGCGGCGTGGCCCCCGTCTGGCCAATCTGGTTGAGATGGGTCATGAAAGGCAGCACCGCCTGTCCCTCGCCGCCCAGGTCCACCAGGGACTTGCTGCTGCCCAGGGACGACCGCGTGAGTTTGAGGAAATCCAGGATCAGGTTCCCGGCCTCGGGCACGTGCGTCTGGCCGTCGGCCTGCTTCTTCGTCCATCCCGCACCCGCCACGAACAGAAGCTGTGCGTCGGGCCGTATGGTCTGCGCGTCGGCGGCGGGTTCACGGAAACCGGTGACCGTGGTGCGCCTGGCCGAATCGCGGCAGCGTCACTGCGACGGCCTCGATTGTGGCGGCTCCCGCCGCACCGCTCCAAGCCGGCTGGCTGCCGGGATCCACCAGTACCACCCAGGGCCGTTGGGTCCGGGTCAACGTGCCTTCCATCCGCTGGCGATAATACCAGCGGTTGATGGCCACCCTGCCATCGGCTGCGCTGAGTCCACTGACGTGCGTGTCGGCGCGGCCATTGAGGCGTTGCGCCACGCCGGGCAGGCAGCGATTGAACCGCGCCGTGCCAGCCGCGATGACGACGCTTGCCCTTGCCGCCTTGCACAAGGCCTCCGCCGCCGCCGCATCCGACGCGTAGCGCGAGGCCGCGAAGTCCGCACCAGTCACGGCCAGAAACGTTGCCGCGCCGCACGCGGCAATCTGGTTCGCCGCCGGCTGAGTGTTGCCGCCGATCAGTCCCACCACCAGGGTTGATCCGGTTAGGGTGGTGTTGAGTGCCTTGGCTGCGCCGAGTGCTTCCAGCGCCGGCTTGGCGAGCGTGCCGTCAGTTTCCGTGTGTGCAAGAAAGAGAATCGTTTCCATAATCAGTAACTGGGGTGTTGGAGTATTGGAGTCATGGAGTGGTGGGACGTGTGAGGATGGAGTGAGCATTCTGCACGCTCCGAAACTCCAGCACTCCATCACTCCCTTTATCTTCATCTTCTGATCCACTCCACAATCTCCTTCGCGATGTCGTCCGGCGACGCGTCCTTCACGATCTTCGTGTCGCGCATCTGCTTCGGCAGGGCTACGCTGGCAAAGGTGACACCGTCCGCGGCCACCTTCACCGGCTTGGCCTTCTGCAACGCCGGCATCACCGCGCGCATGTTGACCATGCCCACCTGCGGATTGTTCTTCGGCTCCGGCAGATTGCCCGTAGCCCAGCCCAGCACGGCCGGCGGGCCCGCGCAGCGCGAGACCTGGTGTTTGCCGCCTTCGATGCGCTCCAGAATGTCCAGCGCGCCGTCAGGCTGAACCTTCAATTCATCCACGCCGAGGAACACGTCCCTGATGCCGAGGCGCTCGGCGATGCATTGCATCGTGACGCCGGCGCCGCGCGAGGCGGACTCCCAGCCGCCGAAGACCAGCAGCTTGGATTTGTCCAGACCAGGCAGGGCGGCGATGGCGTCCGCAAGCGCGGCGGCGGTTTCGGCGGGCTCGGTGAAGCCGCTGGCGGAGCCGTCGAGCGCGACGAGTTCAAACGGCACCTTTTGGCCGACGGTCATCATCACTTGCTGGAGCTTGGCCTTCGGCCCGAGGCTGACGAGCGTGACCTTCGAGCCGGCGTACTGCCTGGCGAGGTTCGCGGCCTCGTAGAGCGCGTGACCCGCCCAGGGATCAAGCCACGCGGGCAGCATCATTTCATTTTTCAACGCCGGCCCGGTGGGCGACGCGACAGGTTCCAGGGTTTGCAACGGGTCCGGCACGATGCTGCCGCAGACCACGATTTGGTAGGCTGTGCTCATAAACTGGTTCGCCGCTATTACAAGTCATCCGGTTCAAGGCCGGTGTGTTTGGCAATGCGCGCGAGCATCCTTGGGCCGATTTCCTCTCCGTCATGGAAGGCAAACACCATATCCGGCCAGCCGTCCCGCGCAAGAACTCGATGTGAAGTACCACGTTGTCGTTTGATGCTCCAACCCATGTGTAACAAGGCGGCAAGGACGCGTCGCGCTTTGCATGAACCCCACTGGCTCATGCCACGGTAAACAATTCGTCACCCGCTGGCACCGGTTCGCCATGCTCCAGGCGATCCGCCAGCACGCGCAGCGCGAGGGCCTTGGCTTTGGCCAAGGCATTGGCCTGGGTTTTGCCGTAGGCCAGACAACCCGGCAATTCCCGCACCTCGGCAATCCAGCGGCCATCCGTTTCGCGCTCCACCTCGATCTTCAGGTTCATGGCTGTAGATTAAAACCCGTTCGTGCAACTGTCGAATGGGAACGCAAAGGGCCGCAAGAGTATTCCGAGGCTGGCGCAGGGTGCGTTTGGTTGGCGAAATGTAAAGTGTGGTAGCGCGGCAACTGTGGCGGCAGCCATCCTGGCTGCCGTGGAAGGCGCGCATCCTGCCGCCCGGAAAGAACGCCCGGAAGTTTGGCGACTGAGGAAATTCCCAACACGCTTGAATGGGCTTGAGGTTGATTCCGCCGGGCTGGGAAGCGCCGGCTCTACAGCAGGCAAGGATGCCTGCTGCTACAAAAAACAGCCGGCCCGGTGGGCGACGCCACGGGTTCCAAGGTTTGCAACGGGTCCGGCACAATGCTGCCGCAGACCACGATTTGGTAGGCTCACAGCTCCTGATCCCTGAGGGTGGATGGTTGGGTGGCGAGGAAGTGAGGCTGACGCGCGAGCCCCGAGGTGGTTACTTGGCGGGCATGCCGCAGGTTCAATTGCCGCTGTTTCCCGCAGGGAGCACCCAACTGAATGAGTCGTTGGCCGTCGAGTGTCGTGAGGGCCAGGTCATCTGTTTCAACGGGCACCTGCCGGTCTTCACCCACGCGCAGGAGGATCTGGCCGCCTTCCGCCTTTTCACCAGTCAACGGGTGGTCAATGGCAGCGCCAGTCAGGGGGACATCCGCCGCGCCTTTTCGCCGATGCGCCCAACCAGCCCACCGAAGCCGAACGGGCCGCCGATGCGCTCCGGCACCGCTTGACCCTGGTCTTCGACCGGGCCGGGTATTCGCCGGAGTTCTTCGCCGAGCAGAAAGCCCAGCGGGTGACCGTGCTCACCTACCACAAGTTCCCGGGCGACGACTGGGCGGTGGAGGAGTTCGCCTCGCACGAACTGGTCCTGGCCAACGGAGAAAAGGTCACGCTCTCCCTGGCCGAGCGGGGCACCCGCCTCAGCAACGGCCTGTGGGTGCGGGAAGTCCGCCAGCGCGAAGACAGCGGCCACCAAGTCAGCCTGCTCAGCACCGATAACAGAAAGCCCGCCAGCACCAAACCCTGACCACGCGCGAGACACAATTGGCCCAACTGAAAGCCAGACGGAAGGAGACCCCGCGCCATGTGCCGCTCCATGACTTGCCCCAGGAGGAACAGTTCCCGCGCTTGCGCGCCGAGCGCAAACACTTCGTGGATACCATCAAATTGATCGCCTACCGGGCCGAAACCGCGTTGGTGGGCACGGTGCGGGAAGCCTTGAAGCGCCACAATGACGAACGCGCCTTGGTGCGCGAGCTCTTGCCCACCCCGGCGGACCTCCAACCCGACCTCCAGGCCAAGACGCTGACCGTGCCCCTGCATCCGCTGCCCAGCCGCCTGCAGGACACCGCCGTGCGCCAACTGGCCGAGGAACTCACCGCCACCGAAACCACCTTCCCGGGCACCGACCTCCGTCTCATCTTCACCCTAAACGCCCCACCCTGATTCCTCGGGATCAGGAGTTCTGAAGCTGCTGAATGCGTCTTGATGCCCCGTAGTATTCCCGAGGGCATGCGTTCGCGCCTGAAGTGGGTCACAGTGGGTAGCGTGGGGCATGTCCAGACCCTTGCGGATTGAGCGGGTGGGCGGGTGGTATCACGTCACGGCCCGGGGCAACGAGCGCCGGGCGATTTTCCGGGACCACCGGGATCGGTGGCACTTCGGCCAGTTGCTGGGGCGAACGGTGGCCTTGTTCCGGGTGCGCGTGCACGCCTTCGTGCTGATGGACAATCATTATCACCTGCTGCTGGAATTGACGGAGTCCAACCTGAGCCGCGCCGGGCAGCGGCTCAATGTGAGCTATAGCGTGTGGTTCAACCGGCGGCACGGGCGCAGCGGGCATCTGTTCCAAGGCCGGTTCAAACCCGTGGTGGTGGATTGGTTGCGGTGCGGGAGGGACGGAAGAAGAGCCCGTGGGAGGAATTGCAGGAGCAGGGGGTCTTGGGCGGGGAGGATCGATTACAGTGCAGTGTCGATTGCCATCCGGCGGTATGAGCGGCGGTTGCGGCGGAGCCAAGAGGGACGGGCGCTGTTGAAACAGGTGTGCCAAGTGTCGAATGTAAAGATGTGACCCCAGTTGTTTTTTGTGACCCCAGTTGTTTTTTTGGCCAGCGGGGGATTTGTGTTGTTCGAGGCGCTGCGGGGCTGGTGTGGGATGCGTGCGTGCGGCATCAAGACCCGCCTGTGACCGGGTTGCGAAAGGACGCTTTGCGGATCGCTTCCAGTGCGGGGAAGAGATCTTCCAGTTTGTGGACCACGTGGGCGCGGATTTCCACCAACGTGGCGGCGTAGGTCGGCGCCCCTCTGCCCCCCACGATCAATTCCACCCCTGAGGGCAGATAATCACGAAGCTGACGCAACTCAGCGGGCAGCGCCGGGTCGTCCTCGGGATAGACAATGCTGAGAGCCACCGCCTTGGCCCCTTGGTCACGGGCCGCCCCCGCCAGCTCGGCTGCCGGCAGACTCGTGCCGAGGTAAATCACTTTCCAGCCCATATTGGCTGCGGCGGCGGACACGAGCACGGCACCCAGTTCGTGGATCTGTCCGGGGGGGGTAGCCACGATGACCGTTGGTGCATTGGGCGGAACGGTGAACTGTTGAGAGTGGCGCCCAAGGAATGTCCTGAGCGCCGCACTGAGAAAGTGCTCGTGCGCCGCAGTGATCTCTCCAGCCCGCCACCGGTCGCCCACCTGCTGACTCAGTGGGGCCGCCACCTGGGTGAGCATCCCCTGGGTGCCCAAGGCCATCACCCCGTCTCGCAGCGCGCTATCCAGCTCCTTGAGATCCATCAACTGGACCGCCGCCATGCAGCGGGCCGTCAATCTGGCGCCCCATTCATGAAGCATTACCTCTCCGGGCAAGGCTCGCCGTGCGTTCACCGGGGAGCTTTCCTCGATCAGGGCGCGGAGCTTCTCGTTTGTCAGCTTCGAGGCCTGGCTGATGGTGTGTCCCGCCGTGGTGGCTTGATGAAGCAGGTTCAGCCGCTCCACATCCTCCTCCCGATACACCCTCCGGTTGGTCGGCGTGCGCGTCGGTGCCACGACGCCGTAACGCCGCTCCCAAACGCGAATGACATGCGGACTCAACCCCGTCCGTTTCGAAACCATCCTCATCGTGTGAATTGCTTCAGGCATAATAATAGACAGAAGTTATTCACTTTTGCGCCCAAATGTCAAACCCAGCTAACGCGATATGTGTAAAACTCACGCATACAGTGACATATTGGCGTAGATCTAGGAATTGATCTAACACAAACAAAAAGTTGACAATTACAGCTTTTGTTAGACATTTTCTGGACAATGAAATTCACAACTGCTGATGGGGGAAGCGCGATGCGTGGTTTCGAAAAGAAGGTCTGTGGCGTCAGGTCCGCCCGGCAGCAGGGGGGCAATGAGCCGGCACCGATGCTGGTCTTCTCATCCATGCAGCCATTTTGTGAGGTGCTGAGCAGGTCGACTGCCCGTCGGTTGTCGATCGCGTTTCACGAGGCGGCGTTCGAACCTGAAATCATCCATGAAGCAAGGAAAGGTTGATCCCTTCGGGAATTTCGTGGGTTGGCGGCGGAGCAAGCGGCGCGGTTGGCAGCATTATCGTCAGCGAGGCGGGTTTGGGTCACACGCGGTGCGGAAGGTCTGCTCGAAATGACCACGCCCAAGGCGGTGGCCGTGCGTCACAGTTCCTGGTTGCTGGCGCTCTTCCGGCGGTATGCCCGGCGCTTTGTCGCCCGCCATTTTCATACCGTACCGACTGGCCGGCCACTTTGCGGTGCGCCCGGATGTGCCGCTGGTGCTGATACGACCATCGACGATGTCCTGGGCCGTGGCCCTGGTGTTCGGTATCAGTCTCCTGCGGGCAGGTGGCGGCGAATTCTCGAAGCACCCACCCACCGGGACGTCGAATCTTGTGCACCCCGCTTCAACTCGCCTCGTGGCGATCGAGTTGGAGGATCAGTTCGGTGCTCTGCATCACTTCGCATTCCCGAGGACGAACCCGGTGGTGTTGCTGGCGGCAGACAGGAAGGGGTATGAGGGGCTGGCCCCATGGATCGAGGCCTCCCACCAACGCTGGCGGGAGCGTGCCGGCATCGTGGGGGTGGCCGACCTGCGTGCGGTTCCCGGTTTTGTCCAGGGCAAGGTGCGGCGCAAGTTTCGATCCGGGCAGGGGTATCCGGTTCTGCTGGATTGGGATGGAGCGGTTCTGGGACGGTTGCGTCCGGAGGCGTGCGTGCCCAAAGCGTTCCTGCTTGATACGCGGGGTCAGGGTGGTGCTTCACCTTTCAGGCAGGCCACGGACTCGAAGCTGGCCGAGTTGCAGGACCGGTTGGGGGAGTTGGCAGCGGGTCCAACGGTTCATGGAGGAGCAACACCTCCAAGTATTGGACGTGAGTTGGGACCCTGAACCGGGATAGGGGTAGGGACGAGGGTTAGAACCTCGCCCCTCCCTCCGAACCGGACTGGCGGGTTTCCCGCATCCGGCTCTCCAGTCAGTGGTCTCATCTCTGAGGTCGGCTCGCTTCGGCTCGGCTCAAGGCTAAGGAGATTAAACCGAGTTCGGCGAAGAAGGCATTGGGCCAGCTTTGATGATCGCGTCCGCGCGCACATCCTTGCAGCTTGTGCCCTCGGCGTTGGATCGTGCGCAGACGTTGCCGCACATGTTGATCTTCCCGCTCAAACACATTGCTAACGCTATGGCCAAAGTAATTGAACCAGCCTTTGAGGGTCCGATTCACGTCCGCCACAATTTCCCGCATGGGGCGCGGGTCTCTTCGGCGCGTCTTCTCCCGGATCGTTGCTCGAAGCTTGTCCAGGCTTTTCTTGCGCGGCCAGCGATGGCCCCGTTTGAAGTGGTAGCCCAGGAAGTCAAAACCGCCTCTCTGGCTGGCATCGACAATGCGCGTTTTGGTCGGATGCAGCGTCAGTCCCGCTGCCGCCACCCATCGGCGCAAGCTCTCGAGCACCTCTTGGGCTTCGGCCTCGCTCTGGCACAGGACTACAAAGTCGTCCGCGTAGCGTACCATCTCCTTGCCCGCCCGGGCCATCAGATGGTCCAGCGGGTTTAAGTATCCCTTGAGGTCAGCGTCCACTACCCAGACCTTCCCAGCTTTGAGCAGTTGATCCACTCGCCGCAAGGCGTCTTTGGCACCCCGGCCCGGCCTGAACCCGTAGCTGTGCTCAGCAAAGGTGTTCTCGAAGATAGGCTCGATCACGTTCCGCACGGCGGTTTGCACCACGCGGTCTTCCACCGTCGGTATGCCCAGCGGTCGAAGTTCTTTGCTGCCCAGTTTTGGTATCCAGACTCGTTTGACCGGCGGCGGGGTGTAGGTGCCGCTTTTGATTTGTTCCTGCAATCGCTTCAGGCGCTCCGGTGCATGCTGGCGAAATTTCGCGCAGCTCTGCCCATCCACCCCTGCTCCGCCTTGATTGCGAAGTACCTGTTGGGTTGCGCTTTGCAGGCTTTGCCCTTTCCAGACTTTATCAATCAAACTGAACCATTTGCCTCCTTTGATTCCTCTTTCGAGGGTTGCCAACATGCGTTCGGTCCACACGCTTGCTTCGGTCCAGGCCCATCGCTGGGGGACTTCTCTGCCTTGTTTAGCTTGCGGCACTCCCGGCAGGGGTATTTGCAGTTGTGTTTCCTTCACGCCTCCACTTTCCTGCCCTCCTTGGCTCCACGGTCCTTACCCGCTTCATCGCTACTACGAGGACTCTGACTCCTGCCCCGCTCCTTCCAGCACCGGGACAGGTCTCCCTGATTCATGAACTTGCACTTCCGGACATTCCGCCTCCAACCACCCCATGCGCCCCCGCTTTCCGACAATACTTCGCATTCCGGGCAGGCTTGGCCTCCGACTCGCTTTGCGTCGCTATCGGCGGTTCTTCGGACTTCGCTCATTCCTAGCAGTCTCGTCAGTCGCATCAGGCCGTATCGAGTTTGTATCGCGGCAGCCTCAAGGGCTCCACAGTTCTGCGGACTATCCATTCACTTCCAGTTGCTCTCCACCCCGTGTTGCCACGACGCAGTTACTTTCAGTTACCCGGCGGGAAGCTCCGCCGGTGAGAGACTTTCACTCTCTGTGCATGCTCACTCTCAGGCGCACTAGGGTCGGCGCGCTGCGCCGTCCGCGCCGCGTCGAGCGGCGCTCCCCGTTCCGCCCGCTGATGCGCGGGCGGGGACATCGCAGCGCGATGTCCCTACCAACGGACGCTGAAATCGGTCGTCTGGAGGAAAAAGGCCGCCCCGGTTTCCCAGAGCGGCCTCAACCCTAATAGCGTCGAGACCCCTTGGAGTCACGACTTTGAAATGTCCAACTATTTCCTCTTCATCGGCTTCTTGGCGGTGACCTTGGCGGCTTCCCCTTCCAGCGCGGCTTGCGCGGCGGCGAGACGGGCCACGGGCACGCGGAACGGCGAGCAGCTCACGTAGGTCAGCCCGATCTTGTGGCAGAACTTCACCGAGTTCGGGTCGCCGCCGTGCTCGCCGCAGATCCCGAGCTTGATGCCAGGTCGCGTCGCGTTGCCCTTCTCGACGGCGATCTTCATCAACTGGCCCACGCCCGTCTGGTCAATCGAGGCAAACGGATTGGTCTTGCAGATTTCCAGTTCCGCGTAAGGCGGCAGGAAACTGCCCGAATCGTCGCGGCTCATGCCCAGGCAGGTCTGCGTCAGGTCGTTGGTGCCGAAGCTGAAGAACTCGGCGGTCTGCGCAATCTCGTCGGCGGTCAACGCGCCGCGCGGGACTTCGATCATCGTGCCGACCATGTAGTTGAGCTTCACCTTCTTCTCGGCCATCACGGCCTTGGCGGCGGCGTGGACAACTTCGACCTGGAGATCGAGCTCCTTCTTGAACCCGACGAGCGGAATCATGACTTCCGGCTTCACCTGGATGCCGGCTTTCTGGACTTCCGCCGCCGCTTCAAACACGGCGCGGGCCTGCATTTCGGAGATCTCCGAATACACGATGCCCAAGCGGCAGCCGCGGAAGCCCAGCATGGGGTTGAACTCGTGCAGTTCCTTCACGCGCTGCTTAATCTTCTCGACCGGAACGCCCATCTTGGCGGCCAGATCCTTCTGCGCCTTGTCCTCGTGCGGGAGGAACTCGTGCAGCGGGGGATCCAGGAAGCGGATGGTGGCCGGGAAGCCCTTCAGCGCCTTGAAGATGCCGACGAAGTCCTCCTTCTGGTAAGGGAGCAGCTTGGCGAGCGCGGCTTTGCGCGCCTCGACGTTGTCCGCGAGGATCATCTCGCGCATGGCGTCAATGCGGTTGCCCTCGAAGAACATGTGCTCGGTGCGGGTGAGGCCGATGCCCGTGGCGCCGAACGCGATGGCGTTCTCGGTCTGCTCGGGGGTGTCGGCGTTGGTGCGGACCTGGAGCTTGGTGACCTTCGCGCACCATTCCATGAGAATCTCGTACATCTTGTAAGTCTCGCTCTTCTTGCCGTCGAGCGACTTCTCCACGAGCACCTGGACGATCTCCGACGCGGCGGTCGGGAGCTGGCCGGCATACACGGTGCCGAGCGTGCCGTTGATGGACAGGTAATCACCTTCCTTGAACGTCTGACCTTCGACCTTGAGCGTCTTGGCCGAATAATCGATCTGCAAGGCGCCGGCGCCGCAGACGCAGACCTTGCCCATCTGGCGGGCGACGAGAGCCGCGTGCGAGCTGACACCGCCTTTCGCCGTGAGGATGCCTTCGGAGGCGATCATGCCCCGCAGATCCTCGGGCGTGGTTTCATTGCGGACGAGCAACACCTTTTCGCCCCTGGCGGCAGCCTGGTCGGCGCGGTCGGCGTTGAGATACATCTTGCCGGAGGCGGCGCCAGGACCCGCGGGCAGGCCCTTGGCGATGACCTTGGCGGCCTTCTCGGCCTTCTGGTCGAAGATCGGCGCGAGGAGCTGGTCGAGCTGATCGGCCGGGTTGCGCTTGATGGCGGTCTTCCAGTCAATGAGTTTCTCCCGGACCATGTCCATGGAGAACTTGAGCGCGGCGAAGGCGGTACGCTTGCCGTTGCGGGTCTGGAGCATGAACACCTTGCCGTCCTGGATGGTGAACTCGAAGTCCTGCACATCTTTGAAGTGCTTCTCGAGGGTGGCGCGGATCTTGTCGAGTTCCTTGTAAGCAGCGGGCATCTCGTGGGCGAGTTGCGCGACCGGTTCGGGCGTGCGCACGCCGGCCACAACGTCTTCACCCTGGGCGTTGATGAGGAATTCACCGTAGAATTCCTTCACCCCGTTGGCGGGGTTGCGGGTGAACGCCACGCCGGAACCGGAAGTTTCACCGGTGTTGCCATAGACCATCGCCTGCACATTGACGGCGGTGCCCCACTCGGACGGAATGTTGTATTTGCGGCGATAAACGATGGCGCGGTCATTCATCCACGAGCCGAACACAGCGCCCACTGCGCCCCAGAGTTGCTTCCACGGGTCCTGCGGGAATTCCTTGCCGCCGGTGCGCTCCTTGATGAGCGCCTGGAACCGCTTCACCAGTTCCATCTGGTCGGCGGACGTGAGCTTCGAGTCCTCGATGTCCCCATGATACTTCTCGTGCTTGTAGCCGTGGATGACGACCTCGAACGGCTCGTGATCCTCCCCGGCGCTCTTCTGCACGCCCATGACCACGTCGCCATACATCTGGACAAAGCGACGGTAGCAATCCCAGGCGAATCGCTCATTGTTGGTGGCCTTGACCAGGGCCAGCACCGTCTGATCGTTCAGACCCAGGTTCAAAATCGTGTCCATCATGCCCGGCATCGAGTCGCGCGCACCGGAGCGGACGGATACCAGGAGGGGCATGGCCGACTTGTCGCCGAACTTCGTGCCCATGATCTTCTCGATGAAGGTAACGCCGGCCTTGACCTGGGCGTCGAGGACCTTGGGATAGGTCTTGCGGTTGTCGTAGTAGTAGGTGCAGACCTCGGTGGTGATGGTGAACCCTGGGGGCACTGGCAGGCCGATACGGGACATCTCGGCCAGGTTGGCGCCTTTGCCGCCCAACAAGGGTTTCATGGAGCCGTCGCCATCGGCCTTCTTGTTTCCGAATGTATAAACGTACTTGTTCGTTTTCGATGCTTTAGCCATAGAGTATTGGTGTCGTGCTTAGATTTCCTCGGGGGAGTCCTCAGAAATAGTTCGCCAGTCTAAGAACCGCGGAAGACCTGTCAACGCAGCGTACTCATATCTACGCATCCGGATATGTTGATTTGACAACCCGCCCGGCTGCCGTAGGCTGTCGGCCAGCAAATGAATGCGGCACCCAGCCAGAACAACAGGATGGAATCGAACCGGGGCGTGGGCGAGGCCCTGGGGCAGCTCCTGAGCCGGCGTATTGTGGTCCTGGACGGGGCCATGGGGACGGTCCTCCAGCGCTATCGCCTGGACGAAGCCGCCTTCCGGGGCGAGCGGTTTGCCGACTGGACCGGCAAGGACCTCAAGGGCAATAACGAACTCCTGCAACTCACCCAGCCGGGGATCATCGAAGAGGTGCACCGGCTGTATCTCGAGGCGGGGGCTGATATCATCGAGACCAACACCTTCTCGGCCACCACGATTGGCCAGCACGACTTCTTCTTCCGGCACGCCGAGGGTCGCAAGGATCCGGCCTACTTTGACCAGGTCATCAATGATCCAACCCTCCAGCAACTGGCCCGGGACCTGAATCTCTCCGCCGTTCGGGTAGCCCGCAAAGCCGCGGAGCAAGTCGCCACGAAAACCGGCCAGCCCCGGTTTGTCGCAGGCGCCATCGGTCCCCTGCCCGTCACCTGCTCGCTTTCCCCTGACGTGAACGACCCCGGCTTTCGCGCCGTCCGCTTTACCCAGCTCTGCCAAGCCTACCGGGAACAGGTGGAAGCCCTGCTGGAGGGCGGCGTCGATCTGTTGCTGGTGGAAACCATTTTCGACACCCTCAACGCCAAAGCCGCCTTGTTCGCGATCGAGGAAGTCTTCGCAGCCAGGTCACAGCGCGATCCGCACCGCGCGTTGCGCGTTCCATTGATGATTTCCGGCACGATCACCGACCGCGCCGGACGCACCCTGAGCGGACAGACCGTCGAGGCGTTCTGGAATTCCGTGGCCCACGCCCATCCAATCAGCGTCGGGTTCAACTGTGCCTTGGGACCGGACCTGCTGCGGCCTTACGTGGAGGAGATTGCGCATCTGGCCGACACCCACATTTGCGTGTATCCGAACGCCGGCTTGCCGGATCCGCTGTCCCCTACCGGCTTCCCCGAAACTCCCGAATCGCTGGCGCCCCAGATCCGCGACTGGGCCGAGCAACGGCTGGCTGAACATTGTGGGCGGCTGCTGCGGCACCACGCCGGACGCATATCCGGGCCATCGCCGACGCGATCCGCGGCCTGCCGCCCCGGGCCATCCCCCACCGGCAGCCGGCCCTGCGGCCTCAGCGGCATGGAGTCCTTCACCCAGACTCCGGAATCGAACTTCATCAACATCGGCGAGCGCACCAACGTGGCCGGGTCACCCAAGTTCAAGAAACTGATCCTCGACGGGCAATTCGAGGAAGCGCTGTCCATCGCCAAACAGCAGGTGGAAAACGGGGCCCAGGTCATCGACGTCTGCATGGACGAGGGCATGCTGGACGGCGCGGCGGCCATGACGCGCTTCCTCAACATGGTCGCGTCCGAGCCGGACATCGCCAAGGTGCCCGTGATGGTGGACTCGTCGAAATGGAGCGTGCTTGAAGCCGGCCTGCGCGTCCTCCAGGGCAAGGGCATCGTCAATTCCATCTCGCTCAAGGAGGGCGAGGACAAGTTCCTGGAACAGGCCCGCCTGGTCCGGCGCTATGGCGCGGCGGTGGTGGTGATGGCCTTTGACGAAAGGGGCCAGGCCGATTCGTTCGAGCGGCGGATCGAGGTCTGCAAGCGAACTTACGACCTTCTGGTGGAGAAGGCCGGATTCCCGCCGCAAGACATCATCTTCGACCCGAACGTCCTCACCGTGGGCACCGGCATCGAGGAACACAACAACTACGCGGTGGATTTCATCCGGGCCACCCACTGGATCAAACACCATCTGCCCCACGCCAAGGTCAGCGGGGGCATCAGCAATGTGAGTTTCAGCTTCCGCGGGAACAACGCGGTGCGCGAGGCCATGCACTCGGCCTTCCTCTTCCACGCCATCCAAGCCGGATTGGACATGGGCATTGTCAACCCGGGCATGCTGGCCGTCTATGAGGAGGTGCCGAAGGATCTGCTCGAACTCGTGGAAGACGTGCTGCTGAACCGGCGCGCCGATGCCACGGAGCGACTCGTGAATTTCGGTGAACGGCTCAAGTCCCATGCGTCCCATGCGTCCCAAGAGCCGCAGACCGAGGCCTGGCGCAGTGAACCGGTCGAGAAGCGTCTGGAACATGCGCTGGTCAAGGGCATCGACACCTACATCCACGAAGACACCGAGGAAGCCCGCGCAAAGCTCGGCAAGCCCCTCCTGGTGATCGAAGGGCCGCTCATGAACGGCATGAACGTGGTCGGCGACCTGTTCGGGTCGGGGAAGATGTTCCTGCCTCAGGTGGTCAAGTCCGCCCGGGTGATGAAGAAGGCGGTGGCCTACCTGACCCCGTTCATGGAAGCCG
The DNA here is from genome assembly GCA_963751435.1 of uncultured Verrucomicrobiae bacterium. GTDB lineage: Bacteria > Verrucomicrobiota > Verrucomicrobiia > Limisphaerales > DSYF01 > JALOTU01. The sequence continues at coordinate 112,816 of CAVVUP010000031.1, read as the reverse complement.
AGAAGGCAGCGCAAGCGGCCGCCGGCCAGGCGGTCAAAGCCCAGGGCAAGGTGCTCCTGGCCACCGTCAAGGGCGATGTCCACGACATCGGCAAGAACATCGTGGGCGTCGTCCTGGCCTGCAACAACTACGAGGTGCTGGACCTCGGCGTGATGGTGCCCTGCGAAAAGATCCTGGAGATCGCATCGAAGGAGAAGGTGGATATCATCGGCCTGAGCGGGCTGATTACGCCATCCCTGGACGAGATGCAGCATGTGGCGCGCGAAATGGAGCGGCAAGGGTTCAAGGTTCCCCTGCTCATCGGCGGCGCCACCACCAGCAAGGCACACACGGCGGTCAAGATTGCGCCCAACTACAGCGAACCCGTGGTGCACGTTCTCGACGCCAGCCGCGCCGTGCCGGTCGTCAGCAGCCTCATCTCGCCCGAGCTCAAGCCCGCCTTCGTGCAGCAGATGCTCCAGGACTACGAAAAGGCGCGCGCCGCACACGGCGGCCAGCAGCAGAAGCTGCTGCCATTGGAGCAAGCCCGCGCCAACCAACCCAAGCTGAGTTACAACGATTTGCCGACGCCCGAGTTCACCGGCATCCGCGTGCTGGCGTCCGATCTGGCAGGAGCCGGGCGGCTCACTTCCTCATGTTCCTGCGGCCAGCCTCATCCCACCCCACAGGCTTCCACGAAGCCGCCGATGCCCCAGCGCATCGGCGGCCAGGACACTGCGAACGAAAGCGACCTGAAGCAGCTCTTTGGAATTCATTGCCCGCCCGTCTGGTTCACCACCGACGACACGCCGGCGATGGTGGCGGAGAAACGCCGGCTTAAGGAACTCCTGTTCAACGATGACGACACGCTGGCGTTCCTGAACCGCTATTGCGATCCGTCGGCCTACGCCGCCGTTGCCGGACCGGACGCGACCTACGTCGTCACGCCGTCCACCTCGGGCCGCAACCTGTTGCCGCTGGCGCTGGCGCGGTGGTTGCAGGAGAAGTTTGGCGGCGAGGTTTATGACCGCCTCGACAGCAACTCCGAGCAGGAGGCAAAAAACCGCCGGGGATATGTCGAGAAAGTTTCGCAACCGACCCGGATCATTCTGCCGCCCGACGTTTCCGCCGCCTTGTCGGGGCGCCGCGTCGTGGTCGTGGATGATATCCTGACCAGTGGAGAAACTCTGAATGCGGTTCAGGAAGAGCTTGCCAGGGCGGGCGTGCGAGTGCACGGAGTGGTCGTCCTTGGCGCCGCCAAATCGGCCAAGCCGGCCTCGGAATCCGTTGCGCACCAACTAGCCAAGCGACTCGCGGCCAAGCTGGGGCTGGACTGGAAGCAGGTCCATGAATCCCTGCGCTTGGCGCATTCCAACGCCTATGCTAGTTTGCTGCGCAAAGCGGCGCAGGACGCTGAAACACAACCCAAAGAAGTCTATGACACCCTCTGCCGAAAAGGAGCAGCTTTACGCGAAGCTGCACGACTGGATGTATCAGGAGAGCCTGCGCACCAACCACACGCCGATCCCGAAGGAGTTGGAGGATCCGGTGGAGTGGGCGGCCTTCTGCAAATGGCGGAACAACAACTGGCGCACGCTCGGCCAGAAGTTTCTCAAGAAGTTCGATCGGTGGCTCGTGGAGAGGGAGGGCCATCCGGCCAACCCCTCGCTGGCCCTGGCGGAAGAACCGCCGCCGTATCGCACGTCGCCCTCGAAGAAATAGCTTCCTTCATCGACTGGACGCCCTTCTTCCACACCTGGGAACTGCGCGGCGTTTATCCCAAGATCCTCGATCACGAACGGCACGGCCAGGAAGCCCGCAAACTCTTTGCCGACGCTCAAGAACTCCTGGCCGAAATCGTCAGCCGGAAGCTCCTCCAGCCCCGCGCCGTTTACGGCTTGTTCCCCGCCAACTCGGTCGGCGACGACGTGGAACTCTACACCGACGAGACCCGCACGCAGCCACTGGCCACCTTCCACTTCCTCCGCCAGCAATTGGACAAGGGCGATGGCAGCCCCAACTGGTGCCTCGCCGATTTCGTCGCCCCACGATCCTCTCAACTCTCAACTCTCAACTCTCAACTCTCAACTCTCAGTTCCCCCCCCCTCCCGACCACCTCGGCGCCTTCGCCGTCACCGCCGGTATTGGCCTGGATGAACTCGTTAAGAAGTTCAAGGCGACCACGACGACTACAACGCCATCATGGCCGAGGCGCTGGCCGACCGCCTGGCCGAAGCCTTTGCCGAATACCTGCACAAGCGCGTGCGCGACGAGTGGGGCTACGGCCGGACCGAACACCTCGACACCGAGGACCTGATCGCCGAGAAATATCGCGGCATCCGGCCCGCCGCCGGCTACCCCGCCTGCCCCGACCACACCGAGAAGGGCATTCTCTGGAACCTGCTCGACGTCGAGAAACACACCGGCATGAAGCTCACCGAGAGCTTTGCCATGTGGCCCGGCAGCAGCGTCAGCGGCCTCTACTTCGCCCACCCGGACTCGAAGTACTTTGCGGTGGGCAAGCTCGACCGGGATCAAATCGAGGACCTGGCCAGGCGCAAAGGCAAATCCCTCGCCGAGATGGAACGCTGGCTCGGCCCATGGCTGAATTACACGCCGTGATCCGCCAGCTTTCGAAACGGCGCCTGGCAGGGATGTCTCGCGCAAAGCCGCAAGGCCTGCAACGACGGAGTCATCCGCGCCCAGACCATCCCCGGTTTTTGCGTGAAGCGCGCCTGGCTGAATCCGGACGGATTGCCGGAGGCAACCCTCTGCCTTGATGAGATCCTCAGTGTTGTCCAGTGATCACTCCTGGGATTCACGGCGGGATTTCTGATTGCTGACCTGGCCGCCAGCGGGACGCTGGCTTGCCTGCACTGCTCGATCTGTAAACCTGATTGCATTCAGCCCGGCACCACCGGCTCAACGAAACCCGCCAAGCTGAAAGTTGCAGCGTACTTTCAATGCGCAAAGGCGGCATGGCGCGCCTCTGCGCCCCCACCCCCTCCCCGTCTTCTCACCCAAGCCATGCGGCCCACACCTCCCGCCAGTAGTTACGAAGGCATCGGCACCATTCTTTCACTTTCCTTCGACCGATGAAGCTCAAGTCATCCCGGCCACGGGGCCGGGACACCCCAAACCCCGAACACGTACCAACCGAAGAAATTCTGCACAGGCGGCCAGACGTCACAGATCCAGCCCAGCGGGGCGTAAATGGCATTGAACACCCCGGTCGCGATGTCTCCCCCCAGGGAGGCTGCCCGAACGGGCGGGTGAGGGAATTCGTGCGGTTCAGGGTCCCAACGCGCGATGTCAGGCTCGTGGGGGTCTCCCCGGTGGGCTTGTGTTTTGACCGCTGGCAAAATAGATTCCGGGCATGAGCAGCGACGTGGTTCCGGTTGAGATTCGCGCGATCAGGCCCGACAGGTCTTGGTATGCCCTCTACCTGGGTGCGGATTTCGAAGGTTTTCGTGATGGTGGTCGAGTCCCACGTCGGTTCCGCCATCGAACGCTACCTGTTCGGCCAGAAATCCGACCGCCCCCAAACCCACGACCTCATCCAACTGGTTTTCAAAGGCTTGGGGGTCACGGTGGAACGCGTGGTGATCTCCGAGGTGAAGGATTCGGTCTATTACGCCCGCCTGATCCTGCAGCAGACCAACGAACTGGGCCGCAAGGTGATCGAGTTGGACGCACGTCCGAGCGATTGTCTGGCGCTGGCCACCGCGCTCAAGCGCCCGATCTTTGTCACCCGCAAGGTGCTGGAACAGGTGAACGACCAGAGCGACGCCCTCGAACGCAGCAGCGACTGGGAGAACCCGCAGGAGTAGGGGATGTCGCCACCCGCTTCCAAGAGCACCGCGCCCGTCTGTCTGATCTGGGGGGAGGACGAATTCAGCGTCAAACAGAAGGCCAAAGCCCAGTTTGCCGTGTGGTCCTCCGAAGTGGATGGCATGGACCAGGAGACCATTGACGCGAGCGCCGGCAGTTCGGACGAGGCTCTGCGGGCGCTGGCCCGACTGCGCGAGGCGCTCAACACCCTTCCCTTCTTCGGTGGCAGCAAGCTGGTGTGGTTCAAGGACTGCAATTTTTTTGGCGATGACCGTACCGCCTCCTCGCAGTCAGTCACCAGCGCACTGAGCGAACTGGCGGACGAGTGGAAGGGGTTTGCCTGGCAGGGAGTCCGGCTCCTGATCAGCGCCGGCAAAGTGGACAAGCGCCGAACCCTGTTCAAGACCCTGGACAAACTCGGCATGGTGCAGGAGTGCAGCGGCTGGTCCGTCAACGACCGCGACTGGGCTGCACAGGCCGAGGCGTGGGCCCTGCAGACAATCCGATCCCAGGACAAGACGATCACGGAGGATGCCTTGGGCGAGTTGACTGAACGCGCGGGCGGCCAACCCCAACTCCTTGCGGCCGAGGTCGAGAAGCTCGTGCTGTATGTCGGAGCCCGTCCGGACATCACCCTGCGGGATGTGGAGGCGATCTGTTTGCGCACCAAGCAGGCCCGCGCGTTTGCCTTGGGGGATGCCCTGGGCGATCGCGACCTGCCCATGCTCCTCCGCCGGCTTGACGAGGACCTGTGGGAGGTCAAAATGGACCCGAAAAAATCGGAAATCGGATTGCTCTACGGAATCATCTCGAAAGTGCGATCGATGCTGCTGCTCAAAGAAATGCTCCGGCAAAAATGGGTTCGGCCCGGCGGCAATTTCGCGTCCTTCAAGTCTCAGCTCGAAAGCATTCCTATCGATCGCCTCCCGGAGGATCGTCGCTATAGTCCGCTGGGGATAAATCCTTATGTGCTGTTCAAGGCGATCCCGCAGGCGGCCCGCTACACGACCGAGGAACTGGTGCGGGCCATGGACCTCCTGCTGCAGTGCAATCGTCGCCTGGTGGGCAGCGGAATCAATCCAACCCTTCTGCTCCAACAAACACTGATCCAGATCGTGGGCGCCGACACCCCATCACGTCAGAAAGGTCGGGGCGCATGAACCGCGTGCCCCCCGAAATCCTGGTCTGCTGCAATGAGGCGGGCGTCTGTATCCGCATCCGCGGTCGGGCCGATGTCTCCATCAGCGTGGGATTCAAGGAACTGTTGACCGGCCTCCGCCAGCGCGGCTTTCAGCATTTTGAACTCGATCTGTCCGAGTGCCAGATCATGGACAGCACGTTTCTCGGGGTGGTTTGCGGGTTCGCGCAGCGATGTGAAGAGAAAACGACCGGCCCGGACAGGAGACCGATTCTATTCAACGCCAACGAGCGCGTCCGGGGCCTGCTTACCAGCCTGGGAGTGGATGAAATGTTTGACTTCCGGGATGGCCTGCCAGCCGAGACGGGACCCTGTGTACCCATCGCCACGGGCCCGCAACAACCCAGCCGCGAGGCGCTCGGCTCCACCTCCCTCGAGGCGCATCAGACCCTGATGGCCCTGAACCCGGAGAACATCTCCAAGTTCAAGGATCTCACGGAGTTCCTGGCGGACGAGCTGAAGCGGCTGAGAACCACCCCGTGAGCTGCGCTGACCCGCTGAATCCCGGCCTGCTCAGCGCCATCGACGAGGTGGCCGCGGTCTGGGCCACACTCTTCTTCGCTGCCTGCGCGCTGGTGGTCCTCCTGCGCCTCAAGCTCGACACCGAACAGAAGCGCACCCGGGAACTCGAAGGCCTTGTGGATTTTGCCGCCCGCCGGCGCCGGATCGCCATGGAACTGTTTCACGCCCTCGGTTCCGCCTTCGAGACACGGATCAGCCTGGACAACCTGCTGCGATCCACCGTGGCCTTTTTCATGCGCGTCGCCCAGGCCACCGGCGGGATCGTTTACATGCTGGATCGCAAGCGGGAACTCCTGAAGCCAACCGCCCTGTGCGGCATGCTGGGAAGCAAGCTGGGGCGCAATCGGACGACAATCGAGGGCGATTTCCCCAACATCCCGATGGGCGAAGGCATCGTCGGCGGGGCGGCGTTGTCTGGACGACCGGTGTTCCTCAATGACTGCTCGACCGACACCCGGCTGGCCTTTCTCGGGAGCCAGACACTGCGGATCGAGAATGCCCTGGTGGTTCCCCTCCGGTTTCGCGACCATTCCCTGGGCGTGCTGGTGGTGGTCAACCACCTGGGGGAGGATGGCCAGGTGGGCCGGCCGTTTGGCCGGGTCGAGTTTCAACTCCTCGAAGCCATGGCTCTCTATGCCGCCACCGCCATCCACCTGACGCTGTCCTACCTGGAGCAGGCCGAGAAACAGCGTCTGGATTTTGACCTCGGCGTGGCCAGCGAAATCCAGCGGTTGCTTCAGCCACAGCATGCGCCCGTGTTGCACCGCGCCTCCGTCATGGGTCAGAGCCGCCCCGCCTATCGCGTGGGCGGGGATCACTACGATTTCCTCGACCTGGGGGGCTCGCGACTCGGAGTCCTCATCGCAGACGTGTCCGGCAAGGGCGTCACGGGTGCGCTGGTCATGGCCATCTGCCACGCCATCGTCCGCACTCACGCCCCCCACCACGCCCAACCCGCGGAGGCCGTAAAAGAGTTCCGCCGACTGCTCATCGAGGACATCCCGGAGGACCGGTTCATCACCCTGATTTACGGCATCCTGGACACCCAGACCCGCGAATTTCGCTTCGCACGAGCCGGACATGACCCCCTGCTCTGCTTCCGTGCCGGCTCCGGCGCGGTGGAAGTCGTGTCCCCCAAAGGCGGCGCAATTGGACTGGACCGCACCGATCGATTTGACCGCAGCCTCGAGCAACAATCCATCACCCTCGGGCCGGGAGACGCGATTGTGTTGTTCACGGACGGGCTGACCGAGGCCGAGAATCCGGATGGAGACGAGTTTGGTTTGAACCGGCTCAAGGCGTTGATCGCGGAGCGGGGAAGCTGCACCGCAGCAGACCTGGGCCGGGGCATCTACGAGGGTGTCGAGGCGTTCGCCAAGGGCGCGCCCCCCTTGGACGACCAGACCTTGGTGATCATCAAGGCTGCTTAAGGATCCCCCTTGAATCCTGTTCCCATCTTCCACCTCTTTCCCCCCTCCCAGTTGGCGCGTCCGCGCCGCGTGGTGGTGACCGGGTGTGGCGTAATCACGGCACTGGGCAACGGCTGGACACCCAACGCCGCCGGATTTCGCGCCGGTCACTGCGGCATCCGCCCGGTCTCGCTGTTCGATGTCTCGGGCCAGCGGGTGAAGGTGGCCGCGCAAGCGGTGGTTCCCGAAACCACCCCCGGCTCGCGCCTTTCGCAGAGGCGTCTCTCCCGGTCGGACCGGGCGACCCGATTGCTCCTGGCCGCGGGACATGAGGCTTGGACGCAGTCGGGCTGGCAGACGACGGATCGTCTGCCCTTGATCCTCGCCACCACCAGCGGCGGGATGCCCCTGGGTGAAGCGTATTATCGCGAAACCATCACCCACCCGACGCATCGGCGCCGGCAACCCACGCGCATCCTCAGCTACCAGGCCCAACGCCAGGGCATCGATCTGCTGGACTCCCTGGGCTGCTCCGGATCCGTCTCGATCATCGCCAACGCCTGCGCCTCCGGCTCCAACGCCATCGGTCACGCGTGGGAAACCGTGCGGTCCGGACAGGCCGATCGGGTGCTGACCGGTGGTTACGACGGCCTGTGCCAACTGGTCTTTGCCGGCTTCGACTCGCTCCAGGCGCTGTCCCCCACGCAGTGCCGTCCCTTCGATGCCACCCGGGACGGACTGGCCTTGGGCGAAGGAGCGGCAGTGCTTGCGTTGGAAACACTTGAATCCGCCAGCGAGCGAAACGCTGTCATCCTGGGCGAGATCATCGGCTACGGCGCGACCACCGACACGCATCACCTCACCCAACCGCACCCCGAAGGCGCCGCCGCGCTCGCATCCATGCAGCAAGCCTCGCAGGTCGCCGGCATCCATCCTTCCGATGTCCAATACCTCAACGCCCACGGCACGGGCACAGTCCTGAACGACGCCGCCGAAGCCGCCGCCATCAACGCCTGGGCCGGCGCGGCCGTTTCTGCCCTGCACGTCAGTTCCACCAAGGCGTCCGTGGGACATCTGCTGGGCGCGGCGGGCGCCGTGGAAGCCGCCGTCTGCCTGATGGCCCTCGATGGACAATGGCTGCCGCCCTCGCTCTCCACACGCACCGTCGATCCCGCCTGCCGATTCAAGGTGGTGACTCAGCCCGCCCAATCCGCCCTCAATGTGGCCCTATCCAACTCGTTCGGATTCGGCGGCGCCAACGCCACGTTGATTTTCAGGAGGTGGAAATGACCGGCATCCGAGTGACCGGTTGGGGCGCGGTTTCGCCCGCAGGCTGGGGCGTAGCGCCGCTGGTCGAAGTGTGCGCGAAAGAGCAAACGCGCGCGACGGTTCCTCTCACCTGTCCCGGCTGGCCGGACCCGATCCCCGTCCGTCGGGTGCCGGCTCCGACGCCGCGGCCGAACTTCATGGCGCACCCGCGGCTTCGACGCAGCAGTTCCATCTCGCTCCATACCGCGGCCGCCGCGCTGGAAGCGTTGGGACCGCGACTCGATTCCATTCAATCCGGCCAGCGTAAACTGGGGATCGTGTTCACTTCACTCACCGGCTGCGTTTCCTATTCACGCCGGTTCTACGATGAGGTGCTGAAGGATCCGGCCACCGCCAGCCCGATCGTCTTTCCAGAAACCGTCTTCAACGCGCCGTCCAGCCACCTGGCGACGTATCTGAATGCCCAGGCGATCAACTACACGTTCATCGGGGATCCCGGCACGTTCCTGCAGGGACTGGCCGTGGCGGCCGGTTGGCTCCTGAATGGCCGGGTGGACATCGGCCTTGTGGTCGGCGCGGAGGAACTCGATTGGCTGGTCGCCACAGCCCAACGCCGGTTCAGCTCGGACGTCGTGATCAGTGAGGGCGCCGGCGCACTGGTGATCGAGCGAGCGGACGCCTCCCAAGCCGGCATCGAACTCGACAGGATCACCGAGCCCGTGCTCTACACCGCCGGAACCTCGCAGGCGACCGCCGCCCGACGCGTCCGGGACGTGGTTGGAGTGGACAACGCCGCCACAACACTGGTGGACAGCCTGACCGGCGCTCCGCACGTGGACCATGCCGAGGTCAGCGCCTGGTCTGATTGGAACGGCCCGCGAATCTCGGTGAAGAAGCTTCTGGGCGAACCCTTCGGGGCGGGCAGTGCCTGGCAATGCGTGGTGGCTGCCGACCAGCTTTCCCGCGGACTTCACTCCAGCGCCATCGTCAATGTCGTCGGCTGCAACCAGCAGGCCATCGCCGCCCGGCTGGTAGCCAGATAGTCCCTCGGGTTCCAGCTTGGTGTCGCGGACAACTTGCGGTTGCACCTTTAAGTTTTTTGCATACTTGTGTTTTCGATTCACAAGTCTTGACCGCCTTTGCGGACCCATTTCGGTCAAGAGTTGAAAACCACTTTCTGCCATTCCTGGTTGACAGGGCCTTGTAGTGGTATCGAACGATGGTAGCCCTGCTATTTCCAGCCTCCAAGGCGCCCTCATCCATGCTCTTTTTCAAAGCGATTCGATAGGAAATGAATGAATTTCGTGCGGCGTTGCGGCTCCATTTCCCCCCGGCCCTCTTGGCCGTCTTCGCGTAGGCGTTGGCCAACTTCCCGACCGTGGGAAGCGGGCCGGACGGCTGTTTGTGCTGGAGGAGTATCAAACGAAGTGCCTCCGGCATGGGAGCGCGACGTGCATCGCCCGTCTTGGAAAGCGGTGCTGAGACGTGGATGGACCGGCTCTTAAAGTCAACGTGTTAGTTCCATGTCAGCCGCTTGGCCGCTTGGTCTCCTCGCCCCTGAGTCCACTCAAGGCTGTGCAGGCCATCGGCACCAATACTTGAGGGGCGGCTAGACCCTATGGCTTAACAAAGTGAACGAGCGGGTGTTTGATTCCGGTTGCAGACGTGGGTTATCCGTCGTCATTGGCTACACACTTTTCCTGCGTTTGCGCAAACACTATAATACCGATATATGGTTCTTTAAAACTGATAAAGACCGATGGATAGGTATTTAAATGCGTTCAGCGATACATGATGTTTTGCCTGCAGGATTGCGCCGTTCATTGGCCAAATTTGGTCACGATCTCGCCGTGGCCCGGCGCAAGTGCCATCTCACTATGGGGATGATGGCGGAGCGAACCGGCTTGGCCAAAAGCACGTATGCCCGCATCGAAAAGGGCGACCCGGCAGTGGCCATGGGGGCCTATGCTATGGCGCTGTTCGTTCTGGGTTTTGGTGAGGCTTTCCGGGATCTGACCGACGCCCGTCGCGATGAAGACGGGTTGCTTTTGGATGAAGCGCGGCTGCCCAAACGGGTGCGTATCAGAAAACTCCCCACTTCTTTATGAAACGGACGATCAAGGTTTTGCGAACCGGCAGGAGTGGCTCAGGGTGCAACCGGAGCGCACTCCGCCGATGCAATCCGGCCATCCACCAATTCGATGACGCGGGGGGCGCGCGACGCCAGATGGGCGTCGTGGGTGGCAATGATCAAGGCCGCCTGGCTCTCCCGCTGGATCTCGCAGAGCAGATCCACAATCGAGTGGCCCGTGCGCGAATCCAGGTTGCCCGTGGGTTCGTCGGCCAGAATCATATCGGGCTCGTTGATCAGCGCCCGGGCGATGGCCACCCGCTGCTGTTCGCCCCCGGACAATTCATAAGGCTTGTGATCCAGTCGTTGCCCCAAGCCGACGCGCTCCAGGAGGGCCCTGGCGCGCCGCTCACAATCCGTGGCACGCGTCCGGGCCATGCGTGCCGGCAGGCAGACATTCTCGATCGCGTCCAGTTCCGGCAGCAGGAGGTAGGCTTGGAAGATGAATCCCACCCGGCGGTTGCGCAGGCGGGACAACTGGCTGCGCGACATGGCGGAAAGCCGTTCGCCTTCCAGCAGCACTTCCCCACTGCTGACGCCGTCCAATCCGCCCAGTAGATGCAGCAACGTGCTCTTGCCCGCGCCGGACGCGCCACGCAAGGCGAGGAACGCGCCTCGCTCCACCCGCAGATCAATGCCCTTCAACACCTCCAACGACCGCCGTCCCATCACGTAGGTCTTGGTCACCTGTCGCGCCTCGATGAGCGGTTGGCCCGCGCTATTCATGTCGCAACGCCTCCACCGGCTGGAGCCGGCCCGCTTTCCAGGCGGGAATGATCCCCCCCAAGACGCAAATCACAAAGGCACTGCCGCAAATGACGAGGATGTCGCGCGACACGATCAGGGCGGGCAACTGGTCGAACCCGTAGATGTCCGCGGGGAACAACTCGAACCCGGTGCGCCGGTTCATGAAGCCAAGGAATTCATTGCGATAGGCCAGCGCCAGCATGCCCAGCCCGTAACCGCTCACCACCCCCATGAAGGCCACAAAGGCGCTCTGGCTCAGGAACAGGCCGGTGATCTGCCAGTCGGTGGATCCAAGCGCCTTGAGCATGCCGATCTCGCGGGTTTTCTGGACCACAAAGACAATCTGGGCGCTGAGAATGCAAAGGGCCGCCACAATCATGATGAAAAACAACAGGTAGAACATGACGTTCTTCTCGACCACCAGCGCGTTGAGAATGGCCGAGTTCTCCTCGGTCCAGAGACTGATCCGGTAGCCCGTTCCGAGCACGGGGATCAGGTCCAGCCGCACCTGGCCGGCCTGGTACGGGTCGTTGAGCATGACCATCAAGCCGTGCACGGTTTCCCCCAGCTCATAGAGTTCCTGGGCGTTCTCCAGCGAGGTGACGATCACGGAAACGTTGTACTCGTAATAGCCCACATCGAAGATGCCCCGCACCGTGTAATCCTCCGGCAACACCGCCTCCTCCGCCTCTTTGCCGCGGCGTTCCTTCATGCGCCGCAGGTCATGCGGCGAATAAACCGCCACCGAATCCCCGACGCGCAATCCCATGTTGTCGGCAAACTCGCTGCCGATGACCAGCCCGCGCCCCGTCAGATCGAACGCGCCGGAAATGATGCTGTTGGTGAGCACACTCACCGAACCTTCGGTCACGGGATCGGAGCCGCGCAGCCAGGGCGCGGCCACCAGCGGCTGGCCCTCCGCGGGCTGCGTCTCGAGCAGCACCTGGCCCAGCACGAACGGGGAAACGCCTTTCACCTCCGGATGCTCGGAGACCTTGTGCATCACCCAGGCGTAGTCCCGGAGCGGACCCTCCCAACCCAGGATTCGCAGATGGGTGTTGAACCCGAGGATCCGGTCCCGCAACTGCTGGTCAAACCCGCTCATCACACTGATCACGATGATCAGCACGGCCACCCCCAGCGTCACCCCGATCACGGAAATGAGTGTGATGATGGAAACAAACGTCCGTTTGGGACGCAGATAGCGCAGCGCCAGCAGCAGTTCAAACGGAAGCCTCGACATGTCGCGCGGAGGCTAGAGGGTCCCCCACAGGGTGTCAACGCGCCCCCGGACACGCGCCCCCGGACACGCCTCCCAGGCTCGCCATGAACCGCGGCTCGCCTTCACCCCGTTGCTCTCCCCCGGGGAGACAATTCCCGGAAACCTGGTTTCGCGCTTTCAACCCTCGAACCGTAGCCGCCGCACGTCAGTCGGCGCCATTATCCCGAATTGGACACCGCCCTCAGCCATCCATCCACCATTCCGCGCTCGGGGAGGAGAATGGCGCGGACTCACGTCGACGGCTACGAGGTTCATGGAAAGCGAAGTTTCTTTTTTAGAACGCATTGAGTCCATGAACCCGTTGCGCAGGAGCGCGGCTCTATGAGCCGCAGCAGCCTCGAAGGTCGGATGGGTGAGCGAACCTCTGTGGACGCCGGACAGGGCGCTGCCGCTGCGGGTCGCAGACCCGCGCTCCGGAGCTGCCGGTTCAGGGAAAGCCCGGAGGGCGGGTGAGGGGATTCATGGCACCAACTCGCGTCCATTTGTTGCAGGCTCCCGTGTTCCCTGAACCGTCGTCTTGCGCGGGCCGCATAATTGCGATTGATTTCGCGCAGTGCCCAAAGGCAAGGTGAGGTCGCGCATGACTGAATCCGAATCATTTGAGACCGCGCCAGAATCCGTGGAGGCGCCCAAACCTCGTTCCCGCGGCGGACGTCGCCGGGGCGGTCGAGGACGCGGGCGTCGGCCTGTTCCTCCGGCGGCGGAAACCCCGCCAGGCAGTCCGGTGTCAACCGGTGAATTGCCCACCCCCACCGCGCCCCCGGAGCCTGGCGCTCCAGCCGCCGAAACGCCGCTTCTGGCGGCCCCCGCCCCCGAAGCGCCCGCGCGCGAACCTGACGCCTCCGAGACTCGGCCCCGCCCCCCGTCCGGCCCACCAGCGCCCCGTCCGGAAGCTCACCGCCACCCTGGCAGGCAAGCCCTGCATGCCGTTGAAAGGCAGGTCCAACAGATCATCGAATCACTTCAGCAGACGCTCGAAGACATGGAGGAAGTGCAGCGCCTGTTGCAACAGGTCGAACGGGAACGGGGCGAGGACCTTCGCGAGCTGGAGTCCATCCGCCGCCGGCTGGACCAGTTGCAGTTGCATCGGGCCGAGCCTCGGATGGGGCACAGCCATCGCCCCCCGGGGGTGTGAGGCTGCGTTGAAGCCTTTGCGGAGCAAAGCTAGCCGAAGAATGCGAGCGGTTGTTGGCGGAACTGGAAACCCTGTATCGCCTCATCAGCTTTAACGATCGTTGGCGGGCCCAGGTCCGGGAGTGACTGCTGAGTCTCAGCGGAAACCTCTGGGGGCTCGTGATCCGGATCAGGGCACTCCAGTCCCGGAACCAGACACAGGCCCGCCCAGCCCGGCTGAAAACGTCCGACATCACGCCGAACCCTCTGGCATTTGCCCTGCTGAAGCAGTTCCCCATGACGACGATACTGCGATCCCCTTCCATGAAGGATTCAGTGTCGCTCACCGCTCTCGTTGTCGGGACGGGGGCAAAAGGGCCTTCCTTTTAAATGCTGCATGGCGGAACGCCAAAAGCGTGACGCTCTTCTCAACTGGGTTTGGTTTCTGGCGGCCAGCAATGGCCGCCAGTTTTTTTTATGGATGGAGCGAGTGGAGGATCCGGTCCCACTGCCGGGCGTGCAAATCGAGATCCCCATCGGTCCACACCACGAGGTCGGAAGCGGCCATCTTTTTCGTGATGGGCCATTGGGCGGCGATGCGCTGTTGGATCTCCCTCGGGATCCAACCGCGCGCCTGGAGCCGTTCCTGTTGCGTGGCAAGGCTGCAGGCCACACAGATGGTGACGTCGAAGGCAGAGGCTGCATCTGTTTCGAACAGCAGCGGAATCACCACCGCCCCCAGCGGGACACCGTCCTGGCGCCATTGTTCGACTTCCGACATCCAGCAAGCCCGGATGCGTGGGTGGAGGATGGATTCAAGCCGGGTTCTGGCCGCGGGTTCTTCGAAAACGAGCCGCGCCAGATCTGCGCGCTGCAAGGTGCCATCCGGTCCGAGGTACTGGCCGCCGAACTCAGCCGCGATCTCGGCCAGGGCCGGCTGCCCCGGCTCGACCAGGTCACGCGCCAGCTCGTCGGTATCGACGAGGCGAACACCCCGCTGCTGAAGGAGTTGTTGGGCGGTGGACTTGCCCATGCCGACGCCGCCGGTGATGCCGAGGAGTTTCATGAAATGATGGAGTGGTTGGATATTTCGGTTCAGGGTCCCAAAGCGCGATCTTGAAATCGGAGAGGCTTCCCATGAAACGGCCCTTGGTAGGAGTAACGCGCTGCTGATGTCCCCGCCCGCGCATCAGCGGGCGGAACGGGGAGCGCCGCACAAGGCGGCGCGGACGGCGCAGCGCGCCGTCCCTACCCGGTTCAGGGTCCCAACACGCGACGTCAAAATCGTGGCAGGTTGATCGGGTCCGCTTCAGGGAGCGCGATAAGCGCGATAGTAAAGCTGCCGATTGGCGGACGCCGGGGCGTTCGTGTAATTGATCGTTCCGAGCTGGGGCGCGATGTTGGTGGCCTTTCCAGTCCATGTGCCAAAGTCTGAGGTGGCCTCGATCACGTAGTTCAAGCCGGGCACGCCCTGCACCGTGACGATGAACTTGTCCGCCGCGGGATCGTAGCTGGCGCTCAACAGCGGCGGGGGAACCGGCTGCACGAGGCTGGAGATCCTCGTCAGATTGTTGACCGGATTCATATCGATGGCTGTTGTGGTGACCGCGGCTTCGTTGATCACCTGACCGTTGACGAGGGCGGTGGCCTGGATGGTGATGGACGCCGTGGTCCAAGGTGCCAAGGTGCCAAGGTCACAGACCACCCGGTTGCCGATGCTCGTGCAGGTCCCCGGCGAGGCGGAGGCGCTGACAAACAGGAATCCTTCCGGCAAGGTGTTGGTCACGTACACGCTTCCGGCTGAGGCCGGACCATGATTCATCACCTGAATCGTGTAAGTGACGGAACCGCCGTAGGACGCGGGGTCGGGCGCCACAGATCCGCTGATGCTCAAGTCCGCGTGATTGGTCGGCTGGACGGTGGTCAGGCGCAGGCTCCAGCCGCCGGCCAATACCCCCGACTCGCCCGGAGCATCGTCCGCGACATACAACGACCACCATCCGTTGGCTTCCACGCCGTTGAAGGCTTCCAGCGACGACGCGGGTTCGTCGGGGATGACGAGCAACGGCAAGATATCGCCCGTTTCATAATCTGTCGGCTTGAAGGTTTTCGAGGAGAGCCCGCCGGCATTGGGCAGGTATTCCGGCGCGTTGTTGCTGAAGGTGAGCACCAGATTGCTGACGGAGACGCCGCCGCCGCAATCGGACATCAGCATCACCTGGGTCCCGGCCGGGGACTGCAGAAGGATATCCAGATCATCTGGGAACTCGTGGCTGAGGTTGCTGAGGGTGACCTCAACGCGACTCACCAACCCGGTGACCTCCGACACCCAGATCTTTGAGGGATAAACGCTGGCGGCACCCAATGTGGGAATGTGCAAGCCGTTTGTATTGTCGCGGATGGAAGTCGTGAGGGTCGGGAAGACATATTCCACCCGGTTCAGATCGAGATTTCCGTCTTTGAACTGCCAGACCGCGACCACCGATGAGCCCGGCTCTTCGTCGGCAGTGAAGGTGAAAGAGCGAGTGGCCGGGGCACCGCCCGCCGTCACGACGCCGAAGTTGTTCGTCACGTCGCTGGCAATTCCGTTCGTGGCAAGGAGGATTCCGACCAGGTCGGTTGTGTTGGATTGGCCCCTGTTTTCGATGGTCAGTTCGACGGTGACGGTCTCGCCCGGGTCCGGGGTACCGTTGGCGGGCTGCAGGCTTTCGCTCGTGATCACGACCCCAACGGCGACGATCTTGTGCACAGAGGAGACGAGGCTCACCGCATTGTTGGCCGTGTTGGTGTCGCTGGAATCCGTACCGACCGTGGCCACGTTGGTGATCCAGCCCGCCACATTGGCCTGGGCGACGATGGTGATTTCGGCGGTCATTCCAGCCGTGAGGAGGCCGAGGTCGCACTCCACGGTATTGCCGTTGGTGGCCACCGTGCCCTGGCTGGCGGCGGCGGACAAGAGGCTCAACCCCGACGGCAGAACATCCACCACGCGCGCATTCAGGAGGGCGTCTGGGCCGAGGTTCGTCACCCCGAGTGTGTAAGTCACAGGGCTGCCGGTCACCACCGGGTCGGGCGCGGCGGCACCGCCGATTGTGGCATCCGCCACCGGCAATCCCACTGCCGACACGATTGCGAGGCTGTTGTTGGCCGGGTTCACATCAATCTCGCTGCCGGTCACGGAAGCCACGTTGGTGAAGAGACCGGCGCTCCAGGGCACGGTGACCGCGGTGATGGAGGCGGTGCCGCCGGCCGGAACGTCCCCCAGCGTGACCAGGATCAGGCTGCCATTGGTGCTGACGGAACCTTGCGAGGCCGTGACGGAAACCAGTGCCAGACCCGCCGGCACCGGATTCGAGAAGAGCACCGACGAGGCGGCATCCGGTCCGGCATTGGTGATGGTGAACACGTAGGTCAACTCGCTGCCCGCTTCGGCATTCGTCGGTGATACGGCCGCGAGCAACTGCAGGTCCGTCAACTGGTTGACGGGCGTGATCGTGTAGATCTCGAGCGCCCAACCTCCCGCAACCTGTCCCTCGTCACCCGGGCTGTCATCGGCGACATACAGTGACCAGGCGCCGTTGGGATTCAAGCCGTTGAATTGGGCAAGGGCGACCGGGTAAGGCGCAGCCGGGGCCGGGTTCGTCAAGGAATCCCCAGGCTCATAATCCGCCGGCTGATAGGTGCCGGTCACCAGTTGTTCCTGCTGCGGCACCGGGCCAACCGCCGCGTCATCGAAGGCCAGGGTCAGGTTGGTAGCCGACATGGTGCCGCCCGCATCGGACATGAGGATGGTCTTCGCGCCGGTGGGACCTACCACGAGCGCGTCGATGTCCTGCGGGAAGGTATGGTTAAGGTTGGACAGCACCACCACCACGCGGCCCACGACGCCCTCCACTCCACTGACCGTGATCACGGAGGGATAATTGGTGGTGTTGGTGGGTGCGCCGTAATCGGGGAGGGTGATGCGGTTGGTATTCGCAAACGGCCCCACGACCTTCGGGAGCGTGAAGGAGTAGGTCACCGGCGGCTGATTGGTGCCGCTGACCTGGAGAGCCAGGGTGGCAGACCACGCTCCGCCGCTCTCACCGACGGCGGTGAACGTGAACGTCCGCCCCACCGCCGAGCCGGCGGCGGCCAGCGTTCCATAGTTCTGGGCGCTGCTGGGAGCGACGACGCCGCCACCACTTTGTAGTGTGCCCAAGACCGAGGCGGCCGGGACGTTGCCTTGGTTGCGCAACTTCAGATTCGACGGTCACGGTCTCCCCGATATCGACCGCCCCATTGGGCGGGACGAAGCCTTCAGCCAGCAAGGTGATGCCGGCGGGTTCAAGCAGGACGAAGGGGGCCGCGATGGTCACCGAGCGAACCGCCGTATTATTGGCGGTCATCGGATCTGCCTGGGTTCCGCTGACGGTGGCGCTGGTGGAGAACTGTCCGGCATTGGTGCTGCGCAGGGCCACCGTGATGGCGGCGGTGGCGGCATTGCTGAGGCTGCCGAGGCTGGCGATGACCGCGTTGTTGCTCACGAGCAGTGAACCCTGGCTCGTGCTGCTGCTGACCACGGTTGCGCCCGCCGGCAACAGATGATTCACCACCACGCCGGAGGCGGTGCTCGGCCCGAAGTTGGTGATCCAGATCGAGTTGGTAAAATCGTTCCCCAACACCACGGACGCGGGAACCACGTCGAAGCCGAGTCCAAGATCCGTCGCCGGACCGACCACCGTTTGTGCGGTGGCGGTGTTGTTGGCGGGGATGGGATCTTTGCGGTCGGAGGTGACCCCTGCGGATGCGACGATGGTACCGTTGGCCAGGGGCCGCACGGACACCGACAGGGTGGCCTTGGCCCCCTTGACCAAGGAACCCAGGACGCAGGTCACCAGATTGTTGTCGACGGTTACGGAACCCTGGGACACCACCGCGCCGAGGTAAACGACGCTGGGCGGCAACTGGTTGGTGACAATGACGCCGGTTGCAATCGAGGGTCCGTTATTGGTCACGGAGGTGGTGTAAGTGAGCACGCCCCCCTGGAGCACTGGATCGGGGGTGTCGGAGAACGCGAGCGCCAACTCCGCCAGTGGTGGATCCACACGCGTCACCGCCGTGGCAGTGTTGTTGGCGGGGTTGAAGTCCACATCCGACACTGCGGAGACGCTAGCCTGGGAACTGAGCTGGCCCTCGAGGTTGGGTTGGACGCGCACGGTGGCGGTGGCCACGGCGCCCACTCCGAGATTGCCGAGGTTGGCGGTGACGACCCCGCCGCCGTGGGAGATGGTGCCCTGGGAAACCGAAAGTGAAACAAAATCGACGCTGTTCGGCGGGTTGAATTGCTGGCTCATGATCACCCCTTTGGCCAACCGGGGTCCGTGGTTGGTGATGGAGATGGTGTAGGTGAGGTTGCTCCCCCGCTCCACAGGATCGGGGAAATCCCTGATGCCCACGGCCACGTCGCTGCCCGGGCAGGAGCCGCCGCCATCCAGGCACTGGCTGGTGGTGAGAAAGAGTGACCAGCATTGCAGGATACCGGCATCCAGGCCGACTTCATCCACCACGCGCAGCTTCCAGCTTCCGTTGATCGCGTCAGGCAACAATCCCGAAAACACCACCAGCGCCTGATCCGGCCGGTAGGATCCCACAAACGGCGGTGCACCGGCGCTGATGGGCTGGATGGCGCTGTCGTTGAACGTCGTTCGCTGGGCATCCGTGCAACCCGTGCCGTAGTTGTTGCCCGAACCGCCATTGTTGGCGGACAGCGTATTGGTGACGCCGTTGGGCGAGATCAACTGAATGCGCAAATCCGCGTCCCAGGTGTGGGTGATGTGGAGAGCCACGACGGCCTTGACCAGCGCCGTGGGGAAGTTGGAAACCACAATGTCGGATTGGGCGCCGACCGATGATCCATCGGGAATCGGCACCGGGATGCTGTTGTCGTAACGCCGGACAACGCCCGGCTGGCCGGTGGACAGCGAGAAGAAGTTGGTGGTGGCCACCTGATCCGACTTGATGGACAGGGCGAAGTCAATGGACGAGCCGCAGATGAAGGAGTCGGAGGTGCTGAACTGGAAGGCCACCGTATTGGTCCGCTCCTGGCCGCCGGGCACGTCGGGATAGGACGACTCGAACCTGGTGATGATCACGCCCGGCGTGGTGGTGGAGAGGGTGGTCTGGATGTTAGTGACGCCGAATCCGCCGCGGTTGGCCAGCACGACGCGCAGGTTGTTGCACTCGTTCGGATCGGCCAGGCCGTTCCCGTTCCCGCCGTCGAGGTAATTGGTGGCCACCACCAGGTTGGCCCCGGAAGGCGCCACGTCCAACAACTGGTAGGCCATCACGATACCGGCACCGGAATCGCGATCCACACCGGGGGCTTCGATGTCCAGCGCCGTCAATTCGAGCAGGCCGCGCACGTCCTGGGGGTTGAGCTGAGGATTGTAGGACTTGAGCAAAGCGGCAACCGCCGCCGCATGGGGCGCCGCGGCGGAGGTGCCGTAAAACGGATCGAAACCAGGCACCGTGGTCTGGCACCCGTCGGCGGCGGCGATGTCGGGCTTCTGCCGCACAATGCCGCCTGTGGAAGAGAAGTCTCCCGGCGTATAAGGCGTCCCGTCGGCCGCATAGAACATCCGTCGCGGTCCATCGCTGCTGAAGGATTCGACTGGGTTGACCGCTCCGCCGGTGAAGGGGTTGGGGTAGGCGGTGGCGACGTCCACCGCGGCGGTGGAGAAGGCCTCCTGCGCGGCGGAGTGTCCCTTCGTGGTGCCCGTCGTCACGACGGTCATCTTGCCGCGCAAGGTGTCCACATGCAGGTAGCGGGCGTCGCCGCTGACTTTCACCACCACCACGCGCTGTCCGGCATCGGTCGAGGCGGCGATTTCATAAGGATCCTGGGTGCCGTTCTGGACCGTGGTGGAGCTGTCGATGACGTTTTGTCCGGTCTCGTCCAGCACGAAGAGGTCGTAATCGTTGGTGGACTGGCCGAGCGGATCGGCCCAGAACAGATTCACGGCAAAGCCGGGTTGGGTGATGGTGTTGTAGGTATTGGCCCCGAAGCTGTGCACCACCCCACCGCGTCCGTCCACCGGGGCGCTGACCGCGCCGCCGTCGGCGAAATCGCCCTCCCACGTGCCCGAGGTGCCCTTGGTCACACTGCCCTCATTGCCTGCCGAGCTGAAGTAGAGCGCCCCGTTGGCCGTCACCTGGTTCACCGCCTGCGCGATCGGCCCGTCCTGGAAGGGCGACTCGTTGAAATAGAAGACGTCGTCCACGATGACGTCGCAACCGGCCTGGCGCAGGTTGATGATGTTCTGGGCGAATCCCCCCACCCCACCGAACGCGGTGGCGAAATAGAGACCCGAGCCGGGCACCAGGTCGTGCACGATTTCGAGCATCGCCGTCCCTTCCCCTGATCCCGGGATGCCGTCCTGCCCCGGCAGAATCACCAGGTCCGCCGGCAGATCCCCGCTGGCCTGGGATTGCTGGTAATAATCCACACTGTCGGAAAGCACGCCCACGTTCGCTCCGGTGCCGTTGACACCGAAGAACCCGCGCGCCTCGGCGGCCCGATGGGTCGTATCGCCCTCGGTGGTGAGCGCGCCCACGCTGGTCAGGGCGCGAACTTCCCGGCGGATAAAGGAGACATCGCTTCGTTGGGCGAGCGATTCGAGCTGATCCAGGGGGACGTCTGCCTGCACGAAGCGGAACTGGGGCGCGCTCGATCGCACGGTTCCCCCGCGCTGAACGATCTCATCGAGGAGATCCGGCGTCACGGTGGCGTCGAAATCCACCCGGACGCGGCCATTGACCCGCACCAAGCCGCTCAAGGCGAGTGTGGGGACGCCCGGGGCGGCGGGAAGGCCCGCGGCCTGCCGGCCCGCGTAGAGGAGGTGGGAATCCAGTTTGAGCTGGGCGGGCGTGCGGTTGGTCTTGTCGTTGAGCAGGGATTGGATCTGGGTGAGTGCGGACGCGCTGAGGTCCTCGATGCCCGCCTGCGCGCCGGCCGCCGTGCCCAGCCACAAGAAACCGAGCAGCCGGCACGTCCAGCCGACCCGGTTCCACTGCCTAAGAAAGTTCACCTTCATAATCACATTCATTCACCGGTGAACCCGGCAGGGTTCACGCGAAATTGATTCCAATGACCGACCTGCTTCCGACAGGCCAAGGGGTCACGGTTTCCTGAGCCGGAAGAACTTGCTGCCATTGGTGGTCGAGACTGAGAATACATAATCCCCGTTGGTGGTGCTGGTGGGTTGGAGTGACACCCAGACGGTGGGGGCCGCCAGATTGGTGGTGCACTCCAGGCTATAGGCGGAGGCGTTCGTGGGCCATTTCAGGATGAGCGAGCCGCCGCCCAACGAGTAAATCAGGCCGGGTTGGATCACGACAGTCTTCACCGAGGCGGAGTTGTTGCCCTTGAGTGGATCGGGCAGGCTGGAGGTGACGCTGACCGTATTGGTCAGCGTGCCCACCGTCAGAGGCTTGACCGTCACGCTGGCCACAACATTCGATCCGCTCAGCACGGTCCCCAGGTTCCCCAGGTTGGTAAAGATCACCTTGCCGCCCTGCAGGAAGTAACCGGGGGGCACAGCCGAATCGAACTGCACCTCGGCAGGTAGCGTGTTGGTAATCATCACATCGGACGCGTCGGAAGGCCCGATATTGTTCACGGTAATCGAGTAAACCAACAGACCCCCGGGATACACCGGATCGGGCTCATCCCGCAGCTCGAGGATGGCCAGGTCGGCCGACGGGAGCTTCACATCCGAAGCAAGGGTTAGAGCGTTGTTGGCGAGATTGGGATCCGACTGTCCTCCGCTCACACCGGCCTGGCTGGTGGCGATTCCGTCTTTGGTCGTACGCACCACGACGGTGAGGGTGGCGGAGGCGTCCTTGACCAGGTTGGTGGTGATCGCGGCGATGACGACACCCGGAGTATTGGTGTTCCAGGATGCCTGGTTCGTGGGCAAGGACCACGATACGGAAACCAGTTCCCCACCGATGGGCAGGCTGTTGGTCAGAATCACGTTCGTCGCCACGGACGGGCCATGGTTGGTCACGGTGAGTTGATACGTGAGATTGCTGCCGAGCACGCCGGGTTGAGGAGTGACGGTGCCATACAGGGCCAGGTCGGTGACCGACGGGATGAGTCCGATGACCTGGAAGTTCAAGGCCCAACCGCCGGCAACTCCACCGGACAGCAGGTTCAGGTCATCCACCACATAAAGCGACCAGGTGCCGTTCGGAACGGAATTGCTGAACACGCTGAAGCTGGCGTTGGTGTAGGGCCCGGTGGGCGCCGGCGCCGCGAAAGCGTCTCCCAACAGGTTGTTCGCTGGCTTGAAGGCCCCGGAGACCAGCGGGACGACGGTGGACAGCGTGTTGGTGTTGGCGTCCGCAAGTTGCAACGTGACATTGGTAATGGACGCCGTGCCGCCGACATCGGACATGGGGACCGCCTTGGCGCCGGTGGGCCCGACTAGGAGCATGTCGATGTCCGCAGGGCTGGCGTGGTGCAGGTTGCTCAGGGTGACGCTGGTGGACGAGATGACCCCCTCGAGACCCGAGACGGCGATGGTGGACGGATAGGGCGTGGCGCTGCCGAGAGACGGGATGGTGATGGCCGCCGGGTTGGTGAACGTTGCGGAAGCGGTGCCCAGCGAGAACTGGAACTCGACCTGGCCCAAGTCCGCGGTGCCATCACTCAATTGGAACGTCGGCTTGATGCGCCCGCCGTTGGTGCCGTTGGCGGTGAAGGTGAAGTCCCGCGAAACCGAAGCGCCACCGGGTGTGAGGGCACCGTAGGTCTTGATCTTGTTCGTGGTCGAGGGCGTGACTCCGTTTGTGGCCAGCAACGTGGCCACCAGGTTGGTGGTGGGGTCGCCGATCACATTGCGCAAGGCGAACCAAAGTCGCACGGTTTCGCCGGGATCGACGGCTGAATTCGTGGGGCCATTCTCCCCGCCGGGGCTGAAGAACGCCGCGCCCGCGCCGATGATGAGACTGCCGTCGTTATCGATGATCGTGAGGTCGGCCGACGAGGGCGTGACCACGGAAGCCTGGCCCGTGGCATTGAGCAAGGTCAGGATCACCGTTTCGTCCATCTCGACCGGGGTGTCATCGGTGATCTCGACGCTGAAGGTCTTGCTCACCTCGTTGGTGGCGAACACCAGCGTGCCCGAGGTGGCCACATAATCCTGTCCGGCCGTGGCCGTGCCATTGGCGGTGGAGTAATTGACCGAAACGGTGCTGTTGCTCACACCGGTGCGCACCACGGTGATGTTGGCAAACACGCCATTCTCGTTCACCGCATACGTGGGGGCCGAGAAGCTCAAGCCTGCGTCGTTGTCGATGATGTGAGCCGTGGCGGTGGCCGGGGTGCGCAACTGGGCGCCGCCGGTGGGATTGAACAGGTTGATGCCAAACGTCTCTTCGCCTTCGACCGCGGTGTCGTTGATGACGGGCACCAGGAACGTCTTGACCAGTTCGCCTTCCTCGAAGGTCAGCAGGCCGCTGACCGGCAGGTAATCCTCGTTGGCCCTGGCTGTTCCGTTTGTGGTGGCAAAATTCACGGTCACGACGCCGACGTTGGAGTTGGTGCGGACGACGGTGACCAGCAGGTTGGTTTCGAACTCATTGATGGTGTAAGTGTTGGTAGCGAGCAGCAACCCTGCGTCGTCATCCAGGAGGGTGACGGTGGCGTTGGGTTGGAACAGTTGAACGCCCGCATTGGTGTTGCTCAGGAGCACGGCAAAGGACTGGTCTCCCTCGACCTCGTCGTCCGGTAGCAGGTTGACATTGAACGTCTTGAGGGTTTCGCCCGGCGCGAAGCTCAGGGTGCCATTCGTGATGCTCACGTAGTCGCCCCCCGGCGGGCCTGCTTGGGCGGTCAGGTTGCTGGTGGCATAATTGACGCGGACGGTGCCATTGGTGCCGCTGATCCGCAGCACGGCAATGGTGACGAAGGGATCGCTCTCTGCGGCCACGTAGGAGGCCGAGGAGAATCCGATGCCGACGTCGTTGTCCAGAATGCGCACGGTGGCCAGCGGGGATCCGCTCAGAGTGGCGCCGCCGGTGGGAAGGCTCAACCGCACCTGGAAGGTTTCTTCGAGTTCCACCTGCGGATCATCCACGATGGGCACCAGAAGCGTCTTGTTGGTTTCGCCGTCGGCGAACGTCAATACACCCGACGTCACGGCATAATCGTCCGGTGCGAAGGCGGTGCCGTTGGTGGTGGCGTATTGGATCGACACCGTGCCCGAGCTGCCATTGGTGCGGATGACCGTCAGCACCGCATTCAGGCCATCCTCGGCCACCGCGAACGTATTGGTGAGGAAGGACAACTGTCCGGGCAATTGCTCGTCATCCTCGATGGTGAGCACGGCCGTCGACGGTGCCAGCAAGAGGGTCCCCAAGGGGTTGTCCAACAGCATGTTGACCGTGCGGTTCCCGTCGGCCAGGGCATTGTCGAAGAGGGGAATGAACACGGTCTTCGAGGACTCGCCGCTCAGGAAGTTCACCGTCTGGCTGACGGGGGTGTAATCCACATCCGGCATGGCCGTGCTCCCGTTGGTGGTGGTGGCAAAATCCACCGAGGCGGGTCCCACGGTGCTGCCGAAGCGCACGACCTCGATGAGGGCCTTCCCGTCGAGGGTGGCTTCGCTGCGCGTGTAGGCGGCGGACGCAAAGCTGACGGCACTGTCATCGTTCACGATGGTCAAGACCGCCGACGGCTGGTTGCCGAGGCGCGGGCCGCCGGGCGGCTGCGGGTTGGACAGGGCCAGGTTCACCGTCCGGTCGGCATTGATGAGGATGTCGTTGGTGACGGCCACCAGGACATCACGGAAGGTCTCGCCCGGGGGGAAGGTGAGGTTGGTGGTGACGGCGGCGTAATCCACACCGGCCACGGCGGTGCCGTTCGAGGTGCTGAAGGTGACAAACACGTTCCCGGACGGCGCGCCGCTGGTGCCGTTGCGACGGCGGACGGTGATCAGGCCGTTGGTGCCGTTTTCATTGACCGTGTAACCGGCCTGGGCGAACTCGAAATTACCCGAACCACTCACGGAGCCGCCGTAAATGCGCGTCAGACGCGCCGCCGGCTGGTTGTCATACTCGGTGAAACCGCCCGCCAGCACGATGCGTCCATCCCAAGGCTGAGACACGATGGCCGAGACATAGCTGTTGGCGCCGTAGCCGAAGTTGATGGTTGGATCAACGGTCCCATCCGGGTTAAGGCGGGTCAGGCGGCGGCGGGTGACACCACTGGCTTCGGTGAACTCACCCCCAACGAGAATGCGGGTGTCGTCCTGCACCACCAGGGTGTAAACCGTGTCGTTCGGCCCCACGCCGGGTTGGAAGCTGGCATCCCTTGAACCATCGGCCCGGAGGCGGGCCAACCGGACGCTGTTGGTGCCGCCGAACTGGGTGAACGAACCTCCGATGAGGATCCGGTCGTCACTTTGCAGCGCAATGGCGCGGACAGCCGCATCACAACCGGTCCCGGGATTGAACGTGAGATCCAGGGATCCATTCGGGTGCAGGCGTGCGATGCGTTGGATGCTGACGCCCGCATACTGGGTGAAGTCGCCGCCGATGAGAATCTTGCCGTCGGACTGGACCGCCAAGGCATAGATGATCCCATTGGCGCCGTCGCCGGGTTGGAAGGTGCTGTCCAATTCGCCGTTGTTCAGGAAGCGGGCAATGCGCCGCCGGGACGCGCCATCCGCGGTCGTGAAGGCGCCTGCCGCCAACACCCGCCGGGTGCCGTCCACCGAACTCTCCGCCACGGCGAACACCGGTCCATCCACGCCGGAGCCCGGGTCAAAACTCAAATCGCTGGTCCCATCAAAGTCCAACCGGGCGATGCGCGAACGTGGAATGCCATTGATCGAGGTGAAACTGCCGCCGACCAGAATGCGCCCGTCGCTTTGGAGATCCAGGGCGCGAATGGCACCATCCGCGCCTCCCACAGTCGTGCCGAACCCGAGGTCCAGTGAGCCGTCGCCATTCAAACGGGCGATGCGACTGCGGGGAATGCCATTGACCTTGGCGAAATCACCCGCCGCCACAATGTCTCCGTTCGGCTGAAGCCCGACGGCGAAGACGGCGCCGTCAAAGCCCAGCAAGGAGTTCAAGGTGGTGTCCACCGTGCCGGGGGGTTCATTGAAGCTTTCATCGTCCACGATGGTGAGGTAGGCACTCGATGGGTTGACCAGGGCCTCCGAGGGCGTTGCGCCGGACAAGTTGAGCGCCACGCGCAGGTTGCCGTCCACGCGGCTGTTGTCCAGCAGGGTCACCAGGAACGACCGGCTGACCTCGCCGGGACCGAAGTTGAGGGTTCCGTTGGTGGGGACGAAGTTTACGCCGGCGACCGCCTCGAAGGAGGAGGCGGCGAAGTTGACGGCGATGGATTCGGCACTGCCCCCCTTGCGGGAGACCGCAACGAGCGCCTGACCGGAATTCTCGTTGGCGATGTAGCCGCTGGCACTGAAGGAAACAGCGCCCCGGAGGTCGTCGTTCAGAATCGTGAGCACGGCATTGGCGACGCTGCCCAAGGCATTTGTATCCAGCACGCCGTTGACGAGCGGGTTGGAAACCTGCAAGGAAACGGTTTCGTCCAGCTCGATCGCGGCATCGGCGACCAGCGGGATGGTGAAGGACTTGGTGCCGGACTCGTTGTTGGCCCAAACCAGCGTGTTGGTGACGCCAAAGTAGTCAACGCCGTTCGAGGCCGCGTTGGTGGGACCGGCGGCGGTGAAGCAGGTGACGGCAAGCGTGCCGGCACTGCCGCCGTTGCGGGACACGGTGATGAGGGCGCTGCCGGCGCTTTCATTGGTTGCGTAGGTTGTCGACGTGAACGCCACCCGGCCATTGGCGTAGTCATTATCAATGATGGTCACCACGGCGTTGGTCACGCCAATGGTCGCTCCCCCCGTGGTGCTGAAGAGGCGCACCTGGACCGTCTCATCCGGTTCCAGCGCGGTGTCATCGACGACAGGGATCGAGAACGTCTTTGACACCTGGCCGTCGTAAAAATCCAGTCTTCCCACCGTGGCGGTGTAATCGGCCGGGGCCGTCGCGGTGCCATTGATGGTTTCATACCGGACGCTGACTGCCCCGGCGGTGCCGTTGGTGCGGGTGACGGTGATGAGGACCGACTCGCCATTTTCTGTGATGCTGTAGGTGGGACTGCTGAAGCCGAGCACGCCCGGCGTATAATCGTCGTCGAAAATCTCGGTTGCCGCCGCCGATCGTCCGAGGGCCACCCCGGTGGCGATGTTCTCGCCGCCCAGGTACAGCTCGTCCGACTGGGACGGCAGCGTGAGGCTCATGTCCAGAGCGCGATTGCCGTCCACCACCCCGTTGGGGATGATCGGAATATAGATGTCATCGAGAGTGCTGTTCTGGAAGGCGCCATTCACGTTGAGCGTGTTGTTGTTGGTGCCCGACAGTCCATCGCTGAGCATCCAGGTGAGGGCCCAACTGGTGGTGAAGACGGGATTGAACGCCAGGCATTGGAAGTCCGTCCCGATGACCGCCGCGCCGGGCCCGGACGGGCGTGCGACGGTCGTGAAGACGGCGGAGACCGGTCCCAAGGTGCCGTTCCTGCGAAGCAACGTCACATAGGCATTCGTGAAACCCTCGGCCGCTCCGGTACTGAACCTGCGGGAACAGGATCTGGCCCGGCCCGACAGTTTCCCCCCCCAACAGGCGCGCGAAATTGGCCCGCGGCCGGTAAGCCGCGCGGGTTTGCGCGATGGTGTCATTGACAAAGGTTTGGACGCTGGGATTGAGGCGTCCGCCGCCGACCCGGGCAAAGCCGCCGCCGATGAGGACATCGCCATCCGGCTGGGCCACCACCGAGAAGAGGTAGTTCCTGGGGTCGGTGGCGTTGGGATTGCACAGGCCGGCGAACTGATTGTAGGCCGTGTCGAGGAAAGAGGTATCGACCGTGCCATTGGAGTAGAGGCGGGCCAGCGCCACACGCCGGGTCTGGTTGAACTGCTGGAACTGGCCGGCGACATAGATGCGATCCGTGCCCAGGCCTTCGTCCACCGGAACGGCAGCCGCCACATAGGCGATTTCGTAGATCACATCGTCGGCACCATTGCCGGGGTCGAAGCCGGCATCCAGGGACCCATCCGGATTGACCCGGGCGAGGCAACGGCGGGGCACTTCGTTGAACTGTCTGAAGTTGCCACCGACCAACAACTGCCCATTCAGTTGCAGTTCCAAGGCAAAGACTTCGCCATCGAATCCGGAGCCTGGAACGTAAGCGGGTTGCACCACGCCCGAGGAATCCAGGCGCGCCACGTGGGGCAGGAGGTTGCCCGCCACCGAAGTGAAGGCCCCGCCAATCCAAACCTCGCCGCCGGGTGTGCCGATCACCGCATTGACGTAGGCATCCGGGCCGCTGCCGGGGTCGAAGGTTTCGTCCACGGACCCGTCGCTGTTGAGCCGCGCCACGAAATTGCGGGGGAACCCGTTGACCGTCCGGAAGGCGCCGGCGATCAGGACCTTCCCGCTGTTCAGAACGTCCACGGACCACACGATGCCATCGGCGCCTCCCCCGGTGTTGAACGAGGTGTCCAGGGCACCATCGGCGTTGAGGCGGGCGATCCGGTAACGTTGTTGACCATTGATCGAGGTGAACGCCCCGCCGATCACGGCCTTGCCGTCCGGACCAACATCCACGCACGTGACCAAGCCATTCGCGCCGGTGCCTGGATCATAGGTGGTGTCCAGCGACCCATCCGTGTTCATCCGGGCGATGTGGTTCCGGGCGACCACATTGACGACGGAGAAGCTGCCCACGAGGACGGCCTTGCCGTCCGGCTGCAGCGCGATGCCGTACACCGCCCCGTTCGCCCCCGGATTACCCATTTGCGGTGGCGAAGTGAGCGGGTTGTTGTCCGGATTGTAAGCCGGATCCAAGGAGCCTGCGGGCAGGTCGTCGAACAGGATGGTCAGGTTCGCCTCGCCGACCATGCCCACCGTGGTGTTGGGCTGCGGAAGTGGGGTGTGCAACTGAATCAGCATGTCCTCGTTGAACTCGACGAGATCATCGTTGGCGATGGGGATGTCGATGTACTTCGGGGTATAGTCATTATCGCCCCAGGACAGTTGCCCGGTCACATGGGTAAAGTCTTCGCCTGGGGTGGCGTAGTCCGAAGCGGGCTGAAGTGGAAACGTATGGTAAATGTCGTTGTCTGCCGTGGGTGGAATGCTGTCAATGGTGTAGCGAACGCTGCAGGACAGGGCCCCCACCCCGGTGCGCCGCACGCCCACGCGGACGACGCCGACGCCTTCGGTGGTGCGCAGGTAGCTTCGTTCAACGTTGAAAATCGCATAGGGAGGGGGGGGCGGCGAACCGCCGGGCCACTCGTTGATGTCGAGAATGGTCACCGTGGCCTGGCTGAGGTCGGGATTGAGTTGCGGATCTCCGATCCCCACGCCCTGGTCGGCTGAATCCAGGGCCACCCCGGTGAGGGTGACCTGGAAGGTGCGGCTTTGGTCCTTGGCCGCGTTGTTCACCACGGGGATGATGAAACTCTTGCTCAGCTCGAAATCCTCGAAGACCAAGGTCCCCGCACCGCCAGAATAATCCTCGCCCTCACGCGCGCTGCCCGCGACCGTGGCGTAGAACACCCGGACGCGTCCCCGGGCTCCAAACAGGCGGGTGACCGTGATCAACGCGCCCGACGTGCTGCTGGCCGTTGTGACATTGAGTATGGTGCTTTCGGTTTCCGCGCAGGTGAACGTCGACGCGGTGAACTGGAACAGCCCGGCCATGTTGTAGGCCCAATTGAGCACCACGTTGCCCTCGGCCCGTCCGTCCACGGCAATCTTGTACGTTTGCCCCTCGTAGGCGTAGAATCTCACGCCACTGGTCCGGAGGCTGACGGTTGGATTCGGGCCCTGGTCGAAATCATCATTGCTGGCCACGCGCTGCAGCGCCGCCAGGTTGTCACCCGTGTAAACCGACAGGGTCGTGTCGAACTCGCTTCCGAGGGTGTCGACCACCACCAGGCCATCCGCCGGGGCGGTCCATTCATACCAGATCGACCGGGACGCGGTGAGGCCGCCGTGATCGGGCTCGTTGGGGGTGGCCGTTGCGCCCACGTTGGAACCACTGACAGAACCCTTCTGGCCGGTGATGGCCTGGGCATTTGCGAACCGGTCGTTCGGCGGCAAGCCGGTGAACTGCTCGTCGTCCTGGATGGTCAGCAGCGCTGTCAAGGGCGCCTGCAACAGCGCCCCAACCGGCGAACTGAGCACCAAACCCACCGTCCGATCCCCATCCCGCTGCTGGTTGTCAGAAATCGGCACGAAGACCGTCTTCGAGGTTTCCCCATCACCAAAGCCCACCGTCTGGCTGGTCGGGGTGTAGTCCACCCCCGGCACCGCGGTCCCGAAATTCGTGGTGGTGCTGAAGAGGACCGAAACGGCCCCCACCGTGCTTCCGCTGCGGATCAAGTCAATGATGGCCTTGCCATCGACCGCCGCCTCGCTGCGGGTGTAGGCCGGGGACAGGAAGCTCACGCCGCTGTCGTCATTGACGATGGTGAGGACGGCGAAGGGCTGGTTGGCAATGCCGGCCACGCCCGCCGGCTGGGGATTCGAGACCGCCAGGTTGACGGTGCGGTCCGTGTTGATGATGTTGTCGTCGAGAATGGGCACCAGGACGTCCTGGAACACCTGGCCCTCGGCGAAAACGAGCGTATTGGTGACGCCCACGTAATTCACGCCCGCCACGGCGGTGCCGTTGGCCGTTGTGAGGGTGATGGAGACAGCGCCCGCCCCGGAGTTGCTGGTGCCGTTCCGGCGGCGCACCGTCACCACCGCGTTGGTGCCATTCTCGTCCACAGAATACCCGGCCTGGGTGAACTCGAAGCTGCCCGAGCCACTGAACGAACCGCCATAAACGCGGGTGAAGCGCAACGCCGGTTGCTTGTCGGTACTCGGTGAAGCCCCCGCCCAAGACAATGCGCCCATCGTTTGGCTGAGAGAGGATGGCCGCAACAAAGCCATTGGCGCCGTAGCCGAAGTTGATGGTTGGATCGACGCTCCCATCCGGGTTGAGGCGTGTGAGGCCGCCCCGCGTCACCCCGCTGGCCATGGTGAACTCGCCCCCAACCAAGATGCGGGTGTCGCCCTGGACGACGAGGGTGCGGACCGTGCCGTTGGGGCCCGTGCCAGGCTCGAAGGTGGCATCCAGGGAACCGTCGGAGAAGAGCCGCGCCAGACGCGTGCGGGGCGCGCCATTCACCTGGGTGAAGGTGCCGCCGACCAGGATGCGATCGTCGTTCTGGAGCGCGATCGCGCGCACGACCCCATCACACGACGGAGTGAAGGCCAGATCCAACGACCCGTCCGAATTGAGCCGTGCAATGCCCGACCGGTTAACCCCGTTAAACTGGGTGAATTCTCCGCCCACCAGGATCTTCCCGTCCGGCTGCACCGCCAGGGCATAGACGGCTCCGTTGGCGCCCGCGCCGGGCTGGAAGGAAACGTCCAGCTCACCATTGTCGAGAAAGCGGGCGATGCGGGCGCGCGGCGCGCCATCGGCGACCGTGAACGCGCCGGCTGCGAGCAACCGGCGGGTGCCGTTGACACTGCTTTCCGCCACGGCAAAGACGGTTCCGTCCACACCCGACCCGGGATCAAACCCCATGTCCGTGGTGCCATCCAGATTCAGGCGCGCGATGCGGGAACGATTGGCCCCGTTGAACGTCGTGAAACTGCCGCCCACCAGGATCCGGCCGTCGCTCTGTCGATCCATGGCCTGCACCGCGTCATTTGCCCCGCCGGTGGTGGTGCCGAATCCCAGGTCCAGGGTTCCGTCACTGTTGAGACGGGCAATGCGGTTGCGCGCAATGCCATTGACGACTTCAAAGGCGCCGCCGGCCACAATGTCGCCGTCCGGCTGGAGTTCGAGGGCGAAGACGGTGTTGTCGAAGCCCGTCGAGGCATTCAGCGTGGTGTCCTGGTTGCCCGGAGGTTCGTTGTAGGTTTCATTGTCGATGAGGGTCAACTGGGCGCTGGAAGGCTCGCCCAGACCCTTGGCCGGATTCGCATTGGCCAGGCTCAAGGCCACCGCCAGGTTGCCGTTGACCAAGGCGTCATCGTTGACCGTCACGAGGAACGATCGGCTGACCACGCCGGGTCCGAACGTGAGCGTGCCGGAGACCGGGTCGAAGCGACCGCCCGGGGTGGGACTGGTGGCGGAGTAATCGACGGTGATGGACTCGGCGCTGCCGCCCTGACGCACCACGGTGATGAGCGCCTGGCCGGAATTCTCGTTGACCAGGAACGTTTCCGTGCTGAAGCCCACGGTGCCGCGCAAGTCGTCGTTGAGAATGGTGAAGACGGCGTTGGACGGGCTGCCTTGGGCGTTGGCGTCAGACACACCATTGACCCGCGGAACACTCAAGCGCAGGGAAACCGTCTTGTCCGGCTCGATGAGGTCGTCGGGCAGGAGTTGGATGTTGAATGACTTGATGCCGGACTCGTTGTTGGCCCAGGTGAAAGTGTTGGTGACCCCGATGTAATCGACACCATTCACCGCCGGGTCGGAAGGCCCCGGGCCGGTGGAGCAGGTGACCTCGAGCGTGCCCACGCTGCCGCCGCTGCGCTCCAGGGTGATCACGGCGGACCCCGCGCTTTCGTTGGTGGCGAAGGTCGCCGAGGTGAACCTCACGCGCCCATTGGCATAGTCATTGTCAATGATGGTCAGGGTGGCGTTGGTCAACCCGACCGTTGCGCCGCCGGTGGGTTCGAACAGCCGAAGGTGGATCGGTTCGTCCTGCTCGAGGGCCGTGTCGTTGACGATCGGGATTGGAAAAGTCTTGGACACCTGGCCATCCAGGAAATTCAGCACCTGCAGCCGATACGCGTAGTCCGCAGGGGTGCTGGCTGACGGAGGCGGTTCGTTGAGCGTTTCGTAGCGGACGGAGACGGCGCCTGCGGTCCCGTTGGTACGGGTGACGGTGATCTGGGCGCTACCCCCATCCTCACTGATGGTGTAGGTGGGGCTGCTGAAACCCAGAACGCCCGGGGTGAAATCGTCGTCCAGAATCTCGGTGGATGCCCCGTCCCCACCCAGGGCAAACCCGGTCGGAATGTTCTCGCCGCCCAGGAAGAAGGCGTCGGCCTGATAGGGAACGCTCAGGCTCATGTCAAACGCACGGTTCCCGTCCACCAGCGTGTTGGGGATGATCGGGACCCGGATATCGTCCAGGGTGTCGTTGACGGGGAGTGTGTTGTTGTTGGGCCCGTAGATGCCATCGCTGCGCATCCAGGCAGCCGCATGAGCCGAGTCGTAGGTGGGCGTGATCGCCAGACAATCGAAGTGGGTGTCAATGACCGCCGCCCCCGGCCCGGGCGGGCGGGCCTCAGTGGTGAATTTGGCAGTGACGGACCCCAAGGTTCCGTTCCGACGGACCAGGGTGATGTAGCCGGTCGGATCATTCTCATCCACGCCATAGGACGCCTCGGCGAAACGGATCTGACCCGGACCCACGGTTTCTCCGCCCAGCAGTCGGGCGAAATTGGCGCGTGGGCGGTAGGCGGCCCGGCTGAAGGTTTCGGTGTCGTAGACCACATTCGTCTGCGTGAGGCCGGCGTCGACACGACCGCCGCCCACCATGTCGAAGCCGCCGCCGATCAGGACATCTCCATTGCCCTGCACGCCGACCGTGAGGAGGTATTTTCGAGCATCGGTGGCCCGTTCATCCGGCAGGCCGGCGAATTGGTTGTAGGCCGTATCAATGAAGGAGGTGTCGACCGTGCCATTGGCATAAAGTCGCGCCAAGGCCACCCGGCGGGTCTGGTTGTACTCCTTGAACTGCCCCGCAATGTAGATGCGGTCGGTGCCCTCGACGTCGTCCACCGGCACGGCTCCCGGCACGAAACTGACATGATAGATCACGTCGTCCGCCCCTGTCCCGGGGTCGAAAGTGGGATCGATCGAGCCATTGGCGTTGACCCGGGCCAGGCAGCGGCGGGGAACGCCGCTGAACTGGTTGAACAATCCGCCCACCAGCAGCTTGCCATCGTTCTGCAAGGCCAGCGCGAACACCTCCCCGTCGAACCCGCTCCCCGGGACGTAGGCCGGATCCACCGTCCCGTTGTAGTTCAACCGCGCCACTCCGGGCAGAAGATTGCCGGCCACGGTGTAAAAGCCGCCGCCAATCCACACCTTCCCATCCGGGGTGCCCACGACCGCGTTGACGACCCAATCCGGCCCCAACCCGGGATTGAACGTCTGGTCCACAGATCCATCCTGATTCAAGCGGGCCACATAACTCCGAGCCGACCCGTTGAAGGTCTGGAACTCGCCGGCAATGAGGATCTTGCCATCCTCGAGGGGATCCGTGGATCGGATGACGTCCAACGACCAGATGACGCCATCCGCCCCCACGCCCGGGTTGAAGGTGGTGTCGACCGATCCATTGCTGTTGAGGCGGGCGATCCGATAACGCTGGGAGCCGTTGACCGAGGTGAACCCACCGCCAATGACCACTCGACCCGAGGAATCCAGGTCCATGCAGGTGACGAATCCATTGGCCCCCGTGCCGGGATTAAAAGTGGTATCCAGCGACCCGTCGGTGTTCATGCGGGCGATGTACTTGCGCGATAAGGCATTCACGACGGTGAAACTGCCGGCAATCAGGGCCTTGTTGTCGGGTTGCACCGCGATGGCGTAAACGGCACCATTCGCGCCGGGATTGGCCAGATAGGGCGGGCTGGTGAGGGCGTTGTTGTCCGGATTGTGGTTGCGATCCAGCGAACCCGCGGGCGGCTCGTCATAGAGAATGGTCAAGGTGCATTGGCCGGTCCGCGCCCGATTGCCCGTTGGACTGCTGATGGTGGTGCTTGCGCTGTCATTGTTGTCTTCCGGCGTATGCAACTGGATCACCAAGTCTTCGTTGAACTCCACCAAATCGTCATTGGTGATGGTGATCGTGATCGGCTTGGGAGTGAAATCGTTTCCTCCCCAATTCAACTCGCCGCTGATATGCACGAAATCTTCGTCGGGCGTGGCGTAGTCCGAACCCGGTTGCAGGGCGAATGTGTTGTAGACCGTGTTGTTCGCGGTCGGCGGAGCACTGTCGATGGTATACTTGACCTTGACCGCCTTGTTTTCCGCGTGGCCTCGGCGGATGACATGGATCGTCGCCGTGCCAACGCCCTCGATGGTCCGATAGACCGCCTTTTCAAAGCTGAACACGGTGTTCTGGAAGCCGTCCTTGGGCTGTTCGGGGTCGTAATCCACGTTGACGAGCGTCACGGACGCATTCGTGCCGCCGGGGTTCACCACCGGTGGAACTGTTGTTGCCACGGCTCCGACATCGCCGGGATGGAAGACCACGTTGGTCAACTCGACGGAAAAATCGAGGTCATCAATCTCGTCTTCGTTATGAAGCACCGGCACGATGAAGCTCTTGCTCAGTTCGAAGTCCTCGAACACAAGCGTTCCGGAGGTGGTAATGTAGTCCGTGCCGGCGACAGCCGTGCCATCCACAGTCTGAAAGCCCACCACAACCTTTCCGCTCCCGCCGAAAAGGCGTGTCACGGTGATCAGGGCGCCATTGATGCTGCGTCCGACGCTGGGCGAAATGACGCCGCCGGACTCTGTTTCCAGGTATTTGTATTCGGTGGAGGTGAATTGGAAGACACCGGCGTTCTGGTAACCCCAGCGCAGGGTGACGTTGCCCGTCGCCCCTGCCACTCCATCCACCGCGATCTTGTAGGTGACACCCGCGCGGACGTAGAGCTTGACCCCGCTCTGAGGCACAGCCAGAGGTCGTTGTAGAACGGAGGAACCTTCATTGCCGGCGGCCAGGTTGTTGTTTTCAGCCAGGAGTTGAAGCGCATCCAAAGCGCCACTGCCATACACCGCCAGCGTGGTGTCAAAACCACTGCCGAAGGTGTCGAAGGTGCACAGGCCATCCACCGGAGCTGTCCAGGTGTACCAGATCGAGGCGGAAGCGTCGGAACCTCCGTGGGGCGGTTCGCCCACCTCGGCGCCGGCGTCCACGTTGGACCCCGTCACGGCCCCGGCTTTCACGTTTGGAACGATCTGGATGGCCTCGGCGTTGGCGAAGTCGTCATTGGCCGGTGCAGCCCATAGCGCAGCAGGACCGCAGACCAGCAGGCCTGCCATCAGCGCGAGGCAAGCCGGGTCAAGACCCACTTTGAAGCGGTGTGTCGACACTCTCATATCATCAAATCCTTGATCCAATCATCATGTTGCCACCGGGGCATCGTCTTCACAGCCTCTGGCCCGCGGGCTTGGCTCGCCGGTTCAGATGCCTCACGGCTGAGGCACGGTCACTTGGACCCTGTAAAACCGTCTGCTCGAAGTGTTCACCGGCTCGTACCAAATGTCCTGCTCGATGCCATACACCGCAGTGCTCACGTTGGTGTAGATGGCAGTCCAGTAGGGGTCCTCGAGGGCGCTCTTGTATTCAACAACACTGGTGGCCAACGGGAGGGTGTTCCACGTCAACCGCGCAGAGTCGGGCGGACCGGTCAGGGCTACCGCCAGGTTGATCTGGCCGCTCACAAAGATCGGGTCCGGGTCAATGCAGTTGGGAAGCCAATCACCGTCGGAATCCAGGTTGCAACTCGTGACCAGCGGGCGGTTCAGCCGGTTGGTCGTGCCATCCGGATAGACGACGTTCGTGCCGCTGTAAATGCCGGCGTAGTCCGCCACCCAGACCAGGCGTCCGTCGTACTTGCCGTTGACCCGCTCGGCAATGGACTCGCCGTTGGCCACGATGTCGCCGTAATAGACCTTCATGCCGGGCTCGACTCTCAGGCCGCGCAGGTTGCCCAAGCCGTCCAAGCTGGTGGTGTAATCCTGGAGTTCGATGTAATCCACGTAGAGGGCGTTCGAGCCCGAGACCGGCTGGAAGCTGTAGATGCTGTTGGTGTCTCCTGCGAGAATGATGCGCCCCAGAGCGGCATTGTTCGTGAATCCGGCGGTGACACGGCCACGATCCTGTGCGGCCCACAAGATAATCCCTCCCGCTGGGGGGGCGACGAGCGCGCCGATTGAACTGCGAATGGTGGTGCCCAGCAGGTCGCCATTCGTCGGCGCATGCAGCAACTGGAACCCTTCGTTGCCGGTTGACCAGTAGTTGCTGCCCGCCAAGCCGCCGTCATCGATGAAGTTGGTCAAGGACAGGCTGAGCAAGCGGCCCGCCACCAGCAGGTTGTTGCTGATGACCAACGAGCCCGAATGAATCGAGACGTCGCCATTGGTGGCCAGGAAGGATCCGTTGGTGAGCACGGCGACGGTCGAGCTGAGGATGAGCGAGCCGGACCCGCCGGAAATCAAGCCGGGATTGTCGAAATTCTCAACCTCAAACACAGCGCCCTCGGTCAGGATCTGGCCGTGATTCACCAACGATCGCAGGGGCTTGGCAGACGAGCCCAGGTACATCGCGTCCGGCACGGAAATGATGCCGTGGTTGGTCAGGTTCTTGAGCAACGGGAACTCGGAGTCGTCCACCACCCCCGGCGACGTCAACCGCAGGACGCCCGTCGGTGTGTCGGCGGAAGGCCCGTTGGTGGTCAAGGTCAGGTTGGTCGTGTTGATCCACATCGAGCGCAGGATGTTGAATTCGTCGCTGATCGAGATGCTGTTCGAGGCGTTAAGTAGAAGGTCCTGAACCAGCGCCGGGCTGCCGGTGTCAAGCAGGCTCTGCACAAACAACACGTGATAATCGTTGGTCACGCTGCCAACCACCTGGCTGAAGCGGGTGCTGTAGAGGTTCACGTCGCCCACCAACCGGGGAACCTTGGGCAGCAGCAGATTGGTGATGGTCAGCGACCCGTTGGTCGAACGGAGGTTCAGGTCGGCATACACCGACAGGATCTTGGCTCCCTCGCTGCCCACGAAGTGGTTGGTCGAGGAGAGTTTCAGGTAGTTCAGACCGGCCACCCGGGCCAGTTCGAGATTGAGCGCCTTGCCGGCGTTGAACTCGATGCGCCCGGGCAGATTGGTGATGCTGGGGGTGCCCGGCAATCCGGTCGGCTCGACGGTCGCGGCGCTGAAGCCGGCGCTGTAGGCGGTGTAATCGTTGGTGACCAACGCGTTGGGCAGCACGCCCTGGGGGGGACTGACCGGCCAGGGGGTGCCGAAGAAGTAGGGGCCGCCAAAATAGAAGCTGTAATTGACCGGACGCGCCGTCAGCAGACCGGCGCCGTAGTTGGTCAACAGGCTGAAATTGGTGCCCGTGTAGGCCGGCAGGTCATCGTACAAATACATGTAGTTGGTCGTGCCCGCGCCCGACAAGGGGTCCTCGGTCTGCCAGATCCACTCGACCACGATGGTGTCGCTGAAGAAATAGACATTGTTCGAGAAGGCGGGATTCGGGTTGCTGAGGAAGGCGACCTGGACGGTGCGGTTGGATCCCACCGTGGTATCCCGGGTGTAGCCCACCCCGTTGGTAAGCACGAGCTGGGTAAAGGTGCTGAAATAGGCCCCCGCCTCGGTGATCTGATGGTAGGGCGTCGTGGGCGGCGGAAGCTCGAGCGAAGCCGGATTGATGCGGTTGTTGGTGGCCTGCAAGCCCCAGTATTGGTCCGAGACCCCCCCAATCGCGCTGCTGGTGAACCCGAAACCGGTGGATGGACTCTGCATCTGGATGGCACTCCGGGTGAAATCCAGGTAATCGCCGTTGGCCTGGAACAACCCGTCGGGCCCGACGATGTTGGTGCCCCGCATCACCACGTTGGTGGCGTAGATCTGGATGCGGGGCAGGTCGAATCCATAGTAGAATCCCCCATCCGTGACCCCCGCCAAGATCAGGCCGGTGTTCTGGAAGTTATCCGACCACGTCCAATCGCCGCCCGACGGTGGGTTGTTGCGAAAGCGGAAGCCCAGATCGCAAGTCATGGTCCCCCGATTGGTGTAATTGCGGGTGCTGTAGGTCTGGTAGGGGAGGCCGTTGCCCAGGGCGACGGTGAAAGTGTTGTTGTTGATGAAGTTAGTGGCGTCAATCTGCACCACCGAAGGGTTCTGAGGCGGCACCTGGACCACACCGTTGTTGATGTAGGACTCCACCGCGGCCCGGGCCGTCCACGACGACGAACAGAGCAGGAGGCTCGCGACGGCCGTTCGGCCGATGGGTTTCAGCAAACTCAAGGTGCTCATTCGATGTCGGGGCTCCTGGGCTAGGGATGGACGATCAGGGTGAACGGCCGGTCCACGTAGCGGGCGCCGGTTTCGGTTAATCGGATCCAGAAACTGTTGGTGCCGACCTGGGTGGGGGTGCCAAAGACCCGCCCCGAGGGTGGGTTGGTCGTGTTGTTGGCAACGTTCAGGCCGGGGGGCGCGGAGCCGGGCATCAGAGACCAGGTATAGGGGGTCTGCCCGCCCTCCGCCTCCAACATGAAATGATAATCCGCTCCATTGGTCGCATCAGGAAGGCGGTAGGCCCCGTCGACCACCTGATCCGGGGTCGTGATCTGGAGGACGGCCTGGTTCTCGAGCGACAGCAGATCCGTGCCGACCGGGAACACGATGGGTGGGTTGGTGGTGCCGTCGAACGAGGCCCACTGGTAACTCTGCAAGGCCGTGGCTTCGGTGATGAACGCCGGGCCGAGATTGATCAGCAGCGGCCCGGCCTTGTTGAACGTGAAGCGGGCGGTGGGCGTGATGGTGCCCGGCCCGTTGTTGTTGGCGTTCGTCGCGGTCACAAAGTCCGGCTCCGTGAGAGCCACCGCGAAATTCACCGGAAGCGATCCCGGGGCGGTGTTGAGATCGTCGGCGTCAAAGATGATGTCCGGACTGTTCACAGTCCGCTCCAAAAGCCGGGTCACCCGGGTGTTGTTGGTGACTTCGATGAGGGTGAAGTTGGTGACCACCGGCTCGAAGAACTGGCCCAGGAGCGAATCGTAATCCCGGCGGATGAACTGGATGCGCTCGACCCCCTGGAACAAGGAGGTGATCCCGTCGGGACAGGACACCGGCCAGACCACCAGGATCTGGTTGGTGAAGTAGGTGACGAGGCTCTGCGAGTACTCGTAGTAGTCCAGCGCGTTGGTGTTGGCCGTGTTGGTTTGCGCGACAATGTTGGTCGCAAAGGTGTTGGTGAAAAAATTGGTGTACAGGACCACCTGCGTCAGTTGCGTGCGGATCGTGTGATACGCGCACACGTTGGTGGGCAGGATGTAGAAACCGCCCGAGACACAGTTCGTGTCCACGAAGGTCTGCAGGGTCACGTTGGTGATCGAGAAGCCGCTGCCCGGAGGCAGGTAGGGGGACGGCGCGATGTTGGTCGTCAACAGGGAATAAACACAGAAGTTGTAGGCCCCATCGTTGGTCACAACGTTCTCGAAGGTGTGCACGTAGCGGGTCTCGACCGCGGTGGTGTAGTTGGTGCGGAACCCCAAATGGGGCGGGGTTCCGATCGGATCGGTGTAGTAATTGGTGTAGTAAGCCACCACGTTGGTCTGGACGACGTTGACGAAGTAGTTCGAAGAGGTCAGCACGACCAGTCCGGGCCACAGCGTCTGGAGCGCCGCCGCATCGTTGGTCAGGGCTTGCTGGGCAAACACCTGCAGGTTGCTGGTGTTGAGCAGCGTCTGGGTCTGGTTCGTGGCATAAATGAAGGCGTCGGCCGGGGTGGCCTCCCAGTTGAGATTGTTGGTCCGCAGCAGATAGCGCAGCCCGCCGATGTCGTCCCGGGTCAGTCCCTGCCAGAACTCCCCGAGGCTCGCCGAGCCGGAAGCCACGGCAGAACCGAAGGTGGCGAGCGGATCGACCAACACCTCCTCCGCGCTGGCGACGCTGGGATCCGGGCAAAGCTCGTCGATCACGTAGGTGAACAGGTTGCCATTCACATAGGCGCTCGGGGCCAGGGTGATGGGATCGAAGTTGCGCTGCAGCACCCCATACTCGTAGTTGGGACACTGGGCCCCGGGCGGCAGCGCCCGGTTTCTCAGGGTCCAGACGAAGAAATCCGGATCCGCCAATCCCATGTGCTCGATCATCAATTCGAGCGTCACGCTCTTGAGATCCAGCAATCCCAGCGCGGAGGCGGTGTAGTTGGCCCCCTTGGCCTCGAGCGGAAACTCGGTCAGGTTCGGACTGTAGACCGAAACATTGGTCAGGCCGTTCAGAACGGCAAAGGCCTTGTCAATGGCCACGATGCCGTTGGAGCCGAAGTAGGACGTGAACTCGGGATCAAACGAGTAATACACCACCTTGGTGTTCCAGCGGTAATCGTCGTCGATGTTCTTCACCCCGTTGCGCCACAGGGGGATTTGCCCGAACTCGATACCGTAGCCCAGCGCCTCCTGTTCGGTGTATTCCTCCTGCAGTCCGAGGAGGGAAAAGGCCATGGTTGACTGGACGAACAGCGCCAGTCCCAACACCGCAAAAACCGTTCTGAAAACTCTCGACATAGAAATCAGTTCCGGAACAGGATCACCCTGAACATCCCGGCATTCAGGCCGCCCACATACACGGAATCCACATCACCGGCGGCAAACCGGGGGCCACCGACCTCCGACCAATGGACAAAGTCGGTGCAGCGCTGCACCTGATAGATCCGTCCCGGTTCGGTGTTCCAGTCCAGATAAAAGCCCTGCGACGTCGGCGACAGACGCGTCCGCAGAACGCTGCCCGGATCCTTGGGATCGGTCCCGGCCAGGAATTCCGCCTTGTTCGAGGCGCCATCACCGTCTGAGTCCGCGTCCATATCCGGCCAGTTGGACATTTTGGTGCCCCAATAACGGACCAGCCAGTCCGCGGGCACGGTGTCGTCCCAGAAATAGGTGAGGTCGCCATAAGCGCCGTAGGTTGTTCCAGAACTGGGACCGGACATCGGCGAGCTTCGCCCATCGGTCAACGTGTAACGGATGCGGAAGGTGTAGAGTGTGTTGGGTGCGAGGCTCGAGGCGGTCCACCAGTTGTTCGTGGTCGCCACACTGGGCGAGGCCGCTCCATTGGCATAGACCTCGTAATTTGCCACGGCAAACCCGGCCAAGCTGGGCCAGGACACCTTGAGTGCGCTGTCGCTCAGCGCCCAGACATAAGGTGGATCCGGAGCCACCAGCGGATCCAGCACGGTGGCGTAACGCTGACCGAACACGTCAAAGCCGCCGCTGACCCCGGTGAACCCGGACCACACCGCCAGGAAACGGGTGCCGCCGTCCGACGCCAGGTCGGGTAGAATCTGCTTGTTCACCGAGGTGGTATTGACCTGGAATTCGTCGCCGTCCGGAAGGCCATTGGGCTTGAGGAACCGGCCAAACACACCCTCGTGCGAACCGTCCTGACGCAAGCTGGTCCAGATGACGAAGTAGTCGGACCCGAGCGAAGCGGGCTTCGGACCAAACTGGTCGCCGTATCGGTAGCTGTTGAGCATGCGCTCGGTTCCGCCCTCGGCGGAGGCCGAGAACGAGCGCGCGAGGATGTCCCAACTGTTGTCCCGAGTCAGCGTGTCCTTCTGCGACCAGGTCACCAGGAAGCCGCCGTCGGCATTGGCGGCGAGCTTGGGATTGGCGCAGGCGTTGGTGGTGCTGCTGATCTTGAACTGATTAGTCTGGGGCACACCGGCGGAGTCGTAGATCCGGGCCATCACGTCGACCGCATAAAGCTGGTTGGTGCCTCCGGCCAAATAGGCGGACTCGCTGATCCAGGCGACGGCGAACCGGCCATCCTGAAGCCGGACCACATCCGGAGTGCGCTGATTGAGGGTCAGGGTCTGGTTGACGCGAACCTCGCCGCCCAACTTCTGCCCGGTACCGGAGAAGCGCTGGAAATAGACATCCTTCATGTTGCCCGGGGTCTGGTTGTAGCTGGACCAAACCACAACGGATTCGTCATTGTCGAGCGCGGCCACGACCGGGTCTTCCTGGGGTTCGGGCGTGTAGGAGTTCACGGGAACGTCCCCGGTCACCGCCACCAGGTTGTTATTGCTGGGCACGAAGAAGCGGGCAAAGACATCCTCGGACCCGCCGGCGATGCCTTCCCAAACCACCACCGCCCCGCCGCCACTCAGCATCGCCACCTCGGGACGGCTTTGATTCCCCGCCCCGTTGACATTCACCCGGAAGCTGGAGAGCACTCCGGAAAACGTGCTATCCAACCGCCGCGCACTGATGCCACTGCCATCTCCATCCGTGAAGTTGTCCTGCCAGACCAACAATCCGCCCGAGGGGCTGACGGCGACCGCCGCCTCGACCTGGTCACCAAAGAGCGCGCCGCTGGCGGAGTATTCATCTGCCTGGGCGACATAGGCGTCCGATGCCGTGCACGCAAGGCTGCCGACGAGCAACAGCAGCGCGACCAACGCCTTCCCGGCACAGGGCGACGACGACATAAGCTTCAAAGTTGACGCTAACAAGCGACTCATTTTGTGTCCACGCTTTCTTGGCCAATCCACAATCATTCGGTCCACAAACACGCGGTGAAACACGGTGTCTCACCACCTAGAACAGGGATCCCTGTTCTTCCACCTCGGCATACTGCGCGGCAAGGGATCGGAATCCCCAACCCTCAAACAACTCGTGCAGCCGGCGGCGGTTCTCCAGCCCGGGCACACACGCGTCCAGGTCGGGCGCGCTGGCCAAATCACACTTCAAACACACCAAGGATCGGTTCCGCAACACCTGCTCCCGAGCCTCCGCCAGCGCACAGCGCAGGCGGTCCGACTCCACTTCATCCAGCCGGCCATACAGCGCATCAACCGATCCGAACCGGCCCAGCAAGCCCGCCGCGGTCTTGGGACCCACGCCCCGGACCCCGCCGATGTTATCCACGCTGTCGCCCACCAAGCTCAGCCAATCGACAATCTGCTGCGGCCGCACGCCGGTCTTTCGCACCACTTCGTCCCCGCCCCACAGCGACTGCTCTTTGTCGCCCGGATTCAGCAACCGCACGGACGGCGACACCAACTGCATGAAATCCTTGTCGCTCGTCGCGATGACGACCGCCCATCCCTGTGCGTCGGCCCGCACCGCCATGGTACCGATCAAATCATCCGCCTCGACCCCGTCCTGACAGACCGACAGCGTTCCGGCCGCGTCCAGATAGTGCCCGATCG
The DNA here is from genome assembly GCA_963751435.1 of uncultured Verrucomicrobiae bacterium. GTDB lineage: Bacteria > Verrucomicrobiota > Verrucomicrobiia > Limisphaerales > DSYF01 > JALOTU01. The sequence goes on along the minus strand of CAVVUP010000031.1, from coordinate 68,277 downwards.
GATCCAACTGCGACTCCAAATCGTCGGGCATTCCCGGCCTCTGGCCTTTGTACTCCGGCAGGGCGCCCAATCGATCGGCGTCCAGCCCGCCGTCCCAGACCACCGCCAGGTGCGTGGGCTCGACCCGGGCTCGCGCCCGCTGAAACATCTTTATGAATCCAAAGATCGCATTGGTCGCCGCACCGGTCGGCGACTTCAAACCGCGTATCGCGTGAAAAGCGCGATACGCATAAGCATGCCCGTCCACCAGCAGCAGTCGATTCCGAGGGAAACCCATGCTTCGGGGATGACCCTCTGAGATTCGCGGCATGCCAGCGCCCCCGCCAGACCCGGTCACTGCCGCGCACTGCCATTGGCCGGCGCAATCGGCTGTTGCGGGGGAATGCCACTCTGCGCAAACGGCATTTCCTCTTCCGAATGATACCGGTTGCCCGCCGGATCGATGATGGTCGGCGTCACAAAAATCACCAGATTGCGCTTCTGCGTGTCAGACGACTCGCTGCGGAACAATCGTCCGAACAACGGCAGATCGCCCAGCACCGGCACCTTGTCTTTGCTCTTCTGGACCGATTCCGAGATCAACCCGCCCAGCACGATCGTCTGCCCATCCCACACTACCGCGCTGGTGGTGACCTGACGCAGCCGGAAGCGCGGCAGCGGAAGCTGTCCAGTCAAGGGGATGCCCGCCCCGGCGGCGCTGCCGGAAACCGACTGGGCTTGCGGGATGAACTGGCCCGGGTCGTCATAGCCGATGAACTCGGTCACCGTGGGGATGATCACCAACTGCACGGAGAACCCGTCTGCCGACACATAGGGAACGACATCGAGCACGGGCCCGAACGGCAGAGCCTGGACGTTGTAATTGAGGGTGGAGGCCACCGCGCCGGCCCCCCCTGTGCCCACCGCACCCAGCGTGCTGCCGGAGCCGCCGGACGAGGTCTGGTTGAGGTCAATGCCGGTGACGATGCTTTGGATGTCGATGATCTGGATCTGGGCCTGACGCCCGCTGACGGTGGTGACTTCCGGGGCGCTGAGCAGATCCACTCCCTCGCGTTGATCCAGCGCCCGGATGACCACACGGAATTGCGGATCGGTGAGGATCCCGGTGAACGTGGCCAAGGCGGGGGCGTTCAAGGGGTTGCCCAAGCCGGAGGTGAGCAACTGGTCCGCCGGACTGGAGGGGTAGGTGTTGGCCAAACTGGTGCCCGGGAAGAAGCCCTGCGGATTCGCCGTCGAAGGCTGGCCGTTCAGGGTGGGCTGGGTGCCCGCGGAACCAATCATTTTGCCGTTGCCCATCAGAATGTTGCCCAGGAACCAGTCAAACCCGATCGCCCGCTGGTCCCGTTGTCCAATGTCCGCGAACTTCGCCTTGATGTTCACCTGCGGGGGCGAAACGTTGAGCACCTGGATGGCGCTCTCGATGATATCCAGCTCCTCCAAGGTGGCCCGCGCCCACATCGTCCCCGAACGATCATTGAAGAACACCGTCTTCGGCGGCACCAGGTCCACCCCCATGGTGATGAAGAATTGTCGCACCGCCGACTGCACGTCCTCGATGGTGTTGGTCCGGGTCAGGAAGCGCAGACCCACACCGCTCTGGTTGCCGGCCCCGCCGCCACCCCGGTTGCCGCTCACCGCGCCGCCGACATTCACACGCGGAACGGAGATGGTATCGGACTGGTCGCCACCACCACCGCCCCGGCTGCTGCTGCCGCCGCCGCCGCGCCCCCCCCGCCGCCCCCGCTGCCGACGTCAATGTCACCAAAGGAAAAGCCGCCCACGCTTTCAAGCCCCTGCCAGAAGGTGTTCGGATCCACCTTGAACGTTCGCGTGTAGAGCCGCGTCGGCTCCGGTCCACGCAACGAAAAGACGATGGCGTAGTCTTCAATCGAGTACTTGATGGGTTGCTCGGCCACCTTAGCGATGGCGTCCAAGACATCGGCCAGGCGCAAGTCGGTGAGCGGGGGATTGATCTTGATCAGGATCCCGGCGAGGTCCGTGGGCTCCTCCTCCGAAGGCGGTGCACTGATGGGCAGGCCGGTGATCGGGTCGATCGCCGTCGCCACCGGCATCCCGCCAGCCGGAGCGCCTTCATTGGGGTTGATGAGAAAATTGATGCCGCGCTTGTCCGGATCACGTTTGCGCGATTCCTCATTGAGCATCCGGATCACCTCGCCCAGCGGCAGGCCATCATAGAAAACGGTGTCCATGCGGATCCGGTCCAGCTTCGAGATGATGCTCTGACGGCCTTTGCCGGTATGGACGGAGGTGTCGCGGGCGTGGGGGTTGGGGACGGGGAGGAGGTTGCGTTGGACGGGCATTTCCCAGGCCTGCTCGACCTTGACCAGGGAATCCTTGGAATAGGCCTCGCGTGTGGCGGCGTGCGCGCGGAACTGGGATTCCCGGACGAGGTCCATGTAGTAATGAGCCGGCCCGTTCAAGGGATCCACTTGCAGGGCCTGGTTCAGCTTGGCTTCGGCTTCCTTGAGCTTTCCCAACTCCCACAGCAGTTTGCCGTCCTGCACGAGCGTGCCGGCGTCCACCTTCTCCTGAAGAATGGCGGGCACCTGTTCCTTGGCGTCCTCACTGGGAATGCGTCCGGCCTGGGCCGCGAGCAACTTGTCGTTCTCCCGCTTCATTTCCTCGATGGAACGGTCGCCCGGCGCCACCCGCAAAGCCCGGGACAACTGAACGTCCGCTTCCTTGTAGTCCCCACGCTTCTGCGCGGCGCGCGCCAGGTCCAGCCGGACAGCCGTCAGTCCCCCGACAGTTTCCGCGGCTTCGGTCTCGACACCGGTCCCGATGCGGCGGACCAACGAGTAGGCATCCTCGTAGAGCTTGGCCGCCAAGCTCAGGTCGTGGGCGGCCGCCGCCGCCCGGGCCTCGCCCAGCCGCTGCCGGAGCACAATGGTGTCAGCCTGACGCCGCACAGCCTCGTTGACAGCGGTTTCAGTAGGCGCCATCTGCGCATGGGCGGCCGCGCCGGACATCAGGACCATCGCGGCGAACAGGGAGGAATAGACTGCCTTCATCATGAGTTGAATTTGATTCGGTGACCGTTGGAAAACATTATGAACCACTGTCACTCACTGTGTCCTAGCTACCGGGGTTGCGTTTCAGGGATGTCTTCTTGCCAGACGGGGCCGACAATACAACCTCGTCTTTTGTGATGGCAACGATATTGTAATTCTCCCGCTCGATCGGCAACTTGTCGCCCACCCGTTTGCCGGTCCACTTGCGACTGTCGGGCGAATAAAGCAAATCAGCCATGTATCCATCCACCCGGGTGTAGGGCTTGTCCGGGCTGACTGAAACCGTCTCCCCCGTGTCAGCCAGTTCGAGTTCGAGGGCGGTAGGGGCTTCGGGCGGACCTTTGATGCCGCGCAGCAGAAAGTTCTCGTTCTTCTCGCCCACGGTCGCATAGCTCTGGCGTTTGATGCGCCCGCGCTTGCTGGTCTCGGCCTGTTTCTCCACCCCGATCGCATAGCGGGCGCCGGAATCGGAGGCGAGCACGGAATCGAACGTCACGATCAAATACAAGGGGGCGATGGCCTCCACTTGCACGGCGTCGACACCGATCTCGTCGCCCGTGTTGACCCGCAGGAGCTGGCCGCTGGGCGACTTTTTCCAAGGGACAGGATTGAACACCCGGTTGCTGGTGGTGAGGTCCAGGGACACGGGCTGCTGGGCCAGCAGTTTTTCGGTGGCCCCGAGGTCCAAGGGAGGGATTTCACTGACGCGAACCTCCGTGATGCCCACACGAATGGACTCGAGGGCGGCTTTCTCGGTGGCAATTTTGATGGGCAATCCCACCACGGCGATCAGCAACCCCACCAGCACCACGCCCAACAAAGCCTTTTCCCAGTTCTTCTTGATGAAATCCATTCGCACTATTCTTCCTGTGGAGGCAGTATCTTGATGACATCGACGACCAAAGTCACGCTGAGCGGATGCTCGTCGATCAACGTTTGGGCGGTGCCTGGAGCCACCCCTACACCGGGAACCGCCGCGGTCGGCTGTGCATAGGGCTGAGCGTAGGCTGGGGGCGGCATCTCACCATAGGGGGTCGCCTGGGTCCCGCCGAAGGCGGGCCGCTGAAAGGTCGGACGACGAATCTGATTGCCGCCGCCACCCATGCCGCCAAATTCGCCACCCGCCATCGGGCCGGGGGCCGGCGGAGGCATGCCTCCGCCGAATTCGCCGCCCGCCGACGGGACGGCGGGAACGGGAGCCATGGGGGAGGTGTAAACGGGGCCTGTCGGGAAGGTCGGAGCGGGGAATCCGGTATAGTCGGGCTGGCCATACCGAGAGCCGGGCGCGCCGGATTCCTGGGCCGGGCCCACATACAAGTCCTTGATCACCAGCCCTTTCGACGAGTTGGCAAAGCCGGCTATCACCTCGGCCAGCTCCGCGCTGAAGGACTCGAAGGAGACTTCATACGTGGAGATGATCGCCAGTTCATTGGTCACCGACAGGGTCCGGAGGTAGTCGGACTGCGGGCCGGTGCGGTCATCCGGCGAGACACGCTCGCGCCGCAGGCCGGTCAGCTTGTTGATCTTGGCCGCAAACAGAACCTCGCAGAGGGCGTTCACCTCGCCCAACTGCACCGACAACGGCTTGAGACTGCCCGGGGCGAACTTCACCAACCGCTTCTCGGCTTCAAACGAAAAGTTGTAGTTGGTCGGCACGATCACGCTCGCATTCACCGCGCGCCGGTTCAACTGGTCAATGGTACGGCGCAAGCCGGCACTGAAATCCTCGCCTGAGATCTGGGCCTTGTTCGGGATGGGGGGAATGGGATCGAAACGCTGAGCCACCTTCTGCATGAGCCGCAACAACTCCTCCTTCTGCTCTTTGGACCGACGGATGTTGTCCACGTCGCCCTTGCCGGGATGGGGCTTGAGATTGCTGAGCCGTTGCAACTCGCTGTATTCGGCCTCCAGTTGCTCCCGGGCCTCGCTGTTCTTCTTGGAATTCGAGAACAGATAATATCCGGAGAACAAGAGCAGCACCACCGCCACCAGGCTTCCTGCCACGAACCCAAGATTACGTTTCACCCAATCCATATCAGAGTTCCAATGGGTTCTTAAGAACCAGATTCAGGCCGAAGGTGTAAGTCCCATTGGGCTCGTCCGCGCCAATCTGGCCCTGCAGGGACGTGGCTTGGGGATCAAACAGCTCGCTGGACCGCAAGGCGCTCTCCAAGGCGAAGGCCAATGCGGTGTTCGCCCCGGAATCAATCGCCGTCAGACTGACCGCTCGACAGATCAGGGTGACCCGCGCCGCCTGGTTCACGCCTCCCGCCGGCGCCATCATCGGCTGCCCCGTGTTCGGATCGATCATCGGCTGGCCGGTCATGGGGTCGATCATCGGTTGCTCTCCACCAACGCCGGCCGTCGGCTGGCCGGTCATAGGGTCCACCATGGCCCCGGGCTGGCCCCCAAACTCGCCCCCCGGCGGCATCCCGGCGGCAGGAAACTCGCCGCCGGGTGCTAACGGGGGCGCGCCACCAAATTCCCCGCCTGGCATCCGAGGGGGCATCCCACCAAACTCGCCCCCCGGCACTCCGGGAGGCATCCCGCCAAACTCGCCCCCCGGCATCCCCCCGCCGTAGGCTGGAGGCGTCCCGCCAAATTCCCCCCAGCCATCGGACTCATCTCTCCAGCCACGCCATACCGGCTCATCCGGTCGCCAAAAAGGTCCTGGGAGCTTCCCGGGTCCAAGGAACTGAGTTCCTCGATCCAGAGCCCCACTTCCACCCGGAACCTGCGCCGGCCTTCCTGTTCGACGCGGATCAGGACGCGTTGGAGTTCGGCGATCACATCGGCCCAGTAATAGCGGGCATGGTTCCAGGACTCGAGTTTCTGAAGTCTGGCCTTGGTTTCATCGAGATCCTGGTAAACGCGCTTGAATCTCTGCTCGGCGGCTTTCATCGGTTCGGTGGTCTGCTGAACCGTCTTGAGTTCATTGAGCTTGACCGAGGCGCTGCGCCCGAAGAGCAGCCCCACGGCGAAGACGACGGCCACCAAGCTGCCGACGGTGGCAATGAAATAGGGCTTTTTCTGGTTGAAACTCTGCCAGCGCAGTGTGCTTTCCGGCATGAGATTCAACTCGACCGGGCAATGCGCCAGGTTCCGCAAACCAAGCCCCACCACCTCCCCCAGCGAGTGCGCCACTTTGGCCAGCGATTCCAAGTCCACGCCGGGGTCGATCTGGACGTTGCGCAGCGGGTTGAAATACTCCACCGGGATGTTGAGTTTCTCCGCGAAGAACTGGGCGGTGTAGGGCATGACGGAAGCCCCGCCACAGAGGAAGAGCCGGTCGGGCGCGGAGCCGGCCTGCTGCCCGCGATAGAACTGGAGGGTCTGGTTGACCTGGATGTGCAACCGGGTCATGAACTGCCGGGCAATCTTCGAGATGGCCGCCTGATTCGGATTTTCCGGTTCCTCGTAAGCCCCACCCAAGCTCACAAACCCTTCGGCGATCTTGATCTGGTCCGCCGTATCAAAGGGCAGCTTCGCTTCCGAGGCGAAATCCTGAGTGATGGAATTGGCCCCCAAGTTGATGCTTCTCGAATACACCTTTCCCTTGTCGAAAAAGAGCAGGTTGCTGGTCTTGGCGCCGATATCCAGGAGCATCGTGCACCCTTCCAAATCGCCGTAACTGTAGCGGAAAGAATTGCACAAGGCGGCCGGGGACACGTCCGTGAGCTGCAAACTCAGGTTGACCCCCGACGTCAAACGGAACAGGCGCTCGACGACATCCGACTTGATCGCGACGAGCAACACCTCCAGTTCGCCCCCGGGGTGCTGCCCAAAATCTGGTAATCCCAGACCACCTCGGCGAGCGGGAAAGGCACGTTCTGCTGCGCCTCGTACTGGATGATCTGCGTGACCTTGCCCGAATCCACCGGCGGCAACTTCACAAACTTGGAGAACACGTGAAAGCCGGGGGCGCAGATGTTGACCGTCTTGGCTCCGGTCCCAAGCTCGCCGAGGGCCTCCTGAAGGGCCTTGTGCACAACGGCTTCCCGCTTCGATTCCACCGCCCCCTCCTGGCCCAGCGGTTTCAGGGCATACCGACGCAGGATCAACCCGCCCGCCTCGCTGGTCTCAAACTCCGCCACCTTGAGGCTGCCAGCCCCAAAATCAACAGCCAGAAATGTCTTTGTATTCAGCATCGGTCCGCCGTGAAACCTAACACGCCCCCGGGACAGTCAACATCCCATGGGAAAATTTCCGGTGCGTCGGGATTACTGGAAGAATCCAAAGGGGTCAAACAGAAAATCGACAACAGAGAATCGGCAAGCCGGGAATGAGGGAATGGCTCAGACCCTGGACTTGAAATAGCGGATGGTCTGGGTCAATCCCTGATCCAGCGGCACCACGGGCACCCATTTGAGGAGGCTCCAGGCCTTGGTGATGTCCGGTTTGCGCTGCTTGGGGTCGTCCTGCGGCAGCGGATGGTAACTGATCCGGCTGCGCGAGCGGGTGGCGCGGATGATTTCGCGGGCGAACTCCAGCACGGTCATCTCGTGCGGATTGCCGATGTTCACCGGCAGATTGTAATCGCTCATCATGAGCCGGTAGATACCCTCGATGAGGTCAGACACGTAACAGAAGCTGCGTGTTTGTTGTCCCCTGCCAAAAACAGTGATCGGCTTGTGCTTCAAGGCTTGGCTGACGAACGCCGGCACCACGCGCCCATCCTGCAGGCACATGCGGGGACCATAGGTGTTGAAGATCCGCACGATGCGCGTCTGCAGCTTGTGCTCGCGATGGTAGGCCATCGTGATGGCTTCGGCGAAACGCTTGGCTTCATCGTAACACCCGCGCGGGCCGACGATGTTCACATTCCCCCAGTATTCCTCGGTCTGCGGATGGACGAGGGGATCCCCATAGACTTCCGAAGTGGATGCCAGCAGGAAGCGCGCTCCCTTGGCCTTGGCCAACCCCAGCGCCTTGTGGGTTCCCAACGATCCCACCTTCAGTGTCTGAATGGGCAACTCGAGGTACCCCACCGGGCTGGCGGGCGACGCGAAATGCCAGACGTAATCGACGGGGCTGTCGATGAAGAGGAACTCGGTCACGTCCTGCTCGATGAACCGGAAGTTCCGGTGGCCGGCCAGGTGGGCAATGTTGTCCACCGAACCGGTGACCAGATTGTCGATCCCGATGACCTTGTGCCCGCGCCGGAGCAGCAAGTCCGTCAGGTGCGACCCAAGGAATCCGGCCGCGCCGGTAATCACGGACACAGGGGTTGTCTTGGAGATCTTCGGTGTCTTCCTGCGCTTGCCGGTTGTTTTCATGTCAAGAGTCGCTTCGGGGTCAGGGGGGAAATCGTGAATCGTTGAATGGTGATGGCGTCACACCGCAGCAATCCACCCTTCACCATTCCACGATTCACGGTTCACACTTCCTGGTTCAGCCTCTCCAGCCCTACTTTGCTCCCGTCCCGCTCAGCACGGCCGGGATGGTGCGCAAAAGAATCTTAAAGTCCAGCCAGAGCGACCAGTTGTCGATGTATTGCAGATCCAGACGGACCCATTCGGCGAAATCCTTCACCTCATTGCGCCCGCTGACCTGCCAAAGGCAGGTCAGCCCGGGCCGCACACTGAGCCGGCGGCGATGTGCAACATCATCGAAGCGCGCCACCTCGTCGACGGGGAGCGGACGCGGGCCCACCAGGCTCATGTCGCCCACGAGCACGTTGAGCAGTTGGGGCAGCTCGTCCAGGCTGTATTTTCGGAGGAACCGCCCCACCGGGGTCACGCGGGGGTCGTCGGTGACCTTGAAGACCGGCCCGCTCATCTCATTCAGGGCTTCCAGTTCCCGCTTCATCTGCTCCGCGTTGGTCACCATGGTGCGGAACTTGAGCATGGTGAACGGCCGCCCGTTCAACCCGGCGCGTTCTTGTCGAAACAGGATCGGGCCCGGCGAGGCGAAGCGGATGACCAGCGCGATCACGCCCATGGGAAGAGCCAGCAGCAACAGCAGCAGGGCCGCCCCAATGAAATCCATCAGTTGTTTGACCAGGCTCTGCCAGGACACCTCCGGCGCCGCCCGGAAGACGATGCAGGGGCGCTCCCCGAGGGTGGCAAACGAGGTGCGCGAGATCTCGGTGTGGATGAAGTCCGCCATCAGCCACACCTCGACCCCCTCCAGTTCACAGGCCCGGATGGCTTCCTCCACCTTGTCAAAGGGCAGGTGCCGGCCACTGATGATCACGATGTTGGTCGAGTAGTCATGCAGACACTGCACCAACCTCTCCACGGAGGTCTCCAGCACGTTGCAGGAATCCACCGCCTGGATGCTTTCCATCGGCAGACTGTGGACATGCTGCCGCATCTGCTCCAACTCCTCCGGCGCCCCCAACAGGAAGACCCGCCGGCCGTAATGGGCAGCCATGAAAGCATTGCCCAGCACCAGCCGCATCAGTTCATGCTTGAGAAACAAACACACGACGCTGACGGCCCCAAACCAAACCACCACCAACCGCGCGAAAACGAACTGGAAGAAAAACGACAGCAGGATCAGCACGCCGGTGATGATCGCGCAACTGCGCACGATGACCCACAGCTTGGTCCAACGGCTCTCCGCCAGCGACAGGCGGTAATAGCCCTGCCACTCCAGGACCAGAGGCGCCATCGGGATCAGGATCAGGAAATACCAGAAGATCGCGCTTTCGGACGGCGGCGGCACCAGGTGGAGCGCCTTGATCACCCACTGCGCCTCGCGCAACTCCACCGCCAACCAGAAGGTGAGAGCGAACAAAAAGGCATCCATCAACTGATGAATCTGGAGACGAAGCTGTTGCTGACGCGTGGCCATGCGATCAACTGCCTGGCTCGACAGCCTGCGGGTTGCCCTGAGCCTTCGGGACCGTCGCACTACCGCCGGGAATCTGGAACTTCGGCACGCCGCTGGCCATGAACCGCTTGATGCGCTCGAACGCCCAATCCTCCTGGCCGGGCATGCACTGCACGAAACAGGAGAGGTAGGCCCAGCGCTGCAGCACCCCGCGGGTGACCATGGTCCGCGCCATGGACAGCATCCGATCCTCGTGACGAGCGGTGATTTCCCCCTCCTCGACAAACCAATAGACATACACACCGCTGAGCTGGATCGATTGACCTTCGTGCTCGATCACCATCGAGGCGGTGATCCGGCTGACCGGCAGTTCGTAGGGGTCGGGGTCGGGCACGGGCACGGATGTGAATTCCTCCTTCTCGATCGTCCACCCCGCCCCCACCAGGCAGAACTGCGGCTTGTGAATGCTGGTGCGGTCCATACCCATCAACACCGCCGTCACCTGGATCTGCAAACCGTCCGGCGCCTTGTACACACGCTGCCCGTAGCTGGTGTCCGCCGGCAGTGTGTTCACCACCACTTCGTCCATCGGCCGCTCCTCGGATTCGTAAACGCTGACCCACTGTGGCAGATCCACCTTTCGGTTGAGGCTGCCGGCCGCGGCACCGGGGAGAAGGCTGGTTCTCACTCCGGGATTGCCCAACCGCTGGTGCTCCTGCAACCAGCCCAACAGGTAGGCTGTGCCGCCCATGAGCAGGGCACCGGAGACAAACAGGGTGGCGGAAACCGCCCGACCCGTCACCGCCGGGCGGGGAATCTGGAAGTCGTCGGACGGATTCGTTGCACCGGACGGATCGGACGGATCCGTGGCCGGCTTTCGCCAACGGTCTCCCAGCAGCCAGCCCGTGAGCATGACCAGCGGGATGGCGATCACGAGGAATGTGACGAAGCCGGCATCCTGTTCCACCGCCTTGAGCTTCTGTTCGCCCCAGAAACGCCCGACGAGGACCGCGAAACTGATGCGCAGCACATTGTTCAGGACCGCCAGTGGGACGGCCGAACAAACCATGACCAACCGCTTCCACGGTTCCCGGAACACGATCATCCCGTAGGTGATGGTCATGAGGGCAAGCGCCGTCAACCCGCGGATGCCACTGCAGGCGGGGGCAATGTCCACGTTCCAGCGATGCGTTGCGTCCTGGTGAAAGAGCTGGGTCCCCTCCCGGACCAGGTTGGGCGCCAGACCCAGGTGCGCAACGAACTCGACGATCCAGGCGGAGAGCAACCGCAGCGGAAACGTGATCCGATCGTTGAAGAACGGCAACGTGCTCAGGGGGATGCAGAAGGCGAACAGAACGAACGGGAAAAAGCTCCGAACCATCCAGCGCGGCCCACACACCAACCCGATGAGAAAATACAAACCCATGAACATCGCCACGATGGACACGCGGGCCTGTTGCACCATGTAACCGGCGATGTGCAACGCCAAGGCCAGGGCCAGCCCGATCAGGGCAGGCCACCACATGCGGGTTGGCACGGCGAGCAATTCATTGCGTTTCCACCAGAACAGCCCGAGCACAAGGAAAGGCACGAGCACCCCGTGAATGTCATCCTGAGCATGCGTATAGGCATTGAACATCCAGTGCTGGAGCGAGGTAGTCGGGATGTAGCCGAAGGTGGAAACCCCAAAGAAATGGAAGACGGCCATCCACAAGAACAACAACCCGCAGAATAGACCCTTGTTCGGCAGCTCCGCCCACCGCTGGCGGAACTCCGACGCGAACGCCTCCACAATCCCGTCCCTGGTGATCTCGGCCTGCATCAACATCAAATGCTGTCCAGACCTGAGCTTATACCGCAGGGCCCAGGACACGGCAATGCAAATGCCGACCGGTGATTTGGCCCCGATCCCGCGAGAATCCCGGACGCCGCCCCGTCGAGTCCCCGGGGGGTCCCGCGCGCGGCCTCACCCCGCCCGGAACCGCTGGGCCACCGGGATCCGGCGCCCCATGCCGAACGCCCGGGGCGAGACCTTCAAACCCGGCGCGGCCTGCCGCCGCTTATACTCGCTGAACGTGACCTTGTTGATCACATCGGCCACCACCGCCGGGTCATGACCGCGCCTCACGATCTGCTCCGGGCTGAGGTGCTCGACCACATAGCTGTTCAGGATACTGTCCAGCACGTCGTAGGGCGGCAGCGAATCCTGATCCTTCTGGTTGGGACGCAGCTCGGCGCTTGGGGGCTTGTCGATCGTGGATGCGGGGATGACTTCCCGGTCCCGATTGATCCAGCGCGCCAACCGGTACACATCGGTCTTGAACACATCGGCGATCACCGCCAAAGCCCCGCACATGTCGCCATAGAGGGTGCAGTAACCCACCGCCATTTCGGACTTGTTCCCGGTGGTCAGCACCAGGGACCCAAACTTGTTGGACAACGCCATGAGGGTGACCCCCCGCAGCCGGGATTGAATGTTCTCCTCGGCAACGTCCGGCGGCCTGCCGGCGAAGATCCCAGCCAGTTGGGCCTCCATCGCCTTGAAGGCCTCCTCCACGGGCAGCACCTCGTGGCGGATACCCAGATGCGCCGCCAGCAGGGCCGCGTCGGTCCGGCTTCCCTCGCTCGAATAGCGGGCCGGCATTGAAACGCCCATGACATGATCCGCGCCCAGCGCCTCGGCCGCCAGCACGGCGGTGACGGCGGAGTCAATTCCTCCGGAAAGCCCGAGGACGACGCTCTTGAAGCCGCACTTGTGCACGTAGTCGCGAACGCCCAGCGTCAGCGATCGATACAACATCTGTTCATCTGGAGTCGAGGGGACGCCGGCCTCCGGCCCCCCAGCCCCCAGATCCACCACGTGCACGTGCTCGTCGAAGGCGGCACAGCGAGCCAGGACTTTCCCGTGCTCATCCAGCGCCACGCTGCTGCCATCGAAGATCAGTTCATCATTCGCCCCGACGCTGTTGACCTGAACCAAGGCCACACGCTCGTCCCGGGCCACGCGCTGCAACATCGCCAGGCGCGTCTTCTCCTTGCCCAGATGCCAGGGGGAAGCCGAGAGGTTGAGGATGAGGTCCGCACCGGCTTCCACCAGTTCCTTGACCGGATCGCGATCGTAACGCCGTTCCGGCCAGAAATCCGCGTCGTTCCAGATATCCTCGCAGATCGTGACCCCCAGCTTCCGGCCCTTGTAGTTGAAGGGCTGAAAGGCCCCCCCGGCTCGAAATAGCGATCCTCGTCAAAGACATCATACGTGGGCAGCAACGCCTTGTGCTGTCGGAAAACCACCCGTCCGGCCTGCAGGACCAGCGCGGAATTATGGAGGGGCCGGCCGGCGCCGCCCCGATGCCGTTCCACCCCCCCCACGCACAGCGGCACCTCGCCGACCTCCGCGGCCAACGCCTGGATCTCCTTCAATCCCCGCTCCACGAAGTCATCCCGGAGCAGCAGATCGCGGGGAGGATAACCGCACAGAAACAATTCCGGAGCCACCACAAACTCCGCGCCCTGCTCGCAAGCCCGGCGATAGGCCTCCAAGGCCCGACGCCGATTGGCGGCAAAGTCGCCCACCGTGGCATTGAGCTGGAGCAGACCGATTCGCATCGCCCGCAAAGTAAGGAACCCGAGACCCCGCGCAACAGCATTCGTCGCTCGCCCAGTCGGCTTGGAGTTCTTGCACTTACGACCCGCCTCGGGTGTACTGACGGCAATCATGTCAGAAACGAGGCAGTTGAAGATCGTGATCGCGGGTCACGTGGACCACGGGAAGTCCACCCTGGTCGGGCGCCTGTTTGCGGATACGGGCTCCATGCCGGAGGGCCGGCTGGAGCAGTTGCAGGCCAGCGCGCGCCGGCGCGGGATGCCGTTCGAGTGGGCCAGCCTGACCGATGCCCTGCAATCGGAGCGCGACCAGAATGTCACCATCGACACCACCCAGATCTGGTTCTCCACGCCCAAGCGCCGCTACGTGATCATCGACGCGCCGGGCCACGAGGAGTTCATCAAGAACATGGTCACCGGGGCCGCCCAGGCGGAGGCCGCGTTGCTGCTCATCGATGCGCACGAGGGCATCCAGGAAAACTCCCGGCGCCATGGCTACCTGCTTCACCTGCTGGGCATCCGCCAGATTGTGGTGTTGGTGAACAAAATGGATCTCGAAGGCCACTCCCAGGCACGCTTCCAACACATCGAGACCGGGTATCAACAGTTCCTCCAGTCCCTCGGCCTGCAGGCGCTCCATTTTGTCCCCATCTCGGCCAGGCAGGGGGACAACATCGCCGCTCCCAGTCCGGCCATGCCCTGGTATGCCGGACCAACCGTGATCGAGTGCCTCGACGAGTTTCAGGCCAGCACCCCGTTGGTGGACAAACCACTCCGATTCCCGATCCAGGACGTTTACCGCTTCGACAAGCGGCGCATCCTGGCCGGGCGGGTGGAATCCGGGAGCCTCAAGGTGGGCGACCGACTGCTGTTCAGCCCAAGCAACAAGATCAGCACCGTCAAATCCATCGAGCGCTGGAACGCCCCGGCCCGCAGCAACGCCACCGCCGGGGAATCCATCGGCATCACGCTGGACCGCCAGATCTTCGTGGAACGCGGTCAGATCGCCTCGATCGAGCACAGCCCACCCTACGAACTCACCCGGTTCGAGGCGCGCGTCTTCTGGATGGGGCGCAAACCCCTCCAACTCGGCGCCCGCTACAAGCTCAAACTCGCCACCCAGGAGTTGGAGTGCGAAGTCGCTCAAATCCGGCAGGTGATCGATGCCTCCACGCTCCGGGCGGCGTCCGGAGAAGAACCCCCCCGGCGGGTGCAGCGGCATGAAGTGGGGGAGTTGACGCTCCGCACCAAGACACCGGTGTGCTTCGATGTCGCCGACGACCTCCCGGCCACCGGACGCTTTGTGCTGGTCGATGATTACGACGTGGCCGGGGGCGGGGTGGTGATCACGGACAGCTATCCGCGCCGCACCAGCGATCCCGGGCACAAGAGCGCCAACATCTTCTGGAACGAGGGCAAGGTGACCGTCACCCAGCGGGAAGCGCGCAACGGACATCCGGGCTGCGTCGTGTGGTTCACCGGCCTGAGCGGTTCCGGCAAGTCCACCATCGCCGCCGAACTGGAACGGGCCCTCTTCAACCGGGGCCACCACACCTATGTGCTCGACGGCGACAACGTACGGCACGGACTGTGTTCGGACCTCGGGTTCTCACCCCGGGATCGCAAGGAGAACATACGACGCCTGGGTGAGGTGGCCCGGCTCTTTGCCGACGCCGGCACCATCTGCATCACGGCGTTCATCTCGCCCTACCGGTCGGATCGCAACCTGGCCCGGTCCATCGCGCCGGACGGACGATTCGTCGAGGTCTATCTGGACGCGCCGCTGGAGGTGTGTGAACAGCGGGATCCCAAGGGGTTGTATGCTCGGGCGCGGGCCGGTGAGATCAAGGAGTTCACCGGCATCTCCGCCCCCTACGAAGCCCCCTTGAATCCGGAATTGACGCTGCGTACCGACCAGTTCAGCGTGGACGAATGTGTGACCCAAATTCTGGAGATCCTCGACAAGATGGGTATGCAGGAGGAAGAACCCAGGACGACAACATGATCCGGCAGGGGGCGATCGGTCGGCGATGGCCAACGGCTGTTGCAACAGGACAGTTGGCCGCATGCGCCGCGTTGCTTGTTGCGACCTCCGACACCGTGCTGCAAGCGCAGCCCTCCGAGCCTCCGCCTCCCCACGCGGTGAGCCTGACTCTGCGGGCGGACCAACCCGGCGTTCTGATCAGCCGCCACATCTATGGCCACTTCGCCGAACACCTGGGCGCCTGCATCTACGGCGGGATCTGGGTGGGCGAAGATTCAGCCATCCCCAACACCCGCGGGATTCGCAACGACGTCGTGGGCGCCCTCAAGGCGATTGATATTCCGGTCCTGCGCTGGCCAGGCGGATGTTTCGCCGACGAGTATCACTGGAGAGACGGTATCGGGCCCCGCCAGCAGCGGCCGCGCATGATCAACACCCATTGGGGCGGGGTGGTGGAGAACAACCATTTCGGCACCCACGAGTTCCTGGATCTCTGCGAGCAACTGGGCACCGAACCCTACATCTGTGGCAACTTGGGCAGCGGCTCGCCGCAGGAAATGATGGAGTGGGTGGAATACATGACCTCGGATGCCGACTCGCCCATGGCCAACCTGCGCCGCCGCAACGGGCGCGACCAACCCTGGAAGCTCACCTACTTCGGCGTGGGCAACGAAAGCTGGGGCTGCGGCGGCAGCATGCGCCCCGAGTTCTACGCCGATCAATATCGCCAGTTCAACACCTTCGTGAAGAATTACCCGGGCAACCGCATCTACCGGATTGCCTGCGGCCCCAATGCCGCCGACTACAACTGGACGGAGGCGTTGATGAAAATCGCGGGCGGACGCATGGACGGACTTTCCCTCCATTATTACACCGTCACCAGCGGCAACTGGAAGAAGAAGGGGTCCGCAACCGACTTCGGCGAGGAGGCGTGGCACGCAACGCTGCGACGCACCCTGGGGATGGACGATCTGATCCGCCGCCATACCGCGATCATGGACCAATACGACGAGCGCAAGCGCGTCGGCCTGATCGTCGATGAATGGGGCACCTGGCACGATGTGGAGCCCGGCACCAATCCGGGTTTTCTCTACCAGCAAAACACCCTTCGCGACGCCCTGGTGGCCGGACTCAACTTCCACATCTTCCACCGCCACGCGGAGCGCGTGCACATGGCGAACATCGCCCAGACCGTCAACGTGTTGCAGGCGATGGTGCTGACCGACAAGGGGAGGATGGTCCTCACCCCCACCTATCATGTGTTCGAGATGTTCAAGGTGCACCAGAACGGCACGTTCCTGCCCGTCGAACTGCAAACCCCAGACTACGAGCTCGGCACGAACAAGATCCCGGCCGTCAGCGCGTCGGCCTCGCGACACGCGTCCTCGGGCGCCATTCATCTGTCCTTGGTCAACACCGATCCCACCCGCCTGGCTGCGATCGAATGCCGGCTGACCGGAATTCCTGCACAGTCCGTGAAGGGCCGCCTCCTGACCGCCCCGGCGATCAACACCCACAACAACTTCGACAAACCGGATGCCGTGAAACCCGTGCCGTTTGGGGACGCGAGCCTCGACGGCGATCTCCTGCGGATCTCATTGCCGCCAAAGTCTGTCGTGGTCCTGGAGCTTCGGTGAGCCAAGGCGTCACCGACCTGCGCGCCAGCGTCTGGAGTGCGTGCGTCTTCAGCGCCGCTGTTGGACCCCCGGTTGATCGAGAGCCTCCACAACGATGAAATCGTGCCTTGGGACCATGAACCGCACGAATCCCCTCACCCGCCCTCCAGGCACCCTCGCCCCGGGGGAGATGGGGTGAGGGCGAGCCACGGCTCATGGGAAGCCGCCACGATTTGGAAATCGGGACATGGATGGCCCTCTACACAGTGCCGGTGCGTTCCGCACGATAGCGCCCCGGCGAAACGCCCGTGGCTTGTTTGAACGAGACACAGAAGCTGTTCAGGCTCTGATACCCGCATTGCAGGGCCACCACCTCGATCTTCTCCTCACCCTCGGTCAGCCGGCGGCGGGCCAGATCCACCCGCACCCGACGAATCTCGTCCCCGGGCGTGCGTCCCACCTGTTCCACAAAGGCCTGGTGGAGCCCGCGTCGCGACATTGCGGACACGCGAACCACATCGTCCACATTGATGGGTTCGCCGGCGTGTTCCCAGATGAAGCGCAACCCCCGCGCCACATTGGGGTGGTTGATGGCCAGCAGGTCGCTGCTCTTGCGCACCACCAAGCCCCGGGCGGGAATGCGGGAGGGGGTTGACGGAACCGGTTCCCCACGCATCAGGCCATCCAGAACCGCGGCACCGCGATAGCCGAGCAATTCCAGATGGGTATCCACGCTGCTGATGGGCGTCTGCATGGCATCCGCCGCCAGCAGATAGTTCCCCACGCCCACGATGGCCACCTCCTCGGGCACACTCAGGCCCGCCAGTTCGCAGGCCTCCAAAACCTCGAGCGCATGCTGGTCGTTGGCCGCCAGAACCCCCACCGGCTTGGGTGATCGCTTAAGCGCCAAACCCAGCCAGCTCAACCGCCGCCGCCATTCGCCACGGCCCACCCGGTAATCCGCCGCCAGGTGCCGCCGCAGCCATTGACAATCGCATCCCTGACGCTTGAGGACCGACACAAATCCCCGTCCCCGTTCTTCGTAGGCCCAGTTGGCGGTATCGCTGTAGAAGAGAAAATGTCGGACGTGGCGGGAGACAAGGTGGTCGGCAGCCAGTTGGGCGGCGTGAGCGTGGTCCTCGAGCACACGCGCACAGCGGAACTGGGGTCGGCGCAGGCTGAAATCCACGGTCGGCCGATGGGCGGACCAAACGAACCGGGCCAGGTCATCGCCGGCCCCCAGCCAGGCCAGGATGCCGTCCCCCTCCCATCCCCACGGGATCACCCGCTCGCGGGTCAGGTTGGACGACAGGGACCACTCGTGCTCCTGCGCGTAACGCTCGATGCCCAGGTGGAGGCGGTAGTCGTACCAACCCAAGGCCAGCAGCACCCGCTTGTGCCGACGCTTCATGCCGGGCCAGACTGGCGGAACGGTGCCGAATTTTCAAACTTTCTTGCCAACCGCGTGAGTGACAGGCGGGGGGCGTGGACGTAGGATGCCACTCGTTGACCCGACTTTTTCCATGAACCCTTATGAATAACACGCTGACCATTCCCAAGTCCGGCGCACTGGACTTCCTTTCCCTGGGCGCCCTCGTCCACCGGCTGGATCCCGGCCTGATCCCCTTTCGCAAAGCCAGCCATTGTGACATCCACGTGAGTGGGGGCGAATTCAACGTGTCGGCCAACCTAGCCGACTGCTTCCGCCTCAACACCGGCGTCGCCAGCGCGATGGTGGACTACCCGCTCGGCGACCTGATCGCCGAGCGCGTTCGAGCCATGGGCGTGAGACCGTTCTACAAGCGGTTCCGGCATGACGGCGTGCGCGGCCCGAACATGGCCACCGTCTACTCCGATCGCGGGCAGGGCGTGCGCGCGCCGGTGGTGTTCTACAACCGCAGCAACGAGGCAGCCGGACAACTCAAGCCCGGCGATTTCAACTGGAAGGAGATCTTCGGGGCCGGGGTGCGCTGGTTCCACAGCGGCGGCATCTTCGCGGCGCTCTCGGAAACCACCGGCGAACTCATCATCGAGGCGATGAAGGCGGCCAAGGCGGCGGGGGCGGTGACCTCGTTTGACCTGAACTACCGCCAGAAGCTCTGGGACATCTGGGGGGGGCAGGCCAAGGCGGTGGATGTGCTGGCCCGCATCGTCGAGCACGTGGATGTGCTGGTGGGCAACGAGGAAGACCTGCAGAAAGGCCTGGGCGTGGAGGGACAGGACGTTGAGTCGAAGTCCAAACTCGATCCCTCCGCGTTCTTCGCCGTGATCGAAAAGGCAACCAGGAAGTTTCCCAATGTGAAGGCGGTCGCCACCACTTTGCGGGAGGTCCACTCGACCAACCGGCACACCTGGGGCGCCGTGGCCTGGGTCAACGGCCAGACCTACCAGTCACCCCTCTGCGAACTGGACGTCCTGGACCGGGTCGGCGGCGGCGACGGTTACGCTGCGGGTTTCTTCTACGGTTTGTTGACCGGCGAATCTCCCGCGGAAGCCGTCAAACTGGGTTGGGCCCACGGCGCCCTCCTCACCACCTTCCCCGGTGACACTACCATGGCCACGGTCGAGCAGGTGAAAGCCTTCGCGAAAGGCGGCTCGGCCCGCATCCAACGTTGATCCCATAATCCCCATGATTCCCATGAACCTGTTCAATCTGAAAGACGAAGTGGCTGTGGTCATCGGCGCCACCGGCGTGCTCGGCGGCGCACTGGCTGACGGCTTGGCGGCGGCCGGCGCCAAGGTGGCCGTACTCGGCCGCAACGAGGACCGCGGCCAGGCCCGCGTCAAAGCCATCCAAACCGCCGGCGGCCAGGCGGCTTTCGTCAAGGCGGACGCCTCCTCGCGCTCCAGCCTGGCCGAGGCGCGGCAACGGATCGAATCCGCTCTCGGCGCCCCGACCATCCTCGTCAACGCCGCCGGCGGAAATGATCCCCGCGTGACCGTGACCAGTGACCGTCCATTCGAGCAAATCCAGCCGGAGGATTGGACGGCCAACTTCGACTTGAACCTGGTCGGCGGTGCCCTGCTGCCCTGCCAGGAGTTCGGTCCCGCCATGTGCAAACAAGGCAAGGGCAGCATCATCAACATCGCCAGCGTCTCGGCCCATCTGCCCCTCTCACGCGTGGTGGCCTATTCTGCCGCCAAGGCCGCGGTGCTGAACCTGACACAGTTCCTTGCCCGCGAATGGGCCCTGCAGGGCGTGCGCGTCAACACCCTCACCCCCGGCTTCTTCCCGGCCGAACAGAACCGCAAGCTGCTGTTCAACGACGACGGTTCGCCCACCGACCGCACCCGGGCGATCTGGAACCACACCCCGATGAAGCGGTTTGGGGAGCCGCAAGAACTGGTGGGGGCGTGCCTGTTCCTGGCCAGCAAGGCCAGCAGCTTCGTGACCGGCACCGATATTCGCGTGGACGGCGGCTATCTCAGCATGACGATCTGAGTGCCGGCGAAATGAGCATTGATCAATGCCCAATGATCAATGCCTAATGACCAATGAATCCTCGCCGCCTTTCTCCCCCCTCACGGATACTCAGGTTCGTGAGACCGTTGCCCGCTCGCTGTCCGACGCCGATTACGCCGGCAAACGGGTGCTGCTCATCATCCCCGACGGCACGCGCACCGCGCCGGTCGGGCTGATGTTCAAGACCATCCACGCGCAGATCGGCGCGGTGACGAAGCACTTCGACATCCTCGTCGCCCTCGGCACGCATCCGCCGATGAGCGAGGAGGCCATCTGCCAGCGGCTGGAAATCTCGCTCGACGAACGGCGCAGCACCTACGCGAAGGTCCGGCTTCTTCAATCACGAGTGGGACAATCCCGCCGCGCTCGAAGGAAGTCGGCGCGATCCCCGCCGCGGGACATCGCCGCGCTCACCGAGCGGCCTGTTCTCGATGGACGTGCCGGTCGAGATCAACAGGCTCGTGTTCGATTACGACCAGGTCATCATCGTCGGCCCGGTGTTTCCGCACGAAGTCGTCGGCTTCTCCGGCGGCAACAAGTACCTGTTCCCGGGCGTGGGCGGGCCGCAGATCCTGAATTTCTTCCACTGGCTCGGCGCGGTCGTCACCAACCCGATGATCATCGGCAACAAATGGACGCCCGGTGCGCAAGGTGGTGGACCGCGCCGGCGCGCTGGTGCAGCGTGGACAAGCTCTGCTTTGCGATGGTGGTGGCGCCGGACAAGTCCCTGGCCGGCCTGTACTTCGGCACTCCGGAAGCCGCCTGGGACGCCGCCAGCGAACTGTCCCGCCAGATCCACATCATCTACAAGGACCAAGCCGTTCCAGACCATCCTCTCCTGCGCGCCGCCGATGTATGACGAACTCTGGATCGGCGGGCAAGTGCATGTACAAGCTCGAACCCGTCGTGGCCGACGGCGGCGAACTGATCATCTACGCGCCGCACGTCAACGAGATTTCCGTCACGCACGGCCAGTTCATCGAGGAGATCGGCTACCATTGCCGCGACTATTTCCTCAAGCAATGGGACCAGTTCAAGCATTATCCCTGGGGCGTGCTGGCCCACTCGCACCCACGTCCGCGGCATCGGCACCTTCGAGAACGGCGTCGAGCAATGCCGCATCCAGGTCACCCTGGCCACCGGCATCCCCGAGGCTCTCTGCCGCAAGATCAACCTCGGCTACCGCGACCCGGCCTCGATCCGCATCGAGGATTACGCCGGCCGGGAAGCCGAAGGCATCCTCCTCGTGCCCAAGGCCGGCGAGATGCTCTTTCAGTTGGACCACCCGCCCGCCTGGGCCTGCGGACGGGGCGCAACCCTCTGAGAAAGCTCATGGAGTCCAAGCAGTTGACTTCTGGAAGCTTGGCAGACCCGGCGTGGAGGGTTTATGCGCGCTTTTGGGTCTCCCTCTAGGCAATGGGGAGGCAGTGGGGTCGCGTCTAGGGGAGGCAATGGGGTCGCGTCTAAATAATTGACATCTTGCAACACATCATGGCCGCAATGTCCACAGCAGCTCGGTCTCGTGCAACAGCACTCTCGAACCGAGGGGTATCCTGGCACGAAGCCAATGGGGTCGCGTCTACATAATTGACATCTTGCAACACATCATGGCCGCAATGTCCACAGCAGCTCGGTCTCTTGCAACAGCACTCATGTCTCATCATTGTCACTGTTCAGCGAGGCTCAGTTGTCACCTATTTAGACGCGACCCCATTGTCTTTGAGGCTGCCAATTCAACTTGATGTTGCTCCGGTCTGCGTTCGAGGCGTATCGAATACAACACCCGGACCAATTGACTCCCGAGGGAATGCCGAAGCCGGTGCGGCCGGAGGCCTTCGTTCCGCCGGAAATTGCGGAAACCAATCAAGCGCGTCCAGTCCAGCCAAGTGCAGACTCGGTTTGCGAGTAAGCGACTCCAGAAGCCAAACTGGTGAAGCAACAGAACCTCATAGCACGCGCCGCTCTGGTTGTCGCCGTTGTCATCGTTGTGATTATCGCTGCCCTCAGCGCGACCGGACCCCGATACCAGGGGCGGTCGTTGAGCAGTTGGTTGCAGCAATGCGCCGAGACGCCGTTCATGGAAACCCAGCGCCTAGCCGAGGCCCAAGAAGCCGTGCGCTCGATCGGCGCGGCCAGGGCTTTGCCTGAATTGCTCATACATTGGGGTCAAATCTTTGCATTCTGCATTTTGCCAACGGCTACGATGCCCTGCTGCGCCGCATCAACCTGACCCTGTTGAACTCCAGCAGTCCAGTACTCCAACACTCCTACGAGTTTGATCCCGACTCCGGCCGCCTGGACACTGTCTCCGATGGCGCGCACTCGGCCACCTACGGATATCTGGACAATTCCAGCTTGGTGGAACAGATTCAGTTCAAGCAAAGCACCACGACGCGGATGACAACCACCAAGTCCTACGTGTTACGAACTTTTCTGACGTCGTAAGAACGGCCGAAGTGGCGTCGTATGGTTTTCGGGGTTCTGTCCACGCTTCCATCGTATTTTGTGGCCGAATAACCGCGCTCGGGTCGTAGCGGTGTGACCGCAAGGGCTGTTTCGGGTGTTTCCTTCCTGTCCGGGGGATATTGGGCCGCACTCCGATCGTAGGGTGCGCGCCTGGGGACGGCGGCTCACACTGCGGTCGTACACCCGTTGCCGGAAACGGGTCGCTCGCCCTGTCGTCGTAAGGTCCGGAGGTTTGTTCGGGAGCCGGTGATCCGACCCCGCTGGCGTCGTAACCTGACGACGCCAGCGGGTGATGTAGGTTCAACTACTGGCCCGTGATCTGACGCATGGCCTGGTGGAAGGAGAGGCCGAGCACGCGCATGCAGAAGTCAATGGCGTTGCCGGCCAGGTCGCGCTCGGGCCAGCGCCAGTAACTGTCTTTGACGATGAGGCCGGGATAGGCAGGCAAAGCAACATTGCCCGCCTCGCGCTCGATGAGTTGGAGGCCGCGTTTTTCGAGCAAGGGCACCAGTGGGGCCAGGCGGGCGTCCCGGATCTGGTCACGCGACCAGCGGGGTTGCGGGGAGCGGGTTGTCATCTGCCTTGGCTTTCTCGTGGAAGCGTTCTCACGATTGGCAAGGAAGCTTCGGCCAGACTGTCGTAATCTTTGCGCCAGTGGGGTTGGAGGAGGACGCGGTTGACGTGTTTGAGGTCCACGATGCGGGTCTGGTCGCGGACGGCCTCGATGAGGAGTCGCGAGGAACTGAAATGCGCCTGGATGGCGGCTGCTTCCCGAACTCGCTTGGCAAGGGGGGCGGTTTGCGCGAGAGTTTGGCCGCTTCGCCATGAGCGCAACCACCACCGCCAACCTGCCCGACGCCCAGGGCCATTTCGGCCCCTACGGCGGGTGTTACGTCCCGGAAACCCTGATGCATCCACTGCAGGAGTTGCGGGACGAATACAACCGCGCCCGCCGGGATCCGGCCTTCCAGTCTGAACTGGACTATTACTTGAGTGAGTTTTGCGGTCGGCCCACGCCGCTATACTTTGCGGAACGCCTGACGCGCCAACTGGGCGGCGCCAAGATTTACCTGAAGCGCGAGGACCTGCTGCATACGGGGGCGCACAAGATCAACAACTGCATGGGGCAGATCCTGTTGGCGCGGCGGATGGGCAAGACGCGGATCATCGCCGAGACGGGGGCCGGCCAGCACGGGGTGGCCACCGCCACAGTGGCGGCGATGTTCGGAATGAAGTGCGTCATTTACATGGGGGCGGTGGACTGCGAACGCCAACGACTCAACGTCTACCGCATGAAGATGCTGGGGGCCGAGGTGGTTCCGGTGAAAGCCGGGCAGCAAACGCTCAAGGAGGCCGTGAACGAAGCCATGCGCGATTGGGTAACCAACGTCCGCTCGACCCATTACATCCTCGGCACCGCCTACGGCGCGCATCCCTACCCGGAAATGGTCCGCAACTTCCAGCGGGTCATCGGCGACGAAGCCCGGCGTCAGGTGCTGGAAAAGGAAAGGCGCCTTCCCGACCTGCTCATTGCCTGCGTCGGCGGTGGGTCCAACGCCATCGGCTTGTTCTACCCATTCCTCAACGATTCAACGGTCAAGATGGTGGGGGTGGAGGCCGGCGGGGAAGGCATCCATCCTAATAAACACGCCGCCCGCTTCCAAGGCGGATCCCTCGGAGTGCTGCAGGGGACCCGCTCGTTCCTGCTGCAGGACGAGTCCGGCCAGATTCAACTGACGCACAGTGTTTCGGCTGGATTGGACTATGCGGCGGTGGGACCCGAGCACGCCTGGCTGCATGATCAGGGCCGGGTGGATTACACCTACGCCACCGACCCCGAAGCGCTCGACGCATTCATGAAACTGGGCCGGATCGAGGGGATCATTCCCGCCTTGGAATCGGCCCACGCCGTCGCCGAATGCCTCAAACGCGCGCCGGCCCTGGGCAAAGAGGCGCTGATCATCGTCAACCTGTCGGGCCGCGGCGACAAAGACGTGGCTCAGGTCGCCGACAAGGTCGGGTTGCAAATGCCTTCGTGAGTCAGAGTGATCCGGGCTTTCACAAGCGCGGCCCCCGGGGCGTGGGTGGGACGAGGGAGTGGTGGAGTCAGATCCATCCCGTGACCCTGAACCCGTCAGTTGGAACCAGGGAACACACGCATCTACAGGGCTGCGGAACTCACGAGTTCTCGCTCCGCTGCCCTGTGCCGGAGGCAATGTCGGCGTCCGACCGGAGCGGCGCCGGATGACATTTGTCCTATTCTGCCTGGAAGCTTTCGAGCAGCGGCAGTTCCACTTCATCCTTCTTGCGCCCGCTGGCTCGCTTGCTCGCGATGATATCGCGAACTGGAGTTTGGACATTTGGAGGAGGGAAAACCGTTGCGTCTAAGGGTCAGTTCTTGGTTTTGTTTACTCCTACATTCAATTCTCCGCCGAGTGCAATCCGCCGGTGCCGGCGCGGAAGGCGATGGTGCCGCGCTCGGGATCGTGCGGGTTCGCGGTGGCACAGTTCCACAGGCACGCGCCGCAGTGGACGCATTTCTCGCGAACCGGTTTCTGGTGTTTCTTGTTCACAGATGGCGAACATCCACCAAGTTTCGAATGCGTTGAAAATCCTTGTCCTGCGTGGCGATGGTCAGCTTGTTTTCCCGCGCCACGGAGAATTGGTAGGCATCATCGAAATCAAGGCCATGCCGGGTGTTGACCTCGACCAGCTTGGAATAGCCGGTTGCGCTCAACGAAAGGATGGTGAACTGAGGCAGGGTGTCCGCCGCGAACTTGCTGAACAATGCCGGCCGCTTCTGCCGGAATACCAGCACGCCGATGGAGTGGAGGGTAAAGTCGGAAATCCAAGCTGCGCCCTTTTCGCCCTACAAGAACGCCTCGCACTTCTTCCGCCCGGCCTGGTTCAGCAGAATTTCCAGAAAGACGTTGGTGTCCACCAAATAGTTCATCGCAGTTCGTTGAGATGGTGCTGCAACTCAACGGCGGTGAACTGTTTCTTCAAATCCGCCAAGCCGCCCGCCCAGTCGAATTTGAACCGGCGTTTCGTGGAGCGCGAGGGCTTTGCCGTGGTCGTCTTCGACAAGAACTCGATGAATGTCTCCACCTGTTTCTGCGCCACGGCCGGCAAGGCTTCGTATTTTGCGACCAACGTGTCTTTGCTCATGGTGTCGTCAATTTACCAACCGTTCGCCAGTGCCGCAATGGACACCTTCTCGCGGGCGGAACTGGCTGTTCGGCTCATCTTTTGTGGTTTAAAGCAAGACTCCGGGCTCGATGTTGAACCGCCGGGCCAGCTTACGGATGTGGCCCACGGTCAGGCGGCGCTCGCCTCGCAGAAGTTTTGGCCCCAGCGAACGGTCGCTGCCCAGGATGCGCGAGAGGTCGGCGGCGGACAGGTCGTGCTGTTCGAGGAGGAACTGAAGCGTTTCCACCGGTTTGCTCTTGGGCCATTTCACGCGTGTCTGGTCGTAGGCTTCGATGAACGAGCTGACCGCTTCAAGGTAGTCCGTCTGGTCCGCGTTGAGCCGGTCCTCAAAACCCGACAGCGGTCCGATGGCGCGGCAGGCGGCAGCGTAGTCGTCGGCGTCATGCAGCGGGCGCGGGACGTAACGCTGGCAAAGGCCGGTGTAGTCCTTCGGCAGCGCCGCGAAGGATTCCTGAACGGTGACGGTTCGGCCGGTTGTTTTCATAATTCGTTCTTCCAAGTGTCTTTGCTGTATTCCGCGTGCGTCAGGAACCGCAGGGCGAACACCAGGCCCGTGTTGAAGTGAACGACGCACACGAGACGGAACTCGTTGCCGGCCACGTTGAACACCACCACCTTTCGTCCGCTTTTCACTGTGACCAGGTCGGCGGACGGAAAGGTCCGGCCCAATTCCGCGCACGAATCCCACTCGACGGGGCGCAGCACCTTCACCCACTGCCGGATGGTTCCTTCGGCGATGATTCGCACGGGGACAAATTGTCCCCACAGCGAAATCCTGGCAACTTGCGAAAGTCAATTCTCCGCCGAGTGCAAGCCGCCGGTGCCGGCGCGGAAGGCGATGGTGCCGCGCTCGGGATCATGCGGGTTCGCGGTGGCGCAGTTCCACAGGCACGCGCCGCAGTGGACGCATTTCTCGCGGTCGAACGCGGGCACGCCGCCTTCGCCGGGATAGATTGCCTGGCCGCTGCACATCTCGATGCAGATCTTCGTGCCGCAACTCGCGCAGGAGTTCGGGTAGAGAAACACGACATGGTCCGCGTATCCGGGCGGCGCCTGCACCTTGCCCCCCATCAGCAGCGCGTCCTGGTGCGAGACGAGCAGTTGTCCGTCAAACGGGATTGCCGGCCAGCCGGCCTTCTCCATCAGCGCGCCGTGCAGTGAGATGCCTTTGGCGTCGCACTCCTTGCGCAGCCGTGCGATTTCTTCGGGTGCGATGCGGCCCTGGTAGTATTTCTCCAAGCTCGGCACGCGTTCGTGTGGGGGCATGGGCTTCCCGGGCATGGCAACCTTGCCCTGGGTAAAACCGGCGAGCGCCATGCCCAACATCCCCGGGACCACGCCCCGCTGGAAGCCGTCACGAGACTTCTCGGCCACGCGGCCTTCCTGCTCCACCCAGCTTTCGCGACGCCGGCGGACGTAGGTGGCTTCGAGGTTTTCCTTTGTGAATGGTTTCTTCGCTTTGAGGAGTTCGAGCACGGCCTCGGCGAGCTGCGCACCGGTGGCCCAGGCTTCGTCCACGCCGGAGCCGGTGAGGACGTTGGTGCTGCCGCTGCCCTCGCCGATGCGCGCGAAGCCGTCGCCGACGAGGTGGGGTTCGCCGTGTTTGCCGGATTCGCCGAGCGTCTTGGCGCCCCAGGAACGGAGCTTGGCGCCCTTGACATGACGCCAGAGATACGGGTGGAGCATCCAATGCTGGAGATACCGGTAGGCGGTCCGCATGGGACTGTCGAACCAGGACGGCACGAAGATGCCCAACGACGCAACCCGATCTGGATGCACATAAAGGAAGCCGAAAATCTCGGGCTCCGGAAAACCGAAGGTGTGAAAGACCGTGCCCGGTTTGAGCGTGGTGGCCTCCGGCAAATCCACCACCAACTTCATGCCCACAGCCCAATCGTGCTGATGATGTCCCTCGGGCAGGCCGAAATGTCTGTCGAGTTGCTGCCCAATCGCACCAACCGGACCGTCGGCCACCACCGTCAGCGCGGCATGGACATCCATGCCCAGCATGAACCCGTCGGAGGGTGTGCCCTTCTTGTCCACGCCCTGGTCCATGAGGCGGATGCCGACGACTCGTGAATTGGAGCAGCCGACGTAAGTCGGCTCTGACTTTCCTGAATTCAGATGGAGCGGACTCACGTCCGCTGCTACAGAATTTTGCGTGGCGGCCTCGCCCTTCTCAATCAGCACTTCTGCCACCGGTGTGCCGGGCCAGATTTGCACCAGGCCGGTGCCGAGGAGTTGTTGCCCAACCCATTGGGTGAACTGGCCCATGGACAGCACCAGCCCGCCAGTCTTGTGCAGAAACTCGGGCGTCCACGGCAGTTCCACCGCATCGTGCTCGAAGGGCAGCATGCCCTGGCCGGCACGGATCAGCTTGTCCGCCGCGCGCAAGATCCCCGACCGCCGGCTGGCCCCATGCGGATCGAGGAGGTAAAGAACCTTTTCCTCGCCCACCGGCGCGGCCATCGGGATGCCTGCTTTGTCGATGTCCGGGAAACTCTCGCGCAAGCTGCGGGCGCGCGTCACCACGCCCGAGACGCCAAAGGCAATGTCATCGGCGCGCTCGTAGCACATGATTTGCGGCGGCATGCCGGGCATGGTGGCGCTTTCGACTGCGGGCGTGCCGTCGGGATTGGTGAGTTGCTTCGTCAGCGTGGTGAGGAATCCGCCTGTCGCCGGGCCGAACCCGACGCAGACGATGTCCACGTCCATGCGCTGTCGTTCGATGGACGAAGTGGGGTGATGTGTCTCGTTGTCCATGCAGTTTGTTTCAGGCCGGCGGTTCGAAGCCCGGAGGGGCTGGCATGGACTGGCGGACGGGGAATCCGGCGTGCTCCAACGCCTCCTGCTCGGCTTTGTTGGCGAGGACAAGGAAGTGGAAACCGTCCACGCCGCACTTGGTGCGGAGGAGGTTCAGGACGCGCTGACAAAATGCCGACGAGTCATGGGGGCCCTGGACATACAGGGGCTTTCCGTGGCTGCCAAACGTAAACGTGGCGGTCGAGTCGGAACTCTTGATTCCGCCGAGCACGCGGCAGGCCTTCTTGTAGTCGGGATGCGGGGCAAGGCCGAGGTTCTGCGCGTAGGCGACCGCGCCTTCAATCAGTTTGCGCGCCGTGGGCGGATCCAGCGGCTTGCGGTTGGCAGCGGGGAGCAACCGGTCCAGCAGATGCAACTCATAGGCGGCTGTGCTGACGCGGTTGTAGAAGGCGTCCTTGGCGCCGAGACAGAAGACATCAAGCAGGAAGACGCCGGCCTCCAGCTCGCCGTGGCTGCGAAAGCGGGCCACAACCACGTGGCCAATGCCGACTTCAAAGAGGTTGGCGCTGACGTAGGCTTCGGTGGGGCGGTTCATGGTCGAATAGAAAGGCCCATCTGGGTGAAGTGGCGGTCCGTGGTCAGGGGTTTGCGCGGCTTCAGTTCCCGCCTCACGACGAAGCTCGTGCAGTCCGTGAAGGAAAAGTCCTTGTCGTGTTCGGCGGCGCTCCGCTTGTCAGTGCTCCGGCCCAGCGGCTTCGCGTGGTAGCGCGGATCACTCTTCAGGTCAGCGGAACCCGCTTCCGTGGCTTCCAAGGGAATGACGCGGAAAGCGGGGCGGCTGCGATAGACGACGGTGAACCGCGCGCCGCGCCGGACGTGCTCGACGACGGAGGGGAGCGAGGCGCGGAGTTCCTTGGTTTTGATCAGGGTATTCATAGCGGGGCCATCTGAAGTTGAACCTTCCATGGCCTCAACGCTCAAGCCGGATAATCCAGCGCTTCCCGGGTCATGACCTGGGTGAGGGCCTGGGCGGCGCGGTCCTTGGCCAGCCGGCAGCCGGTGAGGCAGCCGTCCAGTTTGGCCCGCAGGCGCACGAACTCCTCGAAGCCCGTCATGCAGACGCACGGGCCGGCCTTGCTGGGATGCGCCTGGCCTTCTTCCGTGACGTCCGAAACCCCGCGCGCCGAACTGGCGATGCCGGGAATGACGCCTTCGAGCGAGTCCAGGTCCTCGGCGCTGTAGCACGCGTGGCAGCTTTCGCCCGTCCAGGCCGGATGCCGGTTATAGCCGTAAACGATCTCCGCGGAGATCCGGCCGACCTCGCCGGCCGCGCGCGCCGCCTGCACGTGGCAGAGGTCCGTGAAAAAGGCGACCGTGCCCTCCAGTCCATCGGCGACCGCAGAATTGGATGGCCCGCGGGTTTCCAATTCGATGACGTCCAGAATGAACTGCCGCGCCGCCAACAACCAGCAGAGAGCATCCGTCAGCGGGAAAGTCACACCCTGACGGGTCTTGTGATACAGCTTGTTGCCGTCCGCATCCTGGGCGGTTTGGATGTGGTTGAGCGTCCACAACCAGAGTTTCATGGCCGAGGCCAGCGTGCAGGCGCCGGTGCCCGGGCGTTCGGATGCGATGGCCCGCATCTCGTCGATCCACTGTGCGAACTGAGCGAGGAACAGCTCGTTGGTCATCGTGAGGGATAGTTGCAGACGCTGGACGGCCTCGGGCCCCTCATAGGTGGCTTCCAACTGGGCGTCCATCCATTTCTGGCCCAGGAAACCGGGGCAATCCTCGGTGACGCCGTAGCCGCCCATGAGGCTGACGGCTTCGCGCATCATGTTCGCGCCGTGACCGGTGTTCCAGAGTTTGCAGGCGGGGCAAAGCACGTTGGCCAGGGAGTCCAGTAGGACGAAGGGGACGAAGGGGCTGGAATAATTCGTCGTGCCGGATTTCAGCGAGGCCAGGGCTTCTTCCTGCGCCTTGCTGAGTTCCTTGAGCGCGGCGCGACCGGTGAGTTTTTTCCCGGCGAGAATGCGATCCTTTTCCCTCTCCAGGGGATCCAGTTGGTCGAACAGCCGCGCCGCTTCGAAGCCGAGCGAGGCACTGGCCTCGCCGGTGGCCCAGATGTCCACCAACCGATGCAGGGCGTCCTCTTTCTGCTGGATGCCCAGTTCGTAACGCGGCGTGCCGGGCGCGCCCTGACCGCCGCGGAACCGGCGGCGTTGGTAGAGGATCACCGGCTCGACGGACGAAAGCAACTTGGCCGAGGTCATCAGGCCGACGGTGACACGAGTGCGGCGGAACACGGCCTCGATGATTTCGCCGTGGGAGTAGTTGGGGATGATAACCCCCTCTTTGACGGTGTAACCGCCAACGATGCGGCTGGCGGGCACCTTGAGATTGAACACCGGATCGCAAGTCGAGCTGAGCTGGTGGACCAGCTTCTTCGTCGGCGTGCCCGGATCCCAGGTGCCCGGATCGCCTTGTTCGAGGATGACCATGCAACTGCCTTTGATACGCGGGTCATCCGAGTCCACGGCGGCTGTGACCACGTTGGCGAAGCTCATGTTCGTGATGAACCGTCCGCGCTTGTCCACGTGCAGCAGGGGTTCGCCACCCGCTGGCCAGTCAGCCACGCGGATTTTGCCCGCCAGCATCCCGGTCTCGACGCCGACAAATGGAAGTGGTTCGGTGAGCGCAAAGGCTGCCCGGACTTGCTGGCGCGTTTCGCCCGGCTGCACCGGGGCCGCACCGGCGACGTATTTCTGGCGCTGCTCAGGTGTGCCGCATTCGTGGATCGGAGCCAGGCCCAGGTTGCCGGCCAGGCTCGATGTCGCCGCCCCCGCGTCCACCCAGGAAAGTTCAAAGGCGATCAAGGCCAGAGCCAGGTTTTTCGGCCCGGCAATGAACCCGCCTTGGTCCGGGTCGAGGAACGCCGCCGTGATGCCGCTTTCGTCGAAGGCGGGCAGCAGGCTGGCTTTCTCGGATGTCCAATCGTGCGAATTGCGTGCTCCCCCGGCCACCAGCCGGGCGACCGGTCCGCGCGCCACGCCACGGGCTGCCTGCACCAGCATGTGCAGTTCGTAGCGGTCGGAAAACCGCCACATGATCTGTCGAACATCGTCGGAGGGCAGGGTGCTCAGTGTTGCACCAGCGGCGGGAGAGGTTGTGTTTTCCATAGTCATCCGGGTCAGGTTGAAAGTCATCCGCACGACCCGACACCCCGGTGGGGCCGCGGTTGCTTATTTCGAAACCGGTCCTGAGTGTCGGTCCGAGGCGGCTGGCTGGCTAGGTGAAGATTGGCTTTCTGTCACCAAATCTTGTCATCCGGTTCCAGGGGGAGTCATCGAGACCAGCACTTTGCCCAAAGCCTGCCGGGATCGGAGCCGTTCGAACGCCCGATGGGCTGCAGTCAGCGGGAACACGCTGTCCACAACCGGCTTGAGCCGGTCCGAGACCGCCCACTCGAGGGTGGCGTGGATGTCGGCCCGGGTCCGGCCGTAGCTGCCGATCAACCGCTGTTGTTTGACGAAGAACGGCCAGAGATCGAGTTGGACGTCGCGGCCGGCGGTGGCTCCGCAGGTCACAATGGTCCCTCCGCGCGCCAGGCACTCGAAGCACTGGTTCAGAATCGTCCCGCCCACATGCTCGATGATCAGGTCTACACCCCGACGTCCCGTGGCTTGGCGCACTTCCCTGGACCAGTCCGGACGGCTGGTATCCACCGCCAGTTCGGCTCCCAGCGACTCGCCGAGCCTGCGCTTTGTCGCAGTGGAGCCGGTCGTGATTACCCGAGCGCCCAGGCGGCGGGCGATCTGGATGGCGGCAGACCCCACCCCGCTCGACGCGCCCATCACCAACACCCACTCGCCGGGGCGCACTGTGGCGCGGTCGGTCAGCATGTGCAGGGCGGTGCTCCCGGACAGGGTCAGCGCGGCGGAGGTTTCGAAGCCCACACCCACGGGCAGCGCAACGAGGGCTCGCGCCGGAACGCAGACCTGCTCCGCAAATCCGCCGTCCCGCGTGACCCCCAACAGCTCACCGGCCAGACAGAGCGATTCCTCGCCGCGCCGGCAGAACTCGCATTCGCCGCAGAACAGATTGGATTGCACTGCGACTCGGTCCCCCGTCCGCCAATCCCGCACCTGCGAGCCCACTGCTTCAACCACCCCAGCGACTTCACCGCCCGGTGTCCGGGGAAGCTGGACGGGTAGCGGGAGTCGGGCCTGTTCCAACCACAGATCCAGGCGATTCAGTCCGCAGGCGTGCACCCGGACCACAACCTCGCCTGGACCGGGCAGCGGGTCGGAGACTTCGCGCAACTCAAACCGGCCGGGGTTGCCGTGTTCGATCAACTGAAAGGTCTGCATGGCGAAGGTCAATGATCACCACCAGGGACACGAAGAACACGAAGGCGAAGCATTCCACTCATCTTCGTGGTCCCCGCGCCCTTCGTGGTTTCAAAGCCCTCAGTGGTAATCCGGTTCGTTGCCCGGTTTCCACTTGATGTTGCAGCCCATGCTGGGTTCTTGCTCGGCATCCACCGGCCGGTGCGCCAGCACGGCTTCTACCGCCTTGCGTAAATCCCGACCGGTCACCGGAATCCCATTGCCCGGCCGGCTGTCGTCGAACTGACCGCGGTAGACCAGTTTCCGGTTTCTGTCGAAAACATAGAAGTCCGGCGTACACGCTGCGCGGTAGGCCTTCGCCACCGCCTGCGTCTCGTCGTAGAGATAGGGGAAACTGTAATCGGCGGACTTCACTTCCTGCGCCATCTTCGCCGGGCTGTCGGCCGGGTAACTGGCCGCGTCGTTCGAGCTGATCGCGACCATCGCGACGTCCACGGCCTGCATCTCCCGGCCGAACCGAGCCAAGGCCTCCCGAATGTGCTTCACGTACGGGCAATGGTTGCAGATAAACGCCACCACCAGGGCGGGCGCGGCGGCGAAGTCGGCCAGCGAGACGATCTTACCGCTGGGATCCGGGAGTTTGAAATCCGGAGGCGGAGTTCCCAGCGCCAACATGGTCGAAGGTGTCAATGCCATGCGGACACTCTGGAAGAGAACCCCCCGACTGTCGAGCCGTCTGCTTCTGGCTCAGGATGGCCCGCAGCGCTCAGCGGCCTGACCGGTGCGGGGATGCTGGGGGATTGGAACACTCCACGGTCCGGGCGCCGAAACATGGCGCCCGGCCGTGGATGGGGAGGGGGTGGGGCCTCAAGTCCTTCAGCGAAATCACCCCAGCGCTTTGCCGGCAGCCGCGCAACCGCGCCGCCGGCAGCCTCCGCCCGCGTCCGTCTAGGCCATCTGGAGTTGCGCCGCCCCGCAACGGCGCCGCAGCTCCTGGGTGGCAGCCGACAGCTTGTCCCAGAGATTCGGATCGTAGGCGTAGAGCAGGTTGAACATCTGGGCGACCTGGGGATCCAGGGAGATCACGTCGATGGTGGAGACTGTCTGGCCGTTGACGGGATAGGGTTTGCCCGGTTTGATGTGCTGGAAATCGTAACGGCCCACCGAGCTGATGAGCATGCGGGCCTCGTTGGTCATTCCTTCAATGGCGTAATTCACGCAGCCGCGGGCGCCGGCGACGACATGATCCTCCTCAGACGCCTCGTCCTCGGTGAAGTTGGCGCGCCCAGCCATCGCCGCCACCAGGAAGGCTTTTCCAAAGGCCAATCCATCCGCTCCCAGCGCCAGAGCCTTCGACAGGTCGCGACCTGTCACCAGACCGCCCGCCAGGGAATAGTCGATGTTGTTGAAGCCCCGCTGCTTGGCCTTGGCGATCGCCAGCAGGCAGGTGAGCGTGGGCAACCCCATGTCATTCATCGGTCCCAACGGGCTCATCCCCGTGCCGCCTTCGGTGCCATCGATCGT
This sequence comes from uncultured Verrucomicrobiae bacterium, assembly GCA_963751435.1. GTDB lineage: Bacteria > Verrucomicrobiota > Verrucomicrobiia > Limisphaerales > DSYF01 > JALOTU01. The sequence goes on along the minus strand of CAVVUP010000031.1, from coordinate 33,490 downwards.
GATGTGCATGCGCCGGCCCGTCTGCCGGGCCAGCCCGTCGAGGATCTCGATCTGCGTCATCAAATCCCCGTAGGGTCCCGTCTTCCACCAGATCTGCGCGAGCGGAAACTCCTCACACATCTTCCGGAGCTGTGCCTCCATGGATTCCTGGGTGGCCGTGCCCGGCACGGAATGCCGTTGGTAGAGCGACTGTTCGACCTCGAAGGGGTTCACCGGGAAGTGATAGAGGTTGTAGAGAGCCTGGGCGCGGTCCCGAGGCAGCTTGACTTCGCCGCCCATGCCCGGCTTGGCTCCCTGGCCGCCCTTGGCTTCAAAGCCAATCAGGCCCGCCTCGAAGAACTCCCGAAACTCGGGATCGGCGTAAACGCGCTTCCACACGCCCACCCGGTCGTCCTCGACGTTCTGTTGAACCACGATGCCGCCTTGGGCGCCGGCCACGTGCCGGGTGAATCCCCGGATGCGATCCTTCAGGCAGGGTTGATCATTGCGGATCCGCTCCTCGTAACCCCACATGTTGATGATGTTCTCACCGATCGAGTTCACAAAACCGCCCTGGGCCGCGGCGCGGCTAAGATCGACCCCCAGGGTGTTGGCCACCGGGGTGGATCCCATGGCAGCAATGATGACCGGCGTCTTGACCTGGAACCCGCCCAACTGCGCTTCACTGCGACAGTGGACGTAGAGCGGCTCCTTGCCAATCTCCTGGCGCTTGGCCACCCGTTCGGTGCCCAGCAACTCGGGCACAAAGCACACGTCCCGCAGCGCCTTGTATCGCGGTTGGCCCGGCAGGAACTGTTCGCCCGCCGACTGGGTTCGCCCGAACATCGTGTGCTCCTTCTGATCGTTGGAGGGGAAATTGCCCTCCAACCCGTGCACCGCCGTGCGCGCCGGATAACACAGCTTCGGGCCGCCGGCCCCGCAAAAGTTGCAGTGAGAACAAAGTTCGTCTTGTACCTTAAACATAATCAGTCTCCTGTGAATTCAGTCTTGCCCCAACACCGGCCCGTCCAACCAGAGGCGGGCCCATCGGCGCCCCATCACGGCATAACGGCAACTGCCTTCCGTAGCGGCGCTCTTTTGCATGCGGGGTCTGAGGCAGGCTGGGTGGGCTGGAGCCCCCGAAAAAGAATATTCTGCTGACGGAATCACTTTTTAGGTTATCCTGTGATCATTAACAGTTCGGCAATGATGCCGCTCTTCCGACGGCAACGGCAGCAACAGGCGGGTGTTCCCGTCGGACTTGCCGCAAGATGCCTTCGTTCGGCATCAGCGGCGGGAATCCTGCCGTTTTGCCGTCGGTGAAAGGCTTCCATGAAAGCAACCGTGCAACAGAGAAAGGACCGATACCGCCTGGTCATCCTCAACGCGCTGAGGCAGGAGGCGCGTCCGATCACCTCCGTGGACCTGGCGAGCCGGCTGAAGACTGGGGGATGTGACCTCAGCGAGCGCAGCGTGCGGATTTACCTTGGTGAATTGGATGCGGAGGGTTTGACCCGGCCGCACGGGCGCAGAGGGGGCCGTTCCATCACAGCCAAGGGGTTGGCGGAAAGCCGGGCCGCGCGCGCCCTGGATCGCGTCGGGTACCTCTCGGCCCGCATCGACCAGATGACGTATCAGATGACGTTTGACCTGCACACGCGGGCGGGGGCGGTGGTGGTGAATCTCTCGCTGATTGCGCCGCAGCGACTGGCAGCGGCGGCCGACAAGGTGTGCCAGGTCTTTGCCCAGGGTTATGCGATGGGGAACCGGATTGCGCTGCTGGGGCCGGGTGATCGGTTGGGCGACTTGGTTGTGCCGCCGGACCGGGTGGGGTTCTGCACGGTCTCCTCGATCAGCCTCAACGGCGTGTTGCTCAAACACGGCATTCCCACCGCGTCCCGTTTTGCCGGGCTCCTCGAGTTGCGCAACCGTCAACCTACGCGGTTTGTGGAGATGATCGATTACAACGGTACCAGCATTGATCCGCTCGAGGTGTTCATCCGCGCGGGCATGACGGACTATCACGGCGCCATCCACGATGGCAACGGGTTGATCGGCGCCAGCTTTCGGGAAATGCCCGAGGACAGTCGGCACCTGGTGGTGAGTCTGGCAGATCAGCTCAAGACCATTGGCCTTGGGGCCTTCATGGTGATCGGGCACCCAGGCCAGCCCCTGGTGGGCACCCCGGTCAGTGAGGGGCGCATCGGCGCCGTCATCATCGGTGGTCTCAACCCGGTGGCCATCCTCGAGGAAAGCGGGTTCCGCGTGGAATCCCGGACCATGGCCGGACTGATGGAATTCAGCCAGCTCATCTCCTACGAGGAATTGCCGGAGCGGTTGCGGAAACAGGGTTGAAAAGAGCGGGGAGCGCCAGGTCGGACCGCGAGTTGTCTCAACTCGCAGCAGCTACGCACCACCCAAGCCGACGGCGAACTGGAACCTGCCCGCGCACCCCCACGCCGCGAGTCTACCCCATGTTTGTGGCCGCCCCGCGCGATCGGAGCCGCTGCGGATTGGGACAATCCGCGCTCCGGGGGATGGGATGAATTCCCGGCTGTTTTAGACGGCCTGGAACCGATAGCTTGACGGCGCATGAAACGCATCGAGGCCGAGCGACGCCACGCCGAACTGGTTGCCGAGATCCGGCGCCATGACCATGCCTATTACGTCGAGGCCCGACCCGTCCTCAGCGATTACGACTACGACCAGCTCTACCGGGAGTTGATCGAGTTGGAACGGCAATTCCCCGACTTGGTGACACCGGACTCGCCCAGCCAGCGGGTGGGCGGGGCGCCGACCGAGAAATTCCAGCGCGTGCGCCACCTCAAGCCCATGCTTTCACTCGAGAAGGTCGAGGCGTCCGAGCATCCCACCCCGTCCGAGCAACCCCACCGGGAGAGGCGCATCCGGCGTCAGGACGAGAATACCTTGGAGGAGTTGCGCCGATTTGACGCCACGCTCCGCAAGCAACTCGGCCGCGACCGGATCGAGTATGTGGTCGAACCCAAGGTGGACGGGGTGTCCATCGGCGTGCACTACCGCGCCGGCCGCTTCGCATTGGGAGTGACCCGCGGCGACGGGACCACGGGAGACGACATTACCGCCAACCTGCGAACCATCCGCAGCATTCCGCTCCAGCTCGCGATGCGGAACCCACCGCCGCTGCTCGAGGTCCGCGGCGAGGCTTACATCAGCCTGGCCGATTTCGAGCAGCTCAATGCCCGGCTGGAGGCGTCGGGCGAGTCCCCCTTTCCCAACGCCCGCAATGCCACGGCAGGAACGCTCAAGCAGTTGGATCCGCGCGTTGTGGCCGAGCGCCCCCTTCGGGCCGTGTTTTATGCCGTGGGCGCCAGTGAAGGCATCGCCTTCGAGACCCACGCCCAGATGCTCGAGACCCTGAAGCGGGCGGGCCTGCCCATTCAGCCCTTCTGGTGGGTCTGCAATGGGATCGAGGAGGTGCTGCGCTGCTATGCCGATGAAATCGTGTGCGGCTATGACGAAACCCGGGATTTGCGCACGCGCGTGCCCTACGAGATTGACGGACTGGTGATCAAGGTCAACCGCCTGGACGAAGCGCGCCGGATCCCGTCCAAAACCCGCGCCCCGGGGGACGCGATTGTCCACAAGCCCATCCACTGGATCACGCCGGCGGAGACCGTGCTCCAGGCCATCACCGTGCAGGTGGGCCGCACCGGCGTGCTCACCCCCGTGGCGGAGCTCGAACCGGTGTTTGTTCAGGGCTCGACCATCTCGCGCGCCACCCTGCATAACGAGGACGAAATCCGGCGCAAGGACATCCGGATCGGCGACACCGTCATCATCCGCAAGGCGGGCATGGTCATTCCGGAAGTAGTCGAAGTCGTGAAGTCCAAACGTCCCCAAGAGGCGGAGGCATTCGATTTCCAAAAGCACATCCGGGGTAGGTGCCCGGCGTGCGGGGGGCCTGCGGAGCGGGATCCGCGTTACACGGTCTATGCCAAGTGCAACAAATGTTCATATAAGTCCGTCGATCTTCGGTTGATCGGTTCGCGCTGTCGTGCTAAGCCCAAGCACAAGGACAGGAAGGAGGAACAGTGTGACGGTCAGCTTGAACGCAAGGCCGACTACGTCGATTGGCGTTGCCAGAATTTTGCAAGCTGTCCGGCGCAGGGGGCTCGTCGCGTCCAGTATTTCGCTCATCGCAAGGCGCTGGATATCGAATCGCTCGGCGGCGTCGTGGCGGAGAAGCTGGTTGAGCGCGGGTTGGTCAGGGAACCCCTGGACCTGTTTGATCTCAAGCTGGAGCAGTTGGCCCAGCTCAACCTGGGGACGGAGCAGGAACCGCGCGTGTTCGGGGAGAAGAACGCCGTCAAGGTGATCGAGGCGTTGCAGCGGGCCCGGACCCTGCCGCTCCACCGCTGGATCCATGCCTTGGCCATCCCCGAAATCGGAGAGAAAACCGCGCTGGACCTAGCGGGCTTCTTCCCGGATTTGACAACCTTGGTGAACTCGCCACTGCTTGAGGACACCGCCAGGCTCGGAGATCTCCGAACCCAGTTCGAAGAAAACAAGACGCGCGAGGCCGGGCAAGCTCGATTGTCCGAGGAGGAACGATCGGCACGCAAGCAACGGCAGGAGCAGTCAAAAGAGCAAGCCAACCCCGTTGGACGCCGACTGGTCGAGGCCGGCTTCGCCAAGCCCGCCGCCCAAGATTGGCAGGCCCGGACGCTCATCGGGCCGGTGTCGGCGCGGGCCATTCTCGACTGGGCCAAAAGCGATCATGGACGTCGGGTGCTGGAGCGGATGCGCAAGCTCGGCTTGAATCCGCAAGGCACCCGGGCAAAGTCCGTCGGAGAGGGGGGGAAGTCCCTGGGGGTGTTCAGCGGCAAGACCTTTGTCCTCACCGGCACCCTACCCAGCCTGACCCGCGACGAGGCCTCGGCCCTGATCCGCGAAGCCGGCGGCGATGTCACCAACTCGGTCAGCAAGAACACCGATTACCTGCTGGCCGGTGAGAACGCCGGCTCGAAGCTGGCAAAAGCGCAAGGGCTGGGAATAAGGGTGGTTAGTGAGAAAGAATTCCGAGCCATGCTGAAGGCCAATCCAGATCGGACCGCACATAGACAAGTTGAGTATGTTTTGAAAGCCGCGCCTCCGCAAGCAGACGATCTAGCCACGAACCGTCAGAAGAAGATCCTTCGCTTCTTCAAAGTCCCATTCGGCCCCAGACTTTCGGCAGGTGCAGCTGGCTTGGAGATTGCAGCGTTGATGCGCGATGACCTGAACCTCGGTAAATGGAAGAAATACCTTTATCTTACTCGGGATTTTGACTCAGATTCAGATCAACTCAAACCCTTCTCTCCATCTGATCTCGATCAGACTGAAGTCCCTGAAGATTGGAGCGCAGGTGAGGCAGGTGCAGAGTTTAGAGAGCATCTTGTGGAGAAAATGCTTTCCGAGCAGTCTCCATTTGACGATCCGCCACCGCCAATAAGTTTCCGAGATAAGACCTTCATGCTTACTGGTGAGTTTGAATACGGATCGCGAAAGGACTGCCAAAGGGCTGTGACAGCGCGTGGAGGACTGATTTCCGACCAGAAGAAGGTGAGCCACAGGATTGATTTCCTGGTCGTTGGGTCGATTGGAAACAAAGGGTGGAAGAAAGGGTCTTACGGGAACAAGATCGAGTCAGCTGTTCTTGCGCGTCGAGAATTCGGAACACCAGCGATCGTCACCGAAGAGCATTGGGTGGCGGCGGTGAAGCAGACAGATCCACAGCTTTCTCTCCTGCACGGTGAAGAAACCTAGCCAAGCTGTCGCTGGGCTCGTTGCTCGGCTCGTCATGGTTGTCAAGACGAGAGGCAGCGGCAGCGAACAGGAGTCAGCATTCCCCACCATCTGTCCGGAGTGCGGCTCCCAGCTCACACGAATCACCGGCGTTGATCCGTCCGCCGCCGAAACTTCCGAGGCGGCCATTGCGACCGAAAGCCAGGTCATCTGGCGCTGCCCCAATCCGGACTGCCCGGCGCAGGTACGGGGTCGGATCGAGCATTGGTGTTCACGTGGGGCCATGGAGATCGAGGGCGGCGAGGTGCTGGTGGCGCAACTGGTCAAAGCCGGCCTGGTCACCGACGTAGCCGATCTCTACAAGCTGTCGCGGTCAGAGGTGGCCGCCCTCGAACGCATGGGCGAGAAGTCCGCGCAATACTTCCTGGACGGCATTGAGGCCAGCAAACAGCGGGACCTGTGGCGGCTGGTCTTCGGCCTGGGCATCCTGCACGTGGCCGCGGGCGCGGCCAAAGCCCTCGGACGGGCGTTTCCGTCTGTGGATGAATTACGCACGGCCAGCCTGGAGGAACTGACTGCGGTGGACGACGTGGGTCCGGTCATTGCCGGGAGCCTGTTCCAATGGTTCAACGACAGCCGCAACAAAGCGCTCATCGAGCGATTGCGCCGGGCGGAACTCAACTTTAGATCGGCGCTCTTTCAATCACGGGCAGCAGCAGGCCCCCTGCACGGACTCGCCCTGGTGCTGGCTGGCACGCTGCCGAACCTCACGCGGGAACAGGCCACCGCACGCATCCAAGCCGCCGGCGGCCGGGTCGCCGGCAGCGTGAGCAAAGAGACCCATTACGTCGTGGCCGGCCAGGAGGCGGGATCCAACCTGGACAAGGCGCGGACGCTTGGGGTGAAGATCATTGAAGAGGCGGAGCTGCTGAGGGTGTGCGGAGGGTGATTGGGGGAACGGGGAACGGAAAGGCGGTGGAGTGATGGAGTGGCGGTTCACGTTGCAGCTTTCCGCGTTCAGCTTTCAGTTTTCAGCATTTCTGCTTTTCACGACAAGTTTCAGGTTTCCGCCCTCCGCCCTCCGTCCTCCGGTCTCCGGTTTCAGCCTTTCAGCATTTCCGTTTGCGCTGGGCGCGGCGGGCGGGGTAACGCACGGGGCGCGCGGCCTTGGCCGTGGCCGGAGGCTCGCTGCCGTCCAAGGCACGTTTGAGTTCGTTGATCTGGTCGCGCAGCAGGGCCGCTTTTTCGAATTCGAGGTTGTTGGCTGCGCCCAGCATCTCCTCCTCGAGTTCGCTGATGGTTTCGGTCAGATCCACGTCCATGCCCGTCTCCTTGAGCATGTCCGCGGCGGCATGGCGCTTCTCCTCGTGCTGCGACAGGCTTTCCTCAACTGCGCGGCGGACGCTGCGCGGAGTGATGTGATGCTGCTGGTTGTAGGCGAGCTGCTTGTTCCGACGATACTCGGTGACCGCCAGGAATCGCTTGATGCTGTCCGTCATCACGTCGGCGTAGAGAATCACCTCACCGTTGAGATGGCGGGCGGCGCGTCCGGCGGTCTGGATCAGGCTGGTTTCGCTGCGCAGGAATCCTTCCTTGTCGGCGTCGAGGATGGCGACCAATGACACCTCCGGCAGATCCAGTCCCTCGCGCAGCAGGTTGATCCCCACCAGCACGTCGAACTCGCCCTGCCGCAGGGCGCGCAGGATTTCCACGCGTTCGATGGCGTCGATCTCACTGTGGAGATAACGGACGTTCACGCCGATCTCGCGCAGGTAATCGGTCAGTTCCTCCGCCGTGCGCTTGGTCAGCGTGGTCACCAGAACGCGCTCCTTGGCGTCGGCCCGCTTGCGGCATTCCTCGATCAGGTCGTCAATCTGCCCCTGCAGCGGCTTGAGGGTGACCTTGGGATCGACCAGTCCGGTGGGGCGCACGACCAGCTCGATGACGCCGGGATGGTCCAACGTAGCGCGGGCGTCCCGCCTGCCCTTCTCATCAACCGCGCCGGGTGCAGGCGGGACGTTTGCGCTACGTTGACGCGCCCAGTCCAGCTCGCGTCGGGCTGGCGTGGCGCTGACGTAGACGGTGTGGCTTTGCAGCGACTGGAACTCATCGAACTTCAGCGGCCGATTGTCCAGGGCGCTGGGCAGGCGGAACCCGTGCTCGACCAGGACGGTCTTGCGGGATCGGTCCCCCTCGTACATGCCGCCGATCTGGGGCACGGTCACATGGGATTCGTCAATGACCAGCAGGTAATCCGGCGGCATGAAATCCAGCAGCGTGGTCGGGCGCGAGCCGGGCGGGCGTCCGGCGATGTGGCGCGAGTAATTCTCGATGCCCGAGCAGAAGCCCATTTCCTCCATCATTTCGAGGTCGTATTCGGTGCGCATCTTGATGCGCTGGGCTTCGAGCAGTTTGCCGTGCTTCTCGAACCAGGCCACGCGTTCCCCGAGTTCCTCGCGGATGGTCAGCAGCGCGCGCTTCATCTTGTCGCCGGTGGTGACAAACTGTTTGCCGGGAAAGATCATGACGTCCCGGGGCGACTCGATCTTCTCGCCGGTCAGCGGCTCGAACCGGGTGAGGCGCTCGATGGTGTCGCCGAAGAACTCGATGCGCAGGGCGTCCTCAGTGCCGGCGGGGGACACCTCGACCACATCCCCGCGCACGCGGAACTGGCCGCGCTCGAACGCGATGTCATTGCGCGAATACTGGAGGTCCACCAACCGTGAGAGCAGTTGCTCACGGGTGAGTTCCTGTCCCAGGTGCAGCGGAATGACCATCGCCTCGTAATCCTCCTTGCTGCCGATGCCGTAGATACAGGACACGCTGGCGACGACGATGACATCGCGGCGCGAGAACAGGCTGCTCATGGTCGAGAGGCGCAGCCGCTCAATCCCCTCGTTCACGCTCGAATCCTTCTCGATGAACGTGTCCGTGCGAGGGATATAGGCCTCGGGCTGGTAGTAATCGAAGTAGCTGACGAAATACTCGACGGCGTTTTGGGGGAAGAACCCCTTGAACTCGGCGTAGAGCTGGGCGGCCAGGGTCTTGTTATGCGAGATGACCAGTGTGGGCCGGTTCACCCGCGCCACCGCATTGGCGATGGTGAAGGTCTTGCCCGACCCGGTCACGCCCAAGAGCACCTGGTGCCGGGTGCCCGCCTGGAGCCCCGCCACCAGCTTCTCAATGGCCGCCGGCTGGTCCCCGGCGGGTGGGAACGGTGAGACGAGATCGAACATCACGGAAACCTAGACGGGCGGTGGATGGCCAGCGAGGCAGGCTTCAACACTCACAATCAGCTTGGGCAGGTCTTGTTCGACGGTTTCCCAGACCGTATCGAGGTCCATGTCGTCGTCGTGAACGATGATATTCCGCATCGCGGGAATCAGTTTCCAAGGCAGTTCAGGGAGTGCCTTCGTGACTTCAGGAGACAGCCTCCGCGGGGCCTCACCGATGATCTGGAACTTGCGGTTAACGGCCGCATACTTCTCCTCGTTGGCCTTGGATTGGTCCAGGGTGACGCCTCAGGTAAACCTGCGGATGATCGCGGCAAAACCTGGCCGGCGTTTGGTTGTGAAACTGCACTTTCACGAGGCCACTATGGCCCGAACTCCACCCCTTGGCCAGCGCGGGCTTTTGCACGACAGAGAGGGAGGTCTGTCCAGAAGAAGTCTGTTTCTTTACCAAAACTTGACCGCTTTTCAGTTTTGCACGCTGCTTTCCTCCCTCACCCCGAAACCGAAACTTTGAACCTCGAACTGTGAACGCCCAACTACAAACGAACAGCACCGCGACGGGGGAGGCCCCGTCTCGGCTTCTTGGAGATGGGGGGCCAGCGCCTGTAAGCCCTACCTTGCCCGTCTATGCCCTGTCACGCGTCGGGTGGTGCCTGAATTGCCCCCCCACGCAGTTATCCGCCCCACACCCAGCAACCTGTTCACGGGCCGATTTCGGGAGCAGACAGGACCTGGGACGAGCCGGCCGAAGGCTCACGGAGGAACATCGGCACCCTGAACTTTCCTGAGCAGTTGGTCCAAAACCGTCTTCCGGCGCTTCAACATATCCTTGAAGTCATGGGAAAACGTGTGGCCGACCTCCGCATCCAAGTCGCTCATACCGCGTTCCAAGGTCTCTCTGAGAACCTTCAACTCCTCCGAGCTGAGTTCAAGCTTTGCCATGAGTTGACTCCTTTCTTGAGCATTCCGCTGATGTTGCCGAAGCCATTCGGCGCACACACGGTTTTCAGCATCCGAATGGCCCGGCACCTAAACACTAGCACCATCCGTTTCGGATACAACTGGCCGCCAGACTTCCGTCACGCAACCCTGAACCAGGCGGTCTTCAGGTATCCGGGTTGGCCGCGGACGATGGGGAAATCCGGCGGCTGGGGTGCGTAGTGCTCCTGGCGCACCCGCCGGCCCTCCGAACGGATGGCCGCTCGCACGCTTTCCAGAAATTCGCCCGGCGCCCATTGGGCGGCATTGGTCGAGGCAAACAACACGCCGTCAGACTCCAGGAGGCGGATAGCTGACTTGACCAACTTGCCGTAATCTTTCTCCGCGCGGAACACGCCGCTCTGACGCGATTGCGAAAACGTGGGTGGATCCAGAATCACAAGGTCAAAACGGCGCCCTTTCTTTTCCAGCCGCTTCATCCAGTCAAAAGCATCGCCAGAGAGAAACTCGTGGCCGTCCGGGGCGAGCCCGTTCAGTTCAAGATTGCGGCGCCCCCAGTCCAGATACTTGCGCGACAGATCCACGCTGGTCGCCCGGGCTCCGGCGGCGGCGGCGCACACCGAGAAGGCGCACGTGTAAGCGAAGACGTTGAGGACCTCCGATGGCGAATGCCGGTTGTGTGATCCGGCCAGGGGAAAGTCCGCAGCCACATGGCAGGTCAGGAGACGATGTCGGTTGTCGCGTTGGTCCAGAAACAGGCCCACCGAATAGCCCTCTCCAAAGGCCAGCTCGAAGTTCAAACCATTCTCGCGCACGCAAAACCGTTCCGGGGCGGGCCCGCCGAGCACCAGATCCGGACAAACGCGCATGGGCGTAGAGTGCCGCACCTGCCTGGACAGCCGCTTGTGGTACACACCCCGCACGCCCGTCAGCGCAATCCACCGCCGCAACTCGATCTCCTGATCGCGAGTAAGGTCACCCTCTGATTGCGAGAGCACGTATTCCCCCAACCGGTCCAGCGACCACCCCGGCCAACCCTCTGCCGCCCCATGCACCAACCGGTAGGCATTGGTCGTCCCGGGTTCCATCATCGCCAGACGCAGCATCCGGCCCGGGTCGGCATCAAAATCGACAGGCGCTTCAAAAGACACGGAACGGCTGGACAGCGGGTGGGTCAGGGTGACCGACGCCGCATGCAGGCAGACGCGCGGGAAGCCGGGGCCGCCGTAGAGGCTGTCGCCGAGGATGGGGATGCCGCTTTCGGCCGCGTGCACGCGGATTTGGTGGGTGCGACCGGTCAGCGGTTCGGCTTGCACCAGCGTGCGACCGCGGGCGGTGGACACAACCGTAAACCGTGTCTCCGCGGGTTCTCCGTGCAGGCCGTTGGTGACACTCACGTAACGCGGGCCGTTTCGCACCAGGCGAGTTTGGACCATCCACGACGGGTGGGGGGCGGATGTGTCGGTGAGCAGCAAGTAGCGCTTTTGGATGCGGCGCTCGGTGAACTGCCGGGTCAGTGAACGGTTGGCTAGGGAGGACTTCCCGAAGACCAGAACGCCGGAAGTCTCCTTGTCCAGCCGGTGGAGGATTGCAAGCGAGGCCCAGCGCGCTTCGCGATGCCGGAGCCAATCGTAAATCCCTTCTCCCGCGTGAGGTGCGGGCGCGTGGGTGTTCCAGCCGGCCGGCTTGTTCACCACCAGCAGATGCTCGTCCTCGAAGATGACGCAGGGAACCTTCCCCGGAACCTGCTCAGGCGCGGAAGGTTTCGACACCTCTGGAATCATCGATGCGGCCCGCGGCTGCGCCAGGGGAGGGATGGGTCAGATGGGTCAGCGCAAGAGTTGTTTTTCCAGGTGCAGCACCGTCTGGCGCACATTCGAGTCCACTTCCATGCGGTCCTTCACCAGACGACAGGCATGCAGCACGGTCCCATGGTCCCGGCCGCCAAACGATTCACCGATGGTGCTCAAGGAACTGGCGGTCAACTGGCGGGCCAAAAACATGGCAATCTGGCGTGGAAAGGCGATGTTTTCCGGGCGACGCTTGCTGGTCATGTCCGCGAGGCGGATGTCGTAGTGTTCGGCCACCTTCTTCTGGATGGACTCGATGCTGATGGCCATCCGGCCTTCCTCATGGAGGATCTCGTGGAGCAGTTTCTCGACGTCCTCAACGCTCAGCTTGCGGCCTGTCAGGCTGGCAAAGGACGCGCAACGGATCAATGCCCCCTCGAGCCGCCGGATGTTGGTCCGGATGCGCATGGCCAGGAAGTTCATCACCTCGTCCGGCAGGGAAACGCTCATCAACTGCGCCTTCTTCTTGAGGATGGCCAGCCGCATTTCCACGTCCGGCGGCTGCAAATCGGTCACCAACCCCCACTCAAAGCGGGACACCAGGCGATGCTCGAGATTGGCAATTTCACTGGCCGGGCGGTCGCAAGTCAGCACGATCTGTTTGTGTGCCTCGTGCAGGGCATTGAAGGTATGGAAGAACTCCTCCTGGATGCGCTCCTTGCCCGCCAGGAACTGGATGTCATCAATCAGGAGCACGTCTGTCTGGCGATACTTCTTCCGAAACTTGACCAGCTCGTTGTTCTGCAACGCGTCGATGTACTCGTTGGTGAACTTTTCCGACGAAACGTAAGCGACCCGCGCGCCCTTCTTGTTCTGCACGACATGCTGGCCGACAGCGTGCAACAGGTGCGTCTTGCCGAGGCCGACCCCACCGTAGAGAAACAGCGGGTTATAGGATTTGCCGGGAGCCTGCGCCACTGCAAGGGCGGCGGCGTAGGCGAAGTTGTTGTTGGCCCCCACCACGAAGCTTTCGAAGGTGTTCTTCGGGTTGAACGAGTACTCCTGCGGCGGCGCCGGACGCGCGTCGGCGCCCGGCTTGGTCTTGCGAACTGGTTTCGCGGACGGCGGAGGAGGAGCCATTCGAGTTCCAGACGGAGACGTGACCTCAAATCGCACCCGCAGACGGGAGCCTGAAGCCGTTGCCAGGACGTCCTCGATGAGGCTAAGATAGTTCTCCTTGAGCCAGACCTCGCAGAAGTCATTGGCCACCTCCACCACCGCATCCTCCCCGTTCACCTCCTGCAAGCGCAAGGGGGCGAACCAAAGGTTATAGATGTCCGTACTGAGAATGGTGCGGAGCTGGTGCTGCGCCGTGGTCCAGATTTGTTCTGTGTTGCTGTGCATCGAACGATTCCCGCTCATCCCGCGATTTCTGCACTTTATTCACTCCGCCTGTTCACATGCCCGTAACGTGCGTTTCGGGCGGTCTTTGCCGGGCAAAGAGGCGCGCGAAGGCCCCGTAACGATAAACGATGCAAACCTGAGTCATGAGTCCGTGCGTTTTAAATTGTTCAACATACTGAGCATCAGCATGTTGTGAACTTCCGAGCAAACCACCTCGGCTCCCCCTTGCTGATTGATACGACTTTCCCGCGAACCGCAGCCGATTGGCGCTTCTTTTTTAGGGAAGGTGGCCGGGGCTGACGAGCAGAACATATTAACTGTTATTCACAACTTATTCCCAGCGCAATTTGTACCAAAACGGCTTACGATCAAATGCTTCGACGAAAAAGGCGCCTCATGATGGAGGCGCCTTGGAGAACCGCCCCCAGTTCCCTAAACATCATAGTAGAGCGTGAATTCGTAGGGGTGTGGCCGCAGGCGCAGTGCGTCGTGTTCCTCACGCTTCTTGCCAATCCACATCTCCAGGAAGTCACGCGTGAACACGTCGCCCTTGAGCAGGAACTCATGGTCCTGTTCCAGCGCATCCACCGCTTCCGCCAAGCTGCCGGCGACATTCGGAACCCGCTTCAACTCCTCCGGAGGGAGTTCGTAGATGTTCTTGTCCAGCGGTTCACCGGGATCGATTTTGTTTTGGATGCCATCCAACCCGGCCATCAAAAGTGCGGCGAAGGCAAGATAGGGGTTTGCGGCGGGGTCCGGCGGGCGATACTCGATACGCTTGGCTTTGGGGTTCTCGCTATACATGGGGATGCGCACGGCGGCGGAGCGGTTGCGGGCGGAATAGGCCAGGTTGACCGGAGCCTCGTAGCCGGGCACGAGGCGCTTGTAACTGTTCGTCGTGGGATTGCACAGGGCGCACAGAGCGCGGGCATGCTTCAACAGTCCCCCAATGTAGTGAAGCGCCGTGTCGCTCAGGCCGCCATAGAGTTTGCCGGCGAAGAGCGGCTTGCCCTTCTTCCAAAGGCTTTGGTGCGTGTGCATTCCGCTGCCGTTATCCCCGAACAAGGGCTTCGGCATGAAGGTGGCCGTCTTCCCGTGTTTGCGAGCCACGTTCTTGACCACGTACTTGTAGACCATCATGGAATCGGCCGCCCGAAGCAGCGTATCAAACCGATAATCAATCTCCGCCTGGCCGGCGGTGGCGACTTCGTGGTGCTGCCGTTCGATGATCACTCCCAGTTCCTCCATCAACAGGCACATCTCCGTGCGCAGGTCCTGTTGGGTATCGGCGGGACCCACCGGCAGATAACCTTCCTTGTGCCGGATCTTGAATCCGAGATTGGGCATCTCATCCCGTCCGCTGTTCCAGATGCCCTCCTCGGAGTCCAACGTGTAGAAACAACCGTTGGTGGTGGACTCATACTGCACGTTGTCAAAGATGAAGAACTCCGCCTCGGGCCCCATGAACGCCTGGTCTGCCAACCCGGTGCTGATCAGGTGCTTCTCCGCCTTCATGGCGATGCCGCGCGGATCCCGACCGTAGGGCTCCAAGGTTCCCGTCTCGGCAATGGTGGCGGTCAGGGACAGGGTGGGCACCGCGCAGAAGGGGTCCATGAACGCGGTCTTCGGGTCGGGCAGCGCCAGCATGTCGGAGGATTCGATGCTCTTCCAACCGCGGATCGAACTGCCATCAAAACCCAATCCTTCAGAGAAGACGCTCTCCTCTAGTTCACGAATGGGACAACTGAAGTGCTGCCAGGTCCCAAACGTGTCGACGAACTTGATGTCGAACATCTTGGCCCCGGCCTTCTTGGCCATTTCGATGACCTGCTTTGGTGTGCTCATAAGATTTCAGCTCCTGTGCTTGTGCGTTTGGTTTCTCTCGCGTGCCGATGATTTCAAATCGCGCCCTCGTCGGTTTCCGAGGTGCGAATGCGAACCGCTCCTTCCATCGGCGAGATGAAAACTTTGCCGTCCCCGATCTTGCCGGTCCTGGCAGACTTCACAATGGCCTGCACGGCCGGTTCTACCAAGGCGTCGGGGAGGACAATCTCCAGCTTGATCTTGGGTAGGAAATCCACGGTGTATTCGCTGCCACGATAGATCTCCGTATGGCCCTTCTGGCGACCGAAGCCCTTGACCTCGGAGACTGTCATGCCTTCCACGCCGACCTCAGCCAGCGCTTCCTTGACGGCTTCCAACTTGAACGGCTTGATGATCGCTTCAACCTTTTTCATAGCAGCACGCGCGGTGAAATCGATACTACCAGCCTCGTCCTTCCTGTAAACACGAATGTGCAGATCGGCGCCTGCCCGAGTAGCCAACCGCTCATTGTTCATCGATGCAGCTCGGGGGTCTCGGGGCGTGGCACATGCCGCCGTTCCAATCTCAGCGCCAGGCGAGGGCTCAGCGAACGCGAGACAGCCTCCGTCATAAGTGCAAGCCGGGGGCGTTATGTGAATCTCAAACGCCCTTAATACTTTTTCATACCATTTGACAGAGCCAGTCCACCCCGCTAGCATCCGGCCCATACAAAGCTGCAACGCGGAGATTTGTTGCAGTGGTTCTTTGGTCAGTTCAAGACATTTTCGGCCATCACAGGGTACAGGTGGTGGCCGGATTACTCCGAATCCTACTTGTGTACCATTCGAACATTCCCCGGGCCTTTCAGCCACCTCCTGGTTGACTGGCCCGGTTCTTTTTTCTGGGTCTGTTCCAGGGACGGAGCATTCGCGCAGAGGCAAGGCCAGGCCAGAGGCGATAGAACCACCCCCTGCGCGGCTTTGAACTGGTGCCCTATGGCGTATCATAAAGCTCCTTTGTGACATTCGTCTGGCGCATCGAAAATCGCGCCGCCATTGGCGGGAATAATCCGTTGACACCCTTTGGCAGCGATTCTAGGTTTGCCGGCACTGATTATGCCCGAGAACATGCCCAACGCGCCCGCCGGTGCGGTTCCTCCCAAGAAGGAGACTGGCAAGGTCCAACCGAAGAAGGAAACCGTCCGCATCACGTTGCCTCCCAAACCTTCCGCAGCGCCGACCATCAAGCTGCCAACCCTGCCGCCCGGTGGGCCGGGGGCAGCCGCCGCGAAAGTCCCCGCGGCACCCGCGACCACGCCTCGGACCCAACTTGCAGCCGCTCCGCCAGCAGCAGCGCCGCGTGCCACCGCCGCCCCGGGCGCCACGTCAGCTCCTCGCACCACGGCCACCGCCCCGGCACGAACGGCTCCCAGCGCGCCGGCAGCCCAGACCACCCAGGCCGACATGATCCTCTCGATCGCTGCGGCTGTGGTCGGATTGATCGCGGTGGGTTCCACAGTTTACCTGGCGTTCATCATGTGATCGGGCACAGACCGGGTTGACGGATCGAATTGTTGAACTATCTCTCTTACGCAAATGGCAGCCGCAAACATCGTTAATCTGACCAAGGAAAACTTCGTCAGCGAAGTGCTTCAGGCCTCCACCCCGGTGCTCGTCGATTTCTGGGCGGAATGGTGTGGACCGTGCAAGATGATCGCGCCCGTGCTCGATGAACTCGCCGCGGAATTCAACGGCAAGGTAAAAATCGGCAAGGTGAACATCGACCATGAGCAGGATCTAGCCGGCGAGTATGGCATCCGGGCGATCCCCACCCTGCTCCTGTTCAACAAGGGCAAGGTGGCCGAGCAGATTGTCGGCATGAAGAGCAAGAAAGACCTGGCGAACAGCTTTGCCAGGCTGACCGCCTAGGCTTGTGCCGGCTAGCAGCCGGCTTGATCCCTTTTGGGCTGTAGCGGACAACCAGCCCACCAAAACAAAACCGCGTGCACACCGACCTCTCATCCATTGGTCAAGAGATCACGACTTTCTTCCTGGAAAGTCTGCGAGCTGCTCCGGGATCGTTTGTTCAAACCACTCATGAACCCTCGGGTAAGGCTGCGCTGTGCTCGGCTCGGGCGCTGGTGCCCCCGCACCCTCCCGGGTTCATGGACCCGAGGGGCTGTTCGGGAATCGTCGAGGGTCCTCACGAACTGCCCAGCCAGTTCAACGACCTTGCCCTGCGGCTGTTCGAAGTCCAATACACGCTGAACACACCCTACCGCGCCCTCTGCAATGCCCGGGGGGTTCTGCCGGACAACCTTTCTGACTGGACGCAGATCCCTGCGGTGCCCACCTCGGCCTTCAAGGAGTTTGCCTTCACCTGCCTGCCGGACTACGAGCGCACCGTTGTCTTCGAGTCCAGCGGCACGACCCAATCCCTGCGGAGCCGATGTTACCATTCCCCGGAATCGCTCCGGTTGTATGAGGACGCGTTGCTTCCTTGGTTCCAGCGCCATCTGCTGCCTGAAACCGTCAACGACGCCGACGAGGGAAATGGCCGATGGGATTTCATCTCCCTTACTCCTTCGGTGAATCAGGCACCCCGATCCTCCCTGGCCCGCATGCTCGAAGCGGTTTGCAGGCAACCGTGGTTCGATCAATGCACCTTCATCGGTCAAGTCGGGCCAGGCGGCCAGTGGAACCTGGACTTTGAAGCCCTGGCGGCTGCCATTCAGCAAGCCTGTGCCAGAAACCAACCGGTGGTGCTGACCGGGACGGCGTTCAACTGGGTCCACCTTCTGGAGACGCCTGGGGCCAGGCAACTGCGCCTTCCGCAGGGGTCCCGACTGATGGAGACCGGCGGCTACAAGGGGCAATCACGGGAGTTGCCCCGCACCCGGTTGCACGCAGAACTTTCGGATACGCTTGGCATCCCCCCGGAATGCATCGTGACGGAATATGGGATGACCGAGCTAAGCTCGCAGGGGTATGATCAGGTCGCCGGATCAAAGTCCGCGGCCAGGACCATGAAGTTGCCTCCATGGACCCGTGTGACGGTGGTTTCCCCGGAAACGGGTCTTGAAGTGGCGCCCGGCGAATCCGGGTTGGTCCGCCTCCTGGATCTGGCCAATGCATTTTCCGTGATGGCTGTGGAAACCGAGGACCTCGCCATCCGCCACAGTGACGGCATTGAACTGCTGGGGCGCCAGCCGCAGGCGCAACCGCGCGGATGTTCGCTCATGACAGCCTGAGCATCCGGCACCACCGAGGTATCCGATGCAGATGAGCCTTCCCCCCTGTTACCTGGCCGACCTGCCTCCGCAGGCTGAACTGACCCCGGCACTGATTCGGGAAGCATGGTTGTCTCTGCAGCGCAACCGCGAACAGCACCTGGGCCACCGGACGACCCCGGCCATGCTTCGGGATCTTGAGAGTGCCGCATCGCTCTGGTTGTCGCCGGATTCCCCTTACCTTCAAGTGGCACTCAAGTTTGGAACACAGGAAAGCGGCTTCACCGCGCCGACCATCGAGGCCGGACTGCGCCAGCTTTTCGGGTCCATCACCGTTGCGGAACTCGAGACGTGGATCGAACAGGATCTGGGGCATCCATACCGGTTGGATGCGTTTTGCGCCTCCGGCCCTGAGCGGGCTTCGAATCGCCGGTCCAAAGCCATCGGACCGGCCACGGTGGCGCACATCACGGCGGGCAACCTGCCCGCCGCAGGCGTGACGAGCCTCGTGAGCGGCTTGGTCGTGCGGTCGGCCCAGTTTCTCAAGTGCGCCACGGGCTGCTCGCTCATCCCGCGGCTGTTTGCCCATTCCGTGCGGGAAATAAACCCTCAGCTCGGCGCTTGCATCGAAATCGCCGAATGGCCGCGCAACCGCGCCGACCTCCACGAAGCCCTGATAGAACCCGCGGAATGCGTGACGGTGAGCGGCACCGACGAATCGGTGGCAGCCCTGCGGACCAGGATCCCTGTCACCAAACGCTTTGTGGCCCACGGACATCGGGCCAGCTTCGCCTTCATCGCCCGGGAGACTCTGGTTTCGGGACGCCTCGACACCCTGGCGGAGCCGGTGGCGCGGGATGTCTGTGCCTGGAACCAGCAGGGCTGCCTCTCGCCTCACGTCGTTTACGTCGAGGAAGGAGGAGCGGTCACCGCGGAGATTTTCGCCGGGCACCTCGCCGCCGCGCTCGATCGGATCGAGCACACCCTGCCACGCGGTCCACTGCCCGAGGGGGACGCGGCCACCATCCGGTCCCGCCGTTCTTTCTACGAAGTGCGCGCCGCCGCCTCGGACGACACCAAGCTCTGGCAGAGTGCCCACTCGACCGCTTGGACGGTCGTTTACGAGGCGGATCCGCAATTCCAGGCCTCCTGCCTGAACCGCTTTGTTTACGTGAAGGGCGTGCCCAGCCTGGCCGTCGCGTTGCAAGGCACCGACCGTATTCGTCATCATGTGTCCACGGTCGGACTGGCGGCGTCGCCGGCCCGGGCGCCGGAGCTGGCCTCACGCATGGCCGATTGGGGTGTCACACGCATCTGTCCGGTTGGCGGCATGCAGCAACCGTCGCTGCTGTGGCGTCATGACGGGCGACCGGCTCTGGCCGATCTCGTGCGGTGGACCGATTGGGAGGAAGGAGAAGCCATCCGGTCGCCCTCGGGGCACGCAATGGACCGAAAC
Organism: uncultured Verrucomicrobiae bacterium; assembly: GCA_963751435.1. Taxonomy (GTDB): domain Bacteria; phylum Verrucomicrobiota; class Verrucomicrobiia; order Limisphaerales; family DSYF01; genus JALOTU01. The sequence goes on along the minus strand of CAVVUP010000031.1, from coordinate 13,891 downwards.
TGACTTATGCAAATGGAACTTCGCAAAACCTTTCAGTTTGAAGCGGCACACCTGCTGCCCCGGCTTCCACGGAGCCACAAGTGCCGACGGTTGCATGGCCACAGTTTCCAGGTGGAAATTGTGGTCGCGGGTCCTTGTGACCCCAAGCTGGGTTGGGTGATGGATTACGCGCGGATCGCCGCGGCCTTCCGCCCCCTGTGGGAGCGGCTCGATCATCGTTACCTCAACGACGTGCCCGGGCTTGACAACCCGACGAGTGAACACCTTGCGGCCTGGATTTGGAAACGGCTCAAACCCAGGCTCCCGTGGCTGGTGGAAGTCGTGGTGGCCGAAACCTGCACCGCCCGCTGTGTGTATCGCGGCGCGCGATAAGGCAGCCATTCCGTTGCCGGCCCACCGCTTTGCTGGAAGCGGGCAGGGCTGCGCTGTGCACGGCCCGGGCACCGGAGCACCGGCGCCCTGCCAGATTCATGGTCCCAGGACGTGATTCTGAAATCGTGGACGCTCCCGGCGAATCCCAGTCGAATACCAGGTTGTCTCAACCCGATGGCGCCGCTACCCTGCACGCCGCAGGAAAACCATGAGCGAGAGGATTCAGGATCTATTCGAAAAGGGATTCTACGGCAACTCGGTGGAGGCGTGGCTGATTGCGCTGGGCATCAGCGGGGCGGTGTGGTTGGCGCTCCTCTTGGCGCGGCGCATTGCGTCCGGCTACGTCCAACGGCTGGTACAAAAGACGACTGTGGCATGGGACGATGTCCTGGCGTCGATCATCCCCAAGACCCACAGCCTCTTCCTGCTGACCCTGGCCACCTTGGCCGGCTCCCGTCCACTGGTGTTGCCCGAGCGCATGGATCACCTGGTCAAGCAGACCGTGGTGGTTGTGGGGTTGATCCAGATCGGGCTTTGGGCCACCTGCGTGGTCGCGTTCCTGGTGCGGACCCACCGTGAACGCAAACTCAAGGAAGACCCCGCCGGCGTCACCACCATCGGCGCGCTCGGGTTGTTGGCCCGCGTGCTGGTCTGGGTCCTGGTCGCGCTGCTGGTGCTGGCCAATGCCGGCGTCGAGATCGGACCGCTGATCGCCGGACTGGGCGTGGGCGGCATCGCCATCGCCCTGGCGGTGCAGACGGTGTTGAAGGATCTGCTGGCGTCGCTGTCCATCATGCTCGACAAGCCGTTCCTGGTGGGCGATTCCCTGATGGTCGGCGACCTGATGGGATCCGTGGAGCATATCGGTCTCAAGACCACGCGACTCCGCAGCGTGTCCGGCGAGCAACTGGTCTTTGCCAACAACGACCTGATCGAAAGCCGCATCCGGAACTTCGGGCGCATGCGCGAACGGCGGGTTCTCTTCGCGTTGGGTGTGACCTACCAAACCCCGCGCGAGAAGCTGGTGAAGATTCCCGGCCTCATCCGGGCTGCCATCGAGGCACAACCTCAAACACGCTTTGACCGCTCGCACTTCAAGGAATACGGGAGCTCCTCGCTCAATTTCGAAACGGTCTATTATGTGGGCATCCCGGATTTCAACACCTGCATGGACATCCAGCAGGCCATCAACCTGCACATCCACGAAGCGTTTGAAAAGCAAGGCATCGAGTTCGCCTATCCGACCCAAACCCTCCTGGTAACCATGCAGGGTGGCCCCCACCTGCCGGTCTCGAAATCCTCCTGAGCCGTTCCGGAACGGTTCTCGAATGGACTTTGCAGGCAGGTGGAGCCGCGCGGTGCCCGGCCCGGGCGCCGGGCACCGGCGCGCCACCGAAATGGAAGCCACTTTGGAAAACCGGCTTACGCCGATCCGGACGGCTTGGCGGAACTTGCGGGATGCGCGCTGAGTTGGCGGATGCCATCGAGCACATAAAGCAGGCCTGAACCACCGGTGCACACCGCCGCCGCCGAGGTCAATCCCGGAAGCCACGGTTCGGGCAGCTTGAGCAGTACCCAGATCACCGTGGCCATCTGAAGCACAGTGGCGGTCTTGCCCACCCATCGCGGGCGGATCACCGGTTTGCCCATGGTCAGGTGCATCACAATCAGTCCGACCAGCAGCAGCACGTCCCGACCGATGATGATGCCGGCGAACCAGAGAGGCAGGCGCGCAAGGGACTGGCCATTGTCGAGACTCAGAAGCACCACCCCGGAGACCAGCAGAAGCTTGTCGGCCAACGGGTCCAGCAATGCCCCCAGTTCGCTGCGCTGGTGGAACCGGCGCGCGATATAACCGTCCACACCGTCACAGATCGAGGCGAACAGGAACGTGGCCAGCGCCAGCCACCGATGCACTTCCAGCCCCTCTCGCACGTAATACAGCACCTCCACCACGAAGAACGGGATCAGCAGGATTCGGAATATCGTGACCTTGTTGGCGGTGGTCATCGTTGGATGACCGCCATGTTGGCCCCTGCTTCGAGGGCGTCAACCGGGAACTGAGGATTTTTGTTTCCCCCACGCGCACCAGGGGCTATATCCCTACCCACGAGATGAAAAAGCCCACGCACCATGCACCCTTGGTTGGGATCCTGATGGGGAGCGACTCGGACTGGCCGGTGATGAAGAAGGCGGCGGAGGCCTGTGGCGAATTCGGGGTGGCTACTGAAGCCAAAGTCATCTCGGCGCATCGGGATCCGCATGGGTTGGAAGAGTACGCCTCCTCAGCCTATAAACGTGGCCTTCGCGTGATCATTGCCGGCGCAGGCGGCGCAGCCCATCTGCCGGGCGTGACGGCGGCGTTCACCCCGCTACCCGTGATCGGGGTCCCCATCGAAAGCAAGTCCCTCAAGGGACTCGATTCTCTGCTGTCGATCGTCCAGATGCCTCCCGGCGTCCCCGTGGCCACGGTGTCGATCGATGGCGCACGCAACGCTGGTTTGCTGGCCATCCAGATTCTGGGGGTTGGCGACGCGGGGATCCAAAGCAAGCTGCTGGCCTTCAAACAACGGTTGACTGCGGAATCCCGGGCCAAGAATGAGACCCTGCAGAAGGGTTGAGGGCGGAGTCGGGCGCCAGAAGACACGTCCACGGGCACTGGGAGGCGCGTGTCGGTCATCCTACCGCTCGCAATGAGAACGATTCTCAGCAAGCAGACCATTGGAGAACCTGCTCGAGTACAATCCCTTCTTGGCGATCTCAGAATCGCGCCCTGGGACCATGAACCCGGTGGGCCGCCGGTGCCCGGGCACCCGGACCGCACGGCAGCGCGACCCTGCCCTGTGGTTCACGGGTTTGCCCCCTCGCGCTCCGACGGTTCGAGGAACCACATCACGTTGTCGCCGTGCTTCAACACCCGCACTTCACTCCAGTAATCCGGCAGAGTGAGGGTGTCCCGCCGGGCGTGCCCCAACACCAGCAATCCGCCCGGGGCGATCAACCGCGGCAGGATCGGCTCATCCAGAATCTGTTGCGCCGGGGACTCGGATCGTTTGCCAACGTTTTTCTCGCCGTAGGGCGGGTCAGCCAGCACGAGGTCGAACTCCCTCCCCTCGCCGGCCAACTGGCGCACGGACGCGAACACATCCTGCACCCGCACCTGAAAGGCGTCCACGGCGAGTCCGGCCGCGACCAGGTTGCGCCGGATGAACTCGGCGTGCTTGGAAGATTTCTCGATGCAGAGCGCCCTTTTCGCACCGCGGCTCAGGCATTCGAGGCTCAGCGCGCCCGAGCCGGCGAAGAGTTCCAGCACGCGGGCGCCGATCACGCGCTCGCCCAGGCTGTTGAACACCGCCTGCTTCACGCGATCGGGTGTGGGCCGCACCTCCAATCCCTTGGGCACGGTCAACTGCCGTCGAGCCGCCTGTCCGCCGGTAATGCGCATACCAGAAATTCCCGCGCCCAGTAAACGCAGCGCTAAGACAACCCTGTGGCCCGGCCATCAGGCAGCACTTGAATGCGGGCGGCGGACGGTTCCTTGGGCAACCCGGGCATGGTGACGATGTTCCCGCAGATCACCACGACGAAGCCGGCCCCCGCCGCCAACCGCAGCTCGTTCACGTTCAGCCGGAACCCGCGCGGGCGTCCGCGCAAATGGGCATCGTCCGAAAGCGACATCGGCGTCTTGGCCACGCAGATGGGCAGCCGGTCGAAGCCGTGCCGTTCGAGCAACTCGAGATCGGTCTCGGCGCTGCGATCGAAATCCACGCCGTCCGCGCCGTAGAGGAGCTTGGCCACTCGCTTGATTTTCTTCTCCAACGGCCAGTCCAGGGGATAAGCGAGCCGGAACTTGCGGCGCCGGTTGTGCTCGACACATCGGACCACCGCCCCGGCCAGATCCGTCGCGCCCTCGCCGCCCTTGAAATAATGTTCGGCAATCGCCGCCTCCACCCCGCTCTTCCGGCAAAATCTCACGATGCGATTCAGGTCCGCGGGATTGTCGTCGGCAAACCGGTTGACGGCGACCACCGGTTCCAAACCGAACGCGCGGATGTTCTCGATGTGCTTGGCCAGGTTCCCGAGCCCGCCCGACGGCGTGAACCCCCCGTGATAAGCCACCGCCTTGGCGGTCACCACAATGACCGCCGCCGCCGGCTTCAGCCCGCTCGTGCGGCACTTGATGTCGAAGAACTTTTCCGCGCCCAACTCGGTGGCGAACCCGGCCTCGGTGACGACGTAATCCGCCAGCTTCAATGCCAGCCGGGTGGCCAGGGCGGTGTTGGTACCCTGGGCAATGTTGGCGAACGGACCGCCATGAACGAACGCGGGCGTGCCCTCCATGGATTGAACCAGATTCGGACAAATGGCATCGCGCATCAGCACCTGCATGGCGCCCACCGCCTGGACCTCCCTGGCCTGGACGGGCCGACCCTTGTAATCGAACCCAACCACCATCCGGCTGAACCGCTCGCCCAGGTCGGCATAATCACGGGCCAGGCACAGGATGGCCATCACTTCGGAAGCCGGCGTGATGTTGAACCCGTCCCGGCGCGGCACGCCATGTTTGACCCCGCCCAGGCCGATGAAGATGTCGCGCAACGCCCGGTCGTTCAGGTCGATCACGCGCCGCAGGACAATGCGACGTGGATCAATCCCGAGCGGGTTGCCGTGCTGGAGATGGTTGTCCACCATGGCCGAGAGCAGGTTGTTGGCTTTCTCGACCGAATACATGTCGCCCACGAAATGCAGGTTGATGTCCTCGGCGGGCATGACCTGCGCCCGACCGGCCCCGGTCCCGCCCCCTTTGACGCCGAAGTAAGGCCCCAGCGAAGGCTCGCGCAGACAGAAAATGGTCTTGTGCCCCAGGCGCCGCAATGCGTCCGCCAGACCAATCGTGGTGGTCGTCTTGCCCTCGCCTTGCGGCGTCGGGGTCATCGCCGTTACCAACACCAGGCGTCCGTCGGGCTGATCCTGCCGACGCTGCCAGTTCGCTGAGCGGGATCTTGGCGATGTAATGGCCGTGCGGGAGGAGGACGTCGGGGGAGAGACCGATTTCAGCCGCGACCTCCTGGATGCGGCGCAAAGCCGGGACGGGCGAGACGGGAGCAGGTTCCTTCATAAAGCTGGTGGAATTCAGACTAACGAAAGCCACCCCGCCACGCAACTGATGAGACCGCCACTGATGAGACCGCCGCCCCCAGGGCACACGCATCAATGCCAATCGGTTGCGGCATGTGGTAGGGTCATTCCGCTGCGATGAGCCCGGCCCGTTCAGGGCCGGAACGGAACGCCACACCTTGTCCAAAACGCCCGCCTTCCCCTGAACCTGCGGGCAAGGTAGGGCCGCGCTGCGCGCGGCCCGGTCGCCGGGGCACCGGCGACCCTACCTTCTGGGGTTCACTGCGCGAAACCGGATTTTCGGAAATTCCCCCCCACCACCCTGTGTCAAATCGAGTAGTCGTCCGAGAAGACGCGCACGTTTTGCAGTTCGACGAAGAGCTGTTCCCCCGGCTGGGGATTCAACTGGCGGAGCTGTTCCCGGCTCAGTTGCACGCTGAAGAGGGTGCCATCGTCCACCCGCTCGAGCTCGATTTGCGCCACCGGCCCTGCCGCATGGCAGCGGAGAAGCCGGGCGGCGAGGGTGGACTGTCCGCCGGCCTCCCGGGTGACACGAATGTCGTGCGGGCGCACAAACGCCACCGCCTGGGCCTGCTGACCGCCGGCATGATGCAGGACTTCGAACGGGGTTTCACCGATGACGACCCGGCCCTCGTGGAGGCGCCCATGGAAGAGGTTCACGTTGCCGAGAAAATCGTAAATGAACGGCGATGCAGGCCGGTCGTAAATCTCGTCGGGGGTGCCAATCTGCTCGATGCGGCCATCGCGCATGATGGCCACGCGGTCGGCGACCTCCAGCGCCTCCTCCTGGTCGTGGGTGACAAACAGGGTGGTGAGGTGGATTTCGTCGTGCAACCGGCGCAGCCAACGCCGGAGTTCCTTGCGCACCTTGGCGTCCAGCGCGCCAAAGGGCTCGTCGAGCAGCAGGACCTGGGGTTCGACCGCCAGGGCTCGCGCCAGCGCCACCCGCTGGCGCTGGCCGCCCGAGAGCTGGGCGGGAAACGTTGCGCGAGCGGATCGAGTTGCACCAGCTTGCAGCAGCGTCTCGACCCGCTCCCGGATGGCCGCGCTCGGCGGGACGGGTGGCCCGGGGACGCACCCGCAGTCCAAAGGCGACGTTCTCGAAGACGGTCAGATGGCGGAACAGCGCGTAGTGCTGGAAGGCAAACCCGGCCTTGCGCTCGCTGGCGGGCAGGTGCGTGACGTCCTCGCCGTGGAACAGCACCTCGCCGGATCCGGGATCGGGAAATTCCAGCCCGGCGATGATGCGCAGCAGCGTGGTCTTGCCCGAGCCGGACGGACCGAGCAGGGCGACGAGTTCGCCGGATTCGACCTTCAGGCTCACGTCGTCCAGGGCGGTGAAGCCTCCAAACTGCTTGGTGATGTTGCGGACTTCGATGCTCATGAGGCGGTGGTTCAGCTCGTCGGAGGCGCGGTGGCGCTGTGTTTCCATTCGACCCAGGTCTTCAGGGCCAGGGTGACCAGCGCCAGCAGCGTCAGCAGCGAGGCCACGGCAAACGCGCCGACGAAATTGTATTCGTTGTAAAGGATCTCGATGTGCAGCGGCATGGTGTTGGTCTCGCCCGCGGATGTGGCCGGAGACCACCGACACGGCGCCGAATTCGCCCATGGCGCGGGCGTTGCACAGGATCACGCCGTAGAGCAAGCCCCACTTGATGTTCGGCAGCGTCACGCGCCAGAAGGTCTGCCAACCGCTGGCCCCCAGCACCAGCGCCGCCTCCTCCTCGCTGCGTCCCTGCGCCTGCATGAGCGGAATCAGTTCGCGCGCCACAAACGGGAACGTGACGAAGATCGTGGCCAGCACGATGCCGGGCACGGCGAAGATGATCCGGATGTCGTGGTCGATCAGCCACGGCCCCAGCGATCCCTGCGCGCCGAACAGCAGCACGTAAATCAGACCCGGAGATGACCGGCGACACCGAGAACGGCAGGTCAATGAGCGTGATCAGGCAGGTTCTTGCCGGGGAACTCGAACTTGGCGATGGCCCAGGCGGCGGCCACGCCGAAGACGCAGTTCAACGGCACCGCGATGCCCGCGGCGATCAGCGTGAGCTTGATCGCGCTGCAGGTCATCGGGATCGTGAAGCGACTCGAAGTACGGACCCAAAGCCCTTGGCCAGCGCCTGGGCGAAGACCGACGCCAGCGGCACGACCAGGAAGAGCGCGAGAAAGACGCAGCGCCGCGGCGATGAGCAGCCGGCGCACCCACGGCGGCTCGCTCGTGGCGCGACGGCGGGCCGGAGTGCGCGGCGCGGTTCATGGATGATGACGGGTCCCATAAGCGGTTCAGGCAGGGTGCGTGGTAACGGCTGCCCCACCATTGGAGCAGGTTGATGGTCAGCAGCATGACGAAGGACACCACGAGCATCACGACGGCCAGGGCCGTCGCCCCGGCATAGTCGTATTGCTCGAGCTTGGTGATGATCGAGCAGCGGCGTGATCTCGGTCTTCATCGGCATGTTGCCGGAGATGAAGACGACCGAGCCGTATTCGCCCAGTGCGCGGGCAAAGGCCAGGGCGAAACCGGTCAGCAGCGACGGGAACAGCATGGGCAGGATGCACCCGTCGAAAGGTCTGCCAGCGGCTGGCGCCCAGGCTGGCGGCCGCCTCCTCGACTTCCGCGTCCAGGTCCTCCAGCACCGGCTGCACGGTGCGCACCACGAACGGCAGGCCGATGAACGTCAGCGCGACAAAGACGCCAAGGGGCGTGAAGGCGACCTTGATCCCCAGGGGTCGAGCAACCGCCGATCCAGCCGTTCTTGGAGTAGACCGCCGTCAGCGCGATGCCCGCCACGGCCGTCGGCAGCGCGAAGGGCAGGTCCACCAGCGCGTCCACCAACCGCCGGCCCCAGAACTGGTAGCGCACCAGCACCCAGGCCACCAGCAGGCCGAAGAACAGGTTCACCGTCGCCGCCGCCAACGACGCGCCAAAGCTCAGCCGGTAGGAGGCCAGCACGCGCGGCGCGGTGACCGCGCTCCAGAACTGGTCCCATGTCAGGGAGCTGGTCTTCACGAAAACCCCCGCCAGCGGAATGAGCACCACCAGGCTCAGGTAAAGCAGGGTGTAGCCCAGGGTCAGGCGAAAGCCGGGCAGCACGCTGCGTTGACGAAGGGGCACCATGGGTCAGGACGGGAATTGCTTGCGGGCTTCGTCCGCCAGTGCGGTGCTCAGGTACCGCTCGCCCGTGCTGCAACCGATGGTGACGATCAGCTTGCCCTTGTTCCCGGGACGCTTCGCAACCTGTAACGCGGCCCAGACGTTGGCGCCGGTCGAGATGCCCGCCAGAATGCCCTCTTCGGCCGCCAACCGGCGGGCCGTGGCGATGGCGTCGTCGTTGCTCACGGTGATCACGTCGTCCAGTATCTCCAGGTTCAGGTTTTTCGGAACGAAGCCGGCGCCGGTGCCCTGGATCTTATGCGGGCCGGGCTTGACCGGTTCACCGTTGCGCGTCTGAGTGATGACCGGTGAATCCTTGGGTTCGACGGCATGGATTGAAAACCCTTCTTGCGCGCCTTGATGACCTCGCTAACGCCCGTGATCGTGCCGCCCGTGCCCACGGCGGAAACGAGGATGTCCGCCGTGCCCATCGGTGTCCGACCAGATTTCCTCGGCGGTCGTCTTGCGGTGGATCTCCGGGTTGGCAGGATTGTTGAACTGCTGAGGGATCCAAGAGTTGCTGATCTCCTTGTTCAAGTCTTCGGCTTTCTTGATGGCGCCCTTCATTCCTTCGATGCCGGGCGTGAGCACCAGTTTGGCGCCGAGCAACGCGAGCAGCGTCCGGCGTTCGAGGCTCATGGTTTCCGGCATGGTGAGGATCAGCTTGTAGCCGCGCGCCGCCGCCACGAAGGCCAGGGCGATGCCGGTGTTGCCGGAGGTGGGTTCGATGATGGTGGTTCCAGGCGTGAGGACCCCATCGCGCTCAGCGGCGTTGATCATCGCGGAGCCGATGCGGTCCTTGACGCTGCCCAGCGGATTGAAGAACTCCGCCTTGAGCGCGATCGCGGCCTCGATCCCGCCGGCGATGCGGTTGAGCTTGATCAGTGGGGTTCGGCCCACGGTGCTGATGACGTCAGGATATACGGGCATGCTGCGGTCCCTTCCTTGATGGTGGTTAGAGGTTCTGGGCGTAGGCGATGAACTTGCGGTACTCGTCCAGAATGGCGCACACGGCGACCGCCAAGGCGGCCTCCTGCAGATATTGCGGCGCGTGGTGCGGAGTTTCCAGGATGATTTCGAACGGGCGCGGCCTGACGCCCGGCGGAGCGCGCAAGCACGCCCTCGTAACCGTCGCGAATGATGCCGTCGCGGGCGCGAAAGCCGTCGATGACATCGCGCTTGGTTGCGCGGCAGGAATTGCCGATGCCGCCGCGAGCGCCGGACGCAGCAGGTGCTCGGTGAGCACCGCCCCATGCGCGTAACCATAAAGCCCGTCGCTGGTGTCGTCCGTGTGCAGCGAGATGAGCCCGTGGAAGGCGTGCGACCAGAGCTCGGATTCGAGGAGCCGGATTTCGGGCTGGCGCGAGTCGCGCCAGAACTCGCGGTTCAGATCCTTGCCGTTGCGGTTGTGGCGGGTGTTGTCCACGAAGCCGGTGGGATTGCAGACCGGGTAGAGGAACAGACAATAGCCGCGGGCGATTTCGGGACTGCCTCCAGCAACCGCACGAAGCGCAGCAGGCCGAAGGAGGCGGCCGGCTCGTCGCCGTGAAGGCCGGCAAAGATGCCGATCCGCAGCGGCTCGGCGCCGCCCTGGGGACCCAGGAACAAGTAGCGGGGCAGTTCGATGGCTCTGCCCGGCCAGTTCAAACCGGCCGGGTTCGCAGGCGATCAGGCTGGAGGATTGGCGGGCAATCTCGTCAGCGGCCCGTGATCAGGTCGCAGCGACCGACTGGGCTTTCGGAGCCGGATGGCTCCGCCGCGGTGTGGTATGAAGTGCAGATAGACATGGTGTGTTCTCGTTAAGGGTTGAACCTCCGGTCAGGGTTTGAAAATCTGGTCGAAGATCCCGCCGTCATCGAAATGGGTCTTTTGCGCCTTCTTCCAGCCGCCGAAAACCTCGTCGATGGTCACCAGTTTCACCTTCGTGAACTGGCTCGCGTACTTCGCCGCCGCCTTCTCGGACCGCGGGCGGTAGAAATTCTTCGCCGGCGATCTCCTGGCCTTCCTCGGAGTAGAGGTATTCCAGATACGCCTTGGCCACCGCTTCAGTCCCGTGCCGCTTGGCGACCTTGTCCACCACGGCCACCGGCGGCTCGGCCAGGATGCTGATCGAAGGCGTGACGACCTCGAACTTGTCCGCGCCAAATTCCTTCAAGGCGAGGTAGGCCTCGTTCTCCCAGGAGATGAGCACGTCGCCGATCTCCCGCTGGACGAAGGTGGTGGTGGCGCCGCGGGCGCCGGAGTCGAGCACCGGCACGTTCTTGAAGAGCTTGGCGACGAACTCGCGGGCCTTGGCCTCGTCGTTCCCGTACTTCTGCAGCGCATACGCCCAGGCCGCCAGATAGTTCCAACGCGCGCCGCCGGAGGTCTTCGGATTCGGCGTGACAATCGAGACGCCCGGCTTGACCAGGTCGTCCCAGTCCTTGATGCCCTTGGGATTGCCCTTGCGCACCAGGAACACGATGGTCGAGGTGTAGGGCGCGCTGTTGTGGGGCAGGCGCTTCTGCCAGTCCGCCGGGAGCAGGCGCGCCTTCTCGGCGATGGCGTCGATGTCGTAGGCCAGCGCCAGGGTCACGACGTCGGCCTGCAGGCCGTCGATGACCGAGCGCGCCTGTTTGCCGGAGCCGCCGTGGGATTGCTTGATGGTGACGGTGTCGCCGGTCTTGGCCTTCCAGTGCTTGGCGAAGGCGGCGTTGAACTCCGGGTAGAGCTCCCGCGTCGGATCGTAGGAGACGTTGAGCAGCTTGATGTCCTTGGCATGGGCCGGATTGAGTGCGGCTGCCAGGGTGAGCGCCAGCAAGGCGCTGGCAAGGGAGAGATGTCGGTTCAGTTTCATGATCTTGTTTCGTTGGAGGTGAATTCTCGGTTGGGCTCAGAAGCTGATTTGGGCGCGGGTAAGGAACACATGCTCGCCCTCCTCAAGCAAGCCGCTTGTCCCGCCGTCGAAGTCGGTTTGTTCGTAGTCGAAGTTGAATTTGACGTTCTTGTTGAGATACCAGTTCAGGCCGACCCCCCACGAGCTTGCAGCGCTGGCGGACATGGCGGGGTCGGCGAACAAGGGGAAACGCGGCGTCGTTCACATCAAGCTGCCCGACACGCGCGGCGATCTCCCACGCGCCCCAGCCGCCACTGGCGGGATTAAAGCGCGCTTGGGGTGAAACCCTTCCAGGAGTTTTCCTCGCCGGTCAGCACGTAGGAGGCGGACACCTGCCAGGCCGTGTTCTGGACCCAGGCAGCTCGAGGTCCCGGCATCCCGCCGGACGCTGCTGGTCGGAAATCACATATTCCGCCGAAGAGGCCAAAGGCCCCCAGTAATAATAGAATTGCGGCGACACCCGCCAGTGCTCCCCATCCGCCACGACGTTCGGTGCCGCGGCGGTGCCCGCGCCGGTGGCGTAACTGAAGAACTGCTGCTGGCCGGGGGTTCGACGGGCGATGGTGGACTTGGACGAGCCGACCGGGCCGTGCAGCAGCAGCACGCGGCGCTCGGTGCCGTAGCCCTGGGCGGCGCCTTGAAGACGTTGACCAGCTTCATCAGCGGCACGTCGAGGCCGAAGATGGCGTCCGCCGCCGAACTTCTCGTCCCAAGTGGTAGCGGACGAGCCGCTTCTTGTTGTCGATGTACTCGGTCTTCCCGTACGAAGAGGATTATGTCGTACACGCGCTGGAACGCCGTGCGGGTGACCCTGGGGCTCTCGCGGACGATCTCGCAGGTAATCCTCGAACTGCCCTCCCAGTTCTGCTCCTGGAACTGGGCCACGTTCTGCATCGCGGCGATCTTGGCGACCAGCGAGTCTCCCGCATTTGCGCATCGGTGTTTCCCCTGGCCCTCCTCCGTCGGTTAGACGCCGTCTCTGCCATGGCTTCGCGGGGGTCGCCCGCCGCGCTGCGTCCCGCCGCGGGGCCGAAGCCTTGCAGGGAGGGCCAACTCCCCCGGGCCCCCCAGCCGCATTACCCGCCGACCTGATGGGTTCGCCCGCACTGGGGTGGTCCGGTTGCCACCCTGAGTGCAGGGGCCGCCCTCCCTCGACCGTCTTTCGACCAGGAGCGCCGCGAGCGAGCCGTGCGGCGGGAACCGCAAAAACGTGCGCCAGGGGTGCGAATCGACTGGCTTGAAATTATAAAGGCCCAACTTCCGAAAGGGCAACATTCCCGCCTTCCGGGCAATCCGGCGAGCCGGCGCGGGCGTCAGAGACGACGAACGGCGTCCTCCATCCCCCGAGCCCCTTCCCCAACGAGTGGGGAAGGGGTAGCTCGCTCCGGAGCCCCCAGCCGGTTACCAGCACCGAATTCCTGCTCGCGTCGCTCGCACCTCTCAGTTCCGCCACTGCGCTCGCCGGAGCGGGAGTGGGCGTGAGGAGGCATTGCGAGGCTCGCGCTTCAGGCCTGGCCGAGCGAGCCATCGCGGGCCCCCCTTGCGCAAGGGCAAGAGCCGGAGCAACGAACCGCGGACACCGGGGTGAGCAGAGGCGCTGCGAAGATCGCCAGTGCGGCGAGCTCACCGGCGAGCCGGTCCAGCGCCCGCGCCGTGGAGGAGCGCGCCGCGCAGCGCCCGCACTGGCGTCGGTCAGCCGGGCCAGCAAAAGGCGACGGGCTGCAGATCTTGGGGCAGCACCTCGACCGGGTAGAAGATGCCCGAGACCAAGAAGGTGAGCGCGTCCACCGCCCAGGCCACCGGGTCGCCGCGCTTGAAGACGATGACGAACGACGACGGAGTGATGCCGATGGCCATGTAGGCGGCCACGCCCAGGAACAGGGCCGGCGGCAGCGCCTGTGACCGAGGCCCCGGGGAAGCGCGCGCCGAAGACGAGGATTCCCAGGAGAGAACATGACCAGCCCGCTGGAAGAAGGCCGTCAGCAGCGGGTACATCGCCAGCAGCAGGACCGAGCCGAAGGGAGGGCACCGGCGCCGGGCGAGCATCTCCAGCCCGCCCATCAGCTGCAGCTCGCGCACGCGCTGGGTGACCCCCACCATCCCCGCGCGCAGCGGCACGGTGATCGCCACGCCGACGAGCGCGAAGCGGAAGTAGTCGCCGCCCGCCGAGCCTTGATCAGCGGCGAGGCGCCGCCGAAGGCCTCGCCCAGGAAGTTCGAGGCTCCAGAGCGAGAAGAGCGCCCCGGCGAGCTTGAAGACGAAGCTCCCGCGGTAGGAGAAGTCGACGAGCAGGTCGCGCCGCAGGAAGGCGACGACGAGTTGGGCCGCGCGCCTCACAGCTTGAAGAC
>CAVVUP010000030.1:0-60701 GCA_963751435.1 uncultured Verrucomicrobiae bacterium | reverse complement strand
ATCAGGGTGTGGCCGTAATCATGCGTGGGGTGGGTGGCGGACACCCCTTCCAGCAGGGGTTGGGCGTCAGCCGCCCGGTTTCGTCGCAACAGGCACTGTCCCAGGTGGGCGCGTGTGTCCACATCACCGGGATCGCGTTCCAGCGCCGCACGGTAGCAGAGCTCGGCTTGGTCGAGCTTGCCTTGCTGGAAGTAGATGTCGCCCAGTTGCGAGTGGTGATGGGCCTTGTCCAGGTGATGAATCTGCGCCTGAAGTTCCTTGATCCGCCTGCGGTCGTGCGCGCCGGGCAGCTCGAAACCACGCGTGGCGGTGCGCGGCGCCGCCCGATAGACCAGAAAGAAATAGAGCAGAGCACTGACAATCGAGAAGAAGAAGATGAAGACGGCCCAGATCCATTCCTGTCGGCGGATGGCGTCCACAAGCATCCAGATTTGGAACGCAAAGCCGATCAGCATCAACGGGCTGTAGAGAAAGTATTCCGGGTGGAAGATGTCGGTCAGCAAGTTGGCCAGCATGGCGGCACCAAGTTAGGAGCGCGGTTTGAGTCGCGCAATGCGGTTTCGCCCGGGCGAAATCCGCGGACAAGCGAAGATCAGGATCGGGGATTGCGCGAGCTCGCATAAATTCCCCTTGCCTCGTAAATGTCAAAGGCCTACACGGGAAGGCATGGACTGGCGCTATGTGACGACACATCTCGGCGAATTCATTCCGTCGCCGTGGCTGCAGATTGCATTGGCGATCAGCGCTGTGCTTTGCGGGGCCATCGTGGGGGCGGAGCGCGAGAAGCGGGAGAAACCGGCCGGGCTGCGCACATTGATCCTGGTGTGCCTCGGGTCCGCAGCCTTCACCATGGTGTCCTATGCGTTCACCAGCACCAGCGGGGATTCCGGGCGCGTGGCGGCGCAGGTGGTCACCGGCATCGGGTTCCTCGGGGCCGGTGCGATTCTGCACAGTGCTGGGGCTGTGCGTGGGATGACCACGGCGGCCACGATCTGGGCCACGGCAGCCACGGGCATGGTCGTGGGGGCCGGCCATGTGGGGGCCGGGTTGGGGCTGAGCGTGCTGGTGCGGGTGGTGTTGAGCGCCGCGCTTGCGCTGGAAAGCCGGGCGTGGGGCGATGTGCACGAATCCCGGGTGGAGGTGAGTTATCAAGCCTGCGGCGGACGGACGCGCGTTCGCATCGAGAAAGCCATGGAGGATTACCACGTGCACAGTTCACTCGATCCGTCAGAACCGGGCGAGGCGGCTGTGAGTCGTGCCATCATCCAATTTCGGCTCAGCCGCCGGCATCGGCGCGAATTTCTCAACGAACTGGCGGCCCTTCCAGGGGTGGAGGCGATTCAGGAGCGACGGGCATGAAGCTTGAAACCGCAGATGGACGCCGGTTCAGGCCGATGCCAGACTGCTTCGCATTGAAATGAGTGCCATCGGCAAGACCGGTTTGGTGTTGGTCGGGCTCGGGGCGATCGCCCTGCTGCTCGGGGTGGTCAAGTTCCGCTCACGCGAGGAAGTGTTTCGCATTGGCGACTTGCGGGCCACCACCACGGCGGAACACTCCTACCCCGAGCTTCGATATGGCGGGATCGCCCTGCTGGTGGTGGGCGGAGTGCTGCTGCTGGGCGGATCCAAGAAGTCCGGCAGGCGCTGAGATCAGTCATTCCGACACCTCGTATAGGGTGCCGCTGAGGACAAACTCCACGCAGATTCCCTGTGCGAGCCAGGGCCGCGCCTCGGGGTGGACGGCGGCGAACTGGAAGTAGTCGTCGGAACCAAATTGAAGCTTCACCCGTCTGGCATTCGGAAACTGTTGGACTTGCGAATCCACCCAGCGGCCGCCGTTCAGGTAGAAGTTGCGTCCGCCCACGAATTGGGATTGCTGGCTCAGAGGATTGGAAGGCGAATCCGTCGGCTGCGTCACCCCGGCAACCTGGGTGCCCGCGCCGACGAACGCCGGGGACGGTGTCAAGGCCAGCGCCATTTCCGCTTCGTAGGAGCCCGAGCTGGCGTCGGCCAGGCTTGATGCGGAGCGGATCGACGCATTGGCTCTGGCTGCGTTGACGGCGAGGCCGCCGGACACGTCCCGGCCGTAGTTTTCGCCCAGGTAACGGATTTGGTCCCGCGCGCGTCCTTCCTGCTGCAGTTCAGGCAGGGATTGCACGGCAGCCGGCACCCGGCGATGGGTTTCGTCCTCGATGATCAGGTAGGCGGTGTAGGGTGTGACAATCCCGTACTGGCGGGCCAGACCGGTCACTTCCTCCTTCAATTCCTGGCTTTCCCCGTGCAGACGGATCTGGTCCAGCAGGTAACCCACGCGGCGATTGGCCCAGAGGCGGGGAATGAACTCGTGATCAATGGCGCGCGCCGGGAAGTCTGCCGGGTGTTCAAAGGAACGCTGTTTGCCATTCACGGTGCCTTCCAGCACCATGACAGTCTTTCCCGACCGCTCGTATCGCCCCGCCAACACCAGTTGTTCTCCGCGAAACAGGTCAGGCAACTCGGCGGGGTGCACCTGGGTGATCCGGGGGGGGGCCTCGAATCGCACCGCCGGGTTCGATAGCACGGGGTCTTTGATCTTCGAATAGAAGTTCGAGACTTTGATCTCCAGATCCTCGTCTGGCAGCACGTACTGGCTGCTGGCCCGGGTGCTTTCCGTGATCGTGTCCAAGAGACGCGTGTTCACGTCTGTTCCGATGCCAAAGCAGAACACGCGGACCTTTCCGTGGCTGCGCTCTTTGACGCTGTCGAGGATGCGCTCTTCCGAAGTCACCCCTACCGTGGGCAGACCATCGGTCAGAAAGATGATGACGGAGGGACGGTCGGAGTGTCTCTGAGCATTTCCGGATGTGCCGGGACCGGTGGCGGAGTGGGTGGTGAGTGCGAGTGCCTGTTTCAAGGCCTCATCAATGGCGGTTCCGCCCAAAGCCTTGAGTCCCCGCACAAACCCCAGCGCTTGGTCGCGGTGTGGCCGATCGGCAGCCGCGAGCCGGTTGAACAGGGGCTCCACATCCGTGGAAAAGCGAATGATCTCGAACTGGTCTTCCGCATTCAGGTTCTCGACGCAAAACTCCAGCGCCTTCCGGGCTTGCTCGATCTTCTTGCCAGACATGGACCCCGAGGTGTCGAGCACGAAGACCACATCCTTCGGCACAACCTGCTCGTCCGTCGCATCCATGCCGGGTGAAGCCAGCAGCAGGAAATAGCCGTCCTCGTCCTTGTCCCGGTAGGTGAGGAGGTTGACGCCCACTTCATCGGCGCCCGTGCCAAAGTAGAGCACGAGATCGCCGGCGGGTTTGAGGTTGGAATCCTCGTATCCGACCGTTGCCCGCCGTCCGCCGTCGTGCCGGATCTCGATGGTGTGGGTGGGGGAATAGAGCGTCTTGATGGGCTGCTTCGATTCAAGGTCGATCTTGACGCTCAGGGTCTTGATGGGGGCAATCGAATACTTGGTGGTGTTGAGCGGCAGGGTGTATCCGATCATGCCGCTGTCCTTGGCAAGCAACTGCGTGTAGCGAACGGTGATGCGCTTTCTGGCGTTTCCTTCAATGGGGAAGATGCGCACCTTGAAGACGTCCTGGCCGTCGTACTCGAGCAGGGCCGGATCCTTGGCCTTCCGGACAATATCCTCGTAGATCTGGCGCGCCTGCTTGGCATCCAGCAGTTCGGCCTCGACGGGTTTGCCGTCGATTTCCATCGCGAAGTGGTCGAGTTGAGCGCGCTTGGGCACGGGGAACAGGAAAGTGCCTTCGATGCGTTGCGCGTTGGGATTGCGAAATTCCTGTTCCAGCGTGGTCACCGCCACCTGTTCCCGGATCTTGACCGTGGCCTGGCACAACTCCAGTTCCAGGGGGGCGAAGATATGCGGACGGATGATGATGGGGGGTGGAAGTGGACGTGGGGGATGGGGCCAGTCCGGTGGAATCACTTGGGAGGGCGGCGGTTGCGGCTGCCAGTGCGCTTCGTCCACCACGATCAGGCCGACGGCTTTGACTGGATGGCAGAGCATTGCGAGAACGGCAACGGCGACAAGGAAAGCCAATCGCTTCATGAGGAGTTAGACGGAATCAACTCCGACGTGCTCCGCCGTGGGTGCGGCATTGGTTGGGGCTGTGAATCGGGTAGGGGCGGCGCGCTGCGTTGAGCGGCGCTCCCGTTCCGCCCGCTGATGCGCGGGCGGGGACATCGCAGCGCGATGTCCTTACCAAAAGCCGGTTTGTGGAGAGCCTTCAGAATTTCCGAATCGCGCCCGGGGACCACGGTCCACGGCAAGACGCGCGGCTGCCTCCACCCATGATCGGTCTTAGCTGAGTGGGAGGTTAAACCAGGCGGCGATGGCTCGCAGGGAGCCGACGGTGACGGTCTGCAACACCTGGCGGATGCCGGGGACCTGCAGCACGAGGATGATGATCAAGAAGCCCCAGCGGGCCAGTTTCGCATAGGTTTCATAGCTCATGCCCGACAGGGCGCGGACCACCTGCGAACCGTCCAGGGGCGGAATCGGGATGAGATTGAAGAAGCAGAGCATCAGGCTGATTTGGGCGATCCCGATGCAAACGGTCATTGCGTCGGGAGCGCCCGCCCATTGTGCTGCCTTGGCAAAGCCCATCAGGATCACCGCCAGCATGAGATTCATCCAAGGACCGGCCAGCGTGACGAGAATGTCGTCCACCTTCGGATTTTTCAGGTTGTAGGGGTTGACCGGCACCGGCTTGGCCCAACCGATCAGAAACCGCCCCAGCCCCGAACCGCTCATCGAGAGGAAGATCATCATCAGCGGCAGGACCACCGTGCCAATCAGGTCCATGTGCACGATGGGATTCAGGGAAACGCGTCCCTGGAGTCGCGCCGTGTCGTCCCCGCATTTCCACGCCATCCAGGCGTGTCCAAACTCGTGGAACGTGAGCAGGACGATCAGCCCGATGTAAAACAGCAACCCGTCAGCAATCATGCCGGCATTCATGCGCGGCCACGATACCGGGGGCCGAAGAGGAGGTCGAGGAGATCGGAGATGGGGGTTATGGCTCGTGGAATTGTTGGATTACGCCGTTGTGGCTGGTCCAACGCTGGAGTGAATCCAATTGCCCCTTTTTGATCCGGCGATACAGCTCGGGGTGCGTGCGTTTGTCGATGCGGTGTTCCTGCACACCGGATGTATCACAGCCCAGTATCCGGGCGTAGGGCTTGTAGAGGCGGGGACGGCCGAGCACGCGGGTCGCACCGGGCTCCAGCGGCGCGGGGCGTTTGTCGAGGATTAGATAGCTGACCGGCAGACTGCGCAGATCGATGCCGATGAGTTTGCCAAACCGGGCCCAGTGGGCATCGAGGAACACGTGGCCGGGGACACTGGCAAAGTGATGGCACCAGTGCCGGTCGTTGCCGGGGGCGAGGATGCCGCACGGGGCCTGGTGCGGACACGGTGCCACGAGGTTCATGCGGTTGCGAAGCCGCTCCCGGATGGCGATCAACGCCAGGCTCGCCTCATAGGTGCCCGGTTCCACCCAGAGCACCGCCTGAGCTCGGGCTGCGAGATCGGCAAGTTGCGTGGCCTGATCCTGTGAGAGTTCGGTCAATACATGGCTGACGAGGAGCAGGGCGGGGGAGTCATGGAGGCCGACGCCCACCTCGACTCCGGGATGTTGCGCTGCCATCCGCCTGGCGGCGTAGCCCATCGCCATGTTCGATCGGTCCCACAGTCTGAGCCGCGTTGTGGGGGCGATCCCGAAGTGATGAAAGAAGGCCCGATGAGCGATGCCGGTGCCGCAGCCCCAGTCCAGGACCACGCCTGACGGAGGTTTCCAGCCCAACCGGGTGAGGTCCTCCAGCACCCAGTCCCATTTCCAGCCAATGCGCTGGGCGAAGGTCAGGTCGTAGCTGGCGAGGTCTGCCTCGCTCTGCCAGTAGTCGGTCGCGCCGGCCCTGCCGTTGAGGAAGATGGCGCGCAGCCGTTCCAGTGAGGACCAATCAACGGATTCCCAGTTCATTCCAAGAGCCCGTCCAGTGCGTGGTGTTGGATCCTGAAGAATGCCTTCAGATCGAGGATGCGCTGTTTGGCGGCGGCGTCTGTGAATCGCTCCCGCTTCCGGATCGCCGCGATCATCAGGTTCTTGGGGGTGTGCTCCGACACGACGAACTCGATGACTTTCGTCTCATATCCGGCCCATTCGAGATACAATGCGCGCAAGCCGTCCGTGAGCCATTCTGCCAGGCGCTCCTTGAGGAGTCCGTGGCGCAGCAAGGGGGCCAGGAGATCCGGGTTGCCCAGTTCCGGACGCAGCGCCTGATGACAGCAGGGAGCCACCACGATCAACTTCGCGCCCGCGTCGATCCCGCGCCGGATGGCGTCATCGGTGGCCGTGTTGCACGCGTGAAGGGCGATCAAAACGTCGAGTCGGGGCAATTGAACGGTGGAAATCTCGCCGGGAACGAATTCCAATCCTTCGGCTTTCATCTCCTGAGCGTGGCGGGTGAGTTCCTCTACCAGTTCGCTTCGGCGTTCGACACCAAGCACACAGACCGGTTGCTTGAGAATTCTGTGAAACAAGTGCCAGGCGGCGAAGGTGAGATAGCCTTTGCCGCACCCCATGTCGGCAAGTTTCAGGATTGCATCACCTGCCTTCGGTTCATGGGACCAGCCACAGTCACGAGCCAGATGATGCAGAATCGTGAGGTAATGGCTGATCTGACGGTGCTTGTCCGCCATCGACGGTTTGGGGTGGCCGGCCTTGTCCAGGACACCCAACACGCGCAGCCAGTCGGCAGCCGCGTCGCCTAGCAGCGTGGCCTTTGCCCGGTCATGTCCCCTCGGCGGCGCGGTCCGAACGGTCGGCTTGTGACTGACGAGCCGGGGAGAACCCTCCGCGGGCCGATGCCATTGCCAGTCGCGACGCGAGGTCCGTAACAGCGCATTTCTGAAATCCCCGTCCAATCGTGCGCGGACCCAATCGATGCCCTCTTCGATGGGCAGGTTGCGGGTGACCTCATGCCCGGATTCGTGGTGCGTGCAAGAGAGGTGCGGTTCGCCTTTGATGAGGATGAACCGTGCATGCACCTGCGGGATCGGACTGTCCATGCGCACCGCTCCAGTGAGGTGCAGGCTGACGAATGAGTCGTCCTGAAAGCTCTGGCGCAGGCGGTCCAGCAACTTCTCTGTGGGATTTGGGCGGTTCATTCAGGGCCGGCGACCGGCGAGTTCAGGATTCATGGAACAGTTCAGGGCTTTGATTATCGGGCCAACCGGTGCATGGCGGCCTGCCAGGCGGGCGCGAGCTTCTCCGCGGGCAGGACCCAGATCTGGCGATGGAGCCGGGACATGGCATCGGGATCATTCATGAGCTGCAGTTGCTCTTGGATGTTCAGTGCTGTGGGGCCTTCGCCCAGGGCGCGTTTGGCCAGTTCCTGGACGGTGGATTGGCCGGCTCCGAACTGTCTCACTCGCTCGGCCTGGACCGGGTTGAGCATGGCTTCCCGCAGCAGGGAAACATGGATGGCATTGGCGTAGGGATCCAGGACGGCGTCGGTCAATCCGCTGTTCGGCGGATGCGGTGCTCCCTCGCCAGACTCGTCCAGGAGCCGCAATCGCTCACGCAACTCGGTCAGTTCGGGCGGGGGATCCACTTCTTCCGGGGTGAGGAACAAACCCCAGTCCTGCGTCAGCGCACCAACGCGGCTGCGGCTGGTCAGGACGCTCAAGGGGATGGACAGCACCATGCCGGCCAGCACGGGCGCGAACCACCAGAACGACGGGGTGATCCATGCGCCACATCGGCAGCGCCCCAGACCAGGCCGATGAGGGTGTGGCCCCAGTGCGCGCGGAGCGGCGGCGACCAGGTCGATGCCGTCGGCGGTGCGTTTCTGCGGGCCCCAGTGCACGCCGATGCCGAGCAGGATGGTGGCGACGAATTGCGAGTGCCAGAGCATCTGCAGCGGGGCGTGCAGGGCGGAGAACAGCGGTTTCGGCCAGCGCGCTGAGCGTGGCGCTTGCGCACAGCCGCCAAACGCCTCGGCGCCGTTGCCGGATCGAGGGCCAGGTCCACCAGCGCGAGCACCTTGGGCAGGAACAGCACGACCATGCAGATGACGAAGATCAGGAAGGCGTGCTCCGTGCCGCTCAGTCTGCAGGAAGGGGGTGAAGGCGGCAACGGTGATCTCGGACAGGCCCGGTGTATTCCTTGAAACCAGAGCATCCAGTTGAACGTCAGCAGGAACAGCAGCCACAGCGGGCTGGCCAGATAGCCGAAGATTCCCGAGCATCAGGTGAATCCGGCTCACCCCGCGCAGTCCCTTGGCGAAGAGCACCAGGCCGTGCTGCAGGTTGCCCTGGCACCAGCGGCGGTCGCGCTGGGCGTTGTCAATCATGTCCTGCGGCGCCTCCTCGTAGCTGCCCTCCAGGTCGTAGGCGAACCAGACCTGCCAGTTCTCCTTGAGCATCAGCGCCGCCTCCACAAAGTCGTGGCTGAGGATCTGCCCGCCGAACGGCTTGCGCCCCGGCAGGTGCGGCAGGTCGCAGTACTGCATGAACGGCTCGGTGCGGATGATGGCGTTGTGGCCCCAGTAATTGCCGAAGCCCTGCGCCCAGTAGTTCAGCCCGGTGATGAAGATCGGGCGCGTAGAGGCGGTTGGCGAACTGCTGGATGCGGCCGAACAGCGATTCGGCGTTCACCAGCGCCGGCACGGTCTGGATCAGGCCCGACGTCCCGGGTTGCGCCTCCATCAGCTTCACCAGGTCCACCAGCGTTTCCCCGCGCATGACGCTGTCGGCGTCGAACACGATGAAATAGCGGTAGCGCCGCCCCAGGTGCTGAGGAAATCGCGGCACGTTGCCGCTCTTCTTGCCTTCGTTCATCGAGCGCGGCGGCGGTAATAGATCCGCCCCAGCGCATCGAGTTCGCGCACCAGTTCGCACCAGCGGCGCTCCTCCTCGACCCACTTGTCCGGGTCCGTCGAGTCGCTCAGGATGAAGAAGTCGAAGCGCTCGAACTGGCCGGTGGCTTCGAGGGACTCGTAGGTGGCGCGCAACCCTTCGCAGACACGCGGGCCGATCCTCGTTGTAGATCGGGAACGACGATGGCGGTGCTGATGCCATCGATGTTCCGCTCGGCGAAAGTCGGGCAGATTGGTGATGCGGCGTCGTTCGGCGAGTCCCGCGCAGGAGAAATCCGGTCAGGCCGTGCATGCAGTCCGATGGCCACCAGCAAGAACAGGATGATAAACAAGCGACCAGCAGCACTGTTCGCCCGCGCGTCCAGCCCGTCCGCCAGAGCAGGTCGGCGAACATGCAGCGACACCAACCCGGTCAGCAGCACGGCGGCGGAATAGAATACGAACAGGCGCCAGCTCCGCACCAGGCGCCCAAGATAACGCGCCTGCGGGGCGGGGGCGGTGCCGGCCGCCGGTGCGGGGCGTGTCAGGATGGGGGTTGAACGGGCATCATGGCGTCAGTGGGTGATCAGGAACAGGAAGCGCCAGCAGGCAGGGCAAAGGCAAGCCAGACCGCCACCATCTTGAAGTAGGGCAGCCGGCTCATCTGCGTGATCGTCTCGATGGCACCCAGATCGAGCGGTCGCGGCGTCCATGCTGGGCCAGCTGGAAATCCGGTCCGGCACGCAGGTAGGCGTCCCGCATGGCGGGCACAAACTCCTCCGGCCACGGGCCGGGACGCAGAAACTGCTCCTGCCATTTGCCCGGCATGTCGGCCAGCAGCAGCGCCAGCCGGCCGCGCGTGGACAGCATCTGATCCGCGCCGGTGGGGGGTTCCTGCGAGCACCT
This sequence comes from uncultured Verrucomicrobiae bacterium, assembly GCA_963751435.1. GTDB lineage: Bacteria > Verrucomicrobiota > Verrucomicrobiia > Limisphaerales > DSYF01 > JALOTU01. The sequence goes on along the minus strand of CAVVUP010000030.1, from coordinate 50,939 downwards.
GCCCGAACCACTCGGTGACGACGTGATCCATCTCCTCCGCAGCCAGCTCGGTGGCGGTGCGATCCGGTTCACTCGGCGCGCGTCGTACGGCACGCCCCAGGACGTGCATGACCAGCCGTCCCGTCAGCATGCGGTTCTTGACCCGCAATGCCCGGAAGTAGCTTTCCACCCTTGTGTAGGCGGCGTTCCATTCCGCCATCGGGCGGCCCGCGATGGAGCCCGGCTGGTCGGTGGTGCCCGCCGCCGCCGCTAGGGCGGACTCCAGTGATAAGTCCATGTTTCGGCTAGAGGTTGCCCGTTCTGCTCCAACGTGCAACGCAGATCCACCGGATCCCGGTTGTCCGGGGCCGGGTCCATCTTGATGACGACCCGCCACGCCTGGTCGAAGGGATTGCAGACCACGAGGGTTTCGGCGATGGCGGCGTTCCAACTGCAGTTGGGCACCGCTTGAGGCGGTGTGCGCTCCGGCACGGCACTGACCCGCGGGCCGATAAAATCGATGACGAACATGCGCCGCTGAGGATTGCGGCCGTCGGCACCGATCCGGGTGGAAAGAACCCTGTTCTCGGAGAGGGCTGCCTCGTCTTCCCGCATCCAGGACTGGCGATAGGCGAATCGGAACGGTTCCATGGATTGCGGTTTGTGGCGCGGATCCCAGAACGCCACGATGTTGTCCAGCCCCTCGTATTGGGTGCTGAGCTCGACCAGGTGCAAGTCGCCTTCCCCCCAGTCTCCCGAGGGCTCGATCCAGACGCTGGCACCTGATGGTAATAATTGAACATGTCCTGTAGCTGGAGAATCGCCGTTCCCGCTGGAGCAAGCCGAAGCCCTTGATGCTGTTCGCGCCAAAGCGTTGATGGCGCATGACGGAGGCGTTGTTCAGCGGACGCCAGAGCACCTCGCCGTTGCCCATCCTGGACCAGCATGCCGTCGCTGTCATGCACCTCCAGCCGGTAATCATCAAATTTGCGCTCCGAGTTCTTGCCGAACCAGAACATGCTGGTGAGCGGGGCCAGCCCAATCGTCATCCGCGGCTTGCGATTGGGATCCACCCGCAGAATGTCCTCGTCGCGGCGGAACAGGAGCACGGCTTCGATCTCGGCCACCGTGGTCTTGCCGGGAGTGATGCGGAACTCATACGCGCCCACGCAGCTCACACTGTCCAGGATGGCGAACAGGCGCATGGCCTTGTCGCCCGGTTGCGGTTTGCCCAGCCACCAATCCGTGAAGATGGGGAACTCCTCGGGTCGCCCGTATTCGCCGCAATCCAAAGCCAGTCCGCGCGCGGATTGTCCATAGCGCTGGTCCTGCCCCAGCAACCGGTAGTAACTGGCACCGAGGAACGCCCCGAGCTCGTCCCATCGTCCAGGAGCATTCAGCTCGTAGACGAGCTTGAACCCGGCGTAACCGGTCCGGGCCGGAATCTTGTCCGCAATATCCAACCCCTCCCCGTACTGGAAGAAATCCCGGGCAAACCGGATGGGCTGCGTGTAGCTGGCGGTGAATTCGTTGATGCGAACCGGTTCCTCATACAGATAGCCTGGATGAAAGAATTCGACACGGACGGGCAGTTGCTCCTCGGACCAGAGCGCCATGCCCCGACGGAACTGGATGAGCCGGTACTTGTCGTAAGTGAGTTGGTCGGCCTTGAGAAGGCTGGGCAGATCGGCTCGGGGGGAGTGGAAGGGCTTCTCGGCCCGTTCCCGGGCCTTCTCGATCACGTAATCGAGATCGATGCGAGCGGGCTCGACGGCCGCCGGAAGGGGCGCGGCACAGAAGACCAAGGCCAATGAGAACGCCAGGCGGCTATTCAGCTTCATGTTGCCGGCATAGGAGAATACGAATGCCGGAATTAAGCAAGTCGATGAAGCGCAGCAAGAGGGAATCTCAGGAGTTGTCCCCATCGAGCAGGCCGCCCAGGCCGCCGAGCACCGAGCCTTCCCCGCGGCCGCCCTTGCGCGACGCCGCGACAATGCGATCGGCCATGCGGCTCAACGGCAGCGATTGAAGCCAGATCTTTCCCGGCCCGCGCAACGTGGCGAAGAACAGCCCTTCGCCGCCGAGCAAAGCGGACTTGATCTTGCCCACGTATTGAATGTCGTAGGCGACCGAGGGCTGGAAGGCGACAATACAGCCGGTGTCCACACGCAGCACTTCTCCTTGCGTCAGCACCCGCTCATGGATGTTGCCCCCTGCGTTGAGGAACGCCCATCCATCGCCCTGCAACCGCTGCATGATAAAGCCTTCGCCGCCAAAGAACCCCGCGCCGATCTTCTTGGTGAAGGCGATGCCCACGCTCACCCCCTTGGCCGCGCAGAGGAAGGAATCCTTCTGCGCGATGAGTTCGCCGCCCATTTCCGCCAGATGCACCGGAATGATCTTGCCGGGGTAAGGCGCGCCGAACGCGACGCGCTGCTTTCCCTGGCCACGATTCTGGAACACGGTCATGAAGAGTGATTCGCCGGTGAGCAGGCGCTTGCCCGCACCCATCAGCGAACCGAGCAAGCCGCTGTTCTGTTGAGAGCCGTCGCCAAAGACGGTTTCCATCTCGATCCCGGCATCCATGTACATCATCCCGCCGGCTTCGGCCACCGCCGCCTCCATCGGGTCAAGCTCGACCTCGACGTATTGCATGGCGTCGCCGCAAATCTGGTAATCAATCTCGTGCATGGCATTCATGATTGCATCCATTCCGCTCTCTTAGATCGTGAACTCGGCAAAGTCCGGGGTAAAGGCGCTGAGGGGGGCCGTGAGCATGCCGGCCGCCACCGTGGCGTTGCTGCCCGGCTCCACCAGAATGAAGGAACCCGTGAGGCGGTTGGAGCGGTAGCCGTCAAAAATCAGCGAACGACCGGTGCGCAGTCGGATGTCGCCGATGTCGTTCAAGGCCAGTTCCGTCGGCCCGGGCTCGGGTTCAAAGGACTCGAGATTGATCCGGCTCTCCAGGCTGGTGACGGCGCATTGGACGGTTTGCGCTCCGTGTTTGAGGTGATACTTTCGGCCGGCCTGAAGGGGGCGCTGATGCATCCAGCAGACCCGCGCGCTGAGCTCGCTGCTCAGGCCGGGCAGCGAGTCGATGCCGACGATCATGTCGCCGCGGCTGACATCAAGGTCGTGCTCCAGAACCAGGGTGACGGACTGCGGGCAGAAGGCCTCGTCGAGCGGGCCGTCGTAGGTCCAGATCTCCTTCACCGTGGTCTTGAAGCCGCTGGGCAGGACGATGACCTGCTGGCCGATCCGCACGATGCCGCCGGCGATCTGGCCGCTGAGCCCGCGGAAATCGTGCAGCTCCTGGTCGGTGGGATTGTTCGGACGGTTCACCCATTGCACCGGGAACCGGAACGCGCTCAGGTTCCAGTCGCTGGCGATGTGGACGGTTTCGAGATGGCCCAGCAGGTCGGGGCCCTGATACCACGGCGTGTGCTCGGAGGTCCGACGACGTTGTCGCCGTTGAGCGCGCTGATGGGGATGAACTTCACGTCCTTGAACACGTCGAGCCGCGGCAGGAAATCCTCGATCTCGTCGCGGATCTCGAGGAAGCGTTCCTCGTTCCAGTCCACCAGGTCCATCTTGTTGACGGCGATGACGAGGTGCGGGATGCCCAGCATGGCGGCGATGAAGGTGTGGCGGCGGGTCTGTTCGATGACGCCCTGCCGCGCGTCCACCAGCACGATGGAGAGGTTGGCGGTGCGAGGCGCCCGGTGACCATGTTGCGCGTGTACTGCACGTGGCCCGGCGTGTCGGCGACGATGAACTTGCGGCGCGGGCGTGGCGAAGTAGCGGTAGGCGACGTCAATCGTGATGCCCTGCTCGCGTTCGGCGCGCAGGCCGTCGGTGAGGTTGGCCAGATTGATCTGGCCGCCGCCGGTGATGTCGGCGGACTGCGTTCCAGCGCCTCGATCTGATCCTCCATCAGCGACTTCGAGTCGTAGAGCAGCCGGCCGATGAGCGTGGACTTGCCGTCGTCCACGGAGCCGCAGGTGTTGAAGCGCAGAAGATTCGATAGGGTGAGGCCGCGTCGGAGATGGGAGATCGGAGGTTGGAGATGGCATGATTAGAAATACCCGGCTTTCTTGCGGTCTTCCATCGCGGCTTCGCTGGCTTTGTCGTCGGCGCGGGAGCCGCGTTCGGTGACGCGGGCGGCGGCGATTTCGGCGATGATGTCGTCCACGCTGTCGGCCGGGCTTTCGATCATGCCGGTGCTGATGATGTCGGCGATGGTGCGGACGCGGACGACCAGTTCCTTCACCGGTTCGTTCGTCCGGCTTCGGGCGGCGAGCAGGTCGGTCGACGGGCAGCCACTGACCGCCGCGCCGGACGCACTGCGCGCTCGTGGCTGAAGTAGATGCTCGGCACTTCGAGCTGCTCGCGCTTGATGTATTCCCACACGTCCATCTCGGTCCAGTTGGAGAGCGGGAAGACGCGCATGTTTTCGCCGGGATTGACGCGGGCGTTGTAAAGATTCCAGATCTCCGGGCGCTGGTTCTTCGGATCCCACTGGCCGAAGCCGTCGCGGAAGCTGAAGAAACGTTCCTTGGCGCGGGCCTTTTCCTCGTCGCGCCGCGCGCCGCCGATGAGGCAGTCGAACCGGAATTCCTCGATCGCGCCAGCAGCGTGGGGATCTGCAGCCGGTTGCGGCTGATCTCGCCCGGGTTGGGCATCGGCCATGCCCGCGGCGATGGCGTCCTCGACCGTGCGGACGATGAGCTTGCGCGCCCAGTTGCTTTGCGCGCCGGTCGCGGAACTCGTTCAGCTCCGGGAAATCGTGGCCGGTGTCCACGTTGAGAAACGGCATCGGGATGTCCGACGGGCGGAACGCCTTCTCCGCCAGGCGCAGCAGGCAGATGGAATCCTTGCCGCCGGAAAAGAGCAGGGCCGGGCGCTCGAACTCGGCGGCGACCTCACGCATGACGTGGATGGCTTCGGTTTCCAGATATTGCAGATGGTCGAGGTGGTAAGAATGCATCAGGTTCCTTCCATGTGCTGGCGCTTCCATCAATGAGCGCCTCAGATGCCCGATCCCAGCGCTTCCTGCGCCCCAGCGGGCATGCAGGCCGCACTCGCGCTTCTCGTCGGCCTTGGCGGGATCGAAATAATCCCACTCGTTCGGCAGGTTGTGCTCCTTCAGATAAGCCTCCATCTCGGCGTCGCTCCAGTAAAACAGAGGGCTGACCTTGAGCGCGCTGAAGTTGCGGTCCTCGACTGACGATGTCCAGGCCGGCGCGGTTCGGGTTTTGCACCTTGCGCAGGGCGGTGATCCAGACGGTGGGCGCGAGTTCGCGCATGCCGCGCTGAAACGGCTCGAGTTTCATCACGGCGCTGAACTCCTTGATGCGGCCTCCTGGTCGGTCGAGGGAATGGGGCCATGCACGGCATCGTGGTGCGCGGCGGTCATCTTCGGCAGATAGGCCTTGAGGTTGAGCTCAAGCAATCCACGCAACTGCTCGGCGTGCTGGTAGGTGGCCGGACGATTGTAACCGTGGTCCACCCACAGCACCGGGATGTCCGGCTGCACCTGGGTGCAGAGATGCAGAATGACCGCTTCGTACGGGCGAAAATTTGTCGAGACGATGGCGCGGCCGCTCGCCTGGGCGACGGCCCATCGGACGATCTCGGATGGCGTCTTCTGGCGCAGTTGGGCGTTGGCGGCGGCGATTTGATCCGCTGTCCAGCCGTTCGTTGGTTTGTTCCCCATGAAGAGAGATCTGGCAATTGGAGTCGCAGCACCTGCAGTGCTGACCTTGTCAGCCGGCACCGCTCAGGCACTCGCCGTCAGGGCCACCCGGTCGCACCAGTCGCCGAAGCGTTCGCCCGTGTGCCGCTCCTTCGCGAAGCGCGCCAGCACCGGACGCAGTTCGGTTTCGAGGTCGGCTTCCTTGATCACTTCCTTCCAGACGCGATTGAGGCGGGTGCCGGCGGCGTTGCCGCCGAGCCAGACCTGGTAGCGTCCGGGCGCCTTGCCGACGAACGCGATCTCCGCCATGTAGGGACGCGCACAACCATTCGGGCAGCCGGTCGAGCGGATGATGATTTCCTCGCCGGCCAAGCCGACCTCGCCGCAGAGCTTTTCGATGCGATCCACCAATCCGGGCAGCATGCGCTCGGATTCCGCCAGCGCCAGGCCGCAGGTGGGCAGGGCAGGGCAGGCCATCGACGCCGCGTGCAGCACGCTCGGCTTGATTCTCCGTCTTCACCCCGTGGCTCCGCGAGCAAGGCAGTCGATGGCGGCCTTGTCGGCTTCGGTGACGTTGGCGAGGATGACATTCTGGTTGGCGGTCAGCCGGAATTCGATGCCCGGAATGCTGCTCCGCCACCTGGCGCAACGCGGTCTTCTGGTGCGTGCCCCTCCGCGTCCTTGACGCGGCCCGTCTCGACGAACAGGGCGAGAAACCATGTCCCATCCACGGCCTTGTGCCAGCCGTAAAGGTCGCCAATGGTGGTGAAGGTGTAGGGCCGGACGGGTTCGAGCTTGAAGGCCGGCGCGCCGGTTCACTTCCTCCCGCATGAACTCCACGCCCTTTCTCGGCGACCACGTATTTCAGGCGGGCGTGCTTGCGGTCGGTGCGGTCGCCAAAGTCGCGGTGGATCGTCAGCACCGCCTTCGCCACGTCCACCACCCGGTCCGCCGGGAAGAAACCGATGACGTCCGCCAGACGAGGGTAGGTGGCCTCGTTGCCGTGACTGCGCCCCATGCCGCCGCCGACCGCGAGGTTGTAGCCGACGAGCCGGTCGTTCTCCACGACGGCGATGAAGCCGAGGCAGTTGGTGAACACGTCCAAGTCGTTCACCGGCGGAATGACGAAGGCGACCTTGAATTTGCGCGGCAGATAGGTCTTGCCGTAAAGCGGGTCCACGAAGTTCTTGTTCTCCGGGGCTTCGAGATCCAGTTGCTGCGCCGTCGATCCAGATGGAGTGATACGCCCGGGTCTGCGGAGCCAGGGCCATCGCCACCTTGTAGCAGTCCTGGCAACACCTGTTCGCGCGCTTGCGTGTAGGCCGGTGTGGGCGGGGCCAGAACGTTGCGGTTCACATCGCCGCAGGCGGCGAGGGTGGAGAGCAAGCGAGTCGTTGATCTCCTTGATCAACGGGCGCAGATTCGACTTCACCACGCCGTGGAACTGGATGCTCTGGCGCGTGGTGATCCGCAGGGTGTTGTTGCCGTATCGGGTGGCCAGTTCGTCGAACACCGCCCACTGCCGGGCCGTCATCACGCCGCCCGGGATGCGCCCCCGGATCATCATGATGTATTTCTTGCCGGTCTTGCGCAGGTCGCGGTCGTCCTGCTGATACGAGCCGTGGAACTTCAGGAACTGATTGTCGTCCTCGGCGAAATGGTTCGTGCTGGGATCATCCAGCGTCGCGGCAATGGTGCCGGCCAGCGTAGGAATGGCCTCCTTGATGTCCTCGTTGTGCGTCCGCTTGGGCGCACCATCCTGTTTAATCATAAGTGACTTGCTTATCTTGCTAAACTATTTTCCATTTTAACTATTTCCTGGTCAAGACAGATTTTCAGTTTGGCCTTTTCGAGCTGTTCTCGTCCATATTTTTTGCCCGTGAGCAAATCGCGAACTTATTACTTTGATAACAACGCCACGACCCGGGTTGCGCCCGAGGTGGTCGAGGCGATGCTGCCGCTGCTGACGGAGCACTGGGGCAATCCGTCCAGTGCGTATGGGTTTGCCAAGGAGGCTGCCCGGCAGGTGGAGCAGGCGCGCGAACAGGTCGCTGCCCTCATCAACGCGTCCCCGGCGGAAATCATTTTCACCAGTTGCGGCACCGAGAGCAACAACGCGGCGATCCACAGCGCGCTGATAACCCAGGAGGACCGCAGACACGTCATCACCACGGCAGTCGAGCATTCGGCGAACATCAAGTTTGGCAAGTATCTCGAGCAGCGCGGATATCGGTTGACTTTTCTGCCGGTTGAACCGGATGGCAGCCTCGACTTGCATCTGCTGGAAAAGAGCATTCGGACGGACACCGCCATCGTGTCGGTGATGTGGGCGAACAACGAAACCGGAGTGCTGTTTCCCATCGAGGAGATTGCCGCCCTGTGCCGCAGCAAGGATGTGCTCTTCCACACCGATGCCGTTCAGGTACCGGGCAAATGCAAGGTGGACGTCCGGGAGATTGGAGCCGATTATCTCTCCTTGTCGGCCCACAAGCTGCATGCGCCGAAGGGCATTGGACTGCTCTACGTGAAGCGGCGTGTCCGGTATCAACCATACGTGATTGGGGGTGGCCAGGAGCGGGGGAGGCGCGGTGGGACCGAGAACACCGCCTACATCGTCGGGTTTGGTCGGGCGGCCGAGCTGGCGATGGCCCGTCTTGACGAAGAGAACACTCGGGTGCGGGCGATGCGCGACAAGCTCGAGCGCTGGATTCTCCGGCACATTCCCAAGACCTCTCGCAACGGTGCCAAGGAACCGCGCCTGCCGAACACCGCGAACATTGCGTTCGAGGGGTTGGAAGCTGATCGGTTGTTGTCAGCTCTGGACACACTTGGGATCTGCGCATCGAGCGGTTCGGCATGCACCACGGGAGTGGTCGAGCCTTCTCACGTGTTGACCGCGATGGGCGTCAAACCCGCGCGCGCCAAGGGAAGCCTGCGGTTCAGCCTGGGCATCTACAACACCGACGGGGAACTGGATTACCTGATCGAGCACCTGCCTGAGGCCGTGCAGGCGGTTCGCAGCATGAATCCTGGAGGACGAGGCTTAGGAATTCCTCATAAGTCCTAGATAGAAAGCTACTTGACCAACTTTTGTTTCAGGTGGAACAAAAGGTTGTCGTGGTCCTCACAGGGCATTTGGGGAACGGCTGGGAATGGCGCTTGGTTAAGGCTCAGGATTGAGTTGCTCAGACGTTGGCGGCGGCGGGTATCTGGGAGGGTTCCGAAGATGATGGAACGCCGAAGGCCTGCATTGGGTTGAGGAGGTCCCTGGATCTGGTGGAACCTACATGGGCGCGGATTCATCCGATGGCGTCGCGCATGGCCGCGAACAGGCCCTTGCCAGACTCGGGGCTGACAGGTTTGGCCTCGCGTTCGGAAGCGTGTTCCACGAGTTCCCCGGGGATCTCGTTCAGGAACGGCGAGGGGTGGCATGGAAGGAGTTGGCCGTATTTCTTGCGCGCCTGGCAATGGCTGAGTGTCAGTCGTTCCTGGGCGCGCGTCACGGCTACATAGAAGAGGCGCCGTTCCTCGTCGAGGGTTTGTTCCGCCTTTGAGCGCGCATGCGGCAAGAGACCGTCCTCCAGGCCCACGATGTAAACGTGCGGGAACTCGAGTCCCTTGCAACTGTGCATGGTGATCAGGGTGACCTGGTCGGTTTGGGTCTCGTCCTTCTCCTCCCGATCGGCGTCCAGCACGACGTCCTCGATGAAGCGCTCCAGTCGTTCCTGGGGAAGCTTGCCGGGTGCACGGTCGCCGTCCAGTTCCGCAATCAGGTCCTTGAGGTTCATCACGCGGTTCTCGGCATTCTCGGGATTCTTCTCGATGCGGCGCAGTTCATTGAAGTAGCCGATCTCGTCGAGGAATCGTCCGGCCCAGGCCTGCAGGGCATCGGGAATGGCGGCTTGTCCCGGCTCGTTCAGCGCCGCGCGGGTGCGGTTCACGAAGTGCACGAACGCGGCCACGTTGTCCCGGGCGCGGGAGGGAAGAGCGGCGGTGACGGTCGGATCCGTCATGGTGCTGAACACGGAATGGTGATGCGCCTGGCTTTCCGAAAGGAGCGTTTGCAGGGTGGCGTCGCTCAGGCCGCGGGCAGGAACGTTGGCAATACGCAGGAGGCTGGCATCGTCGTGCGGGTTGAGGAAGAGCTTCAGGTAGGCCAGCAGGTCCCTGATTTCGCGCCGGTCGAAGAAGCTCTGGCCGCCGACCAGGCGGTAGCGGATGCGTGACTGGCGCAGGGCGGTTTCCAGGGGCCTGGATTGCTGGTTGGTGCGGAAAAGGATCGCCTGTGCTCCCCAAGGGACGCGTCGGCCCATGCGCTGGAACTCGATTTCCTCGACCACGCCCTGTGCCTCGTGCTCGTCGGTGTCAAAGGCGTGGAGGGTGATCGGTTCGCCCCGGCCTTTGGCCGACCAAAGGGTCTTGCCGCGGCGGCGCACATTGTGGCGGATGATGGCGTTGGCGGCTTCGAGGACGGTGGTGGTGGAGCGGTAGTTCTGCTCGAGCTTGATCACCTTGACCTCGGGGAAGTGCTTCTCCATGTCCAAGAGGTTGGCAATCTCCGCGCCGCGCCAGCCGTAGATGCTTTGGTCGTCGTCGCCGACCACACACAGGTTGCGATGCTCGCGGGTCAGGGCATGGACGAGTTCGAATTGGGCGCCGTTGGTGTCCTGGTATTCATCCACCATGACATAGCGGAAGCGGTCGCGGCAGGCATCGAGGGCGTCCGGATGCTCGCGAAACAGTTGGAGGGTGAGCAGGATCAAGTCGTCAAAATCCACCGCGTTGCAGGCTTTGAGAGCCGATTCATAGCGGCTGCGCACGTGTTCCATCATAGCCGCCACCTTGTCGTCCGGGGCAGCGCCCGCCGCGCCTCCGTTGTTCTTGTAACGACTGAGCAGGGCAAGGACGGCCGCCGGGTCCACCTTGTCCGCCTTGCTGGCGATTTGCGCGAGCACCCGTTTCATCGTGCTCAGTTGGTCGCTTTCGTCGTAGATGACAAAATTGCGCTTGTAACCGAGTTGATGAATGTGCTGGCGCAGGATGCGGACGCAGAGCGAGTGAAAGGTGCAGATCGTGGGGGTAGGGCGTGGTGCGGTTTGCGTGTTCCCTGCCTGGTCGCGCGCGCGGGACTTGGGGAGGAGGGAACGGACGCGCTCCTTCATTTCGCGTGCGGCCTTGTTCGTGAAGGTGACAGCAAGAATGTGATCCGGGCGGACGCCTTCCTGGATCAGGTGCGCGATGCGGTGGGTGATCACCCGGGTCTTGCCCGTGCCGGCGCCGGCGAGAATCAGAACCGGGCCGCGGAGCGTTTCCACCGCCTGGCGCTGTTGCGGGTTGAGTGAATGCAAGTCGAGCACGGGCGGCGGAGTTTAGTGCAGGGAGCGACTGAGGCAAGCGGTTTGCCATCCCCGGCGCGCGATGCTACTGGTTTTCATCCATTTGCCCTGGCGGGTGCGGGGTTGCCGAGTGGGCAGAACACGGTAGTGTCCAGCGAGTGACGCACAAGAGCATCAAAATTGCGGATCGGGTCGCCGGTTTCCAGGGGCGCGGGTTGGATGCTCGCTATCTAGGCTTCTTCGACTGTTTCAATCGTGGATTGTTTTACGAAGCCCACGAGGTGCTCGAAGATCTCTGGCTGTTGGACCGGCGGGGGCCGGACGGAGATTTCTATAAAGGCCTGATTCAGCTCGCGGGGGCGTTTGTGCATTTGCAGAAGGACCGATTGCAGCCGTGTCGGGCCTTGTTACGGCTCGCGGCGAACAATCTGGCTGGGTATCCGGGGCGTCATCATCATTTGGACCTGGCGGCCGTGCTGGAGTTGGTGCGGGACTGGGAAAGCCGGCTGACCGCAGTCCAAGCGGGCCAACGGGATACTTGTTGGGCGGGCTTTGCGAAGCTGGGCTTGGAGGATTAATCCGCACACCTGGTGGTCTTTCGGGTAGGGCCGCATCCGGTCACCGCTCCCATCCTGGGAGGGCGCAGACGGGGAACGATGGATTTATCACGCAAGACCGCACGAACTGGAGCGTGCTGCCGGATGAATCCGGTGTTACGGGGGGTGTGCCCGCATGTGCTCGTTTCGGGACCAGATCGGGCTTAATGATTGCCTTTGCTGGATTGCGTTTCATAAGCTGCACACGATTTTTCGCATGAAGGTCTACATTGACGGTCAATATTTTGCTGAACGGGATGCCAAGGTGTCGGTGTTCGATCATGGGTTGCTGTATGGCGATGGAATTTTCGAGGGCATTCGCGCCTACAACGGGCGCGTCTTCAAGCTGCAGGAACACGTCGACCGACTGTTCTGTTCGGCTCAGGCGCTGCTCTTGAAGATTCCCCTGTCCCGGGCCGCAATCAGCAGCGCTGTGGTCGAGACCTGCCGCGTCAACCGCGTCCGCGATGGTTATGTGCGATTGGTGGTGACGCGCGGGGCCGGAACCCTCGGGTTGAATCCGAATCGGTGCAAGAAGGCGTCCGTCATCATCATTGCCGGCAAGATCCAGTTGTACCCCAAGTCCTATTACGAGCGCGGCATGGACATCATCACAGTGCCCACGGTTCGCAACCTGCACAGCGCCCTCAATCCGGCCATCAAGTCGCTGAACTACCTCAACAACATCCTCGCCAAGATCGAGGCCAATAATGCGGGCTGCGAGGAGGCGGTCATGCTGAATTCCGAGGGCTTTGTCGCGGAGTGCACCGGGGACAACCTGTTCATTCTGAAGGGAGGGGCCTTGATCACGCCCCCGTTGTATGCTGGAGCGCTTTACGGAATCACCCGGGCCACCGTCATGGATCTGGCGCGCGAGGCGGGTGTACCGGTGATGGAAAATAACCTGACGCGCTACGATCTGTTCAACGCCGACGAGTGCTTCCTCACAGGGACCGGGGCGGAACTGGTGCCCGTCGTGAAGATTGACGGGCGTGTGATCGGATCGGGGCGACCGGGTCGGACGACGCGCAAGTTGGAGGCGGCCTACCACGCCTTGACGCAGGTTTCCGGGGAGCCGATATACGGATAGAAGCCATGCTGTGCTGTCTTTGCAAAGAGCGGGAAGCCACCGTGCATCTCACACAGATTGCGGGGGAGAAGATCCAGAAGGTGGATCTGTGCGAAGAATGTGCCAAGGAGAAGGGGGTGAACGATCCGGCAGCCTTCTCGCTAGCCGACCTGCTCCTCGGCTTGGGCGCTTCACAGGCGCTGGAGCGTGCCTCCGGGCAGCAGGAATCCGCCTGCCCCGCCTGTGGCTTCACCCAAGCTGACTTCAAGAAGACGGGCCGGCTGGGTTGTCCAGCCTGCTATGAGCATTTTGCGGAGGGGTTGACCACGCTGCTCAAGTCCATGCACAAGGGCGTTCGCCACGTGGGCAAGGTGCCTGCCCGCTTCAAACAGCGCAAGCAGGCCCTGGACACCACCGACCGGCTCAAAAGCCTCCAGCAGGATCTGGCCAAGGCCATTGCGGAGGAGAAATTCGAATGGGCGGCCGAGTTGCGAGACGAGATCAAGGCGCTTTCGGCTCCAGCACCGGAATCGGAGTCCACGCCATGAAGAAGAGTGTTCAGGAATTCTTGGCGCCCCCCTCGGAGGTGGCCCGACGTCGGGGGCCTCAGGATCAGATCGTTCTCTCCAGCCGCGTGCGCCTGGCTCGGAACCTTGAACACTGCCCCTTCCCAGGGACCTCCAGGAAGGATCAGCGCCAAGGCACATTGGAAACCATCCGTCCGGCTGTCGAATCGCTGCCCATGATGCGTGATGGGTTTGCGACCAATATGGACGAACTCAGCGCGCTGGACAAAAACATCCTGGTCGAGAGGCATTTGATCAGCCGGGAGCACGCCGCCCGCAACGTCGGCAGCGGAGTGGTGCTCAGCAAGGACGAGTGTGTCTGCGTGATGATCAACGAGGAGGATCACCTGCGCATGCAGGCCTTGCTGCCCGGCTTCCAGATCAAGGAAGCATGGAGAATGATCGATTCTGTGGACAGTGAGTTGGAGGGGCGGCTGAACTACGCTTTCAATCCGGCCCTGGGCTTCCTGACCGCCTGCCCCACCAACCTCGGCACGGGGATCCGTGTCAGTGCCATGCTGCATTTGCCAGGCTTGGTGATGTCGGACCAGATCAATGCGATCATCCAGTCCGTGAACAAGCTGGGGCACGCGGTGCGCGGGCTCTACGGAGAGGGAACTGAGGCGCTGGGCAATATTTTCCAGGTGTCCAACCAGATGACCCTGGGCGAAGCCGAATCCAGCATTGCGGAGCGCCTGGAGAAGGTGCTCAAGCAGATCATTCTGTCCGAGCAAAACGCACGTGAGACTTTGCTCGAGCGTTCGCCCAAGACGGTGTATAATCACATTGGCAGGGCGTACGGAGTGCTGGCCAACGCGCATAGCATCTCCTCGAAAGAGACCATGAACCTGCTGTCGTTTCTGAGGTTGGGGCTGGAGTTGGGTCTGTTTCCCGGCGTGGATCGGGCGGTAGTTGACGAGTTGTTCATCCTGACGCAGCCTGCTCACCTGCAGCGGTTGCAGGGTGGGGGACGGCTGACTCAGGAGGAACGTGACCTGCTGAGAGCCGACCTCTTGAGACAACAACTGAAGGACGTGAAACGACCCGGGATGGTGCCGCCCGCACGAAAGGACGATGGTTCGGACAAGAACAAATAGGAGCGATGCCGTATGAGTGACGAAGCCATGAGCAATTTTACTCCCCGCGCCCAGCAGGTGCTTGCGTTGGCGCGGAAAGAAGCCGACCGCTTCAATCACAATTTCATCGGCACCGAGCACTTGCTGCTGGGACTCATCAAGCTTGGCCAAGGCGTGGCGGTTAACGTCCTCCAGCGCATGGGCTTAGACCTCGAAACCGTTCGGTTGGAAGTCGAGAAGCAGGTGGGGACCGGTCCTGACCAGAAGATGATTGGGAACATTCCCTACACGCCGCGGGTGAAGAAGGTCCTGGCCTTGGCGGCCAAAGAGGCCAAGGCGCTCAACCACACTTACGTGGGTACCGAACATATCCTGCTGGGATTGTTGCGGGAGGGGGACGGTGTGGCCGCCCGGGTTCTCAAGAGCCTGGATATCGATATCGAAGCGTGCCGCCAGGAAACACTGCGGGAGCTCGACCCCAACTTTGCCGGGGCGGAGGAACCGACGGAAGCCGCGGAGAAAGTTGCCCCCGGCGAGAAGAAGGGAGAGGTGCGCACCCCCGCCCTCAAGGCGTTTGGTCGAGACCTCACGGAGATTGCCCGCAAGGGGGAAATGGACCCGGTCATCGGACGAAAGAACGAGATCGAGCGGGTCATCCAGATCCTCTGCCGCCGCACCAAGAATAATCCGGTCCTGCTGGGCGAAGCCGGCGTGGGCAAGACGGCTATTGTGGAGGGGTTGGCTCAGGAAATCGCGGCGGGCAACGTGCCGGAAATTCTGCTTCAAAAGCGGGTGGTCACGCTGGACCTGGCATTGATGGTGGCCGGCACCAAGTATCGCGGTCAGTTCGAGGAACGGATCAAGGCCGTGATGGACGAGATCCGGCGCGCCAAGAACATCATCCTGTTCATTGACGAGTTGCATACCATTGTGGGGGCCGGATCCGCCGAAGGCACCATGGACGCCTCAAATATCATCAAACCGGCGCTCAGCCGGGGTGAAATGCAGTGTATCGGTGCCACCACACTCAATGAATACCGCAAGTACATCGAGAAGGACGCGGCGCTCGAACGGCGCTTCCAATCCGTCAAGGTGGAACCGCCCTCCCTGGACGAGGCGGTGCTGATCCTCAAGGGATTGCGGCCCAAATACGAGGAACATCACAAGGTTGAGTTCACGGATCGCTCCATCGAGTCCGCGGTAAAGCTCTCCGACCGCTACATCACCGACCGGTTCCTTCCCGACAAGGCCATTGACCTGATGGACGAGGCTGGATCGCGCGCGCGCATCGGCACCATGACCCGTCCGCCGGAGATCAAGGCGCTGGAAGGCGAGATCGAGGAGATCAAGGCCAGGAAGGAGAAGTCCATTAAGAATCAGGATTTCGAGGGGGCCGCTGCGATGCGCGACAGCGAGAAGCAAGCACGGGAAAAGCTCGAAAAGGTCCTGGCGGACTGGCGCACCAACCGCGAGGAGAAGCGCGTGACGGTGGATGATGAGGAGATCCTGCAGGTGGTTTCCAAGTGGACTGGAATTCCCCTGAGCCGCATGGAGAAGACCGAGGCTCAACGGCTGCTGGCCGTCGAGGATGAGATGTCCAAAGTGGTGGTGGGTCAGCGTGACGCGGTTGCCGCCCTTTGCAAGGCGTTGCGCCGATCCCGGGCGGACCTCAAGGATCCCCGGCGCCCCATTGGGACGTTTGCGCTGCTGGGGCCGACCGGCGTGGGCAAGACCCTGCTGGCAAAGACACTTGCCGAGCAGATGTTCGGAGATTCCAAGGCGCTGATTCAGCTCGACATGAGCGAATACATGGAGAAGTTCAACGTCTCCCGACTGGTGGGATCGCCTCCGGGCTATGTGGGTTACGAGGAAGGTGGGCAGCTTACCGAAGCGGTCCGTCGCCGACCCTATTCAGTGGTGCTTTTCGACGAAATCGAGAAGGCGCATCCGGATGTGTGGAACATGCTCCTGCAGATCCTCGAGGAAGGAAAACTGACCGACAGCGTGGGACGGGTCGTGAATTTCCGGAATACCATCATTCTGATGACCTCCAATGTGGGATCGGACATCATCCGGAAGCAGGGAACGCTCGGTTTTGCCAGCGCGTCCGACGAAACAAGCTACGAGAAGATGCGCGACCGTATTCTTGATGAGGCCAGGCGAACCTTCCGCCCCGAATTCCTGAACCGGTTGGATGACGTCCTAGTCTTCCGCTCGCTGACCAAGCCGGACCTGGTCGAAATCCTGGTGCTCGAGGTGGCCAAGGTGATGAGCCGGTTGAAGGCGCGCAACATCCGGTTGGAACTGGATGCCACCGCCAAGGATTTCCTGGTGGAGAAGGGCTACGATCCGGCCTATGGCGCCCGGCCCATGCGGCGCGCGGTCGAGCGGTATCTTGAAGATCCCCTCGCCGAAGAGCTGCTCCGGGGCGTGCTGCACGACGGCGATCCCATCCAGGTGGTCGTTGAGGGGGGCAAACTGGTGTTCCGTCAGGAAGCCGCCGCCGAAGGCGCCCTTTCCAGCTAGCCGCCCTTGCGCACGACTCATGCCCTACACCGCGTCCGAACTTGCTGAACGATTGGGGGGTGAGGTCGTGGGAGACGGCTCCGTCATCCTCGGCGGATTCGCCGCAGCCGCGAGCGCGCGTCCAGGCGATCTGACCTTTGCCGAGACGGGATCCTATTTTGCCGCGGCGGATCAAAGTCCCGCCAGCGCCATTCTGGTCACCGGTAACTTCGTCTCCGCCTCCAACAAGGTGCTCATCAAAGTGCCGAATGCCCGTGTGGGCATGGCGAAGGTGCTTCCACTGTTCTTTCCGCAGATCGAGGAAACCGCCGGGATTCATCCCACCGCAGTCATCGCTGCGTCGGCGCAGATCGATCCGTCAGTGCACGTCGGCCCCCACTGTGTGGTGGGCGAACACGTCCGACTGGGTCCCCGTTGCGTCCTCCTGGGGGGGAATCACGTCCGAAAGCATTGCGTGCTGGGTGAGGACGTGGTTCTGCATCCGAACGTCGTCTTGTATCCCGGAACCCAGGTGGGCAATCGGGTGATCATTCACGCCGGAACGGTGATTGGTTCGGACGGCTACGGTTACGTATTCGACGAAGGCCGGCATCGCAAGATTGCACAGGTGGGCACGGTCATCATCCGGGACGATGTGGAGATCGGGGCGAACACCGCGATCGACCGGGGGGCGCTCGGCGCAACGGTTATCGGGCAGGGGACGAAGATCGACAACCTGGTCCATGTGGCGCACAACGTCGCTCTTGGGCGCCACAACCTGGTGATGGGCCAGTGCGGTTTTGCCGGCAGCACGGAATTGGGAGATTACTGCGTGATCGCCTCGCAGTCGGGCATCGCGGGGCACCTGAAGCTCGGCCCTCAGGCCACGGTGGGAGCCAAGTCTGGAGTGATGCGCGACATCCCCGCCGGCGGCACCGTCCTGGGCATTCCGGCGCAACCGGACAAACAGATGAAACGCCAGTGGATCGCCGTGCAGCAACTGCCCGAACTGATCAAACGCGTGCGGGAACTCGAAAAGGAATTGCGGGAACACAAGGCCAGCGCACAAGATCAAGGTGGCGCAGAGCGATGAGTGAGCAATATGGCCTCCTCGTATCCAGAAGCTCGCCGTGACACCCTGGACCCGGTCGGGCGCCGGCGCCCCCGGCGCCCGGGTCGCGCGGCCCTACCCTGCGGTTGCACGCGAGATCTCCCGCGCCTTTTGCAAGGAGGCGCGCACCTGCTCGGTGATCTGTGACCATTGGGCGTTGGCGATTTGTTGGGGGGTCGCCAGCCAGGAACCGCCCACGAGGAACACCTCGGGCAGCGCCAGGTAGGTGTTCATGTTGGCCAAGGTAACACCGCCCGTTGGACAGAATCGGAGCTTGAAGCTCTTGAAGGGGGCTGCCATGGCCTTGAGCTGAGCTACCCCCCCGGATGTTTCTGCCGGGAAAAACTTCTGGCAAAAGCAACCCAGCTCAATCCCGCGCTGAATGTCCGATGGCGTCATCACCCCGGGCATGAACGGAACATCACGTTCTTGGAACAGTTGAATAATCTTCGGATCAAGGCCTGGAGCCAGTCCGAATTCCACACCGCAATCCAAAGCGGACAACGCCTGCTCGCGGGTGATCAGTGTCCCAGCCCCGACATGCATGTCCGGCACTTCCTTGCGGATTCGACGGATGGATTCGGCGGCCGCCTGCGTTCGGAAGGTGACTTCCAGGGTGTTCAATCCGCCGCCCATCAGCGCCCTGGCCAAAGGCGCTGCCCGCTCCGGATCTTCAATGGCCAGGACCGGCATCACCGGCTGCTTCAGGATTTCATCCAGTCGTTTCATAAGTGTGTGCTTGTGGGAAGGCTGATTGAGGATCAGCGATCCACACGGGCGCCGCCCCCCCCCACCAGCTTCTGCACTTCCGACAGGCTCGCCATGGTGGTGTCCCCGGGCGTTGTCATTGCCAGCGCGCCGTGGGCGGCACCGTATTCCACCGCCTGCGCGGGGTCTCCCAGTTGCATCAACCCGTAGATCAGGCCTGAAGCGAAACTGTCCCCCCCTCCCACACGATCAAGGATTTCGAGTCTCGGGCGATGCTTGGCTTCATGGAATTGGCCGTTGGCCCAGACGATGGCGCCCCAGTCGTTGACCGTGGCCGTGTGCACGGTGCGAAGGGTGGTGGCGGCGACTTTGAAATTTGGAAACTCGCGTGTGGCCGCCGCGATCATCTTCCGGAAGGCGGCGGTCTCGATCTGGCGGATGTGCTCGTCCAATCCCGGCACTTCAAAGCCGAGGCTGGCCGTGAAATCCTCCTCGTTGCCAATCATGACATCGACATGCCGCGCAATCGCCCGGTTGACCTCCTGGCATCGCGCCTGTCCGCCGACGGCTTTCCAAAGGGAGGGTCGGTAGTTGAGGTCGTAGGACACAATGGTGCCATGGCGATGGGCCGATTGGACAGCCTCCAGCAGGGTGTCCGGCGTGGTGTCGGAGAGTCCGGCAAAAATGCCGCCCGTGTGGAACCATCGGACGCCCAGCTTCCCAAACAGATGCTCCCAATCCACATCCCCGGCCTTGAGTTGGGAGGCTGCAGTGTGTCCGCGGTCGGAACATCCCACCGCGCCGCGCAAACCGAAGCCTCGCTCCGTGAAGTTCAGACCGTTGCGCACCGATCGCCCGATACCATCGGATTCGCGCCAAACCACCAGGGAGGTGTCCACGCCTCCCTGTAAAATGAGGTCCTCAAGCAGCAGACCCACCTCATTCCGGACCAGCGCCGTCACCACCGCAGCGCGTTGTCCGAAACAGCGGCGCAGCCCGCGCGCCACGTTGTATTCTCCCCCGCCTTCCCACGCTCGAAATTGCCGGGCCGTGCGGATGCGGCCTTCCCCGGGATCGAGTCGGAGCATGACTTCGCCCAGCGAAACAATGTCATATCGGCAGGCTTCGGGCGGTCTGAGGGAAAGCGTGTTCGCCTTCATGGGTGAAATCTGGCAGAGCCGAGGACTCAAGGAAAAGATGAAAATCACGGGTTCCAGCCCGGCAGCACAAGCGCAGCGAAGCGGGCAGGGTCCCTGGATGGTATTCGGGCCGTATCCTGCGGCCTCCTGAACCAGCGATCCGGATTCATTGTCAGGCCAGCACGCGGTTAAGATTGCGTCCCCGGCCCTCAACCCGCCTTGACCCCACTCGAAATGTCTGGATCCGGCGGCTATTTCATCCGCTCAAAGGTGGTCTGCAGAATCTGCCAGTCTTCCAGACCTTTGACCTTGGCCTGGGCGGCTTCGATGACTTCTGCTTCCTTTTCGTTCTTCGTCGGCTTGTTCACCCGGTAGAAGATGCCGAAATAGCCCGGGAAAGGAGCGTCCGCCAGCCGATAGGCGGCGATTTCATCGCGGACATCGTGACTGCTGGGAACGACGTGGAACTCGCCGCCCTTGCGCGGGTTGGAGGCGTCGAAAGCGCCCTCGTAAAACTCGACGCATTCGCTCAGGCATTCAATGAAACTGAAGCCTTCGTGGTCCAGGGCCGCTTCCATCATTTCCAAGGCATGCTTGGGATTTGTGTGAGTGGTCCGGGCAACGAAGGTGGCGCCGGCAGCGATCGCCTGTTTCATGGGATTGATGGGATAATCCAAGGCACCCCAAATGTCGGTCTTGCTCTTGAAGCCCAGAGGCGAGGTCGGGGAGGTCTGCTTCTTCGTCAAACCGTAAACCCAGTTGTCCATCACCACGTAGGTGAGGTTGATGTTCTTGCGGGCCGTGTGGGTGAAATGATTTCCGCCGATCGAAAATGCGTCGCCATCACCACCAAACACGAACGGGTGCAAGTCCGGTCGGGATAGGGATATGCCGCTGGCGAGGGCCAGGGCACGACCGTGAATGTAATGGACGCCGTGGGCCTGCACGAAGTAGGGGAAACGGCTCGAACAGCCGATGCCAGCGACTGTGGTGATCTTCTCGTGATGCAGCTTGCGTTTCTCAATCAACTTGAAATACAGCGCCAGAACGGAAAAGTCCCCGCAGCCCGGACACCAGGTCGGGTGGTCGGCTGCGATTTCCTTCTTGGTCACCGCCTGTCGTTGGGGCTCCGCCGGCGCGGGGGCGTTGACCGCGGTCGCGGTCTTCGCGCTCGGAACATCCGCTGTGGAAACACTCATAAAATCGGTTTGATCAATTCCAGGTTGCGTTCGCTGCCTAGGCGGTCGGGGCCTTGGTTGTGAGAACCTGGCGCACGCGTTCCAGGATCTCTTTCACTTTGAAGGTTATGCCTTCACACTTATTGATGCCTCGAATGCGCGGGTCGGCCAATCGTGCCCGCAGAACGGCCGCCAACTGGCCGTGCCCCCCCAGCCCTTCGTCGTTCATCTCCGCCACCAGTACGTGATTGAAGCCGGAAAAGATCTGGTCCAGCCCAAGGGGCAGGGGATTGATGTGCCGCAGATGCAGGGCCGAAACACTGTCGCCCGCCGCACGGGAACGGTCCACCGCTTCCCGGATGGGCCCTTCGGTCGAGCCCCATCCCACCAGCAGCACATTGCCTTCCGGCGGCCCGTACACGCTCGGCACCGGGAGACCGCGGGCGAGGGCCTGCAGCTTGTTGCGTCGCTTGGCGGTCATCTGGCCATGCAACTTGGGCGAACCCGTGGGATGCCCCATTTCGTCGTGCTCCAACCCGGTCGCCACCGGGTACTTGCCACTCAACACCCGGGTGCCCGGTACGATCCGCTTCACGTAACCGTTCGGCGTCGAGAGGTCGTAGGGCTTGTAATCCGCCACCGGGCTCAGGTCCGGCGTGAGATCCTTGCAAATCGCCTTCAGATCAGGCTCGGGGAAGGCCTCGATGCGAGTGGCAATGGCTTGGTCGCTCAGAATAAACACAGGCACGTTGTACTGGTTGGCGATGTTCACGGCTTCGATGGCGGTATAGAAGCAGTCCTCGACATTGCTGGGGGCCAGGACCACCCGCGGGGCATCGCCGTGCCCGCCAAAACAGGCGATGTTCAGGTCCGACTGCTCCACGTTGGTGGGCATGCCGGTGGAAGGCCCGCCCCGCTGGATGTCCACGATGATGAGCGGGACCTCTGCCATGACGGCCCACCCGATGGCTTCGCTCTTGAGGGCGATTCCTGGTCCGCTGGACCCGGTCACCGCCACCCCGCCGGCGTAGCTGCCACCGATGGCCATCGAAACCGAGGCAATCTCGTCCTCACATTGGATGAAGCTGCCGCCGTATTTGGGGAGTTCTCGTCGAAGAATCTCCATGATGTCGGACCAAGGAGTGATGGGGTATCCGGCGCCGAAACGCACGCCGGCGGCGATCAAGCCGTAAGCCAGCGCCTCGTTGCCGTTCATCACCACCTGCGCACGGTCGCGCTTGAGGCTTTCGCTGAAGCAAAACGTCTGCAGCAGCTCTCCCAACGAAAAGCTGTAGCCGGCGTGGAAAGCCGTGATGGCATTCTGAACGGCGCTGGGATTCTTGCCGCCAAACCGTTCGTTGATCAGCTTCTCCAGTTTGGGCACGTCCAGGTCAAACATGCGGGCAATCAAACCGAGCGCAAAAATGTTCTTACCCTTGTCGCGGGCGGTGCCGCCGATGGCCTCGACGGTCAGGGAGGAAATCGGGATGCCGACATGCCGGTAATCCGTTTCCCAGTCCGACCGGGCCTTTACGTGGTCGGAGTCGAACAACACAATGCCGCCGGGGCGCAGGGAGTGGATATGCCCTTCATAGGAGTGCTGGTAAAACGCCAGCAACACATCCGCTTCATCTCCCGCACTCAGCACCTCCCCGGATCCGATTCGGACCTGGAAAATGGACGGGCCGCCGGAGATGGTCGAAGGAATGGTCATGAACGTCATGACCTCCTGTTCACTGCGCCCGGCCAACCGTGCAAGGAAGCCGCCGATGGCTTGAATTCCGTCCTGGGAATTTCCCGCGATCCGGATGACGGCCTCGTTGACTTTTGCTGTGCCTTTCCTGTCAGGCTCTTGTGCCATGGGGATGGGTGCCGAATCACTCATGCGAGACCTCGAATCGTCCAGTCTAAATCGATATGAATTGGAGCATCACCCTCAGGTGCTGCCGTGTTTGCGAGGGCACACTAGCACCGTGTCTATTCGTGTCAAACGAGAATCTGTCGGCGTATGTTACTGCAAATAAGGGTGTTGCATTCACAAGGCTTAAGGCAGCCTACAGCCCAATAAGTGGTCATTATTCGGCTGTCGTCACCAGGCATAACAGGTCGCTTTTGGCGGTCAAAGCTGGGCCTCGTTCATGCACCATTCCAAGGCTTCAAGAACACCCGTGCCGGTGCTCAGGCGGCTGACGTAGCCGCCCTGACTGCGGACGGCGTCCTGCACGGCGGGAATGGCATTGGCTGGTGCGGCCAGCCAGGCGGCCCGATGCCGCTGCAGCATGGGCAGATCGTTGTAGTGATCCCCCGCCACGAACGTCTCCTCGGCAGGAACCCCGAGCAACTCGCAGATCTCCGACATCGCGGTGCCCTTGTTGTAGGAGGTGTGACTGAACCGCATGTAGATGTCGTTTCGCACCACTGACAGACAGGGGATCTGGCTGGCGAAAGTCTCCAGAAACTCGTGAATCCGATCGGCATCCTCAACAGACCCCGCAATCAGGCAGAAGGGCGAGAACGCATCTTCGTATACCGTCGCCTGATGCGTCTGGGTGATCCATTGGGTGAGGCCAGGCACCTCCAGCCGAACCTGGCGGAAGAGATGATTGTGCTCCTCCTGGCAGGCCTCGTTCCAGTGATGCAAGCCACGATAGGACGAACCGTTGTGCACGTAGATTTCCCGCTCCACCAGCACCAGATAGTCCGGCTGGATGGAAATGTGCGACCGCCCCAACGCTTCCATCAGGCTCGACAAGTCCCTGCCGGTGTTGATGATCCATTTGACGCCCTCCGATTGCAGTTGGGCGATCTGCTCAATAAGGCAGTCCGGAATTGGCCGGTGTTCGAACTCGGCGAACACCGTTCCGTCGAAATCCGTGCAAATAACCTGAATAGGGGCCTTTTTCATGTCCCTTGGCCGCCGCCCGGGGACTTCCAAGGCTGCAGCACAAAGTTTACTCTTACCCTTTCGTGGTCTTGCGTCAAAAGGAACCTGTGGACTAGCGTCTCCCGGTCGGCAGCATGAGTTCTCAGGAACAATACGATGACGCGATGTTCGCCTTCAGCCGCAGGGAGTACGAATCGGCCATCGCGCAGTTGCGGTCCATTCTGGCAATGGCCCCGGCGCATTTTGACGCACAACTTTCCTTGGGAATGGCGTTTTATCGGAAAGGCGACTATGCCACCGCGATCGCCGAGGGGCACAAGGCGGAGACGATGCGGCCCAAGGACCAACTGGTGCACCCCAACCTGTCGCTGTTCTACATGAAAGCCGGCGACAAGGTCAGGGCCGAGCAGCATGGGCTGCAGGCGCGCATCGCCGGTTGGCGCGAAGATCCGGAGGCCAGGAACCTGACCGCCGGGGACCCGGCTTTGCAGCTTTCCAGACCGAAACCGCCCGTGCTGCCGCCGCCGGAGTTTCCGGACATGCCGTGGAAGAAGAAACCGAAGCTGGGCGGTGGCGCAGCCTCCTGACTCTCAAACTATGAAAAGTGCCTATGAACTCGCGATGGAACGGCTCAACAAGGAGTCGCCTACAGTCAAACTCTCCCCGGAACAGAAACGGATCATCGCGGAACTGGATTCGCGATACACAGCCCGCCTGGCGGAGCGGGAAATCGGGTTGAAATCGGAAATCGCCAAAGCTCTCCAGACGGGAGACTTGGTGGAGGCCGAAAAGCTGGACCAGCAGCTCGCTTCCGAGAAGCGCAAGCTCCAGGCTGAACTCGAGGAGAAAAAGGAACAGGTCAGGAACCCGGCTTGAGTCCGCGCTGCAACAGATCGAAGTGGTAGAGGGCGACCACGACCAGTGAGTGTTTGATCTTGCCGGAGGCCACCAGACCGGGCAGGTCGGCGACCGGGACCAACCGCGTCACCAGTTCCTCTGCCTGATCCCATTCGAGCGGGTGCTGGAGTTCGCAGTTCTGGAAGAACGCCGTGTAGCAGGTGTTGCTTTGGATCGCCGGGTTGGGCCATACCTCCCCGATGATTCGTCCGCCCCGGCCCTCGTAGCCGGTCTCCTCCCGCAACTCGCGCGCCCCGGCTTCGAGCGGGGATGCGTCCTTGGCGTCTATCATGCCGCCTGGCACCTCCAGTTCCACCGTGCCCGATCCATGACGGAACTGTTCCACCATCACCAGGCGGTCGTCCGGGGTGAGGGCAATCACGTTGACCCATGCGGCCGAATCGATGACAAAAAAGTCGTGTTCGGCCTGCGTGCGGGGCGAGAGCTTGCGGTCGCTGCGGATGGTGAAGATGCGGAAATCACCCAGCGACTTGGAACCGACTTTCTTCCAAGGCCGTGGCATGGTCAGAGTCCCTTGTCCTTCGCCGCCCACCCTTGTCGCATGAGTTGGAGCAGATGGTGCAGGGCCTCCTCGTACGTCCGGCCTCTCTCGCGGGCCAACTGCCGGGCACGTTTGTCGAGTTGAGCCGCCATCTCCGCGGATCGTTCCAAGGGACAGCCCAAGCCGGCCAATGCAGCAGAAAGCGGTGCGTGGTCCATGTCCAGTGCAAGGC
The DNA here is from genome assembly GCA_963751435.1 of uncultured Verrucomicrobiae bacterium. Taxonomy (GTDB): domain Bacteria; phylum Verrucomicrobiota; class Verrucomicrobiia; order Limisphaerales; family DSYF01; genus JALOTU01. Next base: position 25,466 of record CAVVUP010000030.1, on the reverse strand, counting down.
GAACAAACCCTGCGTCCGCCCGGGTCCAGACCGGCTTATTGAACCGAGTCTTTGGGGACGATTTTGATGCTCTCGATGGCCTGACGGACGCCCGGCACATCGCGCGGGCCGGTGGACGTTGTGGCAATCTTTTCCAGCACATCATCGCCCTTGGTCAGTTTGCCAAACGCCGTGTATTGCCGGTCGAGGAAGGCCGGGTTGCCATGGCAGATGAAGAACTGGCTGCCGGCGGAGTTTGGATCCTGCGAGCGCGCCATCGAGATCACGCCGCGGGTGTGGGAGCGTTCATTGAATTCGGCCTTGATCTTGTAACCCGGATCGCCGGTGCCCCAGCGCGCCTTGTTGGCCTCGTCCTTCGTCAGCGGGTCACCGCCCTGGATCATGAAGTCCTTGATCACGCGATGGAAACATGTCCCATCATAGAAGCCCTGGTTGGCCAGCTTCTTGAAGTTCTCCACCGTCTTGGGGGCAACGTCCGGCCAGAATTCCACCACCATCGTTCCGGCGCTGGTTTTGATGACTGCAACTTCCTGGATGTCCACTTTCTTGTCTTCCTTCTTTGGTTCGGTTTGCGGTTTGTCCTGGGTCGGAGCGGTGTCAGCCGGCTCCGCAGCCACCGTCGAAAGGGGGCTGAACAGGAACACGGTCAGCATGGCTGCAGCAATGCTCTTCATAAGTGCGCGAACTCTGTCACACGCCGACGCCCAAGTCACGCGAAGATTTGTCCTGAAGCGTTAAGCGGGCGCATCTGGGCACTGCCCCGGAGCGCGGATTGTCTCAATCCGCAGCAGCCTTGAACAGGCACCACGGCCCACAAGCTCGGCGCAGCCTCCCACCTTGGCGGAGTGCAGCCTCGTCCCAGTGTTCGGGAGGCTCCCGGCGGGGCGGGGCTGCTGCGAGTTGGGACAACTCGCGGTCCGTAACCGGGGGCAGTGCCCAGATGCGCCCGCGTTAAGCCGGTGAAGTGAGCCTCGCTAAAACTGCCTTAGAAACCGGACATCGTTCTCGTAGAACAACCGGATGTCGTTGATGCCGTACCGGATCATGGCGATGCGCTCGATGCCGAAGCCGAAGGCCCAGCCAGTCCATACTTCGGGGTCGTAGCCGACGGTCTCGAACACGGCCGGATTGACCATGCCGCACCCGGCGATTTCCAGCCAGTCCTTGCCCAGCTTCTTCACCAGCGCATTGCTGAAATCAATCTCGAAGCTCGGCTCGGTGTAACTGAAGTAGTGCGGGCGAAATCGGATCCGGGTGTCCGGCCCCATCAACTCGCGAAAGACGAACTCCACCGTGCCTTTGAGATCCCCCACCATCACGCCCTTGTCCACGTACAAGCCCTCGACCTGATGAAACGTGGGGTTGTGCGTGGCGTCGGCATTGTCGCGCCGAAACACCCGGCCGGGCACGATGATCCGGACCGGCGGCGGCTGCTTCTCCATCACCCGGATCTGAACCGAGGACGTGTGGGTTCTCAGCAGAAACCCGCTTTCGGAAGCTCTCGGATTTCCAGCTTCCGATCCCCATCCTCTGATATAAAAAGTGTCCTGCGTGTCCCGGGCGGGATGATCGGCCGGGGTGTTAAGAGCGTCGAAGCAGTGGTATTCGTCCTCGATCTCCGGTCCATCGGCCACCGCGAACCCGATCTTGCGAAAGCTGCGCACGATGTCATCGGTCACCTGCGTCAAGGGATGAAGCCGGCCGAGCGTGCGACGGCGTCCAGGCAGGGTCCAGTCGATGGATTCCTTCGGCAGGGCGGCCTGAAGTTCCAGGTGTTCGCGGCACGCAGCCAGTGCGGCCTCCAATTCCGCTTTGGCCGCATTGATGGCCTTGCCGGCGGATGGGCGTTCGTCTTTGGAGAGTGTGCCAAGCTGCTTCATGAGGCCGGTGAACTTCCCGTGCGGCCCCACCCAGGCGCCTTTCACGGACTCCAGACCGGCCAGATCGACGGCTGCACGGAAATCGGCGAGCGCCGACTGCTTCAAGGGTTCAATCTCATCCAGGAGCGACATGGGAGTCAGGATTTAGAAGATCGACGGACGAATCCAGAAGGAAAAGCGAACGGGCGGCCCCTGGACGGACCGCCCGTGCGATGATTCCAAATTCAACCGTCGATCAGGCCTTGGCGGCGACTTTCGTTTTCAGCGCGTCCTGAGCCACTTTGACGATCTGGCCGAAGGCGGCCGCGTCCGTCGCGGCCAGGTCGGCCAGCACTTTGCGGTCAAGTTCCACCTTGGCGGCCTTGAGCCCCTCGATGAAGCGACTGTAAGTGATGCCGGCGGCGCGCGCCGCGGCGTTGATGCGAACCTGCCAGAGGTAGCGGAAGGTTCGCTTCTTGTTACGGCGATCCCGGTAGGCGTATTGCTGCCCGTGATCCACCGCATCCGAGGCGTATCGGTAAAGCTTCGAGCGGCGCATCCGGAAGCCTTTGGCTGCCGTGATCATCCGCTTGCGGCGCTTGCGTGATGCTGGTCCGTTGGTAACTCGCATGGTCGATCAATGGTTAAAGGCTCTTGTCAATTGCCAGGTCAGCCCCGATGGCTCCAAGGCATCGATTCCATCACGCGATGCACGTCGCTTTCTGACAGTGTGGTGGTGCCACGCAGGTTGCGACGGCGCTTGGGACTCATGGTCTGGTTCAAGTGCCGCTTGCCGGCGCAGGCCCGCAGCACCTTGCCCTTGGCCGTGATCTTGAACCGCTTGGCCATCGATTTCTTGGTCTTGATTCCTTTGGGACGTCGCATAGTGCAATCGCTCGCGGCGAAAGAGCGGTCAAGATAGGCAGGTGCCCGACCGCCGGGCAAGCGGTTTTTGGGAGTTTTTTGAGGGCCGAACGAAAGGATTCTCCAGGCGTGGCGCAGAGTTGCACTCTGCTGTATCGCGGAATTGCATCCCGCATGGCCGTCCGCAGAGTTGCACGCTCCCAAATGTCCGTGCGCCCTGCCGAGGCCAACTCGGCGATACGGCAGACTGAAAACCCGCGCTACGAAGAGTTCTGTGGTGCACCCTTTTGGGGATGCTTGGAACGCAGAAGAACACGAAATTGCCGTGCGCCACACCAGGACCTTCGTTGGGCCTCCTCCTTGTGAGAGCCCTCTACCCCCCCGAATCCACGGGTATTCGAGCCTCAGACTTTCAGCACCAGATAGAGGGCATGGATGATGCCCGGGATGCCGCACAGCAGCGTCAGCACTACATTGATCACGGTGGTCTTCGTATCCTTTGTCCTGAGATACGCCGCCAGGGGCGGGATGAAGATCGCGAGAATGATCAGAACAACCTTATTGTTGGCAATGTCGTCGCTCATAGTTGTCAGGCGCTCCTTCCGCACGGGAGCTTCCGGATACCGCGCCACACGTCAAGCCTGAAGGCCAGACCATTCAACCACACAGCGATGCCAGGCCGCATGCCGCGAGACTGTCAGCACTCTTTCACTGGCAAAACCGCTGGCAGTGCTCCCCTGCTTTATCAGCCACTTCCCAGCGAGAATGGGCGCTGGTTCAGCGTCCGCACGCGGGCGATTCCTCATTCCGTTTGCGACATACCTGCCGCTGTTACTCTGCTAGCGAGATCGGATTCCGCACCCGTGCAACCGGTCAACGCGTTTACCCAGGTGGCACAAGTCGACCCGCCATGCACGGATTTCGTCTGGCAGCAAACCACAAGGGCACCCAGTTGTGTGCAAGGAGTGATTTCGATATTTACGTTTAGCCGTCGAAAAGTAAGACATGCCTGCATCATTGAGCGTCCCTTTTGGAATGATCGACTCGTGGCGGCGTGGAAACAGGCGTCCATCGTCTGGCTGACCGGCCCGCGCCGGGTCGGCAAGACGGTGCTGGCCCAGAGCCTGCCCGACACCGAGTTCCTGAACTGCGATCTGCCCAGCGTGGCGGAGCGGCTGCGTGACCCGGAAAGTTATTCCCAATCGATGAAGAAGCGGTTCGTGGTGTTGGACGAAGTTCACCAGCTTCCCGATCCGAGCCGCTTGTTGAAGATCGGGGCGGATGGGTTCGGGGCAACACGCGCTGCGTTACTTGAGCCGCTATGTGTTCAAGACCGCCACGGGCAATCGCAGCCTGCCCCTGCAGCCGGATGGCCGGTTGCGCTGGCGTTATCGCGACAGCACCACACACGCCTGGCGGCACGTGGACCTGGAGCCCTTCGAGTTGCTCCGCCGCTTTCTCCAGCACGTGTTACCCCGCGGCTTTCATCGCGTGCGCCGCTTCGGATGGTGGCATCCGGGCGGACGCGTGAAGCTCAACCGCGTGCGCGCGCTGCTCCAACAGGCGCCGGTGCTCAGTGAAGCCCAGCGCGCCACCTGGCAGCCGCCGACTGACACGCTTGCGGAACCGGAGACAACGGCGGCCACGGACGGGGCGTCCCCGCTCAAGTGCGCCCGGTGCGGCACCGTGCTGGTGCTGGTGGAACGCTGGCGCCCGGGACAGCGTCCGGCGTGGCGCGGCCAGGATCGTGCGCCTCCCTGAAGTGATGCAGCACCACCCTCCAGGTTCAACCGCTCGGGCGTGCCCGGCGCAAAACGCGCAGGGGACGTGGACCGGTGGGGTGTGTCCGTGGCGTGCTGGCCGAGGGGTCAAGGCGCTGCGGACGGCAAGCAAAGTCCTCCGGTCGCCGTCGTGCGGGGCGGGAGAAGCGGTGGAAGCGTGTGGTCAGGGGGCGTTGGGCCCGAAAAGGGGCTGGGAACGAGGAAGGCGGCAGGCAAGGCGCAGACACTTTCCGCAAACCGCTGGGCGGACGCGCCTCCGAACCTTTGACCGCCGCTTCGTTCAACCCGGGAATGCAGAGAACCCGGGGGCAGGCTCAAGTCCTGCGCAAATCCTCCAGTGAAATCAAACCCTCCAGCCCTTCACGCCCCCGTGTTCTCTACATTCCTTTTGTCCTGTTCGGTGTCATGGTCGTGTCTCTCATCCTCTGGCAACTCGTGGCTGGTATATGCCTTCACCTCTCCTCCGGCTGCCGTCAGAACAATGGAGAACGTGGACTTCTGGAAAATCAGCCACGCGATGCAAATAGCAATGACAAGCAGGCCGACCCGGATGGACGCAAACAAGAGAAATACTCCGAAAAGAAGCATGACACCCGGCGCTGTCCGACTCGGTGGTGTCTCAACTCCGCGGACAGAACTGATATTCGACAACGCAAAAGTCTGGGAATCTACGACGAAACGTGTCCGCGAAACCGTGATGCCGCCTGTGCTGAGAAAAACCTCGTCACCGGAACGAGCCGGCTGCACTGGCGGAATCGGTGGAGGTGCGGCTGCTCGTGGTGGCGGCGCAAATGGAGAAGGCAAAGAAGTCGCCTGCTGGCAATGAGGACACTCGATGGACTGACCGGCAAGCTCGGACGGATACTCGATAGGCCCGCCACACTGTTCACAGTCCGTCTTGATGTATGCGATTGCTGCCATGATGCGCGAATGACACCTAACGCGAAAGGTGAGCCACAGCGGGAGGAAAACCATGAATGACACAACTGACCAACTTCCCGCTGTTGGCTCGACCGCTTTTAGGCGACGACTCTACCATAAACCAAATGGTGCATGGGGACTGAGCCATAAAACGTCGGCAACGTGTCTGCCAAGAAGCGCCGTGGTCAAAATCACCCAACCGTCGAGAGCGAACCTCACAAGAAGCGAGCGGGAGTGCGGAAGGAAGAAGCCGACCCACGCGGTGGCAGCTAAAGTGACCGACGTGAACAAACCACTCGGCGTCTGAAAGCCACACGAGCAACTCTTGCCCCAGACCCCAAGCGCCGACACTGACAAGAGAGCCGTCGCTACGCTCCAAACCGCCCAAAGATGCTGTCGCGTCAACTTCATGTGCGGTGAAAATGTCATGCGCGTGCGTAGTCGCCTAACGACCCGGCTCAGGCAGGCCGGGCCAGTGATGTCCGATTGCCAACCGAGGCGCGATCCCGGCCTTGCCTGCAGCCGGATGGTTAGCTGGCCTCATTGTGTGTATTGCCTTCCTTGTGCCTTCCAGCGTCGCCGCACGATGAACTCACCGACACCAGTAAGCATGCCGCCAATAACGGCTGTGGCTACCGCCATGACAGCTCCCTGAATAATTGCCCAGCGCCAATCCGAGTCAAATTTGTAGTGCTGCTGCAATGATACAAAGATCCCCAATGGAATGGCTGTGATGAGCAGCATGAACCCGGAAATGATGCAGAGCCCAAGTAGCCTGTCGGTGGTAGTTGGCTTCGGCGGGGCATCCATAAACAGCTAACGGCAGAACTGACCGGCGCGGGCGGCCAGTGGCGTTGGAATTGGAAACTGACGCGGCCCGCCCGCGTTCGGTCCAGTGATTTTGTTAGGTGTTCTGGTCATTCTTGCCTCGAATCTTTATCACCGTCGGGCTTCCCGCGTCCGGAAATGAGCAAGTAAATCTGAATCCCACATGCCGCCACTACTGGTCCAGCAAACGCACCAATGAGCGCCCCTCTCGCAAGCCCTCCGGTAAACACTCCAACCGCGACACCAGCAACCGCTCCGACTCCTGCGGTCACTAGGAGGAAAACCAATAGTTCAACAAGAGTCATGGCGCAGACACCTAACGAAAAGGTCAGGCACAGCCGCCGACAGGGGCGGTTGCCTGCAATGATGATGTTCGAGTTTTCATGATCGGGTCAACTGCTCGGCTTGGCGGCTGTTGCCTGCACCGTCTGGTTGAACGAAGCCGCTGCGCGGCGAAGTGAATCGGAGGCGCTTGGAGCGGAGCGTAAATCCGTCGGCGGTGGCATGGCGCAATTCTACTATGCTGGTGAGGTATGCAAAACACAAAACATGCCTCCACAGACAACACACACCGGGACCTCTCAAGCATTCGCACCTCGGGCCGCGAGTACGCCAACCCGGTTGATTACCGGCATCCCTACGACTCGATGGCGCGCTTCGCCGAGTTGTTGGCGCTGCGTTACGATGCCAATCGCACCCGCCACGCCTACTACCGCCAACTGCGCCTGATCCACGAGCATTTTGCCTCCGATCCGGCCTCGCTCACCGAAGCCCAACTGCGTGACTACTTCCTCCACGTCAAACTCAAGAAGCTGTGGCTGCCCAAGACCATTCGTCAGGCCCGCGCGGCCGCCCGGATGTTCTTCGTGGACCAGCTCGAGGACGAGCACTGGCGGGTCTTCTGCCAGATCCGCACCAAGGATCACGACACCTTGCCGGCGGTGCTGACCCGCGATCAGGTCGTGCAACTGCTCTCCCACATCCGCCTGCGCCGCTATCGCACCCCGCTCAAGCTCATCTACGCCTGCGGCCTGCGCTTGGGGGAATGTCTGGGCCTGACCATTCACGACGTCCTGGGGCGCGAGAACCAGTTGCGCATCCGCCAGGCCAAGGGCCATCAGGATCGCGTGGTGCCGCTGCCCACCTGCCTGGTTGAGGAACTGCGCGCCTACTGGTCGTTCCATCGGCATCCGCTGTTGCTCTTTCCCAACGTGGGCCGCGGCGATCGCAACCTCACGTCGCTGGCCGCGCGCATGCACGCGGCCACCGGCCCCATGCCGCCTTCCTCCCTGCAACGGTTGGTGATCGTGGCCCGCAAACAACTCAACCTGCCTGACGCTTCCGTGCATTCTCTGCGCCACAGTTTTGCGACCCATTTGCTGGAGGCCGGCGCGCATCTGCACACCATCCAGCAACTGCTCGGGCACAAGCAGATCACCTCGACCATGGTCTATCTGCACCTCACCCATCAAACCACCAAGGATGCCCTGGCGCTGATGGATGCGTTGTGTCGCCGCCTGCCCCGCTAACCAGGCGGAGCCTGGACCCAAGGCGCTCGGCGCTCCTGCCCCATGGCCGTCACGGTCATTGAGGCGCTGCGTCGGTTCCTGCCGGCTTTTCGGGAGAGCAAGCCTCCCTTGTCGGCGGACCAACGCCGCGCCCTCTGGGCTATCACCCATTGCCGCACCCCGGCGTTGGGTGGGCGGGCTTTTGGCTGCGCCGAGTGCGGCCGCGTCCAGTTCGCCTGGCACAGTTGCAACCACAAGGCCTGTCCCCAGTGCGGCCGGGCCGCCACCGCCCAATGGATCGAGCGTGAACTCCGCAAGCTGCTGCCCGCGCCCTACTTCATGGTCACCTTCACGCTCCCGGCCCAACTGCGCGGCGAGTTCTTCGGGCCCCACGCCAAGGAGGCTTACGACCTGTTCTTTCACGGGGCCGCCGGCGCCTTGAGTGAAAAGCTCGCTGCCGACCAGGGCCTGCGCGCGGCCGTCCACGGCTTCACCGCCGTGCTCCACACCTGGAACCAACGCCTGGAGTTCCATCCCCACCTCCATTGCCTGGTGCCCGGCGCCGGACTGGATGCGCAGGGGCAGTTCGTGCAGGTGAAGAGGGCCAGTCGCCTGGTGCATCTGCCGCATTTGCAGGCCGCCTTTCGTCAGCACTGTTATCGCCTGTTCAAGGCCAGGAAGTGGACGGTGGATCCGGCGGTGTGGCGCACTGACTGGGGCGTGCATATTCAACCGGCCGGATCGGGTGCTGCGGCCTTGAAGTATCTGGGCACCTATGTCGCCCGCACCGCCATCAGTGATGCCCGCATCCTCCGGGTCACCGACACTCACGTGACGTTTCGCTGGAAGGATCGGCAGCACGATCGCACCGAGAAGCTGACCTTGCCGGGCGTCGAGTTCGTGCGGCGTTACCTGCGCCACGTGCTGCCCCGGAGATTACGCTCGATCCGTTACTACGGCTTCTGTCATCCGGCGGCCAAAGCCAAACGGCTGCGCGTGCAGTTGCATGGGGGCATGACGGTGCAACTGGGCGCCAACCCATCCACGGACGCTCCCAAGCCATCGCCCCCGGCCTGTCCCTGCTGTGAGCGCCCCATGCGGCTGCTCCGCTCCCTGCGACCGCACTGGCAGTCGCGCGCTCCGCCGGTTCCACTCGTTCCCCTCCCAACCCACCAGGCCGCATGAACACCGCCCCGGAAAACTCAACGACCCCGGGCCGAGGCAGGCGTGTTGTTCCGTGGGCAGGACGAAGGGGGGTAACCAGGCCAAACACCTCGCCGGGAGGCAAGCCGGGGGCTACGAAGGACCGGGGACCACGGGGCCGCACCCCGACCGCACTCTCGGGCGGCGGTCACAGCGTCACAAAACGCCCGGTCAACACCTCCCGACCTCCTTCAGGACCAACACAAGCGCCATAGGACGGCGCTCTCCTCCTCAGCGACGGGCTCGTTCAACCAATGGCGTAGTTGCTGGCTCCGCTGCGCTCCGCAGCAATACACCCTTTATTGTTCGAGGATTTTCCCGCCTTCAACTCGTCGTAGTACTTCAGGAGCAGTCTCTCAGTTCTATCTCCGCGTCGGGCTCTGCCCCATTCAATCAGGCAGGCAATTGTGCCCAGCAAGAAGAACAGCAGCATCCCTGCATACAGAACTCCTGCCAAAAAGCCCACAAGAGCCAGACGGCTTCCCTCGGACAACTGAACTAAGCCTCTGAACCCAATCGCCACAGCGCATACGGCGCCGGTGGCCACAAGCAGGGCGACGGGATAAGCCCATCGCGACCTCCGGAAAGCCAGATCCCGCTTTCGCACCTGAGCGACGTAGTCGTCGTCAGATAAAGTTCTCCGAATTCTCATGGCGATTCTGTCCTCGAACAGTATGTATTGTCCGAAACTCACCGGCCAAAGACAAACTGGCGAAGCTCGGGTTTCCGTCAGGCATCTACGCCTGCGTCGCGCGGTTGACAAGCCTTATGTTCAACGAGTTGCAGTCGATCGCGACCTGCCATCGCCAGCCCGAAACGAGCCGGATTTGGGCTTGCACACGTGCCGGCAAAAGACAAACTCAGTTTGTCTTTTGCCGGGCATGCAATCGGGGGCTTCCAAAGGGTACGCCAGCACCGTTCATTTCCCCAACTGGGCAAGCGCCCTGGCTGGGGAGGCGGCGCTGGATTCGGCCTTGCGCACCCGGTATCGGCAGATCTTGAAGCGGTTTCTGACCTTTTGCGCCCGGCGGCAGGCGGCGCCCTGCATCCCGCTGGCGCGGGAGTTCGTGGTGGTCGAACGGCGGGAGCCCCAGCCTGAGTGCGGCCCTGTGGATGAATGGAAGCAGGCCCTGAACTGGTACTTTCGCCGGGCACGGGCAGGAGCGGGATTGGTGCTCAAGGGAGTGCCCCCGTTGGCGCGGACGGATCTGGGGCAAAGCGCCTGGGAACAGGCCCTGGTCGCCGGGGTGCGCGAACGTCACCTGGCCTGGCGTACCGAGCAAACCTACCGCGGCTGGATGTCGCGGTTCGTCCGCTTCCTGGGTCAACGCCCGCTGGCGGAGGCCGGTGCGGCCGAAATCAAGGGATTCCTCTCCCATCTGGCCGTGGCGCAGCGCGTGGGGGTGTCGGCCCAGAAGCAGGCGTTGAACGCGTTGGTGTTCTTCTTTCGAGAGGTGGAGGGGCGGGACCTTGGCGACTTCAGGGACTTTGTCCGGGCGCGGAAGCGGCTGCGGGTTCCGGTGGTGTTGACCCGGGCGGAATGCGAGCGGTTGTTTGAGGCCATGGAGGGAACCCCTCGGCTCATGGCGGAATTGATGTTCGGCAGCGGCTTGCGGTTGACCGAATTGCTGCGGTTGCGGGTCAAGGACGTGGACTTGGAGCGGGGGCAACTGGTCGTCCGTGCCGGCAAGGGCGATCAGGACCGCGTCACGGTGTTGCCGGTGATGTTGCAGGAGAAACTGCGGGCGCACCGCGAACGGTTGCGCCGGTTGCACGCGGACGACCGCGCGAACGGACTGCCCGGGGTGTGGTTGCCCGAGGGTTTGGACCGGAAGTGGCCTCAGGCGGGCGAGCAGTGGGAGTGGCAGTGGTTCTGGCCCTCTCGGGAAACGATGAAAGACCCGCGCACGGGCATGCGGCGGCGACATCATGTGCTGGATGCGACCTTCCAGCATTGCATCCGGCAGGCGGCGCGCCAAGCGGGGCTGAACAAGCGGGTGACGCCGCATGTGTTGCGTCACAGCTTTGCCACCCAATTGCTGGAGCGGGGCACGGACATCCGCACGGTTCAGGATCTACTCGGGCACAAGGACGTGTCCACCACCCAGATCTATACCCATGTGATGCAGAAGCCGGGGATTGGGATCCGCAGTCCGCTGGACGGGCTTTGAGCGCCGACAGGTAAAGGGGGGGGCAATGATCAATGACCAATGATCAATGACCAATGATCAGTAATCTCCAGAGGAGTTGCGGGAGTCGCGGCGGTGGCTGCGGCTGATCCAGCGGGTGCCGCTGCTGAAGACGGGGCGGGTGCAGCCGCTGGTCGAGGAAGCGGACGAATGGATCCGCATCTTTGCAGCCAGTTTGCGCACGGCTCAGCAGCGGAAAGAGGTGAGCGTTCAGCCGTTGAGCGTTGAGCCTGGTCGTTGGTCTTTCCCGTTCAATCACCGCAAAGGCCGCCTCCGGGGTTGCGGCCACGGTGACCGTGCGTGTGTCCACGATGCGGTTGCCGAAGCGGACGCCGCCCCAGTCACGCTTCGGGTTCGCGGTGCTGAGCGAGTTGGACCAACGGGTTTGCGCGAACTCGTGGTCCTCGTTGCGCAATGCGGCTGCGATGGCTTCGCGAATCCCCATCGGGGGAATGGGAAAAAGCTCCAGCGCCGCGCCATTCCGCACCACGGTTTCGTGGCGCATGCAGTCCACGAGGATGCGACCGACCCGTGCGTAGAGCGGCGTGACCAGTCCGAGCCACAAGCTGGAAAGTTTTGGGGTGAGCAGGGGCACAGGAATCATGAGCCGCTTGAGTCCTCGCTGACCGGCATAGTCGCGCATGATGTCGCCGCAGGACATCGCCCACCTCCTGCCGGCTGCGCAAGTGGGCGGAAAGCTCCTGCCGGTCGTCGCCCAACCCACCAAGGTAGATGATACGGCGGACCCCGGTCGCCCGTGCCGCCGCGCCGAAGTTTTGCGCGGCCTGACGGTCCTTTTCCGAGAAGTCACTGCCTCGCTGCATGGAGTGAACGAGGTAGTAGGCCGTGTCCACGCCACTCATCGCTTGGTTCAGACTGGCGGAAGCCAACACGTCGCCGGCGACAACTTCAGTGTTGCCCGCGACGCGGGGGCGCAGGAATTCAGGCTGCCGGGCCAGGCAGCGAACGCGAGTTCCCTGTGCTTCGAGCGCTTTAAGCAGGCGGCCGCCAATGTAACCGGTGGCGCCGGTTAGCAAGACAAGTCGATCGGTCGCCATGCTGATTCGCCCGGGTTGAGAGTCACATGCCGGTCCGAAGTCTCAGGCCTTTTTCCGCTTAGACTTCCACTCATCCAACACGGAGAAGAAGCTCAGGGCGTCCGCGTCGTTCGGGTTGACGAGCAATCTTTGTTTCATGCGCAGCGTTTCAATTTCCGTCATGTCTTCCTGCTCGGCCACGTAGTAGATCGGTTTGGGTCGCTCGCCGTAGATGGCGTAGCAATACCAGTTCATGAGGAACGGCTCGCCGCTCTTCCGGTAGTTCCACGTCTGGCCGTGGAACACTTCGCGGTTCAAAAGCTTCAGCTTAATCGAGCCGACCACGGCCCGGTCCGTGTGCTTGCCTTGCAGGAGACGCGGGGTTTTCCCGCTGAGTTCGTCCCGGCAATAACCGGTCATCTTGAGCCACGCGGAGTTCACATAAATAATGCGCGGGCCCGTCGGACCTTCCAGCGTTGTGTCGGTAACCATGATTCCACGCCGAAGATTTTCGAGCACGATCAACCAGTCGAATTTGAGTTGCATAGTTTTTGTCCGTTGTCTGCCGTCGCCTTCACTGGCTCAGGCACTGCTGCCTAATCTGCCCGGCGTGTTCGTGAATGGCAAGGCGGTCGGCCTCGGTCAGCCGGGCCAGGTTTTTCAACTGCATGGCCATGCGCTGATTCCTGGCCAGCCGCTTCTCGTGGCGCAGTAGAAAATCCCAGTAAAGGCTGGTGAACGGGCAGGCGCCCGGCCCGGTTCGTCGACCAGGGTCGTAGCGACAGCCCGCGCAGTAGTTGCTCATGCGCTGAATATACTTGCCGGTGGCGACATACGGCTTCGACGCCATCAGGCCGCCATCCGCGTGCTGGGACATTCCCAGGGTGTTGGGCAACTCGACCCACTCCACGGCGTCCACATACATGGCCAGATACCATTCATGAACAGCGCGGGGCTTCACGCCCAGCAGCAGCGCAAAGAGGCCGGTCACCATCAGCCGCTGGATGTGGTGTGCGTAACCGAACTCGAGAGTCTGCCCGATGACGTGTCGCAGGCAGTTGAGGTCCGTGTCGCCCGTCCAGTAGAACGGCGGCAACGGCTGGGAGGCCTGGAGCTCGTTCAACTCAAGGTAGCCGGGCATGAAGTGCCAGTAAATGCCGCGCACGTATTCGCGCCAGCCAAGGATCTGCCGGATGAAACCCTCCACCGAGGGCAACGGCACGCGGCCCTGGCGATAGGCCTTCTCGGCTTCGGCCACCACGACGCGCGGGTCAAGCAGCTTCAGATTCATCGCCGCCGACAGTCGGGAGTGATGCAGGTAGGCGCGTTGACGAAGCACCGCCGCCGGGCGGACGGCGTCGTGTCCGGTCCACATGGCGTCCTGGTAACGGCCGAAGTGCGGCAAGCGATGCGCCACGAAACCGGCCAGGGCGGCGCGGGCTTGCTCCGGCGTCACCGGCCAATCGAAACGCGCCAGGCTGCCGGGATGCTTCGCGAAGCGCCTTTCCACCAAAGCCAAAACCTCGCGGGTCAGCGCGTCCGGGGGGAAGGCCACGGGCGGTTCGGCGTCGCCCGGACCCGCCTTCCCGAAATTCTCGCGGTTGTCGGCGTCGAAGTTCCACGCGCCACCGGCGGGCTCATCGCCGTCCACGAAGTCATCGAAGGCAGCCGAGTCGCGGTTCAACTGGTCGCCGAGCACCAGCACGAGGTGACGCGGGCGAGCTTGAGGATGAAAGTTCATGGCCACCGGTGGAGACGGATTTATCGCGCTTGTACGGTGGATAGACCGCCGTCCACGTGCAGCACCTGCCCGGTGACCCACTTCTGTTCGGGCGATAAGAGCCAGCAGATGGCCGAAGCGATGTCGCCCGGCTCGCCCAAACGCCCGAGTGGGTGCATGGCCACGGAAGTCTTGCGCGCTGCCTCGTTCGCCGTGAGAAACTGGCTCAACGGCGTCTGCACCAGTCCGGGTGCGACGCAGTTCACGCGAATCTGGTAGCGGGCGTAGGTGGCCCGCAGCGGCGCGCGTCAAGCCCTCGACACCGGCCTTGGCCGCGGCAATCGCCTCGTGATTGCACAAGCCGCGCTGCGCGGCCACGGTGGAACAGACTGGTCGAGGAGATTAACAACCGCTTCGGCCAGGATGAAACGGGAAGTCTGTGTAACCCTGCGCCGTCGGAGCGGACCAAACCTTCATGTCCGCCGGGGGATTCAATTCCCAGCCGTTGGCGAAGCGTTCCACCAGGTCCGGGTTACTCAGGTAGGGCCGGCCGAAGGCGATGAGGTCGGCGTGGCCGCCAGCGATGGCCGCCTCCGCCGTTTCCTGGGTGTAACCGCAACAGCCGATCAGCGGCCCTGTGAACAAGGCGCGAAATTCCGGCAGCGGCATCGGCTGGCCCAGTTCGTGGAAACCGAAGGCCAGGCCGTCCACGACGTGCAGGTAGGCCAGGCCGTAGGCGTTCAACTGGCTGGCGGCGTAAGTGAACGTCTCGCGGTAATCTGGCGAGCCCATGTCGTTAAAGTTTCCGTTGGGCGAGAGACGCACGCCCACTCGATTGGCGGGCAGGACGGTGATGATGGCCTCGACGATCTCCTTCAGTAAGCGGCAGCGGTTTTCGAGGCTGCCGCCGTATCGGTCTGTCCGGTGGTTTGTCCGCGACTGGAGGAACTGGTCAATCAGGTAGCCGTTGGCCGCGTGAATTTCCACGCCGTCGAAGCCGGCCACCTTCGCCCGCTCGGCCGCCCGCCGGTAATCCTGCACGACGGTGGCGACTTCGGCCGTCTCCAGCGCGCGGGGCGTTTCGTAAGGTTGCTTGCCAATGGGCGTGTGGATGTAGTCGCCGCTCAGCTTGATGGCCGAGGCCGACACCGCGGGTTTGCCACCGTGGAAGCTGCTGTGCGAGGCGCGTCCACAATGCCAGAGTTGGAGAAACACCGGCGTGCCTTTGCCATGGAGTGCTGCGGTAATCCTCTTCCAGCCCGCCACCTGCGCGTCGTTGTAAATGCCCGGCGAATCCACCCATCCAATACCTTGCTCAGAAATGACCGTGGCCTCCGTGATGATGAGTCCGGCCGAGGCGCGTTGGGTGTAGTATTCGGCCATGAGATCGTTGGGCACCCGCTCGCATCCGGCGCGGGCGCGCGTGAGGGGCGCCATGACCACGCGGTTGCGCAGGACCAAACCGCGCAGGTCAAGGGGTGACAGCAAATGTGGAGAAAGAGATTGATTCATAGCGTTAGTCATACTCGGTCAGGGTTGGGGCTTGCCTTCAAAAGCTGACGGCTCGGCGGTCTCAGTGCGCAGCATCACTTCGTTCCGGCGGAGGCAGGCGGACGTCCACGGCGCATCAAAGTAGCCATAGACCGACGGTGACAATTCGGGATAATCGCGCACCTCGAACTTGCCGTTTTCGCGCGACGCTTGATAAGGGACGGATTCGTAGCCGCCGCGCACCGTGCCGCAAGCCGTGGCTACCAGACCGGACAAAGTTCCGAATCCTGCAATCAGGGCGATGCGGTTAGACTTCCTGTTCATCCGAAGCAAAAGGGTCATTATCGGGGCCACCGGCAAGGGAAAACTGAGGCGGGGCGTCGTCCCCCGCCTCAGTGGTTACGGTCAGTCATGAATTGGGCAGGATCACGGTGTCAATGACGTGAATGACGCCGTTGCTGGCTGCCACGTCAGTCTTGATGACCTTGGCGTTGTCCACGGTCACTTTGCCGTCTTCCACCTTGATGCTGAGTTCTTTCCCGTTGACGGTCTTGGCCTTCATGGTTTTCACATCTGCCGCCATGACCTTCCCGGGCACGACGTGGTAGGTCAGGATGGCGACGAGCTTTTCCTTGTTTTCGGGCCTGAGCAGGTCCTCGACCGTGCCCGCCGGCAGCTTGGCGAAGGCCTCATCAGTGGGAGCGAAGACCGTGAACGGCCCCTCACCTTGAAGGGTTTCTACCAAGCCGGCTGCTTTCACGGCGGTTACGAGCGTGTTGAAGCTTCCCGCACCGGAAGCAACGGACACCACATCCTTGCCCGCTGTGCGGGTGGCGGCTGAGGCGTCCTTGCTGGCGCTGCATTCGGCGGCGAAGACGTTGGGGGTGAGGGTGAGCGCGGCGGCGAAGGCTGCCACAGTAAGGATGGGATGCGTTTTCATGTTTCTGTTTTGTTTAGTGTTCTAGTCTTTTAGGTCCAACCGCCGGAAATCGACCGTTGAACATGTCCAATGATTGTCTAAGTTCTGTAGAGTGTCAAATATTTGTTTGGATATCTTTCATAGCCAGTGAACCAGGCATTGTTTAGAACATTTATCGGGTTTTACCTGGCTATTTCCTTGCGCACCGCCCGAGTTTGTATAGTTCTTGTGGAGATTATGGAATATGCCCAGTATCCCATTCAATTGGTCGCCCGTCTGACGGGTTTGAGCGCACACGTCATTCGGATTTGGGAGCAGCGCTACCGCGCCGTCGAGCCGCAGCGGACCGCCACGAAGCGTCGCCTCTATTCCCAGCGCGATATTGAACGGCTCAACCTGCTGCGGGATTTGACCCAAGCGGGCCACAGCATTGGCCAGGTCGCGCAGTTGCCCACGGACAAGCTGGGCAAGCTCATGGCCGCATCCCCCAACCTCCATGCTCGCGCACCGCGCGCTGCCGCCGAAGCGCCGAAGAGCATTTCGTTTGTCGAAGAGTGCGTGGCTGCCATCCAATCGCTCGACGCGCACGCTTTGGACGACGCGCTGAAGCGCGGAACCACCGCGCTGGGGGCCCTGGGCCTGTTGCAGCGCGTCGTCGCACCTCTGACTCAAACCATCGGCGACTTGTGGCGCGAAGGCACCCTCACGGCTGCCCACGAGCATTTCGCCAGCGCGGCGATCCGGATTTTCCTTGGCAACCTCGCCAAGCCGTTCGGCGCGATGGACGATGCGCCTGTCCTGGTGGTGGCCACGCCGGCGGGGCAGGTTCATGAACTCGGCGCACTGCTGGTCGGGGCAACCGCGGCGAACCTGGGTTGGCAGGTCACCTACCTCGGAGCAAGCCTGCCCGCGGCGGAGATTGCCGGCGCCGCCCAACAACGCCGGGCCCGGGCCGTCGCCTTGAGCCTGGTGTATCCCGAAGACGATCCTCGGCTGGGAGGCGAACTGACTCTGTTGCGCGATTCCTTGGCGGCAGAGGTCAAGTTGCTCGCCGGCGGACGCGCCATGCCAGCCTACCGCGACGCTCTGGAAACAGTCGGCGCGCTCCCAATAGAAAACCTCGCGCAGCTAGGCGCAACCTTGGATGACTTGCGCAAGCCCACGAGAAAGGCCAAACAATGAAATCATTCTTCGCTCGCAACCTCAGCAACACCGGACGACTCGTGCGCGGCCTGGGCGCTTTGGCCCTGCTCATCGGGGCCGGCTTCGGCTTTTGCGTGTCCGTGTGGCTGGGCGTGGTGTTGGCGGTTTCCGGTGTGTTTGTCTTGTTTGAAGCCTTGCGCGGTTGGTGTGTGATCCGCGCCTGCGATATCAAGACCCGATTCTGAGCCACCCCTCCCATGAACGAATTCACCCTGCAAACCGAGCTTTGGCTGCCCCGCTCGCGCCACGAGGTGTTCCCCTTCTTTGCCGAAGCACGGAACCTGGAAGCCCTCACGCCGCCCTGGTTGAAGTTCGAGGTGCTGACACCCGCGCCCATCGCCATGCGGCCAGGAACGCTCATTGACTACCGCATCCGTGTGCATGGATTACCCATCCTTTGGCGCACTGAAATCACCGAATGGCAGCCGCCGCATTGCTTCGTGGACAGCCAGTTGCGCGGCCCTTACACGCTGTGGCATCACACCCACACCTTCGAGGAGCGCGACGGCGGCACCCTTTGCCTGGACCACGTGCGCTACCGCCCGCGCGGCGGGGCGCTCATCAACTGGCTGTTCGTCCGGCGCGATGTCGAGCGAATCTTCCAGTATCGGCAGCAGCGGCTGAAGGAGATGTTCCCGTCCATATCGAACCACTTCGCGGCGGTGGAGGCCAGAAAGCCCTGAGTTCCGAGGCAATCAGGGCGTCAGCAACCGATAATTGATCCAGGCGATGACCACTGAGAAGATCAGTAATGTGAGCGAGGGCAGCATTTTGAACACCGGGTTCTTCACCCGCAGATGAATGACAAAGGCCGCTGCCATCATGAGGGCAATGCCGATCCCGCCCGCCACCGCAAAGGGTTTGCGCTCAATCCCAATCAACAACATCAGCGAGAATGTCATCTTCAAAATGCCCACCAAATCCCGCAACCCGTCGGGCAACCCATACTGTTTGAATTCCTGGACGATGTTGGCGTAGCGAACCGCCCACACGAAGAAGACCGACGCGGCCACCAACGCCTGCAACGAGATGGTCAAGTTATGCATGACCGAATGGTATGTCGTTACAGAGCGAGATTGAAGTGAAAATCCGCATCGCTGGAATTGACCTCGCGTGGGGCGAACCCCGCAAGCCGGACGGCGTGTGCGCACTCGAAGCCTCCTCTCGCGGCGCGCGGGTCATCACCTCGGGACTGACGCACGGCGATGACGGACTGCTCGGCTTCCCGCTTTTCTCCCGCCAAGTCAGACCCCACACACGGAATCTGAGGCGCTTTTTCCGCCTCCGGCCTCTCCGCCGGCGATCTCCTTTCAGAAATTTGGTTTCCGGTTTGGCCTATTTCCCAGCCTTGCGCTATTCTCCACCATGTTTGTGACTGGACTGGGAACGGCGGTGCCGCCGGACCGCTATACGCAGCTCGGGTGCTACGACGCCTTGCAGGCCTCGCGCCTCTTCCAGTCCCTGCAGCCTCGGTCTCGCACGCTCCTGCGAAAAGTGTTGCGGGGCGCCAATGGCATCGAGGGCCGGCACCTCGCCCTCAACCCGCTGGCCGAAGGGCTCGACGTGAGCCCCGACACCCTGCACGCCCGGTTCACGCGCCACGCCCCGGCCCTTGCCACGCAGGCGGCCGAGCGCGCCCTGGCGGACGCGGGCTGCGCAGCCCGTGACATCGACGCTCTCGTCATCAGCACTTGCACCGGCTATCTGTGCCCGGGACTGACCAGCTACGTCACCGAGCGCCTTGGGCTGCGGTTGGACGTGTTTGCACTCGATCTCGTCGGGCAGGGTTGCGGTGCCGCACTACCCAACTGGCGCGCGGCTGAAGCCTTGCTGGCTGGGGGAGGAGCCCGGAGGGTTCTATCCGTCTGCGTCGAAGTGTGCAGCGCGGCAACCTACTTCGATGATGATCCTGGCGTGCTGATCAGCGCCTGCCTGTTTGGGGATGGCGCGGGGGCGGCGGTATTGTCTCAGGAACCCGTCGACCACTCGCGCCGCGTGGAATGGAAGACCGCGGTGTCGGTGCTCAAGCCGGCGCATCGGGACCAGTTGCGTTTCGAGCAGCGGGGCGGAATGCTGCGCAACGTGCTCACGCTGGAGGTGCCCGCCCTGGCCGCCGAGGCAGTCGCGGAGATTCTCGACCGGGCGTTGACCCAGGCGTCCGTGTCCCGCGGGGAAATCCGGGGCTGGATGATGCATGCCGGGGGGCGCGACGTGCTCAACGCCCTGCGGCTCAAGCTGGGCCTCGCCCCGGAAGATCTGCGCTGGAGTTCGGAGGTGCTGCGCGACCACGGCAACATGAGCAGCGCCAGCGTTTATTTCACACTGCAACGCGCCCTGGCTGGCGGAGCGCCCGCCGGTTGGTGGTGGTTGTGTTCTTTTGGCGCCGGGTTCAGTTGCCACGGTGCTCTATTACAGGTCGAGTGAATCTCTCACAGCCATTGTTTTTCAACCGAGCGAACGATGATGCAACGTAGTCTCCAGCCCGAGTTGCTCGACGAACTGCCAGCCGACGATCCCCGGGCCGTCGGGTCGCGCCGCGACCTGCGCCGCATCAATGCCCTGATGGGCAACGCCCGGCTCATGGCGAGGGCTGTGCGTGGAGCCGCATTGCAGGCGGTACCACGGCGCATCGTGGATCTGGGCGCGGGTGACGGCGCCTTGCTGCTGCGCTGGGTGCGCCGGATGCCTGCGCTCGCGCCCGGCAGTGACGTCCTGTTGGTGGATCGCCACGACGCCGCTGATGCGCGCGTCGTGACGGCGCTATCCGCCCGTGGATTCAGGCCGCGAAGGGTGCAAGCAGACGGCTTGGAATGGCTGCGAGCGCAGCCCGCCGAAGCGGGCACGTGGGTGTTGGCCAATCTCTTTCTGCACCACTTCACGGCGGAGAGCTTGCGCGTACTCCTCAACGCCCTCGCCGAGAAGGCGGAGTTGTTTTGTGCCTGCGAACCGCGCCGGGACTGGTGGTCCTTGGCCGCCAGCAGAATGCTCGGGCTCATCGGCGCCAATGCCGTCACGCGCCACGATGCAGCGGTGAGCGTGCGGGCCGGGTTTCAGGGCGGAGAACTCTCGGCCTTGTGGCCGGGAGACCCAAGGTGGCGCTTGCGGGAGTACCGCGCCGGCTTGTTCAGCCATCTTTTCCTGGCCCAACGCACGTGACCGTTCTTCATCCCATCACGATTGTGGGCGGGGGGCTGGCGGGCCTCACGCTGGGCGTTGCCTTGCGACAGCGCGACGTTCCGGTGACCCTCTACGAAGCGGGGAGCTATCCACGGCACCGCGTCTGCGGCGAGTTCATCTGCGGCCGCGGAATCGACGTCCTGCACACTCTGGGTCTGTACCCGAAGTTCGTCGCCGCGGGCGCGGTGGAGGCACGGAGCGCGGCCTTCTGCGAGGAAGCGCGGACGCACCGTCCGAAAGCGCTTCCCCGGGCCGCCCTCTGCCTGTCCCGCCATACGATGGATCGACTGCTCGCCGAGGAGTTCCAGCGATTGGGGGGCGAGTTGCGTCAGCGCGAGCGGTTCACCGCGAGCCCCTACCCGGCCGGGGTCGTGCGCGCCACCGGACGGCGCATCGAGACCCAACCTAAACGCATCAAGTGGATCGGGCTCAAGGCCCATGCCCTGGAGGCGACACTGGGCGCCGATCTGGAGATGCACTTCATTCGGGGCGGCTACGTGGGATTATGCCGGCTGGCCGGCGGAGTGGTCAACGTGAGTGGATTGTTCGCGGTGCGCGGGCCGGTCCCTCAGTTGGCGGCGCACTGGCAGGAATTCTTGCGCGGGCCGGTCGGTTCCGCATTGCACCAACGGCTCGAAGGGGCTGACTTCATCAACGAGTCGTTCTGCGCGGTGTCGGGTCTCAATCTGCACCCCGCCCGGGCGAAGAAAGCCTCGGAGTGCCGCGTGGGTGATGCATTGACGATGATCCCGCCGGTGACGGGGAACGGGATGTCCATGGCCTTCGAGTCCGCAGCTTGGGCGGCCGAACCGCTGGCTGCCTACAGCCGCGGCGAACGCACCTGGGACGAGTCCCGGGTCGCCATCGCGCGGCGGTGCGACGCCGGTTTCGCCCGGCGGCTTCGATATGCCCGGTGGCTCCAGTGGATGCTCCGGCATCGCGGGAGCCGCGGCGTGCTCCTGGCACTGGGGGACCGCTGCGATTGGCTCTGGCGAGCCTGGTTCCACCAGACCCGCTGATCGCCCGGCCGACACGGTGCCCGGCTTCACGCCGTCAGACCCAAGTCCTCCAGCAGCAGGCGCGCGCTAATGCGGGCGGATTCAAAGATGACCGGCAAACCGCTGCCGGGATGCGTGCCGCCGCCCACCAGATACATCCCGTCGAGTTCTTCAAATCGGTTCTGCGGGCGCAGATTGAGCATCTGCTTGAAGCTGTGGGCCAGGTTGAAGGTCGCGCCGCGATAGACGTCCACCTTGCTCTCCCAATCCGCGGGCGTGACAATGCGCTCGAAGCGGATGCGCTTTTCGATATCCTTGATCCCGAGCTTTTCCAGTTGCCGCATCGCCACGCCGCGAAACCGGGCGCGTTCCTTGTTCCAGTCCACGTTCGGATGCTGATGTGTCACCGGCAGCAGCACATACAACGAGCTGTGCCCCGGCGGTGCCATTGTGGCGTCGGTGCGCACCGGGTTTTCGACATAGAACGACGGGTCTTCCGACAAGACATGGCGCCGCTCGATTTCGTCGAGGTTGCGGCGATAATCTTCGGCGACGTAGATGTTGTGGTGCGCGAGGTGATCGAAGCGACCTTCCACGCCGAGATAAAGCATGAACGTCGAGCAGGAAAAATCTTTCTTCGCGACCTTCGCGTCGCTCCAGCGGCGGCGCAGATTGTTGGGCACGAGCTTCGTGATGGCGCCTGCAAAGTCAGCGTTCACCATCACGGCATCGGCGCGCTGTTCGCCCTGCGCCGTGCGCACTCCGACCGCGCGACGGCCTTGGAACAGGATTTCCTCCACGGCGGTGTTGAGCTGGATGTTCACGCCGAGTTCCTGCGCCACGCGCGCCATGTTGCGCGAGATGGAATTGCAGCCGCCCGTCGGATGCCAGATGCCGTGTTCGTATTCGAGGAACGACAGGATGGAAAACAGACTTGGACACTGGAACGGCGACATGCCGAGATACTTCGACTGGAACGTGAACGCGAGTTGCAGCCGCGGGTCTTTGAAATAACCCGCCAACTCCGCGTGCAGCGACTTCCACGGCTTGAGGAACGGCAGCACCATCAACAGGCGCAGGTTGATCAAGCTCGTCCAGCCGGGAAAAGGCATTTGCAGGCACGGCGCGAATTTCTTCAGCTTCACGCGGTTGTATTCCATGAACCGCCGGAAACCCTGCGCATCCTGAGGCGACAGCTTCGCGATCTCCGCCACCATGCGTTCGAGGTCCGGCGTGGCGTTCAACTCCCCGCCCGCGCCGAAGGTGATGCGATATTGCGGGTCGAGCTTCGTCATCGGCACTTCCCTGTAAAGGTCGCGTCCGACTTCTTGGAAAATCTCCTGCAAGATTTGCGGATAAAGAAAAAACGTCGGGCCGAGGTCGAACTTGTAGCCGTCCGCCTCAATGAGCGACGTGCGCCCACCCACGCGCGGTTGTTTCTCCAGAATAGTGACATCCGCTCCCGCCTTGGCGAGCAACATGGCTGAGGCCAACCCGCCCGGGCCTGCTCCGATGATGATGACGCGTCGTGACATGGCTGTGAGTCTGCCGGAAGCGGGCGATACTTCAAGTTTAGTCACCCAGAAGAAGGCGCATCGCCCGCTTCAGGCCGCCAAGCGAAAGTGTTTGGGGCGGATAACGGAATGGCGCATCGGGCCAGGTTGCCCGCCGCAACACCGCGCGCTGATGCGAGAACGCCTCGAAGCCCGCGCGCCCGTGATACGCGCCCATCCCGCTTTCACCCAGGCCGCCAAACGGCAGTCCCGCGCCAACCATGTGTGACACGACATCGTTCACGCACGCGCCGCCGGACCGTGCGTCCGTCAGAACGCGGGCTTCCGTGGCGCGGTCGCGCGTGAACACATACAACGCCAGTGGTGTAGGCTTTCCGCGCAATAAGGCGAGCGCGGCGTCGAGTTTGTCAAATTCCAGCACGGGCAGAATCGGTCCAAAAATTTCCTCCTGCATCACCGCTGCGTCCGGGGACACGTCGGCCAGAATCGTTGGCGCGATGAACAACTTCTTCACGTCATGCTGGCCTCCTTGAACGGCTTTACCGTCCCGCAGATAAGTCACGAGCCGCTCAAAGTGCGCCTGATTGACGATGCGCCCGTAATCCTCGCTTCGGGCCGGGTCGTTGCCGTAGAATTCGTGCAGCGCTCTTTTCATCGCCGCCACGAACGTCTCGCGTGCCTCGCGCGCGACCAGGACGAAATCAGGGGCGACGCAGGTCTGGCCGGCATTCATGAATTTTCCCCACGCAATGCGCCGCGCGGCCAGCTCCACTGGCGCATCCGCGCACACGATGGCCGGACACTTGCCGCCGAGTTCGAGCGTCGCCGGCGTCAGGTGTTTCGCCGCCGCCGCCATTACCAATCGTCCGACTCGCGTGCTGCCGGTGAAAAAGACTTTGTCGAACCGCTCGCGTAGCAGCGCTTCGGCCACTTCCGGGCCGCCATTCACCACGGTCACAAGCGGCTCATCGAAGCAATCCCGCATCAATTCAGTGATGGCCTTTGCGGTGCGCGGCGCGAGTTCGGAAGGTTTCAGCACGGCACAGTTTCCCGCCGCGATGGCGCTGACGAGCGGGCTGACGAGCAGTTGCACCGGGTAATTCCACGGGCCAAGGATGAGCGCCACGCCAAACGGCTCGAACTGCACCCAGCCGCGGGCCGGCGCGACAAACCAGGGCGTGCGGCGGCGCTGGGGCGCGGCCCAGCGACGCAGGTGGCGCAGCGCGTGCCGGATTTCCATCCGCACCAGCCCGAACTCGGACGCGTAGCCTTGGCCCGGAGATTTGCCGAGGTCGGCTTGCAGGGCGGAGAGCAAGGCGGTTTCGTGCCGCTCCAATGCGCCCGCCAGCCTCTCAAGCTGCGCGCGTCGGAACTCCACTGACCGGGTCGCGCCTGTTTGAAAAAAGGTGCGCTGACGTTGGGTGGCGGCGGCAAAATCCATAATCGGCTTGGGCAATGCCACGTTATCGGGTAATAACCGGGGGAGCAATGTTTCGCGTCAATTTCATCGTGATTGGACTTTTGGCCACCTTGTCAGTGCAGGCCCGTGCGGCCTCGAACGACTTGAGTGCCGCTGGCGTCGCGGAATTCACCGCTGCTTACCAGGCGTGGGACGGGGCGCGGTTTGCGGTGGCGGCGGAATTGTTCCGGCGCGCGACCACCAATGCGCCCACGAACGTCACCAATTTCTACTGGCTCGGCTCGGCGCAGTTTCATCGCATGTTACACTTCCAGAACGCTGCCGCCCATCGCACGAACAAAGCTGCTGCCCAGGCGGCGCTCGACGCCGCGGTCGACTCGCTCACGCTCGCCGTAAAACTCGACGCACGCCACGCCGAGAGCCATGCGCTGCTCGGCACGCTTTACGGCATGAGAATCAATGGCAACCTGATCCGGGCAGCGCGGTTCGGACCGCGCGTGGCCAAGCACCAGGAACTGGCGTTGACGCACGGGGCGTCCAATCCGCGCGTCCAGTATCTTCTTGGGATGTGCCAGTTTCACACCGCCAACAAGCCCGCCGAGTGGCAGGCGGCGCTACAGACCTTGCTGAAGGCTGAAAAGCTTTTTGAAGCGGAGGCGAAAACAACCGCCGCCCCGCTCGACCCGCGCTGGGGATACGATAGTTGTCTGACGTTCCTAGGCCGTACTTACGAACTGCTGGGGCAACATAAGGAAGCTGTGGGTTATTTCCGCAAAGCACTGGCGATGCATCCGGCGGATCATCTGGCAAAGGAAGGGCTGAAACGGGCTTCGG